>CAVUCM010000063.1:0-271234 GCA_963740015.1 uncultured Acidobacteriota bacterium | reverse complement strand
GGAATGTATACGGACTGCGTTTAGCCCGGGCCTGTACATTTTCACGACCAATGACGCGCCGTAGGCTGAGGGCGGAGGCCGAGCGTGGACCTGTTCGAAGAAATCGTAAAAATGCGGCGCGCGGGGCTGCGCGGAGCGTTGGCCACGATTGTGCACACGAACGGCTCATTCCCGAGCTACAAGAGCTCGCGAATGCTTGTGCGAGACGATGGAACGATCATGGGAACGATCGGCGGGGCTGCGTGGAGGCAGAGGTTTGGGCTGCCGCTAAGGAAGTGATGCATAAGGAAGCGCCGCGCAAGATGGTTTTTGATTTGAACAATGAGGCCAGTTATGACAACGGCCTCATTTGCGGCGGCACGCTGGAAGTTTTCGTGGAACCTATACTGCCGCAGCCTATCCTTTATCTCTTTGGAGGCGGGCACGTTTCGATGGCTGTGGCGAAGGCCGCCAGCGCCGCTGGATTTGGCATTGCGGTCATCGACGACCGAGAGGCCTTTGCCAACCCTGAACGGTTCGCCATGGCGCAAGAAATTTATACGAGCTACGAGGACGCCTTCGAAAAGATTCGTCCAAATGTTGCCAGCTATCTGATCATCGTTACGCGCGGCCACAAGGAAGATATGCGCGTGCTCGGCTGGGCCGTCCGAACGTCTGCGCGCTACGTCGGGATGATTGGAAGTAAACGCAAAGTCATTTCGGTATTCAAAGCGTTAGAAAACGAAGGATACCGTCCTGAGGAATTTCGACGCGTCTACGCGCCCATGGGTCTGGAGATTGGCGCGCTTGCTCCGGAAGAAATTGCCATCAGCATCGTTGCGGAATTGATTGCCGTTCGACGCAATGCGGAATCGGCTGCGCACAAAAAATTGGTTTACGAACCGCGCCCTGCACTAACGGAACGCTGAAAGCGGAAAGAGGCGGCATGCTGGCTGCCATCATCCTCTCGGGCGGCGCATCGCGCCGGATGGGCTCGCCAAAGGCGCTGCTCTCCTATCAGGGCCGGCCATTCCTTGAACATTTGCTGGACGTAGCCCGCCATCCAAGAATTGGCGTGCGCCGTGTGGTGCTGGGAGCCGATGCGGAGCCTATCGCGAAAGAAGTAAATCTGGCTTCCGATGAGATCGTCATCAATGAGGACTGGGAAAAAGGCCAATTGAGTTCCATTCAGGCGGCGCTGCGGAGCCTCCCTCCACAAACGGAGGGCATCATTCTCTTTCTGATTGACCACCCTCTTATAAGTTCAACGCTTGTCAACGAATTAGTGGAAGCCTTCTACAGTTCCGGTAAGTCCATCGTGCTTCCGGTTTACGAAGGCAAGCGAGGACATCCTGTTATTTTTTCTTCAGCACTGTACGAGGAATTGAAGAACGCGCCGCTCGACACGGGAGCGCGCTCCGTTGTTTGGGCGCACTCCGGCGAAGTTCAGATCGTGCAGACGAATGAAGAAGGCTGCGTCCTCAATCTGAATGATCCAGGCACGATGCAGAGGGCTCTTGGCAGTTGATGGCCGTCTTGCCGGGTTCTTTCGATTACGCCAATTTTGCGAGCAACAGCGTGAGGGCGTCTATGGCGAGTTGCACGCCGTGAAAGGTGGCTGGTGGTAGTCCGCCCAAAGCTTCGGAGATGGTCTCAGCTGTTATCAAGCGCGCTGCTGCGACGGTGCAGCCCGTGAGACGCTCCGTCAAAAATGATGCGGAGGCGATCGAAGTCGTGCATCCGCGACACAGGAAGCGTGCTTCAGTGATTGCGCCACCCTCGACGCGAATTGCCAGCTCGAGAATATCGGCGCAAACAGGATTCGTCGCTTGCACTTCCGCTGTAGAGTTCGCCAGCTTGCCGGCGTTGCGCGGATTCCGAAAGTGTTCGAGGACAAGTTCGCTGTACACAGAACTATCGTAGCCCAACTTGCGCCGCACATTTCAACTTGAGCGTAAAGCTCAACACTAGATTGCAGAATCGGACAATCACTCCTACACTTTCGTTGCGCACCGCGGCAAACAGCCTGAACATATCAATAGCGCTTCGATCTGACCATGCCACGACTAATCATTGAACGACCCGACGCCCCGCCGCGTCTCTATGAGCTGAAGGAAGGCTCCACGATTCACATTGGGCGAGCCGCGTCCAACGACATCACGCTTCCCCACTCGAGCATTTCCCGTAGTCACGCGCTGCTTGAAGGCAATCATGATGTTTGGATTGTTAGGGACCAGCGCAGTGCCAACGGCGTTCTGGTGAACGGCGTGCGCATCGAACACGCGGAGTTGAAGAGCGGCGACGTCATTGGGCTTGGCGACATCAAGCTGCGTTTCGAAAACATGATGAGTGGCACCGTTGTGGCGAAAACTTCGCCGGAGCTGGCCTCGCACCTGACGCAAATCCTGGATCAAGAAAGTGTCGCAAAACTTTTGGAGCGCTCGAAGAACCAGCCGCCTTCGGACTTGACGGGCTCGCGTGTCGATACGGAGGGGCGCGTCGAATATCTCAAGCGTGAGAATCGTTTGCTCACTCTCCTCTATCAAGTCAGCCGGGCTCTGGGTGACAAAACCACCGTTGAAGATGTGACGGAATGCGTGCTCGACCTTGTCCTTCAGATTGATGGAGCGGAACGCGGTTACGCGATGTTGCTCACCGAAGAGTCGCTTCGCGCTGCGCCGCACGCCGCGGCAGGCTACACCTTTTTGCCTGCGATCCTCCGCTATCGGCGAGCTCCCAAAACGGCCACGCCGCAAATGGCGCTCTCGCGAGCCATCATTCAACAGGTTATGGAGAGCAAGGGGCCGCTACTGGTGATGGACGCGAAGGAAGACGCGCGATTCTCTGGTAGCCAGAGCATGGCCATTTCCGGAATGCAATCGGCGATGTGCGCGCCGCTGGCGAGCCGCGATCGGCTGTTCGGATTGCTGTACGTCGACAACCTTTCCAAGCGCGGCACTTTTCTGCAGGAGGATCTGGAAGTTTTCGCGGTTATTGCGGCACAAGCGGGGCTGGTGATCGACCAGGTTATGGCGAAAAGTGAAGTGAAGCGCCAGGGAGTGCAGCTGAGCGCGCTTGAGCGTTTTCTTTCGCCCGCCATTTCCAGAAAAATTACCGCAGAAGCTGCTGATATCCGCCTCGGCGGAGAGAGTCAGCGCATTACTTTGCTTTTCGCTGACGTGCGCGGTTTTACCACCATGGCTGAAACAATGAAACCTCGCGAGGCCGTGGAAGTACTGAATGAATTCTTCGCACGAATGACCAACGTTATTTTCGAGCACGACGGAACGCTCGACAAATATCTTGGCGATGGATTGATGGCTCTTTTTGGGGCACCATTCGCCTTGCAGAATGATGCGGAAGCGGCTGTTCGCGCTGCAGTGGACATGCAAAAAAGCCTCGCAGAGCTAAACAAAATCTCGGGCCGGCCGCCTCTCAATATTGGAATCGGCATTCATACTGGAGAAGCGGTGGTGGGCTTCCTGGGGACGGAACGGCGCATGGATTACACCGCGATCGGCGACACGGTCAATGTGGCTTCGCGGCTGACGTCTCAAGCGGGGCCCGGACAGATTGTGATTTCCAACGCGACGCATGCCCAAATAGGGCGCGAACTTTCGTGCTGTCCTCTCTCGGCAATGAAATTGAAAGGCCGCGCCGAGCCGATTGATGTTCACGAAGTTCTCTGGCGCGATCCGTTGCCGCAGAATCGCGGCGCTCAAGAAACCAAGCCTGAAGCGATCCTTCTGGATTGAGGCGCGGTTAACTTGCATTTCTTAATTTAATGCGCGGGAGCGGGACTCCGCGTGTTTGCTACTCTCGCGGGAAGATATTTCTTCTCCACCGAAGCAACCACGACATAGTTAGGGTCAACCATTTCTGTCAGATGAATCTTGCCGACTTTTGAGAGCAGTTCGTAGGCGTCCAGCTCGGAGAGTCCGTAGTCGGCGTGAATCCACGCCACCAGTTCGGTGAACGCGATGCGCACGGCGTCGTCTACTGGCCGGTAAATGCCCGTGGTCATGATCTCCTTGTCGTTCTCGAACCTGGGCCAGCCGGTGCTCTTCTTTTTCATCACGTCAAATTGCAGGCGGACACGCATCGGCACCTCGATTGCGCTGCCGGCAACTTCGCCGTCACCCATCGCCGCGTGTCCATCGCCAAAGTAAAATAGCGCACCCGCAACACTTACCGGCAGATATAGAGTGTTGCCTACGCTGACTTCCGGGGCATCCATATTCCCGCCAAATTCAGCAGGGACGATCGAGCTGCGCGCTTCGCCATTAGCCGGCGCCACACCGATACAGCCGAGAAATGGGTGCATCGGAATTTTGACTTTAAAGCCGGAGTCGAGTGCCTGAAATGTCGCTGTGTTATCCGCGTGATCGACCGGATAAAACCAAATCTTTTCTGACAGCGGTTCTTTTTCGAGCATCGGGGTGTAATGCGTGGAATTGATCGCTCCAAACCCTGGCGAGAAAGCACCTACTCCTTGATTGCCGTCGACCTGCAAATCGAGGATTCGCACCACTAGCGTATCTCCGGGCTCCGCACCTTCAATGAAAAATGGTCCCGTGAGCGGATTATCACCCTTGGCCATCGCTGTCGTATCCCCGGGCTTCTGAATGCCGTTGCCAAAGCAATCGAGCGAATTCGCATCGAGGATATTTCCAGGGCGCAAACGTGCCACGGGCGGAGCAACGCCGAAGATGTACTTCACGTTGTCGATGGAGCCTTTATAATCCACAACTTGTTTGTCGGCGTCTTTAGCGGCGTCCTGGCTTGCCTGTGGAATGGCGTGGCAATTCGCGGCGGCGGTTAGCGCAAACAAACTTGCAACCAAGATGGGTCTCATAGATGGTCACCTCAGAAAGAATTCCGTGAGTGCAACATACGCCAAAGACGAAGTCAATCGTCAACCGCACGGGACCAAGAAACAAATGTTGCACATTCACGGGAGAGTGTTGCGTTTGTTGCGCCCGCGTGATACAACGCGCCCACAGGAATGCAGAAAATAATTTCTATATTCGATGCAGTTGGCCCAATACCGCGAGCGGCCGTCCGTTCGACATTTTATACCGGAGAATCATCATGCAAAATGTGGTTCACGATCGTAATTCGCGGAGTCTTCTGCTTGTCCTTGCGTGGCTCTTCGCCGTCGCCCTTCTGGCTCCTGTATGGGCATCTGCTCAGGAGAAACCACCCGCTCCGTGGGATACCACGAAAGCTCGAGGTGTGACCCGGGATATCGACTTTGATACCAGCGAAGGCACGTGGATGTCGCTCGACGTTTCGCCCGATGGCAAATGGATCGTTTTTGATCTCCTCGGACACGTTTACCGCATGCCATCGACGGGCGGCAAAGCGGAACCCTTGACGCAGGATTCCGGCGTGGCCTTGAACATGACGCCGCGTTTTTCTCCCGATGGCAAGACCATCGCGTTTATTAGCGATCGTAAAGGCCAAAACAACCTGTGGCTCATGGACGCCGACGGCAAAAATCCACGCGCCGTGTTCAACGACAAGACGCTACGCGCACTAGGCCCCGTTTGGACACCGGACGGAAACTACATCATCGTCCAGCGCCAGGGCACGCGGCGCGGCGGTTCACCTTTCGCGTGGTCGCTTGTCATGTACCACAAGGACGGCGGCTCGGGGATCGTACTCGTGGGAGACGACAAAGGACCGAGTTGGCATTCTATTTCTCGCGACGGAAAATATCTCTATTTCGACGTCCAAGTCTGCTCGCCGCTTCCCTTCGGACATACCGATCCGATGCTCGGCTGCGCGCAGATTAACCGAATGAATCTGCAAACTCGCAAAGTCGAAGAAATCACCGGCGGCCAAGATGAGCAGCAGGACCGCGGGACAAGCGGTGGGGCAATCGCGCCTGAGGTTTCCCCTGACGGCAGATTCGTCGCTTTCGGTCGACGTGTTCCCGATGGAACTGAATCGTACAAAGGACATGTGTTCGGGCCACGCACCGCGCTATGGCTCCGCGATCTGCAAACCGGCGAAGAACGCCTGCTCATGGATCCCATCGAACTCGACGAGTCCGACGAGATTTCTCGGCAGATGACTATCCTGCCGGGAATGGTTTGGAGCGCGGACGGCAAGTCCATGGTGCTTTCGCAAGGAGGAAAGATTCGGCGGCTGTGGGTTGAAAACGGAAAAGTCGAGAACATTCCGTTTACGGTGCATGTGCACCGTACCATTTCCGAAATGGCCTATTCGCCGATTCCCTTTCACGATGCCGCATTCGAAGCGAAGTTTATTCGCTGGCAAACGGCTTCACCTGACGGCAAGCGCATCGCGTTCCAGGCGATTGACAAGCTCTGGCTCATAGATTTGCCCAATGGCAAACCAAGGCGGCTGACGCCGGAATCGTTCATTCCTGGAGAATTTTCTCCGGCGTGGTCGCCTGACGGGAAGACCTTAGCCTTCACAAGCTGGGATGATGAAAAGCACGGATTGCTTTGGACTGTCGCAGCTAACGGCGGCGAGCCGCATGCCGTAACCAAAGAGCCCGGCGAATATTTGAATCCTACATGGAGCGCGGACGGAGCGACGCTCGCCTATTCGCGCGGCTCGGGCGCCACACTGCGCGGCCGCGATTGGGCTCGGAATGAGTGGTACGACATCGTTCTGGAACCTGCAAACGGCGGCGAAGCTCAGACGATCGTGCGCGTTGGCAGTCAGGAAGCTCCTGGCGCCCGCCCGCAATTTGGTCCGAATGGGAGAATCTACTTTACGGAGCATCGCTCCGAGCGCGGCCAAGGAGCTTTCGATGGTAAAAGCATCACGGACTTCGTCTCCGTGCAAATCGATGGTTCGGACCGCCGCGTTCACGCTTCGTTTCCGCACGCGACTATCGTGCAAATCTCACCCAGCGGGCAGCAACTCGCGTATCAGGAAGGCGACAATGTTTACGTCGCTCCCCTGCCGCTGAATGTAACCGGGCAGGAATCCATTAAGCTCGATCGTAGCGCGCCGATTTTCACGATTAAAGCCGCCAGCCTCGACGGCGGCATGTATCCTCACTGGCGCGACGCGGCAACGATCGAATACGGATGCGCTAGTAAATATTTCGTTTTTCACACCGACACCGCGAAAACCGACACAACCGAGATTCATCTCAGCGTGCCGCGTGCAGTGCCACAAGGCTCCATCGCGCTGACCAACGCGCGCATTATCACGCTGCAAAACCGCAAGGTCATTGAAGACGGCACAATTGTCGCCAAGGCGGGACGCATAACATGTGTTGGCACTTGCCTAACTGCTGGCGTCGATCGCGTGATCGATGCCAAAGGCAAAACGATTATTCCGGGATTTGTGGACATGCATGCCCATCACCACCGCGAGTCAGGCGGAATTACTCCCACGCACAACTTTGAATCCGCGATTTATCTCGCCTATGGCGTTACTACAACACTCGATCCCGCGACGTGGTCTGAGGAAGTCTTTCCGATTGCCGAGATGATTGAAGCGGGCAAGGCTATCGGCCCTCGCACTTACTCGACAGCCGACCCACTTCACAACGGCAGCGGCCCGCATGGTAACGAACTCACCAGCTATGAAGTGACAGAGCACGAACTCACACGACTTGCTTCTTACGGCGTCGTCTCTCTTAAACAATATCTTGAGCCGGATCGCGAGCAGCGCCAATGGATTGTCGAGGTGGCGCGAAAGCAAGGTCTACGAGTGACCGCCGAGGGTTCCAGTGATCTTCTGCACAAAGTCAGCATGGCGATGGATGGCCAGACCGGCTTCGAACATCCCACGCCTTATGCTCCGCTCTACGGCGACGTCACTAAATTTTTCGGCCAGACTCACACTGTCTATTCGCCTACTTTTATGGTCGGCGGAACCGCGCCGTGGAACGAAGAATATTTTCAGCAGATCAGCGACGTTTGGAAAGACGCCAAGCTCCAGCGCTGGACGCCCTGGCGCGAACTGATGCCGCACCTTCGTGCGCGTTGGATGCGTCCGCTTACCGATTATCATTTCGGCGTGCAGGCGCAGGGCTTGGCAGACATCATCGCGAACGGTGGCTATGGCGCTATCGGTTCGCATGGCCAGGCTCACGGCATCGGCTCGCATTGGGAAGTATGGATGATTTCCAGCGCTACCGGCCCGATGGGCGCGTTGGAAGTGGCCAGCCTGCATGGCGCGCATTTTCTTGGCGCGGATAAAGATCTTGGCTCGCTCGAAGTGGGCAAGCTTGCCGATTTGATGGTGCTCAATGCCAATCCGCTCGACGACATCCATAATACGGCGAACATCGCGATGGTTATGAAAGCGGGAACGCTGTATGACGCCGACACGCTTGATGAAATCTGGCCCGAGAAAAAAGCATTCGGCGCGTATTACTGGGTGAATCTCGATCAACTGCGGAATGACACCAAACCGGTTGATATCTTCGATCCAAAATAATCATCGGCACGCGATAGTGAACCGCCATCTTGTGTAGTGGCGCAGCATGCTGCGCCACTACAACACCGCGACCAACACGTTTGTTACACTTTTCCCATGAAGTCGCCTTCGTCTAACGCCACCCTGCGCATCGTGTCCCTCGCCCCGAGCGTTACCTCGATTCTTTGCGCCATCGGCGCAAAGAAATCTCTCGTAGGCGTTACAAAATGGTGCGCTGATGTTGCCTCGATAGACGGGCTGCCGAAACTAGGCGATTGCTGGCACCTGGATTCCGTGGATGAAATCCTGAAACTGAGGCCGTCGCTCGTCATCGGCTCCGTGCCTTACAAACAGGAAACTCTCGCGAAACTTTTGGAGCACCCGCTTAGTTTTCTGGCTACTAATCCGCGGACGCTTGCAGATATTGAAAATGACATTCGTATGTTGGGACGGATAGCAGGACGTCCGGCACAGGCTGAGCGCCTCATCAAGAAAATGCACCAAAACTTTATCGCCATCGCAAAGAAGAGCCAGGTTTCGAAAAACAAGACGCACGTTTACTGCGAAGCTTGGCCGAATCCCCGTATCAGCTCTCCACCGTGGGTTTCGGAAATCGTGAAGATCTGCGGCGGAGAGATGGTCTTGCCTCCTGGACAGAAAGTAAGCGACCAACAAGTCGCAAGCGCACATCCAGATGTGATTGTGCTCGCGTGGGCCGCCACTGGCAACAAAGCGAAGCCGCAGAAATCCTACCAAGTCGCTGCCTGGAAAGACGTCCCTGCCATCCGTAACAGGCAGGTCTACGTTGTTCGCGACGAATTGCTTAACACTCCGGGGCCGCCGCTCGTCGCTGGAGCGAAACAACTTTTCCGCATTCTGCATAACTCCGCGACACGAGACAGCAAACAATGAAACTAATCGTAGCCGCAGTGATTGAGCGCAACGACCACCGCATACTCATCGGGCAGCGGCGGCGCAACGACACCTCTCCGCTCAAATGGGAGTTCCCGGGCGGAAAGATTGAAGAAGGCGAAACACCAGAAGTGGCGTTAGCACGCGAGCTTCGAGAAGAATTGAGCGCCACTTTGGAGAAATGCGTCGAACTGGGTCGCGTGCGCCACAGATACCCTGGGATGTCGGAAGAATTGGAAATTCGGTTTTACGCTGCAAGCATCAAGGAAGGCGCAATCACGCCGAACGAGTTCGAACAAATCGTGTGGGCGCTGCCAAAAGAATTGGGCAACTACGACTTCCTGGCTGCCAATTCCCAGCTAATCGCCCGACTCGCCACGGGCCGCGTGAAACCGAGTGAAATTCTGGAAGGCGCCAGCGATTCTCCGACAAAATAAGAAAGGCGAACCGAAGTTCGCCTTCCCCGAATCGAATATCCAAAGAGATCAAATGCCAGTCGAATTGATTAAGAAATGACCGGGTTTAGTTTTTCCGGATTGATTCCCAATTCCTTGATTGCCTTGTCGACGACGGACCGCTCGATTTTTCCATCGGTGTGCAATTCATGCAGAGTTGCCAGCGTGATGAAACGCGAATCGACTTCGAAGAACTCGCGCAACGAAGCACGTCCTTCGCTTCGGCCGAATCCATCGGTACCGAGCGAAGCTAGCCGACGGGGCATCCACTTGCTGATCATATTTGGCAGCGTCTTCAAATAATCGGAGGCGGCAACCAAAACTCCGGGAGCATCGGCAAGCACCTTGGTCACGTAGGGAACGCGAGGTTTGTCGCCGGGATGCAGACGGTTCCAGCGCTCGGTCTCGTTTCCGTCAACGTAAAGCTCCTTGTAGCTCGTCACGCTCCAAACATCCGCAGCAACGCCGTATTTCGTGTCCAGAATTTCCTGAGCGCGAAGAACTTCGTTCAGGATCGCGCCGCTCCCGAAGAGTTGTGCGCGAAGCTTGGATTTTGGATTGGCTGCCGGCCGAAAGCGGTACATGCCCTTCAAAATTCCGTCTTTCACGTCTCCCGGCATCGCGGGCATCGCGTACGGTTCGTTCATTACCGTGATGTAATAAAAAATGCTCTCGCCGTCTTTGTACATCCGGCGGATGCCGTCCTGCAGAATCACCGCCATCTCATAAGCAAACGCCGGATCGTACGCCCGCAAATTCGGCACGGACAGCGCCAGTATGTGGCTGTTGCCGTCCTGATGTTGCAATCCTTCGCCTGCCAGTGTGGTCCTGCCGGAAGTTCCGCCCAGCAGGAAACCGCGTGTGCGCATGTCCGCCGCGGCCCAAATAAAATCGGCGATGCGCTGGAATCCAAACATCGAATAGTAAATGAAGAACGGAATCGTATTGATGCCGTGTGTCGCATACGCGGATCCGGCGGCGATAAAAGAGCCCATCGAACCGGCTTCGGTGATTCCTTCCTCGAGAATCTGCCCGTCCTTCGCTTCCTTGTAATAGAGCAGCGTGTTGACGTCGACGGGCTCGTACTTCTGCCCGACGCTCGAATAAATTCCCACCGTTCGAAACAGCGATTCCATGCCAAATGTACGCGCTTCATCGGGGACGATCGGCACAACCAGTTTGCCGATTTCCGGATCTTTCAGCATTTTGCGCAGCATCCCGACGAAGGCCATCGTCGTCGAAACTTCCCTGCCCTCGCTGCCGTCGAAGAATTCCTTGAACAACTCGTCCTGGTCGGCTGTCAACGGCTTCGAGCGCACGCTGCGCTTCGGCGTATACCCGCCTAGCGATTCTCTTCTGGCGCGGAGGTATTGGATCTCGATGCTGTCCTCCGCTGGGCGGTAGAACGGGACCTCGACGCAATCGTCGTCGTTGAGCGGAATCCCAAACCGCGAGCGGAACTCTCGCAATTCCTCTTCATTCAATTTTTTCTGCTGGTGCGTGACGTTCTTGCCTTCACCCGCCTCGCCAAGCCCGTATCCTTTAATAGTGCGCGCCAGAATTACCGTCGGGCCGCCTTTGTGTTCCACAGCGGCTTTATATGCCGCGTAGACCTTGCGAGGATCGTGGCCGCCAAGCCGCAAACGACGCAACGCCTCATCCGGCAGGGGCTCGACTAGCGCCAGAAGTCGGGGATCGCTGCCAAAGAAATGTTCGCGGACGTAGGCGCCCGACGACACCACCAGCTTTTGGTATTCGCCATCCACCAATTCGCCCATACGCTTCACGAGCAAGCCTTCCGTGTCGCGCTCCAGAATGGGATCCCACTCGCTGCCCCATAGAACTTTAATCACGTTCCATCGCGCGCCGCGGAACGCCGACTCCAGCTCTTGGATAATTTGTCCGTTGCCGCGCACCGGACCATCCAGCCGCTGCAAGTTGCAGTTCACGACAAAAATCAGATTGTCCAGTTTTTCACGCGAGGCCAGTGTGATCGCGCCGAGCGATTCGGGCTCGTCCGTTTCGCCGTCGCCCAGAAATGCCCAGACTTTCGCGTCTGTCACGGGCTTGAGGCCGCGATCTTCGAGATAACGGTTGAAGCGTGCCTGATAGATCGCCATCAATGGGCTCAAGCCCATCGAGACGGTCGGAAACTCCCAGAAATCAGGCATCAGCCAGGGGTGCGGATAGGACGAGAGTCCTCCGCCCGGTTTCAATTCGCGGCGAAAATTTTCCAGCTGCTGGGGAGAAATCCGCCCCTCAAGAAACGCGCGCGCGTACATCCCAGGCGCGGCGTGTCCCTGAAAATAAACTGTGTCGCCTTCGAATTCGTCAGAACGGGCACGAAAGAAGTGATTGAATCCGACTTCATAGAGTGTGGCTGCGGAAGCGTAGGTCGAAATATGCCCGCCAATGTTGTGTTCCACGCGGTTCGCCCGCACAACCATGGCCAGTGCGTTCCAGCGGATCAAACTCTTGATGCGCCGCTCGAGTTCCTGATCGCCCGGGAAAAGCGGTTCGAGCCGCGCGGGAATCGTGTTCGCGTAAGGCGTGTTCGCGGAAAACGGAAGATCGATGCCCGAAACGGTAGCGTGCGCGCGAAGCCTTTCGAGAATCTCCGCTGCTACTTCCGGCCCGCTGGATTCCAGCACGGAGTCCAGCGACTCCAGCCATTCTTGAATCTGCGTGTCTTCAAGTCCATGCGGTACGCTGATCGCCTCGCTCGGGCTGTCAACGTGCGTGTAAGTCTCATTGTCCATAACTTAGGCTGGCCCCTCTTTTGTCGGATTCGGGCGCGCTCGTCCGCGCGCCTCCCAAACTTATTCACACTATAAGGAGAATAGAATACACTGCCGCGCGATTCTCTGCACACTGCCTTTCGCACATTTGTGAGTCGCTTTTTATGAAGGAGAACTGGCTTCTCAAAAACGGCAGGGCTAAACTGGTGTCAACGAATTTAGTCGCATGTGGCCCCGCTTACCAACTATCGCCCTAATCGTTGCGCTCATTAGCGCGACTGGAACTCTCTTTGCGCAGAGTCCAGCAAATCCCGACGCTGGTAAAAGCCAGGTCACTCTCACTGAGCTGTTCCCGCCATCTTACCCGCCCCTTGCGAGACAGACTCGCATATCTGGAGATGTAAAGCTTGACCTAAAAATTAGGCAGGACGGAACCGTCGATTCCTTAGAGGTCTTTAGTGGCCATCCTTTGCTCGCACCGGCGGCCTTAGATAGCGCCAAGCACTCCCATTTTCGTTGCACTGACTGCAGCGAGAGTCTGACCTCCTACAGGCTGGTGTACATGTTTCAGTTTGTTGATACCGAACACTGCTGCAGCACAACCCTGGCCAGCCTGCCAAAACCCAGTCAATCGGAGAATCACATCACGGTGTTCGCGCGCGTCACATGCCTTTGCGGTCCAGAAGAGACCACCACAAGAGTTCGTTCGATAAAGTGCCTTTACTTATGGCATTGCAGCATTCGTTAGTCCACGTGAAATTCCGCGCCGTTTGTACCCAGGATTCTCCCGCCGTCCAAGACCAGCGTGTGGCCAGTCATAAACTCTGCGTGTACAAGATACGAGACGGCATCCGCGATGTCACGCGGCGTCCCGGTTCGCTGCAGCGGCGCCAGTTTCTCAAAGTCTTCTTCCCACTCCGGCGGATCGCCCGGCATGGTGATCGTTCCTGGAGCGATGGCATTTACGCGCACGTCAGGAGCAAGCGCCTTGGCAAGCACTTTCGTCAACATGACCACGCCTGCTTTCGAGATGGAATGCGGAATGTAGCCCGGCCATCCCATCAAACCGCCAGCGTCCGCAAAATTCACGATTGCGCCTTTGGTCCGGCGCAGTAACGGTGCAGCCGCCTGAGTGCAGAAAAATCCCGCCTTCAGATTGGTGTCTAGCGAGGCATCCCAAATTTCTTCCGTCGTTGACACAATACTCGCAGGCAGAAAGTTCGCCGCGCTGTTCACTAGAATATCTAGTCGTCCAAATTCCTTCGCGACCTGTACGAACAGTTTGCGAATCTCGTCCACCTTTTGTAAATCAGCGGAAAGCGCAACCGCGCGCCGCCCCAACTTCTCGATCTCCCCAACCGTTTCCTGCGCCTCTGCGTGCGACGCACCATGGTGGATCACTAAGTCCGCGCCTTCTTCCGCCAAACGCAAAGCTACCGCTCGGCCAAGCCGCTTCGCCGAGCCCGTGACCAGCGCCACTTTTCCTGTAAGCGACGCCCTCTGCCCCGCTGTGTTTTCTGTCATTAGATTTCCGCCGTTGGAAACGTTACCACAGCCCGCGACCACCGTGCCCGCGTGGATGACCACAGGCGGTGCTATCATCAGCCCGACAGAGCCCTGCAATGTGGTGCTTCGGAGTGCCGCAGCTCTGCTACCGCTTTTCCCGGCAGCCCCAACAATTCTGTATTTTTCTGTATTTTGCGAAGCTCAACAAAATAAATGCAATCGGAGACCGCGCATGAAACTTGATCTGCTCGCCATCGCCGCCCACCCCGACGACGTGGAACTCACCTGCGGCGGCACGCTCCTAAAAATGGCGCACGCCGGTTACAAGACTGGCATCCTCGACCTTACTGCCGGCGAAATGGGCACTCGCGGCACTCCCGAGACCCGCGCCAAAGAAGCCGCCAAATCCGCCAAGATACTTCGCGTAAGTTGGCGCGGCACGCTTGGCGTACCAGATTCGGACGTTCAACCCAGCCGCCAGCACAAGCTCCGCCTCGCAGCAGTCATTCGAGAGCTCCGGCCCAAAACTGTCATTCTTCCATATTGGGAAGCCCGCCACCCCGACCATTACCATGCTTCGACACTCGGCTACGAAGCTTGCTTTCTCGCCGGCCTCAAGCAGCTGCCCATAGACGGCGAACCGCATCGTCCGTTCAAAATCCTGTACTCGACCGCCTACGCCCCCGTCCGGCCCACTTTTGTCGTCGACATTACCGCCCAATTCGAGCAGCGGCGCCGTGCCATCCTGGTTTTCGCCTCCCAATTCCATCCCAAAAAGGGCGAATCCTCCAAGAAGTTCAAGAAAACGAACGTCTTCCTGGCCATCGACCGTCTCGAAGACGAAATGAACCAACTCGCCCGCCACTTCGGCGAAATGATCGGGGTTAAGTATGGCGAACCCTACTTAATCAAGGAGCTGATGCAGGTGCACGACATCGTCAACATGGACGTTCGTTCCATCTGAACCTTGTCTGTTTTTTCAATGGATTTGCTAGGTTTACGCTGAAGGCTGCACTGAGGAACAACTACTCACTATTCACAACTCACTTTCCTATCAAAATCAAAAATTCTCTTCATCCTGCGCCGGCGAATACCCAGGAATTCCGGGTCCTTTGGGCGTACTCTCCGCGCGCAACCGGGTCAGCGCCTCGCCCTCCGCCCCGGACTTCCGCAGCACTACAATCGTGCTGAGGGCTTCGCTGTAAACGCGGGTCACCAGGTAAACGTCCCCGGTGTCATTCTTCCTCCAAAGCTGCCCGATTTGAATCTTTTTAACGCTCATTATCTCTGACCTTGACTGTAGAGGCCCTCGCCAAACGTGTCAACCCTTCTAATTCAGCATTTTGCACACCATTCACCACGCTTTTCAGTTCGAAAGGGTCTTTTCAGCTTGCTCGGCGGCCAGCTCATTCCATCAAGGCACCGGCGTTCGCTTCGTCCCACCAAATCCCGCCTATCGTAAGGGGAATAGGAAACCTTCCTTAAAGGTCTTACATCGTAGTGACTAAGGGCGCGACTGCCATTACATCCTATTATTGCAAAACGGGTGTATACTGCCGAAGCTGGAGGTAAATGCCATGACACAGTTTCCAAGAGTGACTTTGGGCCTTACGGTGGCAGGCCTCCTCGCTGCAAGTGCGACTCTGGCAATTCCCCGGCCTCAGCAGTCTGGCCAAAGCTCGGCGCCAACACAGCAAACGCAACCACCAACCGCGCAGCAGCCGGCCCCAACGCAGCCCGCTCCGACCGCGCCCGCCGGCCAAGATCCAAGCAAAACGCAAACGCCTCCGCAACCCGCCCCTCCTCAACCAGCGGCTCCCGCACCTACGCAGACCCAGGCTCCTCAAGACCAGCCGGTTCAGCAGCAAGATACTGTACACCCCAAGAATTCCAAGGACGACGTAGACGCCATCGGCAACCGCAACGTAGGCAAGGGTCCTAATTTCTATTCGCTCGAACGCGAAATTGCCCTCGGTAAGCAGCTCGCCCAGGAAGTGGAGCGCTCTTCCAAGCTAATCGATGATCCAGTCGTTACCGAATACGTGAACCGCGTCGGGCAGAATCTTGTCCGCAACTCCGACGCAAAAGTTCCCTTCACCATAAAGGTTATCGACTCTGATGAAGTCAACGCGTTTGCGCTTCCCGGCGGCTTCTTTTACGTCAATAGCGGCCTGATCCTTCGTGCCGAGGAAGAGTCTGAACTCGCCGGCGTGATGGCCCACGAAATTTCTCACGTCTGCGCGCGCCACGGCACCAAGAACGCCACTAAAGGTGAGGCGATGCAGCTCGCCATGATTCCGCTGATGCTTCTTGGCCCGGGTGGCTGGGCAGGGTACGGCATTTACGAAGCCATGAGCCTCGCCATCCCCGTAACATACCTGAAATTCAGCCGTGACTCCGAGCGCGAAGCCGATTACCTCGGCGTTGAGTACATGTACAAGGCCGGCTACGATCCCAACTCCTACGTGACTTTCTTCGAGCGCATTCAGGCCGACGAAAAGCGCCGTCCCGGCACGATCCCGAAGGTTTTCTCGACGCATCCTCCCACTCCGGATCGCATCGAAGCCACGCAGAAAGAAATTGCGCGCATTCTTCCGAATAAACCGGAATATATCGTCACAACTTCGGAATTTGATTCCGTAAAGTCCCGCCTCCGCAACATCATGTTCGCGCGCAAGGTTACTAACAACGCGCCGGGCAAGCCGACTCTGCGCACAAAGACCGCGCAGTCCACCAAGCAGCCCACTTCTACCACGAGTGACCCGAACGCGCCGAACGCACCCACCACCGATGGCACCGACGACGATCGGCCAACCCTCAAACGTCGCCCCTGCCAACCGAATAACTAATTCTGACTTTCGCAATTCTTCTTCAACCAGAACAGGCGGCTCGCAGCCGCCTGTTTTCTTTTGGCAGCGTTCTTTTTAAGATCTATATCAAAGGTCTGCGCCGTTAAAAAGGTAGTTGGACCATCACACTCGTTGTCTGCCCACAGCAACCACACCCAAGAACAATGTCCAATATCGCACAGCGCTGAAGATCGGATATTCCTATACTTGTGCCAACACGCCTCAATGACATCGGCGGCGTGAGTGTTCAATTTTCCAATGCGCCTGCAAAACAATTCTTCAGATTGCAGATCGTAGAGGCCGAGTTTAGATGGCCTGATGTATCTCCAGCACGCAAAGAGTCATCAGGCGGAGGGAAACACAATGCGTTTTATTCTGTCTATTCGCTCGCTCATGTTTGCACTGGTATTGCTAGCCATCTCGGCGGCTTCGTCTGCCCAAATTGGCGTAGGAATATCGATTAGGATCGCCCCGCCCGAGCTGCCCGTTTACGAACAGCCCATCGCTCCAGGAGACGGCTATATTTGGACTCCTGGTTATTGGGCTTACGGTGACGACGATTATTATTGGGTCCCGGGGACATGGGTCATGGCTCCCGAAGTGGGCTATCTATGGACTCCAGGCTACTGGGGCTGGGGCAACAACGCGTACCTCTTCCACGAAGGCTACTGGGGAACACAAGTAGGTTTCTACGGCGGAATCAGCTATGGCTTTGGTTATTTTGGCAACGGTTACGATGGCGGCCGCTGGGACAATGGGCACTTCTTCTACAACCAATCGTATAGCAATGTGAACGTCAGCATCAATCGGAACGTTTACAACACAAGAATAGAGAACACCACAGTCGTTAACCATGTCAGCTTCAATGGCGGCACCGGTGGTGTGCAGGTACGTGCCACAGCACAGCAAGAATCTTTCGCAAACGAAAAGCACATGGCGCCCGTCGCGGCGCAGACTGAGCACGTCCAGGCCGCCCGCGCCAATCCTGACCTACGCGCCTCCAGCAATCACGGCAAACCTCCCATCGCCGCCACACCTAAACCTGGCGCTTTCAAGGAAAGCGGAGCTGTAGCCGCCAAAGAAGGTGGCACAGTTCATACCGCCGCCGAGACCAACAATGCGCATCCAGCCACCGAAGCTGCTCGTCCGGCGGCCGAGACCACTCGCCCAGCACCCGTAGTCCATGCCAAGGATATTCCGCCCGCGCAACACGCTGCTCTTCCAAATACTGGCAATGCCAAGAACGATATGAGATTCCAGCAGCAACAGCAAAAGCTGGAAACACAACAGGCGAAGGAGCGTCAAACGCTCCAGACCAAGCAGGACCAAGACCATCAGCGCCTCCCGCAAAAGCCGGCCAATGAACCGAAACAACAACCCCTAGAGCAGAAACATCAGCAGCAGACGCAACAACTGGCGCAAAAGCACACCCAGCAACAGCAACAGTTGCAGCAGCGTCAGCAGCCCGCTTCACACGCGGCTGCGCCTAAAGAGGCCGAAAAAGGAAAGCCAGGCTCGTAGCGCAAGGCCCGTGAATTCAGGCTGGCCGTATCTACCAACCTGATCAATTAACCCGATGCCCCAGGCTTCGACAAAATCGAGACCTGGGGCATGTCTTTGATTGAGCCTTCTTTTTTCGCGTCTTCTCCTCGACCTCTGCGCCTCAGAGTACTCTGCGTAGAAGTCGCTCTTAAGTTGCGCGCAGCTTCCTTCACGCGGCGCCCTCAGCCGATCACTTTGCTCACGCGAATAATTGCATCCGCCACAGTCCAGATGTACTCTGTCGCCGACACCAACTCCCCCTACCAAGTCATCTAAGAGGTCACCATGCAAATTCGTCTCGCCAGCGTAATGGTAGACAACCAGGACAACGCTCTCCGCTTCTACACGACTATCCTGGGCTTCGTGAAAAATAAAGATATCCCCATGGGTCCTAACTTTCGCTGGCTGACCGTCTCCGCTCCTGAAGGCGCCGAGGGGGTCGAGCTAGTCCTCGAGCCCATGGCCTTCCCTCCAGCTCAGGTTTTTCAAAGAGCGCTCTTCGCCGCGGGCATACCCGCGACATCCTTCATCACCAACGACATCCAGTCTGAGTACAATCGGCTGAAAGCTCTCGGCGTCACCTTCCGTGGCGAACCCAAAAACATCGGCCCCATCATTGCTGTTCTTTTTGAAGACACATGCGGAAACCTCATCAACTTGGCTCAGCCAGTGCTCTAGTGCGGCGCCACTCTGACTTTCATTGCCCGCGAGACTTTCCATGGCGATCCGGTCCTCTTGCTTGCCATATTGTCGCTTCAGTGAAATACTCATGAAATGATCATCGGCGATCGGCTCCGCGAACTCCGCAACCAAAAAAAGTTGTCTCAGGGCGAAATCGAAAATCGCTCTGGGCTACAGCGGGCCTATCTCTCTCGGGTCGAGAATGGGCACACCGTTCCGAACATCGAGACCCTTGAAAAATGGGCCAGAGCTCTCGAAGTTCCTCTCTACCAGCTTTTTTATGACGACGCAGAGTCTCCCAAGGCGAGCGATCTCCGCTCGTGGAAATCGACCGAGGAAGCTCCCTGGGGCTCTTCCGGCCAAGACGCGGAATATCTCAAGCAGCTGCGCCGAGTGCTCCGTAAGGTCAACGAGGCAAACCGTAAGCTTCTGCTTCAAATGGCGGCGAGGTTGGCCCGCCGCGCGCAAAAGTCTGCAGCCCGTGAAAAATAAGCCAATGAGTTTCCTCCCGGCCTAGCTTCTCCCGTAGGTGCGCGGCATGGCCCGCCCAGAATCCAAATCATTGGATGGCCAAACTCGCCCAACATTTCGCGCTACGCCCGTTTCAGTTGGCGTTCTCTCCGCAAACAGCCGCTAGAAGCGTCTCACTGTGGCCGGCGTGTGCCCGGGGTAACGATTATTCGTAAGCGCAAAACTTTTGATATTCCGAAGAGAAACATTTCATGAGCATGTCCAGCCATTCATTCAACTCGCCAGTGTGGTACACGATTGTTCTGTCCCAGACCATTGTCTTCTCTTCAATTCCCTTGCGGGCGCCCAGCCACCGCACATACGTAAAATTCGCCGTTATGAGATCCGGGTTCCCGTTCATTTTCCACGGCCGCAGTATCCCGCTCCCGTCAATCATCACCAAGTCCACGCTCTAAAAAAATCATCGAATCATCTCGTTTGTGTGAGGTGTACTTTGACCCACTGTCTAAACTGACAGTATCCGTCCAAGAGCCGAGGTGCTATTTCTCCTGTGTTGACCGAGTTTCTGGCTAGCGAAATAAAATTAGCCTAATTCAAAAACGGTCGAAGGGCGAACGTATGCTCGTGAAGAGCACCGGTGAGAGGAAATGCATGAGAGTTCTTCTTTCCTGGGGCTGTATAGGTATTCTTCTGGCTTTGTTTGCCGGTGCGGTTACTGCTGAAGCTCACATTTGTATCCCTGGAATTTTTTGGCAAGCCCCCAGTGTAGCGGCAGGTACTAAGAACAATCAGCCCAACGATTTACCCCTGCCCGATAGCTTCACGACGGACAGCGACAACCCCGATCTTCCCTCAATACTGCTTTCTCCAGCAGGAGATCGTTTAAAGGGCGCCCCTGAGCAAAACCCCGCGGACACGTTGAGTGGATTATCGAGTGCCTCTTCTCCCGCTAATGACCCTGTTGTGCTTGAGCCGAAAGTGTCATATCCACCACCGAATGGAAAGAAAGAAAACGAGCGTCCAGAGTCAGACCGCTTTCACTGGTGGACTGCTGTTAAAGAGTCGCTTTTATACACCGGAATCATGCACACCTTTAACCTCACGACGGAAGCTGGTACGAGGGATGCTCTGGACGGCCACTGGTTCCGAAACTATACGAGATCGATCTCCGAGCTTCGTGGTTGGAGCGACAGCGACAGATTCATGGCGCCTTACGTGGGCCATCCCATCGAAGGTTCGGTCTTCGGCTTTATCGAGCGGCAGAATGATCCGAAGTACCGCCTGGTGCAATGGGGCGACGGTCGCGACTACTGGGTCAGCATGCTGAGGTCCATGGCCTTTTCCGCGGTATGGCACACTCAGTGGAAGATCGGTCCGGCCAGCGAAGCCTCCATCGGCAATGTCATGTTGCATGCGTCGCCAGGATTTATCACTCTTGTAGACACGCCCACGCTAGGCTTTTGCACCATGTTGGCTGAAGACGCGGCCGATCGTTACTTGATCATGGGCTTGGAGAATCGCACCACCAATCGCGCAGTGATTATTCTGGCGCGCAGTTTTCTTAATCCCGGTCGTACTATGCAGAACTTGATGTCCTTTCAAGTTCCCTGGAAACGCGCCACTCGCATGGGGCTGTTTGGTGCGAACTACGAACTCCGCAAGGAACTCGTGCAAGAATTCAAGGAAGACGGCGGAGAAAAACCCTTCGAGTTCGTCCGCGATGCTTATAAACCCGCTGGCGTGGAATTCAAACACGATTATCCGCGCGAAGCCCCCATCGAACTTACTGCTTTCCCGGAATATGAGTCGTTTTTAGGTGGTGGCAGCTGCATCGGCGGCGGAGGCACGGGAGCGGCTCGCGTGAACCCTGCGTTACAAGTCGTCGCCGAGGTGAACGGGTGCTTGATCATGCACCAGCCCACTTACAATATGAGCGCTGATTCCCTGTCCTATTCAGGCGGACTTCGTTGGACTCCTCTTGCCAGTCACCGCATCTCTCCCTTCCTTCAGATGAAATTCGGCGGAAGAAAAGTCACAACCGAAACCGATGACCTTGAACTCAAAAAGCAGTTGTTAGACGAATGGAACAACGGGAATGGCACTCTTGCGCATTACCCAGTGCGCAGCGACTGGTCAGCGGAGGCGGCAGTCAACGGCCCCATGCTTTCCGTTGGTGGCGGGCTCGACGTAGTCATTACCCGCCCCTTCGCGTGGCGTGTTCTCAACGTCGAATATTCTCACACCTGGATTAACAACATCGGTGGTATCCATCCACAGAATGGCGTTTTGATCGCCACTGAAGCTGTGGTGCGCATCGGCACCTGGTAAATCCGCTTTGCTTTAGCTGAACACTTATTGTGGAATTTTGAAGGAAGGACGACCAGTCAGGCAAGAGTACCTAACTCAATTTATGAGCGTCGGCGATCGCGGTCATCGGGAACGGCGGCAATACCCAGGCGGCGAAGTTCGTCGGCGTAATACTTGCGGTAGAGAACGTTCCACTCTTCGCTGTCTTCAAGAATTTCTTTTTTCTGCGAGGTGATTTTCTTGCGGACTTCGAGGTCGGCCTTCTCTTCTTCGTGGAGCGTCGCAGTCAGGATCTGCACCACCTGCTGGCGGATGGTGTCGCGGTCTTCGACGAATTCTACATCGTCGCTCGAAACCAGCACGTCCGTGAGTTGATGAGAGATTCGGACAATCTTTTCGCGGCTTAGTCGCATTCCGGTTGCTTGCCCTCTAGTATTTCCATTTAGCCGAATACCTGCTCGGTCAAAATGGGCATTGTTGCCGCTAAAAAACAAAACCATACACAGCTAAGAGTGGCTGTACTACCTCAGCACCAGCTTGCGGTCGCGCGCGAGCTGCGCCTTCACTTTCTTGTACATCTCCTGATACGAGACGTTGGTCCGCCGCATTTCTTCTTGATGGTCGGTGAGAATTTGGCGCACTTCTTCGTTCAGCCGGTCCTCGATGGTAATCTCTTCCATCATGCGCTGCCGCAACCGCTGCGCGACTGCGTCCGCAACCTTCGTTTCGATCAACTTCCCTTCCACAAGCCGCTTCACCACTTCCGTTGCCATGTATCCGACGTAATCTCGTGCGATCAGCATCCCAGAGTGAGTCCTTTGCGCATAAGCAAGAGAAAGAGTTTACTGGCTGTACCACCAAAGTGCAAGGCGAGTGCGATTTCGTAGCACAGCCACTCTTGGCTGTGGTCTCTGCCGAGAGACTTAAAAGACAGCACTCATGGGAATGTCAGTGCGCGTGCAGGGGAAAGCCCATAGACGATTGCGACGACGCAAACCACGGGAAGTAACTCAAACAGGCTTATATGATGTTTCAGAAAAAATTGGAGGCGCGGGGCGGAATCGAACCGCCGATAAAGGTTTTGCAGACCTTTGCCTTACCACTTGGCGACCGCGCCCTACTCACGTGCGCCCGTTTACCAGGAGCCGAACAGCTCCCACACGATAGGAGCCTTCCAGCCCAAAGCAAACGATTGACGCAATTATAGCATCGGGGGAGCCACGAACTTCGATGCAAATCTTTGCTCCACCGCCGAAAAATTAATCATCGAAGCACAGCGCGAAT
Source organism: uncultured Acidobacteriota bacterium (assembly GCA_963740015.1). Lineage (GTDB taxonomy): Bacteria > Acidobacteriota > Terriglobia > Acidiferrales > UBA7541 > Acidiferrum. The sequence goes on along the minus strand of CAVUCM010000063.1, from coordinate 248,098 downwards.
CGCCGCCAAAAAGCAGGTTGCGGAGCGCGTTGACGCTGCCTACGGCTTCCTGTACGATTACTTAAGTCAGGGCGCTTAGCTCAGCGGTTAGAGCGTTCGGTTTACACCCGAAAGGTCGTCCGTTCAAATCGGACAGTGCCCACCATTGCAGTGCTTCACTTGGTCGTGCAACACTCGGTAGTGCAGCACCTGTGACGCTTCACCCTTCAGCGGGGACGTAGTTCAGTTGGTTAGAACGCTGCCCTGTCACGGCAGAGGTCGCGAGTTCGAGTCTCGTCGTCCCCGCCATTCATTCCAAAAGAGTTGTACCAGGTTCAACGAAACCAGAGGGGGTGCAAAAGGACACGTTTTTGCACCCTGTTTGCACCCCTTTTCGTCAATTAGAATCGTTTCACTGCGCGGCTGTCGCACTAACTGGTCGCGTTTGCGCTAGACCCGTGGTGTTCGTTTCAGCGGTGAACACTAGAGCGAGAACTGCTGCCTGCGCAGCGTGCTTTGCGGGCGAAATTGCCTGAGTGTAAACATCCAAGGTTGACCGAAAGGAGGAATGCCGCAACAACTCCTGCATCACTTTGAATTCTGTCCCAACGCTGCGTAGCAAAGTCGAATACGTGTGCCGGAAAGTGTGCCATCCGAATTGCTTCCGAATTCCGACCTTCTGAGCGGCGGGACGAATATACTTGCGCAGGATCGCCTGGCCCCAAATTGGCTTCCGACCACGGTGTCGTCTGCTTGCAAACACCCAATCGCTCGATTTGTTGTAGCGGCAGAGTTCTCTCCATTTGTCCAATTCCTCCAAGACAGCTGGATGAGCCGGCACTGGCTTCTGTGAAGATTCTGTCTTGCATGGTCCTACCACACCATACACGATGGAGCGCACCACGTTCATCGTGTGCTGGGCAAAATCGATGTCGCACCACTTCAGCCCAAATAGTTCACTCTGGCGCAAGCCAGTAGATGCTGCGAGGAGTACCAACGTTCTCTCACGCAATCCTAGACCAGTGAGCAACGACTTGATTTCACTGGGCGTCAGCACGCTTGGTACCGTTCGCCGCTTTGCACCTTGGCGGACCAAACGGATCGGATTGCGATCGAAAAGTTCGTGACGGCAAGCATGATTGAAAAGGACCGAGAAGAGATTTCTGATTTTCGCACAACTGCTCTTCGCGAGTGGCAGACCGCGCAGCCAAGACTCCACCTGGATCGTTCTGACTTCGGAAAGACGTATGGTCCCCCAATTGGGGATGATCCATCGGTTCAGGTAAGCCTTGTAGCTTTTCTTAGTCGAATAACTGCGCCAGATATTGTCTTTAGTCAATTCGCGCTGCTCAAAGTGATTGCACACTTCCTTGACGGTCAACGGGAAAGAATCGCGCCGCAGCCCATTTGCGTTGATTTCCGTCAGCAATCCCGTGACCGCTGTGCGGGCAGAATCCGCATCGGAGTACTGGCAGACCGTGCCGATCACCCTTTTTCGGTAAATGCGTTTCCCTTGAGGATCTTTCTCCGCCCATCGAAACTGCCAAACATCGGGACCGCGTTTGCGAATACTTTTGATCAGACTTCCCTGTTGCATTCCTGCCTCCGGCATCGCCGTTGCGACGCAGGAGGATTCTTACCTATGGAGACCCGAAATTAGGAGTTGAGGGAGCGAGAGAACAGCCGAGTGCATTGCTTTGCGGCGGCAACGTTGTTTGGTTGCACGACCTGACGATGATGGCTTCGGGTTTGCCCGTCATCCGTCCAGAGTCGATGCCAAGCGCGGAGATCACTTCCTACAAGCCGACATATCAATACCAATCCGGGCTCGATGAGCGACATAGTGATCTCCAAATGCTTGCGTGCTCACTATCTATATGAAGCCTTCAGAGCGGGGCTCGCCGAAGTTCAACATCCCCAGACTATGTTGAGAGCAGATTTCTTAGAGGATTGGCCCTGAAGTGCTTTGAACTTCGCGTAGGCGGCCATTACCCAGGCCCAGGACCCGGCTCAAGCGCCGGCGAGAGAAAGTTATAGCTTCTGCTTGCCGATGGCCTTCAGGCGCGGCAGGAGCACCAAGTCGGCCGCTTCCTCGGCATCCCTGAGAAGCGTCTTGCGCGGCGTGCCTATCAGCGCACGCATGGTCAGGCCACGAGCAAAATCCGTGACTTGGATCGCGCGCACGGCCACAGGAAAGTCGGACGGGATTTCTCCGGCAGTGATCCCGTCCCGGAAACGGCGCTCCACCAGCGTGGCGCCACCGGCGGCTGCGTTTTGCAGGAACCGCTGAACCTCAGCGTCGTTCACAAGCGGCGCGATGCAAACCATAAGGCAGCCCCGGGCGGACCCTTTCTCGGTCGCACTTTCGACGGCGTATCTCAGAAAGCCCGCGATCGAGTCGCGAAGACCCTGTGGCGAGAGGAGTGCCTTCGCGGCTGATGCGCCCTTCCGTTCTGCGTACGCCCTTAGGACGCGCAAGAATATCGCCCGCTTGTCCCCGAAGACGGCATACAGGCTCGGCCGTCCCACACCCATCCCGGCGACGAGATCGTCAATCGTCACTCCGTCGTAGCCTTTCGACCAGAACACCTGAGTCGCCTTTTCCAGCGCCCCCGTCTCGTCGAAGCTGCGCGGTCGACCCCGCGGTCTAGCGGTATTTTGAATCATTTGGTTCAAAACTCATTGACAATTTCCATCGAACCAATATATAACCGAATAGTTCGAAATTAGCAAGTCGGTCATGGCCTCGCGGGGGCTCATGACTCGGCCTTCACCCTTTACCACGGAGACGCCCATGGAACATTCAATCGCACTCGTCACCGGCACCACCTCTGGGCTCGGTTATGCGGCAGCCAGCATGCTCGCCACCAAGGGCTACCGACAGGTCATCGTCACCGGGCGCAGCCTGGCCCGGGTTCAGCAAACGGCCGCTCAACTCGCGGCTGAGACCAAGAAACAGGTCTTCACGCCGCTGGAGCTGGATCTGGACTCGCCGTCCAGCGTTCAGTCCACCCTCGCCGAGCTGGTCAAGCAAGGTAAGCCGATCGATTTCCTGCTGCTCAATGCAGGGTTGGTCCCATTTAAGAAGCGCGTGCTCACTGCGGCGGGCGTCGAGGCGTCTCAGGCCCCGCTGATCGGCCATCATCAACTAACTGTCGGGTTGCTCCGCGCCAATCTACTGAGCCCCAACGCGCGGATTGTTATCGCCGGTGCGGAGCCAGCCCGAGGGGGCGTCCCCATGTTCAAGTACACCGACGTGCCAGCCTTCGGGGCCAAATACCACCGGGGTAACCGAACCGCCGCTGTGGAAGCCCTGATTCGCAACGGGCCGAACGTGAAGTACGTGCCCAACAATGCGTATGCCGACGCGAAGCTCATTATCGCTTGGTGGGTCGCGGCGCTGGCGCGCCGGCTACCCTCAGGCATGGCCGTGTATGCTGTCTCGCCCGGTGGGGCGACCGACACCAAGGTGGTGCGAAGCGCTGGCCCGTTGTTGAAGTATCTGTTTATCCCAATCGTGAACCTCATTCCCGGCATGAATCAGACGCCGGAGACCGCGGCCCGTCGGTACCTCCAAGCGTCGGAGTTCGGAACCGACGTCTCAGGGCAATTCTTCGCCTCGGCTCAAGGGAAGTTCTCAGGCCCAATTGAGGCGCAGCGCCACCCACACCTTCTCGATCGCGCCAGCCAAGAAGCCGCGTGGCAGGCCGTCGTGAAGGTCTCTGGCGTCGATTTCTCTTACACAGCATCCTTAAGCGCGGTGTCCTGAAAGAGTGCCGGTCGCGGCGAAATGGTTGCGGTGACCAGAATCAGCATGCGATTGCGGCGCTGCGTGCTCGTCCACGGGGTCTTACGGTATTGTGAAATAAATAGTTCAATAATCCCTTGACCACGGCCATCGTGTCTATTATCGTACCAAACAGTTCAAAATAACCAAAGTAACCCTAACCTCGCAAGGAGAATACACATGGAACGGTACCAAGATAAAAAGGTGGTGATTATCGGCGGCACGAGCGGTATGGGGCTCGGGACGGCGAAAATGCTCCTCGATGAGGGTGCGCGTGTTCTGGTGACGGGTCGCTCGAAGGCCAGACTGGAATCGGCGCAGAAAGAGCTTGGAAAGGACGCCCTCGTGGTTTCGAGCGACGCGCGTTCGTTGACGGAAATCGACGCTCTCGCCTCTCGAGTGAAGGCCGAGTTCGACACTTTCGACCTGCTCTTCGTCAACGCCGGGTTCAGCATCCGAGCGCCTCTTGAGAGCATGACCGAGGCTGTCTACGACGAGATGTTCAACCTGAACGCCAGGGGGCCGCTTTTCGTGATGCAGAAGCTCACGCCGCTGATCAACCGGGGAGGCTCTATCGTCCTCACGACCTCGATCGCCAACGTCAAGGGAATGCCCGGCAACGCCACATACGGAGCGGCCAAGGCTGCGCTGCGATCATTCGCTCGGACGCTGGCCGCCGAGTTGATTCCTCGCGAGATTCGCGTCAACGCGGTGACGCCCGGCCCCATTGACACGCCGATCATCGGCAAAGCGTTTCCTGGTAAAGGCGAGGCCGAACAGATTAGGGAGAAGATGACCGGTATGGTCCCGATGAAGCGCCTCGGGACGTCGGATGAAATCGCCAAGGCCGTCCTCTTCCTCGCGTTCGACGCGACCTTCACGACCGGCGCGGAACTTCCGGTAGACGGAGGATGGTCTCAACTTTAAGGTGTGGACCGTCCGGGAGGGTGAGCTGGCATCGAGAACGGTCTTCAACGACTCGCATGCCATTGCGCAATCGGTTCAATAGCGAACGCAGTGGCGGTGGCTCGGTCGTCGCCACTGCGCGCCCGCCCAAGACGAAACATCGTGTTCGGCGCGACCTTCACGACCGGCGCGGAACTCCCACAGGAGGGCACAGCATGAGCCACACCTCAGAGGATTACTGCCGCTCCTGTACAGCAACCGATGAGTATCGGCGCGGAGATGCAGGCCGGTAAAAGGAGGACTAAGAACATGCACAACCTAGTAGTGAGCTCATTGGCGGTTGCTTATCTCGCAGCGAATACATACGCCATCGTGAAGGTAGGAGTGTTTGAGTTAGCCCGTTCGCGCAAGCATCTCCTACTCTATGGCGTTCCCTTCATATTGTGGGGCTCTGTCATTCTGATGGGATGCAAGCTCATGGAGATTATGCGCCGATTCGATGAATGGGCGGCCTGATGGCCCGTTGAGAGCAATGCACTCATTGACCTTGAGTTGTGCTTCGTTTTCAGGATTGGTCCCCATAAACGCGCTTGTATTGAGTGGTCTGACCAGCTTCCGAGTGGTCGGCGAACCTAAGGTTGTTCTGAAATGAGGTCTAAGAAATTCAGTGACTTGGTGAAATCTGGGTACAATAAGGGGACGATAAGAAGTGACATCCGGTACCTTGTGGTATCAAAAGATGTCCGCCGACACCGTTTGATATCAATCGATTACATCAAAACGCTGTGCTGTCACGGCAGAGGTCGCGAGTTCGAGTCTCGTCGTCCCCGCCAATTCTTTCCAAAGCAGTTAGGCGATTTGATTCAAACCTTCGAGGGCACGAAAGGCACGTTTCGCGCCCTTTCTGTGCCCTTTTGCTGGTCCGGGCTGCCAAACACGAGGTCGCAGACATCCCGTCATTTTTAGCGAGGGATTCCTCCTAATTTCGGAGGGACGATGAGATCGGGTAAGTCATGATAGCTCAAGCGAAATCACATGCCAGCGATGCCGTTTTCCGGTTGGGTGTGGCAACGCGCAGGGATATGCACACCATTACGCTCGTCGTCCCAAGCGAGGGCGGACATTTTCCAGTCTCCATCCTTTCGCACAAATTGAATCGTATTCATGCCACGCGTGTCGAAGCGTTCCCCGTGCAGCACTCCCGTCTTGCGGTACGCGAGGAACCGCTGTGCCACATTTCCGAAGATTTCGGTAGTCTCCCATTCCTCACGCTCGCAGAGATCCACCAGGCTGCCATCGTTGAGCAATAATTCGCGCGGCGTAATGAATTCCGAGATTGAAAACACTTCTGTGTTTGGTCCGCAGGTCCTCACAATGATGCCCTGCGGGATGAACAGATCGTGGATTCGCTGGAGGCTAACGGTTGCGCCAGGCGTAGGTGAGAAAATCCGGAAGAATTCCGCCGTTAGTTCGTCGATACGGCGCTTGTCCTTGTTAATGGATGGAACAGCTAGTCCTTGCAAACCCTGCATGGAAAACTTCCTCTGGTTAGCTCAGTGGCCTTCTTCCGGCCGCTTCTCTGATAGGAGGATAGCAGCGATTATGAGGGAGTAACGGTTTCTTCGTCAATGTCCGGCGACCTTACGTGGAGCAATGAAACGCGCGCGGTGGACAGCGCGGAAATAAATTCTCAACCCACAACCCAACCCACAAAACGCGGTGTCTTATACGGCTTACGGGTATTTTGGCAGTCCCCGCGTTGTTGTAAGTTGTTGTAAAACCTATTACCGCAGCGCTGTCACGGCAGAGGTCGCGAGTTCGAGTCTCGTCGTCCCTGCCATTCTTTCAAAAGTTGACGGAAAACTTGGCATCCTGAGCCCTGCCACACGGCGGCCCATACACTTCGTCTATTCCTATTTTCCCCGCACCACCCAGATCTAGACGCCTTACAGTTTGCCGGTAATCCGAGTTAGTTCGCCGGGCTTTACTTCATTGGCCGCGAACCGGCGATCAGGATATCGACCAGTCTTTTGGCGCTTTCCTGCCAGTCGGGGCCGGTCGATACGTAGGAGACGCCAATCAGCGCACGAAGCAGGTCGAACGGCTCGAGGTCTTTGCGTATGTCGCCGCTCTTCATGGCGGCCTTCACAAGTGCATCGATCGCTCCCGTAACATGAACGCGGGAAGAATCGTACAGCCTCGAAGGACCGCCGACGACGCTATTCAATACTGATGCGATGATCTGCTTTGCGGCAATGTAGTCAACGAAAAGCATCATCCAGGCCCGCAACGCCTCGATTGGAGGCAACTTTGCGGATAGTTCCCTTTGTGCCGCCGCCAGTTTTCCCACCTCAGTGTGGTAAACGGCCTCGATAAGGGCATCGCGCGTCGGGAAATGGCGGTATAAGGTTCCCGGCCCCACACCCGCCTGTTTGGCGATATCGTCCAAGCTGGCATCTGCACCTGACCGGGTGAATGCCGCCTTGGCCACCTCCAAAATGCGATCGCGGTTGCGTCGTGCGTCAGTGCGCGGCTTTCGTTCCGAACGTTTAGAAGGTTTTCTGGCCATAAAAAAGATTGTAACCGGAGACAGCCTCCGTATATCTAAGTATTCGGAGCCACTCTCCGTTTTATCGGAATCGTGGCGGCCCGTCAATACCGTGGCGTAGGCCCGGAACTGGAACGGGCCAGAACAAGGAGGAACACAATGGTAGACGCATTTGGGGCAACCTCAACAACAGATGATGTTTTGTCCGGCGTAAATCTGCTCGGCAAGCGCATTCTGGTCACGGGCGTTTCGGCGGGTATCGGCGTGGAAACAGCGCGGTCTCTGGCCGCGCATGGCGCACATGTTGTGGGTGCCGCGCGGGATCTGGCTAAGGCCGAGCAGGCGACCGCCGAGGTGCGAAAAGACGCTGCAGCCAAGGGTGGGAGCTTCGAGCTGGTTGCACTTGATCTCGGCAGCCTTAAGAGCGTGCGCGACTGCGCCGACAAACTACTCGCAAAAGGTGAACCCTTCGATGTAGTCATCGCCAATGCCGGCGTGATGGCTACTCCGTTTGGCAAGACGTTGGACGGCTTTGAAACGCAATTCGGCACAAATCATCTCGGTCACTTTGTCCTCGTTAACCGGATTGCGCCACTGATCCGTTCCGGAGGAAGGTTGATCAACCTGTCGTCCGCCGGTCATCGCATATCCAACGTAGATCTGCAGGATCCCAACTTTGAGCGGACCCCCTACGATCCGATGGTCGCCTATGGCCGCTCGAAGACGGCGAATATCCTCTTCGCTGTTGCTTTCGACCAACGGCACCGCAAGCGTGGCGTGCGTGCCGCGGCTGTGCATCCGGGAGTCATACAGACGGAGCTGGGTCGTTACATGGACCCGAGCGTCCTCCAAAACTTGATTCAGCAAATAGGTCAGCAGCTTGCGGCCGAGGGTAAGGGGCCGTTCCAGTGGAAGACCATCCCTCAAGGAGCCGCAACTTCTGTTTGGGCCGGTGTCGTCGCTCCGGCGGACGGGATCGGCGGCCAATATTGTGAGAATTGCCACGTCGGTCAGATCGCTCCGGACCATGTGACCGTCACGGGCGTAAGCGAAGGAGTCCGCGGATATGCGCTCGATCCAAGCACGGCGCAGGCGCTTTGGAAGAAGAGTGAAGAACTCGTCGGAGAGTCATTTTAGCGATTCAGTTTTCCAGCTACTTGATGCGAAGGAGGATCTATGAAGATATTTGTCACGGGAGCAACAGGCTTTGTCGGTTTAGCTATCGTTCAGGAGTTGATCAAATCGGGTCATAAGGTGATTGGACTGGCTCGGTCGGATGGGGCTGCCGCGTCCATTGCCGCTGCCGGAGCCTATGTACATCGCGGTTCCCTCGAAGACCTCGAGAGCTTGCGCACCGGAGCGGCCGCTGCCGACGGGGTGATCCACACTGCCTTTATCCACGACTTCTCGAACTACGCGCCTGCCGCCGAGAAGGATAGACTCGCCATTGAGACACTAGGAGCCGCCCTCGCGGGTTCCGAGCGCCCGTTGGTCGTCACTTCCGGGACCTTGCTGATTCAGCGCCAGGGCCCGCTCGCAACCGAACTGGATGGGCCCAATCCCAGCTTTCCGCGCAAGTCGGAGCAGGCTGTAGCAGCTATGGCCTCGCGTGGCGTACGCGTCTCCGTGCTGCGTCTTCCTCCATCGGTCCATGGGGACGGCGATCATGGCTTCGTCCCGGCTCTCATCAAGATCGCCCGCGAAAAGAGACAGTCAGCGTACGTCGGCAATGGTCTTAACCGCTGGCCTGCCGTCCACCGGCTCGATGCTGCTCATCTCTACAGGCTCGTACTGGAGAAGGGTTCCGCAGGAGCGAGCTACCACGCCGTTGGAGACCAGGGCGTGCCCTTCCATGACATCGCTGGCGTGATCGGTCGCCGCCTGCACGCGCCAGTTGTCAGCAAGTCGCCCGAGGAGGCCGCTCAACATTTCGGTTGGCTCGCTCACTTCGTCGGTATCGACTGCCCGGCGTCAAGCAAGCTAACGGAAGAAAAGCTGGGATGGCAGCCGAAGCAGCTGGGGATTATTGCCGACCTTGAACGAGGGACCTATTTCGGACCGGAACAGACCAGGCACGCAGCCTCTTCGCACAGTTAAGAATGTGCACTGGGTAAAACACACGTCGCAAGATCATGCTACACAAAGCGCAACGCTGAGCTGATTGCCGGTCTCAATCACACGAGCAGGTTCGAGGCTTGAACTTCACTATCATTCTGAGGAGAGAAACAAAATGCAAAGCACACCAAAGAAAATCGTTCTCGTTACCGGAGCGAACAAAGGTATTGGGTTCGAAGTCGCCCGCCAGCTCGCCGCATCAGGTTTTACTGTTCTCCTAGGCGCGCGAGATCAAGCACTCGGCCGGGAGGCGGCAGACAAGCTCAAACGCGATGATGTCCGCTACCTCGCGATCGATCTCGACAATTCCGCTACGATCGCCGCAGCCGCACAAGCTATTGACGCCGGCTTCGGTCATCTCGACGTCCTCGTCAACAACGCCGGCATCGTCGTGCAGGGGGATGGCTGGCCATCGAGTAGCAGTCTCGATGCAATAGAGCGAACCTTCCGCGTAAACTTCCTGGGCACCGTTGCGGTAACGCAAGCGATGCTTCCGCTATTGCGCAAGGCTCGGTCCGCTAGCATCATAAATGTGTCGAGTGGACTCGGGTCGCTTACGAAGAGTGGCGATCCAGCGTGGACCCATGTCGCTGCGAAGTTTCTCGGCTACGCCGGATCGAAGGCAGCTCTCAATATGATGACCGTGCAGCTCGCCTACGAACTGCGCGACACATCAATCAAAGTGAATTCTGTCGATCCCGGCTACACTGCGACTGATCTCAACCAGAATCGGGGGACCCAGACCATTCCGGAAGGGTCCGCGGAGATCATTCGCCTGGCGCTGCTCTCCGGAGATGGCCCAACCGGGACCTTCTCAAACGCGCAAGGCATCGTTCCCTGGTAAGGTGCACACAAGGAGGAAATCATGGCCAACGAAAACCACAAAACAGCAATTATCACGGGTGGAAGCCGCGGGCTCGGCCGCAACACGGCGATCCATCTAGCTCGACGAGGCGTGAATATTCTCTTCACCTTTCGCGCAAATCAGAAAGAGGCCGACTCCCTCGTTCGCGAAATCGAAGCGTTGAAAATTAAAGCAGCGGCATTTCGGCTCAATACCAGTGACATACACGCATTTGACGGATTCGTGGCGGACGTCCGTAAGACGCTGCACAGTTGGGGGGGAGATCGGTTCGACTATCTCGTGAACAACGCGGGTGGTTCTCTCCATGCGAATTTCGACCAAACCACTGAAGCGCAATTCGACGAGATCGTGAACGTTCATTTCAAAGGCGTGTATTTCCTGACGCAAAAGCTGCTTCCGCTAATGAAGGATGGCGGGCGTATCGTGAATGTTTCGTCGGGACTGGCGCGCTTTGCGCTGCCGGGCAGCTCGGCTTATGGTGCGACAAAAGGCGCGGTCGAGGTGCTGACCCGTTACTTGGCCAAAGAACTCGGACCGAGACGCATTACGGTGAATGTCGTCGCTCCAGGTGCCATCGAGACGGATTTCAGCGGTGGCATGGTCCGTGACAATCCTGAGATTAACAAGCGCGTTGCCGAAATGACCGCGCTTGGCCGGGTGGGCGTGCCGGACGACATCGGACCCATGATCGCCGCGCTCCTCTCGGACGAGAATCGTTGGGTAAACGGTCAAAGAATCGAAGTGTCCGGCGGCATGGTACTGTGAACGGCGCGCCCAAACGTGATGCGTAATTCGGGACTAACTTTGGCGTGAATTTATTTTTTGTTCCCGAGTGACAGCTCGGCCCTAGCAGCCGCAGCCGAAATGATTCCCCAAGCTTGCGCGACGGATTGGACGGACCGTCTACTCCTCGGCGAGAGCCTCCATCGGGGATATCCGCGCGGCACGTCGAGACGGCAGCAGGCAAGCCACGAGAGATACCAAGCCCATAACGCATCCAGTACCTACAAGGATCGCGGGGTTAAGAGCTGGCACATGGAAAAGCACCGCCTGCATGGCTCTGCCTGTCAGCCATGCTCCGATTACGCCCAATAGAGTCCCGCCGACGAGCAAGCGTAACGAGAGATAAAAAAACTGGCTGCGGATTTGCCCCGGCTGCGCGCCCAAGGCCATACGCAAGCCGATTTCGCGGCGACGCTGCGCTACAGCGTAACTCAATACACCGTAAGTGCCGATGGCTGTGAGCAATAGAGCTATGCCAGAGAACAAACCAGCCAGCAGCGCCGGGGAGCGACGGGCTGCAAGGCTATCGGTAATGCGAGTTTCCATCGATCGGACGTCATTGACCGGTATGTCGGGATCAATTTGCCGAACTACCCTTTGGAGGGCAAGCCCGAGCGATTCCGGCGGAAGGTTCGTACGGACGGCGACGAAGAAGCTGTCATCGATACGGAAGGCATAAGGATAATAAATCGCGCCCTGTGCTTCGTCTTCGGTGAGCCCCGCTTGTTTTGCCTCGCCAACCACGCCGACGACAGTGAACGCGTCAGCATCCTTGCCCGCTTCGGATCCATCCCACAATTGTTGGCCAATGGCACTGGCATTTGACCAGTAATATCGCGCGAAGTCTTCATCCACAACGCAGACTCTCTGGGAGCCGCGCGAATCGTCGGCCGTGAGGAATCGTCCCGCCCGCAGGGAGTATCCCATGGCTCGGAAGTAGTCGCCCGCTACACCGTAAGCGTAGTGCCCTCGCGCGGATTCGCCCGGACTGCGAACGTGCCCCATTACGGTAGCGGCGCTTTTGCCACTCTTGCCGCTGAAGGGTACGTTGCTGACCACGCCCGCGGAGAGCACTCCCGGCGTGTGGCCGATTTTGTCCATCAAGCTTTCAACAAATGTCAGACGGGTTGCGTTTGGATAGGTTGCCCAGGGAAGCAGGATTTGCCCAGTGAGGACGTGGTCGGACTGGAAGCCCGGAGAAACGGCCATCGCACGCTCGAGACTGAGCCCGAGCAGACCCGCTCCCGCCAAGAGCATGAACGCCAGAGCGATCTGAGAAACGATAAAGCCATGGCGCATCCTTTGAGAGGCGCGGCCGCTCGTTCCACTCCGGCTCTCCGACTGCAGTGCGTTACCTAGATGCCGTCGAAGATTAAACCAGGCGATGGGCACTGCGAACAAGATGCCCATGATGATCGCTGCGACCAAACCGACCAATGCCAATCGTGCGTCGAAGGCGATGCGACTCCCCAAGGGTAGGCGATCTGCCCCCAACACGCGGAGAAGATGGATTCCGCCGGCGCCAACGGCGAGGCCGAGCAATCCTCCGACAATCGTGAGCAACGTCGTCTCGACGATTACTTCGCTGACGAGGTACCCCCGGCCTGCGCCAAGCGCCTGTCGAACGGCTAATTCTTTCACTCGACTGCTGGCTCGGACGAGAAGCAGGTTTACAAGGTTGACTGCGCCGATGATGAGAAGGGCCATCGCGCCGGCTTGCAACAACAGTAGAGTGGGACGGATTGCTGCAACGTGATCGGCGTGCAATGGCACGACCAGGGAACGGAAGCCTGCATCGGCAATCATTTTGGCTTGGGGATCGTCCAGTTCCAACGTGGCGTTCTGCGCGTCGAGCTGCGATTGCGCTTGCGCGAGAGTGGCGTCCGGTGCGAGCCGGGCGATCATTTGGATGACGTTTCCCCCGGAATGGCGATCCCTGGCCGTGCGATCTTCAGGGCGCGATGCCAGTGGGAGGAACAGCCGGGTATCGGCAGAAAGAAAGCGGAAGGCGGGAGGTAAGACGCCGATCACGGTTCTGGGAACGGCATTTACACGAATCCGCTTGCCGATGATGTTGGGATCTGAGTTGTATTGTTGCCGCCAAAATGTGTCGGAAAGAATGGCTACGTGGTCGGTTTCAGAGGTGGTTTCCTCGTCGGTGAAAGTGCGTCCGATTGCAGGGCCGAGCCCAAGAGTTGCGAAAAAATCCGGAGAGACTCGCATGGTCTGCTCGCGTGCCGTCGAGCCAGGATCGCCGATAATCTCCGTGCTATAGGCATAGATTGCGAGCGAGATGAAAGCGGGGATTTGACCGCGGCGTTCGTAGTAATTAGTCACCGAGGAGCCGTCGCGATCGACACCGGCTTTCGGATAAGTATTGAAGATCGTCACGAGCTTGTCGGACTCGGGAAATGGCAGCGGGCGAAGCAGCACCGAATCAATCACGGCAAAAATCGTGAGGTTGGCGCCGAGACAAACGGCGAGTGTCAGAAGAGCGGTAGCTGTGAATCCGGGGGTCTTTCGCAGTAATCGCACGGCGTAACTCAGTTCCCTTCGGAACTCATCGAACAGATGAACGCCAAATGCCTCGCGGCAATCCCCTTTGACATTGGTAAGGCTGCCGAGCTCTTTGTGTGCAAGGCGGGCCGCTTTTTCCGGAGACATGCCAGCGCTCACGAGCTCATCTGTGTATTGCTCGATATGAAAGCGCAGCTCCTCGGTCATGCCCTCTTCAAATTCACGCCGCCGGGTGAGCACACGAAAGAAAGAACGCAAACGCTCGAACATGTCACACCTCCTCCGACGTGGTATTCAAGGCCGCGGCAATCGCAGTCGCCAGCCGGTTCCAGCCCGCCGTTTCATCGCGCAGACGGCGGCGCCCTGCGGTCGTTAAGGTGTAATACTTCGCCCGGCGATTGTTCTCGCTCTGGCCCCATTCGGCGGAGATCAGACCGTGATGCTCCAATCGGTAGAGCGCCGGGTATAAGGATCCCTGCGGAATCTCGAGCGCATCGCCTGAAATCTGTCGGATGCGCACCAACACTCCGTATCCATGCAGAGGTTTCAAGGACACCGCTTTGAGGATCAGCATATCGAGTGTGCCCGGGAGAAGTTCCGCGGTTTTGCTCACTGTAAAGTGGCCTCCTAGCTAGACTAGGAGTATACGGGACGCTCTCCTAGTTTGACAAGGGGAAAGCAAGTGACGAGCCGTCATAGAGGCCCATCCGATGATCATTTAGCCCATCACGTTAATTCCGCATGTACTCGCTGGTCAGAGAATTCTTTGCAGTGAGCAACTGCTTGGGCGTGCCTTCGAACATAACCTTGCCGCCCTTCGTCCCGCCTTCAGGGCCCATATCGATAACCCAGTCTGCATTTTTGATTACTCTCGTGTTGTGCTCGATCACGATAACGGTGTTACCGGCGTCCACGAGTCGGTTCATGATCTCCAGCAGGTGGCTGAGATCCGACATGTGTAAACCGGTTGTAGGCTCATCCAGCACGTAGATGCTTCCCCGTTTGTGTAGTTCACTTGCCAGTTTGATGCGCTGGCATTCGCCGCCGGAGAGCGTGCTCAGCGGTTGGCCCAGCGTCAGATAATCGAGGCCCACGTCGCTCATGGCCTGCAGCTTGCTCGTGATTTTTTCGATCTTGAAGTATTCGAGCGCCTGCTTGACGGTCATTTCCAGCACATCATTGATCGATTTTCCGTTGAGCTTGTGTTCGAGCACTTCTTCTTTAAATCGTTTGCCCTCGCAGATTTCACAGGGAGACTTGACCTCGCCCATCGCGGGGATTTCTGTGTAGATCACGCCGAGTCCCTGGCAGTTCTCGCAGGCGCCTTCCGAATTGAAACTGAAGAGAGATGGGCTAACCTTGTTCGCCGCGGCGAAAGCCTTTCGCACCTCGTCCATTATGCCGGTATAGGTGCCGGGATTGGAGCGGCTCGAAACGCCCACAGGAGATTGGTCAATCACAATGCAGTCCGCGTGTTGACGCAGAAAGGTCTGGTGAATTAACGAGCTCTTCCCCGAACCCGCCACGCCAGTGATCACCGTGAGGACACCCTTCGGGATGTCCACGCTCACGTTCTGCAAGTTGTTGGCTTTTGCATTCTTGATCTGCAGTTTTCCGCTGGGGGAACGAAAATTGCTCTTGATCGACACCGACTGTTTCAGATATTTTCCGGTCAGCGTGTCAGCGCTTAACAGATTTTTGAACGGACCTTCGTACATGATCTGGCCGCCCTGAGTCCCCGCATGCGGCCCCACGTCAACAACGTGGTCAGCCACTTTGATGACGTCAGGATCATGCTCGACGACGAGAACCGTATTTCCTCGATCACGGAGCTGTTGAAGAAGTTCGTTCAAACGATGCACATCACGCGGGTGAAGACCGACGCTGGGCTCGTCGAATACATACATCACATCCACGAGGCTGCTGCTCAGGTGTTTGACGATCTTCACGCGCTGCGATTCCCCGCCGGACAGCGTGTCCGTCTCTCGATTAAGGGTGAGATATTCGAGGCCGATATCCACGAGATACTGCAGGCGCTGGATCAACGTTTTCAAAATGGGTGTGGCTTTCGGTTCCTTGATGGTCTTGATCACACCGATCAACTGGCTCACTTCCATCGAGGCCAGCTCGGCAATGTTGTATCCGTCGATCTTGCACTTCAGCACTTCTTGACTTAACCGCGCGCCCTTGCACACCGTGCACGGCCCCATCGTGATCCAAGGCGCCACAAGCTTTTGCGTGCGTTCCGACATGGTCTTCACGTCGCGCGTGATGTACTTGGCGGTGAATCTGCTGATGATGCCTTCGCACGATATATTGATGGTCTTGCCGCCAACCTTTGTTTTCACTTTGTAGGGTTTGGCGTAGAGGAGCAGGTCCATTTCTTTGTCGCTGAACTTTGAAAGCTTCCTGTCCATGTCGTAGAGTTTCGACTGGCCGAGGAAATTCCAGTACCAGCTGTCGACGGCATATTCGTGAAACAGGATTGCGCCTTCGTTCAGTGTTTTGGATTTATCGAGGAAGAGATCCAGGTCCACGCCGACTTTGCGGCCGAGGCCATTGCAGTTCGGGCACATTCCCTTTGGGTCGTTGAAGGAAAACACATTCACATGTCCCACATGCGGTTTGCCAATTTGTGAGTAAAGCCTGCGCAGCACCGGGTAGATGTCGGTGATTGTGCCCATCGTCGAATGAGACCCTCCGCCGAGCCGTTTCTGGTCCACGACGATGGGCATGCTCAGATTCTCAATGGCATCGGCGTCCGGCTGGGAGTAACGCGGCAGAAAGGTGCGGATGAACATGCTGAAATTCTCGTTCATCTGGCGTTGCGCCTCGGTAGCGACGGTATCGAAGACGATGGACGATTTGCCGGAACCGGAGACGCCGGTAAAGATCGTGATTTTGCGCTTTGGGATGCGCAGCGAGACGTTCTTGAGGTTATTCTCGCGCGCGCCGCGAATCTCGATGTATTCCTGAGACATGGTTTCCTCTACGGTTTGCTACTGGCTCACCCGGTCTTCGACCTGCAACTAAATAAGCTGCGCTTAGCGCATGCTATCTTTTGGGCATACAAAAACAAAGAGTGTTGCCGTCTGGATCGGTCACCGCAAACTCGCGTAGTCCCACCTCTGATCAACTGGAGCGGTGTGAATTGGAGACTCCGGCCGCTTTGTCGTATTCAGACCCCGAGTGCGAAAGGTGACGTAGCGTTCATCGACGTCGTCCACAAACACGCGATTGACGGAGCCGAACTGGCCGTCTCCTGAATGGCGCGAAAGCTGTAATTCCGCTCCGTCCCGAACCAGGTCAATGACTCCGTTGGCCAACTCGCGGTCTTCTTGCCCAGGCCACTTGCGCTCGAAGTCGAGAACTTCGGTGTAGAAGCGTAATGATCGCTGCAAATCGCTCGATTTGATAACGGAGACAATCTTCATGACATTCTCCAGAAAAGCAGGCCAACAGAATACCCCGTGTAACACCACCGACTATCTCCGTTCTCCAACAAACCGTCGAGCAGCCAATCTCGTGATTATGTTCAATCTTTGGTGTTGGCGCGCAACCATACGCCTTCGAGCATGGCTGGAACCCATTGTTCGGCCGGACAACTGCTCCAACTGTCTCTCATGAAAACAAGGCTGCTAGCGCCTTCCATCTTAGCTGCGTCTCCAATATTGAGAATAAATATGGAACCATTTGAAAATTGGCGGCCATTCAGATCACCGGCAACCGTTGCTTGCCGATAGATGCTTACGGGAGCGGTCAAACATCGGTCGACGGCGTCGGACGGAGACAGTGTTATTCGCAGATTCTTGTCCGAATAGATTTGCCTCATGCGGCGCAAGCTCTTCACAAGATTGTGCACCGCGATGCCGATTGCATTTACCGCGGAAAGATCATTGTTCACCATGCCTGCCAGTTGTCGCTTTGCGCGCCTGACCTTGCCACTGAGTTTCCACCAAATCAGCTTGAAAACATTGGAGGAACGCGGAGCTCGGACCAAAGTAGTCGCCGCGTCCCAGCTCTCTGGAGTGGCGACGAACGTTTCAGAAAACAGTCGGCCCAGTATCTGCTGCGCGCGCAGACCTAATGATTCTTCGGCGCCATGGCCCCTGACCCAATCCGATAAAGGCTCAAGCTCTTCGGGGCCCAGTCTCACCTGAGGCACCTTGAGACTGAGGCGATTCCATAGCGCCTGCTGATCCGATTTGCGGGAAGTGGACTCTCGAGGCTTCATCGTCGGAAACCGATTGCCCGCGTACGACAGCACACTCAAGGATCGTTTCAGGAGAAGCCAGTTGAAGGGGCAAGCTCGCGAATCAAATTTACGATCGAAGCGGGGATCTGTGTTTATGGCTTCGATTTCTTGAGGGTCGGAGACCTCAAATACATCGAGGACGCCGGGAATGTAGTGTCTCTTCAACTAAACCCCTGACTGGCCTTGTCGCGCGTGTTCCGGAACTCCGCCGATCGCAGCCTACGACCAAACCTGTCGAGCGACAGCGCTCCGGGATCGAGAGCGATGATTCCGAGACTGATAGCAGCCCAACCGAGATGAAAATTTGCCCACCCATCGGAAATTGGGGGCGGAAATTGGGGACAGTCGAAACGTTCCAGCTCTCTGGACAAAATCATCATCGCGGCTCAAAATTCGTGTCTAGTATAATGTAGTGGAAAATGTCCCATCTGTCCGCGGTTTTCGATTTTGTCCGATTCCGCTCTGGGGTCAGTCTAAGCTCCGCCCAGACGCAACCCAGCGTTCTACGAAAGAAAGACCGAAATTTTCGTGTCCAGCTCCGCGTATAAGTTTCAGGAAGAAGCACGCTTCATTCCCCCCCGGATAGCTCTGTTGAAGGTTTGCCCTGCCGTCGCTAAGGAGGCTGCCCTCCTCACCGAGGAGCAGACACGCATTTACGAGGAGAACATCAAATGAAACCAAACCTCATGTTGCCCATTGCCTCTCTGCTCTTGATTCTGTTGATGACACTTCACCTGACGAGCGATACGACCCACGCCAGGGCCGGGACGCCCGAGGCCGGTGGCTCAACCCTCATTGGCGTGCCCGTCCTGGCCGTTTGGCTGTGCGGAACGCTGCTGCTCGCGGAACGCCGGTCGGGGCTCATCATCATGCTCGTCGGGTCACTCATTGGGATCGGCATGCCGGTCATGCACGCCATGAGCCCAGCAGGCATCTTTCACGGCGCGATCGCCAGATCCAGCCCAGCCTTCTTGTTCGTTTGGACGCTTCACGCGCTGGGCGTGCTTGGCCTGTTCGCCTTTATCCTCGCGGTACGCGGATTGTGGAGCCTGCGACGCGGCCAGCCGGGTGCCGCAGACGTTTGATGGGGTGCCGCATCCCTGCGATTTTCAGGGTGCGGGTTTTGACTTCGTTCTAACCTCCAGCCTCCAACTTCTAACTTGTGCCTTATTCCCACTTGCAATCCGCATGCTGCTCCCGCAGCCGTGCGATCAGCTATGGATGAGAACGGAGACCTCGAACATGAACCCTAATGAACCCAGCCGCACAGCCATTATGATCGCCCGACAGCGAGCTGCTCATCAGGTGCTCGATTATGGCTCAATCCTCCATGACCCATTTGCCATGAGGATTCTGCGTGAAGACGAAAAGGACGTGCTTCAATTTGCGAGCGGACACCCGTTGGCGAGCATAGGACGTCTATTCACCGCTGCGCGAAGCCGGATTGCGGAAGATGCTTTGTCAAAAGCTGTCGAAAGAGGGGTTCGGCAGATCGTCATCCTTGGCGCCGGACTCGACACTTTCGCTCTCCGGAATCCCCATGGCGCACGACAGATCCGTATCTATGAGGTGGACCACCCCGCGACGCAGGCAGGGAAACGCCAGCGCTTGGCCGAAGCGCAAATCGCACTTCCGCAATGGCTTATTTTCGTGCCAGTCGATTTCGAACGGGACGATATGGGAGAGAAGCTCGTCGCCGCAGGCTTTCAGCAGAACTCGCCCGCGTTTTTCACTTGGCTCGGAGTTGTGCCATATCTCACACAGGACGCTATCGGCCGCACTCTGGACTACATGTCGTCCATCCAGAACTCGGAGGTGGTGTTCGACTACATGGAACCTCCCGAGGGATTCTCCGAAGAGCTAAGGCAATTAGAAAGGGAGCGGACCGAACAGCTTAAGAAAATGGACGAACCTTTGGGCAGCCGCTTCGAGTCGGCTGGCATTGCAGCCATTCTTCGCTCGCACGGATTTTGCACCATCGAAGACATCAGTTTCCAGGAGATCACGTCCAGGTTCGGCGGCGCCGTTCAAGGACTCGCGCCCGGGCACCTTGGTGTTCATATTATCCACGCTAAGCACTAATGGAACGCGGTCATCTATTGCTATTCAAAGACAGAGCCGGTCCACGCCGACATATCTGCAAGCAACTGGAAATTCCTCGGGCATAAGGCGGACACCCGGGTAGAAAAGCGCTACCTAGGGAATCCGGCAACCGGCGATAGACACCGCCATTATCGAAAAAGTAGAGTGGACTATCGGAGGATTCACTCGATGGACCCACAAACGGTCACGTCCTGGTCGGCGGCGGTCCAGGCGTTTGCGGCCCTAGCCACACTGGTCGTCACGGTTATTCTCGTCGTTATCACCAATGGCTACGTGAAGCTGACGAAGGGAATCCTCGACGAAACAAGCAAGGCACGTCTCGCCGCCGAACACTCCGCGAGTGCAGCTGAGGCTTCAGCCCGAGCGGCATTTGAGAGCGTCGCCCTCATGCGTCAGCAAATCGAAGAACAAGCGGGCCTCGGCAAACAAATCGTGCAATCCACCATCGATAGCGCCGTAAGCGCCGTCACGTACTGGATCGAACATAACATCGCAGATTGGGGTGTTGTGCGAACCATGGCCCCCACAGAAAATCTTTTTCCGCAAAAGGCGGCCTCTGCTCTCGATCACGCGGCCCGGATAAATCCAGCTGGTGCCACAGTGCTCTCCTCAGCATTCGACGAGCTGAGGACCTGCTGTGCGGACATCGAGCACCTCCGAACTGTCGCCACGCTGCCGGGTGAATGGCCGCGTGCAATTCAAAGGGCCAACGAAACAAAACTGCGACTCAAAACGAGTCTCGATAAATTCAGCAAAGCGAAGTCACTCCTCCTCTAGAGCATCCTCGCATTAAGGACTCCCGACGGGCTCGGTCGAAGTAAGGGCCGACTCTAAACCCGCACACGCAAAATCGGCGTGTGCAGCACCCGGCGGCCCTCCTCGAATTTGTAGCCCGATTTCCTGACGCGACGCACCTGGAGCGAGGGGCGGCCATCCGCCGCCCCGACCTAACCTCTGCTCCAACCGCCTTTTCTCATTTCATCCCAAAATTCTCTGGGCGCTCATGCCGCGCCCGGACCCGGCGGACGTCCTTCAAAGCTAGCCAGCCCACCGCCGGGGACTTCTACTCGCATGTTCTCCAATCCGGCAATATAGCCATCTTTAAAAGCCTGGACTTCGGCGAGGCCCGCCCATTCAGCAGGCACCACTAGCATGTTCTTTAACGACATGAACTTAATGAAATGCTCCTTGATCTTGGACGAGGGACAGGCAGAAATAATCCCACGGTGCCCAAGCTTCACGCCTTCAATGTGCGCTAATTTCCAGCCACCTGCTTGAGTATTTGGGCAGTTGCGAAGTACACCCTTGTAGTCCGCGCCATTTCGTTCAACTGTCTTTAGAATCATTGCAATCGGCAACTTACCGCGTTCGAGTAGCTCAGTGATCTGACCAAGACTCGGGCACTGACCGGACAGTGCCATAGCAAAGACCCATTGAGCAGGACTATTATCTGTAGGAATCAGCACCCGACCTCCCTCGCCCCCTATGCGCGCCCCCCGGTTATCGTTGGTCTTCCGCACGAGCAGCGGCAAAGTGTTCTCTCCGACCCAGTCGTTAATCAGTTTCATCCACGCCGATTCTGTGTCGGCCCCGATCCGGGGCCGTGCTGGATCGATGGCCCATTTCTTGCCGAGATCAATTAGAGCATCTCTCGTCGCTGGAGCGATATTCATCGTCGACTCCTAGTGAAATTCGGGAAATTCGCGGACAGGAACGTTAACTGTTTTTTCAAGCAGCCCGCAGAGAGAATTAGTGAGCAAAACCTGTCGTCCCATCACTTTTTGCTTTTACTGACTTTCGCTCGAGTTTGAGCGGGCGCTTTCTTCTTCGATTTGAATTGATTGAAATCGACGGCAGCGCGGATGAGATTTTTTAGGGCGCGCGCGTTGATCTTGTCGCCGTCGAAAAGATCGATGGCTCGCCATTTGTTGCCTCCGAGTCCAGCGTTGAAGAGTTTGTCGGGATCCGGAAGGCTCGCCCCGTTGGAAAAGGTGAGCTTCACTTTATCTTTGTGGGCGTTGCCGACCGCGATCATTCCGTCGCGAGACCAGACTGGGCTTCCCATCCACTTCCATTCCTCGATGATCTCGCGGTCAGTCTCAAGGATGGTCTTGCGGACGGTGGCGAGCGTTTTGCCGCGCCAGTCTGTGAGTGATTCGATCAGCACATCAATGCGTTCCGATGGATTCATTGGAGCTTTATGCCTCGATTCTTGTCCCATTTTGGTGCGGTAGTTGATTGGCCGATTTCCTCAAAATAAGTCGTCGAACAACATGGCCTTTCCACATCCAAAGTCCCGAAAGGACAAGTATAGGAACATAAAAATACCGAGTAACGGCGGCATAGTTCGGGATTTGGTCAAACGGACTGTAAATATACCCGACTATGGGAATGGCTAAGACGATGTGAACCCAGCGAATGATCGAACGTTTAGTTGTTTCTTTCATGATTCATTTTCCTGCCTTTCTGAAATAACTGCTTCGGAGTCTCGATGCAGAGCTGCTTGGCGTATTCCGCGTTCAGCCGCTGCCAGTAGTGAAGACGGGCACGGCCCTTCGAGGCTCAGGGTAAACATGCCGTGCCCCTACGGACTGTCGGTTAGTGGGTGTGCGTCATCTGGTACCAGACCGGAACGTAGCCGGCGAGAGCCAGAGCCGCCAGAATCGCCACTCCTGTAACCATGCGGAGGGTGCTGGTCGACCGCGCCGCGATAGGCATGGCTATCAACCGGCCATACGCGATGAATGCGGCGACTCCGCCCAGCACCAGATTCACGGGCAAGAAAAAGTGAGACTCACTGCGCACGATGTGAAATATCGCGGCGAGGACCATGACCAGCGTCAGGCCGATGGCAGCAAACGGCGTGAGCTTCGGTTTGACTCCGGTCATCGCCGGCAGGATCAGGCCAATGCCTCCCAAAAACTCACAGACTCCGATGAAGACAAACAGGGCTTGCGGCACCGCAGAAAACCAGGCCACGTTATGGAGCATGTGGTTCCATACTGCCGGGTCGTAAGCGAGGATTTTGCCAAAGCCAGTGAAGCTGAAGAAGACTCCCCACAAGATTTGCAAGGTCCACAGCAGAACATTGAAGCACTTCATTGCGAGCGATGGGTGTTCATTCAAGTGATTCATTGTGTTCCTTCTCCTTACAGAAATGATTCCTGCGTGGAAGCAAAGGCATCAGCTCTGCTGCACAGGTTAAATTTTCCGACGCCCCGAAGGGGATGCCGAAATTCACTACTTTTGAGCCGCCTGAGGCGGCCAGTTGGGCGCTTCGATACCGAACTGCTTGGCATACTCGGCGTGCAGGCGCTGCCAGCCGCCGAACTTCACCGCGTTGCCGCCAACCATGCGACCGAGGGGAGTCCCGTTGAGAAGGCGATCCAGAACATCGAAACAGATGTGCCACCCGGCAGCACCCATTGCGATAAAGGGACGACCGATGTTGGTCCACAACGTCAGGCGTGTGCCGCTGCCAACGGCTTCGAGTTCCCAGCGCATATTGTGGTCGCCCCAGTTGTACTCGAGCGCATGGGGAGCGTCGGCTCTCGTCACTCTTGCTTCGGAAACGTACGGCTTGGGAGAGGCCACGGTGGTGAGGTTCACCGTGGCGCCAGCCGTACCGAGGCTTCCATCGGCGTCGAAGGGCGCCCACTCGCGCAGATGCGCTGGATCGGTAAGTGCCTGCCAGACTTTTTCCGGCGAGTGGCGCAGCTCTCTGACGAGAATGAGCGTCCACTTCTCTCCGTCCTTTTGTATCTGCGCTCCGTAGGCTGGAGCCGGTGTGTACTGCTCGAGATTGGTCATCTTCTTCTCCTGCTCGCTTTCCTGCAGGCACGGCCCTTCGAGGCTCAGGGTAAACGTGCCGTGCCTCTGCGGATCGAACGGTGACGTTCGGCTTGCACTGCTCCTCGGCGGTCTACCACTTTGCGAGTTGCGTCAGCTGAATGATGTTGCCGCAAGTGTCCTTCAGCATCGCGATCGTCGAACCAGTCACGTCGGTAGGTGGCATGGTGAACTCAGCGCCGCGGCCCT
This sequence comes from uncultured Acidobacteriota bacterium, assembly GCA_963740015.1. Lineage (GTDB taxonomy): Bacteria > Acidobacteriota > Terriglobia > Acidiferrales > UBA7541 > Acidiferrum. The sequence continues at coordinate 224,202 of CAVUCM010000063.1, read as the reverse complement.
TGATCCGCTCGTAGTCACCCTTGATGTCGTCAGTGAAGAAGTTGGCCGCCGGCTGGCCCTGCTGAAAGATTGCCTGCTGATACGCCTGGCCCGCGGGGTTGTTGTTCAGCGCCAGTTGCAGTTCAGTGCCGTTTGGCTCCTCGGGCGATGCCACCGTCAGCCAGCGATATGGCCCCTGACTGAAATCGGTCTTCTTGGCAAAGCCCAACACCTCGGTATAGAAGCGCAGAGCCTTGTTCTGGTCGTCCACAAATATGCTCATCACTTTGATTTTCATTTCTTTTCTCCTTTGTTATTTCCGCGGTTTGCGCCGCGGCGATTTCTTGTTGCCTTCTTTTTCGTCGCTGTTGCCTTCATTAGTGGTAAAGGATCCATGCGGTCGAGGTGCCGTTCGAGTGCATCCACGTGATCGGACCAGAACCGGCGGAACTGAGCCAGCCAGTCATCGAGCTTCTCAAATGGTTCAGGTTTGAGCTGGTAAAGACGGCGTTGTGCGTCCACGGTGGACTCCACGAAACCGGCCTCGCGCAGCACGCGCAAGTGCTTTGACACGGTCGGCTGCGGCATACCAAGCCGGCGCTCGATCTCTCCCACGGACTGTTGCGACGAGACCAGAAGGCTCAATATCGCGCGTCGGTTCGGTTCCGCAATGATTTCGAATACTGATTCCATATTCTTTATATACTCTTACGCGCATATACGTGTCAAGGCATATTTTAAGGAAAAAGACGGGGAGGCGACGGCCTCAGTCAGCCCGCCATAGTGCAGGGTCTGATGCGCTCTAGGGGAGCGATGCAGAGCGCTGCGTCAAAGCTCGTATATTCAAATCTGACGCCCGCAGTCATTTTCAGCTTAAAATGAAAAAAGCTCAGGAGGTCCTACTCCTGAGCTTTTTGTTTTCCTGGTCCTACCTGTTGCTTATCCAAACCACATGCTAGGGGTCAATCAAACGTGTCCGGCGGAATGCGAATGAAGTGTAAAGGCTGATCGTGTCCGTTAGCAAAAACCAGAAGATAAGGATCGCTCATTTCGAAGCGATTCGCTGCCGAGAGAAATTCTAGAAATTTTGATTCCTGCGCAGTTAGTGCTTCATCTCCACAAACCATGCGGGTCGAAGCGACAGAGCCGAACTTAATGGTGCTCCCATTGATTTCAATGGCAGCCGTGAAGCGATTACAAGAAGCATTTCCGGCGGCTCGCCCGTTTTCAATTACAGAAAAGGAAGTTTTTGAGGTAGCAATGACGGTTGTGCCCGGCATCTCGGTAAGCAGCCATTCCGTGCCCGTCAGCGAAGGCGGCTTCTTAAAGGAAGCCTCGGCATTGCTGAGTACGGGATAGTGGCGAACGGATGTGCACGAAACACCAAACGTGGCGGTAAATACTGCCAGCAGGAGCGTAAGAAGCCATTTCATCGGCACATTTCTCCGAGTAAAACATCCGGCCTTGTTGGGCAGCGCCAAGTAACACTTTCACTATTCGCACTAGCGCCTGATCCTAATGAGTTTGACAGCCCAAAAGGCGCTCTGTCTAGGGCGGATATTCTTCCACCAACTTCGCGAGCTGCTTCACCTGCTATATTTCGATAATGTGATTTTTTACCGCGTATCGCACCACTTCGCTAACAGAATGCATCTCGAGTTTTCTCATGACATTGGCTCTATGAGCCTCGACTGTTTTTACGCTTATGCTGAGAGTGACCGCCAGCTCCTTGCTGCTCTTCCCTTCCGCAAGGAGTTGCACAATTTCTCGCTCGCGTGGTGTCAGTCTGCTTCGACGGAGGACTTTCAAATCCGCTCCCGGATTCTTCACAGCGAACCCATTCAGTAGCATCTCCGCCGCGCTCGATGTAAAAAATGTCTGATGATTGGCGAGTGCTTCGATTGCGCTTGGTAGATCGGTGTCCGCGTCGGACTTCAAAATATATCCCCGGGCTCCCGCAGCAACGATCTCGCGAACAAGTTGCTCCGAAAAATGCATCGTCAAGATTAGAATGCCCATTTTGGGGAATTGTTTGTGTATTCTGCGGGCCGCTTCCAAGCCATTCATCTCGGGCATGGTGATATCCAAAACTACGACTTCGGGCTGCAAATTTTCAGCGAGAGCGATCGCCTCACGTCCGGTTCTCGCCTCACCGCAAACTTCCCATCCCTCATGCGAAGTTAGAAGTTGCCTCAAGCCGCGCCGAATAATGTCGTGATCGTCTGCAACCAGAATTCGCATTGTATTTTGTCCCTGGGATGCAGTGCGCTTAACCCATCCAGGGTTGGCGCCGTCCGTTAGCTAATCCGCTACTGTTGGTCGACTACCTTCGCTTCTGAGGTGATTCGTTGGCCTGTTAAAACGGTGGCGGCGAGATGTGGAGGAGCTTTCGAGAGCCGGTGTCCCAAGTCTCGTGAAACGCTATTGCTACAGATGGTTTTGCAGGGCTGGCCTGGCTGAGTGTGCCGAGAGGTTGGCGTTTTTCTCGGGAATGACAGCTCGAGCAGTTTTCAATCGCAGGGTGGCATGGAACCTGTAAGAGAACACCTGAGAGTCCGCAAAAGAAGCCTCGAATCCGTGCGCCAAGGCAATTCTCGCGAATTCTTCGCGAGAGTACCAATACCCCATAACGTCCATCGCCAGCATTCGGATAACGCTGGACTTCGCAATGCGTATCGTTCGCGCAGCCAAGCCTTTGGTGTGCAAACCGGCTTCGTATCGATTTCGTTGAGACTTGTCTAATACCGAAGCGCAGAGAAGGACGGAATCCGCGCTCATCATGCTGCGTGCATTTTCAAAATGATGATGAAGCATTTCTCGATCGAAATGCTGCACCACGCCATGCGAAAAAATTAGACGGTATTTGTCGCTGGATTCCAGGAACGAGGATCCTTCAGCGCAGCGCAGTTGAAGTTCCGGATGGCGAGAACGAAACAGTTCAAGGAGTGATGGCGAGAAGTCGACGCCCGTGTAATATTCGCTTGGCAGGTCCAGGTACCCAAACAGACTGCCGTCGCCGCATCCGATTTCCAGCACCTTCGAGGATAGCTCCAAAGGGAAAAGCCTCTTGAGCTCCAGCGCTATATTCTGATAAAACTCGCGCGAATCGTTTCCATGAAGTGGCGACTTTTTATCCGCCCAGAATTTGCGAAATCGTTCGGAGGTGGAAGAATGAGCAAGATCTCCGCGAACGTAGCGGAAGTAAATAAACCCTTCGATGGCAAAAAGACCGATAGCCGATACGACCAAAGCCCACCATCCATGAATGAATGCGTGGACAAGTCCGAGATACGCAACCATCGGCAAACCGGTTACTGCGAAATCCACACAAAATGTCCGCAAAGCCGCTGTCTTGAATCCAGCAACGCGATAAGCAAAATATAGCCAGATTGCGCTGTAGGTAACTTCTGTGACGGTAAACGCGGCAACTGCCTTCAAGGCGCTGCCCGAAATTGCTAGCGTCAGCGTCAGAGCTACCAACGATCCCAAGTTACCGGCGATCTCGAGCCCCAGCGCGAGACGTTGCCGGCTGTTCACATCGAAAAGACGATCCAGCCACGAAGTAAGGAAATACATGTACCCGGCGAACGCGAGAAACGATGCAAATGCGCCGCTTTCCGCCCATCGAGCTCCAAAAATAGTGGCGAAAACCAGCTTCGATTCGAGCGCCGCGAAGAAAAGCAGAGGGGTCATCAAAACTATCTGAATGCGCAGCACACGATTGACAAAAGACTCCAGCCGCCCGGGAGCAGTTTCTGTCGCTGCCTTTTCGTAAAAAACCTGATTCATCGAGGAGGCAATTAGACTTACAGGCAGGTAGATGGCTCGGCTGGCCATCGAGAACAGTCCTACGGTCGTGAGACTCGAAAACATGCGAATCACGACCACGACCAACTGGGAAGAACTGTTAGACACAAAGCTATAGGGCGCCTTGTAGAGAGGAAAGTTTCTGTAGGTGTGCAATAAACGGGGAATAGCGCGTCCATTCCAACTGCTCCTGAGGAAGGTGCCATCCTGACGCAACACCTGGACTAATAGGACCAGAGCGCCAAGAGTCTGGCCGAATATCCAGCCGCCAATCAGCGCCACACCGCCATTTGTGTGTGCGAGAAAAAGAGCAATCTGCATCCCGACAGTTCCGAAGGATTGCGCCATTCGCGACCAGGCGACCTGCCGGAAGCGTTTCATGCGCCCGCACCAATAGCCCAAAACTTGGTTGAAACCGCTGACAAAAAGTACCGGCGGAATGGTCCACAACCATGATTCCACCAAGGGCTCGGCCAGGATGCGCGCTAGCCACCCGTGAAGAAACGTGACCGCAAACAAAGATAGGACACAGATTGCCGCCAAGACGAGGGTTGCAAGGTGGAAAACGTTGGCCGCTTCATGATCGTCGTCGGGGAGCATGATAGCCAGCTCATAACGCGCCCCGCCCAGGACAGAAAACAGGGAGACAATGGTCATGAAGATTGCCAGAAGACCAAACGCTTCCGGCGCAAAGAGCCGTGTAAGCACCAGCATCGCCGCAAATGTGACGGCCTGAGAAACCGCTGTGCCTGTCGCGAGAGTTGCAACGTGGGAAACGAAGCTTCCCTTCTCGCGGGCTATGTGACGTTTTGGATTTGCACTCATTGGACTTGTTGTTTAAGTGGTTTTTGAAACGTTTGGTTCGATTCTTCGCCTTATTCTCTTCTATCTAAATCCTTTAGTACCTCTGGACACCAGTAGTACTAGTACAGGACAGCTTCCCTTTTTTTGGACTGTTGCACAGGTGTGCGCGACGCGTCTCTAGGGTAATCACTGTAGTGGGCTCTAGGGGATTCACTGTAGGCATACCGCTCCGACCTAGCGTGACCTTGCTGAAAAAAACGCATTTCGGGGGTGTACATTGACACCTAATCGTCCTATTCAGACCAATCTCGTTGGAGTCCTGCTACTTCTACTCGTGGCTTCCATGGTCGCAGGTTGCGCCGGCGCAATAAGTGCATCGCAGAGCGCGCCTCACTCGTCGACAACGCCCCTAGCCATTTCAACGACTTCCCTACCCAGCGGACAAGTGGGGTCCTCCTATCAAGACTCCATGTCAGCCACCGGTGGAACCCCTCCTTACCACTGGTCGATTGCCACGGGAGCTCTGCCAAATGGCTTGGGTATCAATGCGGCTTCTGGAATGATTGCGGGCCAGCCAGCCGCTGCCGGAACCTTTGGCTTCGCGATCAGCGTGCAGGATTCTTCGGCCAAGATAGCATCGGCTATGTCACAAATGTCTATGCAGATCACCGCGGCACCCGCCACCAAAGCCCCACTGCAGATATCCACAAGTTCTCTTCCCAATGGAGAAGTAGGCGACTCTTATGACAGCTCAATGGTAGCCACGGGAGGAACGCCACCTTATCTGTGGTCCATTGCCAGTGGTGCTCTACCAAATGGTTTGGGTATCAATTCAACCTCTGGCGTAATCTCCGGCCAGCCATCCGCTGCAGGAACATTCAGCTTCGCGGTCGGCGTTCAAGATTCTTCGACCAGCAAGTCATCCGCGCAGTCAGCGATGTCTGTGAAAGTTATAGCTGCAACCAATTCGCCTGCGCCCTCGCCGACTCCCGCGCCCGCGGCAAGCACATATTATGGTTCAGGGCTCGGATCGGACGGCCTTGGAAATTCGACAATCGGTCCTAATCAGAATAAGCTTAGCTACCGTATCCGCGTCCAGCACACCGGCTTCATTTCCGCAGTTCAGCCCTACTTGATCATGGATCATACCGGCTACTGGGGCGGTACAAGCGGATCCATCTTGGTGAGCATTCAAACCGACGATGGCAGCTCTTCGCACAATCCCTCGGGCCAGAAGCTAACCTCCTCTTTGCTTAATGATCCCGATTCCGTGCCCACACCGACCCGTTACTTCCCTACGTTCACGTTTTCTGCTCCAGCCTCAGTGACCGCCGGTGAGCTTTATCACATCGTGTTCGAGAATACCGACCCGAATCCGTCAGTCAATTTCGTCTCTGTGGATGCGCTTTATCAAGCTGCCGCTCCTACGCCGAGCCAGCCAACCATGTCCGACACCGACTGTGCCGTGCTCCTTTTTTCTGCCTACTCTGACGGGACCGTTTGGAAGCCTCGCCAAGGCTACACGCCTATAGTTCAAATGGATTACGAAGACGGCTTCACCGAAGGATTCGGCTACATGGAAGTATGGGTTGGAGCACCAGAAACCATCTCGGGTACTGCCAGCGTACGCGAAGCCTTCACCGTTAGCGGAGCCTCCGACACGGTCTCTTCCGTGGCCGTCCGAGTGGCCCGCATGAGCGGGTCTGGAGCACTCACTCTGCGCTTAGAAACCGGGGACGGCACCCTAATTGAACAGGGAACAGTTCCTGCGTCTGCGGTGCCGATAGGCGCCTCAGCAACTTATGTGTGGGCCAGCTACACGTTTTCGTCGCCGCACACTCTCACTGCCGGTCAGAGCTATCATCTTGTTCTGCAATCGCCCTCGTCCACTGTTTACCAAGCGTATCCAATAAGAAAAGGCTCCGATTACGGCTACAACAGCACTACATTCTTCCCTGACGGTTACGCGCAATTCCTCCAGAGTGGAACCTGGGTTGGCTGGACGCAATGGGGTGTTGCAGATCGAACGGATGGCGATCTCCAATTTTATTTTGCTCCATAACACAGAGCTGCCGGCGATTTTTCACGGCGCTGCATTCCCCATCGCTTCCCGGACCTTCGCCCTCATGGCAATAGTATTTTGAACGCAGGCTTCTCTTTCATCCGGTTTGCAAGCCCTGCTGTTATTCCAGCCCTTCCAGGTATCTTCGCCGCCAAAATTGCCCGGGAAAAACTCGATTCCTAAAACGCCGCCACTATCTGCAATCCTAAGGTCTTCATGGAAAACCTGATCGAAAAAATTGATCTCTTCTTCGGTAGAACAGGGAGTGTGGCTGCCAGCGGCACATGGAAGATATTCGCGCCGGTCGTATGCGTAGACGCCTAAAATCACTTTCGCGTTAGGAAAGAATCGTTTCGCTTCCGCGACATAGTCTGCCACGGACTTTCGCTCCTTACGGTAGTGCGGGAAAAGGTGAACTATATCGATGCTTTGCCGGGCCGCATCGCTGAGATGCAGGTTATCAAGTTCTCCGGTAATCAGCTGGTCTTGATAAATGGTCGCCCCAAACTGCACCTTCGAACTGCGCGATTTCAGGTTGGCGGCGAAGGTTTCTAGTAATGTCGATAGCTCGGAAGGGCCGAGATGCGTTTTTTCGCACTGGCTGACAAAATCGTCAAATCCCACTTCCGTCAGGTTTGGATCCGAAATGCTAAGGCTGCCATAAGCCGCAGCATTAGTCGCCGCATTCGTAGGATTCAGAAGTATGGCCAAAAATACGCGCGACACTCCTTGGCTTCTGGCCATCTGATCGACTTCCTGCATGCAACTGGGAGGTGCACCTGAACAACCCACCCTGACCCCAGAGAGATGCAGCACCCGATTCCAGTCCGGCGAGTTCCCTCCCCACGTAATAACCAGAAATGGCTCCTTCGCGATCGCCGTGAGAGCCGCGGTGGCGGCAAATATCAGGAACAGCAGAAGACGCAAACTCTTTTTTTTCATTGGCCGAAACCGCCTCTAGGAAACCTTGGAAAATCGATCCTCAACTACTCCCACCCTTGCAACTTCCGCGTTCTGCGCCACTTCCGCTGCGCTTAATTGCTTGAGCCAATTCCCAACCAATTTCGACCATTCAAACTTCTCGCGGACATAGGCAAGGCCGCGGAGCCCCATCTCACGAGCACCCTCGGCATTTTCATGCATCGCCAGGATCGCCGAAGCGAACTGTTCTGGCTCGTCGGGCGGCACAATCACGCCTGCGCCAGAAGACGCAATCAGTTCCTCTGCTTCGCCCTCGGCTGCCAATATGATTGGTTTTGCCGCCGCCATCATGACAAAAGTCTTCGCCGGCCGGGCGCCACGCGTGACTCCCGCTTTGCGAAGGGTGATCAGAGCAATGTCCGCAATAGAAAGATAGGAAGACATACTTTCAAGCGGAACGGAATCCAGAAAGGTTGTGTTCTGGAGGTGCAGCTCGTCTGCCAAACTTTGAAGATAAGGCTTGTCAGGCCCGTCGCCTACAAAAAGAAAATGCAGCTCGGGGTGCGATTCTAATAATTTGGCCGCTTGCAGAATCTGCTCCGCGCCCGCCGCGTAGCCATGGTTCCCGGCATAGATGGCAATACGCTTTCCCGCCAGGCCAAGTTGCTTCTTGAGAGATTCATCAGATGGCAAAGGCTGCACGATGTTCGTGTCTACACCGTTCGGTAAAAAAAGAATTTTTGCGGCCGGGACATTCTTGCGGTTCAGCAAAACATCGTAAATACCACGCGTCACCGCGTTGACGAACTGCGCCCGTCGATATATCCATCCCTCCAACCAGAAAGCGGCCTTGATGAACGCCCCTTCTTTCATGACTCCCAGATCAAGCACGGAATCCGGCCATAAGTCGGCAACATTGAAGATGAAAGGACACTTCCAATAAACGGAAGCCATCCATCCCGTAACTCCCAGAAACAGGGGAGGCGAGTCCACGAAAATATAGTCCGGTGCACGCACTCGGGTAATGCTGTACAGCGACGTCACCATAAAAGAGAAATAGCTCAGGATGCGACGCCAGCCAGAACCCGCTGCGGCGTACAACCAAGTGCGACGGACACGGACACCGTCTTGAAACTCCAGGCAGGAAAATCGCCGCCGGTAGCGGGGAAATATCTCTCCAACCGGATGATGTGGCATTGCCGTTACGACGTCCACCTGGTGTCCGGCGCGGACCAGTTCTCGGCACATCGACGAGAGCCGTACCTGAGTCGCGCCAACTTCTGGCGGAAAATATTGGCTTAGGACGAGAAATCTCATGTCAGTTGGGATCCGAGTTGCTCGCAAGATTCCGCTGCGTGGCACATGCGGTTGTACATCTCGAGCAGCGTTTGCTCCTCATGCTGCCAGTTGTAACGGCTGCTTACCGCGAGACGGCCGCGCGCACCCATGACTCGAGCGTCCTCAGGATGCGTGTACAAAAACTTAATCGCATCCGCAATTTGTCGATCAGAAAGTGGGTCGACAAGAATCCCGCACTTAGCTCCATCGATGATCGAACGAAATACGGGAAAGTCCGAGGCAATCACAGGAATTCCGGCACACATATACTCGAACAACTTTACGGGATGAGAACTAACATAGTTAGGTTCAGGGTGAAGCACGACCAATCCTGCGATCGCGTTTCGAATCAATTCCGAAACGCCTGCGCGACCGAGAGAACCAAGATAATCGATGGAAGTCCATCCAGGCGTGGCCTCCAACTGCTGCAGCAAAGCTGTTGGCTCGATTGCGCCTGCAAGCTTTAGCCGGATTGAATGAGACTCGGCGAGCAGCCCCATTGCACGAACCATTTCCTCGGCGCCGCGTGCCTTCGTGATTCGGAGTCCGACATATGTAACGTAGTCGCTGCGCGCGGAATTTTCTGTCCCTTCTGAAAAAAACTCTTCGCGAATCGGATAATTCTGAACAACACACACGTTCGAATGCCCAGAAAACCGCGCAGCAATTTCGGGAGTTGCGGCGATCAATCCTGAAAAATGGCGAACCGTGAGTGACTCCACAATAGAACATATTTTCGCGAGAGGACGCTGCAGCCACTTAGGAACATACGGCTTGTAAGATACGGTCAGCGGCCAGTCCTCGTGAATGTCATAGATTGCTTTTTTCCCCCGCGCCCGAAGCAACAGACCGACCGGCAAAAGTTCCGGATCATGAAAATGATAAACATCAGCGTCCACCGCGACGGCAGCTCGATACACCGCCCAAGTGGTCTTAAACCACCGTTCAAACCGCCCTGTTGCAGGAGCTACAGCTCGCAGAGTCACGCCATCAATGCTTTGAGACTCTCGATGCGGCGCCACCAATGTGACGTCGTATCCCGCTCGCGCCAGCGACTTGCACTCCTTATGAAATATCCGCACATCAAAAGCAGGATGAGCCGATGTCAGAACGCAAATCTTAATAGGCACGATTTGACTAGCTTTCTAAAACTTGCGGATGAGCGAAAATGGGATTTGTTGAGCTAACCGCAACCTCGGCCACCGGACTCGCCACTTCTCGCGTGTAACGATTTAACAAGCTTCGCCGCCGGCTTTCCAAATAAGCATTTCTGCAGACGGCCATCGTAATCCCAGCCCAAAGCCAAAGAATGCGATTGTCGTCGAGGTCTCCGCTAAACATACTCACCGAAACGCAATACAGCAGCAGCCCCGCGATCACTCCATATTGCAGTTTCGTCGTTTTTAGCATTCTTCGGGTTGCGCTCGCCAACAAGTAAAGGAAGCCCAACAAAAGAAGTTCCCCAACTATGCCCTCTTCAAACGTCGTTTCGAGAAAAAGATTGTGAGGATAACCGCGCGTGTCTCTACCGTAGTAGAACATGCTCCAACTGCCGACTCCCTGCCCCAGCCAAAGGTTGTCGGGGATGGCAGCCAGCGTCTTGCTATAGAAGACAAATCTTTTCACGCCCGATCCCGAAGCGGTTTGTCCGCTCGATAGCTCAATCATCTCACTCAGTTTGGCGTTGTACTTATCTGGATCCACATGCCTCAAGTAAACGAAAGCAGCCACGCAGCTCCCAATCATCAAAGCGGCGACCACCCAGCCAGAGGATCGTTGCTTTGCAAACCAGACCAAGGTAAGTGGCAAAGCAATCGCCAACGAAACCAAGGGGCCGCGTGCGGCCGAGGCGATCAGTCCAGCGGATAGCAGCGGAAGAGCTACGACGATGAATATCAAATTGCGTCGTGCATTTCGCAAATTTGGGTAGGCCACCAGAAGCAAAATGCTCATCCCAAGAAGCCAGCCTGCTCCGATGCGGGTGATGTCCGTTTCAGCCCCCACATCACGGTGTTCAAGATGAAAGATCATCTGCAACGCAGTGACACATGCCGCGAGAACAAAAAGCAAAGATATCCGGCGAAATTCGGCTTCATCCCGAACCAGAACAAGTCCAGAAAACAAGAAAAATCCACCAATCAAAAGAAATCTGATCAACTTGACTCCGCCATAATTCGGCGCAGACGTATAGGAATAGCTAGCCAACACCGCACCACAGAATAAGAAGTAAGCAGTAAGGACCAGCCATTGTCCCCTGAAAAGGTGCGAGAAAGTTTCACGCTCCAGGCCCCCAATATGCCTCAGGGTTCGCCAGGAAACCCCCACAACCAGACCAAGAAGCACGACGAGCGTCAAATCGCCGATGCCCGCGAAACGATCCAGCGGCCACGCGTTTTTCCACTGAGGCATAAACGCGCAGCCCACCAAAAACATCTCGGGAAACTTCCCCGCAATAATCAAAAAGGCGGGAATAGCTACGAGAGCCGCAAGAATGAGCCCGTTATCGCCCGGAAATCCGACGAAGATAGCCGCCAGGCAACCCACTCCAAATAGCGCCGCCGATGCCAAACGCCAATCGTAGGAGATAGCTGCAATCATGGCTATTTCTCCGGGCTGGTGCGGCAATCGCTGGCCCAGTCGTACCTCTCGGCATCAACGAGCAACGGCAGCAGCCTCAGGTAAAGGGACCTGAACTCGGCATCGAGCATGTGATTGTTGTGCCAGACCAGCGTGAAAACTCCACCGACCGCGCGACACCGCGCAAGGCATTCCTTGACTGCATCAAGGCTCTGCTCGTGCGTCAATTTCATGTAGTTCAGAAGTGTGCGGTCCATAACAAGGAGGGGAATCTCCAACAATTGCGCACGCCGATTGAGCTGAAATAGCCATGGCTGATAGGGAACACAGGTTCCGGCACGAAAACCAATATGCTCGGCAAAGCAGACGCTGCTGTCATAAGCGAGCCCGCAGGTCTCCCAATGAATCCACGTCTCTGGGCACCACCGGAGATAATGTTGACGGCCTCCTAATGGACCGGCTCCCATGGCTTCCCGAAGAATTTGAACTTCACGCCTCAGTTTCTCGGGAGCTCGGAAGGTTTCGTACCCAGGCTGTACACCGCATTCCACTTGGTTTTCGATCAACCACGCAATAATGTCCCGGATTTTGTGATGACGGGGATCGTATCCGCTATCTCGGGGCGTCGGCTGACTTGCTTTCCAATAAACGGAAGAATCAAGATTTCGGCTTAGGGAGAGTCTTACAATCTCGCGCAAAGCTCGAAGATCGCTCGGTTCAGAGCCTGAGATCGCTCCAAACAAATCCCGAGCGGAATCCATAGGTCGGTGGTTGTGAGTGGTGTGCCGAAGAGCATCCCTCCAGCGAAAGGGGATGCCCACGTGATCCGCGTCATGGCTCAGTTTAATCCGCAGAGTCTTCTTTATAGGTTCCCATCCGGGAAGGCAAACCTGTATCGCTTGTTGAAAGGCAAGTCCATATTCGTCAACGATTGGCCGGTTTAGGAATCCGTCTCGCAAAGCGACGCCGTCCTTCGCCGGAAAGCGGCCATGATGATCCAATTCGCGCTTTAGTGTCTCTTCCCAGCGAGTTAACGTCATCAGGATAGAAAGTGGGAGATCGACGGTGCATTCGAGTTTGCCCGGTCCTCGAGACACAAAAAGAGTCTTCGGAAAATTGTCTGCATCCTTGGCAAATGGAACAAAGAAGTCGGGAATGTCCAGCGCCGCTGCGTTTTTTGGCGCATACATCCACCGGCGCCGAACTGTGCGGATCCGGCCAGCGGACAGTTCCCTTAGCAGTTCCGGCGAAGCGTGGGGAAAGACAATCGTTTTCTCACCAAGCGGGTCGAGCGTGACGGTTGTTTCATTAGCATCCACGCGAATTGTCCATCGTTTCTGGATTTCGGCGGAGATTCCCGCCCGGCGAGCCAGTTCGAAGATTGCATAACAACGTGCTTGCGGCGTTATACGAACCTGGGGGCTAATTCGCTGAACGTGAAGAACAGGTTGCACCTTGATGGGCGGATTCCCCCGAGGCGCAGATGTGGGAAGTGTATTCAAACTAGAGTTCAGCATTGGCGACGGGATTCTTTCATTCGAGCTCATGACGTTTGTTTTCCTTTGGTGGGTTGGGGCCCTGGAAAGGTTTTGAATGACCTCATTGGGACGGTGAAGCATTAAAACGTTTTCGGTCTAGAAATCGAATCGCAAGCTGGGCAAGAGTGCCCCTCATGCTTCCTGTCTTCTCAATTTTCCAGACCGGAACGGCTTCGCAGCCCCACCGGCGGTAGAAAGTCTCGACTCCGCGGAGGCTCGACCCTTCAAAATCGTAATTTCGCCCGGCTCCAATGGCATCCTGAAGTGCGGTCCAGAGGACCACATTCTGTCCTGGTACATCTGGAAAGGAAGGATTGAACCCCGAAACGATTTGGTAGGACGTCCGCGCGTCATGAACGGTCAAGAGAGCCGCCACTGGCTGGCCCTTTTCCGTTTTCGCTACATAAAGATCGGCCTGCCCACGCGAATGACTTGCTTCCCACAAACCTCGAACCAGGCCCGCATCAAAAGGGACCACTGCTCGCTTGCGTTCAAACGTCATCTTGTTCAACTCAAGCAGCGTGTCTACAGTCTCATCGCGAATGACTTCAAGATTCAGCCGTTTCGCTTTCGTCAGCTTTTGCATGTGCGTGCGAGTCATGCTCTTACTGATCTCGCTTATCGATTGTTTGGAAGAAAAGCGAAATGTATAGGCCAGCGATGCGCTAAATCCCGCCCAAAGAAAACCCTGGAGATCCGGAGCATCCGCTCCCGCTATATACCGAAAACTATCAAAAGGGCCGATGGCACGCGCAAGGGCTTCACCGCAAGAACGCATCAAGTGAAGCTGCTCGCAAATGCCATCTGCCCCAGAGATATCGAAAATCGGTCCCAGATACGGAGTAAGTGTCGGAGCGTGAAGCAATCTCAGCCCACGAACGCGCTTGGACGGAAGCGGCAAGCCGCCGGCCAGCTCGCCTTCCTCATTTCTGACGCCGAGGATGCGGAAAGAACTGGAGGTAGACGCGAGCCACCAGGAATGGTGAAACACAGTTCCATGTGGCGACTTGTTTACAAGCGCGTCCCAGGTTGGATAGTCCTCAACGGATAGGAACTCGCATCTCAGTTTTGGTTGAGACGCGGGAATCGCTTTCGGTCGCGAGACAGGTGGGTTCGGTGCGATATTTGCTGTGACGGTGCTCATTGGGGAGCCGATCCCAAACTAGTCCGTGTCGTCTTACGCAGATTCTTTGTCAGTCGCCCACCGCGGCAGCAGCCGCAGAGGTATCACTGTGGGATGGAATGGTCTTCGCTGCATTGGCAGCATCGACGGCGCCGGAACCAGTGTTGTGAATCGTTTCTCCCGTCAGTTCGTACGTAAGCCCGCAGCTTTCACATTGCGACTTGCCATCTTGGATCGTTAGCCGTACACCGCACCGGCACATCCATCCAATCTGGTGCGCAGGGCAACCGACCACCAGCGCATGGTCCGGAATGTCTTTTGTGACCACCGCGCCCGCGCCCACAAAGGCATATTCGCCAACTGTGGTTCCGCAGACTATGGTGGAATTGGCGCCGAGGCTTGCCCCGCGCCGTATTAACGTGCGCTGGTATTCGTTTTTACGGTTTACGTGGCTTCGAGGGTTAATCACGTTTGTGAATACCATCGACGGGCCGCAGAACACGTCATCCTCAAGCTCGACTCCCGTATAAAGCGAGACGTTATTTTGGATTTTGACGTTGTTCCCAACCTTTACCCCGCTCGCCACATGGACGTTCTGTCCCAAATTGCATTTCTTGCCGAGCGTGGAATTCTTCATCACGTGTGAAAAATGCCAGATGTAAGTTCCCTCTCCGATCGCGCACGGTTGATCGACAATCGCTGTTGGGTCAACGTAATAATTGGGCTTAACGACCGGCTTCGCGGTTGACTCCTGCGCCTCCCCCTTATTTTCCAAGGATCGCTGCGCCGCGTTTAGGACTCGGAGAACTCGAACGCCATTCCATCCATCCGTCTCTGGTTTCGACCGCGTCGCGACGCAGTCTAGAAAGTGTTGACATTCTTTTTTCAAGGGTTCATCCGCGGGAAGATCGACAACCTGCCCTTCGGAACGTTTTGCCACAGGATGGCGCTCCACCCATTCGACTTCATGTGGATACAGAACAAGTTTTCGAACGGATTCGGTGTCATCGAAAACTGCCATCTGCTTGTCGCCTACGATAACCAGCTTCTGCTCCTTAAAAGGATGCAACCAGCTGACGAAAATGTGAGCGGTCACGCCACTTGCGAACGAGCAACTCGTTAGAGTTACATCCGTTATCTTCGAATTTAAATAGGCGCCGCCATTTGCAGAAACGGAAGTTGGTTCTTCTTCCAAAAGATGCAGAATCGCTGAAATGTCGTGGGGAGCGAAGCTCCACAGGATATTTTCCTCTGTCCGGAGTTTCCCGAAATTCAACCGCGAGGAATAAATGTACTCAATCTTGCCCAAGGCTCCCTCTCGGATGAGCTCTTTCAGCTTACGAATCGCCGGATGGTAATGCAGCAGGTGCCCAACCATAAGGATTCGTCCCGTGGTAACCGAGAGATCGGCCAGCTGCTCGCCTTCTTCGACGTTCAATGCCAGCGGCTTTTCGACAAACACATCCTTGCCTGCAAGCATCGCTTTCTTGGCCAAAACGAAGTGTTCCGCAGCGGGAGCGGCAATGACGACCGCTTGGACATCGCTGCGCGCCAGCATGTCGCTATACGACGTGCAGGAATCCACGTGATATTTTGCCGCCAGCGAAGCAGCTCGCTCGGGGTCGACATCGCACACTACTCGGAGTGCACCGAGCTCGGAGAAATTGCGAATGAGATTCTTTCCCCAATATCCACAACCAACCACACCAACAGCAGGCAAGGCTTCCATTTGCGAATTCTCCTATTCTCTTAAGCTGGATTTGAATTGTAAAAATCTGAAATCGTGGCTACCACGCGTTCCTGGTCCTGACGCGAAAGCTCAGGGTAGACGGGCAGCGCAAGAACTTCCGTGGATGCTTTTTCGGCCTCGGGGAATGAGCCGTGTTCGTAGCCGAGGTAGGAAAACGCCGGTTGCACGTGGAGCGGCGAAGGATAGTAGACGTCCGTGGGAATTCCCTGCGAATCGAGATACGCGCGGAGTTCCTCTCGTCGTGGTACGCGGATCACGAACTGGTTGTAAACGTGCCCACGCCCTTCGGGGGTCGAAGGCAACACGAAAATATTCGTCAATCCGGCAGCGCCAAAGAGAGTCTTGTAGATTTCGGCATGCTCGGCCCGCTTTTCCGCCCACCCATTGAGGTGCGGGAGCTTCACTCGGAGAATGGCCGCATGCAATGCATCCAGCCGGCTGTTCGTACCGATGATCTCGTACTGATATTTTTTCCGGCTGCCGTGAGCACGCAGCAGGCGAAGTTCATCCGCTATCTTGGCGTCCGTCGTGGTAATGAGGCCGCCGTCCCCAGCACAGCCGAGGTTCTTCGAGGGAAAGAAGCTAAAGCAGCCGCAAAGACCAAATCCTCCCACTTGGCGCCCGCGGTAAGTCGCGCCAATCGCTTGTGCCGCATCTTCAACCACGGCAATATTGTGGCGATTTGCAATATCCAAAATTGCGTCCAGATCCGCGGCCAGTCCGAACAGATGAACAGGAATGATCGCCCGCGTCTTATCTGTGATCGCGGCCTCGATCTTCGACGGATTGATGTTGTAGGTTACCGGATCGATGTCCACAAACACGGGCTTCGCTCCGGTCCGCGCGATCGCTCCCGCCGTAGCCACAAATGTAAACGGCGTCGTGATCACTTCATCGCCGCGTCCGATGTGCAGCGCCAACAGAGAAAGATAAAGCGCATCCGATCCCGAAGCGCATCCCACGGCTTCTGGAACGCCAATGAAGCTGGCGATTTCCTGCTCCAAAAGCTGTACTTCCTTTCCAAGAATAAAATGCTGGCTCTCAAAAACCGATTCAACCGCTTTAAGCACATCTTCCCGGATCGAAGCAAACTGCGCTTTAAGATCGAGAAACTGTAAAGGTTTCTTCTTCTCCGGCTGAATCGCTGTACGATCCGAACCGCTTACACCCGTGACTTGCTGTGCCGTTGCCATGTTACGAATTCTCCTTTTGATGAAATGGAATTCAACGAATGAAATTCGGCTGTGAAGTTGGAATGATGAAATTTGAATGTGTGAAGTTAAATTGCTGGCTTGACGAAACTACGGCGCAATCCGCAGACCCAAACCGTACCCGGCAGCCGTTGTCGCGATGTCACCCATGCGCTTGAGGCCCAGTCTGACCCCGCTCTGCGGTACGTACAAAATGTCATTTGCCATCAAGACGGGATCCTGCAGTTGGCCTTTCATTATCTTGCTCAGATCGACGGGAATTTCTTCTCTTCCCTCTACATTCGTCGATTTCCGAACGATGATAGCGCTGCCGAGCTTGGCGGTAGACAACGTTCCTTCGACCAAAGCGATCGCCTTAAGTACGCTGAGCCCGCCCCGGGGATCTTGCACGGCAAATGCGCCAGGCTTTGTAACAGCACCGACAACATAAACGATGGACGTGCCTGAGACTGTGATTTGATCCCCGGGACGCACTAAAACGTTTGCATCCCGGTTATTCGTAGACATCAGCGTCGCGATGTCCACGGTTTCAGAACTCCCGTTCGAGCCGCCCGGTGTAGCCGATTTCTGGTCTGAAGCCCCGTTCGGGCCACCACCTGCCGCCTGTTTCTGATCCGCAGAGCCATGCGTAATTGTTATCGTTTGGCCGGCGTTGGGGGCCAAACCGCCGCTCATCGAAAGAACGTCAACCAACCTGGTCGGCCGCTCAATCGGATAAATACCCGGCCGAGCCACGGGACCCGACACCGTAACGTTCTGGGTCATGCCGCGCTCGATGAAAACGGTTACGTAAGGATCCTTCAGAATGTCTTGCTTCTTTAATTCCTCCGCAAGGTGGCCGGAAAAATCAAAAGTAGTGAGGCCATCCGCATGAATTGGCTTCGAAAGCAGCGGAATCTTTACATCCCCCGACTCGCTGACCTGATAGCGTCCGCTTACATCATCTTCTTCCGCTATTCGAATGTTGATGATATCGCCCACTCCGATCATGTAGCCGCCATACAGCTTCGAGCCGTCAGCATCCATCTGCTGAGCCGCCGCCGGTGGGGGCGCCCCGGCGCTCTGTATGCCCTGTACTCTCTGTTGCGCGTGAGCGACAGAAGCGACTGCGAATGAGCAAATGCCGGACACAACTAGAAGTCGTTTGGTGTTCATATACATATATTCCTTTCGCACATCCAAATTGTTTCGCACGGCCAAGACGTTCTGTGGGGCCTATTGATTGAGCAGGACAATGAAGCAAATCTTCATAAGATTATTTGCCAGTTGTAGGGGACGGGCTTGCCCGTCCCACTCTCCAACTCAGCGTAAGGAGGAACAAATAATTAAGCGGGAATTGTCCGGTAATATCGATACGCGCTGCCATACCCTTCGCAGTCGACAGCTATATCCACTCCATTCAAAACGACACCAAGTATTTGAGGTTGCACGTCGCCCAGGATATTCATCGTCCAGCCTAGAGCGCGTCGCGTAGTTGTGCTGGCTCGAGCAACCACCACGATGCCGTCCGCGTGCGCCGACAACCACCGCGCTTCCGCAAAAGGAATTACAGGAGGCGAGTCAATCACAATGTAGTCAAATCTGTTTTTCAGTCTGTCGAGAAGCTTCGTCATGGAGTCCGACGTCATCTTGTCGATCGCATCGGGAATGGCGCCCCCCGATCCGAGCACCGTCAGACTAGGAATCTCCATTGGCGTATTGTTCAGGTCATCCACGAGTTCGGGCTTCATCAGAGCATCCTGCAATCCGATTTCGCGCTTCAGCCCATAGGTATTCGTGATAACGGGATGGCGCAAATCAGCGTCAATGAGGCAGGTCTTATAGTGTTTCGAAAGCGCGGCCGCCAAATTTGTAGCAACCGTCGTCTTTCCTTCTCCGGGAAAGCCGGATGTAACCAGAAGCGTCTTTACCGGGAGGTCCTTCAATTGGGCGGAAACGCGGACTGCAGTTTCCAGTGATCGAATCGCCTCAGCTTCCGGCGAATTGGGCTTTTCTTTCAGGAATTGCAGAACCGGGACGCTAAAGCCAGCAATCTGATTTTTCCTGAAAATCCGATTCCCGTTCCCAATTCCCCCTCGCCAATTTCTTTCGCTTTCGGGAAGCAGTCCCAAAGGCGACATCCCCGAGAAGCGCTCAACATCCGCTAGCGTGGAAATTTTGTCGTCCATACCTTCTGACACAAATGCCAGCACCACGCCGCCAATCATTCCCAGAAGAAGTCCTGCCCCTAGAATTTGAAAGCGATGCGGGCCAGAAGGACGGTATGGGATGCGAGCATCTCCTAGGACTCGAATGTTGTTCGCCGCAAGCGATCCCGATACGGCCAGTTCTTTAATGCGCGACGAGGTCGAAATGTAAAGGTTAGACTGCGCTTGCGCCTCGCGTCTCATCAGGTCAAATCGCACCGCATCCGCGTTCGACGAATCCAGCTGAGACTTAAGATCGTGCAGTGACTTCCGAAGCAAATCTTCACGCACCTTGGCAGACTTGTAGGAACTCTTGATTTGCTCCACGATCCGCGCGCGTTCTGCATTGAGTTGTGTGTTCAGCTCCTCCGTCTGCTGTTGCAGTTTCCGGACTTGCGGATTATTGCTCCCATATACGGCCAGTGCCTGCGCTAGCGCCGCGCGGCTATCCACTCTCTTTTGCGTCAGTTCCTGAATCAGAGGGCTGTCCTTCATTTGCGGCAGCACATCATAGTGATTCTCTTCGATCTGCCGTACGTTGGATTCCTGCTGAAGCCGGTCGCCTATACTCTGTGTCAATTGCTGATTGAGCTGTGACACGCGCACTGCCACAGGATTGGAAGACATTGCCTGTCCCATGGAGTCACCGGTAGAGTCTCCGGATTGCGGAAGAGAGCCCGCCAGTTCCGCGCCTTCATGTGTAGTTTGGAAATCGGAAAGCGCTCTGTTGCCCCGATCAACCGAGTTTTTAAGATCCGTCAACTCGGGCGCAAGAGATTCCGCGGCCTTCAGTGTTGAATCGTATTTACTTCGGTGCGCGTCATCGAGATATAGACGAACCAGGTCGTTCACAACCACAGTAGACAATCGTGCATCGCGGCTTTCAAACGACACCTCCACCAAGCGGCTGTTCTTCACTTGATTGACAAGCAGCCCCGTTCGAAACGTCTTCACCAACCCGTCAATTCGTTCTTCCTCGGAGGCCTCCTTCGAAGAACCTGTCCATACAACTTTCACGCGGTTAATCGCTCGCGAAATGAGACCGGGAGAGTAAAACGTCGTGTTGTGGTCCAGGTTCAAATCCCGGATCACCTTAATGGCAAGATAATCGCTGCGTAGAATTTCGCTCTGTGTATCGAGATAATCCTGCTGCGTCGGAGTAATCGGCGAGCTGTCGCGCAGTGCAACGCTTTCACTGACTACAGGAGAGATTTCCAGAGTAGCAGTCGATTGATAAGAAGTATGTAGCGATAACACAACGAGCAGAACAATCGCTTCGAGACCCAGTAAAAACGCAAGCGAAGGCTTCCAGTGGCGCCGGACAATTCTCTGAATATGATGCCATTCCACTCCCTGGTTTTCCGTCTCGTCCAGGTGCGAAACATTCACGTAGCGCGGAGGATTCTCAATAATTACGTCTTTCGGGATACGCGTAAGCTTGTTTGAACTTGCCATTTTTCTCTCCTGCCTCAATTACCTTGAATCGACTGGTCCTGCTGATAATGGCCTTTTATTCTTCGTTTAGACTTTGTTCGAGATGTGCTGACCCAACGGAGTTGCCAACTGCATGCGTTTCTGTTTCAAATGATCCCAAATGAAGCCCCACGAATCCGAATAATCCCAGGCACGCTAAAAGTGGAAGCCAGGACCCAACATGGCCCCACATGGCCGCGATGGAAAACATCGCCAGAACTATTGTCGAGACTCCGGAAACGATCAGAATCTGCGGCACGCTCCAGCCACGACGAATGAGAAGATCGTAAAAATGTCGCCGGTCGCCAGAAAACGGTGACCTGCGAGCGCGCAATCTCCGAATCACAGCCGCCACTCCATCGGCCAGCGGCAACCCAACAAACAGCAGAGGAATTACGATCGAGCGCTCTGGCGAACCGCTAACTGCGGAATCGCTTCGCACCCAATCCAAAGCAAGAAACGCAAGAGCTGCTCCCAGCAAGGTACTTCCGGAATCTCCGATAAAGATTTGAGCGGGAGGCCGGTTGTACAAGAACATCGCAGCGCATACGGCCGCAAGAGACCACGCGAGTCCTGACGCAAACCCGAGTGGTCGTCCGGAAAACAGAACAATGAATCCGATACTCGCAATACCGCTTACGGTAAGCGCCAGACCGTCCATTCCATCCAGCATATTCATGGAGTTAATCACAAACGTTAGAAACGCCACCGTCGCCAAAAAATCTAGGTATGGATTGGAAAACCATTGAAGTTTCCAGCCCAGGAGCCAAAGCGCGGCTCCACAACCAAAATCCACGGCAAGCCGCAGGTAGGGAGAAGTACCTCTTAAATCGTCAAGCAGGCCAATCCCCCATACGGCTCCCAGTATCAGCATCACTGCTACCACCGGCCGTGCGTCGTGAATGCCAAACACCGCGCTCACCAGAACGCCCGCCATCAATGCAACTCCTCCCAGCCGGGGAATCGGAGCCGAATGTATTTTCAATTCGCCCGGCATGTCGTACCAGCGATTGCTTATCGCGACGGCACAAACGACCGGCGCCAAGAGAGCACAAAACGTGAAACTCGCCATCGCCAGTAAAATATTCGCAATCATGAGGTCTGGGCCCAATGCAAGAGTCAATCGCCGACGGAATAACTTGGCGCGGACAAAATCTGCGCGGATTCAGTTTCAGCGACAGAGGAAAGAGCAGGATTTAACCCTTCATGTATCGACGCTGCGACAAACTGCATCTCTTCTTCCGAAAGCCGCGTGAAGAACGGAATTGCCAAACACGTTTTCGACACACTTTCCGTGACCCGCAAATCGCTTGTCTGCGAATATCCCAGTTCTTGAAAATACGGTTGGCTGTGGATTGGCGGAAAATAAATCTGGCTTGCGATTCCCACGCCAGCCAGATGAGCGCGAAGCGCGTCTCTCTTTTCCTCGGCGAAGGGCCCAGTGGTACGAATCACGAATACGAACCAGCTTCTCTTGCTGTGTGCCGGCGTTTCAGGAAGTTTCAAGGAATCGTGCGAACCCAATAAATTGAGATACCCGTCGGCCACCAGGGCGCGTTTTGCGAGCAAATCATCGATCCGCTCTAGTTGCGCAAGTCCGATTGCAGCCTGTATATCGCTTAGCCTGTAGTTGTAGCCGAGGCAAACGTGCTTGAGCCAGCGGCCATCCGCATCGCGTCCCTGATTCCGCAAACTCCTGCAAAGCTCCGCGATCACCGCGTCATCTGTTACGACCATGCCGCCTTCGCCCGTGGTCATTTGTTTGTTTGGATAGAATGCAAACACGGCCGCCTTGCCGAAAGTTCCAACGCGCTTTCCATGGAACTCGGCACCAATTGCTTCGCACGCATCTTCCAGAATCGCGAGCCCATACTCCGCAGCGATCTCGCCAATGGCTTCCATATCCACCGGAAGACCAAAAACGTGAACCGGTAAAATCGCCTTTACGATTCTGCCCGATTCCCTGCTGACTACTTCTCCGCCGCGTCGGCGAATGCATTTGTCGCGCAGATATTCTCGAATCAAGTTCGCGTCTAGATTCAAGCTTTCACGGTCAATATCAAGCAATCGCGGATATACATCTTCGTAGAGCAGGCAATTTACGGATGCCACAAAACTGAAAGAAGTCGTAATGACTTCCGCTTCTTTTCCCAAACCTAGCGCGCGCACGCACATATGTAGTCCGGAAGTCCCGCTGTTGCACGCGATCGCGTACTTGGTGCCCGCGTAGGCTGCGAACTTCTCTTCAAATTCCGCCAGCACCGGGCCAAGGCTCAGATGATTGCTGCGCAAGACCCGCGTGACGTATTCGATTTCGCGATCGCCGATATCGGGCGAAGAGAGTGGAATTTTCACGAGGGCATCTCCACCAAATGCGCTTCGGAGCTATAGTCTTGAATCTCTAGACGGGGAATCTGCCCCGCGGCAAAGGTTGGCATCAGCCCATCGATATACTCGATCAATCCGTCATGATCCTTCGTTTTCAGAAAATCGTCGAACCTTTCCACTGCCCCCACGATGTCGATCGGGGCCGGATTTGTTCCTTTCAGCACGAACAAAAGCGGATTCTCCGTCCCGTGCGGCCGTTCCCAGGATTCCCAGAGCTCTTCATGCACTTTTTCACCGTCTCGAAGACCGATGAATTCAATCGGCAGTTCTTCTTCGGGCATAAAGCCTGCGAAGAGACTGAGCGTTCGAGCCAATTGATAAATGTTGATCGGCTCCCCCATATCGAAAATGTACGTCTCGCCGTGTTTGCCGCGTGACGCCGCGCAAAGAATCAAGTACACCGCTTCGGGGATGCTCATGAAGTAGCGCGTCGCTTGCGGATCGGTCACTCGGATGGGGCCGCCCTTCTTGATCTGTTCGTTGAACAATCTCAGAACGCTTCCGGTGCTGCCCGCCACATTCCCAAATCGCACGTTAAGAAACCGGGATCGGTGCTTTTCGCCTAGTTGCTTAACGGTCATTTCCGCGAATTTCTTGGAAAGCCCCATGTAGCAGCGTGGGTTCACGGACTTGTCCGTCGAAATGTTTACAAACCTCTGAGCCCCAATTTCCAGCGCCAGGCTTGCAATCACGCGCGTTCCCAGTACGTTATTTCGGATTGCTTCGTAAGGGTGCAGTTGCATCATTCCGACGTGCTTGAAAGCCGCGGCGTGAAACACCAGTTCCGGGCGCTCGCGCTGAAAAATTACGCGCATCAAGCTTTCATCGGTGATATCCGCTAGACATGGATGCGTTTTGACATCCGGGTATTTCTCGGAAATGGTCAGATGGCTGTAAAACAAACTGTTTTCTGATTTGTCCACTAAGATCAGCCGCCGCGGTCCAGCCGCCGCGATTTGCAGACACAGCTCGGATCCGATGGAGCCTCCCGCACCTGTTACTAAAACTGTTTTTCCTGCGAGAAGCGTCCGCGTCAAAGCGGGATCAGGCGTGATGCGGTCCCGCTGTAACACATCCTCGATCTGCACACGTTGCAAGTCCCGTAAAGACACATTCCCATCGACCAACTCTCTGAGCGTAGGTAGAGTTCGTATTGGCACCTCGCAGTTTTTGCAAACCGCGAGAATGCGCCTCATTTGGA
The DNA here is from genome assembly GCA_963740015.1 of uncultured Acidobacteriota bacterium. Classification (GTDB taxonomy): domain Bacteria; phylum Acidobacteriota; class Terriglobia; order Acidiferrales; family UBA7541; genus Acidiferrum. Next base: position 199,844 of record CAVUCM010000063.1, on the reverse strand, counting down.
CCCGCGTTAGGCTTGGAATACAGATTAAAATTTCCGTGGCCTGATGAGTAGAAACCGCTTGTTTCAGCCGCGTTAGATCTCCAACGACAGGTATCCCGCAAATGTTGCTGCCGATCTTGTTGCGATCGTCATCGATCAACGCAACAGGCCGAATTCCAGAATCCGGGTTCATGGAGAGTTGACGCAGAATGGAGGCCCCCCCATCACCAGCGCCGATGATAATCGCCTTTTTCGATGCGAGATTCGGCCGCGACACTTCGCTTTCGTACATGCGCAAGCTAAAGTGAACGGCTCCAAGTGCGAGGCCGCAAAGAGTTGCGTCTAGCACGAAGAACGCGAATGGCGCGGAGGCTCTTGGCGTCACCAAATGGGAAGCCATGACGAGCATGACCCCGCTCAAAAACATGGCCCCATTAAGCCCGACAAGCTCTCGTATGCCGGCATAGCGTAAAGATCCCTTGAACACGCCAAAATACCAAAGCGTCAGGCCTTTGATAGCCACCACAAGCAAAATGAACTCGGGAATTCTGGCAACTCCCAACGGGAGAGCCGTATATCTCAAAACTATTCGTAGGGCAGCCCAATAAGCGAGAAAAACAACCGCGAGATCCAAAAGAACAATTGAGTATCTCGAGATAACTGAAGAAAAGGTCCATGAACTTGCCGTAGTCGCACGCCCGGCGACTGTGGACGATTCGGTAGCAGCCTTAGTTCCTGCAGGCAAGGCAAATGTGTGGCTCATTTTTTATCCTTGGGAATCAATCGATGCGAAAAACTACCTAAACGACCTGGACGCCATAACCTTGCAGTTGGATGATGAGGGACTTCTGTATCGCGTCGATAGACACGACGAGACCGTTTTTGCTTCCGAGACCCACTAGAATTCCTTCAATGCCCCGAAGAGCTCCATCCGTAACGCGTATGCGCTGCCCAACTTGCAAGTAAGGGTGCGAGGCATGTGGTATTCGATTCCGGAGCAGGAGTCGTACCCCATCTAATTCGCCATCGGGTATTTGCGCTGCTCCTCGTCCGTTGCCGACGAAGCCGATAACGCCCACTTTCCGAAGAATCTGGGTTTTCTGAGTGGAGAAGTGCGGGGCCCGGACAAATAGGTATCCGGGAAATAGCGGAAAATCAATCAACTTCTTCCGATCGGTCCATTGCCTAAACTGCTGAACCGTCGGGAGATAAGACTCAAAGCCATCTGCATTGATTTGATCGCAGACTACTCTCTCGTGTCGGGATTTCGTTCGTACCGCATACCAGGGTTCTTGGGCTTGAACCGCGGAAATACCATCCGATTTCAGACATGCTGCTTGAGTCGCCATGTGCGTAGGGCTCCGCCATTTTCACTCCCAGGGGGCATTGGGAAGATAAGTCGAAAAACAATCTTGCCCCACCAGTGCAAAATTTAACGTTCGGGGCAGCCTTAGATAACCATAGGGGTTTTTGAAAAAATATCAGGTGAAACCCTGAGGGAATGCCCGCGCATCATGTAGTGCTCTTTTGTACAGACTGATGCTACTGGAGACCAGCTCTTGGCCGGACGAACTTAGTTTGTATCGAAGAATATTAAGCAGAAAGCAGAAACGATCTTCTACCAACTCTCACCGAAGCGAGCTACTGGAGATTCCGTATGGCTCAGTGGACACTCCTCTCGTAGCCTGATTTCGCACTTCGATTTTCGATTTTTGGCGTTCGACTATCTGGAAGAATAGGAGCCAAACATGCGGATAGCCCAAATTGCCCCTTTGTATGAGAGCGTACCACCGCACTTCTATGGCGGAACCGAACGTGTAGTCTCGTACTTAACCGAAGAGCTGGTTCGCCAAGGACATGACGTAACCCTCTTCGCAAGCGGCGACTCTGTGACCAAAGCGACTCTCGTCGCACCGTGCGAAAGGTCTCTTCGACTCAGTCCAGATTGCACGGATCCGCTCGCTCACCACGCCATCTTGTACGATGAAGTTTTATTGCGCAAAGATGACTTCGACATTTTGCATTTTCATACTGACTACGCCCATTTTCCAATTAGCAAAAATCTGGAACTCCCAGTAGTAACAACCGTACACGGACGTCTGGACATCCCTGACCTCCTCCCGCTCTATCGGCATTTTTCGCAAATGCCTGTTGTTTCCATTTCAATGGCTCAGCGAGAGCCCCTTGAAGAAGTCAATTGGGTCGGCAATGTCTACCACGGCTTGCCCGCCGAACTTCATCCTCTTTGTAATAAACCCAGCGATTACTTGGCATTCCTCGGCCGCATCTCGCCTGAAAAACGGCCTGACAGGGCCATTCGCATCGCAGTGCGCGCGGGAATGAAATTGAAGATTGCAGCCAAGATCGATAAGGTCGATCGTGAGTACTTTGACTCCCAGATTAAGCCCCTGCTCAAGCGCCCCGGCATCGAATACATTGGAGAAATTAGCGAGAGCGAAAAGAGTTCGTTCCTCGGCGATGCGCTAGCATACTTATTTCCCATCGACTGGCCAGAGCCCTTTGGACTCACCATGATCGAAGCCATGGCTTGCGGCACACCGACAATTGCCTTCAATTGCGGATCAGTCCCTGAAATTATCGAAGATGGTGTGACAGGCTATATCGTGGAATCAGAAGAGGAGGCTGTCCGTGCGCTTGGGCGTCTTCACCTTTTGCAGCGCGAAACTTGCCGCGAAGAGTTTGAAACGAGATTCAGTGCGCGCCGTATGGCAGAAGACTATCTTGCGATCTACCGAAGCCTGGCAAAAAATAACAGTCGTCCTGCGAGACGAACTACTTCGGAGTCGGACATATTGCTAGTCCCATGAATCCCTCAAATAGAGCCGGCGACGTACTAGCAGTCGACAACGAATACTATGTTCGCGCTACCTCCGGGTTGGCGGATCATCGCACGCGTGTATTGAAGTACGGCGATACCTTTGGCGTGTTCAATCGATACGGAGACATTGAAGCACTGGGTTCACTTCAATTTGGGCTATTTCATTCAGAAAGCCGGCATCTATCGCGAATGGTTCTTCGCGTGAACGACCAGCCTTCTCAACTCCTGGGCTCGACGGTCCGGCAGGACAACGCCTTACTTGCCGTGGATCTAACCAACCTGGACGAAACCAACGGTCAAGAAGGAGGCTTTCCACGCGGAACTCTGCACATCTTCCGCTCCAGCGTTTTGGATCATGCCAGTTGTCATCAGCTTGTGCGGCTCATCAATTACGGCTCGGAAGAGATTCAGATTTCACTCACTTTGCAATTTGACGCTGATTTCGTGGACATTTTTGAGGTACGCGGCGCGAAGCGAGAAAAGCGCGGCGAAAAACTGCCAGCGCAAATAAATGAACAGGAAGTTCTGCTGGGATACCGGGGATTGGACAACGTAGAGAGACGGACGCGAATTTATTTCTGGAAGGTTCCAGAGTCACTCGCAAGCAACGTAGCAAGGTTCATGTTCAAGCTTGAACCTAAAATCGAACAAAGTTTGGTGGTCGATATTTTCTGCGAGCGCAAGAACTTGAATCCATCGCCCAAATGGGAAACGCCCTCCAACTTAGGCCACTCCACTTTGTATTCAAAAACTCTTCGCCAGACTCGCCTTACCACATCGAGCGACCGCCTCAACTCCTGGATCAATCGTTCGGAATCCGATCTGCGGATGCTCACTGAGGGGAACCCCGAGGGTGATTACCCGTACGCCGGAGTGCCGTGGTTTAGCACGGTGTTCGGACGCGACGGGATTATTACAGCGATGGAGTGTTTGTGGATCGATCCGCGTATGGCACGGGGCGTACTGAGCTATCTGGCGGAGACGCAAGCAACGGAAGAAAATGCGATGCAGGACGCAGAGCCGGGAAAAATTATTCATGAAATCCGGCGAGGAGAGATGGCCATTCTCGGCGAAGTGCCCTTTGCGCGGTATTACGGAAGCGTGGATGCCACTCCCCTCTTTGTGATGCTTGCCGGGGAATATTTCCGTAGGACGAATGACCTGGATTTTGTGAAGCGAATCTGGCCAAACGTTGAAGAGGCGCTGGGCTGGATTGAGCGATACGGCGATGCCGACGGCGACGGGTACGTCGAATATCAGCAGAAATCGGAACGCGGACTTTTGCAGCAAGGCTGGAAGGATTCCAACGATTCGATTTTTCACGCAAATGGAAAGATTGCGGAGCCGCCGATTGCGCTGTGTGAGGTACAAGGCTATGTGTTTGCCGCGAAGCAAGCGGCCGCCCAGCTCTGCGCGGCTCTGGGGTTTGCTGACCGCAGCGAAAGACTCTCGAAGGAAGCCGACACTTTGAAAGAGCGCTTCAATAAAGATTTTTGGTGCGAAGAATTGGGAACGTTCGCGCTGGCGCTGGACGGCCGCAAGCAACCATGCCGGGTAAGCACTTCCAATGCTGGGCACGCGCTTTTTTCCAGCATTGCCACCGAGGAACACGCGAAAGCGGTGTGCGACACGCTTTTAAGTGCTTCCCTTTTCTCCGGGTGGGGGGTGCGGACCGTCAGTGCGGCGGAGAAGCGCTACAACCCGATGTCCTATCACAACGGTTCCGTTTGGCCTCACGACAATGCACTAATCGGCGCGGGATTTGCACGGTATGGCCTGCAGGAGAAAGCTCTCCAGACCTTAGTTGCGATGTATGACGCTAGCTCGGAAGTGGATTTGCACCGGCTGCCGGAGTTGTATTGCGGTTTTCATCGGCGCGGAGACGCGGGGGGAGCGCCTGTACTTTATCCAGTGGCGTGTGCTCCGCAGGCTTGGGCAGCGGGAGCGGTCTACATGTTGTTGAGCGCATGCCTGGGAATGAAGATCGACGCTTGCGAGAGGTTCGTCCAGTTTGAGAATCCGCAGCTTCCGGCGGGAGTTTCCGAGGTGGAGATTCGTGGGTTGCAGGTGGCAGATGCTAGTGCCGATCTGTTGATTCGGAGGCACTCGCGGGGCATTGATGTGGAAGTGCTTGAGAAGCGTGGGCAGCTTGAGGTTTCTAAGAGGATTTGAGTGGTGACCGGTGACTGATGATTAGTGACAGTTGTCTCGAGCAGACTTGGCTTTAGAGATTGACGATTTTCAATCCAGAGAGAACGGTTTCAACCGTAGTGAGCAAATCGGCTGCCGCTGAGGTTTTGAGAACGTAAGCGGACGCGCCAAGGTCCATCGCTTGTTGCACTACATCAAAGGAAGATTCATCGCTCAGGAGAATTATTTTAGCTTCAGGAACAAAATCGCGAATTCGCCGGACGGTGTCGAGTCCATTTACGGTTGGGAGTCCGATGTCCATCAGGATCAAATCCGGTTCCAGTTCCACCGCTTTCTGAAACGCTTCCGATCCGTCGGAAGCCTCGCCGACGATTCGTAGTCCGGGCTTTGTGCGGAGCATTACAGAAACGAAACGACGCCAGGGTTCAAAGTCGTCCACAACAAGAACACGGATTGTCGAAGGTTTCATAAAGTCTCCTACTGTTCGGGCTTCCATCGAAGCACTCCGCAGCGCTGATTAACCCTTCGAAGGGTACGAATTAAGGTGGATTCTGTCGTTGCTTGGAGACATCTTCGTGGTTGCTCGGGAGCAATGAACGTGGGAAGTGAGTAGTGGGTGGTGAGTAGTGGGTGGTGAGTAGTGGGTCGTGAGTAGTGAGTGGCGAGTGGACACAGCGCGTCTTCTCACTTAGATCAGGGATATAAATGGTAGACTCGGTTGGTCGCGCAAATGAAACGGCGTTCCGCTCGGATCACGGCGCGGCTCAAGTTCCCGCAGAGCGCCACTCGTTTGCAGAACAGTGCGGAGAATCCTTTCATCCGATTGCACCGATGATTCTACGAGTAGGGTATGACATCCATTTTGAGATTCCGGCCCCTGTAGCTATGGTGGCATTGCTAAACGTACATCCGTCTCGGGTCGCGGATTTGCGCGCTCCCGACGAGGTGCACTCCGCGCCTGCGCTGCAAATGGAAAATTTCGTAGATAGCTTTGGGAATCGGTGCACTCGCTTCGTTGCGCCAAAGGGCGAGCTTCGCTTAAGCAACTCAACTCTAATCCATGACTCCGGCGAGGCAGATCTCATAAGCCCTGATGCGCGCGGGATTCCCGTTCAGGAATTGCCGCCGGATATCCTGCGATATCTATATAACAGTCGCTACTGCGAAGTGGACAGATTCTCGACAATTGCATTAGAGCTGTTTGGCTCGGTGCCTCCCGGATGGTCGCGGGTGCAGGCAGTTTGCGATTGGGTCCACGCAAAAGTTAGCTTCGGATATCAATATGCCCGGCCTACGAAGACTGCTTTGGACGTGTTCACGGAGCGCTTCGGAGTCTGCCGGGATTTTCAGCATCTTGCGGTCACTCTTTGTCGCGCGCTCAATATTCCCGCGCGCTATGTAACAGGATACTTGCCCGACATTGATGTGCCGGCCTCACCGTCTCTTCCAGACTTCAGCGCGTGGTTTGAGGCGTATCTGGAAGATCGCTGGTGGACCTTTGATGCCAGGCATAACCAGCAGCGGGTTGGACGGGTGTTGATAGCGACAGGCCGTGACGCCTCAGACGTTGCCATCACGACCTCTTTTGGAATCGCGAACCTCACACAGTTCACCGTGATAACGGAACAATTATCGCAGGACCAGGCGGCCGGTGTTGACGACGTGTCGCGCTAATCCTCGCCTCACATCTCCGCCCGGGCATAGCGGACAATTCCCCCGCTCGCTTGCAGCGGTTCTTCTCGTTCTTTTCCTCCAGCGGGTAGGTGCTACGGAAGTTCCTAAAGATTGACGCCCTTCGTTTTTTGTCCGACACCTACTAGTTTCTTGAGCCCGGAAGGGGAAACAGTACAGCTTTATGTGTATTGCTATCTGTGCTCCATAAGACCAGCCTGAGAGAGTCTCGGAGGTTTTTTGATATGGCTTTATGGACTGTGACCTGCACTGACTGCCACTCGAGCATCGAACATTCTCAAATCGTGCAAAACAACTTGTCCGAATTGTTTTTTCCTACCAAGCCGGATGTTCTCACCGGCTCCACGATCAAGTGTCCACAATGCCGCACTGTTGTTTCGTATATCCGAACCGACCTTCGCTATATTTCGGATTAACAAGAGAATTTGAGGCTTAAGACTGAGGGAAATTAGCGCAGCTGCCACGCGATTCGGGACCAGCTCCTTCTCGCAAGTGAATCAAGGGACTGACGTGTCCCGCCAGTACTGCCTTATGCCGTGGCAGCTTTTGTTTTAGCGCCCTGGGTATTTAAACGCTGGAAAACAGGCAGATTGACTTCTATTGTTGTACCTGAGGCACCGGAGCGAATATCAAATTCTCCGCGCAAATCCCGTATGCGCTCGCGCATTCCAGCGATACCAACTCCAATTAGTTGCCTTCCGGACCGGAACTGGTTCAACTTTTCGGCAGGTATTCCGCGACCGTCGTCGCGGATTACTATTTTGATTTGCTTGTTGTCTTCCGCAAGCCGGATTTCCGCCACGCGACTCTCGGAATGACGATGAATGTTCGCAAGACCCTGTTGAACTATGCGGAACACAGCCGTTTCGACTTCTGCGGGCATTCGCCGCAGATCCTCAGGAATGTCCAAGTCCACTCGAATCCCACTACGCCGAGCAAAACCCTCCACGTAGGAAAGTATTGCGGAGCGTAGTCCCATTTCATCCAGTAAAGGAGGGTGTAACAAATACGAGATCGTTCTGATTTCAGACGAGCAACGGTCAGCCATGTTCCAAGTATCTTGAATTCTAGACTTCTCCGTATTCGTAAACTCAGGACTATCGCGCATAGCGCTGAGGTTCATTTGAATGGCCGCAAGATACTGTCCGGCGCTGTCGTGAAGCTCGCGAGCGATGTGCCTGCGTTCCTCATCTTGAGTTGTCATTAGTCTTGCGGTGAGATTTTGTAATTGGGAGGTGCGGGCCTCCACTGCTGTCTCCAACTCGGCGTGGGACTTCTCCATCTCTTCTTGGATTTTACGTGTCTCGGTCACGTCGCGACTTAAGCTGGCGAAACATAGGATCTTGCCGCCCTCGCGATGCACGGGAAATACAGTAACGTCGATTATGTGCAGTTCGCCCATTATCTCGGCTGTGAGGTCACCGTGAAAAGCTTTTTCTGCCGCAACGCTATTGATTTGACGTTGGAATTGTTCATCACCAAAAATAATCGCGGGGGTATTTCCTAATAGCAGCTCGTCAGGAATTCCAAACAGCTCCCGATGAGCCGCGTTTTGTTCGATTATCTTCCAGCTTGGGTCCAGAATTCTAATCGCATCGGCGGACCTGCCGATGATCTCGGCACACAACCGCAGCCGTTCTTCCCTGAGGTGTCTTTCGATCGCGATACCTGCCAGCCGAGTAGCCACCCCAATTAGTTGGTAATGATGAGCACTTGGGGTACCCGGATGCAGAGAATAAATCGCGAGGGTGGCGATTACTGTGCCGTCTGCGTCACATATGGGAGTAGACCAGCAAGCTTTCAGTCCGAGGCTTTTTGTCATGGAGCGAAATCCATCGGACCAACGCTCATCTAGCTCAATGCTTTCGCTTATGACCGGTTGTTTCTGATACGCGGCTAAGCCGCAAGGAGCAACGCAGGGGTAAACCAGAACGTCGTCCAAATCCCCGTTATATTTGGACGGGAGGCTCGGTGCAGAAGCGGGCCGAATCCGGTGTTCAACATCAATGAACGTTACGGAGCATCGTATGTCTTCCGCCTGTTGCTCGACGTAACGGGAAATAGCGTCAAGTACTGTCACCAGAGGCTGGCCAGTGGCAATCATCTCCAAGGCTGTGGCTTGAAATCTGAGAATATTCTCAACAGTCGACATTAGTGCCCCGTTGCCGGCGGAAAAGAGGCCGCCATCGACTTGTTGTCCTTTTGCTGCCGAGGCATGGAGACATTTCTGCGACCCTGGACCATCATTTTTGGTAGGAAACTGGCTTGGGATTGAGGACATATCGCACCTTTCAGTCCGACGGTAATCTCTCTCGTGTCAACGGAAATACCAGCGGGCGGCTTTCATGCGCACTGGACGCGGCAGCTGGTTGTCACGGGAAAAGGACCGCCAACGATCTGACCTTGGACCAGCGACGCCATCTCGCTGTTACATACGAAGCATTCGAGCCGGTTGTTCTTGGGATCGCCCGCCAGACCAATGTGTAGAATCATTTTCGCGGCACACTGCGGACACTCAATCCGCATGCTGTATTGCGAAACGCGATTAGGTTCTGATTCCGTTCCAGACATCAAATCTCCCAAGAAAACTGGACTGCTGTATTGGATGACCGGAATTTTACAAGAGCGCGCTCAGCTCTTCTGTTCGGTATTGAACAACTACTCGGCGCTGGTGTTCTGACCATTCCCGAGTCCGCGGGCCCAGGCGGAGATATGGATTGGCGCGGAGACCCGATGTGGAAGTGATGGAGAGGCGAGGGCAGCTTGAGGTGTCGAAGGGGATCTAAGAATTCAAGTTAACAATAACTGGCCTCCCCCCTATTTTTCTGTAAACACTGATTCTGGGATAGATAAAGTCGTTTATTTTCATAGGTTTTCGGAAGTGTTGATTCTAAACAACTTAGAATTGCACTGAAATGGTGCATTTTGGGGGCTTTCAGAGGTGACCGGCGTGGGGTTCGTTGCGGACCGGTTGCCTTCCGCGCGGTGTTTGCGGTGGACTGGGTAGCCGCACAGGCAGGAGTGCCTGCGCTACGTAAAAAAGCAAAACGCCATCGGGGTGCTGGGCTACCGGTACAATTCATATATTACCTAATAACCACTATACGCTAGCGTTACTTCCCTGTCAAGAGCAAACAATAAGAAAACTAAGCTGGGCGAAAGCCGAACAGGTTCGCGGAAGATTTTTTTGGGAAATAGAGAGGTTCGACTGGCCTCTCTATTTCCCAAATTGGAACTGCTCGGCCGCTGGGCGCAACGTGCTCGGTTTAGAAACGGCTTCTGTTTGGCGCGAGACTCGGGCTAGTTGGTGCCTGTGGCTGTTATGTGGATAGTTTCGGGGCTGATGGCGTTGCCGGGCGATGTGTCGCGAACCGTGACTGTGCCAGGAGCGGCGCCGACTGCGACGGGTTTAAACGCAACTACGATGGAGCAGGACTCTCCCGGGGCGACGGTGTCGGGGCAGTTTTCTGTTACATGGAACGGGCCCGTGAAATTCATCGTCTTGATGATGTACGGGGTGTTGGTGGTGTTGGTTAGCGTGACGGTTTGCGAGGCGCTTTGTGTGCCGACGGTTTGATTGCCGAAGTTCAGGACGGCAGGGTTGACCTCGAGGGCGTCCTGGCCGTAGTTGATCGTGAGCCATTGGGGATTTGGCGTTTGAGAGGGAGGGACGATAACGCCGCCGAGACCGGTTACGAAAACGTCGCTGCCGTTGACGGCGAGAGCGGTTGGTGGACCATACGCTACCACCGTGTTCGGCTGAAAGCGTTCGGCCCAAACCTGATTGCCGTCACTATCGTATTTGATGGTGGCAAGGACGCTGCGAACGCCGACGTCACTCTCCACTGTTCCATCGCTTTGCCCGGTTACGTATGAGGAGCCAGCGGAATCGACGGCGATGGCGACGGCTTGATCGAAGCCGGAACCATCGGAGTGGCCGTTGTAGTTGCTGGTCCAGAGAAGATTGCCGTTAGAGTCGAACTTGTTCACGGAAATATCTGTGCCTTGCGAGCCAGGAGGATTTGCATCCTTAAGATCGGTGGTTTGGGCAACCAAAACATTTCCAGAAGTATCGACGGCGAGATCGACGATACCTGGGTTACCGTTAGCGTGATTGTCGGGCAGGCTGAAGGTGTGGAGCCAGTCCAGGGCACCGCTGGAATTATATTTGGCCACGATGCGAGGGCCTACACCGGAAGAGTTGGGGGTTCCAGCGCCGGCAAAGTACGAGTTTCCCTGGGCGTCAACCTGGAACGGAAAAATGTAGGGAATGGTAAAGGGGCCGATGATGCTGAATTGCGCTCCAGAGGTAGGGCCGAGTTTGTCGGAGCCAAACGAAGCCAATTGGGTTCCGTTGGCATTGAACTTGAAGATCTCGGATACGTTGTCCTGCAGGACAGGAGGACCCGTTGCGTTAAAGCTACCCACGAGAACGTAGGCATTCTCGTTGGCATCGAGACCGATCGCTATGGGAACATTCAAGCCGAAAGGAGGCTGGGACACGGTTGAAAGCCATAGCCGGTTTCCGTTTGTATCGTACTTGATGATGCTGGCGGGGCTTTCACCTGGAGAGCTGGGGCTTGCGGTGTAGAAGGCCGTATAGACATTCCCGCCCGGGCTAACAGTCATCGCCGACGGATAATACGCGTTTATGACGGAAATCTCAAAAAAGGTTCCAGGCTGGATTATTGCCTGGTAGGTGGAGGCGATGTAATTGACCCACTGGCGTACACCGGAAGAGTTGTACTTGGCAGTCGCAATGATTGGAGGCCCAGCGGCGGGGGTGTTGGGAATAAGCAGGATAGAAAGTACGTAGACGTTGCCTTGCGCGTCGAGCGCGATACTGAGGCCCGTGCCGATACTGGGTTCGCTATCAGAGAAGGGATCATTTGCCGAAGTAGGAGTAAGAAAAGCTCGCCAGAGAGTGTTGCCCTTGGAGTCGTATTTGACGGTGACGGATTCCGAGACGATGGAGCCGGTGACATAGACGTTGCCCTGGCCGTCGGGGACAATGGCAACGGGGTTCCCTGACGGGTTGGCGGTGTAAATGGCAGACCATTTGGTGTAGACGTTGGATTGCGCGGGCGAGGCGGGGGCGGAGATAAACGAGAGCAAACAAGAGATGGCGACAGTGCTGATGGCTTTCGCGGGGCCTTTGAGGATCGAATTGCCGAGATGCATGTGTTGTCTCCTATCGGACGTGGGAACGAAGTTCTTGGGAAACCCAAAGCGGGACTTCAGAAATGTGGCTGGAAACAGCGCGAAGCGGAATCGGGGGATACTTGGATTCGCCGCGGGAAATTGCTTTAGGGGACGTTACCTAGGGTATTTATGGTGGCTTGGTAAGGTGTTTGCTGTATGGATACCTGTACCAGGTACAGGTGAACCCCTAGAACTTAAAATTTTTTGACCATTCTGGGGGTTGTGCTAGCCTGAAGCCCTCCAGCCTTCGTATGCGACCGCCCGTCGAGGACGCGTTGCATTCCTGCTCAATGTTGTAAAGAAATATAGAAAACGGACAGAACCGCTGCGTTGTTTTGCGGGCTTTGGAGTGGCAAGGCCCTGTTGCGAGGAGTTCGGCCCCCGCACAGGAACAGAGTGCGGGCGTTTATCAAAAAAACATTGGAGGGTGCCAGTGAGAAAGTCTTTGGTGTGTAGGTCGAGGAGGGCGTTTGTTTTGTGTTTGTTGGCACTAGTTGCAGTCCTCTCTGTTAAGTCCGTTTCAGCGCAGACCAAACCCGTCATCATGAGTTGGGGAGAAAATATTCCCTCGTGGAATACCGCGTTAGGAATAACGGCGATGCGGGAGGCGTGCGGGGATGCGCCGACGACGTGCGAACCGTATCTAGATAATCTCGCGGCGCTGTCAAATGTTAAGACGTATTACGTGTCGTTCCCTCTTGATCCAAGCACATCGGTGAGCTGGGCCCAGCAATACAGTACGTTGAGTTTGACGCACAAGGAGATGGTGGAGATCGGCTTTGACGATTTTGTAGGCCGAATTGAGGACGATCAGATTGCGGGGACGATGCCGAATCCGGCGAGCTTCGTCGCGGATGTTCTGGCGGCGACAAAATCCGAGAATCCGAATTTGGCGTTTGGAGTGACCATTTATGAGGATTCGCTGACACATACGGCATTGACGAGCCTGCCGCTGTCGGTGCGCGGAGCCATTCAGTTTGTTCATTTGTACGAGCACTACCGCGAGGATGCGCCGAACTACACGGCCAATGTGGCGACCGCGAAGAGTCTTTTTCCGAACGCGAAGATTATTGCGGGGGCCTATCCGTACGACAGGATCAATTACATTCCCTGCGCGTTCGGAGGCACGGTGGAATGCACGGCGGCGCAAGAGCAGTCCTACTACCAGGAGTTATTGCAGACGCAAGCGAACATGCTAAAGGCGGGGACGGTCTACGGACTGGAATTTTTCTTTGGTTATTTTGGCGATCCGCAGGACTGGCCCTCGTGGACAACGCAGACGAATGCGTGCTTAACTTCGAGACTTTCACAATGCTATTCGAATACGACAATCTTGCAAAACATTTCCTTGCAGGTGCTGCAATCGACTTTCGCGGCGAGCAGTAGCGGGAGCAGCGGAAGCGGGAGTGGGAGCGCGGCAAAGGTTTCCCTGTCCCATACCGCGGTTTTTATGGGCCAAGAGTATGAGAATAAGCAAAGCACTCCAGGCACTGTGACTGTGACGAACACGGGCGGCAGCGCGCTGGCGATCTCGAGCATCACTGCCTCGGGAACTGACGGTAGCATGTTCCCGTTGAGCGAAAACTGCCCCACAAGTCTGGCTGCGGGAGCAAGCTGCACATTGACGATCTACTTCAAGCCGACGGCAGTGGGAGCGTGCAGCGGCGAAATAGTGCTCGCCGATTCGGTGGGGACGCAAACGGTAGCTTTGACGGGCACGGGATTGTCTTCGGGCGGTACACCGGCCGTTTCGTTGTCAAACACGTCGGTCTACATGGGGACGGAATATGTGGGCAAAACGAGTTCACCGGGCTACGTGACGGTGACGAATACTGGAAGCGGAACGCTCACTTTCACCAGCGTGGTAGTGGCGGGAACGAACAGCACCAGCTTCCCTATCAGCAATGACTGCCCGGCATCGCTTGCGGCAGGAGCAAGCTGCACACTGGTCATCTATCTTGCGCCGACGGCCACGGGAGCTCGTGGCGGAGAAATCATCATGTATGACAATGCCGGAAGCGGGAGTCAGACGGTGACGTTGACCGGGACTGGACTCGCGCCGCTTTAGAAAAAACAAAACGTTCGAATAGAAAAACTGCCAGCCGCCGGAAATTCCGGGGGCTGGCAGTTTTGTTGGTGCGTGATTCGCGCTCGGGCCGGAGAGGGTGGGACTAGCCCCACCCGTACAGGCTCGAGAGAGGCGCAAGTTATTGTTGTTGCTGCTCGATCGTGCCGGAGACGTATTGGGTTGTGTCGGTTTCGATCCAGAGGAGGTCGCCGGTGCTGGCCTGATAGAGAACGAAGTTGAGGGCCGGCGGGTTGGTTCCGATGGATACGGTAAGGGGCAGCGTGAAGCGGCCCACGTGAGTGGCGTCGGCGGTGAACGTTCCAGAGACGGAGACACCGAGATTGACTCCGACCGTTGGCAACGTGTTGGAGTCGGCGGTACCTGTGAAGGAGCCGTTGCCGACAGCTACTTGGCCGGTGGCGTTTTGCTCGACACCCGCGGGAGTGAAGGCGCGGTAGCCGATGGAGTAATTGCCGGTGAACGTGGGGCTGGCGACCTGGGGAAGCAGGACGCCGCCACCGACGTTGGTCGGGTCGAGATCGAGAATGAGAGCGCCGCCGCCACCGCTGGCGTTATTGGGATCGAGCGGGTTGATGGCGGGATCGATAGCGTAGACGCCGAGAGTGGTGACGTGCTGCGTGGCGCCGCCGGCGATCGCGATGCTGCCGTAGCCGTTGGCGGCCATCGTGTAGGTGCCGGTGAAAGCGGCGCTGGTGACGGTGCCAGCTTCATCGACATCGGCGAAACCGGTGGTGATGTTGCCGTTGCCGTCGGTGGTGAATAACCCCGCGGAGGCGTAAGAGCCTGCGCCTGTTTCCGCGCTGGCGTTTTTGAAGACGAAGTTGCCGGTTAGGCTGGCGCTAGAGAATGGTCCTGCGCCCTGACCGATGGCGACGCCGAGATCGGTTTCACCGCTCTCGACGACGATGAGGCGGAGAGCTTCGGGACCGATGACGTAGTAAACGAAATTGTCGCCGCCGAAGGCGAACGTGCCGCGGCCGGAAGCGTCAGGGGCCGTGTAGGTGCCAGTGTTGGAGCCGCCCTTGTGGACGGAGCCATTGGAGCTGGAGTCTACGGTGACGTGGGTGAAGGCGCCGGCGGCGTTGGAAATAAATGTGCCGCCGAAGACTTCGGAGTTGTTGCCGTCGGCGCCGGCGACGGTGAAAGAGTACGTGCCGGTGAGTTGCGTGAGACCGCCAGCGACGGTTTGAGCGTCGAACGTGCCGGAGCCGGTCCCGCTGGCGTCGGTTTGCGTGAGCAAGGCGTGCTTGCCGTTGACGATGACGAGGCTGAAGGTTTCCGTGCCGGTGACGCCGAGGGCGGCATTGTTGGTGATGAGAGTGAGAGTGCCGCGGCCGTCGGAGCCGACGGTGTACGTGCCGCCGGTGATGGAGTCACCAGAGGGCTGCGGAGAAAGTGTGCCGTGGCCATTGTTGTAGTCCTGCTCGCCGGCGGTAACGTTGCCGTTGCCATCGAGAGCGACGGTGCCTGCTAGAGAATAGGCGTGGGAGTTGACGTCAAGTCCAGCGAGAGCGAAGGCGAAGGAGCCGCTGAGGTCGGAGACGTTGCTGGCGGTGGTGATGGTGACCGTGGCGGATTGCGTTGCGGTAGCGAGGGCGGTGGCGGTCGCTGTGAGTACGACGGAGCCGGCAGTGCCTGGAGCTGTATAGACGGTGGCCGCGCCGCTGGCGGTGTGAGCTGGATTGAACGTACCGCAGGTGCCGGTCGGAGTGCAGGTCCAGTCGACGCCGGCGTTGGTGCTGTCATTCGCGACGGTGGCGGCGAGAGAGGCTGTGCCGCTTGTTGGCAAAGTGGCTGGCGGCGCTGCGGAGAGCGTGAGCGTAACGACTGGCGCGGCATTGATTGCGATGATCGCGCTGGCGATGATTTTGCTGGAAGCCGTGGAGGTAGCGTTAACAGTGACGCTGCCTGCGGTCGCGGGCGCGGTAAATGTCGTCGCTGCGCCGCTGGCGGTGTGCGTGGGATTGAACGTGCCGCAAGAGGCGGCTGGTGCGCAGGACCAATCCACGCCAGCGTTGGTGCTGTCATTCGAGACTGTGACCGTGAGGGACGCGGTGGCGCTGGGCGCCAAAGACTGAGGAGCGCCGCTAAGGCTGCCCGTAATTGTAGGCGGCGTCGGAGGAGGAGGGGTAGACGATCCGCCCCCGCATCCTATGAGTATTCCAGAGACTAAAACGAATGCTGCACAGACACTAATGCTAGATCGCATGGAAGCGACTCCTTATTTGTGGCGTTCGATTGAGTCTCGGAGATTGAGGGCCGAGCTAAACCATCGATGCCTGAATTTATTTCCTAACCTTAGAAACCGTATACCGGGGAAGCCCTAGCAGAAATACCTGAATGCTGGTAGGCGAAAGCGAAGAATCGTTTAGTTATGCGTGCCGTTCGCTGTAGCGTGGGACAAAATGAACTCTTGTAACCGCGCCAGCGTCTCGTCAAGCCGCGGAGAGCGCACTGATCGTTACGTAATATCCGTCCGGATCTCGAAGCGAGAACTCCTTGGTTTGAGTGTTTGGATTCACGTGTGGCTCCTCTTCGAGGCAAGTGACGAGCGAGCGTGCCCTTTGAAGCGCCAGGTCGAAATCATCGACGCGGAAAAACAACAGCAGCCCGTTGCCGGGTCTCCCGTGATCGGGGCTTATCAACGAGGGATGCTCGTGGGCGCCCCACTGGTGGAGACAGAGCAAAACAGTTCCATCTGAGTCGAGGATTTGCGCAAAGTAATTATGGGCAGGAAAGGTAGCCTGCTGGCCGAACAGCGCCTGGTACCATTTGTAACTGCCCGGCACGTCGCCTACCCCTATGATCGTCCACGTGCGCTTCATCGGGTCCTCTCTGCGGACTGATTCTTGTTTAGACGCCCAGCCGCCCCCTTGGAGCGCTTTCGGCGTATAAAACTTTCTCCCGCTACAGTGAAACATGTATTTTCTGCGTGGTTGAAACTTCCTATCATTCCGCCAGATTACAAAGTGATTGGAATGAGGCAGTTAAGGCTCTATCCCTGGCAGGAATCGTGCACACAGTATGACAGCGCCAACTTTATATGGGAGGTGCAATATGGTTCAGGCTGTGACTAGTCCAAACACGGTTCAAAGTAGCGACCTATCAATTACGGTACTTCTAGCCGATGACTCGGAAATCGTGCGCCGGGGAATCCGTCAACTCTTGGCCACTCAATCGGAAATTGAAATTGTGGCCGAGGCTGCCGATTTTGCGCAGACAATTCAATTGGCAAATGATTTGAAGCCAAGATTGATTGTCATGGATTTGCACATGCCCGAGGAATTCAAGGCTACTTCTCAAGACATCAAATCGCACTTGAATTGCGGGTCGGAGATATTGGCCATTTCCCTGTCGAACGATGAGGACACCATGGCTTTGGCAAGGAGTATTGGCGCCACGGTCTTGCTGGACAAAATTAGCCTGGCGGACACGCTGATCCCCACCATCGTTCGATTGGGGCAGAGACACAGGTCGGCGGTTGCGAGTTAAATTGCGTCAGACATTGATAAGCTATCGTCCCCGTTCGACAAATCACAAATGCGAATAACGCCAATGGTTTGTAAGGCGCGACTGTGCGGCCGTCATTGGCAACCGCATTCCGTCCGTTTACCGTTTTGGTTTTGCCGCCCTGAGGACTGACAGGGCGCGCTTGATGGCCACCCGCTCATCATTGTCCACTGGCGTCATGATGCGCAGTCGAGTGGCTAATGCATGACGCAAATGCGCTACTTTTGCGGGGGAATCCGGGGAGTCTGGACTGTGAAGTATTTCTTGAAGTTGATTCTGCCAATCGAATGATTTGTCGCTCATGCGGGACCTCCATGTGCGGGCGAGAGGCGGCAAATATAACATAGATGCTGATGATTTTTGCTTCGGTTTGAACCTGTTTCGCCCGGAAATTCGGGGCGTCGGGAAGAATTTCCACAGGTCTTGCACCAATCTGCGAAATGGTTTCGCCGCGTCCGTGCCAGCTCCTGCAAGTGGGTATTTACTGCTATATCCTAGCTTCCGGACAATTACCGGGATCTAATCGACGCAGAAATTGTTAAACAAATTGAACAATCCGACCCTTTGATTGCTTATACTTTTCTCTCCTATTGGGGATAGCCGTGTGGCCTGGCATTGGCTATCAGAACGGGGGTGGGTATGTCCTGTCCATCATGCACGATAGGTAATCAGGTAGAGCTGTCCGCGGAGATGATCGTCCACCTTTGCGGTTTAGAAAATCTAGATAATCCAGGGGTGAAGGTCTTCCCTAAGCTTGCGGTCTGCTTGGACTGCGGGAGCGTGCGGTTCACCGTTCCGGAGGCTGAACTGACCTTGCTTGCGAAGGGATCTCCTCCCGGGGAGTGTTACATGACTGCGGGAGCGAGTTAACTAGCGTGTTGTGTATACGCTGCCGTACGAATCCTATTCGCTGAGCGCCGTCGACTGTCTAAGGTGATGGCGAATTCCTGAGTGCTGGTGGTCCTACGTCCGGACCCAGTTCCCTTTCGATCCCATCTGCGTGCCATAGTCGCATCCTTCGACACCGCAACACCACGCCGCTCCTGACTCCTCTGCGCGATCTCTGCGGCGGTATAACCAAGTCTCGTGTTTCTCGCACTTCAGGGTATTCACTCCGGGCTCCGCAAGGGGATTTACGCTGTCCGGCATTCCTATCAGAGTGAAATATCCGTTGGCCAAGTCATAGCAAACATTGCAACCTCCATGACCGCAGTGATAGGAAGGCCGATTGTCGGTTCCGGAGGGGAGTCCGCTCGCCTCGTAACGCATGATGTTGTTATCACGCGGGCAAAGTGGTTCCAGCTCCGCATCGAGCGCATAAGAAGAACCAGGTTGTGTCATGCAAGCCTTCCAATCCGTTCATGTTGATGGTGGCTGTTGGTAGGTGCAAGAGAGCAGAAACGGCTCAGCCAGAGCTGAAAGTCCTACTAAGTAGGACTACGCTTCTGCGTTCTTGCATCCGAAGTCTTGCGCTTGCGAAATTTAATGGCTATACAGGAATGACCGTAGAATCAAAGACTATTCGCTGCATCGCCGTGTCAGGTCAGAAAAAAATGGGTGAAGCAGCATTATTCGAAGCACATGGTTTGGCAATACAAGAATTCTTGTAACGCCAAACATTAATTTGCTACCAAAATTATTTATTGAGCGTGAAGAGAATTCTAGTTCCGGTACTAGTAAACACAGTGCCCCGCATTTTCCGTGTCTTCCTGCAACTTGTTAAAGCAATTGGAGTTTTCACTTTTCAGTTTTGCGGCCAGAGTTTGGCATAGGGCCTGCATTTATCGATTGCGTCCGGCCAAACAAAATTCGAGGAGGGCGTAGAAAATGAAAAATACATGGCGAGTCGGTTTTTCCACATTGGCTGGCACGGTTCTCGTAGCAGGGGCCTTGGCTATGCCACCGGCAGCAACGCATCAAGCGGCTCAAGCTCAACAGGCGACTCCCCAGACGCAATCCGTGTCTGGAAAGATTGCCTCAATTGATCAGAGCTCTTTCACGATTACCGTCGGCTCTGGGTCTTCCATTACCCAGGACGCGCAAAAGCCTGCGGCTGCTTCCAGCACAATGACGTTTGCTGTGGATAAGAACACCACGGTTGAGGGCAGTATGAAAGTTGGCTCGACTGCGGACGTAACCTACCGTCAGGATGGCGGAACGAACGTTGCCATCAGCGTCCACGTGACTCCCTAAGTTGTTAGGTGAGGGTACGTCGCTGAAGTAGCGTTGACTTGTCTGGGGCTCTTCGAAAGATCGCTTCCCTCTCTTTCGAGGGGCCTTGGATAAGAGCATACGAAGTCGGAGGCCGGAATTAGCTATGGCCGAGAGTTCAATTAACGATAGGGGAAGCGGCTGCAGTTAGAGTTGTTAGGTTTAGAATCTCTCTTACGACTCTCAGCAGATCCTGGGAGTCTTTGCCCTTGGATATGAAGCCGTGAGCCCCAGCGGCGTGAACCTCTTTAACCGTTTGATCCGAATCGTGGACGGAGAAAACCAAAACCTTTGTCTGCGGGCGAAGCCTTAGTATTTGTCTCAGGGCGACTAGTCCATTAAGAGCCGGCATGTTGATGTCAAGAATAACCAGGTCGGGCCGCAGGGTTTTCACTTTCTCGACAACATCCTGTCCGTCGACGGCCTCGCCGCAAATTTCTAAATCCAGCTCAGTTTGCAGTGTGTTTCTCACCCCACGGCGAAGCATCTCGTGGTCGTCCGCGATAAGTATTCGCTTCCGCAAAGTGTTTGCGACGGGTCCCGCGAGGTCGGAAGTGGAATTTAAAGGTGAGACCAAGACTGTGGAAGACTGCGCGGGAATGGCCGCCGAGCTGGAAAGGGGAATCGTCGCCGTGACCAGAGTTCCTTTATTGGGGCTGGATGTAATCTCCAGCTTGCCTCCCAATTGGCGCATGCGTTCCGTCATGCCTTGAATGCCGACGCCAAGACGCGCGACCGATCCGTTTGGCGAACTGGTCCTGGAAGATTGCACGCCTTTCCCAAAATCTTGAATCTCGAGTTTGATCTCGTCTCCGGTTACGTCCATCCGGACGACGGCATTCGTGCTTTCGGCGTACCGATGCACGTTTGTGAGGCTCTCCTGGAGAACGCGGAAAATGGCGACTTCGGCGTCAGGGGACAATCTTTGAATCTCGGAAGGAATCTCCGTTTCCATCAGGATGCCCGTTCTGCTCGTGAATCCCGCCAGATACCATTTGACGGCTGAAGAGAGTCCCAATTCGTCCAGCAAAGGCGGGTGCAACAAGTAAGAAAGTGTGCGAATTTCAGCCGCGACCTCCTTGCTCCATGCAAGGGACTCGGTGAGCGCACGCTGTGAATCCGCGTCCAGGCTTCCGTTGGGCCGGTTGAGAACGCCGGATAACGCCATGGATAAGACGGCAAGCTTTTGTCCGGTGACATCGTGCAGATCGCGCGCAATGCGGCGTCGCTCTTCATCTTGAAGTTGCAGCAATCGAGCGGAGAGTTGCCTCAGCGATTCCTCATTCGACTTCAATGCTTCGTTGGCTTCGACGAGCTCGGTCAGCTCGGTGGCAACGACGCCGACTTTATGAATGTCCGAGTCTTTTAGAGGGCGGAGAGTAAATCGGACGAGCTTGGGCCTTCCGGCCGTGGCATCCAAAGTAAGCTCAACCGCCGAGCTTCGGTGAAGCGCCTTGCGAATGAGTTTTTTTAGATTCTCGCTCTGCCCAGGAGATAGGTTGTTGTGCAGAGAGCTCCCGGTCAACTTCCCCACGGGAATATTCAGGATTTGAGCAAACCGACTGTTGGCATAGAGCACTCTGCCATCGGCGTCCAGAGTGGCCGCACCATCGTTTATGGACTCGACGAGCACCCGGTAGGGATGTTCTGTGCCTTGTAACGTAACGACTTTTTCGCCGTGAGTGCCCTCCATTACAAGGGCGTCGACTCCTCCGCGGCGAATGGCAAGCACGATCTCTTCCGCTTCGGCGTGGTTCGGCCGGGCTTTTGAGACAAAAGGACTCTTCCGCCGCGGGCGCCGGGAGTTCTTCTTCCGGGTATGCATTTTCTTTTTCAATGTTCTGCCTGGGTCCCTAGGGATGCTCCTATTGCATGCTCTCTTTTCACATCGGGGGAATCATGTATATACGGAGCCCTTTACTTGGCGCTCGAAGCAGCGCGTGCTTTGGCAGCTGGTTTCTTTCCTTTGGCTTTGGGGATGTCCAGACCTACGACTACGCGCTCTGTATCTGACAAGTCACCTATTATCTTGCAGATGGGGACTGGCAGGCTTCTGACAAGGGTGGGGATGGCCAGAATTTGATGATCTCGTGCCAGGGCCGGGTTCTTGACCAGATCGATCACTTCAATGTGGTAGTCTTCCTCAAAATCCCCAGCACAAATGTTTTTCAGATTGGCGATGGCCGCCAAGGACTTGGGAGTTTGTCCTGCGACATACAATCGCAATGAGACCAGCTTTTTGGAACTCTTTGGTTTCGGTTTAGTCTTCAAGTGGCGCCCGCTTCCGGTTTCTGAGTCTCAGATGCTTTTTCAAACCAACGTTACCGATCTTTGCGACTTTCCGGGCTGCAACTATCTGGAACCCCGACTCTTAGCCAGTGTTTCACGGTCTGCTTTGTCTTGCATTTCCCTCTCCTTATCTTCCTGGTTGAGGGTCTTTTCTTCTTTTTCGACGGCGTCGAGTTCCGCCTGCAGCGCCGCCACTTGTGCCTGAATCGTAAGCCGCTTGCGCGTGGCATCCATTTGCTTGCGCTCGATCTCCTGCTGTTTTTGAAGGGCTTCCGCCCGTTCTGCAGACTCCTGCGTAACTCTCGACGATCCCGTCAGGACGCCGCCCGGGCCGATGTAAACGGGCAAAAGTCTTATGCCGTGATCCGTGATTACAAACTCGCGGAGCTGATTCGAATGGGCCATTCCGCGTGATTTAAGGACATAGAGACAGCGATTACGTTCTCCATTTAACTCCAAATCACGGAGAAGTATCCAGGTATCGGTTAAGGAAGAGATCCCGACGGTGGTCTGCTCCAAGTCGGCGCCGCCACTTGTGAGGCTAAGGAATACCGCTGTGATTCCCGTCACTTTCAGGAAGTCCATCAACCGCATGAGCATGGAGTAGACTTCCTTATCGCTACTCCCATTCAGAAGGTTGGTGATGGGATCAATGACCACGCACTGCGGTTTCACCTTTTCAATGAGTTTGTGGATGCGAAGCAGATGCATCTCGATGCCAAATTGCGTGGGACGCCAAGCTTCATGCGTCAAGAGTCCTTTCTTCGACCATTGATCGAGATCAAGGCCAACAGAACTCATGTTTCGCGCCACTTGGTCTCTGGATTCCTCGAAGTCGATATAGAGGCAACGCTCACCTCTGCGACAGGCAGCATCGACGAAGGAGGCAGCGAGAGTGGATTTGCCGCTGCCGGCAGTTCCCGTGATAAGCACGCTTGAGCCGCGGAAGTATCCCTTCCCTTCCAGCATTTCATCCAAATCGGGCACGCCGGAGGAAATTCGTTCGTTGGAGACGGTATGCTGCAATAGGAGGGAAGTTAGCGGCAAAATCGACATGCCGCGCTCGTCGATCAGGAATGGGTACTCGTCGGCCCCGTGCTTGGTGCCCCTGTACTTTACAATCCGCAGACGGCGCGCCGAAATTTGATCCTTGATTCGATGGTCAAGGAGAATCACGCAATCGGAAACGTACTCTTCCAAACCGTGCCGGGTGAGCGTACCTTCGCCCCTCTCGGCCGTGATGACCGTTGTCAGCCCGCGATCCTTAAGCCAACGGAATAGCCGGCGAAATTCAGCTCGCAAAATCCCGGGGTTCTTAAAACCCGAGAAAAGAGCCTCGAGCGTATCGAACATTACTCGCTTGGCGCCCACGGCATCCACGGCGCTCTGCAAGCGGATGAAGAGGCCTTCCAGGTCGTAGTCTCCGCTTTCCTGGATTTCATGGGGCTCAACGCTTATAAAGTCAAGGAAGAGCTTCTTCTGGTTCGCAAGGGCTTCGATATCAAAACCCAATGACGCAACGTTTCTAGCGATGTCTTCCGGTGTTTCCTCGAAAGCCATGAGAACGCCGGGCTCGTTATATTCCTGTGCCCCGCGAACCAGGAACTCAATCCCCAGCATCGTCTTTCCACAGCCGGCGCCACCGCAAACGATCGTCGTGCGGCCTTTGGGGAGGCCGCCTTCGCTAATCTCATCAAAACCGGGAATGCCCGTGGGGGTCTTTTCCAAAGGCAGGAGTTCGCGGGTAGTACGCTTCACACGACTAGGCATGTCACACTAACCTCGAATTTACGAATCAAATGCGTTCGATGGGCGCCGAGGGGACCGAACATAGACCTCGGTGCGAGACGAACCCGAACCATAGACGCGTAAAGGCTGACTTATCCAAATTAACTAAGGTAATTCGCCTACGATACTCGGTGGCGGAGGTTTCACTATACAGGGAATACTGTATGGGATGTAAAGATCTGCTGTAGATAGAGGATCACACCAACTCCGCTACGGGCCTGGCCTCAACGCATTGTTCTTAAAGATCGCTTCGAACTATGGTTTAGAGTTGAGCTAGGCGTGTAATTTCGATCTGCTCAATGGTCCCCGATCTTTTGAAAGATACCTTCATCGACTCTCGCAAAACCAGACGAGCTAGAACGTCACCGGCCGCCGAAGAGCCCAACGGACGGGTGTTCAGATAGGTGTACAGCTCGGTTTCGCTTTTCTCGCCGAGATCCTTACGGCGAGTACCCTTCGTCACAACAACTTTGTACCTTTCTTCCGCGGCTTCCATTTAACCTCCCCGTGATTAGGAAGGCTGGGGACATCTACAACCTACCATTACGCTTGCGAGAGGCTATCGGGTGAATTCGGTACGACAGGAGTCAGGTTCGTGGAGTGGGATACCTGTCTGTTCCCGCTACCGCCAGGTTCTAAATGAATCGAGACGGTCTAAAGCGCGGGACAGGAAAAAACCTGTCTATCTTGCTGGACCTATTCTGTTCCTCGGGACAATAGCTGTTAGTGCACAAAATAAATACTGTAATGGTTGAAACGTAAGCGGGACCAGTCCCCCCGGCCCACCTCGCTTGATTTGCAAAAAATCCTAAATTCTCCTGGGGAGAACACGTGAAGAAATTTTTTTGTGTCTTGGCTTTGGCATTGCCATTCTGTTTGCCGGCGGCAGGGCAAACTCCCGTTCGAGTACATTGCGGCGGCCCGAAATACACGGACTCCAAAGGAAATGTATGGCAGGCCGATTTCGGATTTAAAGAGGGCAAAGCGGTAACAAACAGCAGTCCGATCGTGGGCACTCCCGATCCGGCGCTTTTCGCAACGTACCATTGGGACCCAGGTACTTATTCCTTCCAGGTTCCGAATGGGAAATATCAGGTCAATCTTTACTTCGCAGAAGGGACCCCTGCAGACGAGAAAGTAGGAGCGCGTATTTTTGATGTGAGTGTACAGGGAGCCGACGTTTTTCCAGGTTTGGATGTTTTCAGTGAAGCGGGTGCGAATGAGGCGCTCATAAAGACAACCTCCGCGTCCGTAACCAACGGAACTCTGACAATCGCATTTAAGTTCGACTCTGGCGCCGAACCGGACGTTAGCGCCATTGAAATTCTTCCTGCGAACCAAAGCCTTGCCGGCCCAACCTTGACATTGAACTTCAAATATCCTGACGGCTCTGCTGTTACAGGTACGCTGACTTATGCTGTGGTTTCTTCACTCCTCAGCTTTAACGGCAGCCAACCGCTTGTAAATGGCCTAGCAGAATGCGACCTATTCGCGAATCCCAGTGCAATGGGCATCAGTGCGCAGTTTCAGGTGACGCTGAGTTTGACGGATACCGATGGACATATTCTTTGGCAAATTAACCTGGGGATGAATCCGGCCCAAGTAAACCTGGGCGGGGTGCAAAGCTCGGCATTAAATGTGATTGTGCAGAAAATGTAGTGGCGGAGCCGCACTCTATTCGATCAAGCAGAGGCAGCCTTGCGTTCACTTGTTTCTTTTGGTTGATGGAGAGGATTCGGCGCCGTAAGCTGATCGGCATTTTTTCTAAACCCTATTTAACCTTGTTCGCCTTGAACCAGGATCGGATGCGATCTATTCCTTCAGTCGTTGTGACAGAGCTGGAGCAAACGCTCCAGCTCTTGGGCAAGAAGCGCAAGTGGGACTGCTCTTCGTCAGTCAGCGATTCTCCCTCGCGTAGTTTCAGCCGCAACTCATCGGCTTGCTGGAAACCCTTTTCAAGGTCGTCGACAATTTGCTTAGGGCTGTGTTCAAAAATCGTTGACTTGAAGGTAGTGGCGAAAGGCTCTCCATACGAGACTATGTAGCGGTCGATGCCAGCCATCACCAGGAAGGCCTCAAGCTGCTGTTTTCCTTTGACGATCCCTATACTGGAAAGCTGAGGAGCAAACTCATTTGCCGCCGCAAGAATTGCTACTTGTTTGAGTTCGTTTAGGGAGATAAGGAAGAGTCGAAGGTTATCGTTTGGAATTGTCATTACTAACGCACTCGATGCACACGCAAAATGCTTTCCCGAGAAAAGCGACCTTAGTTGTAAATAAAAAATGGCTGGATGAGAGCCGTCCCGTTTAAACAAGATGGCTCCCGTCCCACTTCCACGTTTTCTGAGTCCGATGCGGCGCTTACGTCCTTAATTTAATCTGGATGGCTGTGCCGCCAGTTCCAGTATTCCTCTTGCTCTTTCTTTTCTGATTTTGCAAACTCATGGTCCTTCCTGTGATTTTCCTCCAGGAAACGCCCCCAGGCGCGATTTTCTTTGTCGTCCCAGTAGTGATAATCCTTGTGGTCTTTATCGTAGACACGAACCTTGACGGTAGCGTCTTGCGGTACCGCAAATATAGCTAGCGGCGAGGCAAGAGCTCCGACAAAAACCAGAGAAGCAATGTAGCGCTTTGTGTTTTGCATTGGGTAACCCTCCACGCATAGAAAAACAGGAATAGCGCGGTGAAGCCATACCGGGAATCAGGTATCGCCGAACCAAGCCAGTATGCTTTGGCCGCCCACCGTGACACTTTTTTCCGTCCGCTTCGCGACATTCGTGTCGGAGACAAAATCACGTTCAAAACGCAAGAGCAAAGCTTTAGTTATGTTGTTGAGTCGACGGAGGCAGCTACGGAACCGGCGATACAGGACGCTATTTTCAGTTTTAGGGATTTCGCGGTATGGGTTCTAAAGATTTGGGATGGCAGAATGGGCCATCATGCCAAAACTACAACCCTGTCAATGCTCACACGGTAAGTCAATCCATAGCGCGAAGCTCGTTAACAAGAAACTGAAAAATCCATGCAATTATCCCGATTGTTCGTGTACGGATTACAAGCCGAAAGGATAGGGATTCAGATTGGGTTGTCGGTGGAGGCAGTGATGCTTGGATCGCAGAAGGTTTCGTGCCGGCCGACTTTCTCAAGTGCCGTAAAGAGATTTTTCGAGACGGAAGACTTTACGACGTATCCCAGAGCGCCTGCACGGAAGGCTTGGGTGGCCATTTGAGAAGTTTCGTGCTGGCTTAAAATGATCACTTCCGTCTGCGGAAGCATGCGACGGATTTCTCGCGTAGCTTCAAACCCATTCAAATTCGGCATGCTGAAATCCATGAGGACTAGATCGGGCAGCAACATTTTTGCCTTCTCTATTGCGTCCAGGCCGTCTACGGCCTCGCCACACACATCGAGGTCTCGTTGGGTCAGCAGGAGAGACCGCACCCCTCTTCGTACGACTTCGTGGTCATCCACTATAAGTACTCGCACTCAGACTCCCGGTCTAGCGTGGAAAATCTAATATTGCCGCTCCACTACCCGGCTAGACGGTGTGCCACTCGGACACGTTAGGCAGCATACACAATTAGCTGCCAAGACGCACCTAAGAACCGAGACTAACATTTGCCAAAGTGCGGTGATATACAGCATTTATTGTACGTAAAGGCCGAAATGGCATTGGTTCCCCTCTTGGCACGCATCCCCGTCCATTTTGCTTTCACTAGGGTTTCGCTGGTATTCCCGGCCTTTAGGCCAGGATATAAAGTGGAGGGGAACTACGGTCTGCCATGAACTTGCGAATTCTTATCGTGGATGACTCCCTAAGCATGAGGCGAATCATCGCCACCATCTTGGGATCGCATTCCGGCTGGAAGATATGTGGTGAGGCAGAGAGTGGTATGTCCGGGATCGAAATGTTTCAGGAACTGAATCCAGATCTGGTACTGCTGGATTTCGGAATGCCGGGCATGAACGGGATTGAAGCAGCATCAAAGATGTACACAGCCAATCCGACGGTACCGCTGATCTTATTCACAGTGTGGGACATTGATGGCTTTGAACGCGAGGCAGCCAAAGCGGGTATCTGCGCGGTGGTGCGCAAGAGCGAGGCTTGGAAGCTGATCTCGAAAATTGAAACTGTGTTTGCGCAGCGGCCAAGTCAGCGAATTCAGTAGGGTGTGTACTCAGCGAGGTTAAACACAACGGGAGGGGCCCTTGGAATTGCGAGTGCTAGTTGTGGACGATTCAGAGACTATGAGGCGATTGTTGCGCTCGATCATAGACTCCCGCCAATGGATTCTCTGCGGCGAAGCTGAAAACGGCTCGACTGGCGTCAAAAAGTTTCAAGAATTAAAGCCAGACTTAGTGCTCATTGATTTGGCTTTGCCGGATATGAATGGCATCGAGGTTGCGCACCGAATGTCTTCACTGGATCGCAGTGTGCCGCTAGTTCTCTTTACCGTCCTGGACGTGGAGGGTCTGGAATCTGCTGCGCGAAAGGCTGGAATTTGTCAGGTCGTCTCGAAGGCGCAAGTTTGGGATCTTATCAAGGGCATCGAGATCGCTGTCGGTCAGTATCGAAGAGCGAAGGGGCAAGTCCCCGAAATCAGTGGCTGATGCCCCACGAAGCGGCTAAAGGCTCCGCAGGCCGTGGCGCTCCTGATTTGATAGGGATGACAGCTTCAAGAAGCGTTCCCGGATTTCCATTCCGCAGCCGCAGTTCTCCACCTAACTCTTTTACGCGTTGGCGCATCCCCGCGATGCCAATCCCAATCTTGCCGGCCTCAAAATCCGCGACGGAGTCCGGAATGCCCTTCCCGTCGTCACGCACGTTGATAACTATTTGGCCGTCTTTCATCACGAGATTGAGAGTGACTTTCCGAGCTTCAGCGTGGCGAAATACATTGGTAAGGGCTTCCTGGACGATTCGGAACACGGTGGTTTCCAATTCCGACGCGAAGCGGGGAAAATCTTCCGGTTGCACATCCAATGAAGTTTCAAGGCCGCTTCTTTTCGTCAGGCCATCCAAATACCAACGGAGTGAAGACTGCAGGCCGATTTCGTCGAGCATAGGAGGATGCAGGAGATGGGACATACTACGAATTTGCTGGATGGCTTGGTCGATCAGGGTGCTGGCCTCGGCGGCCGCCTGTTCTTTCCATTCCATCGTTTGATCCCGCATCTTAATGCAATCAATCATCATCTTTGCGCCGCTGAGCTCTTGTCCCAAGCCATCGTGGAGATCGCGGGCGATCCTGCGCCGCTCCTGATCCTGAGCCGCAATGAGGCTGCTGGAAAGGCGCCGCAACTCGAGGTTGAGCATTTCCAATTGCCGCGTTTTGCGATGCAGTTCAACAAAAACACTAACCTTGGCTCGCAACAATTCAGGCACTACGGGAACGGAAATGTAGTCCACGGCGCCGCGCTCGTAGCCCTTGAGACGATCGACGTCCGTCAAAAGCACTGCGGAGATGAAAATAATCGGTATTCTGTGGAAGCGCGGGTGCTGGCGGATCATTTCCGCGAGGTCAAAACCATCGATTTCAGGCATGCTGACATCTAGAAGGATTACGGCGATATCTAACTTCAGCAGGTTATCGAGGGCCTCTTTCCCCGAGTAGGCTTTGATTAGATTCTCACCGAGGCTGGCAAGAATGACCTCATAGCTGAGCAGCTTGCCGACTTGATCGTCGACCATGAGAATGTTCACTTTTTCAGGCCCGGCCATAAACTAGCCCTCGCAGACGATGAGCTTACCATTCGGCGCGCTCATTCGACGTATTCCCAACCGCTCTACTCTTACCTATGGAGCCACATGCGTAGTCCCGACAGCAATTGTTCCGTGTTAACCGGCTTCGCTAGGTATTCAGATGCGCCTGCTTCCAGGCACTTCTCTCGATCTCCTTTCATTGCTTTAGCCGTAAGGGCAATGATGGGAAGACGCCGGAATGCTGGATTCTGGCGGATGACCTGCATGGTCTCATAGCCATCCATCTCCGGCATCATGATATCCATGAGTACGATCGCAACATCAGAAGTGGAAGTCAGAGTGTCAATGGCTTCGCGTCCCGTACCGGCTGTCAAGACGGTCATTCCACGACGCTCGAGGACGCTGCTGAGAGCAAAGATGTTGCGGACGTCATCGTCCACAACGAGAACCTTCTTGCCGACCAGGGCGTCATCCGAGCGATGCAAGCGGTCCAGCATTTGCTGCTTCTCGATGGGGAGATCGGAAACGACGCGATGCAAGAAAAGAGCGGTTTCATCCAAGAGGCGCTCCGGCGATTCCACGCCTTTCACAACTACGCTGCGGGCCAGAGTATGCAAACGGGCGTCTTCTTCTGGCGACAAATCCTTCCCGGTGAAGACGACTACCGGTAGGTCTACTAAAGAGGGTGTATCGCGCAGACGCTCCAAAACGTCGAAGCCAGTCATATCCGGCAGACGAAGGTCAAGAACCATGCAGTCGAATGGCTGTTCCGCGATGACTGCTAGCGCCTCTTTGCCGGTCGAGGCAATGGTGACTTGGATGTCGTTATGGCCGAGCAGCTCGCGAATGCTTAATTGCTCGCCAGGGTTGTCTTCCACAACCAGCAAGCGCTTGAGGTGCGGCGATGCGTATTCTTTGATGCGTGAAAACGCATTGTGCAGCTCGTCGGGCGTGGTAGGTTTTTGAACAAAGGCAAATGCCCCGCGCGAGAGACCATGCTGGCGGTCTTCATCCAGGGTGAGGATTTGGACCGGGATGTGACGCATGGAGGGATCCTGCTTCAGGTGATTGAGCACGGTCCATCCAAGCATGTCTGGCAGGAAGACGTCGAGGGAAACGGCCATGGGATGGAACTCACGCGCCAAGGCCAGCGCCTCGGCACCGCGAGTGGCAACCAGCACTTTGAATCCCTTGTCTCGCGCTAAATCGCGAAGCAAGCGTGCATAGTGTGGGTCATCCTCGACAACCAGCAAAACGTTGTCGCCCTCCTGCAGGGTTGCACGATCATCTTCAATGGATTCGATGCGATGTTCGGGTGCAATTGCGGGAACCAATTTTGGCGCCAGAGCGGGAGTGGTTCTCATTTCCAAAACATTGACACCTGTCGATGGACCCACATAGGTTTGCGGCAGGTAGAGGGTAAACGTGCTGCCCTTTCCAGCTTCGCTGCGTAGTTGGATTTCGCCGCCTAGGAGACTGGCCAACTCACGACTAATGGCTAGCCCCAGTCCCGTGCCGCCATATTTGCGGCTGGTTCCTGCGTCGGCCTGTTGGAAAGCTTCGAAGATGATGCGCTGTTTTTCCGCTGGAATGCCGATGCCCGTGTCTTCGACCTGGAAGGCAATGACGGCTGGTGCCGCGCGTAGGACGGCGTGGTCATCACTCCAACCACGTTCGGCCAGGAACACGGACAGTCGCACTCTGCCTTGTTCCGTGAATTTAAAAGCATTGGAGAGCAAATTCTTGAGTACTTGCTGCAATCGTTTCGAGTCTGTGACCAGGCTGCGGCTCAATCGCGGATCGGTCGTTAAATCGAAGGTAAAGCGGCGATTCTCCGCCTCGTGCCGGAATGGGCGAGCTATCATGTCCAGCAAACTTGCAAAGAATACTTCCTCTGCCTGAACGGAAACGGTTCCCGACTCAATCTTGGAGAGATCGAGAATGTCGGTAATAAGATTGAGGAGATCCGTGCCGGCGCCGTGAATGGTGCGAGCAAACTCAACCTGTTTGCCGGTCAAGTTACCGTCAGGATTGTCAGTGAGCTGCTGGCCCAAGACGAGAATACTGTTGAGCGGAGTTCGCAGCTCATGCGACATGTTGGCAAGGAATTCGGATTTGTATTTGGAGGTGAGAGCCAGTTCTTTTGCCTTTTCCTCAACGGCGCGGCGGGCTTGGTCAATTTCCTGGTTCTTACGTTCCACTTCCACGTTTTGCTCGGCAAGCTGCTGGGCCTTTTGCGCAAGCTGCTCGTTGGTCTGCTGCAACTCTTTCTGCTGCGTTTGAAGCTCGGTGGCCAGTTGCTGCGATTGCTTTAGGAGGCCTTCGGTCTGCATCGTGGCCTCGATGCTATTGAGCACGATGCCGATGCTGGCGGTCAACTGTTCCAAGAAAGCGAGATGGGAGGCTGTAAATGTGCTCAACGAGGCCAACTCGATGACCGCTTTCACACGATCCTCGAAAAGAACCGGAAGCACGATCACGTTTAGAGGAACAGCTTTGAATAATCCGGAGCGAATTGGAACAGCGTGTTGAGGAACTTCGGTAATGAGCATTCGGCGTTTCTCCGCCGCGCACTGGCCTACGAGGCCTTCGCCCACTCGCAACTGGCGCGCGTGTCCGTTCGGTGCATCATCGGCATAAGCCGACAGAAGCATCATTTCCGCCGATTCGTCTGTCTCCATTTGATAGATCACGCCTTGCTGGGCGTTGACGAGTGGGGCGAGCTCGGACAACAACATGCGCCCTACTGTGGAGAGATCGCGCTGGCCCTGCAACATGCCAGTGAACCGCGCGAGATTGGTTTTGAGCCAGTCTTGTTCCTTGTTGCGGTCTGTGGTTAGCCGCAAGTTGTCAATCATGGTGTTGATGTAGTCTTTGAGTTCGGCTACTTCTCCGCTGGCTTCTACCTGAATTGAACGCGTTAAGTCGCCTTTGGTTACGGCCGTTGTGACTTCTGCGATGGCGCGAACTTGGTTGGTCAGGTTGTCTGCAAGCAGGTTGACGTTGCCCGTGAGATCTTTCCAAGTGCCCGCGGCGCCGGGCACGTTGGCTTGTCCACCGAGACGGCCTTCCACACCGACTTCGCGCGCGACGGTCGTCACCTGGTCGGCGAACGTGGCCAGTGTGTCAGTCATGTTATTGATGGTTTCCGCCAGCGCGGCAACTTCGCCCTTGGCGTTAACCGTGAGTTTTTTCGTCAGCTCGCCGTTGGCCACCGCCGTCACAACTTTGACGATACCCCTTACTTGTTCGGTGAGGTTTGCAGCCATGACGTTGACGTTGTCGGTCAAATCTTTCCATGTACCGGCCACGCCAGAAACTTGGGCTTGACCGCCGAGTTTTCCGTCCGTGCCAACTTCGCGAGCCACACGAGTGACTTCGCCGGCGAACGCGTTGAGCTGGTCCACCATCGTGTTGATGGTGTCTTTTAACTCGAGAATTTCGCCCTTCACATCGACTGTGATTTTGCGCGACAGGTCGCCGCGGGCGACTGCGGTCGTGACCTCGGCAATGTTTCTCACCTGGCCAGTCAGGTTTCCAGCCATCGAGTTAACCGAGTCGGTTAAGTCCTTCCATGTGCCCGCAACGCCGGGAACGTTAGCCTGTCCACCGAGCCGGCCTTCGCTACCTACTTCGCGCGCGACGCGCGTTACTTCGCCCGCGAATGCGTTGAGCTGGTCCACCATCGTGTTAATGGTTTCTTTGAGCAGCAGGATTTCGCCGCTGACATTGACCGTGATTTTCTTTGAGAGGTCGCCGCTGGCAATCGCCGTCGCGACTTCAGCGATGTTGCGCACCTGGCCGGTTAGGTTGCTGGCCATGGAGTTGACGGAATCCGTGAGGTCTTTCCAGGTTCCCGCAACACCGGGAACTTGCGCCTGGCCGCCGAGTTTCCCGTCTGTGCCGACCTCACGAGCGACGCGAGTCACTTCAGAGGCAAATGCGCGCAACTGATCGACCATCGTGTTCAGCGTGTCTTTTAGTTCAAGAATTTCGCCCCTGACGTCAACGGTGATCTTGCGTGAGAGGTCTCCGCGTGCGACGGCGGTTGCAACCTCGGCGATGTTGCGGACTTGGCCGGTAAGGTTGCTGGCCATGAAGTTCACGTTGTCGGTGAGGTCCTTCCACGTACCGCCTACACCAGGGACTTGCGCTTGGCCGCCCAGCTTCCCTTCCGTGCCGACTTCGCGTGCGACGCGAGTCACCTCCGCGGCAAAGGCGTTTAGCTGGTCCACCATCGTATTGATGGTGTTCTTCAGTTCGAGAATTTCACCTTTCACGTCGACTGTGATTTTGCGAGACAAGTCGCCACGCGCGACGGCCGTCGTGACTTCCGCGATGTTTCTCACCTGGCCCGTCAGGTTGCCGGCCATCGAGTTGACAGAGTCCGTGAGGTCTTTCCAAGTGCCGGCGACGCCTGGCACGTTCGCTTGTCCGCCAAGGCGGCCTTCGCTACCTACTTCGCGCGCCACGCGCGTCACTTCGCCAGCGAACCGGTTGAGCTGGTCCACCATTGTGTTGAGAGTCTCTTTCAACTGGAGGATTTCTCCGCGCACGTCGACCGTAATCTTGCGGGAGAGGTCGCCGCTGGCGATCGCGGTTGCGACTTCGGCAATGTTGCGCACTTGACCGGTCAAATTGCTGGCCATGAAGTTCACGTTGTCGGTGAGGTCTTTCCACGTGCCGCCGACGCCGGGAACCTGCGCTTGGCCGCCCAATTTGCCTTCGGTGCCGACTTCGCGAGCCACGCGCGTCACTTCACCAGCGAACGCGTTGAGCTGGTCCACCATCGTGTTGATGGTGTCTTTCAATTCGAGAATTTCGCCCTTCACGTCCACAGTGATCTTGCGCGACAAATCGCCGCGGGCCACAGCGGTCGTGACTTCCGCGATGTTGCGCACCTGCGCTGTGAGGTTGCCGGCCATCGCGTTGACGGAGTCCGTAAGGTCTTTCCAGGTTCCGGCCACACCCGGCACAACCGCCTGGCCTCCCAGTTTGCCGTCCGTGCCAACTTCGCGCGCCACGCGGGTGACTTCGGAAGCGAAGGAACGCAACTGATCGACCATCGTGTTGATGGCTTCCTTGAGCTGCAAAATTTCTCCGCGAACGTCCACCGTGATCTTGCGGGAAAGGTCCCCGCTGGCAACCGCCGTGGCCACTTCGGCGATGTTTCGAACTTGCCCAGTCAAGTTGCTGGCCATCGAATTGACGGAGTCTGTGAGATCTTTCCAAGTTCCCGCGACACCTGGCACCTGCGCTTGGCCACCGAGTTTTCCGTCGGTGCCAACTTCGCGAGCGACGCGAGTCACCTCGGCGGTAAAAACGCCAAGCTGCTGAATCATGGTGTTAACGATTGTGGCGGAACGGAGAAATTCTCCTTCGAGCGGCCGGCCATCGACGTCCAACCGAACCGTTTGCGTCAGGTTGCCCTGTGCCACGGCTGCAATCGCGCGTGTGACTTCGGTGTTGGGCTGGAGCAGGTCATCAACGAGGGTATTGATGGATACTTCCATCTCGCCCCAAGCGCCTCGCGGCTGGTGAAATTGCGTTCTTTCGCGAGTTTTGCCTTCCTTCCCTACCACTTGGCCTACGCGCCTAAGTTCATGAGCGATTTGCTGGTTGGAAGAGACTATCTCGTTGAATGTATCCGCAAGTTTTCCGGGCAGGCCTGTCCACGATCCAGGGAGGCGAACAGAGAAGTCACCATCGCGCATGGTCTGCAAACTGGAAAGAATGAGGCCCAGATCGGACGCTGACATTTCACCGACATGGTCTTTCCCGTTGCTTCCAGGTTCCGTAGCGGGAATCGGCCTTGCGCTTACACTCAACGATTCGCGGTCAGCTCTTTTCATGCTCATCTCCAAATTGGCACTGAATTAGGCTGGCTAGCCAGGCGAATTCGAGATCACATTCCCCTTCAGCGCTGATGGACTGAATTCAACCTCGAACCTGTGGCTACCGAACATCACTTCCTGGAATTAGGAAATTACGGTCAAGAAAGCTTAATTAGCATAAGAGCTGTAGGTATGCTCTACAGTCTTTCCTGTATGGCGAATTCAAGG
This sequence comes from uncultured Acidobacteriota bacterium, assembly GCA_963740015.1. Taxonomy (GTDB): domain Bacteria; phylum Acidobacteriota; class Terriglobia; order Acidiferrales; family UBA7541; genus Acidiferrum. The sequence goes on along the minus strand of CAVUCM010000063.1, from coordinate 164,329 downwards.
GTACTAGCTGGCACTAGGTAAAAGTCCGTATTGACCGAGAAACGCAAATCCACTAACAGTGTCCTCCCCGATATTTGGCTTGCACCATCAGAATCGGAGACGCGAGGTAAATTTCGATATGAACCCTACCATACGAGAGAGCGCGGCTCATCGCTTTGAGATATCAACAACTTACGGGCCTGTGCTGCAGGAACAACTCACCATTTTGGTCGTCTCGGGTAACCTCGAGAGCCGGCGACAGGTAAGCAACATTCTGGAAGCACTTTCCGTCCAAGTCATTCCCTGCTCGACGGTGGCCCAGACTGAACAACTGCTTTCGCATCAACATCCCAACCTTATTTTTTGCGATGAGAGACTGCCAGATGGGAGCTATGGGGACGTTTTAGAATTGAAACTCGCGGGCAAACTTCCGCCGGTTGTCGTGCTTACGCGAAATGGGGAATGGGAACTCTATATGGATGCGACCCAGCGCGGAGCGTTTGATGTGATTCGGAGCCCCTGGTGTCCCACCGATATCGAACTTAGCCTCATCCGAGGCGTGCGCGAGGAAAAGCGCAAGATCGCGGCAACTGCCCGCTAACACAGCCGTAAGCACTGACATTAAAATTAAAAAGGGCTCCGGCCGCCTTTCTACAGCGCTTACCTGATGTGACTCGAAGCTTCTAGAGCGAACAATAAGTAAAAGGAGTCCTTATGCCTTCCTCCGTTTGGAGAGGCTCTATTGTGCTTAGCTTAATTTCGATTCCGGCGCAGCTCTACGCTGCGGCCCGGAGCGATAAGACATATCTTCATCAGATTCATAAGGAATGCAATTCTCGGGTGCGACAGCCGTTATTCTGCCCCACATGCAACCGATTCGTAGAGCGCGGCGAAATTATCAAGGGTTATGAATTTGACGAGGGGCAGTATGTGCTCATGGAAGATAAGGAAATCAAGAAGCTCGCGGCTGGGTCTTCCCGAACGCTCGAAATCCTTGCCTTTACGAAACTGAGCCAGATCGATCCGATCTTTTTTGATTCTTCGTATTTCTGCGTCGCGGACGAAAGCGGCAAGAAGGCGTATCAATTGCTCGTCAAAGCCCTCGAGGACACCGAGACAGTCGGAATTGGCAAACTGCTTATGCATCAGAGGGACTACACCGTTTTTCTGCGTGCTTATGAACATGGCCTGCTGCTTCACACCATGTATTTTTCAAACGAAATTCGGCGGCTGCCGCAATACGGCGTGATTGAAGCTGTGGATCTAAAGCCGCAAGAAGTGAAGCTAACTGAGCAGCTCGTCAAGACGATGACTGAGCCATTCAAGCCAGCCAAATACCATGATGAATTCCAAGACAAGCTGCGCAAATTAATTGAGGCCAAGCAGCATGGCAAGACCATTGAAATTGGCAAAGAGCCAGGGCGGTCCACGGTTATCGATATCAAGAGCGCGCTGAGGAAGAGCCTCGCCGCTTCGTCTTCGAGCTCAAAAGAAAAGAAAAAAGGTAACGGGAAAGCCAGGAAAACCGGGCAGACGGTGCGCAAAGCAAGTTAGCAGCATTGCGGTCTATAGGACTGAGAATGATTGGCTCTTCAGTCTTGCTTGGAGCTCGAATTTACGGATCCTGTGTAGCCTCGAATGAGAGATCAGGGAGAAATAAATGTCGAGTAAGAAGAAAAAGCTAAAGGCATCTATGGGGAATCCCTCTTTGCTTGAATCCCTTGATCCAGACGAAGATAACCTTCAAGTTGTCATCGAGACACCGAAGGGCAGCCGGAACAAATATGCGTTTGACGAAAAGCAGAGAGTGTTTGGGCTGAAGAAGGTTCTCCCGGCGGGGATGGAATTTCCTTATGACTTTGGCTTTGTGCCGTCCACGCTCGCCGATGACGGTGACCCCACGGACGTGCTGGTTTTGATGGACGAGCCTGCGTTTCCCGGCTGCGTGTTGCAGTGCCGAATCGTTGGGATCATCGAGGGCGAACAGGGCGAGAAAAAGAAACTTGAGCGGAATGATCGCGTTGTGGCCGTGGAGAAAGAAAATCACAGCTTTGCGGACATTCATCACATCAAGGATTTGGGCAAAACCTTTTTGCAGGAATTGGAAGACTTCTTCGTGAACTATCACGAGTTGAGCGGCGAGAAATATCGCGTATTGGGCGCAAAAGGCCCAGCGAGTGCCATGAAGCGGGTTAAAGATGGTATGCGAGCGTTCAAGAAGAAATGAATGACCAACAGTTCGAGAAGCATGTGCGCCGCTAAGGCTAGAGCTTGAGTTTGGGAGGACGGCGCCCGCGGCGTATAGCTCCGAGCACTGGAACATATTCAAGCGGTAATCCAGTGGAACAGCAGCGCAGGAGCAGGCCCCCGCGGCTCATATCTCCGCGGCCGACAAAATCCCTTGGAAAGAGTAATTGCTTTCCAAAAACTTCCAACAACGGCTGTGCATATTTTTCAGTGGCGATGCTCCCAAGTAAAACAACTTGAGTTTCGGTGCCCAAAAGTTCTCGTAAACGGAATGCATCGCGATCAAGTGGTGTTCGATAATCGGGATTGTCGGGATCTACATTTGAGGAGGACATAGACTTAAGCCTGGCTAATGTCATCGGCTCATGAGGCAGAAGAAGCCCCGACGTCGCGGTGATGATATGTACTCCCGGGGCTTCCCGCGGTGGATTCTTAAATCTTTCCGCGTAAGCCAGCTTGCCGCGAAAATATAGGCCGCTAATGAAGCTGAAGACTTCCCCTAGAGGAACATTGGAATCCCGGAGGCGCTGCGCGAGCTCGAACTGCGCATTTGGACTGAAAAGCATTCTTGCTCGAATTCCGTTGGAATTTGCCGGCGAGAGCAAGAAAATCTTATGTGGCCCGGAGTCTTCTCGCCTGTCTCCGGCCGGTGCCTTCGACTCCGGAGAGTGTCCCTCAAACGTAATTCGTTTTTCAGCCAAGCTGTAGTCCCGCGATGAAAGCCTCTCGCTATCGACAGCATTTACATATACATGGTTTCATGTAAAGCAATTATGTTTCGTAGGATATCTAATGTTCTACGGAAAGTGTTTGCGGGAAGGTGATGAGTAAAGTTCCCTTTCGGGTGTCCCCTATGCTGGCGACATTGGTGGATGCCCCATTTACGGGGCCCAATTGGGTATTTGAAGAGAAATACGATGGCGTCAGGATGCTTGCGTATAAAGAGGGTACACGCGTGACCCTCATATCAAGGAATTCGATTGATCGAACGGCCCGCTACCCGGAAATCGCAGCAGCAATTCAAAAACTTAAACCCAAGACACTTTGTATTGACGGTGAAGTAGTTGTGTTCGATGCCAAGGATATTTCGCGGTTCCAGTTGTTGCAGCAAGGCAAAGGCCGTCCTCAGTATGCAGTCTTTGATTGCCTCTACTCAGACGAAGGCGATTTGAGAAAAAAAGCACTCTCCCAAAGGCGAGCAGCGCTCGAACGAATAGTAAAGCCATCTGCACGGCTCCGGCTGTCAGCCGTCTTGTCTGATGATGGTCTGAAAGCATTTCAAATTGCATCGAAGCGCGGCTTTGAAGGTGTGGTGTGCAAAAACCTTGCATCTATCTATGTGGAGAAGAGATCCAAGGAATGGCTGAAAGTAAAAGTTCATCAGGAAGATGAGTTCGTGATCGGCGGCTTTACGCAACCTACAGGTTCACGGCAGTATTTCGGCGCTTTGCTTTTGGGAGTCTATTCTCGCAATAAGCTTCTCTATGCCGGAAAAGTTGGCACCGGCTTCGACACGGAAATGCTAGCTTCTCTTTACCGGAGATTTAAGCCGTTAGTTCGGTCGAAGTCTCCTTTTGCATCTGAAGTCCGCGAACGAGATGCGACGTTTCTGGCGCCAAAACTGGTAGCTCAACTCTCATTTACCGAGTGGACCAAAGATGGAAAGTTGCGTCATCCGGTTTATCTGGGGCTGCGCGACGACAAGAAACCTACGGAAGTGACTCGGAAGGAGGCTTAAATGCCGCCTGCATCAAAGACCATGCCAATAAAAGTGTCGAATCCAGACAAGGTATTTTGGCCCGAAGAAGGGTATACGAAATTAGACCTAGTCACATTCTATCGGGATGTGTTCCCTGCCCTTCGTCCTTACGTCAATGACCGCATTTTGACCATGGAACGCTGTCCGGACGGCATGAGCGGTGCATGTTTTTACCAAAAGCAGAAACCAGAAAGCATGCCGGCAGGAACTCCAACAAAGCGAATCGCAAACGACAGAGGTTCTTCTGCTCGAAAAGCAACAGACTACGTTGTGGGCGGCTTGCTCGCCACACAGCTTGCCCTAGCCAATCTTGGATGTATTCCCATCCATGTAACCGGAAGCCGAGCCAAAACTTTTCCCAAGCCTGATTGGATCTGTTTTGACCTGGATCCTCAATCGGGAAAGTTTGCAGATGCCGCGAAGGCTGGCCTGCTTGTGAAAGCTGTACTCGATGAGCTCGACCTTGTTTCTTTCCCAAAGACATCCGGCAGCCGCGGGTTGCATATCTTCGTTCCAATCCGCATTGGCCCCGAAGCCAGCGAGGTACTGAAGTTTGCGGAGGAATTTGTGGCGCGCCTCGCCGCGGCTTATCCGAAGCAATTGACGGTGGCACATGCCATTGCAGATCGCGGAGCACTGGTCTATCTGGACGCTTTCAGGAACGGCTCCGTGCAAACTGTCGTGAGCCCTTATTCGGTTCGCCGAAAGCCACATGCCCCTGTCTCGACTCCCCTGGCATGGTCGGAGGTTAAGCCTTCTCTTAATCCTTCGAGCTTCAACATCGGCAATTTTAGCGCTCGTCTTAAGAAGAAAGACCCGTGGAGCGACTTTTTCAATAGCCGGCAGGCTCTGAAACGAGCGGTGGCACGTTTGAAACAGTTATAAGATCTCTCAGCGTTCGTCGTTCATTGGTGCTCGAAAGTCCCCGGGGAGGAACGATAGATGTCACTCGACAAATATAAAGAGAAACGGAATTTTAAGGTTTCGCCAGAACCTTCGGGAAAGCCACATTCTGGTGCAAGTTCAAAGAGTCATTTGCTTTACGTCATACAGAAGCATCGCGCAACGCAATTACACTACGACTTTCGGTTGGAGTTCAAAGGTGTGCTGCTTTCCTGGGCAGTTCCTAAAGGACCTTCACTAGATCCATCGGTCAAGCGATTGGCGATGCAGGTGGAGGATCATCCAGTTGAATATGGAGGCTTTGAGGGAGTTATTCCAGAAGGCGAATATGGCGGCGGCACCGTCATGGTGTGGGACAACGGTGAATGGATTCCGGAGAGCGACGACGTCGAAGCCGCGCTCGAAAAAGGCGATCTGAAGTTTACTCTCGAAGGCAAGAAACTGCAGGGGTCCTGGGTGTTAGTGCGAACGCGTGGTTTTGGCAGCAAGCCAGATAAATCCTGGCTGCTGATCAAACACCGTGACAAATATGCATCCGATAAAGACATAACTGTCTCCCAACCGCGTTCCGTGTTGAGTAAACGGCTGCTAGCAGACATCGCGCGCGACAATGGTGGAGACGTTGAAAAGGCCGCCACGGGGGATCCGCAGAAAAACGCAAAAACCAAGGTGGCAAAGCCTGGAAAAACTGCGACCAACAAAAAACAAACGGTACGGCGAAAATAGTAACGGAACGGTTCGTCGAAGTGGCGCGTGGCTCGCCGATCAGGGTTGCAAGGGCGCTTATTCAAGTCGGTTGACGAATTACAACGGGAATCTGCCATAGCGCAGCATTAAGAGGCTAGCTCGAAATGGGACCGCTCATCTTTCGCTTTGTCGTGGGTGGCATCATAGTGTCGGCCTTTTCGATTCTGGGAGACCTGCTAAAACCCAGGAGTTTTGCAGGTTTGTTCAGTGCTGCGCCTTCCGTTGCGCTGGCGACCCTAGGGCTAACCATCGTGACCGAGGGGAAGCTCTATGCCGTCCGCGAAGGCCGTTCGATGATTGCCGGAGCCATCGCTTTTTTTCTGTACGCCTGTTTGTGTATTCATCTGCTTGTCCGGAATAGATGGGGCGCGATGGCGGCCAGCGTCTTCTCTTTTTCTGCGTGGTTTGTTGGAGCTTTCGGTTTGTGGTTTCTGATTTTGAAATAACATTTCATGCGCGTCCACTTTGACTTCTCCGCAATCCGGAAAATCCGCTGGTACGAGTACGCGGTGCGTTTCTTGTTTGGGGGTGCAATCACGGCTGCCACCGGCCTTGTAGCCAAGCACTTTGGGCCTGTTGTCGGCGGACTGTTTCTCGCTTTTCCAGCAATTTTCCCTGCGAGTGTCACGCTTGTGGCGAAGCACGAGTTGGAGAAAAAGCAAAAGGTTGGAAAGGACGGCACTGCCCGAGGTAAGAACGCCGCCGCCTTGGATGCGCGCGGCGCCGCTATGGGAACATTTGGCTTAGCATTTTTTGCGGTAGTGGTTTGGAAGCTTCTACCCGTTTGGAATTCGATGGCTGTCTTGAGCTTCGCCATCTTGACCTGGCTCATCGTTGCGATATTAATTTGGTACGCAGAACAACACGGGCCGGTCTGATGGACCTCGGACGCGGATAGAGATGTTCTATCTCGCCTGGCCCGCCTTCGATTTTCTAAGCTGTTCGCTTACCACTAAACAACTGCAAGATGATCGAGATGACGGCCAAAATCAGAAGTATGTGAATCGCGAATCCCGCAGCGTGATAGACAACAAAGCCGCCTATCCAAGCGCACACCAACACGAGCGCCAACAGCAGCCAAATGAATCGCATTTTTCACCTCGCCTTCGGAAGACAACATACTTTGAAGAGTTTCTGCTCGTAATCGGGTAAAAGCCCTACAAAAATGCGAGGGTCAAGGTATCCCCCCAGTATGATCAGCGAACTGGAATCGCCTGTCACTACGTGCAACCAAGCTCGGCTACCGCCTGAGTAAACCTTATTCAGTCCGGAGTTTCTGAGGATGAACAATTTTCCGGTTCTAGTACACTCCGAATTCCAGAAGTTGATCATCAATCGTCTGATAAGTCGCATCCTCTTATAGCCTTCCGAAAAATGTGCGGGTTGGCAAAGCTATTGCCCTTATAAACAGTGCCCGCCCCGTAGATCGAATCCCAGCAACTTGGATATCGTCGGCCTAGGAGAATGTTTATGAGTTCACACCACTTGATTGCTGGGGATTCACCCACTGAGACTAAGTTTCTCCACAGAAATGAATATGCCTCAGAAAGCGAATTGGACATTCGCATAAAAAACTTGGATAAGCTTGTGTATAGCGTGCATTCAGCGCTTCGTCAGGTTTCCTTCTCGGGCAAACCTCGTGCTCTTGACCTCATGAACGATCTTCGTGTGAAGATCAAAGCTACTGACAATAAACTGCGAGTGGCAAAGCTTCTGAGCGAACCTGCGCGTGAGAGCTTGCTCTCGGCAGTACGTGATTCCCTGAATGAACTTGAAGAGACCATCGCAGCTCACTTGGATGTCGAAATGACGTAGCGCCCGGGCTGAGAACTGAAACTGCATAGTTGCTTGTAGCTCCGTCAGCGAAGAAATTTTCCTTACGAATTCCTTATAGTTTCCTTATACGCAGATTAGGTTTGCAGCGATACGATAGGATATGGCTTTCTGGATGTTGCGCTGCGTAGGATGCAAACGCGCCTTCATGCACTCCCCGATTGTAGACAAGCGCCTATCTGACTATCTCTCTCCTAGAAAACCTGATTTTCCCCCGGACGGGTCCGAGATGAAGTGCCCGAATTGTGGGCACACTGCTCTCTATCAGCGTACCGATCTCACCTATCAGGCTTAATTGGGATTAATTTGTGGCTTGTTCGCCCGGCGCTGAACGGCCAAGGTATTCTTGCGCCGATTCAAACACCTTCCATGGAAGAATTTTAGTGAGAATCGGTCAAAGAAGTATCTCAAATATAAAAAGCGCCCGGCTCTCGCGAACCAGGCGCCTTTTGTCGTGCTTATCGCCAGTTTTCTGACTGTTTCTGGATCACGGCTGCGACGGTGGTTTCGCCTTTGCAGCTTCGATCTTGCTCTTCAACTCGGTCTGCTGATCAGGCGTCAACACGGCGTTCACCTTGGCCAGCGTGCCTTCATGAAGCTCCTTCATCTTGGCTTTTTTCTGGTCATCGCTGAGCGAAGTATCGCTGGTCACCGTTTGGTATTTGGTCCTCGCATCGGCAAAGATATCCTTTACCTTTGCTTTCTGATCATCCGTAAGATTCAGGCTCTCTACGGCGGCCTGCAGTCCACCTCGCATTCCCATTTGTTTACCTGAGGCTTGAGGTGCGGATGCATCCTGTGTCTTAGCTAGAGTCACAGGTACGGCCATCGCCGCAACCATGCCCAAGGACACCAAACCGCCCAATAGTCTTTCGATTTTCATTACAATTCTCCTTAGGTTCATTTCTGGGCTGAGTGGAGGGTGGGGTCACTTCATTAGTACCACAGATTGAGTCGCCGACAAAACGGCTCGGCTATTGTTCAGCTATCGCAGGCCACTCCGGCTGCCGTTCGCCCGCTCCAACGGGATCCGTGGCAGGAACGAGATTCTTCACGGATTCAGGGCGTGATGATTATGTTCGAGGTACGTGAAAGCGATCTCCGCGATTTCGGAAGAGTCCTCTTCGGAGAAACCGCCTGACAGAGCGTCCGATGTCATGGCCGCCACAACCTGAGAATCAGTCAGTAGTGTGTCGCGATAAGCGCTGACGTATCTGTGCGCCATACCCATCGCAGTGTTCGAGAGTTTCTCTTCAATTTGTTGTGTGGTTGCGACCATTTTCTAAACCTCCCAAGAATATTTGAACGACCTCGCTCAGTACTCTATTCGGAAAGGCCCATGCACGAGCTGGGTTCTGCATCGAAGAAAGTCTCGCCGCGCAAAACGGCGTCCACCGCCTCGAGCAATTTTTCGGCGCACTCAGCCTTGGGAACAAAGCCCTGTGCGCCGATCGTGCGCAGAGCATCAAGCAGAGTTTTGCCATCGTGCATCGATAGCATCAGTATCGGTACGTCGGGCATAAGTTGCCGAATTTCAGTGGCGGCGCCCAAACCGCTAAGAACTGGCATGGCCTGGTCGAGAATAATCAAATCGGGGTGTAATTGACTCGCTTTATTAACCGCTTCCCGGCCGTTAACTGCCTCGCCGCAAATCTCAAGGCCCGCCCTCGATTCCAATATCGAGCGAACACCTCGGCGAACAATTTCGTGGTCATCGGCAATCAGAACTTGCATAGGGCCTCGTGGGACATCTATCCGTCACTATCCAATTTGACCGTGCATGTCTGGCCCGTATATAGGTGGAATGCTGTAAATGTTGTTCTAAGGGAACTGTTTGGTTTCTACTTCAACTTTCGATGTTTCTTACAGATAAGACCCGATGGTTGTGTCCGCTCTTGTTCGCCAACCTAGCGACATTGCCTCTGAAATACACCCCCGAGAGCGGGCGCTTATCTGGACACAAGCGCCCGCCTCTCTCTCGAACACAAAAGTTGCGCGCTACCGAGAACATGATGACGGCTGCACTATCAAGCGGCTTTGAATACAGCAACTGCCTTATAGTCCCGCACTTCGTGAATGGTTCACACTCAGCTTGTAATTGACCGCCGGAGAACGATGAGGGGGTCGCAGATGTCAAAACCATTTCCAGGTCCCGGATTGGCGAAATTACTTGCCGAGAATTTGACAAGAAAAATAGCGAAAATAGCTTCGACAGGCCTCTTGGTCTCCACGTGGATGTTGTTAACCGCGATCATCAGTTCCCCGATTGTTGCCCAAGAGAGCAATCACAACGCCCCGCAAGCATCAAACCCTGAGAAAAATGTTGGTTATTTGGTGCGAGATATTATTGAGCACGAAATTGACGCCCAAGCGAAAGATAAGTCCTTGTGGTGCTATCGAAAGCTCGAAGAGAAGGATGGCCCACGACGATTATTTATGGTGTGTCAGGCAAAAGGTGCACAGATTGAGCGACTGCTGGCTGTGAATGGCAAGCCGCTGGATAAAATCCAACAAGAGACGGAAAATCAGCGGATTCGGAATTTGCTCCACAGCAAGCGAGAACTCCAAAAACAAGAGCGACAACGACACGAAGATGGGAAACAAGCGACCGAGCTGCTAGAGCTAATTCCAGATGCTTTCGTATTTCGGATAGAAGAAAAGGATGGGAATAGAATCAAAGTGAAATTCACGCCGAATCCAGCGTTTCATCCTTCAGGCCACCAGGCGGAAGTCTTTTATCACATGGAAGGCACGTTGACTCTGGACATGGATCAAAAGCGGCTCGCGGAGATCAATGGACGTTTAAAGAGCCCGGTAAAATTCGGTGGCGGGCTATTGGGTCACCTCGATGAGGGTGGAACCTTTTTGGTAAAACAACAAGAAGTCGGCCCGGGGTGTTGGGAAATGACGACAATGGACGTGCAAATGAGCGGCAAGGCCCTATTCTTCAAGACGATTGCTGTGCGGCAAAAGGAGATCGACAGCGAATTCCAGCCGGTCCCTGCATCCGCCACGATTGAGCAAGCGGCGGAAATGACCAAAGATAAAGTTATAGCTGCGGCAGTCCGAAAGTGAGCGCCTGACAAAGTAAGCGTGCGGGCAGGATCAAAGCTATCTCGAATTGTTGGAACGCCACAGCGGCGGGACTTGAACAAGTCTCGCGATTGACTGAGAAGAGACACCATGAGTGGCCGGCAGGCGATACAACAGAAACACTAAGAGTAAGAGCGCTACAGAAAGCCATTGAGAGGTAGAAAACGGACCCCAGAAAAGACGATCAAGGTCGCCGCGAAAGTATTCAATAAAAAAACGCCCGACCGCGTAGAACGAAACAAACGTCAGAATTAAAGCGCCAGGGCGGCGTTCCCGGCGACTCAAATAAATCAGGACAAAAAACGTGCTTAGCCCAAGCAGAGATTCGTAAAGTTGTGTGGGGTGAAGGCGAATGCCAAGCGGCGTGCCCGCCAGTTGGGCGGCAAGCGGATTTGTGAACGCCACGCCCCAAGGTAAACGAGTTGGTTTGCCGTAGTTGCACCCAGACAAAAAGCAGCCGATACGAGCGAGAGCAACGCCAAGCGCCAGTGAGGGCGCAAAACAATCCGAGAGAGCCCACAAGGATACGCCACGGCGGACGGCAATAAAGCAAATCAAACAGAGGGCGCAGAGGAAACCGAATAAAAATGTTCCCGCTTCGGTCACCAGTGGTCCAAGCGATCTCCAGTAAGCGACCGGATCGATGGCTACGTGCAGAAGCCTAGCCATGACGAGAGCGGTGAGGGCCGCGAGCGAGCCTGCATAGTAAACAAACTGAGTATCAAGACCATGCTTCCCCGCGCGGTAGACTGCGAGTTTCACTCCGGCCAAGACGGCAATAGACATCATGAGGCCATAAGCAGGAAGCCAAAAAGGTCCGAGATGGACGAGGGGCATCATGATGGGCTCATTCCAGGTCTTCCCTTCCGTTCGAAGCCAGGGATAAAGTGGATGGTTTCCGTTTGGTCGACACGAACTGCTCGGGGCTTAGGCGGATTGTTGGATGCGTGCAAGCCGCAGGGCAGGGCGTGCCCGAAAGTATTGCGACGGCGGGGAAAGATACGCGCAAGGATAGCCTTCGTTGCCTATCCCTGCGCGGTGCGCGGGGAATCTCGAGCGTGCGCAGTTGAAATAGTCGCGGCATCGCAAAATCGCGTCTGCATCTAGTTCTAGTTAACGGTACCCGTGAGAGCTATTCCCGCTGGTGTCGTTCCACCCGTCGGAACGGTGGCCGTACCAACTTGCGTGAGCGTCCCGTTGGTCAAATTAATTTTGAAGATGGTGATGTCGTTTGAGCCAGCGTTTACGCAGTAGAGATACTGGCCGGAAATATCTACCGCCAATGCCACCGGTCCCGTTCCACTTGAAGCGACGGGTTCACCAGTAGTATTGAAGGCCAAATCTCCGATGGCCGGATTGATCGTATACGAGAAGATTTTATTCTCCACAAAATCGCTGACGAATACGTATCTCCCTGAAGGCTCAACAACTACTGAGCTGAGCGCTGACCCAACCGGTAGAAAGGGCTGCGGGCCATTCACAACCAAATCTCCACTGCCTTCGGTAATAGTGAATTCACCGAGCGTTCCGTCAGTCAAATTGGCAACGTACGCATATTGCCCGCTTGGGTCTACAGCTATCCAGTTTGGCCCTATGCCTTCCGAATTTATGCCCGTGCTCAGTGTCTGCAGAGATCCTAGCGGGAACTGGATCGAATATTCACCAACTGTATTTGCCGTGCTATTGGCGGTGTACAGATATTGGCCCGTCGGATCGGTGGTTATGAACACTGGGCCGGCGCCGGTTGTAACTGTCTTTGCACCGGATGTAAGCGCGCCCGAACTATTTATATTGAACTTCCAGACGGTTGAATCCGTCAGGTTCACGTTGTACATCCACGTTCCGGAAAGGTCAGGAGTCAACCAAGTCGGACCGTTCCCCGTAGGAGTCGGCGTCCCTGATGGACTTAGCACCCCGCTCGAAATGCCGTACGCAGAAAGAGTGGGGACTCCAGACGCAATTGCAGAATTGGCGACGTAAGCAAAATCGCCGTCAGGCAATACGGCCACTCCCTTCGGGGCTGTCCCGGCGGCTACCGGGGAGCCTGCGGTTAGCGCTCCGGTTGAAGGAGTGATGATGAACTGCGAGACGTTGTCGCTCCCTGTGTTCGTCACATACAGCGCTTTAGGCGTGAAAGTGAGAGCACTGCTCCCCGAACTCAAAAGCTGGCCGGCGATACCAAAACCCATGGTTCTATTTTGGCTTGTCGCTGTAAGTGCGCCGGTTGAGCTATTGAGCGAATAAACCCAGGCATCCTCGCGATTGGCGACGTAGACGAAACTGCCAGAGGGGTCGATGTTTATTTGATCTGGAAAGCTGCCTGCCGCAAAAGGCGAAGACGCCAGGGCCGTGGGCGCCCCTGATGCACCGATCGAGAAACCATATATCGCGTCGTGGCCCTGGGCCGTGACGTAGAGATACTTTCCGGTTGGGTCCACAGTTCCCTGTCCGGCATTGTTGCCTGTTCCCAATACACCGGTGAATGGCGAACCCGTGACTGGTGTCAGTCCAGTTGAGGTGACGTTGTAGACATAGATCGAGTTCAGTGAGAAGACATATAGAAACTGTCCGTTAGGCGTCAGCGTCATCGACTGGTCGTCGGACCCACCTGTCGCAGGGGTCCCAACGAGCGTCAGCGCTCCTGGCACTCCAGCGGTGGACCTATTAATGGCATACATGTTGATCATTCCCGGGGGACTGCCACCATTCAGTACGAACAAGAACCCGCCGGTCGAATCAATCGCCATTTCGGTTGGGTTGGTCAGACCAGTGGTTACGGACCCAGGCGTGCCGGGATTTCCGTTTTGGTCCAGCGCAAATACTCCAATCGATCCGCCGAATTGATCGACGGAATAGAGGAACTGACCCAGGGGATCCATAGCCAGACCCTGAAATGCAGTGTTAATTGTTATGGGACTTGAAGCGGTTTGCTGGAGCACGCCGTTCTGTCCCAAGTTCAGCGTCCAGATCTGAGCGTTGGAAATGGAAGGAGCCATGACATAGAGAACCGTTCCATTCGGATGAATCGCAACTCCAGGGGGCGGTCCGGTAATTCCCCCACCCCCAAGGCCAGAGGGAACGAAGTAGGTCAGCGAGCGCAGTTGTCCGGTGGATGGCCAAACAGCAAAGCTGGAGATGCTGAGACCCGAGGGTGGCAACGTGCTGGCCTCGAATACATAGCGCAAGAAATTATTTTGGGCTTGAGACGACGTGATGGTTATCGTAGCGAAGCCAGACTTGGTCGTATCCGTCGCCGACGTGGCCGTCAGCGTGACCGTAAAAGTAGCGGCAGCCGATGCCGGCGCGGTGTAGGTGACAGGCGTTCCGGAAGCATTCGATGCCGCCGAGAGAGTCCCGCAGGTTGCGGCGCTGCAAGAACCGCCGATAGTTGACAGCGTCCAGTTTACGCCGCCATTGTTTCCATCGTTGGTGACAGTCGCTGTAAACGGAGTACCCGTAGTGCTGCCTGCGGCGATGCTTGCGGTCGGCGGCAATACGTTTACCGAAATTGGTGGCGTGATTGTAATCGTGCCTGCGCTAGACTTGGTTGCATCCGCAACCGACGTGGCCGTAAGTGTGACCGCAAACGTGGCGGCGGCCGCAGTCGGCGCGGTGTACGTGATGGGAGTTCCCGAGACGCTTGAAGATGTGGAAAGGGTTCCGCAGGTTGTTGTGCCACCGCATGTAAGGCCAGCAGATGAGAGTGTCCACTTTACTCCGGCGTTGCTCAAGTCATTCGTGACAGTTGCCGTGAATGGGACGCCAGTTGGGTTACTCGCCGCAATATTTGCCGTTCCTGGCGCGACGATCACCGTGATGGCCGGGGTGACGGTAATTGTGGCGGAGCTGGATTTGGTAGAGTCCGTCACGGATGTGGCCGTGAGCTTGACCGTAAGAGTCGATGCAGCCGAGGGTGGCGCCGTATATGTGATGGGAGTTGCCGAGGCACTCGAAGAGGCCGAAAGGCTCCCGCAAGTTGTTGTGCCACTGCAAGTGAGACCAGTAGAAGAGAGCGTCCACTTTACTCCCGCGCTGCCAGAATCGTTGCTGACGGTAGCTGTAAACGGGATTCCAGTAAGAGTGCCGGCTTCTATGGTTTGTGTTTGAGGCGCAACACTCACAGATATGGGGAGACCGGAGGAGACAACCGTGAGGGCCTCAGTACCCGTTAACATCGTTGCCGTGGGAGGTGTCACGGACGTATTTGCACCAGATACCATGCTGGCGGTGATTGTGGTTTGCCCTGGAGAGTCGGCGGTTGCCAGGCCATAGGAAGCACTCGTGCTGCACTGTGTAGGCTGCTGATTATTGCAGATGGTCGCGAACTGGGTCATGGAAGATGACCACGTTACGAAGTTCGTGATGTTTTGTGGGGTTTTGTTACCTGAACCATCCACAAAATTGCCAGTGGCTGTGAACTGGTCCGTTGATCCGGCCGTCGCTGAACCATTGTCCGCATCCGTAACGGTAATGGATTGCAGCTGCGGTCCGCTCGTCACGGTCAACGTAGCCGTCGTAGTAATAGTCGTGTGGTTCACGTCAGTAACTGTGACCGAGGCCGCTCCGGCTTGCAGGCCCAGCGCCAATCCATTGTTTAACGAACTGTCTGCCCCGTTTGCATTGAGGTCACCAATCGCGGCGAGTCCCTGGGGGGTGACAGACCAGCTCGTATCCGGAGGGGTCAATTTCGTCGTGCTACCGTCTGAGTTCGTCTCCGTTGCAAAGAGCTGATCTTCTGAGCCTGCGGCGACAGTCATATTGCGGTTCGCGTCCGTGATCGCGATCGAGACCGGGGTTACGGGCCCGGTTGAACCTTTATTGCCAGGGCTACTGCAATTCCAAGTAAAGACGCCAACGATGACGGCGAGCAATAAGACAGGAAATGGATGACGCATGCACGCTCCTCGGACAAGTCCCTATTCGGGGTCTTCAAAACTGCCGTACTTCTGGGATTCATGTGCCTCGGTCAACGCGCGTAGTTTCTCGCGCTCGCGCTCCAGTGCGGCAGCAAGAAGCTTCTCGAACTCAGCTTCTTCTTTGGAAATGGCCGCGCGCTGTTCCATGAACAACTTGCTCCTGAGACGATTTAGCCGGAGTTTGTGTGGAACTGCCGTGGCGGGTCAATGTACCGAGGGAAGCTTTGCTCTGGATTAAGTCTTAAGAGGTAGCCGACAGAGAAGAAACGATTTAGGTCTTTCTAAGGATCGTAACCTCTATGCGATGTGGCGTGTTACAATCCGCACAATTCGTGCCTGTCCTCGAGGAATGAACATGGCGACGACCCCCAGCCCTCCGATGCTTCAGTTCGGACCCTACGTGCTCGACGTTCGCACGGGCGAATTGCGCAAGCACGGCGCCAAGATCAGACTTCAGGAGAAGTCTCTCCGTGTGCTGGCCGCTCTGGCTGAAGAGCACGGCCAGATGGTCACTCGCGACGATCTGAAGAAACGCCTCTGGCCCGACGAGACGTTTGTGGATTTTGAAACTGGGCTGAACACTGCTGTCAGCAAACTTCGCGACGCACTTTCGGACGAAGCCGAGAAGCCTCGATACATCGAAACGGTTCCTCGACGCGGCTACCGATTTATCGTTCCTGTCGAACGCATCAACGGTAACGGCTCAGACCTGAAGAGTTTCGACACAAGTCCGCCGATAGCGACCCCGGCGCCGCTTGCGCAGCAACCCGAGACGGCACCTGCGGTAGCAGAACCGCTCCCAGTGCCGCTGGCAAAAGTGGAATCTCGCGCAAGTCTTTGGGTCTCGCTCGCCGTAGCCGTTGTGATTCTTTCCGGGGGCGCGTATTGGTTGACGCATGGTCACCCGGCGTTTTCGTTCCGTTCCCGCGACTCCGTGCTCATTGGCGATTTCGAGAACCAAACCGGCGATCCCCGTTTCGACAACGCACTAGGCACAGCTTTTGCCGTCAGCATAGAACAGTCACGCTACGCGAACGTTTTCCCTCGCACGAGTCTCGACGCGGTGCTGACGCGAATGGAAAAACCTCCCAGCGACAGGATAACGCCTGCGCTCGGGCGCGAGATCTGCCAGCGCGAGAATATTCGGGGATTGATTGCCAGCAGCATTACTCGGGCGGGGCTGGAGTACGCACTAACGGCGCAGTTGATAGACCCGCAGACTGGCCAGACCGTGCGCTCTTACACGGAGCGGTCCTACGGTGAGGACCATATCCTCGAGGCATTGGATGTGCTTTCGAAAGAAATTCGTGAAGCCCTGGGCGAGTCTCTCTACGAAATCCACCTCGCCGACAAGCCGTTGCCCCAAGTGACCACACGATCGCTGGGCGCTTTGCAGCAGTATGCGGAAGGCTCCACGCTGTGGCATCACGGAAAATATCTGGACGCGGGAACATTGTTCAAAGCTGCCGTCGTCACTGATCCCGATTTTGCGATGGCGCATGCAGCGCTCGGCAATGCCTATTACAGTTTTGTCTTCAATCAACAGGTGGATGGACAAAGGGAATACGAGAAGGCTCTTGCGCCGCTGTCGCATACCACAGATCGCGAACGAATGATCATCGAAACGCATTACGCGGCGAATCGAGATCATGTGAGCGAGGCGGACGTCCTCTATCGTGCCTATTTGAGCCAGTACCCTGATGACCCCGTCATGCAATTCGATTACGCCAACCATTTACGCAGAAATGGCCGCGAAGAAGACTCCATAGAGAAGTACAACCAAGCGATTCGCATCTTACCTGACTATGCGCACGCATATATTGGACTTGCCACCGCATATAAAACTCTCGATAAATATCCCGAGGCTCTAAAAGCTTATTCGAAGGCTTTCGAGATGGAGCCACAATGGTTGATCGCCGGCAACATTAACCGGGAATATGGCTTTGCGCTCGTTGCAAACGGAGAAGACCAGAAAGCGGAACAGGTTTTTTCGACGCTGCTCGACAAACCAGAGACGCGCGAAAATGGTTTGCGATCGCTAGCTTTCCTGGATCTATATCGCGGGCAGTACGACAGCGCGAACAGCCGTTTGAAACAGTCGCTTGAGATTGTCACCGCGAATAACTCGACGCTCAGCATTGCGAGGGTGCACCTGTTGCTTGCGATTGTTGCGGAGGGCAAGGGCGATACAAAAGGACAGCGGGAAAACCTCGATGCCGCCCTGGCTGGCTTGAGGATCATTCAACTGAAAGTCGCTTTTGGTGCGATGCTTGGGGATGCCTATGCACTTGCAGGCTTCACAGACCAAGCGCAACAGATCGCCGCTATGATTGCGCCGCTCGCCGACCCAGGCAATTCCGAACAGATGGGTTACTTGCATCTCCTTGAAGGAGATATTGCAGCGACCACCGGCCAGACTGACAAAGCGATCGAATTGCTCGCGCTGTCGGACAAGGAAAACTCCACGGGCTTCTCGATCGAAGCCATCCCCAACGCTTATCAGCAAGCCGGTAACATCGAGAAGGCTATCGCAGGGTATGAGAAGATGTCCAACTTGAGGGAGCGTTCCCTCGGCTGGGAACCTCAGCAGCGCTGGCTGGAAGCCCGTTACACGCTCGCTTTGGATTATGCTTCACGCGGAGAGAAACAGAAAGCTCGCGAGACGCTGGAAACGCTGCTAAATCTTTGGAAGGACGCCGACCCGAACCTGCCCCTCTTGAAGCGAGCCAAGGCCGAATTAGCGAAGCTGCAGTAATCAAACACCAAGTTTTCGCGACAAAACGCTACGGGTGTGCGCAGGTTACCCTGAAAATCAAGGGCACGCCGTTTTAACGGCACTTGCGGAAGTCGTTCCCAGCAAAAGTGTGCCGATTTCGGAAGCAGAGGCGGGATCCGCTGTAGTCCACCGTTGAAGCCGCTCAGTACTTTTACCAGTGTCCTAAGATAAGCAGGCAGTCCTAAGCTGCCGAAACTTGGGGAGAGCTGTGCGAATTGGCAAAGCAACGGGCGCGGCAAGCGGCTCATAAGTACGAGCGCCGCTCGGATCAGTCAACCCAGGAAAAGGAGTCTGTCGAATGCGTGAAATCCTCTTTCATGGCGTCCGATTTGCCAGAAACCTCGGCTGGCGCACCACTTTCCTGCAGTGCGTACTATTGGGATTTGCTGTCCAAGCCCTCGGCCAAGCGCCTTCGGGGGCAAAATCGGTCGTCCAATTTGACTCGATGGTTGACGCCCTGATCAAGAAGGTTTCACCAAGCGTCGTCCAAATTGTTGTGACTGCATACGCACCCATCGAAGAGAGCGGCCGGGGGAACACCGGAGCTGTGATTGGCCGCCAACGCGCCAGTGGTTCAGGGTTCGTCATCGATTCGGAAGGCTACATCATAACGAACGCGCACGTAGTGAACGGAGCACAGCGCATTGAAGTCGTCCTGCCACCCCCAAACACGGACGGTTCACTGGCAACTGCCCTTTCGGGAAGGATCGACACCGTCCCGGCTCGACTTATCGGAGTTGCGCGTGAGAAGGACCTCGCGCTACTGAAGATTGAAAACACAAACCTTCCGGCGCTGCCACTTGGCTCTTACCGAGACGTGAGGCAAGGCCATACGGTTTTTGCGTTTGGCAGCCCCGAAGGGTTAAGAAACTCCATCACTCATGGGCTGATTTCGGCGGTCGCAAGACAGCTCGATCCTGATTCTCCGCTGATCTACATTCAGACCGATGCACCGATCAACCCGGGGAACTCCGGCGGTCCGCTGGTAAACCTGAATGGAGAGGTCGTTGGCGTAAACACATTCATCCTTTCTCAATCGGGAGGAAATGAGGGGTTGGGTTTTGCCATTCCTTCCGCAACCGTAAGAACTGTCTATCGACAGCTGAAGCAGTTTGGACACATGCGCCGGCAAGAGATTGGCATCGGAATCCAAACCATTACGCCATCCATCGCCGTGGGACTCGGACTGAAACAAGAATATGGGGTCATCGTTTCGGACGTTCTTCCCGGAGGGCCAGCGGAAGCAGCCGGCTTGATGGTTGGCGATATCCTGGTTTCCATCGATGGGCAGCCCGCCGACAATTTGCCGAGCGTGAACTACTTTTTCCTCTTGCGGGATTCATCGGACAAAGTGCAAGTCACCGTTCTCCGCGGAACAACGCGGCAGGTTTTCAATGTGGGTACAATTGAGGAAGGGCAAGATGTAGATCAGCTCGTCTCGCTTACTGACCCTCAAAAAAATCTGGTTCCCCAGCTCGGCATAATAGGTGTGGAAATCGACAAGAAGACCGCTCCCATGTTGCGCGGGTTGAGAGATCCCTTTGGCATCGTGGTAACTGCGCGAGTAACGGGCTCCGCAGGAGACGTCCCTCTGGCACCGGGTGACGTGATCCGTACTTTGAATACCCAACCTATGACTACTTTGGAGCGATTGCGGTCGGCATTAAAGGCCAGCCCCCCGGGCGTTCCCTTTGTATTGCAAATTCAGCGCGATGGTAAATTAATCTACGTGCCAATCACTTTGGAATGATCGCAAATACGCCGGAAGCCATATTAACGAATTAAAACGAATTAAACGGCAAACGAAAAACTTGCACACGACTCAAAAGTTCGATTAATATCGGGCAGTCCCCCACGGATGCATGCTTGACCTCTTCGGAAATGGGGCCAACTGACAAACCAGCAAATACGAGTTCTGGTTGTAGAAGATTTCGAACCTTTTCGCTCTTTCGTTTGTTCGGCGCTAAAACAAAAGCCCGAGCTGGAAGTAGTCGGCGAGTTATCAGACGGTTTAGTAGCCGTACAAAAGGTCGAAGAGCTCTACCCCGATCTGATTCTGCTCGATATCGGTCTCCCCGGATTAAATGGGATTGAGGCGGGCCGACAAATGCGTAAACTCATTCCAAACGCCCGCATAATATTCCTGACCCAAGAATCCTCTGAGGATGTAATACATGAAGCTCTCAGCTTTGGGGCACTGGGCTATGTCGTTAAAACTCGAGCTGGAACCGACCTGCTGCCGGCCGTGGAGGCCGTCCTTCAAGGTAAGCAGTATGTCAGCAAACTTTGAATAGTTTGTGCGGCGAGGAGTCCTTCCGCCGTCCGTACTTTATTTCTGTAAGCCCAACGGCATATCCAAACATGCGACGTCGGCTCAATCTACGTAGACTTAGCTCTCTGCACGCTTTTGCAGGTTTGGCAATTCGCTCTCGGAGAGCGTGAACTCCGTAAAACCGCACTTCAAGCAGACCGTCAGCTTAGGGAATAATAGTAGGGCCTGCTTGTCCAGGTCGTCCTGGCCCAGAGAGTGGAGGTTAATTTCCGAGCCGTACTCCGCCAGTTGATCCGACCCGCATTTCTTACAGAGCATAAGGCCTCAACGAGGATTTTCCATTCACAATTGCCGATTGTAGATTTCCCTCAAGAGACGCTAGCCGAGAGGTTCTCCGAAGTGAACTGGCAAAAGTGACAGGCAGATCCTATGCCGTCAAACGTCAAACAAACAAGCGGGCCGGGAGATTGACAAGACGCCGCTCGAGAGCAGACTGCATTCCTAGGCCGATGCGCTTGCGGCCTTCTTGAGGGGCACTCTGGCTCGAATGGTTGTGCCGCGAAGGGGTTGCGAATCGATCGTGAGCCGTCCTCCTACAAGCTTCACGCGCTCCGTCATGCTCACGAGACCAAGGCCTTGCGTTTTGAGCGGCCTTTCAGCGTCAAATCCAGATCCCGAATCCCGCACGATGAGGTGAATCGCTTCCGACGCACAACGTAGCTCCACATCGAAGTGCCGCACCCCGCTATGCTTGACGGCATTTTGCAAAGCTTCCTGTGAGACTCGGAAGAGGCAAAGCGAAATATCCTGCGGGAGCGTACGAGGGATCTCATCATAGGAAAAGGCGACTTCGACGTCCTGCTGCAGCGAGAACTCGTGACAAAAAGCCCTCATGGCAGTCGTAATGCCCAGATATTCCAGTTTTGAGGAATGCAGCTCGTGAGACAGGGATTGGACATCCCCGGCAATATCGGAGCTGCGGTTCCGCAATTCCGCGATATGGTGAAGCATTTCTTCAGGCAAATGAGAATACTTTTGACCGAACTGTTCTAGCTCGATCGTCAGCATCGCGAGGCGCTGACTGATATCATCGTGAAGCTCCCTGGCAATGCGGGCGCGTTCGTGCTCTTGTGCTTCAATCAGCTTGCTGTTCACGCCGGAGAGAGCCTCTTCAGCGAGCTTGCGGTCGGTAACATCAACGCACGAACCAATAAAGCCGGCAAACGAACCATCGGGATTGAACCTGGGCACCCCGATGTCCAGAATCCATCGATATTCGCCGTCGTACCGACGGATCCGATACTCCATCGTGAACTTCTCATGGGCATCAAACGCCCGAACATAAGTGTCAAGGCACCATTGCAAATCCTCGGGGTGAACGCCTTCCGCCCAGCCGTTTCCAAGCTCCAACTCCATGGGCCGGCCGGTGAATTCCAGCCAGGTGTGATTGAAATAGGTACACAGCCTGTGAGTATCGGACATCCAGATAAGCATCGGTGCAGTATTGGCCACCAAGCGGAAACGCTCTTCGCTCTCTCGCTGAGCCTCTTCCGATCGCTTGCGCTCCGTGATATCTGCCACAATGCCGAATATCCGCAACAACTTGCCCTGTTTATCGAACTGCGCGCGGCTGTTCCTCTCCACCCAAATCACAGAATTGTTTGGGCGGAGCATCCGATAACTGATCGAGAGGCTTGGCTTCTCAGGAGTAAGGTTGATAACCGCAGCGACAAGTCTTTCACGATCGTCCGGGTGAACCTTGGCTAAAAGTTGGTGGCCGGTTAGAGGGATGGACTCCTCTATTCCCAGAATCTCGGTGCTCTCAGCAGAACGAACGAGAATATCGGTAGCTGCGTCCCACTCATAAGCAAACATCTTTCCAGCTTGAACAGCCAGACGAAGCCGTTCTTCGCTCGTGCGCAGGGCCTTCTCGGCTCGCGTGCGCTCCGTGATGTCCGTTACGATCCCGATGATTCGCAACAACTTGCCCTGCTGGTCGAATTGCGCGCGGCTATTCTTTTCCAACCAGATCAACGTGCCGTCAGGACGCACCATTCGATAACTAAGCTTAATCTCCGGCTTTTCCGGGCTAACCCTGGCGCCGGCAGCTATAAATCTCTCTCGATCATCTGGATGTACACTCTTCAAGAGTTGTTCGCCCGTGCTGCAGATCGCATTATCTCCCCTCAGAATCTGTGCGCTCTCCGGGGAGTGTGTGAAGATATTTGTGGCTGCATCCCAGTCGCAGGTGAACATTTTTCCAGCCTGGATAGCGAGACGTAACCGTTCTTCGCTTTTGCGAAGCTCTTCCTGGGCCCGTTTGCGAACAGTAATGTCATCCACGGTTCCGCGAAGCCTGACGATATTGCCAGCGCCATCGCGCCGCACTTCGCCCTTCGCGATAATCCATTTGGATGTGCCGTCGGAGTGATTCATCTCAAGATCAAGCTCGTAAGGAGTTCCGGAGCGCAACGTTTCTTCGACAGCACCCTGGAGGCGAAGCCAGCTTTCGGGCGTATAAAGAGTTTCGTGCCCCTTGTAGCTGACGGCAGGCAAAGAAGGATCAAGACCATAGATCCGATAAAGTTGTTCTGACCAGGTAACCGTGTCGGCTTGCAAATCCCATTGCCAGCTGCCCACATTTGCCAGTCGTTGCGCTTCGGTGAGATCTGCCTCGCTCTCGCGCAACGACTGCTCTACAAGTTTGAGCTCCGTCACGTCGTGCGACATGCCTAGCATGCGCTCGGCAAGGCCACTCGCCGAATAATAGAATTTCCCTTTTGCAGCGACCCAGCGGACGGTTCCGTTGGGCCAAACTACGCGGAACTCCGCCTCGTAAGGCTGGTGGTTTTCCTTCGCTTTGGCTACGGCTTGGGAGACTCGACTTCGATCCTCAGGGTGAACGTAGCGATGGAAGTCCTCTGGGCGCCCGTCAAAGCGCTCGACCGGGATTCCGAACATGGTTTTCAGGTCGCCGAACCAGGAATCTTTGCCGGCCTCTAGGTCCCACTCCCAGGCGACCGCCTTCCCGGATTCCATCGACAAACGCAGGCGCTCCTCGCTTTGGCCGAGTTCGCGTTGCGCAAACTTCCGCTCTTCCACGAGAACTGCCAGAACCATAAATGGAATGCAAGTGCAAAGTAAGAACAACTGCAGCGACAAGACGCGGTTAACGGGGTCCGCTTCGGTGAATGGACCGCGGCCATGAATCGCACCCAAAATCGACAACAAAGCAACAACAGTTGTTGAAGCGCCAACGCCAGCGGACCCGAACCGCAAAGCGGCCCAGAGTAGAAACGGAACCAAAGAATAAAGGAGAGCCGGCGGATCGTTTCTTCCCGGAGCTACAAATACGAGATAGCTTAGCGAAATCAGCGCGGAGACCAAGATAACCGCCTCCAGATAATAGGCTCGGGAGGCGCGCCACGACGGTCGGCCAAGGCCAAATACACCGATAATGGCGGGGGTTACAGTGAGGAACGCGAGTGCTTCCGATAAGAAGCCAAACCGCCAGCTGAGCCAGATGTCTCCGTTTAAGGCAAGGCTGCCGATAGACGAGACGATAAGCGACGCCAGGAACACTGTACAAAACGAGTATTTGGCAAGGGCGCCTAAACTATCCAAACGCGGCTTGCCCTTCAAAAAATAGCTGACCGTCCAAATAGCGACGAGAATTTCAAGCGTATCCCCCAATATGAACCAGGCAATGGAAGAAATCCGCAAACCCTCCTGCAAGTCATACAGGACAAAACCTGCCAGTCCAGCCGGGAGAAGAACAGGCCAGATTTTTCGCGGAACGAGAAGGAGGATGCCGACCAAAATGGCACATCCCGGCCAAATTGGCCAAATTGTTTGGGGGATGGTTATGACCAGGACCCCAGCCAGTTTCGCGGCCAAATAGCATATTGTGGCCACCAAAAATGCAAGCGTTCCCGTGTAAATGCGAGAGTCCAGACGCGTCGCACTCCACGGCAGGTGACTTTGGGAGGAACTCATGCGCACCTCAACTCTGCCAAAACCAGCCGCCACGAGCACGCCGCCATCACCGGTAAAGACCAAATGGCGTGGGCACGAGCGAATCGCGAGGTCAAGGATGAGGCAACGCGCAGGGGTACATAGCAGAGCCCTGCGAGGGATAATGCGAGACCGAGAAACAAATCAGAGCCGCCGTTTTCACGCATTGGGACACTCTTCTTTGGAATGCGAGCGCCGCCCGAACCAGGCAGGCGACGCGTTAACCACAGCGGATGCCTGGAATCATATACGCTTCTGAACTTCACCGCTACGATATAAATCCTATATTTATCAAGCCAGGTATGCCCGATTGGAGCTGTGCGCTCACAGGAGGTCAAAAAAGTGCCTGTAAGTTTTAACAGTGTGCATCCAAGAATAGCCCGCGTAGGCTGGAGTACAATTAATGATTCTATCGCGTAATGATTCTATCGCGCTGGTTGATCATACAAAAGGGCTCAGCCTTCCAAGTAGCGTGGGATTGAAGACTAACCTGATCCAGCATAGTCAATCAGCTACTGAACCCGGTGGATTGTTCGCAGCCTGCGGGACACTTCGGTCGGTGGAAAACGTATAAGCCTTTTCGGAGGAATGACTTGAGAATAAAATCACTTTTGATCTTGGCCGTCCTCGCTATCCCGGTGATCGTGGCCGCCAGTTCGCCAAAATTGCTTCTGAGCTGGAAGAATCCGGACTATTCGGGGGGAACACACTTTACCAACATTCTGGTTCTGGCTCTGAATGGCCAAGCTGCGAACCGTGCCGAATTCGAGGATGAGCTGACCACGGCGATCGCGAGGCCAGGGGTTCAGGCCACTCAGAGCTACGTGTTTCTGCCGCGTCCTAACGCGACACCCATAGACATGAAAGATTTGAAGGATTTGATACAAGAACAGAAGTTTGACGCGATCGTAGTCGCGCGCCTGACCAAAGCCGAAAAGAAAACCACGTACGTGCCGGGCGAAGTTTACAACCCGTACCCTCTTTATGGAGATTTTTACGGGTATTACAGCACGATGGCTCCCCTGGTCTATAGCCCCGGGTACATGGTGAAAGAGAAGCTTGCGCAAGTGGAAACAAATTTTTATGCCACGGCCAAACCTAGCGGAGAACTTGTATGGACGGGTACCACCAATACT
This sequence comes from uncultured Acidobacteriota bacterium, assembly GCA_963740015.1. Taxonomy (GTDB): domain Bacteria; phylum Acidobacteriota; class Terriglobia; order Acidiferrales; family UBA7541; genus Acidiferrum. The sequence continues at coordinate 138,654 of CAVUCM010000063.1, read as the reverse complement.
TTTGATGGCAACTCGCCGATGAAGGCAATCAAGGGGCTAGTTAAGGTCGTGATCGATGCTTTGGAAAAAGATAATGTCCTAAGCAAGAAGCCTTGAAGCGCACTCCCGCCGGTTTGGAAGCCAGCGAAGACTATCTTCACCGCCAGCCCTGTGTTTAGAAAGACCAGCCGATACCAGTACTTGTACCGAGGGCATTCTTTTTTGCCGTGGTGGGCGGGCGGCTATCGTAATTGTCCCAAAAAGTGAAGGCCAGGTGAAAGTTGTTTCTAAGTTTGATCGTGAGTTCATTGTTGGTCGATAAGCGAACGCGGCCAGCGTCAGTCAATCCAGGAAATATCCGTAGCTGGGAGTCGAACTCTCCAAAGTTGAAGCGAACATAGTCGTATTGAAATCCGACAACAGCCTCCATGTTCTGATCGGACGGTTGTGAGGCTGTAACGTCAAAGTTCTCATGGCTGTACACAATGCCACCCATCCAGGAGAAATTGGTGTTGGTAGTACGTTTCAAATACCGCCCATAGCCGCCTCCGAGGGTTGTGCGCAGAGTCAAGTCTTGCTGGCTGCTGTGAAGGAAATCGGAAAGACCGGCGAGGAAGGAATTTCTGTTTAGAAATTTGGAGAATGTTGCCTGCAATTCTTCTCTATTGGTAGTCTTAGCGTCCGTCTGGCCGCCATAGGTGGAATCGAAAGAGGTAGCGGCTTCCCATGCCGTAGTCCTGTAGATTGCATTCGTATCTGCGTTCAAAGCGGACTGCCCATTTCCGCTGGTGAAGCTGTAGCCGAAATCGATGGACCCTTTCAATTGCTGCCAGAATGTCGCTTTATTCTGATCGATGTTCGCGATGGAAGATGAGGGAACTTGAACTTCCTCGGTGGCTTCACGAATCAAGAAATCTTCATTCTTCGCCTTTTCACCCGAAATCTTTTCAATGGTTCCCGTAAGCCTGTGGCCGTTATTTAGAACAATCTGGAATGTGGCGGTGCTTTTTACCGACTCCACTTGATTCCAATCCAGGCCAATGTTGCCGGATACATAGTCGGTCTCAACGTATAACAAGCCGTTTTCAAGGCGCTTCACTTTTCCAGTGAAATGATCGCCATTCATCATAACGACCACATCTTTTCGTACTTCCCTCGCCTGAGAACAGAGGCAAGCCAAGAAAGATGCGAGGAGAAAATAGCTTGCCGCCCGGAGAAATGAGGGAATTGGAGCAGTCATTTTTTGGCTCCTACGATTGCGATGTTTTCTATTGTACTGATAAAGCCTGGAGAGCTTGAATGCCAAGTGAGCGACGGAACCCGGCGGTCTGTAGATTTTCCGTCGGCGAGAATGAATAGGCGTTGATCCGGCGAGGTCGTGCGGCTGTATTCACATCTCAGAGCGAAACATCGCGGCTCTGAAAATACAGCAGTCTTCGGTATCCAATGCCAAGAATCCTGAATTCGAGTTCCCCTTGAAGCTAGAGCGCCGGCTTCCACCCATCGCCCGGGTTATACACAGCTATGGCCGCAGCAATCTCGGTTGTCTTTTCACCCAGATCCTTCTGGTAGACAACGCCGTCCGTGCCCACGATAAACGTCATGATTCCCGAATTCCTGTATTCCGCAGGATAGGCCACGAGAGCGAATCCCCCGGTCATTTGTCCGTTCACGAGGTAGTCCTTCGCGCCGCCTTTGGCGCCATCTCCCTGTTTGGTGAGGAAACGGAAATAGTAGCCATTGAACGGCTGCGGCTTTTCTCCCGCGTTCGTATAGCCGGCAGCTTTGGCAAAGTCTCGGACTTGTTCAAGTGGGCTTGGAGGCTGACCTGCTGCAACTGGCCAGTACAATCCATTCTGTTTGCCATCATCGCTGATGAATTTCTGAGCGTATTGTTTTGTCTTGTCGCCATCGTGAGTCTGGCCAAAGTAAGCTTGTTGTGCGTCGGCAACAGCGCTGCATGCGGCAATGGCGCTCAACTCGTCCTTGCCAATGCGCCGCGCAAGAATTTCGTCCTTCCCTGCTGCCGTATCAAAAACCCACTGGCCTGAAGGATTCTTCCCCAAAGGTACAGGAAACGGAAAATTGTCTGCCCCGACATAGAGCAATTCGCCGCCTACCTTGATTTCACGCCACCGATGCATCTGCTCGTACGCGGCCACAAACTCTTGCAGCGAGTCCTTGTCTTTTACCGCGTCCCCCGAAAATAAGACGCCATGGGAGTCAGGACCGAAAATCGCAATTAAAGCACTTTGGTCACCGGCCTTGGCCGCTGCTAGAAATGCGTCTCCCGCTTCGGCTGGAGAGTTGAAGGTCTTTTGCTCAGCCTTGGGGCTGTCCGCCTTGCCACAAGAGACGAGCATACAAACTGCCAAGAACAAAGCTGCGAAGATCGCGAAATGAGAAGCCAATACTTTTTGGTGCCGCACTGCTTGCGACATAGGACTTTCTCCAAAGCTGGATTTCGTTGTACTCCGCGAACAGAATTTCGCTGACATTAGCGCCGCCCGCCAAATCCACCACCACCGAATCGGCTTCCACCACCGCCGCCCCCACCGCCAAAGCGCCCTCCACCGAATCCGCTGGAGCCCATGCTTCCCCAGCCCCGGCTGCTTTCGGCCCGCGAGGACCAGCCGCTCGAACCACCAAATCCGCCGGAATGTCCGCTCATGCCGCTGAAAGCATCTGAGCCGCCGCCGCTTCCGCCATGTGACCAGGAGTTCGACGATGCTGAATGATCGGTGTTGACGTTCACGTTCTTGTTATAGGTGTTGCCGCTATTTTTGTTATAGCTGTCGCCGCTGTTTTTGTAGTTGTTTCCGTTCTGTGCGTAAGACTTGTTGTTATAGCCGCTGTTGTAGTTGTTATGGTTATAGTCGTTGTTGTAGCCGTAGCTGTTGTGGTAGCCGCCATTGTAATAGCCGCCGTGCCATGCCGTATTTCCGTAGTACGCCCCGCCGTGGTATACCACCGCGGTGCCGTGCCACCCGCAGTTCCAACTGCTGTAACCCCAGCCGCAGCATCCGCCGCTCATCATTGCTCCGACGGCAATTCCAGCGCCGAACCCAATAATGCCGGCGGCAGCGACGTCGCCAGCCGTATACCCCGGGGTTACATATGGCGTGCCATAGATAACCGCTGGGTTGTACTCCGGCACATACACAACTTGTGGATTGGCCGGTTGGATGACGATCACTTGGGGCGACTGCTGTACAACAGTAACCTGGGGCGTGGACTTAAGATTGCCGGCAGCCTGGGCTTTCGCGCGCAAGGCCTGAACCGCCGTCATGACCTGAGCTTGTTGATTGTGAAAGGCCTCTCCCAGTGAAGAAGTCCAGGTAAGATTGTGCGCCAAATTCGTGAGAACCGAGGGGAACTGTGTGAGCGCCTTGACGCTTGGATCCCACGATTGTTTGTCTACGGCTTGCATCAAAGCGCTGCCCGTTAGACTTGAGTTCTGCTGCAGCCAATATTCCGCTATCGCGACCTGATCGGGAAACGTCGAAGCCGTGAGAATTTGCGCCACCAGCGCGTCCGGATATAGCGCGATAGGCGCCACCAAGGACTGGAGTTCGGTGTCGGTCAACGGAGCTCCTTCCGTGGGAGCGCCAGAATTGGCTGCCGGAGCTGCGCCTGAGTCTTGGAATCCGTACAGAATCTGTGACGAAGTGCCGGCAAATATAAGGCTGAGCAGAACTACAATTGTTTTCCTGATTTTTTCTGCAATCATTGGAAACACTCCATGTCGATGTAACTGCGTCTATCCGACTATCCGAAAGCTATGTGTTTATGCCGACAGTTCATTTCGGCTAGGTCCATATATTGCTCAATTCTTCGGAGGCGCCGGCTTAGGAGGCTCCGGCCTGGGAATTTTGAAGGTCCATGCGGCACCGAACACTGTGGTGTTTCCCTGTGTGGCAGTGGTGGTTCTATATTCATGCTCGAACTTGAAGAAAAGGCTAAAATTCTTGGGCGGTAAAATGTAGTTCATTTGGAAACCGATCGCATGATTGGAGTAAGAAGGGACTGAGCTGGCGGGCAAAACTGGCTGACCGATGGGAAGCGGATTTAGAATTGCGCCGCTGTTTGGAGTGACTTGCCATTGGTCATAGCCGATGAGGCCAAATTGGAAGAGTTGAGTAAAATTCTTTTTGATGGGAATAATTTGGCCAATACCCCATTCGTCCGTGAAGGCCTGGCCCGGCGTCTTGTCGGTGCCGTGCATAGTTTGGTGAACTTCCCAGTCCGTGAACAGGCTTGCACTCGTACCTCTATTTTTTGTGATGTAGTAAGTTGTGCCGGTCTGAAAATGGTTGCCAAAATACCCAGTACCAACATTATTCGTTGCGCCGGCTGTGAAACGGCCGGTGGGAATCATGAAACCGTCAGCCACAGTTAAGTCGAATCGCTTGCGGTGCCAGCCAATTGTAAACGGTTGCATAAAAAGGTCGGCAAGGCCAGATCCGCCGGCAGCTGCGCTGAGATTGGGAGCTGACGGATTGGAAATATCGGCATCGAGGGAACCGCTCGCGTAGGTGACGGGCATGATCATAAGCCCTATATTTCCACCGAAAAGCTTCATGTTCGGCACGTAGTAGAAGATGTTTTCAACGGCCCAGACATTGTAAGTACCGGTAACGGGAATAGCGTTGCCCTGCGGACCATTAAAGGTGCCAGCGTTATAGTTGATATCCATGTTGATGTAAGAAAATCCCGGAGCCGGCAGGATTCCAGCGTTGAGGCCCATCTGGCCAGGCATCCATTGCGGCTTAAACTGGCCGCGCGAGGGCCCTGCACAGGCCAAGATCAAAAGCGTCAGTACCAGGCTTGCGATTTTAATTTGCCTAGTCATTGTTTGCTCCCTCTCTAATGAATCAGACTGTCAACTCAAACTGTTTCTGGTCAACGCACTTTCGTTAACAAACTTTGTCCGAACCAGTTGGGGTAGCCCCCACAAATTCCCCCACAAACTCGTTGATACTGTGGCAGGCAGGCGCGTGGGGAAAGTGTCAAAAATGACAGACTCTTGCATTTCACCGGGATGAAGCGTTAGAAGTGATTCCTCAGAGAATTTGATGTCACATCGCTCTCAAGAAAACTGTCGCTGGGAAGAAGAGCGAGAAGTTCTACCCAGCATTCCGTTTTGATTTTGCGGGCAGACTTCGATTCACACGGACGTCGGCAGAGAAATGACTTCCTCCGCCGCCCGTCTTCCAACACTCTAACCAGGCCTTGTTCGGCTGCTCATCGCAACAGCGCGGCGTCCTCCCGCTTTGCGTAACAAGCAAAAGACGCCCGTTCCATAATGAAGTGCTGATAAAGAATGAAATGTTTTAGTTGTCTGACTGAATGCCTGCCCGCAACTTCTCCATCACCTGATCAATTCCGAAGCTGGCTGGTGTCTGGCGTGGCGGGAATTCCTTGAACGTCATTAGGAACTGCCCGACGAACGCCTGTGCCGGAACAAGTATGTAAACGCGGTCAATCATCCAATGGTCATAGTCAGAAGCCTCATAAGAGGCTCTCTCATAGGGATCGGCACGAAGGTCTTCGATCAAAGGCACACGTAGAGGGATTAAAGGATTGCCCCAAACCCCAAACCCATGTTCACGCTGTTCCAGGAAAACGAGTTTCCATTTTTCGTACCTGAGTCCGGCAAAATCACCATCGTCGGTCCAGTAGAAAAACTCTTTGCGCGGTCCAGGCGCCTTACCTGCGAACAAGTCCATGAGGTTGTAGCCATCCAGATGGACTTTGAAGGTCTTCCCATTGGATTGGTATCCCTTCAGCAGCTTCTGGACAACATCCGGTTCCCCTGCGGCCGCCAGAAGCGTTGCAGCCCAGTCCTCATGCGCGCAAATATCGTTGATTATAGTTCCGGGCTTAATCAGGCCTGGCCAGCGAACGATCATGGGCACGCGATAGCCACCTTCCCAGTTCGTATTTTTCTCGCCGCGAAATGGCGTGGTGCCGCCATCGGGCCAGGAAAATGTCTCGGCGCCGTTATCGGTGGTGATGATGACAATCGTGTTGTCGGCGATTCCTAGATCATCCAGCTTTTTAAGCAACACACCGATATTGTCATCAAATTCCGTCATACCTGCGCCGTAGAGACCTTTTTCCGCAACCATGGCTTGGTACTTCGGCTGAAGGTGCGTCCAGATGTGCATTCGCGTCGTGTTGTGCCAAATGAAGAAAGGCTTTCCAGCTTTCACGGAGCTATCCATATCTGCAAGAGTCGCGGCGAGAAATTCCTCATCCGCCGTTTCCATGCGCTGCTTGGAGAGCGGACCGGTGTCTTCACAAGTTTGCTTGCCCCACGGACCGAAACGAGGATCGGGCGGCGCGGGATTTTCCGTGGCTGTGGCTGTGCACTTGTACACGCCCCGCGGACCAAACTTTGCCATGAATGCGGGGTTCTTGGGATAGTCCACGTTCTCCGGTTCTTCTTCGGCATTCAAGTGATAGAAGTTGCCGAAAAATTTATCAAACCCGTGGACTGTAGGGAGAAATTCATTTCGATCACCCAGATGATTTTTGCCGTTCTGAAAGGTCATGTAGCCTTGCCCCTTCAGCAAATCCGCAATGGTCGGATCCTGCGCGCGCAATCCAAGATCAGCACCCGGGAGCCCAACTTTCAATAGCCCTGTACGGAATGGACTCTGTCCGGTGATGAACGCCGCCCTGCCAGCAGTGCAGCTTTGTTGCGCGTAATAGTCGGTGAAAATCGCTCCTTGTTTGGCAACTCCGTCGATGTAGGGTGTTTTGTATCCCATCATTCCCATGTTGTAGGCGCTGATATTGGAGTAACCGATGTCGTCACCGAAGATGACGAGAATATTTGGTTTCTTAGCCTGCGCCGAGGCGGGCAGCGGCGCGAGCAGCCCCATGACTGCGAGAAAAGCTGTTAAAAGAAAAGCTTGGTTTCCGATGCGCTTCATTTAATTCCCCTTGTGCTCTTTCCTGGAATCAAGAAATCATACGCCGTAATTTTGGCTACCAACGGTGCGGCGTTCACCACGCATCGCTCATGATATGTCCCAGCAATGGCTAATCGAACCTGTCAAAAGTGACACACAGTAGCAGCCAGGGCGCGGCGCGCATGAAAGTACATACGGAAAGTCAGGGTAGCCCGGCTCAAGACACGTCTCATTCCGGCAAAACGAGGAAGGCAAATTGACGATCTTTGAATGCTTCGTTCATGGCCATAACCAAGCAACTGTCCATGAGAAGTTTCAAACAATTCTATGTTTCACGGCATAGCGAACAAGTTCGGCGCTGGTTCTAATCTGCAGGATTTCCATGACGCGATATTTGTGCGATGCGACCGTCCGCATCGTAATGTGCAGCAAGTCCGCAATCTCTTTCATCGAGCGCCCTTCTGCCAACAGCTGAATCACCTGGCGTTGCCGTGCAGTCGGCTGGGGGGCCTGCTCGCGAGTCTCGGGATCGAGCAATGAAATATTGGCCAGGCCTCCTGCGATACAGGGCGTTACATAGGTCTTCCCTTTCAGGACATCGGAGATCGCGATGGTAAGTTCGAGCGCGGCCCCCTGCTTTAGCAAATACGCGGAAGCTCCGGCGCGAAAAGCTTCGCCCACGAGGTACGGGTCTTCATTCATTGTCAGGAAAACCAATTTCGCTGCGGGAAGATTGTTTCGCAACTGGCGGCCGGCGTCGAGACCGTTCAAAAGAGGCATGGCAATGTCGAGTACCACGACGTCGGGCCGTAACCTCTCGGCAGCATTCAAGAGTGCGAGTCCGTCCCCGACCGAACCTACAACGTCGTATTCGACTTCCAACACTTTTTTGAGCGCTTCGACCAACATCAGGTGGTCATCAGCGAGCAATACACGAGTGCGACCCAAGCTTTACCTCCCCGCGAACGCGGTCGCTGTCTTTGCCCCATCGCATGATTTTGTGGGGGGCATTTAAGCTAGGGCCTTTGTTCTCTTGCCGGCAGCAAACTGAATTGCGAGCCGGCCAGCCCCAAGTCGAAGTCGTTCGCGCAGATTCGTTTCGGATTCCAGGAAGTCTCGCCCATTCGATCCCGCACCTGGGTCCTACAGCTAACCGCGCCTTCCCTCAGCGGGACGACCTATAGGCGCCGTAAGTGCACAGCCTGCTAAGGCTGCGCTCTTGCTACCCGGAAGTCGCAACCAATCCGCACGAAAGCGTCCAACTTAGCTGCCTCCTGTTCAGCGCGATACTGTCATAAATAACAGAGCGCCGGATGCACCACGAAGGGGCTCAGGTGGGCCGACTGCATGAGCATGGCCTCGGATTGACTAGATGGGATCTCGGTCTGGCCCAAAATCGGAGGGGGACCCGGCAAAATCTGAGAGAAAGCAAAGGCAAAGAGCGCCTCGCTATCGGAGGGAGGTTGGTCTCTCAAGCCGGATCCCCTATCGGTTCAAGTAAGCCGACAGTAGCCCTCTCGCTCAACCGCGTAAACTGTCAAAAGTACCAGTCGACAGCGAAAAAAGACCTTTAGCGGCTCTAAATTACTTGGCCAGGGATTAAGCCCGTCCAGCACTACTCCGTATATCGAATCAGAAGCACGCCTAGAACTATCAACAATGTCGGCCAGATGTACTTGAAGGTTTGCTTCCACTTTGAGTGCGTCTCGGCTAACCCATTCGTCAGAGCGATCCCAAAGCCTGTTGATGCGAACCAAAAATGTTCTTTTTGAATGTGTTCCATGGTTTCCATGGCCCCGGGTGCATTCATGTTCCCGCCATGCACATGAAACAGAAGAAGGACTGCTCCGGCCATGCCCACTACCGGAAAAAACCATGCAGTCCACGCGGCCTTGAATCGGCCACGCGCCCTTTCAAACTCGACATACCCGAGAGCCAGAAGGATGACAGCAAAGGTCTTGTGCTGAAGATCCTCCACGTTGTGAGTGATCGCGTACCACGGCGTCTGAGGACCAAATGGCCAAATTTCCGTGTCGCTGAAAATAAGGAGAAAAACTCCCGCTGCCAGGAAGCACAGTGGCCACGCGTAGTGCAGGAGGGGCCAACGCTTCGCGAGTTTGTCCTCCCCAAGGATAAAAAGGCCTGCGAGAACTACAAAGAGTCCTGCCAAGTGGTGATTGAACTCGCTCTCGCGTTTGTCCGCAAGGCGCTTTGCCACCACTGCGGGATCCTCCGGACCTGTTGGCGCCTGCATATCCGCATGATTCATTCCCGGCATGTCCTTCATATCGGGCTTTTCCTGCTGGTTAGACCACGCTGGAAATTCTATGGAAATCATGAACAAAACAAAAAGCAAACTCATCAGCATGAGTTTGCAAATTCTTTGAAAAGCGGGAACCTGAATGGGCAACACTTCATTCTCCTCCGTTATTTTGTCCGGCGCAGTTTCATCCCACCAACAGCTAGAGAATTTTTACTTTCCAACCCCAGAGTCGATGGGCCTCCAATCAATACTATTAAGATGCGCGCGGTCCGGGAGTTTGTGCATCACAAATATACAAAAAAAGAGACTGCGGTCCGGACCCCGTTTGGGTGTCCTTCCGCAGTCCCCAGGAGCTTGCGAAGATTCGCAACTACAACTTCCACTAGAACCGGAAACTTACACCGGCCTGGTATCGGAAATTGCTCTGATTGTTGTTGCCACCCGTAAAGCCGTTACCGAAGCGTGTCAGGAGGTAATCAACCTCAATCGGCCGAATGGAGATCGCTTTGGTAAGCGGAACGTCAAGGCCACCGCCAATGATAAAATCAAAGGCGTTATTGCTGGGTGACTTACTCGCAGTCAAGCAGCCCGGCACACCTTGGCAAGCCGTGAAAATGTTTCCGTAGAAATTGGAATGGGCTCCGCCGAACAGCGCTTCGACGAACGGCTCGAAGTGACGCATGCGGTATTTCAGTTCCGGACCAACGTTGTAGGTGAACAGATTTCCTGAAGCGGTAATCGTGCAGTTTGCAACGCCAGGACACACAGGGTTCCCGCCCGCGATATTGAGATTGTGTTGGAAGCTGCCATAGCCTTCAAACTCCGCTTTGATCCCGAAGTACTTATCGAGAAAAAAAGTACCTCCACCACCGCCTCCGTTCAAGGAGAACGTTCCGATGATGTTGTTGTTCTGCGGATTAGCGTGGATGTAGGAATAATCGGCAAAAACTTCCACCTTCGGATAATCCTGGGCATAGGCCCCGGCTCCGAACAGCAGAACAATTCCCAAAATAAGCGCGCTTCTGATCTTCATTTCTTATCTCCTCATTTCTAGATTTTTATTCGAGCACTCAATTTAAAGCCACGCTCCCACTCCCGCAGCGGCCTGAAAAGCCAGCCGGGAGTCCCACCTTCGGATCAGCCTCGACGCGCCTATGGAGGTTGCGATTTTGCATCCACAGGCGCTTCACTCTTTGCTGCTCTGGTCTTTCTCATAAAGCCTGTCTGATCCGACGACCCAGAAGAGAAACCAAGAAAGGACGTTTTGCAGTTCCCTTCTCGAGTGAGTCCGCCTCTTCGCGGATTCTCCGTTTCCCCTCACTCGCTAACATAGGGGCTGGCGTGGGTGCTCTGGAACTGTCAAAAGTGACACTCCTGATTGATTTCACTCAAATTCCGATCTGCGCTAAACAAAAAGTCCGCGTAACTTTTTTTAGATTCGGAAATAACGATATAGGTTGGACGGCTCGCGCGAGTCTTTAGAAAGCAACAAACATTCAACGGCGGGCGAATAATCGGAAAAATATTATCGCTCGGCTCGGAAGAGCCGCTGGATGTCCAAATAAACCGCGCCACAAAACAGAAAAGCCCCCTATTTAAGAGGGAGATCGAAAATTAATTAATTTAAATTCCCATTCGGGCAACTGATCGGCAAAAAACATCTCGGCTAAGAATTATCCTCTTCTCCCCTGTTAGTTTTGACAGTGTCAAGAATCGCAAGCCGACGCTATAAAAATGTGACTCGGAGAATTGAAAAGCTTTCAACGTGGGCATTCGGGACGCGCAGATAGCGTCTGTTCGCATTTGAATTTGAAATCGTCGAGATGATCTTGAAATTGTTCTTTGTTGCGGACAAGCTCATTCCATGACTGCGTTCGCCAGTTATCTTTTCTTCGCCTTGGCATCTCCCGCCGCGGGATCTCACGATGATCCCGTCGCCCCGATTCTAATTGCGCTCGTATTGATGTCATTCGCAGCGGCTATCGGCGGACGCGTTATGCAGCGATTCGGACAGGCGGCCGTTCTTGGCGAACTCTTGATTGGAGTCCTGATAGGTAATCTCGGTTTTCTTTATCACCAGCCCGGAATTACGATCATTCGCGAAGGCGACTCGATTTCTAATATTGAACAAACTGCGCTTCTTCAACAAATGACCGTTGGTGAAGCGACTCGCCAGATACTTCCCGCAGGACCTCACACGGAAGAAATTGCCGGAATCCTGGAAGGCCCACGCGGGCTGAAAGTCCTTGCTATCCATTCCTTCTTGGATCAGCTGTCCCGCATCGCGATTATCATTCTGCTCTTTCTAGTTGGACTCGAAACCAGTCTGAAGGAAATGCGCGCGGTGGGATGGTCCGCTTCGCTCGTCGGGATTCTTGGCGTGATCTTGCCACTCGGGTTGGGGCTGCTGGTCACAACCATCCTCCTGCCCGCTTCAAGCTTTGGCGCGCATCTATTTATTGGAGGAGTTTTGACAGCCACGAGTGTGGGGATCACGGCTCGCGTACTTCGCGACCTGGGCCAAATGGATCGTCCGGAGTCGAAGATTATCCTGGGCGCTGCTGTAATCGATGATGTCCTTGGTCTTCTCGTGCTGGCGGTTGTCACTGCCCTGATTGTTCAGGGCTCCGTTAGCTTGGTCAATATTTTCGGAATCACCCTTAAAGCGGTTTTGTTTCTGGCAGGGTCCATCGGAATCGGGATGTGGGTTACACCGATGATCGTAAGACGGCTTGCACGGCTTCGGATTGAAAATGTGAAGCTCATCTTTGGTGTCGGCTTCGCTTTTGTGCTCTCCTGGCTGGCAAACCTCGCCGGCCTGGCAACCATTATTGGGGCCTTTGCGGCAGGATTGATTCTTGAACGTTTCTTTGACAAAGAGCTGGGCGGATTTTCCTTGCGCGATATGCTCTCGCCAGTCGAATCTCTGATCGTCCCGATATTCTTCGTTCTAATGGGACTGCAAGTAAAACTCGAGGCCTTTAACAATTTATCCGTAGTCATTCTTGCAGCGGCACTGACGGCCGTCGCGATCGGCGGGAAAATATTTTCGGGATTTGCGGCTGGCCGGGGCCTCAAGCGCCTCGCCATTGGCATAGGCATGATGCCTCGCGGAGAAGTCGGCTTGATCTTTGCCGGCATTGGACGGGGATTGGGTGTCGTCAGCGACTCCATCTTCGCTTCGATCGTAATCATGGTGATCATCACAACCATGCTTACCCCGCCGCTCCTGAAGTTGACCCTGGCCCGAGGCCTGCCGAAAGCGATTGGCGATCCCGCGTAGCCGCCAATCGGAGGGGCAAGTACCTGTTAGTTTTGACAGTGTTTGGCGTACGCGCCCGCAGAATAATCTTTTAGGACTTGGAGTTCTCCTTTCTGAAATGGCCTGCACTGGCGATCCTTTGGAGCACCAGTCTAGGCCGCGATGGATGAGACTGGGCACGCAGTCGGTAAAGTGCGATTATGGGGATACTGGCCCTAATGGCAATCATTGAGAGAGTGGAAGCAGTCACAACATAAAGAAGCGTAGAGACTTATTTAATCTGAGGACGGATAAAACGATGAAATCGATTCGGGCAATTACGGCGTGCATGATCTTCGGAGCCATGAGCGTGATGGCTCTGGCGCAGACACCCCAGGAAATTCCGGCTTCCAGCCTTATAAGTAAGTCCACTGTCGCGATCGGCTTCACGGTCGGCGGCGGCTCCACGAAAGTGGACATGACAGGCACCTCGGTTATGTCTCAAGCCAATGGTGAAGCAAAGGTCCAAGCCCGGGCGAATGCGGGCCTCACGAATATCGAGCTGTCGGTCAAGGACATGACTCCGCCTTCCAACATCGGAGCCGAGTATCTTACCTTTGTGCTCTGGGCTGTCACGGCGGACGGGCGCACCGGCAATTTGGGAGAGATTCTCCTAAACAAAAATGGCGAGGGTAAACTGACCGCCACTACGCCGGCCCAAACATTTTCCATGATTATTACCGCGGAACCTTATTTTGCGGTTCGCGTTCCCAGTGAGGTCGTGGTCCTGGAAATGGAGACGCGGAAAAACACCAAGGGGAAGCTGTTCCCTATCACCTCGTACAAACTAATGAAGCGCAGCCAGTACGCAAAGCTGGGAAATCCACTAGCGCTTACACCTGATCTTTCCAAGGTGCCCCTGGAGATGTACGAAGCGCGCAATGCCGTGGATATCGCGAAGGCGCGCGGTGCCGCCCAATACGCGCCGGATATTTTCTCGAAGGCTGTAGCGAGCCTGCAAATGGCGGAAAACGCGCTCACGAGCAATACCGACAAAAAACAAATCATATCTACCTCAAAGCAGGCCGTGCAATTCGCGGAGGATGCGCGCGCATTGGCCGCGGAACGCCAGGACCAGGAACGCATAGCGGCGGAGAAGCAAGCGGCGGCCGACAAGGCTCGTTCGCAAGCGGAAGCTACGGCTGCAGCCGAAGCTGCAACAGCCAAGGCAAAGTCCGATGAAGAGGCCAAACGCCAAGCCGAACTCTCTGCCGCCAAGCAAGCCCAGATGCAGGCAGAGGCAGATGCAGCCGCTACTAAAGCGAAAGCGGAAGCAGACGCTTTGAAGGCAAAAGAAGACGCCGCCCGAGCGGAAGCCGAACGTGCACGTCAGGCCGCGGCAGACCTACGAGCTCAACTGCTCGAGCAGTTCAACAAGGTGCTGCCGACAATAGACACGCCGCGCGGCCTGCAGGTCAACATGGGCGACGTTCTTTTTGACACGGCAAAGTTCAACCTGAGAATGCCGGCGCAGCTGGGGCTGGCGAAACTGTCGGGCATCGTCCTTTCCCACCCAGGCCTCAAACTGGCCATCGAGGGTTATACGGATACGACCGGGACCGCGGCGTTCAATCAAACGTTGTCGGAACAGCGGGCGAATGCGGTTCGGGATTATCTCGTCCAGCAGGGCCTCGATGCGGGTACGGTAACGGCACAGGGCTTTGGCCCGGCGAATCCCGTGGCAAGCAATGACACGCCTCAGGGTCGCCAGCAGAACCGCCGCGTAGAGATCATTATCTCCGGTGAAGTCATCGGCACGAAGATTGGCAGTTCTGCTTCGGCGCAATAGGAGTGGTTCCCGAAGGTACTGGCGTTTCTAAAGTGAGATCGGTCAGGAGAATCGACCTCGATCCAGACTTGGTTGAGTTTGTTCCCAGGGTACTGATCAAGGTCTACTGGTATGACCTTGCGGATCGCGGGGCCGGCAGCGTACACAAGCAATGAACAGACATACCAGATGGACCCTTCGGCGAGCCTAGCGCGTCACTCGCTTGGCTCGCCCACCGCAGTTGCCGCACAAGTTAGGGTTTAGCTCTTCGGCCACTGTTTGAACATCTTCGTTACGGCGTTCGCCACCGTCTTCTGGTTTTTGTCGCCGTTGTTGCTCAATGTATCCTGAGCAATGCCCCGCCATATCAACGCTTGGGTCTTAACACTATGCAAATCAACGATCAAGGTGCCTTCAACATTCTGCTGCGGAGTAATTCCGCCCATTCCCCCGCCAATACCGCGCATACCCCAAGCGCTCCAGGAGGTTTGCTGCTTTAATCCACCACTGACAACGAGGAGAAGATCGGGATTCTGACCCTCCTGCACCAATTGGAAGCCCTTGGCTTGCATCGCAGAGTTGATGTCCGTTTGCGCCGCTTGCGCCAGAATCGAGTTTTGAATCTGGTTGGCGTTATTGGAGGCCCATGCGTAGGTGTGATACTGAGAAAAACTAGCGTTGTGATCGTAATTAACCGAAACTTGCTGGCCAACCGCAATCGTGGATGTAATGCACAACAGCAAAGCGCACAATACAAATTTAGCCTTCATAATCGTTATCCCTTTCGTATTCCGAATACGCTTCCAGCTTTGAGCCTGGCAGCGATCTACCTTGCCTCACAGCTCTCCGATACATCCCGCAGTATCGCGGTCCCTGAAAATCGTCACTTGGCGACTGGTTCGAGATCTTGGCGCGAAGGAGTGAGCTGGTCTCGAACAGTTTCGGCAGTCCGCGGGAAAGCGAAGCTGTCGCCGGGCAGCGAACTTCCGCCGCGACGCTTGGCGTTTACCAGCTTCTGTACCTCCGCGCGAGGCAGCAGATGCGCCCCTCCAAGCAATTCCGCCGTGAGCATCACCTTGGCGAATTGCTCCACGGTTTCCATGCGCTGGTAGGCCGTTTCGATATCCGGCCCGCAAGTTACGACACCATGATTTTCCAGCAAAATGGCATCGTACTCATCGACGAGTGGTTCAAGCCCTGCGCAAACTTCCCAAGTGCCAGGCGTTCCATAGGAAGCCAAAGGAATTTTGCCCAGTCCTACGATCACTTCTGGCAGTACTGGAGCTTCTAGTGGTCGCCTGGCAGCAGCGAATCCCGTCGCCGTCGGAGGGTGGGCATGGCAAATAGCATGAACGTCTGGCCGGGAGCGGTAGTAGAAAAGATGCATCAATATCTCGGAAGAGGGACGCCCTGCCCCACGGATAATCTCCCCGCTCAGATCCGTCACAAGCAGGTCTTCCATCGCCAACCGCCCCTTGCACTTGCCAGAAGGCGTCACAAGAATGCGCCGCTCGTCCAACCGCACGGAAAGATTGCCTTCGTTTGCGACTACCAGCCCGTTCGAATACATCCAGCGCCCGACTCGGCATATCTGCTTACGGTACTGTTTCTCTGCACTTAGCGTGATTGGCTGGCAAACTACTTCGAACTCGCTGCTCATCAAAGGGTACCTTGCACGTGTGACGATTGAATTCATTTTGAAACTAGCGGACCCAGTTAAGCTTCGTAACTGTCAGTTCTTACAGGGCAACCGTTGCATACAGAGATCTCGAGCTGCCAAAGGTTGAGTTTTCTTGAATGCTTGAGACTTTGCCCGAGGAACGCTCCATGGTGGGCCGAAGGGTTCTGGCCGACCGATGTCATCCTCCACGGATGTGTTTTGGCAGGTCTAGCTTGCCCCCTGATAAAACTGACACTTCCCTACCCATCAAACAAAGCCTAATATGCGCGTGTTCGGACGAGTGGGGGACCCTCAACCGCCTGCATTCCACGCCGATCCGGATTTCCGGGCTGCGAAATGAGCAGTCGATTGGTGCCAAGAGATGCAAAACAAAAATCATCGAAACACAGCCGCACGCTTGACCTGGCAGATGGGGATGGTCCTCGTGCTGGCCCTGTCTCTCCTCGCCGCGTTGGCGGTAATGAAGAAGGTCTATATGGTGCAGGAGGCTCTCGTCGTCATGCTCGTGACCGCCCTCTTGATCGCAGCCATACTTTTGCTACTAGTCTGCTTTGTACTATTTCAAGCAGCCATACGCCGAACCATTCTGTGGACCATAACTGTCGTACCGAGCCTGGCTAGATTTAGCCACCACCAGGTGGCTACACCAAGTCCGATTGTCCCTCCGCCCTTTCACCGCTGAATCTCGGGACCAAAGCAACTAAGTAAGTAGAATCGCACTTGGCTGCCCTTCCGTTTCACTCCATTTATCACTGCGCAGGTCATAGGAGTCACGCCCAGAGATCACGCGTTCTGCCGAGTTGAGCGAGCGCCAGCCTTGGAGTCAGGCGTCCGAACTTTTTTCGCAATAAACTGTTACTTTTGCCAGTTAAAACTGCATAGCACGCCGTGCGACTGTAGACGCACGGGGTGAAAACCAGCACGTGATTTTCGAGAGCTCCGGACCCTGGAGTCTGGTGAACATCATGGAGCGAAATTAAACCAAGTGGTGAAAAACCGTGAAAAGCCTCGCACAGTACATGCAGCCTGAAGAACCGCTCATCACCAGGGCCCGCCAGGGCAACTCGGAGGCATTCTCCGAGTTAGTTCAGATGCACTCACGACGCATCTACAGCGTATCGCTCAGAATTCTAAAAAATCATGCGGACGCCGAGGACAATCTGCAAGACGTGCTCTGCAAAGTGTATAAGAACATCCGCCGCTTCCAAGGTCGCTCCCGCTTCTCCACCTGGCTTGTTCGCATCACCATCAACGAAGCCTTAATGAAGATCCGCAAAGAAAACTTCGCGCGCGCCGCAGGTCAAACCGATCTCCCCACAGAAGTCAGCGAAAATAATTTTGTTCTGGATATTAGGGATGGATGTCCCGATCCGGAGCGCCAATACATCGCTGGCGACCTCGCAGAGAAAGCGTTTCAGGGGCTGCATCCGTCGCTCAGGCAAACATTCATCCTTCATAAAGGTGAAGGATGGACGCATGGCGAATTGGCAGCTTCCATGGGAATTGCCGTTGCGACTGTCAAGTCGCGGATTTTTCGCACTCGTGCTCGCATGCAAAATCACCTTCAGTCACTTTGCTGAATGCAATTCGGTGCACTGCCCCACTGCTACTTCTTATCCTCCTTCTGATAGGCAGAGACTAGCCGCGCCACGGTAATCGCAATGTAGAGGACCCCCGTCGTTGCTTCCAATGCGGCAACCAGCCGCGCTGGCGGCGTGACGGGCACTATATCTCCGTATCCCAAAGTAGTCAGAGTGATGAGGCTCAGGTACAGGAGAGAATGCCGGCTAACCTCGTGTGAAGTCGTGAATCCCGTCTCCAAAAAGGAATGTGGATGCACCGTTTCAAGTAAATTGAATATGGCGAAGTAAAACACCCCCAGCATGAGGTAGAGACTCACTAAACCGTATAGGCGGCCGCTTGTAACGGAGCCAGGCAATCCGAGGTAAGAGAACAGCGCAACGGAAACAAAACCCAGGAAGGCAGCCAGGCAAATCCAGTTTGCGACCATGATCAGACGAGCGGGATAGAAAAAGTGGACCAACATGATCAACATGGAAATGCCAGCCAAGACAGTCCCCGGCCATCGCCAGTTTCTTTTTTGGGACAATTCCAGCGTTCCGGTAACCAAGGTCACATATATGGAAACTGCGAGAACGATGTCTCCTAGAAGGTGATGTTCCGATACAAACGCGCTGAGCATCAAAAATACAATAAGGGAGATCAATAAAATTAAGGAGTAGCGGTCATGACGAGCCTCATTCATCTAGTAGTGTCCGCCATGAGGTGAAAATATCTGGCGCAGGTCCTCGCGCTTCTCTCAAGTCTCATGCAGTTTCCTGATGGGATGATCGTCTCTTTGTTTCCAGTTGGAGTAAAACTCGCTGTCCGTCGCAAGGTGCGCTGCCTATAGTTCCCGTCCAGAACGGTTTAGAGAACTGTCAATTTTGCCAGTGTTCGGCCAAAAAGAGCTCTTCTGCTCTCACCCGTGGTTATCGTTGCAGGAATGAATTTGTTCTCAAAAGGAAGGGAACACAGGCGATCTCTAGTTCCAGAGCGGAGGTTTCTGGGCGGACGGGTGCGCGCCGAAATTCAATTCCTGAAAACGCTTTGTTGCGACGAGAAGGAGGAAGATGGACACTTCACCCAAACGCGGAATCTAGTAAAAGCTCTAAGAATGGGATGCCGCTTTTACCTGCTTAAGCTGTTCCAATTCGGGAATGGGAATGAAAAGTTCTGCATAACCGCAATCCAAACAGACCATAACTTCCTGGCAGACATAAATAGGTGGAAGAACTGCCCTCTTTAGATCGGGAAAGCTGGCCGACAACTCCCCGGTCAGCCTTTGAAGGTTCGCCGAAGCACAAATTCTGCAAGCCATGGACGACTCCAAGCACAGTGTTCACTCTCAAGTGCAGCGGCTTCCAATCCGCCGGTTCGCTGCCCCGAGGCATACTAGGACTGAGGTACTAACTCTACCACACCCAGCCGTTTCGCGCCGTTTTGGGATATTCTCCCCGTATACACATCAAGAATCAGCCTATTACGAGCTTTCGTGACTTGGATTTGCCTACTCACTCAAGGCTTTTCTCAAACTTGTCGGATATCCTCTCACTGGTATTGTTGACACTATCCCAGAGCTCTACCGGCGATTAGGCTCAAATCATGCTCGGATCGGCCGCGTGCGAAAAACAAAAGTCCTTTGATCCCCCAGGACCCTCGCAATCGGTTGTTTGTCGCCCCGCGCATTTGATAGGCGGACCAATTGGGGAAGGCACGAATCCTGTTGGCGGATGACCATCGACCTTTCCTGGACATGGTTGAAGGTTTGCTGATGCCAACATGCGAGGTTGTGGGGCGCGTGTCGGATGGCCAATCTCTGTTCGACGCCGCGAAACGACTGAACCCCGACGTCATCGTCTCGGATATCTCCATGCCCATTCTCAGTGGCCTCCAGGCCAGCAAGCGATTAATCGAGTCAGGCTGCGCAGCGAGGATCGTTTTCTTGACAGTTCACTCCGACAGCGATTTTGTGCAGGCCTGCCTTGCTGTCGGCGCGGCAGGGTACGTCCTAAAACCTCGAATCATGAGTGACCTTTTGCTTGCCATTCGCGAAGTCCTTGCAGGGCGCATTTTCATTTCTCCGCCATTCTCGTATCAGGGTGCCCCCTAGCCAGGCTCCGATATCGCTGTTCCCTGCAGAAGACTGCTAGGTAACATAATTCCGTCGCTCGTTGACAGAACAGGAACGCACGCATATACCTCCGACCACTTGGTGTCGGTTCGGGGGAAGCATGGCAGCAAACCGAGGGATATTTTTATTTCTCGCCATGTGTTGTTTGGTATGGCCTGCTGACGGTCCAGCCGCGCAATCGCCAGCCGACGTACGCATCGTGGCAAGCGTCGAGTTGGTTCAAATCCCAGTTACAGTCTTCGACGACAAAGGGTCGGTGGCCACAAACCTCAACAAGAACGACTTTGTGATTCTTGAAGATGGGGTAGAACAACGAATATTGTCCTGCGAGAGGGAGCGCCAGCCAGTTTCTTTCGTGATTCTTGCAGATCTCAGCTCCAGCATGACCAGTAAAATTCCCTTTGTCCAGGAAGCTACCCTTTCGATTCTGGATCCCGGCCAGCCATTAGCTCCGATGCGTGACGAGTTCTCCTTGTTCGGTGTTGAAACCCGAGTGACACGCCTGGCGCCGTTCACCGGCGATCAAGAGGATCTTGGACGAAGACTCCCTTCGCTTCTTACGCCTACCAATGGCAGCACTGCACTCTTCGACGGCATCTACGCAGGCGTAACCGCGATTAAACGCGAGGCTATCAACAAGCGCCGCGCCGTAGTCATAATCTCAGACGGGGGCGACAATCATAGCCGGTATAGCTTGCGCGACATCAAAGGGTTCTTACAAGAGGCCGACGTGCCGGTCTTTGCCGTAATGGCAGGACCATCATTCGAGCTTTCTGATCTTTTCGCCGCTCCTCTGAACATACCAAAACCAAAACCTTCTGCAGGGCCTGGCGATAATTCAAAACAGCCGTTTCCGGACCTCGCCACTTCGCAATACAACTACATCGGTCCCGCAGAGCAGCGTGGGCCTCATAACTTAAAATCACTAACGGAAGCCACGGGGGGAAGCGTTTTTACCGCTCGCAATTTAGAGGATCTTCCGCGTATCGTTCGAACCCTCGGCCTCGCGGTGCGATACCAATACGTTCTGACTTACAAGCCAGTTCCCAAGCCAAACGCCGGTGTTGTTGAAGGCGAAACCAAATGGCATAAGCTCCATATCGAATTGCGTCCGAAAGACAAATTTGCTGGTTATGGGATCCCATACTACAAACGCGGGTACTCCAGAGTCGAATAAAGTAGACTTCAAGCCGATCGTCCCTGTCGGTTCATATGCTCCCCGACTGTTACTTTTGCCAATTCCGATATCTTCCATGGAACGATAGCTTTTGTAGGGAGGGAGACGCCTCCGACCTGAGTGGATCAGAATCCTGATTCCTCCCTGAAAAATGTCTCCCTCCGAAAATTACAAGGAGCCGCGCGAATGGGCTTCATCTTGGTTTTGGGCATACTGAGCCTGGCCATCTTCGTGGCTATATCGAACACGGTGTTCAGCATGGCGGCTCGTTTGCGAACAGCTTCTCGACGCCCAGGACTTCAGACAAGAAAGCAAGAAGACGATCCTTCCTTTTCCTGAGCTCTGAGCTCATTAAGCCGTGCAAATCAATTCCACATTTGCACGAGTAGCACTCCCACTTCCCTTGTGCTCGGTTATATGTTTGACGATTACGCTCGCAGCGCGCGTATTAGCCGCCTCCCGAATGTCCCCTACCCAACTCTCGGACTGGGCCCTTCCCTACTGTTAGAAATGACAGTGTCGAGCTTAGCTCCCTAACCTCTATATGTACTGTGAATGGAGGAATGAATGAAAACACACAGAATCTTACTCGGCCTATCGGGAGCGCTGTGCCTGCTGGCGTTGAGCGTTCGGATTGCGCATTCGCAAGACAGTCCTGCATCGAGCACGGCCCAGGTCCACATGGTCATAACGGACGAGGCCATGAATGACAACAGCGAAGTTCCCGTTCTCCGCCCGGATGCTATCAAGGTCAAACAGGGCAAGAACCTCCTCAAGGTGACGCAGTTAATTCCCGCTCAGGGAGAGAACGCTGCTCTGCAGCTGTTCATTCTCATTGACGACACGTGTGACACATCGATCGGAAACAACCTCACCGATCTACGCGATTTCATCAAAGCCCAGCCGGCGACGACCGTGATCGGTGTTGCCTATATGTCTAACGCAACCATCCAGATCACGCAAAATTTCACGCCAGACCATGACCTCGCGGCCAACGCCGTTCGTCTCCCACGAGGAAACTTGTCCACCATGGATAGCCCCTATTTGTCGCTCATGAGCCTGGTTAAAGCTTGGCCACAGGCTAAAGTGCGGCGCGAAGTTCTCATGATCACTGACGGTATTGACCGCCTCCGCAGCGACAGGTCTTCCTTTTCGCAGACCCCCTCGCGCTACCCGGGGGCACCTACGCCTACTGCCATGACGGGACCCAGTACGATGTCCACGATCAGCCCGGACGCGGATAACGCAAGCAGAAACAGCCAGCGTTACGGCGTTATCGTTCACTCGATTTATGCCGTGGGCGCGGGCCGGCTTGGCCGAAATGCTTGGGAGGCACAATTGGGCCAGTCCGGGGTCGCCAAAATCGCAGATGAAACTGGTGGCGAATACTTTGCGCTGGGAACTCAAAACGCCGTCAGTTTCAAACCCTACCTGGACCGCTTGCAAAAGATCTTTAACAGCCAGTACTACCTTGTGTTCCAGGCAGTGCCGAAGAAAAAAGAAGGACTTCAGCGCGTCGACATCTCAACGGAAGTCGCGAACGCAGACATCGCGGCCGCCGACAACGTGTGGGTTCCTGCGGCAAAGTAATTCATGGACGGAACAGTGCTTTACAGCGTGACGCTTGAACGAATAAGCGAAGCGCGACAAACTATTGTTCCGTCATCCCCCAAATCCGGTTAGTATCCCAGTCGAGAAGCCGTTTTGATTGCCGCCATCCCTCAAGGGCATTCAGAGATAATCTGCTTGGCGGTTCACAGCGGTTCACACCAACTCCGAGGAGACTAAATGAGCGATCCTCTTCATTCAAAAAAGACTGCCGCGGGAGAACCTCAGCAAATCCCTCCACAACCGTGCTGCTCGGGCGAAGTTTTGGAATCCTGGGCAGCGGCCAACGAATCCTCAAGACGACGTTTCTTCCAGATAGCTTTGCGAGGAACGATGGCCGGCCTCGTCACTGCAACAGGCATCGAGTTCGCAGCTCCGCCTCCGGTTATGGCTCAAAGTAAGCTCAGCCCAGACGCGGCCCTCAAGGAGCTTATGGATGGCAATGCACGCTTTGTTTCTGGCCGTTCCAACGCCCACGAACAAGACATTACTATCCTCAAACAAAATACGCTCGATAAACAGGAACCGTACGCTTCAGTCCTGGCATGTTCCGATTCTCGTGTTCCGGTCGAGATAATTTTCGATCAAACCATCGGTCATCTGTTCGTCTCGCGAGTCGCAGGAAACGTGATCACTCCGGAGATCATCGCCAGCCTTGAATATGGGGCGGCGGTGTTGGGCACAAAGGTAATTCTAGTGATTGGGCACGCCAACTGCGGAGCTGTAAAGGCCACGATTCAGGGCAAGGATGTACCAGGACAGATCAGCGCCCTCTTCCCTCATATTCAGCCCGCAGTGGATCAAGCTGGCCCCAATCTCGAGGCTGCCACGAAAGCTAACGCCAAGATCCAGGCTGCTCTCCTTCGAGAGGCTTCCACCGTGATCGCGGGCCTGGTGAAAGAAAAGAAAGTAAGGGTTGTGGCCGGTTACTACGACCTCTCCAGCGGTACTGCCAGCCTTTTGGAATAATCAGGCCAGAGGCAGAATCTGTTCGCGACAGCTGGGCAAATGCGCCCTCCAACGTGCACGGAAAGTCATGCATAGGTACTAGGACTATCTATGCTATTTCCACCTACAAATCTCCCTATCCCGTACCATCTGTTACTTTTGACAGTTCCGGACACAGTAGAAAACCCCTAACTTGAACCCCACGGTTGCTGGCTCTCGTCCCGATGGCTTTGCGTGCCTGACGCGGAGTGTGTTTTGAGCGGGACGAGATGAAGGTCAGACCGCGAGCCCTAAAAACGCTCTAGCCCAGCATCTCTTTGTCTCGATTCCTAGGAAAGGCATCGAGGCAGATGACGGCATGGCAGAAAGTTGAATTAGCCCGGTAGGACCGAGAGAAGCATGAGAGAGATGGTTTCAATTGGTCTCATGAAAATTCGAAAAGGCGAGCGTATTTTCCTGGCCATCGGATTAGCGCTCCTGGCGATATGGGCAGGAGCCCGGATCTACGGAAGCATCGCCTCACGCGCGGCGTTAAACCTTTTCCGATCAAACACCGCGGAAGCCCAACTCGCCGGCAAAAGTGCCCTGCTCAAGGACGCTTCCCTAGCAGCCTCCGGGGTGGATTTTACGCTCTGGAATCCCAAACGCATCGCCGCCTTCAAGGAGAGCCTCACCACTAAGACAGATCTACCGCTCGCGATTCTGCGCATACCCAAGATCAAACTTGAGGTGCCCGTATTCAACGACACGGATGATCTGACTTTGAATCGCGGCGTTGGTCGCATTCTTGGAACGGCCCAATTGGGGCAGCCGGGTAATCTTGGAATCGCTGGACACCGGGATGGATTTTTCCGCGGCCTTAAAGACGTAGGCCCCGACGATGTGATCGAAGTCATCCGGCCTGGGCAAACAGATTTCTACGCGATCACCCAGATTCAGATCGTCGATCCAGAAAATGTATCCGTCCTGGCTCCGACGTCCACACAGACTCTGACCCTCGTTACCTGCTATCCCTTTTATTTCATCGGGAATGCTCCTCAACGATACATAGTCACAGCGTCTTACCAAATTTCTGACCGGGTCGATGTGAGTGTAAGCAGCGAGTCAATATCTACGGGCAAGAAAATTAACAAAAAGGAGAAACAAGATGAAATCAAGTAGGTTGTCGAGAACGATGTTGCGTGGCCTGTTAGCTGGAGGAAGCTTCTGCTTCGCCTTCTGCCTGACGGCCTCGGGACAAGTAGAGACTACAACGAAGACAACGCAAGATGGGGCGGCAACAAAGTCAGTGAAGGTCGAAAAAGGGACAGTCGTCTATGTCTCCGGCAACAATGTCGTTGTAAAAGCGGAAGATGGAACGCTGAGACATTTCAATAACGTCCCAGATAGTACGACTGTGACTGTCGACGGGAAGCAACTTAACGTTCACCAACTCCAGCCAGGCATGACAGTGGAAAGGCAGACGATTACCACGACCACGCCGCAGGTGATTACCACCATTAAGACGGTCAGCGGCACCGTGTGGTTCATTAATCCTCCAAATTCCGTTATCTTGACGATGGAGAATGGTAAGAATCAAGAGTTCAAGATTCCTACCGGCCAGAAGTTTATGGTCAACGGGCAAGAAACAGACGCATTCGGCCTCAGGAAAGGGATGAAGGTGGATGCTCAGCAGGTGATCGAGCAGCCAGCCACTGTGGTCGCACAGATTGTAAAGCGTACTGGATCCATGCCGCCGCCGCCCCCTGCACCGAAGCCAGACGTCGCAATTCTGGTTCTTGTGCCAGCTCCGGCGCCAGCGCCTGCTCCAGTAGAAACAGCAGCAGCCGCTCCCGAACCGGCTCCCACGAAGCTTCCCAAGACAGCGAGCGAACTGCCGCTTATCGGGTTGCTTGGAGTGCTCTTCTGCGGACTCTCTCTAGCAACAATGGCGATTCGTGGCACCATGTCACGGCTTGCTACCCCGAGAGCCTAGTTGGCAAACAGAGTTCTCTCCCTCGAGTATTGGAGAGTAGAACCATAAACGCGCATAGGCCGATTGGAGCTGGCTCCCTCCACTCCGATCGGCTCGTGCCCTAACCACCGGCAAACTTCCCTTCCTCTTCAGACTGGCACCGCTCTCTGCGTGTCCCCTAAGGTATGCTGGAAAAGCCCGGCCACCCCAATAGGAGTCCAACATGCGAAATAGAAGATCTTTGGCACCGCTGATACTGACGATGCTCCTAGTTTTGCCAGTCCTTGCCCTCTGTCAGGCATCAACGCAGCAGACTCGCATCCTTGTTCTTAACGGTCAACTGGGACAAGTGACCGTCGTTCAGATGAACGGACGGTCCTATGTTGACCTCGAAACCTTGGCACGAGTTGCGAATGGCTCTCTGAGCTTTAGTGGAAACCAGATCACGCTAACGTTGCCGAGTTCTGCTACCACGCCCTCTGCAGCAACGGCTTCAACAAGCGCAACAACTCCAGCAAGTGCGCCCGCGCCAGCAAATCCGGGATTCTCCAAAGCTTTCCTCAAGGCAGGCATTGAAGCAATGTCCCTCGTCAGGGAATGGCACAGCGCCCTCGCTAACGCCATTCAAAATGGATTCCCGTTGGCTGAGAGTTGGCTATCCGGATATCGCATCCAAGCCCAGGCGGGTCTTAGATTGGCAACAGTTGCAGCTTCCACAGATTCTGATCAGAGTGCCGCGCAGTTGCTAAACAACGAGTTCGAAAACATGAAGACGCTGAGCAGCAATTACGTCGCCGCGCGCCAATCGCTTGATTACATCGCCCCCGACGCTCTCACGAATGATGCTTTGAACCAAAAAATCGTCAACTGTGGACACTCCTTGGCCGCAATGGCTGCCAGCGGCCAATTTGTGGACGATGGTTCCTGTCAGTAAGTCGCGCTAACCTTCGAGGTTCCCACGGTAGCTATGTCCATTGGCGGAGCGCCCCCTCGCTGCCGCTCTTATTAAGGTCCATTAACATCTGGTATTTCTGACAATAGTCTTCAAACTTCAAGTCCTCTAAAGTCCGCGTATTCGCACTGTATGAACGCCCTGCCACATGTCGCGAATCGACCGGTCCCCGTTAGAACCGCGCTGGTTGTCGACGCGAACCCCGAAGTCGACGAGGTAGTCACCAACACGCTGGTGCCCAATGCATGGTCTATCCGCCACGTTTCCAATAATCTTGCTGCGCTGGCTTGGGCGGAAACGACCCCGTGTGACCTTATCCTTACGAGTGAAAAAACCTCGGGCAAGCAAGATGTAGAGCTCCTGCGTATGATCCGGCGCGTTCGGCCGCATACCAAGCTCATCATTCTCACGGACCAGGCAACACCGGCTGATGTTATCGCCTCTATGCGCGAGCGCGCTTTCAGTTTTTTCTCCCGCCCCTTCTCGCCGGAATCGCTCGCCAGCATGATTCGTTCTGCTGCCGAAGGCCCCTGTTGGGATGAAGGCATCGAGGTTCTCTCAGCCACTCCCAACTGGATTCGTCTCGCGGCAAGCTGCGATATGAGAACCGCCGAACGCTTGGTGCAGTTCATTAATGAGATCGCTGATCTTCCCGACGCCGAACGAGACGATGTCGCAACCGCATTCCGCGAAATACTCATGAACGCGATCGAGCATGGCGCGAATTTCGATCCCGATAAATTTGTTGAAATCTCTTATGTTCGCTCTCGGCACATGGTTATGTGCCGCGTTAAAGACCCCGGAGAGGGCTTTTCGCTGGATGAAATTCGCCACAGCGCCTTGTCCAATCCTCCAGAGGATCCGATACAGCACGCTAATTACCGTGAAGAACACGGCATGCGCGCCGGTGGCTACGGTGTCCTGGTTGCCAGATCACTCGTCGATGAGCTCATCTTCGACGAGAAGGGCAACAATGTTCTGCTGATTAAATATTTAGGCAGATCACACGGAGATGACATGCCTAAGGTGAAAGCCGAGGGTGCCTGATCGAGTGTTCCCCGCGGAGTTGACCGGTTTATATCCACATAAGCGATCGCACGAAGGCAGGCGGAGAGCGTGGGAGATTGCCGTTTCTTTTCTGCTATCGTTGACCCATCGTTGAGGACTCCAACCGCAATGAACATGAAACTGTGCTTCTCCCTGCCTGTTCGAGCGATTCTCTTGGCAATTCTCCTGGTGACACCTGTTCGATCTGGCGCCGGCAAGATTCCAGAATATGCGCCTCCCGACGTTCTGAGCGCCAGCAACATCGCCTACCCCGTAAATACCCAAGCGACGGGGGCCGTATCTCTCCTCCTCAGCCTGGGCAGCAACGCACAAATCCAGAACATGCAGCCTTTGCGCGACACTCCGCCGTTGACCAGCGCCGTCCAGGATTCCGTTCAGCTCTGGACCTTCAGGCCTGCCACACGGAAAGGCAATCCTGTCCCTTCAGAAATTTCTCTAACCGTCATCTTTAATGTCTTCAACCCAGCGGGAGGCGCGGCATACCAAAGTTTGGTTCTCGCCCCTGCGCAGCCAACGAATCCGGACGCCGCGCAATTCACGCCACCGCAGATCAATTTGGCTTCATTCGCAAAGTACCCAGCGAACAGCGTAGCCCAAGGAACCGTCGTGCTTGACGTGACTATAGGCAGCTCGGGCCAACCCAAACAAATTCGCGTAATCAACGACGTGCCAACCCTCACCCAACAGGCCATCAGCGCCATCAAAACCTGGAAATTCAATGCGGCAACGTTTAAGGGACAGCCCACGCCTGCGCCAATCATCATCGCCTTCGTCTTCCAACGCAACATGAGCTAAGCGCTGCAAGTCGGTCACTTCCGGGTAATGGCGCTTATCAAGAGTTAGACCAATTTCCTCCATGCACTAAGGTCATCACTTCTGCTCTGCTGACTCGCAGAACATTTGAGCGTCGTCTTAATCCCTACCGAGGAAGCCAGATAGACCGTCACTTTTGACAGTTGCTGCCGAGCGACGGTTGGGGAAGTATCGTCGCGTCCTTGCAGACCACGACGGAGGCCGGGCGGAAGCGTGAAGACCTTTAGTCACGCGGGTGAGTAACTATACAAAACAAAAACGGAAGATGACGCGGGGTCTCCAAACAGGGCCGCTGCGATTCGATCAGCCCCAGATCATAGTCTTTTACTTTCTAGCGAGAGGAAAACAGATGTCGATTGACGCCAGAAGTCTCCGGAAGTTGAAATCGCTTCGGGGTGCCATACCGATAGCATTCATCCTCCTCCTGACGCTTTCCACACCGCTTCGCGCTCAGCAGAACGACGACTTTGATGACTATAAAGTTCGGATCGACGCCTTTTGGTTTTATTCAAATCCATCGGGAAACATCCAAGGCTCCGTCTCCGGTGACAGCGCATCCGTTGATTTACAAAAAGACTTGGGTTTCGACACGTACTCGACATTTGCCGGCAAGTTTGACTGGAAGTTTACCCGCAAGAACCATTTCTACGTCGCAGGCAGCCCGTTCGATACCGGCCGGCAAACGACACTCAGCCGTACATTCATCTTCCAAGGCCAGACATTTGAAGCCAGTTTGGTTACCCAAAGCGATCTTCATGCCGTTCTCATCGCCCCAGGCTACCAGTACGATATTATCCGCCGAAAGCGCGGGCACCTTGGAATCGCGGTCCAGGTCGATTTGTTTGATTCGTCAGCAAAGATCAGCGCCGCTGCCCAGATCGTCAACGGAACGCAACAAGGGGCAGTATCCGCGAGCGCGTCCCTGCTGGCTCCGATTCCCGTCGCGGGACCCGAATTCCGATTGTACTTGTTGAACTCTTCCAGACTTTTTGTGGAAGGCAACGTATACGGGATGTATCTCGGGGGTTATGGCAATTTTGTCTCGACAACCGGCACGATTGGGGTGACTCTAACCAAGAATCTCAGCCTGAACGCGGGCTATCAGCTTGGGTCGCGTCTCGTTGTGGACAACAACGACAGCTCCAAACGTATCGGTGTCCGCTTGACTCAAAAGGGGGCCATCGTCGGACTGGAGTATTCCTTCTGAGGAACAGGCCGGATTCAGCTTAGAAGTTGTGAACGATTTGAATAGATTCTTGAATGTATCAATCATGAGGAGAGAAGAAACAACATGAAAAAAATGAGTTATATGGCCGTTTGCATGGTTCTCTTGGCGTTCATTTGTATGGCGGATGATGTGGCAACAGTTGTCCACGGGACGGTGACGAAAGTGGATAGCGCCACGAAGACCGTGGTAGTGAAGAGCGCCGATGGCACGGAACACGCGATCAAGGTCACAGGCGATACCACGTATAAGGGAACGAAAGAAGGCTTCGACGGCTTCAAGAAAGGAACGGAAGTCGTGGTTCGTACGACAGGCAAAGGCGCTGAAGAAACCGGCGTGGAAATCGGCAAGGTCGGCAAGGACAGCTTGAAGGTTACCAAGGGCACGATTACAAAAATCGACGAAGGCACAAAAACCGTGGTCGTGAAGACCGCAGATGGGACAGAAAAGACGTTCGAGTACACGGGCAGTGCCAGCAAAGACGTGGGCAAGGACGTCGGCAAAGACACCGAGAAGAGCGCCAAAGTGACGGTCTACTATACGGAGGAGGCCGGAAAGAAGGTTGCCCACTTTTTCAAATTCTAGTGATCGTTCCGAAAGACAGGGAGCGTGCAGGCCAAACCGCATCAAGACCTCCGCTCCCATCTCTTATGTTTCAGTGACAAGAAATAAATGACCCAGGCGCCCGTGCCAATGCGGAGCTCTGTCATGCCGGGCTGCTATACCGAGGAAGAGCCCCTGGACCCCATTGACTTCGTACACCTATTCGACTCGAGAGTTCCTATATCACGGCGGCATCCCGACTCCCGAATTGTCGCATTGCCGCTCATCGTTTATCCTTAGCGAATTGTGGTACGGCTGTTGTTTCTTATTAGGACAATTGTTTGCCTCCCGAAAAAGATCGTAAGCCGGAGTCCGCATGAAGCTGAGATTGTCCCTGTTTTTCTCTTGTATCCTTCTACTTTCTTCCTTCTCGTTCTTGTCGTTGAACGCGCAGCAGGAGGGCAATGTCCGGCGGCTGACGACGGCTCTACCGACACCTGCCGCGAAGGGCGCGAAGCCGGACTTCGGACCCAATGTAATGATCTTCGATCCGTCGATGTCATCGCAAGCGATCCAGAAGCAGATCGATGCGGTGTATTCGACGCAGCAGCACAACGAGTTTGGACAGCAGCGGAACGCTCTGCTATTCCTGCCGGGAGACTATTCGGTGGACGTGCCGGTAGGCTTTTACACGGAAGTGATAGGACTTGGGGCGTCGCCCGATGTAACGCGCATTGCGGGCAACGTGCATGTGGATGCGAATCTTGAGCACAACAATGCGACGACCACTTTCTGGAGAGCTGCGGAAGGGCTCTCGATGAAACCGGCCGGGGGCACGATGCAGTGGGCCGTTTCGCAGGCGGTGTCGCTTCGGCGAGTGCATGTGCGCGGCGACTTGGTGCTGCACCAGAATCGCGGCTGGGCAAGCGGCGGCTGGATGTCGGATTCGCTGGTGGATGGAAATGTCGACTCCGGCAGCCAGCAGCAATGGATCTCGCGCAATTGCGACTGGAAGAGTTGGACGGGTGCGAACTGGAACATGGTGTTTGTCGGTGTCGTGCATCCGCCGGATGGCGCATGGCCCTCGCCGCCGTACACGAAGGTGGCGCATACGCCGGTGGTGCGCGAGAAACCGTTTCTGCAAACGAATGCCGCGGGCGAATTCAGCGTGCGGGTCCCGAAACAGTACAGCGATAGCGTCGGGATCACGTGGCGCGGCGGGGAAACGCCGGGAGAGACAATTCCGATTACGCGGTTTTACATTGCGCGCCCGGATGTAGATACGGCGGAGACGATCAACGCGCAGCTTGCCCTGGGCAAGAACCTGATTCTGACGCCAGGAATCTATGAACTGGCCGCTCCGATTCGCGTGACACGGCCGCATGTAGTGGTGCTGGGGCTCGGGTTTGCGACGCTACGTCCGATGAAGGGCACGGCGGCGATGACGACGACCGATGAGGACGGGATCGAGATTGCCGGGCTGCTCTTCGATGCGGGGCCGAGCGAGTCTCCGGTGCTGCTGGAGGTGGGGCCAGAGGGAAGCCGGGCACGTCATGCGGACGACCCGATCGCACTGCACGATGTTTTCTTTCGCGTGGGTGGCGCGGGCGTGGGCCGGGCCAAGGTGAATTTGAGGATCAACAGCAACGACACACTGGTGGACCACACGTGGATCTGGAGAGCGGACCACGGCGCAGGAGTGGGCTGGGAGCTGAATACCAGCGAAAACGGGCTGGTGGTGAATGGAAACCAGGTCACGATCTATGGCCTGTTTGTGGAGCATCACCAGCAATTCCAGGTTCTGTGGAACGGAAATGGCGGACGAACCTATTTTTATCAGTCCGAGATTCCTTACGATCCTCCGAACCAGGCGAGCTATACGAGTACGCCGGGAGTGAACGGCTGGGCCTCGTACAAAGTGGCGGATGGAGTGACAACGCATGAGGCGTGGGGACTGGGCGTGTACAGCGTCTTCATCCATCCGGATGTCGAGCTGACCCGGGCAATCGAGACGCCGAAGCGCCCGCAGGTACGGTTCCATGACATGATCACCGTGGCTCTAGGCGATAACGGTGTGATCACCCATGTGATCAACGACACGGGCGAAGCCACCGCGATACATCCTCGCGTGACGCCAAAGGTAGCGAACTTCCCCTGAGTGGGTACGCGCAGCATTCGTCAGTGAAATGCAAAACCTCATTGAAACGAGCCTCGGGGATTCGATAACGAGAAGTTGGCTTGTAGGAAGCGATCTCCGCGCCTCACGTCGCTCCTGGACGTATCAGGGGCAACTCGGAAGTAAATCCACTTGCCTTGTAAGTCAAAAGCTTGAAATTCCACATGGGCGGAAATCCGGCCAATCGTCATCGCCTTCGTCTTCCAACGCAACATAAGCTAGGCGGTGTAAGTATTGACAGTATCGCTGCTCCCCTCCTTGCCCCGAATATGCATTAGGTGTCGGAACACAAAGAAAGCCGAATCGTTCCATACACACTATATGTTGCACTCGGGCATACGCACCCCGCCGCGGATGCCATAGAAAGAGGATGGCTGAAAGATGAATGAAAGAAAGAAGCTAACAATCGTCCTAAGAATGATTCTGGGTTTGCTAGCGCCTCTGGTTCTTAGTGGCGTAGCTGCCGCGCAAAGCACCCAGGTGAAAGGTGTGATTAATGGAAGGAGTGGCGCCACCATGACTGTTCAGTCTCAAAATTCCGAGACTGTCACCGTAGTCCTGACGGCTGCTACGCAAGTTTTGGAGCCTGAGGGAGCATTTCGGAAAAAGCACCTAGCCATGACCGCTCTAGTTCCTGGACTGTCGGTCGAGGTGAAAGGGTCCATGAATGCCCAAAACCAACTGGTTGCCGACAGCGTTATTTTCCATGGTTCGGACCTCAAGACTGCCCAAGACATCCAGGCGGGCTTGACTCCTGCCGACCAACAAATCCAACAACAACAGCAGCAGATGAAGCAGCAAGAGCAGCAAATCCAGCAGCAACAGGCACAAATCCAGGAAGAACAAAAAGTGAGTGCCGAGCATGCGGCGGAACTTGCGGCGAACAAGGCTGCCATTGAAGCTGCCAATAAGCGCTTCGGCGAGCTTGGTGAGTACAACATTCTGGGTGAGGTTACAGTTCTTTTTGGAAACGACAAGGTAATAGTCGAGGACCAGTACAAACCACAACTCATGGCGTTGGCTCAACAGGCTAAGGGTATCAATGCTTACCTCATTCAAGTGAAAGGCTACGCTTCCAAGGTCGGCAGTGCGGCTCTAAACCAGAAACTCAGCACTGAGCGCGCCGAAAATGTCACCGACTTCCTCGAACAAAATGCCCAGATTCCGTTGACAAACATTCTGTCTCCCGGCGCCATGGGCACAAGCAGGCAGGTGGCACCCGACACGACCGCAGAAGGACAGGCTGACAACCGCCGGGTGGTAGTCAGGATCCTCCAAAATAAAGGTATTGCTGGCACTTAAAAGAAAGTCACCAGGGCGTGGGCAGCCTTCGTTTAGTGCTATTTGAATTCATTTTCAGTCGGGTAGGATTCTAATTCGGCCTGCCCAACCAGGAATACTGCCACCCCACAGAAACGTTCTGATAGTTTCCGCCGAAGCTAATATATGTGCCATTGCTGTAGCTGGCTTTGATGGCTTGATGTTTGCTGAGCGGGATGGAAACCGTCCCTCCGATGCGCGAGCCGATTTGTTTCGTCGCTAGGTTCTGTATTCCGCTTAAGCTGGTAATGCCGCCCCACCAGAAGTTACCGTCTAGCGAAAGCCAAAAGCGCGGCTTCAAGTCGTAACTCAAATGCCCTTCCAGCGAAAGGATCGGCGATTCGCTCTGCGGTTGGCCTATCGCGCCGCCGGTAAAAAACGACTGGTTTGTAGTGTAAAACCATCCCCCAGCATAGCCATCGAGCAACCAGTGTCCCCGGCGTTCGGAATATCCAATTTCCGGCTTGAAAGCCCACCGGTTGGCGCCCCAGTTGATCAGTTTCGTGCTGCTATATTGTCCGGTCGGCGCAACCACTCTTAGACTCACGCCCAGTAATCTTTTTTGCTTCCACTTGGCCATTTCTCTCGGCTCCATCGCCGGCCCGCCCGTAAGGTTTACGGAAAACCGAAAGCTGGAATCGGCGAGGCCCGAACGGTATAACGATCTATGTTGCCCCGCGAGGTCGCCTTCGAAATTTCCCACTGCATAGGGCAGCAAAACAGTAAAATTTGCCGAGCGGCCAAAAAAACTCATGGAGTGGTAGTAGTTGATGATCGATATATAGTAGGTACCCGTGGCGTTAGTGACCGGAATAGTGCCGTTGAAGTTTACGCCCCCGTCGAAGAACGCCCAGGTGATCGTAATCGCGTTGGAATGCACCGGCGTTATCACATAGGCCCGAGGCGCAAGATCCTGCGCGTGCGCCGCGCTTAAAGAACAAGCGGCGAGCACAACCGTCAAGGCGAGTTTGAATATGACTCGCATCCATTGAATAGTCAGATGGTCGGACACTTTAGAGGCAGCATTTGAATGCGCTTTCTTGAAAGATCAGTCGGAAGCAGGAGGAGTATAGGAGGGTGCAGAATTAGCGGTTAACTGTCAAAAGTAACAGTCAATCTCGGTTCAACTCCGGTTCTTCGGCGTTGGTTAGGTCTTCAATCCCCATAAGGCTGCGACTCACAAACTGCTTGCCGAGAAGAACAGCTTCCATTGCGTCCAAAAGCGATCCCCCCGCGTCCATCTTGAGCACATAACCTGCTCCGCCCGCGCACAAAGCAGCCCGTATCACATCCGGATCGGCATTTGAACTCAAGAACAGTATTTTTGCCTTGGGAACAAGCCTTCGAACTCTTCGAGCTAGTTCTATGCCGTTTAACTTTGGGAGGCTGATATCAAGCAAGATCAGATCGGGTTGAAGTTCTTCCGCCTTCTGAAGACCTTCCAACCCATCCGATGCAAACCCAAGTACGCGCATGGAAGGCTGGTCATTTAAATGTAGAACGACAAATTCCCGCCAAGGGTCAAAGTCATCCACGATAAGAATTCGGACTAGCGACATTCAAAACTCAATTTATGTGTTCCTGGACTTACCTAACCCGAGCTTGCGCTAAAAGTTTCTCAGTCCCGTTAGTTTGACAGAATTAGCTGCTGCGGCAAACGCCGTTCTTAACTGCCCGTTCCCCAGCCTACCGCAATCTGTTCACGTAGCCGTCGGTTCGTCTTCTGAGTTTGACTCCTGAGCGTTTGTCACACTGTCAGAATCCGCTATTCCGGGACTGACAAATCGCTCCCCACGAAGTACCGACTCGACCCCGGCCAACAGTCCTTCCGCAGCCTCCATTTTCGACACATACCCCGACCCGCCTGCCTCGAAAGCAGTCCGGACCGAATCTATATCAGATTCCGAGCTGACGAAGATTATCTTCGTTAGCGGTGCCACCCTCTTAATTTGTCGAGCAGCTTCGATGCCATTCAGCTTTGGCAGCATCATATCCAACAAAATCAAATCCGGCTGCAATTCTTCCGCTTTCTGCACAGCCTGCAACCCATCCGATGCCACTCCAACGACCTCAAGGTCGGGCCGTTCTCGCAATCGTGAGACGACAAAACCCCTCCACAGATCAAAATCATCCACAATGAGAATACGTACTAACGACACCTGCAATTCCTGCACAGTTTCAACGTTCATACCTTTCGCCATCTCTTTACCGCGTCCGAGTTGATGGAGCAGCTCGTAAGATTCGCACGCTCGATGGATTCTGTCGTTGCTTGGACGCAACTCTGAGATTGCCCAAAAACAAACAGGAAATACGGCGGCAAGTCAGCAATTCGTAGCAGGATTCAAACTACGTTTAGGAACAGGCGCTCGGCAGACCGCAGGAGGATCTTGCCGCGTCGCTTTGCAATGGCGCGGTTCGCTTGCCACTCGCTGATCAGGCGGCTTGCCGTAAACGGGGTGATGTTCGCTGCGCTGGCTAACTCTTCATTTGTCGCGTCAAATTCAACTCCGCCGTGGACTTTCTGTCCAATAACTCCGGCCAAGCGCATCAGAACCTGGGCGAGTCTTTGCCGAGCCGTATTGCAAGTTAGAGCTACGTGATCGGCCAAATACCAAGTCAAATAGTCAGACGCCATTAAGAGTGCGTTCTCAAGCAATCTTGGATACTGAGCTGTAAGGTTTCGAAGGGCGGTACGGCCCCATACCAAAACCGAACTATCTTTTACCGTTTCGGAGCTAAGGGGATAATTGTAAGCTTTAGGTAGAAACGTTGCGCCGCCGATGATCTCCCCTTCTGGTAGCCAAAGAAGCAGAGTCTTCTGACCTTCTTCTGTGATGAAAAAATATCTTGCGCGGCCGCTCGTCAAGAGAAACAAGTGCTCTGCAGGGGTTCCTTGGTTTGTGATTATAGTATTGGCGAGGAGTCGTCGTTCAGTCGCCGCTGCGTGGATGATCGCCAGATCACGCTGCGCGAATCCGTCAAACAGTCGTGACTTCAAGCCCGCAGGTAGGGCCGCAATTCCCGTGGCGGGCATAGACGAATCTCCTTGAATAGCAGCTGAATATCCGAGGTACAGGAGGCTTTGCAGTCTCGGTGCGCGCTCATTAGCCTTAGACTCCGGCCAACCATTTAAGGAGCACCTCCAATCATAACTACCGTTTTAGTCCTGAAGTGCATACTGGCAGAAATACCAGCTTTTGTTCTTGCTCTGGATGTTTTTCGAGGTTAATGGGCCCAGACAAGCTTCCAAATGGCCCTCAGTCCCTACCAAAGTGACCGGGGATACGTGATCTGGCCAATTTTGTGGAAGTGCACAACATCGAACCAAAAAATGCTATTCTCTTGGACACATGAAGTACCTGGGGGGCGTCTTACAATAGCTGTCTCGCTTTGGATTGGGTGCCAGGTCACTGCCGGTCACAGTGCTTGGTTTTGGGTTAGGTTCGGAGGGTACGATGAAGCTTCCAAGAGTAATTCTTGCGGATGATCACAAAATTCTGGTCGAAGCCTTCCGAAAGCTTTTGGAATCCCATTATGAGATCGTGGCAACTGTAGCCGACGGTCGCGCTCTCTTGGACGCCGCTGCGGCTCTCAAGCCCGACGTGATTTTGCTCGACATCGGCATGCCACTTTTGAATGGCCTCGAAGCCGCTCGCCAGCTCAAGACCAAGTTGCCGACCGTTAAACTGATCTTTCTGACCATGCACGAGGATCCTGACCTGGCCGTCGAAGCCATGCGTGCCGGGGCCTCCGGCTTCTTGCTGAAGACATCGGCTTCCTCCGAATTGCTCCACGCCATTCAACAAGCGCTCAAGGGAAAGACTTACGTCACGCCACAAATCTCCAAGGGGATGGAGGACAGTTTCATTCGCGACCCGCGCGGCAGGCAGCGGGCCAAATCACTGACGCCGCGGCAATGCGAAGTCGTGCAGCTCCTGGCTGAGGGTAAGTCCATGAAGGAAATTGCTGACGTTCTTCACGTCACTCCGAGAACAGTTGCTTTCCATAAATATCGCACAATGGAAGAACTCGCCGTCAAGTCGACCGCCGAGCTGATTCAATTTGCGATCAAGAACCATATCGTAGTCATGTGATCGCCCCTATTCACCTCACGACTCTGACCCGATCCAGTTCCACAATTTATTTCTTCTCCACAGAAAAGAAAAAATACGCGGCGAGCCCCACCGATTCCACTTGTTTATTCGGATGTTTGCCCGTGTTGTTGTCGTGCTCGTAATAGGGATTGAATTCAACGTGTTTGCCCACGGGAAACAAGCTGCCCGCATAGATCGAAGTGGTGCTTATCTTGCTGTACTGACTCTCATAAAATAGTTCAGCCGAAACATACGGAATAAGATGATAGGAATGAATCGCAAAAGTTCTCTCCAGCGTTAATCGATTCCGATAGCGCCATGTGAAACTGCCGCTTTTCCAGTCGAGATCCGCGCGGTTCCGGTCCGACATGTGAAAGCCATATCTGAGCGGAAAGTTCGAAGTAACGGCAACGATCATCCGATTTTCGCCGGGAGTATTCGGCGCGGCGATATAGCGGTACCCAATTTCCAGAACCAGCGCTCTCGACTTCGAATCGTCCAGATCAAATGTCGTTACACGTTTAAGCGTTATCAGTGGTTTCAGATAGAACTGAAAGCTTGGACCTATCGCAAGTTGCGTCGAATCGCCGCCGTCCCGATCGTCCTTGGCCTGCAAAAAGGTCCGGACAGCAGAATTCAATTTGAGATATGCATCAGTTTCCGGTATGAATTGCGTATCTTGCGCGCGAGCAGGCAAGCACGCAAAACAGAAGAGCAATGCCCATCGCCAAATCGTCTTGTACATTCGCTTCATTTTGGAGGAGCGTTGCTGACGTTTTGTACTTCGGCGCCCAAGCCTTGCCGGCGAACTGCTCGATAGACTGGACGCGCCAGCAGGAAGGCCAGGACAGCATGTAGAACGCACGCTGGCCACAGCAGGTAGCCGGCGAAACCTCCGGCAACCCCGAGAAAGCCGATATAAAGCGTTGCGAGCAGGTTGTAAATAAACAGGCCCGAAATAGCCTGCGCGTTTGCAACTCTCCTGTTCGGC
Organism: uncultured Acidobacteriota bacterium; assembly: GCA_963740015.1. Classification (GTDB taxonomy): domain Bacteria; phylum Acidobacteriota; class Terriglobia; order Acidiferrales; family UBA7541; genus Acidiferrum. The sequence continues at coordinate 100,179 of CAVUCM010000063.1, read as the reverse complement.
CAACACGCCAGACCGAGGGATAGAAGCCCAAATCCTCCAACTCTACCTATCGCAATGCCGCCATCAGAAAGCGCGCTGCCTATCAACAAATGAACGACGAAGCTAGGATTAACGGTGAGAGCAAGACCGGCGGTCATCTCCACCACAGCAGCGATCGCCGCCACTGTTCTGCTTGCCATCCATTTCTCCATTCCTGAATTCTTAGGTCGGAGTCTGCCCAATGCCCGCTAACTCGACTCATTACTCGCAGAACCGGAGGGCGGCCCTTTCGAACCGCCCGCCGTGACATTGGTTTCTGTTAGTTACTGGGACCTTTAGCCGCTGCTTCCGCCTGCGCCATCTTGGCGGCCATTTCGGCTTTCAGGGCATCGAGGTTGAAGCTCGCGCCGCGTTGCATTGGCGGGAATTCCAGGAAGGTTTGGATTTCCTGTCCCATCTTTTGCTGAACGAAAATAAAACGCCAGAATTGATACATGTACCAATCGCCGAAAGACATCAGCGACCCATTCCTCGTCAGGTCTTCTGGAAAGCTCATTCTCTCGTACGGATCGAGCCGCAGATTGATAATCGACGGCACGTCCGGATGATTTTTGACTCCCAGCCAGCCTTGAGGCTGATCGATGAAGCGGTACTTGTAGTCATCAATGCGCACCGCGCCAATCGTGCTTTCGCCAAGATAGAAGATTTCGTGGCGCGTGGACGGTCCTTTGCCGGTAAGCATGGCAGTCTGATCGTAGCCGTCGAGATGGTTCTTGTAAGTTCGGTCGCCGATCTTCACCCCTTTGAGCAAATCCGCAGTGATGTTCGGGTTTCCGGCGAGGGCGGCGAATGTAGGCAACCAGTCCAATCCGGACATGATGCCGTTCTGCACGGAATCTGCCGGGACATGGCCGGGCCAGCGCACGATGCATGGGACGCGGAAACCGCCTTCCATGACCGTTCCTTTCGCTTGCGCGAACGGCGTGGTCCCGCCATCGGGCCAGGTGAACGTTTCGGTCCCGTTGTCCGTGGTGAAAACGACAATCGTGTTGTCGTCTAGCCCCGCGTCCTTCAGGTGCTGCATTACGAGGCCGATGTCGTCATCCAACTGCGCCATGCCGGCTTCTTCGATGCTCCAACCATTCTCCGAATTCATCATCGCCGTGTATTTCGGCGAGAGGTGCGTGACGACGTGCATGCGCGTCGGGTTCAGCCACACAAAGAACGGCTTGCCATCGGCCTTGGCCTTATCAATAAACGCGAGGGAAAGGTCCCGGATCGTGTCGTCCACTGTCTCCATGTTGTACTTGATCCCGTTCGTGGGGTGTGGCGGCAACGGCCCTTCATCTTGGATCTTCTGCTTGCCGATCTTGCCCCAGCGCGGCATTTCGGTTGCGTCATCGCTAGTGGTCGCCCAGGAATGAACAAGGTTGCGCGGCCCAACGACATTCAAGAGGTTCTGCGGATAGTTGGGGTGAAACGGGTCTTCCATGGCGTCCAGATGATACAGATAGCCGAAGAATTCATCGAAGCCGTGCACGGTGGGCAGGAATTCATTCTTGTCACCTAGATGGTTCTTGCCAAACTGGCCAGTCGCATAGCCCTGCGCTTTCAGTACAGTAGCGATTGTGACGGCTTCCGCCGGGATCCCGATCGGCGCACCAGCTTGGCCGACCGTGGTCATACCCGTGCGAATGGGCAGTTCACCCATGATGAAGTTCGCGCGACCCGCCGTACAGCTCGCTTCGGCGTAATAGTCAGTGAACAACATGCCTTCCTTGGCGAGTTTGTCGAGGTTTGGCGTCTTACCGGCCATCATCCAGTGGCTATAGACTCCGATGTTCGTTATTCCAATGTCATCGCCCATGATCACAAGAATGTTAGGTTTCTTTGCCTGCGCTGAGGCCGGCTGGGGTCCCGCTAACCCAAAAACCGCGAGAAACACTGCAAAAACCAAGCCAGCTCTTCCGATACACTTCATTAACGTCCTCCTCTTCCTTCTCGTCACTCGACCATTAAATCCGCAGGCGATTCTTCGCTGAATGGCGCAACAAACCGCGAGGCTGCGTGATACTGCCCTTGTCCTCGGGGGCTGTAACCTGTCAAAAGTGACACTCAATTACCCGCCTCCGTTTTGGCGGAGCGAGCCACTAGGCATGGAAAAACTGCACCGCCAAGCAATTCGCGGCAGGCGATCAAGACTCTTCTCGATCAACCGAATGGAATTACCAGAACTTCTCTTCCTAAGAAATCATGGCTAGGTGGGAACACTCTATGGCAATGGAAGGAGCCACTTTGCTGAGAAACGCAAAGTAAATCTGCAGATTTCTGCGGAAAAATTGCAGCGCTCTAACTAGTTACAAAATTGGTAGGCGGCCCTTGCGAGCCGCCCACCGGTTGAAAATTCTGCTACTGCCCTTCGTGAGCTTTGATCATTTCTTGGATTTTGGCCTTGATGGCCTCCAAGTTGAAGGAAGCCGGATCCTGCATCGGAGGATAGTCGATGGCCGTCATGGCGAGCTTGCCCACTGTCTGCTGAACGACGACGAAGCGCCAGAACTCGCGCGCATAGAAGTCATTCATGTAGCCACCACCCATCTCATTCAGACTCTCGCCTCGGATGGACGGCGTGCGTTCGAAGGGATCCTGCCGCAGATTCACGATCGTCGGCATGTCGGTGGTGACTTTCTCGCCGGGCCAACCCCAAGGCTGCTGGATGAATTGAAACTTGAAGTCATCGATGCGAATGGCGCCGAGTTGAGGTCCGCCAAAGTAGAATAGCTCATGGCGCGCGGATGGACCGGTCCCGTTCAATAACGCCAGCTGGTTATATCCGTCCAGGTGGTTTTTGTAGGTGCGGTCGCCGAGCTTCACGCCCTTAAGGAGCTGGTCGGTGATATTGGGATTGCCGGCAGCGGCCAGAAGCGTTGGGAACCAGTCGAGCCCGGAAAAGATTCCGTTCTCGACGGAGCCGGGCTTTACGTGTCCGGGCCAGCGGATGATGGCGGGAACACGAAACCCGCCTTCGAAAACGGTGCCCTTCGTGGCGCGGTAAGGAGTCATCCCCCCATCGGGCCAAGTAAACACTTCGGCGCCGTTGTCGGTGGTGAAAATAACTATCGTGTTGTCGGCTTCGCCGATGTCGTCGAGATGCTTAAGAATGGCACCGATGCTGTCGTCCATCTGAGCCATGCCAGCCTCTTCCAGGTTGTAGTTATCCTTGGAATTCATCATCGCCTGATATTTGGGAGGCAGATAGGTGAAGACGTGCATGCGAGTGGTGTTGTGCCAGATGAAGAAAGGCTTGCCGTCCTTCTTGGCCTTATCCATAGCGCCGGCGGTGTTCCCCACCAGGACTTCGTCAAAGGTTTCCATGTCGTACTTGGCTGGCTTGCCTTTTTGCCAATTCTGCATGTCAGTCATGTTCGGGAAAGGAGGCAAGGGGCCTTCGTCTTCAATCTTCTGTTTGCCCACTACGCCCCACCGGGGCATGGTTGTTGGGTCGTTAGTGTCGCTAGCCCAGCAGTGCGTCAGATTTCGCGGTCCGGTCTTATCGATCCAGTCTTGGGGATAGTCGAACCAATAGGGATCAGACATGGCGTCGAGGTGATATAGGTAGCCAAAAAATTCGTCGAATCCGTGGAGGCACGGGAGATATTTATTTAAATCGCCGAGGTGATTTTTGCCAAATTGGTAGGTCTCGTAACCCTGCACTTTCAGGGCGCTAGCGATGGTAGCGGCTTGATCTGGTAGTCCAACGTCCGCACCCGCCTGACCAACCGTGGTCAACCCAGTGCGAAGAGGGATTTCCCCCGTGATGAAATTAGCGCGCCCAGCGGTGCAGCTAGCTTCGGCGTAATAGTCCGTGAACATCATGCCGGCCGCCGCGAGCTTGTCAAGGTTCGGCGTCTTGCCCGACATGATGCCGCGATGATAGGCACCGATGTTAAACCAGCCAACGTCGTCACCCATGATCACAAGAATGTTGGGTTTCTTCTCCTGCGCGGAGGCTTGTGGCGCCGCTGCTAGTGCCAGAACGGAAAAAATCGTTGCAACAACGAGCAATAAACTTCTGAATTTCATTTAAATCCTCCAATTCCATTTTCCAAAGATGGAAACGCAATGCTGGCCGATCGCCGTGCCGAACAACACGACGCCTGTTGAGGCGGGGGCCATATTCCGACTACCACCGCCGCTCCACAACTGGTAAAAGTACCGAGACATCTCGCTTGCGCCGATTACGGTGTTGTCAGAAATGCGGAGAGAACTACCCAAGCTCGCTGTTCAATTTTGCACAGTCAGATTCTTTTCACTTGTATACTCTTCCCGCGAAGTGGCGATAGCTGTGTCTTGGTGCGTTCGTCTAAGAACGCGGAGGGTTTATGGCTTGTCCTATATGCGCTTCAGCTAACCAAGTAGAATATTCCGTTGAGATGATGGTCCACCGCACCGGTCTCGAAAATCTAGACAATGCCAGCGTCTTGGTACTCCAAAAAGCTCTAGTCTGCATGGATTGCGGTTTTTCGCAGTTTACCGTTCCTAAATCCGAACTAGCATCGCTCGCATCAGATCCCCCGAATAATGAACGACGGACGATGGCAGCAGCGGGTTGACTTGCCTCCCGGACAGGTTGAGCGCGCGCCAGATGAAGTACCGCAGCCATCCGTTGTAGGAGTTCTTAAGGCTTTGGGGTTTTGACCCTTATCTCGTTAAGCCCGAACTTTTCAGTTTGCTTCGTAACATAGCTGCGATATAATATTCCCGTTCAGTACTACGCCTCGCCACCAGCGAGGCGTTTCTGTTTTTAGGCCCATGTTTGGTGGCACAGCCAAACGCTTCTCCATCGCGCTTTGTGCGATGAATCCTGGCTGTGCTCTTTCTTTTTCGCTTTTCGTATTTCGCTTTTCGCTTTCCCAAATCTCAAAAACTAAATCAAGGAGACACCATGCCTTCGCTAACCGCCAAGGACCGCATATCCCTCTGTCTATTCTCATATGAAGATGGCCGCCGCTGCCGCACCCCACGCATCAGCAGCCACCCGCATTTCTGTTTCTACCACGCCCAAAAAGAATCCCAATCCCAAACCGCTGAAAAACTAGCTAAAGAGCTAGCCTATTTCTTCTCCGGCGACTACCTCTCCGCAAACGACCTAAACTCCGCCGTCGGCCGCCTAATCCCGGCCATAATCCGTGGCCAAATCAAACCCCGCATCGCCCGCACCGTTGCCTATATGTTCCAAACCCTGATGCAGTCCACCCGCCTGGCCCAACATGAATACATCAACGCCTTCGGCACCGACGGATGGCGCGACGCCATCCACACCTCCGTCACCTCCAACCACGACTATCTCTACCCGCCAGACCCCAACGCCGCCGACACAGATCCCGAGGACGAATCCGAGGATGAATTCGATGACAATCCCGAACCTGAGGACGATCCCGAAACTGACGCCGACGACGTGCACCCCGCGCCTCCCACTCCCCCGGCTCAGCATGCCCCGTCAACACCTGTAGGGGCCGGGCTTGTTTACCCTGCTTGCCCTGAGGAACGAAGGGAGCCTCGAAGTGCCCGGCCCGATGCGCCAACTCAACCCAATCGCCCAAACCAAACCCCATCGCCCACGCCACCGACTGCGGCCGCGACGTCGGCACCACCCACCGCGCCGCCTCCAACTTCCTCGTCAACCCGCCCCACCCCCGCCGAAACCCAAGCAGCCCTAAACATCGCCCGTTCCATCTTCCCCGACCGCACCAACGCGACCCAATCGCAACCCACCGCGCCGACACCACCAGCCTGTCATCCTGGGCGTAGCGAAGGACCCTGCCTCGATCTCGCCCCATCGACCATCGACGAGACCCAACTCCCAACCGCCGCCACTCCCCCTTCAACACAAACCGCCCAACCCAACACCGCCCCGCCAGCCGCTCCACCACCATCGCAACCCCGACGCCAACCGGGCGCGCCAATCCGCGAGCCCTACGCTGTCCACTTCGACCACACCCATCGCCTCACCATCGACGGCAAACCCTGGTAACCCAACCAACGCGCGAACGCACCAGGTAAACGTAGCGCCGGGCTTTAGCCCGGCACTCCACCACCCACACAAATCCTAAGTCCTTTATCAGCAACGCTTACAAAATTCGTAGGGAGAGGGGTAGCGAGGGACAGTCATCCATCAGCCCGGATCATCAGCAGCGTAGAAGACAGCTCAACCGTACATCGGCGGAAAACATGAACTCCCAGTTACCAACCCTACTTCCCTGCCCGCCGAAGAAGTTTTATTTGATATTTAATTGCCGACCGCCAAGGAGATCTCTCAGGATGCCATCTGCTCACGAACGTCCCCATCTGCTAGGAGAAACGAGAGACAAATACGCGACCGCCGAGCGCCGCATTGATCGCCGGAATCAAGTCGTTGTTCATATAAACTTTGATAACGTAGCCTAGTCCGCCCACAGAAAGGCATGCAGCCAAAATATCAGCGTCCTCATGAACGGTCAGAAATACGATCCTCGTCTTATTGCCGCGCCTCCTGGCCTCACTGGCTACGTCTATCCCATTCATGCCTGGCATGGAGATATCCAAGACGGCTAGTTCAGGTTCATGTTCTAGGATTGCTTCCAAGGCGGCGTGGCCGTCAGAAACCATGGCGACGATATCGAAGATCTCCCGCAACAACGCAGACTCAGCCCTCAATACGAGAGCGAGATCATCCGCCAATATCACCCGTCGCAGACTCATGGGTACTTCAACCTGTGTGGTTGGCCTGGCCTTACCACTCGCACCGGGTTCCAGGCTAACCTGGGCTTTCAGAGCTGTCTCCGACCGGGAGCACATTTCCTTAGCCGCGTGCAAATCCTCTGTGCCCACTATCCACGTAAAGGAAGCGGCTGGCTATTGGCAGAAATTACTAGGGGAAAGATAAATGACCGGACCTAGGCCGCGATCATCCGCTGCTTAGTGTGCCGTATTGCACAAGCTCGAAGATTTTTTCGATTCACAGTAGTCCCGTTACGGTGCAGTTGTTCGCAGCAGCAGCGCGCGAGAACCCAAGTCTTAGTTTTCCACAGCCGTGCTCTCACCTGTGCGTCAATTGCCGAGTAGCCGAAGGCACCTCGGCTAAAATTTCTGTTCCGTGCAGGAGTTCCGACTTTACAGACAGCCTTCCGCCCACAAGCCGTAGCCTTTCCCGCATGCCTACCAATCCGATGCCGGCCTCCGGATTGCTCAAGTCAGGTTCAAAACCCTTGCCGGCATCCGTAATACGGAGGCTAACGCCCATTGGGTTCGCGCCAAGGTCTACCTGCGCGCGCTCCGACTGGCTGTGTTTAACCACATTGCTAAGCGCCTCTTGGGTGACTCGAAATAAACACAGTTCCACATCCTTGGTGAACTTGGGGAGCGTTCCACTCTTTGTGAAATGAATTTCAAGTTTGTACTTCTCACCCATTTCTTTACAAAGTCCACTGAGCGCTGACACCAGACCAACAAGCTCCAGTTTGCTGGAATGCAACTGATGAGAGAGAGAATGAAGGTCCGACGACATTTCCTTGGTTCCCTTCAGTATTTCCAGGACGCCGGTTCGTTGCTCGGTTTGCGATTCCGGGAGCTCTTCCCATAGCTGTCCGAGGCTAATACCGAGAAGAGCCAAGCGTTGGCTGAAGTCATCGTGGAGTTCCCTGGCAATGCGTGCACGTTCTTGCTCCTGAGCGTTGATCAGGCGTCCGCTCAAACTGTGAAGGGATTCTTCGGAGGACTTCCGCTCTGTAATGTCAACGGCCGAGCCAATGTAGCCGCAGAAAGTTCCATCTGGTTCAAACCTGGGAGTCCCATAATCCACAATCCACCGGTACTCTCCATCGAACCGTCGCAGCCGGTATTCCACCTCGAATCGGACGCGTGCCTCAAACGAGGCGGAGTAGGTTCTGAGACAGTGTTGGACATCCTCGGGATGCACTCCAATGATCCATCCTTCTCCCAATTCCTGTTCCATGGTTCGGCCTGTGAAACTCAACCAGCCCTGATTGAAAAAAGTGCAGAGTTTGTCTGTGCCTGACATCCAGATGAGTACTGGAGCGGAATTTGCAACCAAACGAAACCGTTCTTCACTTTCTCGCAGCACTGCTTGAGTGGCGAGCACGGCTTGCATCGAACGTCTCCGTTGCAGCGCATTCCAGAATACTTCGCCCAGAACCCTGACGCGATTCAGCAAATCCTGAGTCCAGTTCACTCGATGCTTTGTACTTACAAACGATATGGCGCCATTGATCTCACCGCCCACCTTTAGCGGGATTGTCGCGGCCGACATGATGCCCATTCTGCGGAAATATTCCTGCTCCGGGACTGCTTCCCCCGGCAATGATTTTCCGTCGGTAACAAAGGACACCTCACCGGCAAGAAGACGGACTCTCCACCAGGGTAGATCAGCTGCTTTTACGAGGCCAGGAGCAGGAGCAACTCCTCCACCTGCCCAGGAAAAGGCCGACTTCAATTCCGTCCTGTCTGCGGAAAATTCGAAGAGGGTGACTCGATCCATTTTCAGAAACTCAGCGATCCGGCCAAGCCCTTGCTCTATATTCATATCAACCTGGTCTTCCGGGAGGCTGATAAACTTTGTCGAGAGATCGGAAAGAAACTCTTCAAAAGTGAGACGCTCGATCAAAGAGGCTTCGACTTTCTTCTTTGCCCCTCGTTGCCGTAATAGGCTAAGCAGGAGCATTGTCTCCAAAACACAAAGTAGAATAGCCGCCAGAATGTACCACTTGTAAGTTTCCCAAACGGTGCGCTGGCGGAACAGAACAATGCTGCCTGTAGGGAGACTGGACTCTGAAATGTTCCAACGACGAAGCTGACGCCAGTCAAAGAGATACTCACTACGTGCGACTGCGTCTTCGGGGTGTTTGCCCGCGAGCAATTGAAGTCCCATTTCCCCGGCTTGCTCGCCTAACTCGGCAAAACTGGTTACGTACCCTCCGACGGCCCCCGAGCCAACGTTAGTCTCGAGCACAACGTACACAGGGGGTTTGGAAACAGTGATGATTTTGGACATGACTTCCGCGCTTGTGAATTGGCGTCCCTGCGCATCGCGGGCGAAACTCACATAGAGCACCACGCTCTCTGGTCCCAGAGCTGCCACTTTCTCGTAAATCTCTGGCAGCGTGAAACTCGTCAGATCAATCACCGGCAAATGCTCGGGTTCACTGCTGATTTGTTCGCGAACCTGATCTACTAGATTCTTTCCTGTGGGGGAGGAGCTTCCGATAACCACCACTTGACGCAGACCAGGCTGGAGTCGCCGCGCGGCTTCCAGAGTTTTGCGCGCATCAAGCTCGATCCAAATAGTGGTGACTTCCTTTGAAGATGCGGATGGAGCAGGATGTGCTTTCAAAGGGTCTGTGGCTACGTGCAGGGCGGGTACTCCTGGAAAGATGTCCGTCGGAACGTCTGCGACTCCAATAACTAGATCGAGATGGGCGCTCGCGTATTTTTGCTGAATCCAAGCCGTTTGTTGCTCTTGAAATTGCGGATCAGGGAAATGGACACGGTCCAGGTGCTCGCTGAAAATTAGAATCCCTTCCGGTGACCCCGCGCGCAGAGTGGTGCGCGCATTTTCATCGATCAGGCGATACGCGGGCCAGGTGAGATCTTCCTGCGAAAGGATCAAGACTCGCTTGGGCTCATTGGATTGGGCGGCGCTGAGCGTTGAGAGGCCCAAGACAACTAGCATGGTTCGCGCCATCACGGCAATCTGGGCCGAGCAACGAACGAGGCGCGAAGCTCTCCCGAACAGTCTGAAAACTGGGGGAGATACGAGCCCGCCGACCATTGGTTTGAACTGCATTGCTTGGAGGTTCTACCTCTTTTTCTCGCTCCTGCGCAAGTATGCGGCTGGCGGAAGGAGCTCAAAGATTCCAGCTGGGCTTGAACAGCCAGAATCCAACGGCCGCGGACAGCTGGATTAAGCCAGCACCAGCGCGGCCGGCTGCTGCTCGTTTCTCGTATACCACACCGAATGGGGCACGCCGGAACACTGGTAAAAATACCAGTGATGACCTCACGCAGGATGCTCTGGAGAACGGGAACATGCGCTCTCTCGGATCCCATTACTCGTCTGCCGGACAAGTAGTTGGATTGTTCGGTATTCTCGGCGTCTGGTGAGGGTGCATGGGAGTCTGCAGTCGAAAGCAATATGGAGAGGCTCAGTAGAACTTACAGTGGACGTCGATTGGCCTCGCCCTCATGCTGTCAGGCTCAATCCGTGATTCATCTTCGAGAGGGCCAGGAAAACAGCCAGCGCGCTTGATCACCTTCACGTTGAGAGAGTGAGCAGGATCAGCATGAGCTCCATCACAATCAGCTCGATTACGTTCGCATTCGCTTTTGGAGGTGCTTTGCTCGGCATGCGGATTCGGACCATTTTGCCCCAGCACCACATGAATGCCGATTCAAAAGATGCTGTGAAGATAGCAATGGCGCTGGTTTCGACGATGTCAGCGCTCGTCCTAGGTATGTTGATCGCTTCCGCCAAGAACTCATACGACACTCAGAAGAACGAACTCACGGATATGTCCAGTAAGGTGATCTTGCTGGATCGGGTCCTGTCGCATTACGGCCCGGAGTCGAAAGAAGCTCGAGATCAGCTGCGCAACTCCGTGGTAAACGCCATCGACCAGATGTGGTCGAATGACCCCGCTGATTTTTCCCTACCGGCACAGGCTTCCGCCAGCTCAGAAGCCTTATACGATGACATTCAGTCACTTTCGCCGAAGACCGATGCGCAACGCTCGATTCAATCTCAGGCGTTAAACATTGTGATGAACCTCGGGCAAACACGCTGGTTAATGTTTGAACAGAGAACCCGTTCGGGCTCCGTACCAATGCTGATGGTTTTGATTTTCTGGCTTACTGCGCTTTTTATTAGCTTCGGCCTCTTCTCGCCTCTGAATGCGACCGTAGTCGTTACCTTTCTCGTTTCCGCGATATCGGTCTCTTTTGCCATCTTCCTGATCTTGGAGCTGTACAATCCCTACGTCGGAGTAATTAGGATCTCCGACACGGCGCTTCGGACGGCCCTTGAGCACCTCGGCCGGTAACGAGGAAGCTCAATACGAAAAGTGTGTTGGTTCAGCTTGAATGGAAAGAGTGCGCTCTCTTTAAGTGAGTATTCCGCCCTTCGCGCAGGAATTTTCAAGGCGCCGATACGGACGGCCCGTCCTCCAAGCACAATCGCGGATTGACCCTACCGAAGCTCGCCGGCTAATTGGATTTCGTTCTCTCGTACTTTATTTACTTGCATTAATATCAGATATTAAGTAAGGTTAACTCTGCGTACCGTCTAGCTGAACGGAACCGGATCCACAACTATGCTGCGCTCGGCTCTTTCGATTTTTGTTTTTGTCGGGTGGTTTCATTTTATCTTGCCTGAGGCAACCTTCTCCCAGGGTGAAACTACCAGCGCGATCATCGGCCAAGTGAGCGATGCAACCGGTGCGGCAGTGCCCGGCGCCGCGGTGACCATCACAAATAGAGAGATTGGTCTAAAGCGCAGCGTAAGAACGGACGACTCGGGGCGGTTCCACTTCCCACAACTCAAGCCCGGTGCGTACTCGGTCGACGTGGAAGCAGAAGGCTTTGAATCAGAGCAGAAGGTCGCTGTATCTGCGGCCTTGGGCCAGAAGCAAACTGTCGATTTCATACTCAAGGTCGCACAGTCAAAGCAGACCGTTCAGATAAGTAGCGAAACGCCGATTCTTAACCCCGAGAATGCGAATACATCAACGACTCTCAACACACGCGCGCTCGAAGATCTTCCCAACCCAGGCGGCGATTTAACCTATCCCATTCAATTTGCCGCAGGCGCGCTCATCAACACTGCAGGCAGCGGCAATGATTTCGTTGGGGGCTCAAATGGGTACGGAAACGTGGAATTCAACGGTCTGCCCGCACTCTCCAACGGTTACATCGTCGACGGACTTGAAACGAACGACCCGCTCACGAATTTAAATAGTGGACTTTCAACCAACCTTGTCCTCGGACTGAATTCGATATCGGAAGTGACGGTCAATACTCTGTCCTACGCTGTCGATCAGGGGCGTTATGGAGCCTCTCAGGTCAATTACGTTACAAAATCGGGCTCGAACCAGTTCCACGGAAACCTCTATGAATTGTGGAATGGCTCAAAGTTTAACGCGGCCAACTACTTTACGAATGCTACTCCGGGAAATCACAAGCCGCGTTCCACTGTGAACCACTTCGGCGGCAGTGTGGGCGGTCCGCTTGTCCACGACAAACTGTTTTTCTTTTTTGATAGCGAGTGGGTTCGCATTGCACTACCCATCGTCACAGCCACTACCGTGCCGACTCCGGCATTTCAGAATTACGTTTTGCAGCAACTTCCTGTGGGTGGAACCGATTCCGTCACTGGGTCGGTCTATCAGCCGTCTCCGCAATCTGTACCGTTCTATCAGAAGTTGTTTTCGCTTTACGGAAATACCAATGGAACGCCTCTCGCGGTACTTGGCTGCCCGTTCGATGTCGGCGGCGTGGCTCCTGGCATTGCAAATGACGGGAATGGCTGCGCCAATCGCCAGAGCGTCTCGCACTCCAGTGATGATCATGAACAGGTCCAGACGGCCCGCATCGACTACAACCTCAGTGAAAAGAATACAATCTGGTTTCGCTTCCAGGCCGATACCGGCGTGCAAGCTGCCTATACCGATCCGATCAATCCGTTGTTCGACTCCACTTCTCCTCAGCCGCTGTACTCGTTCGCAGCAGGTTATACCCACGTGTTTTCACAGAATATTGTGAACTATTTCAACCCGGCATTTTCGTGGTACGAAAGCTTATTCGGACCCGCGGATTTTCAGAAGACTCTTTCCGCGTTTCCCATCGTCTTGCAAGGCAGCGGAGCGAATGCTCCATTCACTACCCTCGGTGGGCTCGACAATACCTGGGTTCAGGGAAGACGAGCTTCCCGATTCTTCATCAATGACAACCTGGCTTGGAGCCATGGCGCGCACGAGTTGCGATTCGGCACCAACATCCGGATTCTTCGCCTGAATGATTATGACTTCGGCGAGGGTTCGGTCCCGACGGTGACCTACACCACGCTGCCGCAATTCATTTACGGAGTGGCTTCCACGGCGTCGGAAACTTTTCCGACTTCAGCCAACCAACCTTTCAACTTCCTGAATCTCGACGTATATGCGCAGGACACATGGAAATTGACCCAGAAGTTGACGTGGACGTTCGGCGTTCGCGACACGTTCAATTCGAACCCGCTGAATCCCCACGAGCAAATTGCCCGCCTTCATGGCTCTTTCGATTCCATTTCGCACGATGTGAATCAGCCGCTGAACGCCGCGATTCAGACCGGTCTCGGTAACGTGTTTTCCTCGACGCCTCTGGCGATCCTGCAACCAAGAACCGCCATCGCCTGGCAGCTCGAACCCAAGACCGTGCTGCGTGCGGGGTTTGGACTCTTCAGCGATATTTTGCCCGGGAGTATTGCCGACGTGGTCGGCGTCAACCCACCTTATGTGAATACTTTTCAGGGTGGACTTCTTGGAACAGTGGGAGGTACAACCATCGCACCGGGAGTCCCAGACAGCGCGATTGATGCTACGGTGGCTGCCAACCAGACATTCAGTTCGGGATTTGCATCAGGCCAGCTTTCCTGCGCGTCCCTTCAAGCGAATCCCACGACCTGCCTTCCTCCGGTAGCCATCACGGCCGTCCCCGAAGGAGAACTCCACGCGCCCTACTTCATGGAGTGGAGTCTCGGCCTGGAACAGCAGTTAGGATCTACGGGAAACATTCGTGCCCAATACGTTGGCACTCGCGCGGTGAACCAGCCTTATCTCACCCAAGTGAACGGCTATCAAACTGTCTGCGCGGGATGCTTTGCGCCGTTTCCTTATGGGCAATCCACCGATCCCCGATTCGGGGCGGTCACACAATTATCTACCGGCGCGAACAGTCACTACAACGGATTGCAAATTACCGCCATGAAGCGCATGGGTCACGGCCTAATGGGGCAAATCAACTACACCTGGAGCCGTTGCATGGACACCGTCTCTAACGGTGGATTCCTACAGTTCTCGGCAGGAGGAATCCTGTCCCCGCTCCCCGGAGACTTAGCTCGCGACTATGGTCCCTGCGACTACGACATCCGGCACAATCTCAATGCTCAATATGTCTATCAATTCCCGGTCAAGGTCCAGAATCATCTTCTAGGTTACGCTCTGAACGGTTGGCAGGTGTCGGGAACGGTGTTTTGGCACAGTGGGATTCCATTCTCCGTCCTGAGCACGCCCTATTCAGCAAATGGAAATGGGATCGTGAACGGTAGTGGGCCCCAATTCGCAAGCGTTGTACCAGGCGTTCCGCTCTATGAACACAATCCCATTCCAGGTGTCACACAACCAGGCACGGTTCAGTGGCTCAATCCCGCTGCTTTCGTCTCTACTGTGGACCCGAGTGCTGGGGCGTGCTTTGGTGGCAACAGCCCCAAGAACTGTCAATTCGAGAACCTCGGTCGGAACGCGCTGCGCGGCCCCAATTTCACATGGAACGACTTCTACCTATCCAAATTTTTCCCCTTAACTGAGCAGTTGAAGCTCAGATTTGACGTCCAGTTCTTCAACGTATTCAACCATCCGAATTTTGGTCTTCCGAGCATGGTGCTGGCTGGCATTCCGGGGAAGCCTAGCACGCAGACTGGGTTTGGTGCGCTTACTTACACGACTTCTCCCCCGACCGGCCTACTCGGCGTTGGGTTGGGCGGTGATAGCACACCCCGTATGATCGCGTTTCAATTGCGCCTGGAGTTTTGAAATTGTGATCACCAAAGGGTTGCGTGCACAGGGCACGTTTGACTCAGCGGTTGCATCTGAAGTTGCCGACGATAAAACGTCCTCGGACACCATCGGCTCCGAGAAGTGAGATACGAGTTCAAATGTCTATTACAGCAGTACGTCCGGCTTCAGATTTACTGCGTCGTGTTGTCCGTCTACAGGTCTTAACGATTGTCTGGATGAGTATAGAAGCGGTCGTGGCGCTTGTTGCGGCTTGGACGGCAAGAAGCCCCGCTCTGCTAGGATTCGGCGGCGACAGCGCCATTGAACTATTCTCGGCGATCATTGTACTTTGGCGATTTCGTTCCAAACCCGATTCTGAGCTGGCCGAAAAGTTGGCTGCTCGGGTGGCCGGAGGTTCGCTCTTCTTTGTCGCCGTCTTCGTTATCGTCAGCTCTGGATTGTCTCTTCTAGGAAATCGCGAACCCCACCCCAGCTTCGCTGGGATCATCCTGTTGATTGTGGCAGCCATCGGTATGCCTTGGCTGGCAAGTCAGAAACGGAAACTGGCAACTCAAGTTGCGAGTGCATCATTAAGAGCAGATGCAACCGAATCCGCTCTTTGTGGCTACTTGTCACTGATCGCTTTGGCGGGACTCTTGGCAAACCTGATCTTTCACGCGCCGTGGGCAGACCCGATCGCGGCTTTGGCCCTCGTGCCGCTCATTGCGAGGGAAGGGTGGGAAGCTATCCACGCTTCGCGTCACTGCTGTAACTGATCCTCGATGCGAGCCACTGAGCGACGACTTCCGGTTGGTCGGCCATCAGGAATTAATTGGGTAGGCCGCAGACCACTATTGCACTTTGGCACTTTCGGATTTGGCGGCTATGAAGATAGGGATGTCAGGATCGGCGTCTTTCCAAAGCGTGAGAAAATCCTAATACGCCCGCCAAGCTATCCCTCGGCATGGTTGCGTGCCCGCGGAGCCCACCTCCGCTTCGCCAAACAATCGCGATCACTTCCGACAAGCCGACTTAAGGGGATTTAACTTTACCTAGGGCAGCACCAATTGTGTGAGCTGCTCCTCTTTATCCTGCAGATGATCGGTTAGTGGAAGTAATTCGCAATCATGATGTTGGCGTTACTTTGGTCGATTTGTGAGTAGAGCATGTAGCGGCCATCGGGAGAGACGGACATGCCATCGCCCAGGTCTTTATCGGCTTTGAAGATTTCGCGGGTGTGCCTGGTAGCGAAATCGAAAAAGCAAATGCTCCGTGGGCTGTCATGAGGGGCGAAGTAGATTCCGTCGTGCACGAGCGTCCACTGAGAAAAATAAGTTATTTTCGGCATGCCGGAAACTTCCTGGGGCGTCGCACCGGAGTGGTCCAGCGCAAGCATCATGATGTTCGGGTTGGCAATTCTCGATGGAAAGTAAAGCGCCTTGCCGTCGGAAGACTCGATGGAAGTGACGAGGTCCAGTGATCCCGCAAGAAGTGTGGCGTCACCTCCCTCCACAGGGCAACGGTAGAGCTGATGACCAACGCCTTCGGAGCCGCGAAAATAGATCCACTTTCCGTCGTGCGACCAGTATGGATGGTCCGCCTTCCCAACATTGGTTTTCAGTTTGTGCGCAACACGATCCGATATATCCGCCGTGTACACGCCCGCAAGACCGCTGAGTTCTGTCATCACGAACGTAATTTTCTGCGAATCAGGCGACCAGCGGGGGGAACCGGCTGGCCCTTCGTGCGAAATCTGAACGAGATTGCCGCCATCGGCGTCGGCCACCCAAACGCTCCAGGTTCCCGAGCGAGCCGAATCGAAGACCACATGTTTGCCGTCGGGAGAATATTGGCTGTTGTTTTGTTGCCGGGTGGACACCAACATCTGGACCGCCGGGGCTTCAGGATGTTCCAGGTCTTTTCTCCAGATGTTCACGCGGTGGTCGGCCAGGCTGAAGGCCAATTTGTGCCCATCGCGAGAAATCGTTGGCCAATCTCCTGCTGCGACCGACAGTTCGTGCACCTCGCCATCGCCCACGCGGATTACATAGAATTCGTCGCCCAACGCATTTGCCCCTGCCACAATGAGCGACTTATCATCGCCGCTCCAAGCTAGTCCGTGTGGAAATTCGTGCCGCGTGGTCAGCGATCGTTTGGATTTTCCCTGAAGATCGGTAACCAAGTACTCGAAGGAACTCGTGTTATGGACACAGCACATGGCCAGTTCCTGCCCGCTATGCGAGAACGTTAAGGCTCCCTCGTGATTGCAGGACGGATCATGGGGAAACTCGTGAGATTCGAGAGTCTCCATGTTGAGCAGGAAGGCGCGGCCGTCGGGTCGTCCGTTTTCGGTATCGGAAAAGGCGAGCCATTTCCCGTCGGGGGACCAACTGATGGGCGCGGCAACAGAGTACGGTATATGGGTGGCGAGGAGTTTGCGTTCCGGTCCGCCCAATGCGGGCACAACGTAGATGCCAGTGTCGTCAGCAGCCAGACGATGAAAAGCAATCTGCGTGCCGTCGGCGGACCACGTCGAACTGATCCATTCGGAAGGATGGTTGGTTAACCGTAGCACCGTTTCACTGCCAATTGCTTTTACATACAAATCAAACCCCGGCCCTCCCGAGCGGCTCCTTGTGCCGTTATCCCAGGAGAAAGCAATCCTTGAGCCATCTGGCGAAAACGAAGGAGCGGTCTCCCGGCCCGGGTAGGAAGTAAAGGGGACAACTGTCATCGGCTGGGAATTGCCTGATTTGCGAAATGGCCAGTTGAATAGAACCGCGGCAGCTACCATGACGGCTGCGGCTACCGAGCCAAGGGTCCATTTCCGACTCGTCCAGGCTTTTGCCGCAGGGACGGGCACAAGTTCCACAGATTGCTGCGGCTTCGCAACCGCGATTACCACCGGCGCTTCAGGCTTGATCTTTCCGATGAATCGATAGCCGCGCTTCGGTAGCGTCTCTACGAACCGCGGCTTTTCCACCGAATCACCGAGCGCCTCGCGAATCTTGTTCACTGCGGCGGACACACTGTGATCGAAGTCAACAAAGGTGTCCGCCTGCCATAGGGCGCGACACACTTCGTCCCGCGTCACTACTTCTCCGGCATTCTCGATCAGCAATGCCAACAACTGAAAAGGCTGCGCCTGCAATCGGATTTTTCGTCCGTCCTTGCGCAATTCCCCCGAGCGCAGGTCCAGTTCAAAACGGTCGAAGGCCATTCGGTGGGAGTTGCCACCCGATGCTCGTTCTGATTTGTCGACCGAAGAGGACATTTGGTCACTCTCACAGTAGTCTGAGGAAATGGCGTGATGCTAGCAGATCATCAAAGCCAGCGTCGATTCCTAATCATACTAGGTTATAAATGATAAGTCCTTACACACGATGGTGTTAGCTGATGCTCAAGAATTGAACAGAAAGTGATGGGCAGCGCATTGTACAGCTGCCCGTGTTTCCGCATTCTGCCCCAGCATTTCCACTTGGGGGTCGTTCCGGACGCCAAGCATGGAGCGCAATGAGATTGAGGCAAAACTCGAAGGAGAGAAACAATGAATCGAAAGAATGTATCTCAAGCTCTTTGGAGCCGGCGGTTTTTCGCTCTTGGGGCATTGATCGCTTTAGGGCTGTTGTTTACCGCTGCCGACACCAAGGCCGGTGGTTGTGCCTTTCCTTACAAAGCGGGAGCTGGATCCATCCCCGCAATTCCGTACGCCAGCCCCCACGCGGACGGGGAGTGGGACGAGCATGCCACCATCGTAGGTCTGTGGCATGTGAATTTGACTGCAAATTACGATGAGAATTTCCCTCCCGGAGGGCCTTATCCCACCACCCCATTCCCGTTCCTTGAATCCTTCAAGACCTGGCACGCGGATGGAACTGAATTTGAAAATGCATTCGTTCCACCCGCCGGCGGGAATATCTGCTACGGCGTCTGGAAGGACTTGGGCAAAGGCACCGTCAAGCTGCACCACATTGGTTTAATGTTCAACTCGGACGGCAGCCTCTCGGCCATCTTCACCGACGACGAAACGAACACGGTCGCGCCCGACGGAAAAACCTATAAAGGAGTGTTCGATTTCAAACTCTGGCCTCCCAGCTACGACGCCGTCGGCGTCGGAAAGCCAATAGCAGAGGTAAAGGGAACAGTAGCCGCTACTCGCATCACCGTCGATTGAAGAATCAACTTCCCATTTCCGCCCGATGACCACCGCATGGCGCGGCCCATGCTTTCGCAACCCGAGAGCGTGGGCCGAATCTCTGGATATCCGCTCAAGCGGATGCGGTGTGCTTGCCCGAGGATTACTCTTCCCAGCGGAGGCGGGACAAAACAAGTGATAAGTGGATTGGTTAGGTTACAGGGCCACTATTGCAGGCGTGCACTTTCGGATTTGGCGGCGATGAAGATAGGAACGTCCGGGTCGGCGCCTTTCCAGAGCGCAAGAAAATCCTGATAAGCTGTTCGCGCTTTTGCTGTATTGCCCTGCAAAACACAGGAACGGGCGAGACCGAGATGTGCCAGCGCGCCGATTGGTTCGTTTAGCACAACACCGGGATGATCGAGAATCTTCTGAAACTCCGCCATGGCTTGAATGCCTTGATGCGCGGCGAGATAGGCTTGCCCTCGAAGATAAACTGGATAAATGTTGGCAGAGAACGTGGTGCCGCCGGCGAGACCGAGTTCGTAGGGTACGGCGGCTTCTAAATTCTCAACGGCCTTGGCGCCGTCGTTTCGTTTTAGCGCGAGTTGAGCGCGGATAGTTGGGAGGTAATTGAATTTCACAATCGTATCCTCGGGGAAACGCTTGGTTAGATCGTCCACGATCCCTTGAGCCGCGGAAGAGTCGCCGGCCAATGCCAACGCCAGCGCCGCCACAAACTCACCATCCTTTCCGATCGATTGCGCATTTGCCGCCGCGGCATGTTTTCGAGCTTCTGCCGTATTCCCGAAGAGCGCTTCGTAAAGAGCCGCACTAGCTTCGGTGTCTGCCGCCCTATCCTTCTCTCCAGCAAGCTCAGCAGAGGCCTGCGCCTTATGGAAAAGTTCCAAGGACTTGCTAATTTGGCCGGAATAGGCGGCGGAATTAGCTTCAAAGTACAGAAGCAGACTTTCCGGCCCCGGCTTGCCGGTTGCCCACTTTATCTGCAGCGCCGGCTCGACTGTATCTTGTTTCAAAAAGCCGATCTCATACTGATAGAGATGAAGATCTGTAGAATCCAATTTCTTTGCCTGCGCTTCTTTGGCAGTAGCCTCAGCCTCTTGCAATTGATTCAGGCAGATATGGGAAATCACGATGTTACTGTAAGTTAAAGCATCATCGGGGGCTATCCGCAGAGCGTTATGGAATTCCTCAAGACCCTTCTCATATTGCCCGAGGCTCTGGTAAACCACTCCCAGGTTGGCGTGCGGCACCAAGTCTCGCGGATAGGTCTGTGCCCAGAGTTCGTAGACTTTGCGAACATCCTCCAAGTTCCCGGTGACGTAATGATAGTAGTGAGACTCGATATAATATTTCTCGCGGTCGCTGACGTGCTCGCGGAGTTCGAAGCTTTTCGTGGTGCTCTCCGCCGCGAGTTTTTTTTCTCCGAGATTGTGGTAGGCCGTTCCCCTGAGGGCATAAGCCATAGCGAAGCTTGGGTCAAGGTTAATGGCCTGCCCCAATTGTTGGACCGCCGCGGTGTAGTCGCCACGCACGGTCATCATTTTTTGTCCTAGGGTGTAGGCTTGCAGCGCGGCTAGCGAACGGGTGGTGGCTTGCTCCACGGTAGCATCGTATTTGGCGATCGAACTGAGCGATTCTCCTAGCTTTTGACGCAGCCGTTTAGCCGCTTGAGAGAGCGCTTTTAGCACTTCTTCCTTGCTTACCGCCTCTTCCTGTTCGTGTGCCAGCATCGAGCCACTGTGACCATCGGCTGCCACGAGAGTGAGAACGTAGTGGCTCCCAATCGGAGCGATTTTCCCCGAGATGTATGCCTTCAGACCTTCGCGTTCGCAGATTTCTCGGGCCATTTCTGGCGTGATACGAACATCACCTGGGCGTCCCATCAATTGCAATGTCCGCCGCACTTCTGGCCCTGGCAATAAGGCTAGAAACGGTGACTGTTGCAACTGCACCGCTAAGCCCTCACGAAGCGTGCCGTCAAAGACCGGATCCTCGGTCTTGTTCTCAAAGTCAGCCAGCACGAGCGTATCTTTGTCCGTCAGTTTGACTGCGGACCGCGAACGCCAATAAACGCCGCCAGCGGTGAGGATTGCAATCAGGAGCAGGGTCAAGGGAATAAAAAGTTCCCAGCGCGTGCGCCGTCCTGGCCCTTTCGTTGCTGCTTGCGAAAACGCTTCCCTGTTACTTTCGCCGAAGCGCAGCCCGCTTGCTGGAGGCAGTCCGACGAGACCTTCTTCCGTTACGAGCACTCGGCCCGGATCACTGTCTCGCTTGAGGAGTTTTAGTTCGGCCCGCATGTCGGCCACATTCTGGTAACGGAGGTTGATGTCCTTTTCCATCGCTCTGCTAATAATGTGTTCAAGTTTCTGTGGAACGGCAGGATTGAGTCGAACGGGAGCTGGAGGAGTACGATTCAAGATAGCTTCGGCAATTACGCCCGAGCTTTCTCCCCGAAATGGCATGGTTCCCGTAGCCATTTCATACAGGACTACACCGAACGAAAATATGTCCGTCCGTGCGTCCAATTCCTTCGCTCGCACTTGCTCCGGCGACATGTAATACACCGTGCCGAGAGAAGTCCCCGGACTAGTCAAGTGGTCTGCACTTGCGCCCAATGTGTCTTCGTATTCAGCTCGGCCTACTGAAGCAAACTTGCGCTTCCCTGGCGTCACCTTCGCCAGCCCAAAATCCAAAATCTTGGCGTGACCGCGCTTGGTTACAAAAATATTGGCGGGCTTGATGTCGCGATGAACGATGCCTTCGGCGTGCGCAGCTTCGAGAGCATCTGCAATCTCGATGCTCAAATCCAGCAACGTCTCCATCTCGAACTGACCGGCAGCGATGAGACGGTTCAACGGCTCCCCTTCGAGCATCTCCATCGCCATGAAGGTTTGCCCATTTTCTTCACCAATCGAATAGATCGTGCAGATATTCGGATGGTTCAGAGCAGAGGCGGCTTGCGCTTCCCGTCGAAAGCGTTCGAGCATTTGCGGGTCGCGAGACAGATGGTCAGGAAGGAACTTCAGTGCAACAAACCTGTGGAGAGTTAAGTCTTCGGCACGATAGACCACTCCCATGCCACCACCGCCAAGTTTTTCCAGGACGCAATAGTGGGAGATCGTCTGACCGCTAAGAGGCTTCGATTCGGTCACGTCCAATGCTGAGCCAATCGCAGACGCGCGCGTACTGCCAAAACTAACAGTCGCTCGCAGAAGTCGTCAATGAGAGCCGGAGGCGGGACTGTTACTTTTGACAGTTCTCGCGGTGCCTCAGTGCCCCGCATCCTTCTTGGACCGAGTGCGATTGGCGCGATTAATCGGAATCGTGACTAGGGGTTCGCGCCGAGACTTGCAAATACAAAGGAACACTTGATGGCCTCAAGCAAAAGTTTTGTATCCACGGCAATATCCAGCACATTGGTTTTCAGCTTTTTCTTGTTTGGAGCTATTGCTCCGTGCCGCGCTCAAGCGAGCGTTGTGTCTTCGGACGATGAGCACCCCTTTGATACCAACGCGCTTAAACCATGGGTTACTCCAGCTTCCGTGGTCACAGACTCTGTCTCCACTGATCAGCCAACAAGCGGCGATCCCGCCGATGCACCTCCGCCGCAGGCTGCCAAGACCGTGCCAGATGACGGGTGGCATTTAGCGGTGAGTCCGTACCTGTGGTTTCCGGGAGTCCACGGCACCGTTGTGGGACCGAACGGCAACGGCCTGGGTTTCAGCGCGAGCCCCGGCGATCTTCTATCCCATTTTCGTTTTGGAATCATGGGGGCAGTAGAAGCTCGCCATAAGAGGATCGTCACTTCACTCGACATGATGTGGATCAGGCTGGGGGCCGACAACGCGATCCCGTTCCCGCCACTGAATGCGGCCAGCGCCAACATCCACGCCACCGAATTTCTCTTGACTCCGAAAATAGGCTTTCGGCTAATCAACGAAAAGATGATCAAGGTTGATGCTTTGGCGGGAATCCGCTACTGGCACCTTGGAGAGACCTTGAACTTCAATCCATCTCTTCTCGGCCTCAATTTCAATGGTTCAACGAATTTCGTGGACCCGGTTGTGGGCGGACGAATTCAGGTCTTTCTCACACCTAAGATTGGGGTCACTATCCTGGGTGACGTCGGCGGATGGGATACGGGATCTCAACTCGAGTATCAGGTTGGTGGCTTGATCGGTTACAGAATTAAGCCTGCTTTAAGCCTGGAGGTGGGGTATCGCTATCTATATGTGGACTACCGCAACGGCCGCGGTGCCGTTTTCGATGTTACGACTGAGGGAGTCTTGTTTGGTGTCACCATAAATCTCAAGTGAGTTGACCCGGAGGGGGCTTCGATAGTGGCAAGAAATCATCCGAAGACGGCCGCCAAAATAAGTCGAGTTTCAGACTCGCGACGCGACGTACTAGCGTTGCTTGTGGCGGTAATACTGTTCGCGGGCGTTGTCGGTGGCGCGCTTTATTCGAGGCCATCGACCTCGGCAGCGCCGGGCGCCGATCGCGCCGCGATTTCTCTTCCGC
This sequence comes from uncultured Acidobacteriota bacterium, assembly GCA_963740015.1. Taxonomy (GTDB): domain Bacteria; phylum Acidobacteriota; class Terriglobia; order Acidiferrales; family UBA7541; genus Acidiferrum. The sequence continues at coordinate 76,719 of CAVUCM010000063.1, read as the reverse complement.
CAACTGCCACTCGCCCTGCTACATCGTCTGCGCCAGAGCCTCCATTCAACGGAGCGAATTTTCTTCCCACCGTACCGAATGAAGCTCCAGTTCCCACCAGTATGCCGAAAGGCATGGTTTGGATCACAGGAGGCGAGTTCTCTATGGGCGCGCAAGATCCTCCTGACATGGATAAGGTCGGCATGCAAGCCACGACAGATTCTCGGCCTATTCACCGAGTCTACGTGGACGGATTTTTCATGGACAAAACCGATGTGACCAACGCGCAGTTCGCCGAGTTCGTCAAAGCAACGGGCTACGTAACTATTGCTGAAAAGGCTCCTCGTGCGGAGGACTTTCCTGGTGCTGCTCCTGAAAATTTGGTTGCGGGCGGCGTGGTATTTGCTCCTCCCGATCATGCTGTTGCCTTGAATGACCACTTTCAATGGTGGACTTATGTGAAGGGTGCGAATTGGCGCCATCCAACCGGCCCGGAGAGTTCCCTCAAAGGAAAAGAAAATTATCCCGTTGTGCAGATAGCCTACGAAGATGCAGCGGCGTATGCGAAATGGGCGCACAAGCGCCTGCCCACCGAAGCGGAATGGGAATTCGCTGCTCGTGGCGGGCTCTCAGGGAAGCCTTTCGTTTGGGGTGATGAGTTCAGGCCTAAAGGTAAGTGGATGGCCAACACGTATCAGGGACACTTTCCCGACAAGGACACAGGAAGCGACGGTTTCACTGGCCTATCCCCTGTGGCGCAATATGCCCCCAACGGATACGGTCTGTATGACATGGCTGGGAATGTCTGGCAGTGGACCTCGGACTGGTACCGACCGGATTATTACAAACAGCTGGCTAGTGTCGGCGGAGTAGCGCGCAATCCAAAAGGACCGGACGCTCCTTTTGATCCCGCCGAGCCTACGGAGAAAAAGAAGACCCACCGGGGAGGCTCGTTTCTTTGCACCGATCAGTACTGCTCACGTTATATGGTGGGAACGCGCGGTAAGGGCGAGGTAAGTACGGGAACGAATCATCTGGGCTTTCGGTGTGTGTCAAGTTCGGCTGCGTCTGCAGCCGCAAGTTCCTCTAAGTCATAAGGACGGCTTTAGTATTGAAACTGTTTGAGGACTTTGAGGAGTCTTCCAAGCAGTCTATGAAGCCACCTTTGCTTCTGCTTGGCCCTGCTGTGCTCGTAGAATCTTCCAGCTAATCTACTGCGGTAGGCGATTCTCATGAAATTTTCTCAACGGCAGGAAATTCGGAGCTTTGAAATCGTAATTGGTCCACTCATTCTGGTTTTATTGCTTCCCACGTAGATATGCTCCACAGAAAATGAAGGTGAAGGCGTCGACCAAACCGTTCGCGGATCGGGCGCCTTCACTCTGCGCGATTAGAAGTCATCTGGCCCTGTTGACATCCTCAGAAAAGGGCGGCGATGTTTCAACCGATACAGATTGAAACTCAATCCGAGCAGCAGGGCTTGGCGCATTTGCGTGCGAAGCGATCGACCGGGTGCGCGAGCCGAGAGTTTTCGTTTGACCGAAGAGAACAGGCTCTCGATCAGTGCGCGGCGACGATAAAGTCGTCGTGGAAAGGCATTTCGCATCTCGGCACGCACTCCGTGCAGGCGCCAGGTTTTCTTTCCGCGCTTGGCGGGAATCACGCTCTGCGCTCCGAGGCGTTGGCGGATGTAGGTATGATTTCGTTCGCTGTCGAACTCCGCGTCGGCGAGCACCAGCCCGATGCGGGTTTGCTTGGAAGCAGCTTCGACGACGGCAGGCAAATTTGCGCAGTCATTCCACGGACCGCGCCGCGCGAGTTGCGACAAAACAAACTGCTGATCCAAATCCACGGCGACCACCCACTTCAGCCAGTGCCGCCACGGCAGGGGTTTCTGCCCATGATGATGCATGCGCCGCACAAAGAACGTGCTCACCGCACCTTGCGCCAAACCGGTGGCGTCCACGGCGACGCGCACCCGCTTCCGCTTTTGGCGCAGCGAACCGCGCAACCGGCGCACGGTTTCGCCAACCGCACGGTCGATGGTTTGGTCGTCGAGACGCTGCAAGAAACGATACAGTGTCGTGAAGTCGGGCACACTCACAAGGCCCAAGACCTGGCGCAATTCGCGATGCTCGCCCAAACGCACCTCGGCTTCACGAAAGGTCCAGTCTTCATAACGCATCAGGCAGAGAATGGCCAGCAACTGCGGCTGGGTAAATTGGCGTTTGCTGAAACGACTTCGATAGCGAGGAAGCACCGCCCGGGAGACTTGCAGAGCGATGCGGGCAAAAGGCAGGAGTCCGACTTCGGCCATGGCACCTCCTGCCTCCATAGAAAAACACGCAGCCGGTCCATCGCCCTCTCGAAATTCAATGAAGTTGCCAGGATGTCAACAGAGCCAAGTCATCTCACAAATCAGAGCTTCAAAATACCACAATGCCTCAGAGGCTAAAGCCCCACTTTTCTCAGCTATTTTCGGCACGGCTGAAGCCGTGCCCTCCTAAAAACCATTTGCGAAATGGCTTCTAGCCGCCCATCTTCTGGTAATTGGAACTGGTCGTGGTCACCACAAGCTTTTTGGCGGTGGCATTGAGAATTGTCTGTTGCACGTAGTTGGTCCCATCGGGAAGAGTGGCCATCTGCACTTGCAACGTCACAGCATCCTTTTCTTGGCCCATGTAGGTATTGATGCTCAGGGAGATGACCTTTGATGCGGCGGTGTCGAAAGTAAGAGTCATCTGGTCGCCCGGTTGCGCGTAATCCCTGAATACCAAATTCACGAGGCTACCTTGGGGATTTATGGAAGCTTTGCCGGCCTGATAGGCTTGCTCCATCTTTTGCGCGTCGGGCGGCACATACATGCTGAGGAGGCCCTTCACATCGCCCATGTAGTCCTGCATCTCGGCTTTTTTCTTCTCGATGACTCTTTGCTTCAGTCTGCCACCGCTGGGCTGTTCCGGCGGGGGACCGATGGGAGTCTTCTGAACTTGACCGCCGGGACCGTACTGGCAGAGGTTTTGCGTGGGCGGCTTGGCGTCTCCGTTCAGATTGAGCTGCGTGGTCTCTGTCCATTGATACTGCTGCAAACTCTGTTTATTTAGGGCGATCACTTGCTTTACAGCAGCAAGCTTCTGTTGCAATTCAGGATTCTGCGCTAAGGCAGCGGTGGTACCCGCCAGGGCCACAACACCAAGCAACATCAAGCGCTTGTAACTCGTAAGAGTATTGCCGGGGATGGCCCTTTCTTGCTTAATTGCAAAACTATGGTTCATTAGAACTCTCCTTAGTTTGTCCTGATGTTTTCGAAAGAGCATCGCGCGGTTTCCACGGATTCGTTCGTTCTCATGGAGAGGGCACCACGCGGTAGTGCATTCCATTCGCTTCGTGAGAGGGGCTGTGGGTGGTGCTGGCCGAAGCCGCTCTAAAGCCCTCATAGTCTTCGCTCGTGGCTGGTGAGACCCTTTGACGCGAGCAAGTTGTGAGCTGTCTCCCTGAACTCCAAGCTTGGTGTCAGTATCTGATGGAGGGGACGGTAGTGCGCCACTGTCAAAACTGCCAGTCTCCTCCACCTAGATAAATGTCTCTTTTTGAACAGTGTGAGTTATGGCTGGTTTTTTGACAGGGCGCGCAGGGCTGTTAGTTTTGACAGTAGGAGGCTCTTGCTCACCTATGACAGCCTGATCATGCACACGAGGCTATGTCGTCTGATTTGTGAATGAGGAGGAATTCAATGAGATTAGCGGTCGTATGTCTTTTAGCGTCCACCCTGCTCCCATCGGTGAGCCGGGCACAAGTTCCAGTCTTCGCGATTTCGCCGGCGCCAGATAGCGCAGTCACTTTCTACGTGAAGGCATCGGTAGAATTGAAGGGTACTTTCGACAAGTGGGAGGCCACAACTACATTTACGTCTGCAGATATCAGTACGGCAGTTCTGGACATCAAGATTCAGGCAGACAGCGTTAATACTGGAAGCGGCATGAAGGACGGCAAGCTGAAGAGCAAAGATTTCTTTGACGCCTCGCACGATCCACTGATCACATTTCACTCGACGAAGTTCACGCAAACCGGCCCCGACACAATCAAGGTGGATGGCGACTTTACAATCCGCGGAGTAACTAAACCCGAATCATTGACATTTACGATTACCGGTGCAGGGACCGGCGCTGGATCGATTAAAGGGACAATGGCGTTCGACCGCAAGGACTACGGGATGAATAAAGGTATTCCCTTCGTCACGATTGCCGACCGCGTCGAGGTGACAGTCGATCTGAAGGGGAAGCGCGTCAGCGGGCCTCCGATAAAATTCAAGCAATAGAGGCGAACCTTGCAGGAGAGCGAGGTCGGCGAGGTCCCGCTCGCTCCAACTCCTGGCAAGTCGCCAGCGCGACATGAGCTCTAGCTTGCGGTTACCCGCGACTCGCTGAAGTATTGTTTCCCACCAGAAATAGTCAGCCGCAAGAACTATAAGCCATCTCATAAAACAGAGCTTCGGAAATACCACGATTCTTCAGGGGCTAAAGCCCCCCGTTTCCGAGTCGTTTTCGGCACGGCTGAAGCCGTGCCCTCCTAAAGAGCATTTATGACATAGCTTCTGAACAGGCAAGGAAGAACCTTGCTGTGACCTGGGGCAATCCCCTCAGCCTCTGATTTATGAGCCGGACTTTGGTGTTTCTCTTGACTTGAAAAACAACGCACTAAATTGGCTTTCGCCGAGCACTCTGCGCAACTCTATGAACGCAAAGAGCGGAATGAAAGTGCAAAATATGATCAAAGTACGGCAGAGCAGGTCGTCGATGCGAGTCTCGCGGAACAGTGGTGTGATGCTCTCTTTATGCACAAGGTGTTTGATCACTTCTTCAATGATGTGAAAAGCGAAGACGAGCAGGCCGAACACAAATGCCTTATAAACCGCCAAATAAATCAATGACTTGGCCTCACGCTTCTTGCCAAGGTGCATGTAGTCTCCGATAAGAATGACTTTGGCGATCACCAGAGCGTTGAGCAACGAAGTGCCATAGGTAAAATAGGAGATCTCGAATTTGTTGAGCAACAACATGCTGTAGGTTGCTATAGCGCAAAAGAAAAAGGCCAGATACAAAAAGATTACGCCCATTTCCTCAAGCTCGCGGGCCGCCTTTTGCTTTAGGCCGGTTTTCTGGGCACTTTCGGTGGTCATTTTGTATTCCCCTTCTTCGTCCGGCAAGCGTTGCCGGTCATCGTATTGCCTGTTCTCCAGTGAAGGCATATCCCGAAACGATTCAGTTCAGCAGAGAAGGTTAGCGAATGCCTGGCGCCGTTTGTTTAGAGTTGTGCACAGCGGCTCTATCTTTCTTCCATCACGTACTTGACGAAGTCCGGGTTGTCGTGGAGAAGCAGTGGGAATACTCCTTCGGTAAAATAAATCCAGGCGTGTAAATCCCATTTCTCACTGTCGTCATGGAAGTCCCGTTCCCATAGTGCTGCATGGAAAACTTCATGCTGAAGCGCCTGAACGTTTCTAAAACGATCTCGACTGCGGGCAATGGAGATTGTTTTTTGTTCATAGTCGGTGACGCCTTCACCCTGGGAATCTCCATAGGCTGCGGTGGGCTCGTGAAAAGAGACCGTGTACGTCACACAGGGGCGATCTTTCAGGCCACATATACGGATTGAGGCTGGCGGAGGGGCTTGCGTTTTCGCTGAGCTAGTGGGCCTCCACGAGGCCAGCAAGATTCCGCCGAGGAGAGCGACTGCTATCGATATGAAGTAGAAACGCCTCATTGGGCTCACGGGAGCATGAGTGAAAGATCAGATGATCTATAACCCAGAGCTTCTATTGAACTGTCAGAAATGACAGGGAGGGAGACAGCTTGAACGGCCATGGGCACGTGTGGCCATTGGCCAGGAACGTGCCCTGTGTGTGCGATCAGAGATTGCCATCCGCCCTTGCGCGGTTGGCCTGGGGTGCCAAAAAGCTGGGGACTATTTTCCGCTCTTGTTTATTGGGGAAGCCTTCTGCAGTGTTGCTATCAATACGACAGCGGACTCTGGCACTGGCACAGACTTCGCGAAAACAATTGAGCTACCGCTAACTTCCTTGCCGTATAGATTCTTGTTGGCGCCATTATCGACACGAAGAGTGGAACCTGCCAGGGAGATGCCTGCGAAGAGGCCTCGAGCACGCGAATAGGAAAGTATTTCGGCCCGCAGAGTGACGTCCGTTTCCGCAGAAGCCGTGCGGCCAACCGGGCCGGCGGCGGCGGTGGCGTCCCCGCCAATCTTGACCTTGCTGGCGAGAATGCTGGTAGCGGAGCGGGGACTCATGAGCAGCAGAACAAAGTCGGTTGCATTGCCACCTAGCTGCAAACCGGCGCTGCCACCTTCAAGAGCCATCATCGATGGAGCGCTCCAGCCGCCATGAAATGTCTTGCCGCCCCGGCACGTCATAACTCCGCGCCCATAGCTGCCTCCGAAACCGATGGCAAACTTGAGGACAGACGGCAAAATCACGATGCAATCGGCTTTGTCGAGAACACTCTGCGGAATGCTGTCTGGAGCGTTGAGAATTTCCTTCAGCACTTTGCCGGCATTTTCGACGCGGTCAGATTCTTTGTCTTGTGCTGCAGCTGGCAGTGCCAAACCTAAAATCAATCCAAAACTCATCGAAAGCTTTTTCATAAATTCTCCTTTAATGCGTCGAACTCAAGCTAACACATCTTCTTTTCGCGGACCCATTTTTTGTTGGTGCCAAAGGCAGGTCATCCCGAGATTGTTGGATGTCGAACCAAATACTTCAATACCGACAATGCGGTATTTCCGCCAACCAAAATGACTGTGGTCCGGGTGCCGCAGGCGCATTCGTCAGCAGACGCCGACGGTCTTCGCCTTCGGCGCAAGATCGACGGGAACGGAAACCGTTGCTGTTGAGAAATCGCCTAATGGACAACCAGGCGAGAGCAAACCCAACTTGCGCTGGATGATTTCCTGAGAGTACTTCGCCATGTAATGAACGATCGTTTCTACTCGAATTTTTATGCTCCCACTGGGCTTAGTGGAGTCTAGATCCCCAAACTTGAAGAACAGAGTGCCGGTGGCTTCCACGATTTTCTGCGTTGGCGTGTAGGTGGGCTGATCCATGCCGCATTCGTAGCTCGATAGACGGACGACGCAAGTGATCCACGGGCACCGCGCCGCAAATTTTGCTCCCCACATGATTTCGTTCGTATTGCTGCTGTAGGATGACGTCCAGACGTCGTTGATGTCGAAGGCGCTTTTGATGCGCCCGACGCGCAGGTCCTCTTCGAACACCCAGTTCATCAAGTCCAGGTCACCCGGAAGATATTGCAGCCAGAGAATCGGATAGCCGTGCGCTTGCAGCTCTCCTTCGATTTCGTGGCCGATGCCGGTATCCATGTGATAGGGACGCGCAAGCACAAGGATGCATGGTTTTTGATTTCTTGCGCACCAAGTCAGAACATCCCGCGAGTGTTGACGCGCTTTTTCAGTGAAGTTATCGAGCGCGAGAAATCCTGCCTGGACGGCGCGCTCCGTCTCTTCCAAGTCCAGATCAAAAGAGTCTTTCAGCGAGCTATAGAGTTGATCCGCAACCATATTGCGATCGCCGAGGCTGGCGAAGGGCGAGGCGTACACGATGCCATTCTCCGCAAACACGTCGCGCTCCTTCATGAAACCGGCCTTAACGCTTTCCGGGCCGGCCATCACGCGAGTGCAGGTGACTGTGTCCACCACATGTCCATGAAGAATCGAGGGAAGAGAGTGAATCATGGGACTGAAGAGGATGTTGATCTTTTTTTTCTGTCCAAATATCAATTCGCCGTAGTGGCCGCTCATACATTTCACTGGATAACAGCAATCTACCGTGCCGCGGCCTTTCCCGAATTCACGCCCCTGTTCTTCGGAAGTATCAGAACTCCAAATGATATTTTCCGACGCGACGCCCAAAGACTTCAGGAAGCCCACCCAAAATTGGCTAGTCGTCCAGATATTCAGGACTTTGGGAATGCCGACACGGAGCTGAGAGCGATCTTTAGGTGGAGACGCGACGGAAGGCTTCTTTGCGAACCAGGTCGGCAACATTCGGAAAGGCATTTTTCGTCCTCTCGATTTCGGTCTTGATGACTTTCATTTCGTTGAGATCTTCCACGAGTCCTTTGGGGCAGGAATTATTTACAATGACGCGCTCCCAGCCGGTGCCCAAGGGGACTTTGCTCCACTCGCGGCCCTTGCCTCCGTCCAGTTCCACGTCGATGAAGCTGCGCTGGCAATTGACTGGACACCAATGGCACACCGTTTCGACCGCGGTTACCGTCTTGTAAGTGAGGCGGTCGATGGCGTCAAAGCCGCGAAAACTTGTGCGTCCCCCCTTTTCCCACCATTCCAGAGCGACGAGGGCAGCTCCGATGGCCCCGGCTTCGCCGGAATAGGGGTGAACAACAACTTCGGCTTCGGGAATTTTTGAAAGAATGAAATCCACTTGGGTTTTCACGACAGCGAGATTTTTGTGCGTTCCACCCTGCAGAATGTACTTTCGGCCGACTTGCTTGAGATTGTTCAGGCCGCCAGCATAAATCCATACGTTAAGCGGAAGAATGGCGCAAAGAGCCGCAAGAATCTCGTCCGCTTGCCAGCCTTTGCGCTGCTGATTCACGATGTCACTCTGGAGGAAGACGCCGCAGCCCATCGACAATTGCGGCATGGATTCGGCGAGAAAGGCGCGGTCTGCCATCTCGCTCATCGGAATATTGAAGCGCTCTGCGACGCCCTGCAGAAATGCTCCATTTCCCGAAGAACACTGGGAGTTGAGACGAAAATCGGTTACGGCGCCGTTGTTGAGGAGCATGATTTTGACGTCGACGCCGCCGACATCGCAAATGCAATCTGCGTCCGGAAAGTAATGCAGGCCGGCGCTGGCGTGCGCGATAGTTTCCACAACCGGGCAATCGGCTCCCAGGATTCCCTTCAACAAGTCTTTGCCGTAGCCCGTAATCGCGAGACCTGCGATTTCGCCCACGCCAATGGCTTCTCGTATCTGGCGGAAGAGAACTTTGGCATCCTCAATGGGATTTCCGCGGCTCAGGGCGTAGCACGAATACAGAAGCTCTTTTGCTGGAGACAGACAAACAGCTTTGGCAGTGGTCGAGCCAAAATCGCAACCCACTACCACGCGCCCTAATTTTCCGAGCTTGCTTACGGCTTCTACTCCGTTCGCCGAAGTGTGTCCGTTGCCATTGCCATTTCCATTGCCGTTCCCGTTACTTTTTCCGTTGCCGTTCCCGTTTCCGCCAGCGTAACGAGCTTTGAAAGATTCGAGGTCCTGGGGATCCTTCCAAAGCCCTCCGCGACCAGCTTTTTTCTTTTCTTCGTGTTGCCCCACTTCGATCCACTGTCGCAGGTTTTCAATCCCTAGATAGACGCCGGAGGATGGCGGCTCCCCGCGCCCAACTTCGACGCATCCCTGTGCGGCATAGTAAAGCGCATCGTCTGGAACGAGAATCATCGACGCGGGATCTTTGCCATCGGGAATCTCGACCTTGCGTTCCTTCCACACCTTCGTCAGGTGATAGCGCCACGCTTCCTGGAGGCCAGTAAAGAAAAGATTGGGCCCGCCCAAGAGAAGAATTTCTGGAACGGGCGTGTTGCCACGTGTGAGAGTTGCGAGATTTTGGTAGACGACGGCCTCGAAGAGCGAAGCGATGATTTCTTCGACGGGTACTCCGGCTTTGAGCAGCGTATTGGCATCGGCTTCCGCAAAGATGCCGCACTTGCTGCTCACCTTGTGCAGCGTGTACCCCGTGTAGCGCATCTTCGCGAGCTTTTCTGTCGGAATCTCCAGCTTGCGCGCTGTCTTTTCGATGAAGGTGCCTGTGCCGCCTGAACAGGCGGCCTGCATCAGGACTTGTTTGCTCTTGTTGGTCTCCGACCCGCTGAAGAAAATGGTCTTCATATCTTCGCCGCCAATTTCGCTGACGAAGCGTACCGAGGGATGAACTTTTTCGACGGATGCGGCGACCGCTACAACTTCCTGAATTGTTTTCCCTCCGACAAGAGGAGCGATGAGTCCCGAGCCAGAGCCGGTGAAAAAAACGCGGTCTTGATGCGGGGTGAGTTTGAATTCCGTTTCCAGGCGTGTGAGAAACTCCAAGACTTTTTCGGCTTGTTTGGTATTGTGGCGTTCGTAGGATTGCGCCAGCAGCTGGCCGTCTTGCGAGACAAGTACATATTTGCAGGTCGTGCTGCCAACGTCGATTCCGCAAGTTTTGCCTGGGCCGGCCGAAAGCATGGTTGCAGGAGCGGGAGCGGGTTTCCTCGCAAGAGTACCTTCAAGCGGTTGAATCTGGACGAGTCGCTCGTTGGCCATAGAGAGGTCGCCTCTTTCCCTTCCTAGACTTGGCCTTGCAACATCGCTGCGGTCAGGCTCTTGCCAATCCTCTGTCATGCGCGAGATGAAGTACGTAATTCGCTGCGACGCCCGCGCAATCGCGGTGCGGTATGCGGTATATGGCGCTGCGCAATTCCGGATGACGGGATTCGTACTTCCGAATGGCGTCCACTGTTAAACCGGTTTTGTTGAGCACGGATTCGAACTCTGACTTCGCGCGCTTCTTCGCCTCGGTGAGGATCATCTGGCACCGCGACAGCGCGTGTACTTCCGAATCGCCCTTCACTTCGATCGGGGCATAGAGCAAATCAGGATATTTTCCAAGCACATTGGCCATGGACCCGACTGACATGGTGTTCGGCATGCACGAGTAAGGAGAAAGCTCACAAGTCATGTGTGCTTTCTTGTGGTGATATGTGTGCAGCGCTTTCCCGATCAGCATGTGCCCTTCGCCACCTCGCAACTCAAAGTGATAGAAGGGCTCCGCGAGACGCCGCAGCTCTTCCTGATCGGGTAGCTCGTAAGGGAGATTGCCGAGCGCTTTACGAAACCGGTTGTAGGTCCCGCGATAGACACGCTCGAGCGCCTTCAATGCCAGTTGCTGCAGACGGGGATGCTTGCTGGTGGAGTGCCGATGCTCGAGTTTGCGTATGCTGGGGTGCAGCAAATAATGCAGCCATACAGCTACTGGCGGAGGAACGACTTCGCTATCCTCCTGCTCGAGCCAGCGCTTGATGTTGTAGTTCCCTTCTCCTTCGTGGGTTTGCAGCCAAAATTCCCCGGTAACTTTTACCTTAGCTTTTACACGGAGATGATCGACTTCGATCGCTTCCCATTTCTTGCGAACTACTCGCAGCGCCCGAGTGAAATAATTGGTCATCAAGTGCCATGCCAGGGGTCCTAGTTTCTTGCCGCGGCTGGGCCGGTTGCGGAATTTATCGTACAAATACTCGATGCTCTCTTTCAGCACACGGTCCGTTTGTCCCGGGTTCACCTCATACGGCCGCGTCATGTATTCCAAATCCATCAAGAGGTCGGCGCAGAGGATGCCCCAAATCATACCGAGGCTTAGCGGCATGTTGATTTCCAGACCACCACCGTCCGCGGCACCCTGGTCTAATTCGTCCTGAGCGAGAAGAAACATCCGAAAATCCCGCAAACCCAGGCCATCCAACGCCATTGAATACGATTCGTGATACTGGCCGAACCGGCAGGGACCGCATGCGCCCGCGGTTAGATAGACGAACTTGTCGTTCACTTCGTCCTTGCCCTGATCGGCGACCTTTTTCTTGAGAAGATTCACCAAACTTCCAGTCGTAAAGATCGTGGGGCAGCACGCGCCAACGTCGATCAATTCCTTCCCAGCGTCCAGATCTTCGCGGGTGATGTTCGGCAGCGGCTCCGCTTTGTAATTCAAATTATGCAGGGCGCCCTGGATAAGCCGTTCATGCTTCCAGGTCAGCCCCCCGTAGAGAATTGTTACTTTGTCACGCTCTTCTTTTTTAAATGGCCTGGGTTTGTATGCTTTGTAGTGATTGACCGGCTTTGAGGGATTCATCGAAGGACTGATGGTGGTTAGCTGCGGACTTGCCATTGTATTTTCTCCTTCACGAGCCAGCTGTCTTCGATCGCAATGACTGGGTACGTTCGGGCCTAGCTACACTTCGTTATCACGCGGTCTTTCCGAGTCCACTTGCTTCCGTTGAACTCTGAAAATTCCTTGCTCCTCGTCAAAGTCTGGTCATCGCATTGACCACCGCTACACATTCCGGCCGAGTTGAACCAGAAATCGTTGTTAAATAAGTACGCCTACTTGCTCGAAATGACAAGCAACAAAGTCCGGCGCCCCCATCCCCAATGGAATCGAAGCGATGAAACGAACAGGGCTGGACCGTCACTACGTATGGCAGGCGCTTTTGTAATGTCAATTTGCGTAAGGAAGGCTCGCGGTGAGAGTTTCAAGTACGTTCGGGACGGCAATCCACGGAAACGAAATGTTCGGCCATCCAAGAATATATTTCGAGGAGTTTGACCGACTGTCTGAAAAGACTCAAGAGCGGGAAAATCTTATATCCGCAGTGGCGTCGATTTATCGTCTTACCCCGCAGTATGCGAACGAGGTTTATCGCGAGTGGAAGATGTCTCGCCAACGTGGGGGAGCGGCTGCGGCCTGAGAGTAAGGCGGGAGAAGGATTCGTTTTTTGGATCGTTCACGGTCGACTGCCAAAGACAATTGCAGCGGTTGACCCTGGGTGCCTCCAGGGAAAACCGAAGAGGGACGCGCTGAAGCGCGCCCCTACAAGCCCCTACAACGGAAGGGGAAAGATTGCGGCTAGTCGACTTTGGATTCGTGGGTTTTCTCGGAGACTTGGGCTGGAGTCGGCAGCTGCGAGCGGTCCCAGCCGCCGCCGAGAGCTTCGATCAATTGGACAGAGGCGGTCATGGCCTGCGTGCGGAGAGAAGCAAGAGTTTGCTGGTCGGAGAGCAGGGTGGTTTGCGCGACCAGAACGTTGAGGTAGGTATCGACGCCGGTGTAGTAACGCGCTTTTGCCAACTCGAGATAGCGCTCTGCGGATTGCTCGGCCGCTAGCTGTTCCTGGATTTGCTTGGACAAGATGCGGACGGCGGCCATGGAATCTTCGACTTGTTGAAAGGCGGTGAGAACAGTCTCGCGATAACCAGCGACATCGGCGTTGTACGTCGCGATGTACTGCTGAACGGTGGCGCGGCGGAGGCCGGCGTCAAAGATCGTTTCGGAGAGCGATGTGCCGACGGACCAAATTCGGCTGGGCCAGGCGAGCAGAGTTTGGATGGCCGAGCTTGAAAAGCCTACGTCGCCAGTGAGAGAGAGGTTTGGATAGTACGCGGCGACACCGATTCCGATTTGGGCGTTGGCGGCGGCCATGGTGCGTTCGGAAGCGGCGATGTCCGGACGGCGTTCGAGAAGTTGAGAAGGCACGCCTACGGGGAGAGCGGGCGGGACCGCTTTCAATGGCTTAACGGGAACGGAGAAGCTGGAAGGGGTGGTGCCGATGAGAACGGCAATGGCGTGTTCGAACTGGGCTCGCGCGATGCCGAGATTGGTGCCTTCGGATTCAGCAGTCTCGAGTGCGTTTTGGGCCTGGACGAGCGAGATTTGATCGTCGACGCCAGTTTCATAGCGGGCCTTCGTCAATTCGACGGATTTTTTATCCGCTTCGATGGTTTCATCAAAGATTTTTTGCAACGCGTCCTGGCCGCGCAGTTCAAAGTAAAAAACGGCGAGGCTAGCTTGTTCGGTCAGCTTTTCGTTTTCGAGATCGGCGGCGCTGAGCTGCGCGTTGTACTGGGCTTCACTGATTGTGTTGCGGACTTTGCCCCAAAGATCGGGCTCCCAGGAAGCGGAGACCGGAATAGAAAAAACCTGGGCCTGCAGATTGGGTATGTTGGTTGAGCCGCTGCTACCAGAACTCGAATTGCTAGTATTTACTCTGAGATTCGCCGAGGTGCGGGTCCGCTGGTAAGAAGGCGCTACGCCTACTGTCGGAAAAAGCTGCGAACGAGCTTGCGCAACGAGAGTTCTCGCGGCCATGAAATTCTCAAACGATTGTTTGATGTTCTGGTTGTCGACGATCAGTTTTTCTTCCAGTGCGTTCAACTCCGCATCGTTGTAGATCTCCCACCATTTGCCGTGGAGCATGGCGTCCTGGGGTTGCGCAACCTTCCAAGCTTCTGAATCCGAGACCTGCGTGGGCAGCTCTTTGTAAGCTGCCGGTGGCGGCTGAACCGTGGCCGTGGGGGTGTGATACTTCGGCCCGACGGTGCACCCTGTTAGGAACAGTGCCGCGATTGCGGCGGCCGGTAGAATTTTGAATCGAATGTTCATCATAGTTTTGCCCTTGTCATCAATCTGCGGCGCTGGGGGCCGGCTCACCCGGTGAAGCAAGTGTGTCGTGCTCTTTTCTTAGCAATCGAAGCCGCAGCCGATCGAGCGTGAGGTAAACGACGGGGGTGGTGTAGAGAGTAAGCAACTGGCTCATGATCAGTCCTCCAACGATCGTGATGCCAAGAGGCCGGCGGAGTTCGGAACCTGTGCCCGTCCCAAACGCCAGAGGCAAAGCGCCGAAGAGCGCGGCCATGGTGGTCATGAGGATCGGACGGAAGCGCAGCATGCAGGCTTGGAAGATGGAGTCTTCGGTGCTCAAGCCCTGTTCTCGTTCGGCTTGCAGGGCAAAATCAACCATCATGATCGCGTTCTTCTTTACGATGCCAATCAGCAAGACGATGCCGATGATGGAAATAACGTTGAGATCCACTTTGAAGATCATGAGAGCGATGATGGCGCCGACGCTGGCGGATGGCAGGGTCGAAATGATCGTGAGGGGGTGAATAAGACTTTCGTACAAGATGCCAAGAACAATGTAGACCGCAAGGATCGCAGTGATGACGAGATACTTTTCATTGGCGAGTGAGCTCTGGTAGGCCTGAAGGGTGCCGGCGAAAAAGCCACGCAGACTGCTGGGAGCGCCGATGCGCTGTTTCATCTTGTCGATCGCCAGTGTCGCATCGCTTAGAGAGACGCCCGGCGCAAGATTGAAAGAGGTGGTGACCGAAGGCGAGAGACCCGTGTGGTTGAGCGCGAGCGGGATGGTATTCGTCTGAGAGGTGGCCATGGTGATGAGTGGAGCGTTGCCGGTGGCGGTTACGCTGCTGCTGCCGCTGGAACGAAAATAGATATTCTTCAGCCCTTCGGGAGTTTGTGAATACTGGGGGTCGACTTCCAGGACGACATAGTATTGGTTCAACTGCGTGTAGATGAGCGAAACTTCCGACTGACCAAAAGCGCTATAAATGCCGCTGTCAAGAGATGAAGCAGTTTGGCCAAGCTTTGCGGCGGTGACGCGGTCGTAGTTTAGAACAACGTCGAGGCCGCCGTTTTGCTGATCGGTGTTCACGTCCTGGAAGCCGGGAAGCTTTTTCATTTCCGCGAAGACCCGCGGCCCCCACGTGGCAAGGTCTGCGATAGTGTCAGTCTGAATCGTGTACTGATAAAGAGCGGCGCTGGAACGGCCGCCGATGCGAAGATCTTGCGAGGCCTGAAGGAAAGCGGAAGCTACGGGGAGGCGATTCAATTGCGGACGCAAACGGTTGATGATTTCCGGAGCGCCAATTTTGCGCACGTTGAGAGGTTTAAGGGCAATAAAAATATTTCCAGTATTGGTGGCGCCGCCGCCGCCGGTGAAGCCCATGACGTTCTGAATAGCAGGGTCCTTATTGATCACCGCCTCAATCTTTTGGATCGCGTCGTTCATGGCCGGGAAGGAAGAGTCTTGCGGGCCTTGGATAGCGCCGCCAAGGGTTCCGGTGTCTTGCTGAGGGAAAAAACCTTTAGGGATTCTATAGACCAAAACGACGTTGAGAACAATGGTGAGGAAAAGAACGGTGAGAATAAGCGCGGGATTTTCCAAAACCCAGTGGAGGCTTTTCCGGTACCCATTCAGTGCGCCATCAAAAAATCTCTCCGAGGCCATATAGAGACGGCCGTGTTTCCTGGCGCGCTCGTTTCGGAGCAGATAGGCGCACATCATGGGAGTCGTGCTGAGCGAAATCACCATCGAGACGATAATGGCGGTGGAGAGGGTGATAGCAAACTCGCGAAAGAGGCGGCCCACGATTCCGCCCATCAGCAAGAGCGGAATAAAGACAGCGATCAGGGAAATACTGATCGATAGAACGGTGAAACCAATCTCCTTCGCGCCCTTGAGGGTGGCGGCGAAGGGGTCCAGGCCTTCTTCCAAGTGGCGGGTGATGTTCTCCATGACCACGATAGCGTCATCCACAACGAAACCTGTGGAGATGGTAAGGGCCATGAGCGAAAGATTGTCCAAACTGTAGCCGCAGAGATACATGACGGCGAATGTCCCGATGAGGGAAACGGGGACGGCGACGGCGGGAATAAGGGTGGCACGGCCATTCCGCAAGAAAACGAAGACAACGATGATCACCAGGACAATGGAAATAACCAGGGTGCGCTCGACGTCGCTAACGGACGCGCGGATAGTGGTGGTTCGATCCAGAACCAAGGTGGTGACGATTCCATTTGGAATAGAGGCTTGGATGGAAGGCAGCTCGGAGCGAATGCGATCGACGGTCTCAATAATATTGGCGCCGGGCTGGCGAAAAATGATGAGCAAGACCGCGCGTTTGCCGTTCAAATACCCTGCGGCGCGAACGTTTTGAACGGAGTCGATTACGTTGGCGACATCTTCGAGGTGAATGGCGGCGCCGTTGTTATGGCCGACGATGATGGGCTTGTAGTCTACGGCGTGTGAGATCTGGTCGTTCGCGATAATGTCAGCCGAGAAGTTGCCATCGGTGATCTGGCCCTTGGCGAGATCCGAGTTCTGGATGCGCAGGACGGATTGCAGATCCACCATGGTGAGGCCATAGCTGGCAAGCTTGGTGGGATTAACTTCGACGCGGACGGAGGGCAATGCGCCTCCGCCCACGTTGACCTGGCCTACGCCTTGAATTTGTGAAAGTTTTTGCTGAACGACCGTGGAGCCTTCGTCGTACAGCTTGTCGGGGCCATATTTATCGGAGGTAAGGCCCAGGATCATGATCGGCGAATCGGCGGGGTTGACCTTGCGGTAGGTAGGGTTTGCGGGCAAATTCGCCGGCAAATACGTGCGCGCGGAATTGATAGCGGCTTCGACGTCGCGGGCGGCTCCGTCAATATTGCGGCTGAGATCGAACTGGATAGTGACATTGCACGTTCCGAGGCTGCTCGTGGACGTCATCTCGGTTACGCCGGCGATGTGGCCGAACTGACGCTCGAGTGGAGTAGCCACGGAAGAAGCCATGATCTCGGCGCTGGCGCCGGGCAAGCTGCCACTGACAGAAATGGTGGGAAAGTCCACCTGTGGCAACGGAGAAACAGGCAGAACCTCAAAAGCGATAGCCCCTGCAATGGCGATGGCAATCGTCAGCAAGGTGGTTGCAACCGGCCGGTTTATGAAAGGTTCAGAGACGTTCATAAGGAGCCTGCGGGTTGCGGCTCGGCGCCGGAATCGGCTGCTTCCGGCCTCTTTGCGAACGAGAAACGCTGCGCCAGTTTGTCAAAGAAAATGTAGATGACCGGCGTGGTGTAAAGAGTGAGTACCTGACTCACCAAAAGGCCGCCAACCATGGCGATGCCAAGCGGCCTGCGAAGTTCGGAGCCAATTCCCCTACCGAATGCCAGAGGCAGACCACCGAGCAGCGCGGCCATAGTGGTCATCATGATGGGCCGGAACCGGAGTAAGCACGCCTCATAGATAGCATCGGTGGAGCTTTTTCCGTGGTTGCGTTCCGCGTCCAGCGCAAAATCGACCATCATGATGCCGTTCTTTTTGACGATGCCTATCAAAAGCACGAGGCCTATGATGGCAACGACGCTGAGATCCTGACCGAAAAGCATTAGCGCGAGAAAAGCGCCGACTCCGGCGGAAGGAAGCGTGGAAAGAATGGTGATCGGATGGATGAAGCTCTCGTACAAGACTCCGAGGACGATGTAGACGGTAACCAGGGCCGCGAGGATTAGCAGAGGCATGTTGGAGAGCGAATTTCGGAAAGATGCAGCAGTGCCCTGGAAATCGGCCTGCAAGCTGGCAGGCATGTGCATGTCTTTTTGTACTTTCGTAATGGCCGAAATTGCGCCGCCGAGTGCAGCATTGGGTGCGAGGTTGAAGGAAACTGTAATCGCCGGAAACTGTCCCTGATGATTGATGGAGAGTTGCTCGGTTACCGTTTCAAAATGCGAGAACGTTCCCAGGGGCACCGCGCTGCTCGTTGTGGAACTCGAAGTACCGGCCGATGACGCGCCCTTGCTAGAATTTGCGCTCGAAGTGCTCGAGGTGAGCGCATTCGCGGGCGAAGTCAGCGTGTTCGCCGACGGAGTGTAGAGAGCGGAACCGGTTAAGGCATTGGATCCCGCGGAAGTGGAGCCGTTACCGGAGGAAGAAGCGGCCGCGCCAGTGGTATTAGCCGCGGAGTTCGACTGAATATAAAGTTTGTTCAGCTTGTCTGGATCGAGCTGAAACTGGGGCTGGGCCTCCAAAATAACGTGGTATTGATTCAATTGCGTATACATGGTGTTGACCTGGCGCTGGCCGAAGGCGTCATAGAGAGTGTTGTCGATGGTCGTGGGAGCAATTCCTAACCGCGAAGCCGTGGAACGGTCGATTACGAGCGAGACGGCAAGTCCGCCGGGCTGCTGGTCGGTGGCAACATCTTCTAGCTGGGGCAACTTTTTAAGATTAGCGACGAAGCGGTTGGTCCAGTCGTTCAGCTCATTCGCATCGGGGTCTTCCAGTGTGTATTGGTATTGTGTGCGACTGACGCGATCGTCGATGGTGATGTTCTGCACGGGCTGCATAAAGAGCTGAATGCCCTGTACATCAGCCAGCTTGGTCTGCAGCCGACGGATGATATCGGAAGCGTTCATGTTGCGCTGATCGAGCGGCTTCAGATTGATGGACATCCTTCCACTATTGATCGTGATATTCGTGCCATCCGCACCGATGAAAGAAGAAAGACTCTCGACCGCAGGGTCCTGAAGTATTACGTCAGCGAGCTCCTGTTGTTTTTGTGCCATGGCCTTTGAGCCGATGGTGGGAGGCGCCTGAGAAATGCCTTGAATAATTCCGGTGTCCTGCACCGGGAAAAATCCCTTGGGAATAGTGATATAGAGAAAGATGGTGAGCAAAAGAGTGCACAGAGCGATGAGAAGGGTGATGGTCTGGAAGCGCAGAACAAACTTTAGAGTGCGGCCATAGAAGGCGATCATGGACTCAAAAGCGTGTTCTGTGACGCGATAGAAACGCCCCTGCTGGTCCTTGGGATGCTGTTTCAGAATGCGCGAGGCCATCATGGGCGTTAGCGTCAGGGAAACGATCGCGGAAACGATGATAGTTACGGCCAGGGTAACCGCAAACTCGCGGAAGAGGCGGCCGACTACGTCAGCCATAAAGAGGAGAGGAATGAGTACGGCGATAAGAGAAACCGTGAGCGAGACGATCGTGAAGCCAATCTGCTCGGCGCCCTTCAAGGCCGCTTCCATGGGCGGCTCGCCTTCCTCGATATAACGGGAAATGTTTTCGACCATGACAATGGCATCGTCTACGACGAAGCCTGTGGAAATGGTGAGGGCCATGAGCGACAGGTTGTCGAGACTGTAGCCGAGGGCGTACATCGCCGCGAAGGTGCCCACCAGCGAGAGCGGCACAGCCACGCTGGGAATAATCGTGGCGTAGAAATTGCGCAAAAAGAGAAAAATCACCATAACGACGAGGCCAATCGTCAGCATCAATTCAAACTCGACGTCGGAAACGGATGCCTGGATTGGCGTGGTGAGGTCGGTGAGGGTGGTAACGTCAATTCCCTTCGGAAGGTTTGCTTCCAACTGCGGCAGAAGTGCTTTTATGCGCTTCACGACGCTGATGGTGTTTCCGCCAGGTTGACGCTGCACGTTTACGATAACCGCGGGCGTTTTATTCATCCAAGCTGCAAGATTGCTGTTCTCTACGCCATCCACTATTTTTGCGACGTCAGTCAGCATCACCGGCGCGCCGTTGCGGTAGGCAACGACGACCTGTCGATAGTCCTTGCTGGTGACTAGCTGATCGTTGGCGTCAATCTGGAAGTCTTGGCGCGGACCGTCAAAATTTCCTTTGGCAGCGTTGACGCTGGCTTGCGTTACGGCGGTGCGCAAGTCTTCAAGATTGATGCCGTAGGATGAAAGCGCCGCTGGGTTGGCCTGAATACGAACAGCAGGCTTTTGACCGCCGCTGATGCTCACAAGACCGACGTCGGTCAATTGCGAAATCTTGGGAGCAAGCCGGGTGTCCACGAGGTCTTCCACCTGAGCGAGCGGAATGGAATTCGAGGTGACCGCCAGGGTGATGACTGGGGCATCTGCTGGATTTGTCTTGCTGTAGATCGGGGGCGAAGGCAGGTTTGCCGGGAGAAAGCTTTGAGAAGCGTTGATGGCAGACTGCACTTCTTCTTCCGCGATATCAATATTGAGACTTAGGTTGAACTGAAGGACGACGACCGAGCAGCCGCCCGAGCTGCTGGAAGTCATCTGGCTTAGGCCTTGAAGCTGTCCGAATTGGCGTTCGAGGGGAGCGGTCACTGTCGTTGCTACAACGTCCGGGCTGGCTCCTGGATAAAACGTGAGGATTTGAATCGTAGGATAGTCGACCTGCGGCAATGCAGACACGGGCAGTTGCGTATAGCAGACAATCCCCACGAGGAGAATCGCCGCCATCAGCAGCGCGGTCGCAACTGGCCTTAAAATAAAGGGGCGTGACGGACTCAAGGAGCGGAACTCCCGGCAGAATTTCCGGATGCAGGCTTTCCGGTTCCGGCTACCACAACCTTTGAATTGTCCTGCAACTTATCGAAACTGCTGTTCGCCAACACGTCTCCGGGGTTGATACCGGTAACCTCCGTCTTCCCCGCATCGGTGACGCCGGACTTAATGCTGCGCATGTGAGCGGTGTTGTCCTGCAGCACGTATACAAAGTCTGCTTGACCGTTGTGTTGGATCGCGGACGCGGGTATTAGCGTGGCTCCGTGGAGGGTATCTACCAGCAGCCGGACATTTACGAACTCATTCGGGAACAGCATCAAGTCCTTGTTCTCGAACGCTCCCCGCGCTTTTACGGTTCCCGTAGTTGTGTCGATCAGGTTGTCAAGCGTCAGCAGCTTGCCGCTGGCTATTTTCTTTTGCCCGGCACGATCAAACGCATCCACCGTGAGAACGGCATTCGCGCGCAGACGCGGTTGCACTTGCCCAAGATTGTCCTCGGAAATCGTGAAGATTACAGTGATCGGCTGCATTTGCGTGATTACAGCAAGGGTCAGCGTTCCAGAGGACTGCACGACATTGCCGGGATCGACCAGCCGCAAGCCTACTTTGCCCGTGATCGGAGCAGTGATGTGGCAGTATTCGACCTGAATCTTGTCGAACTCTACGACGCCTTGATCGAGTTTTACCGTTCCCTGGTCTTGCAGGACTATTTTTTCCTGATCATCTAAGGTTTGCTTGGGGATGGCGTTTCTTGCCCAGGCTTCTTTGTAGCGTTCGAGGTCCATCTTTGCCTGACCTAGAACATTTTCGTCGCGTTCGAGCGTGCCTTGGGCCTGTAGCAAAGTGGCTTCATACGTCCGAGGATCAATATCAATGAGTGGATCGCCCTTGCTGATAATTTGTCCTTCTTTATAGTGAACCGCCGTGACGATTCCGTTCACCTGGCTCGTAATCGAAGAGGAATAAACGGGCGTGACCGTGCCGATCGAATCAAGATAGACGCCGATATCGCCCTTCTGCGCGGTTGTAGTGGTAAGCGTGACCGGGCCGCCTCCTCCCCTTGGTGCTTTCGCCGCGGTAGTGTCATCGTGGTGACGCAGAAGAAACACGACGGCTACCGCGACAATCAAAAGCAAAACAATCCATGCGATCCACTTTCCGCCTTTGTGCTGCGGTTTCGGGGAATCGGGAAGTTGATGATCTGGCCCTATGATTGGGCGTTCATTTTGATCGGCAGGCAAGGCGGTTCCTTGTTGTAAGCGTTAGATTGGACTCTGGGACAATCATCCGTGTCCCTTTGACGATTGTCGACCAGTTTCTGGATACAGCCTCAGGTAAAGAATGATGAACCGTAGTGCTTGTACAGTAGGGCTCGGAAGCTGACCACGGAGAGGGATAGGTTCAGTGGGCGAACCCTGGCTTCGACCTAAGTAATTGATTTAAATTAACTTAAGTTTAGTCATGGAAGACGTTTTCGGCGGTACTTTGGAGGAGTTTTGTTCCCTAATATTATAGTCATCTTATCAACGGGCCACACCAAACAAGCTGGTCAAGCTTCGACTATGTGATGTCGGATTGCGTAGCGTACGAGTGCGGCGGTCGAGTGCAGGTCAAGCTTGACCATGATGCGAGCTCTATAACACTCCACAGTTCTCGTGCTGATATCGAGAATGAAACCGATTTCTTTGTTGGATTTACCATCGGCCAAGAAGCATAGGACTTGCCGTTCGCGCGGACTCGGGCGGCCCGCGTAAGGATCCGTATCATTACGATTCGGAGCGCTCGGTGAGGACTCCGTCTCCGTGGCGGAATCAGCTTGCGGCGGAATACCAGAGAATGCTGGCTCGCTCACCCGGTTTGCCGACATGTGCAGAGCGTGCCGGACCAGGGCCGCCTCAAGCCGCGTCTCGGAGTTATAAAATCGTAGAGACAAGGAACTCTTTACGAGCGCAACGGAGCGATTCACCAGCTCGAATGTCTGCACTGACATCCTGGCAAATTCCTCTTCGAGAAGGTCGGGTTGAAGCAAAACATTGGATTGGAATTTATCGCGGAGACGAGACAGCCTTAATTCCACGCAGCGGCCTTTGGTTACCTCGCAAAGCGTGGTGGCGACGAGCCGAACTTGCCCAGATTCGTCGGTTATGGGATAGAAATTCGACACCCAGCGACGAGGGTCCGTTCCGGCAGCCAACTGAGCCGTCAATTCAAGGTCCGACACTGAATTTCCGGTGGCCCAAACCCGCCGGAACGCAATTTCCAACTTGGGGGCCTCGCCTGGAAATACCTGATGCAATTGTTTGCCGATGGGTCTTTTTTGAGAAACACCAATCATTCTGCGGAGGGCCCCGTTGAACGCTCTGCAGTGCAAATTCCGATCGAACAAAGCGACGCCGATCGTGGAATTACGCAGAAGTCTGCTTAGAGAGCTTAGGGTTCCGGCCAATTGCTCGCGAACCTTGCTTGCAGGAACCCTATCGAGGAACGCTGATTGGGTTCTTTCTCCATGGCGGATGCTGGCCAAACTGTCTCTCCAACACGATCACATGCTTCAAAAAATCTTGCAAATGGGGGACGTTTTGAACCTGGAAGCTTTACGCGAAACAGTATAGTCATTAAGTCAACACCATGTAAAGCTAATACTTGACAGTGGAAGACTGTGATTAGGTAGACCTCGGATTGCGCTGGACGCTCCGCGGGTTCAGAAACTCAGGTCTTACCACCGGTTTTATCAGGAGCGATATCGACGATGGTGATCACCACCCCCTCAATCTTGTTGTCGAGCGTCCGATAGGGAAGAATTTTGAACTGGTAATGAATTCCCAGCCGATCCGTTAGTTCCCTCTCCAGCGGCCGGAAATCCGATACAACCTGCAGCACCATCGACTGAAGGTCCGCAATTTCGATGGTGGGATTGATATTCGAGAGCGGGCGGCCGATGTCTCCGGCGATCAGCCCAAGAAACTTCTGAGCTTTGGGAGTGAAACGCCGTATGTTGAGGTCGCTGCCGATCATAATGACGGCGATATCGATGCTGGCCAGCAAATTGATCAAGTCATTGTTGATCTGGGTGACCTCCAGATTGCGGCTTCGCAGTTCGTCGTTCACGGTCGTCAGTTCCTCATTGGCGGACTGCAACTCCTCCTTGGCTGTTTCCATTTCCTCGTTTGTGCTCTGCAATTCTTCGTTGCTGGAGAGTATTTCCTCGTTGGCGGATTGTAGCTCTTCGTTTGTGGCCTCCTGACTCTCGATTACGGATTGCAGGTATTCTTTCGTCGCCGCCAATTCCTGCTCGAGCTTTGCCGTTTGCTTGAAGGACAACCCTGTTTCTTCGCCGCGCCGGGTTCGGCGTGGAGCAGCTTCCCGTGGCGGCTCGATGGGCACTTCTTGAAATACAATCATGAAGCACAGCTCGCTCGTATTTCCGAAAGTCACCGGCATCACGTCGAAGTTTACCAGTCGCATTGAATTCTTCGCCTCGTGCTTCTCGCCGTTTTCGTTTCCATTCTTGATTCGCAGATTTCTTTTTTCGACAAGGGCATTATCTTTTTTCGCACGGTTAATCGCGTTCCGAAGTTCGACGAGGAGTCCCTCCCGAGCCATCTTCATAAGGCTCAAGCTGGCCCGCCCTGGCGCTAGCTTGAGGTAGCGATTTACGTTTCCACGGGTATGCAGGATCTCCATTTCCTCGTTCACGAAGACAGTCGCGGGCGCGTATTCTGTCAGCAGACGGCGGTCGAATTCCTTCTGCGCTTCCGTGTAGTTCCAGATGGAATCCTGCTGCTTCGCGGGAGAGTGGACTGGTCCATACATTCTGCGCTGTATCTGCGCATCCGCCGAAAGATTCCCGCCCTGGTGCGCGCCCGCACTTTTTCTTGAAAAGATTTTTTGGGTGCGGTCTTCCACGGTGAACAGACCCGTTGTCGCGCCTAGGCCTTCGGAATTTCCCAAGACCAGAAATCCGCTCGGCCCCAGCGCATAATGAAATAAGGAGATCACTCTATTTTGCAGAATCGGCTCAAGATAGATGAGCAGGTTTCGGCAGCAGATAAGGTCCATCCGGGAAAACGGAGGGTCGTTCGCAACATTGTGCTGTGCGAAAATACACATATCCCGGATCGTTTTGCTGACCCGGTAGCCATTTTCCCCCTTCGTGAAAAACCTGCGCAGCCGCTCCGGCGATACATCGCCTTGAATATTCTCGGGATAGAGGCCATTGCGCGCCTTGGTTACGCTCAGATCGCTTACATCCGTTCCGAAAAACTGAATCGGAAATTGCGCTCCTTTGTCACCCAGGAATTCCAGCAGTGCAATGGCCACGGAATAAGTTTCTTCGCCAGAAGCGCACCCAGGGGTCCATATCCGAATCCCGCGCTCCCGCGACAGGTTCTTCTGGATCGCGGGGAACACCGATGACTTCAACGCTTCGAATACGCGGGGCCCACGGAAGAAGCTTGTGACGTTGATCAACATGTCCTGATACAGCGCCTTCACTTCCCCGGGCTGACCCTGGGCAAACTTGGCATAGTCTTCGATTTTATCAATCTTGTGGACCACCATGCGCCTCTGGATCCGCCGCAAAATAGTTGTTTGCCGGTAATGCGTGAAGTCCACACCCGTTGCTCGTCGCAAAACCTGAAAAATAGTAGCGAGCCCCGCGCCGGCATCGGCGGCGACTTCGCTCGCGTGGGGCTGAGTGTCGCGAGCTACGTAAGGATGACTCGCGATCCGGGCAAGTTCCTTGGCGATACCTTTAGGCGAAAGCACGTAATCCACATAGCCCGCAATAACAGCGCTTCGCGGCATGCCGTCATATTTCGCGGAGGCTTCGTCCTGCGCAAAGGTAACGCCGCCGTGCGCTTGAATTTCCGACATGCCCAACGTTCCATCTGTGCCCGATCCCGAAAGAATGACGCCAATGGCACGGTTCCCCTTCTGTTCTGCGAGCGCACGCATGAAATGATCCACAGACATGTGCGTCCCGCGCAGCTCTTCGCGCGGGCTGAGGTGCAGCGTTTGCCCCGATATGGACATCATGGCGTTTGGCGGGATGACATAGACGTGGTTGGGTTTTACAGCGAGACCGTCTGTCACTTCCGTTACAATCATTGCTGTCTTTCGGGCAAGCAACTCCGTAAGAATGCTGTGATGTTTTGGGTCAAGATGTTGCACCAGCACGAAAGCCAATCCCGTGTCGCATGGGAGGTGAGTCATTAGATCCGTAAGAGCTTCGATGCCGCCAGCGGAAGCGCCAATGGCCACAATTGTGGTGTCGCTGTCGTGGGCAACATGAAGGCTGGTCTCTGCTTTCGTCGCCACGTCGCGTTCTGCGTGCTTACGCACAGCTCTAGCGCTCATGAATTCCTCTCGGGCTTCGGCGGCGATCACGCCGGCCAGCGGGAAAAGGACGGGTAGCCCAAAACCAAAAGGTATCGTTAACGGATGAGCTTATTGTACTTTCTCCAAGTCACCAGATAAACAGCTCGCCGCGATTCTAGTCCATTTCCATAACTGGCGACAACATCTTAATGAGGAACCCACGTGGGATTGTGCGTGAAGAGGCCATTGACGAAACCCATCTGGTAGACGATGAAAATGCCGAATGCCAGACTTACGAATCCAGAGACTAGTCCCAGGCCGCGATTGATACGCGCAAAGCGGCTTTCGGAAAACGTAAAGGGCACGGCAATCGCTGCTGTAATCAACATCATGCCCGCGACCGTACCAATTCCAAATACCAGAAGATACAAAATTGCCCAAGACGGAACCCGGATCGTTGTGAGAACTAGTAAAGCGACAGCTGCCGACCCAGCGAGTCCGTGCACGATGCCAACGACCAACGGCCGGGCGACTTGGTAAACGCCCATCCGGCCAAAAACGCGATCCATCCAACCCACGGGGGTCGCCTCCTCGGCATGCCCGTGTTTCTCTGGATCGTGGCCGTGCGGATGGCTGTGGACATAGTCACCGTGTCCGTGTGGATGTGAGTGATGCCCGTACTGAGAAGGCGTAAGCGTTTCGGTAACCCAGCGCGTAATCCCCGAGAGATTCAGGATTCCGAGAAGAATCAGCATCACGCCCACGGACAATTCCATGGTGAGTCCCACTCGAGCCGGAATTACGATGCCGAACAAAATAATTGCCGAGCCCACAAGAAGAATCGTGATGGTGTGCCCCACTCCCCAAAGTGCCCCGATCACAGCCGCATGCCGAATGCTCCGTTGCCGGCTGACAATCGTCGTCACCGCAATGACGTGGTCCGGATCAGTGGCATGCCGCATTCCAAGAAAGAAGCCAAGAGCGATGATGGAGAGCAGAGGGATCATTTATTTTGAGACAGCGTCAAGGGCGCCGGCGGCGAGTCTAGGCGTCAAATTTAAATCAATCCCTTATAACACGATCTGTTTCAGTTCTTCGATACCATTCGCCTCCCTCTCTCCTCGGCCATTCAGATGCGATTTAAGCTTTAGAATTCAAACCGAAGGCTCACCTGCCCCGTTCGGTTGCCGCTATTCTCGGCGCTCTGAACGCTTTGCACTATCCCGAAAGATGCCGAGGTCACATTCGTTGGCGGCGGAGCGAAGTTCGGATGGTTGAGCAGATTGGTAAAGGTCCCTTCAAAACGTAGACGCATCCGCTCATTCAAAGAGACTGTTTTGGAGAGTCCGGCAGCGATCGTGCTCGTGCCTGGTCCCTCCAGGATGCCAACCCCGCAGTTTCCGACCGGACCTGACGGAATCGGATTGAACGCACTTAAATTGAACATGCTGCCGCTGGCAAGATTCGCGACGTTGCCATTGCCAATGCAGTCTGGCCGTTGGAACGCGCCGCGATATGAAAGGCTTAAATTCCCTGGATCGTAGCTTGAACTGGTGATGGGCGTGAGATAAGGACCAGTTTCCCACAGGCTGACCGTGCTCAGGGACCATCCCCCGAAGGCAAGATCGGCAGCCC
The DNA here is from genome assembly GCA_963740015.1 of uncultured Acidobacteriota bacterium. Classification (GTDB taxonomy): domain Bacteria; phylum Acidobacteriota; class Terriglobia; order Acidiferrales; family UBA7541; genus Acidiferrum. Next base: position 49,072 of record CAVUCM010000063.1, on the reverse strand, counting down.
GATTCATGTGCGCCAGGAATTTGCGATTCTGGCCTACAGGCAATTCGTAAACAGCGGAAAGTAGAAATCGGTTGCGGCGCGTGTCTGCCATATTTCCGCGGTTGGCAGAAAGATCGAAGCGATTTGCGACGGGCGTACCGTAGATGATCTCCGGATTAAAGGTGGTGGGGTCATCGCCTCCTATATTGCCGATGCTCTTGGCCCAGACGTGGCTGACCTGAAAGGTAAGGCCGCCGCGCGCGCGTATGTTCAGTTCGGACTGGAGCCCGTTGTAATTCACATGCCCCGAATTTGTGGTCGAGAGGATGCGGCCCCAGTTGAGATAAGGCTTGGGGTTCGGGTTAGGAGAAATAGTGCTCGGTTCCACTTGATTTAGGTCGACGGTCTGGCTCATTCGGTAGGAACTCATGCCCAGATAGCTTTCGCGAAGAGTGATACCTGCAGCGAGTTCGCGTTCCACCGTGAAGTTCCATTGGGCCGATTGCGGGTCGCGGTAATTCGTCAGCGTGTTTTGGTAGAAATCACCAGTGCCGGCAATCGTCGATGGATCATCCGGTGTGCGCGCGCTCGGGAATTGATACGCAGGCTGTCCGTTGGTGAAAGAATTGGCCGTGGTGCGAACTACCGACACGTCAATATTCGTGGTGTTGAAGGAAAGTTGGCCGAGATTGGTCATGGTGAATATGCCGAATCCTCCGCGCACCACAGTCTTGTTGTTGCCAAACGGCCGATACGCGAAGCCCAGCCGCGGCTGAAAATTCTTCCAATAAAATTCACGCAGGCCGGGGCCAAGCCCAGCTTGGTTAGCGTATTCGACGGGAGCGCAAGGCATGCTTGGGTTGGCGCCCAGCACCGGGACACACCCGAGCGCGGCATCCGTAGCCGTTGGCGTTCCGCAAGGATCTTCAGTGTTGTTTGGATCGGCGGGGTTGCAACTGTTTATGCTGGCAAGAAAGCCCTGCCGCGGTTGATTCCCCACCGGAATGATAATGCCGCCGTTCTGAACGTTGAATGCCGTGAGATTCCCAAGATCGCTCACGAACGCCGGAAGCGCCTGCCACCTAAGGCCAAACGTGAGCGTTAGCCTGCTATTTAGACGGAATTCATCTTGCGCATAGATGCCTGTCTGAATGGTATGCGCGTGCACGTCCGGGCCGGATTGCGCTACATAGGTCTTTGTTGGCAAGCCGAGCAGCAAATTGGCAAACGCGTTCCCCGTGAATATTCCCTGGTCAAATGTAAACGCTCCGAAATCATCGGCCCCACCGAAACTTTCCAGATCCTGGTAACGCACATGGCGCAGATCGGCGCCAAACTTCATGGTGTGGCGGCCTTTGATCCAGCTCAAATTGTCGGCGAATTGGATCGTCTGCGACTTTGTGGTGCCATCTTTGTCGCGCCCAATCGGCGAGTAATTGCCAGAATCATCGCTGAAATTAAAGATAGGAAAAGCACCCGCGTCGGGATGGTCGCTAAGGTCCAGACCGGTCAGTCCGAGAGTGGACATTGCCGAAGCGCCTTCAATTGGGAAGAAAACCTGGAATTGCCACAAGGAAAGCCCAAAGCGCGCCTCGTTCACGAGATTGTTCGTGATGAGGTAGTTGTGCGAGACGATGAGATTCTTGTTGTGCTCGGAATCTTGATCGGGCGGCAGGTAATTGTTCACCGTATTCAAGGCCGTATCGGTGAGCGATTGTGCACTGATATCTTTCCAGCTCCAGCGCACAAACATGGACTGCTTCGAAGTGATTGTGCGATCTACCCGAACATCGAAACCGTTGGTATTGCTGGGCGTGGGGGTCTGTTGCAGATAGTTTGCTTGCGAGCCAAAATCCGTGGCACTGACATTTATATTTGGCGCTGGAAGATAGTTGTTGAGCAGGCTGGTGGCAACGGGATTGATGCAATCCTGCGAATTGGCGCACGCGCTGCCGCTTGGGATTATATTTCCGGGATACGGCTTGCCGGTAAATGGATCCATAAGCGGAGTCGAAAGCGCGGAGAAATTTCCTTCGCGCATGGCGTTCGAGGGGACAAAGAGAAAAAGGTCTGTCGTGAAGCGCCTACGATTGGCTTCGAAGTCGGCAAAGAAAAAGGTCTTGCCCTTGGAAAGTTTTGGAAGCAAAAGCGGTCCCCCGAGGCTCCCGCCAAACGTGTTGTATGCCTTGTGCGGTTTGTCCCCGGAGTTCCAGACCTCCGCGTCAAACGCATCGTTCTGCAAATATTCGAAAGCGCTGCCATGGAATTTGTCGCCGCCGCTCTTCGTGGAAATCGTGACGTCGCCGATTTGCGCGAATTCGGCGTTGTTGTTGAACTGCGTTACCTTGAATTCACTAATCAATTCGGAGGACGGGTTCATGTTGCCAAGTGCCCCGTTCTGGCGAATGTTCACCGTGGAGGAGCCGTCGACGGAATACTGCACCTGAGAAGGGAGCCCTCCACCTACGGAGACGTTGCCATTGGCGTCTTGCTGCGCGCCCGGAACTGTCGCCAGCATGGCCAGTGGACTCGTTGTGGCTCCTCGATAATTTACGGGAAGGCTCGTCAGTTGCTTGAAATCCTTTGTGTCGCCAATTGTGCCGTTTTCCGTATTGATCACCGGGCCGCTTTCGCTCGTGACTTCCACGGTTTGCGTCGCACTGGCCAGTTTCAGCGCCACGTCGAGGCGAAGGCTTTGCCGTGCATCGAGTTGTAGCGAGGAAACTTTATAGTCCGCGAAACCATCCGCGTGCACCTCTAGTGCATAACGGCCCGCTTTTAGATTGATGAATTCAAACTCTCCGTTGGTATCGGTGGTAGCGGCGCGTTGCGTCTGGTCATCCAGGCTTGTGAGCGTGATGTGTGCGCTTCCAACGGCTTCCTGGGTAGGATCTTTTACAACACCTACGATTCCTCCAAACATGGATTGCCCGGTCGCCCACGGCGCTGCCAATAAGACAGCAAATATAAGTATAGATATTCTGGCTAACATTTGAGGTCCCCCCTTCGTCTGTCTCGCGCGATTCGTGCGCGCACTGCACTGAGACCAACGTAGAGAGGCCCGCGTAAAGAAACCGTGAGGGTTTCACCAAAGAGTCGTAAGCGACCTCGTTAAAAAACGGATGCCTTGCATGAGTTTCTTGAATCCTGCGGGCTGCCCGAACACGTTATGAAGTGGGAGTAAATCGGGATGCCCGCACGTCGGTTCTACGACCCGGGGTTTGACTTGGAAGGTTTGCCGTGTAACACGAACGATTAATGCTGACGAGCACTGCTCATTGGTTAGTGTTGGTGAATATAGCTGTTTCGTTGAACTTCTTTGGATCGAACAAAGCAGGATCGAACTTCGCGTTTGCCTTTATATCGAAATAATCCTCATTGAAAACGTTTTTGCCGTCGGTATAAAACTCAACACGCGCGGAAATCCATCCCGTCGAGAGTTCCCGATAATCCTTGAAGCGGGTGTCGCGACTTTTCGCCGCATCGTGTTCGTCTGGTTCGATCAATCTTACGAACAAGAGGCGCTTCTTCTCAATCCAGAACTGCTTTGATTTCAAATCCCCATTTGCCGCACCAACAACATATACATCCTGCCCATCCCATTTCTCTTCATGAATCTGTGTCAAATCGACTCCCTGGCCTTTCACCTGATCGATTGTGGTCTTTGGGTCTTGGCGGTACACGTCAAATCCCAGCACCAGCAACATATGTACGTAGGGACGTGTGCCCGAATCCTTGCCCTTTTGAAACCTCGTCAAAGTGCCATCGACAAAAATGAAGCCGTTCCCCTCGCTGGACGGTCCTCTGTTGATGCGCAGCTTTCCAGGCAACTGCAGGGCTTCATCCCAAATCTCTGTGCTGCTGGTGCCGTCAGGGTTGAGCGTTATCGCTTTCTCCTTGAATACGACAGAGTCATACCACGAGTCCTTGTAACGGTCGTGCATCGCGGTCAACAACGCCTGACCGCCGCGGATTTCCTGGGACCTTGCTGGCGCCGTGGCTGACAAACACGCGGCTACGCAAACCAAACTGACGATTGGTTTCACAATCACCTCGAAATTGTTTCACGAGCAGAATCTCATGGATTCGACCGGTTTAATGGCTCGTTTTTAAGGAGCGGCTTGAAACACGAAATTGATCGCGCGAGTTTCGCTCCCGGAGATGGTGATTTCCTGCCTCTGCGTCCCGTAGGTCTCATGCCATGCAGTGACCGTATATTTGCCTGGCGGAAGCTCAGGAAGCCTGAATTGGCCGTCCTGTCCGGTAACAGCAAAGTGCCCGGTTTTCAGAACGACAAAATAGGCTTGCATCCAAGAGTGAATATTGCACTTTACTGCGATGAATTCTTCCTTGTCGTACGAATAAGAGAACGGCGGGGTACCGGCCGGCTGAATCCTGTTCCACTCGCGGTTGATCTTGGCTAGGGGGTGAATATTGTGGCCAAAGGGATCGCTGTTGGAGATATTTACATCCTGCCCCGCGCGAAAGGCAAGCACGTGCGTTGTGTAACGGCAATTCTGCTGATCGAAATTCACGGGCGTAGCGGGTACCGGAGTGGCTTCGGATTCGCCCGCGGAAATATACACCACGACATTTTCCAGCGTATTACCTGGTCCGGGGACGACCTTTTCCGTCATGAGCGGCCTTGATGAATATATTTTGACGCATTCGGGCTGCTTGGACATATTTATGGGCTCGGGTTTCGGCGGCGTGCCCGAAAAAGTCACTCTTCCCGTTATGGTCCCACTCCCAGGACCGGCCATCGCTGTCACAGACATAATCGCTAGCGCTGCAATGCACAGTTTTTCGAATCGCATTTCTGATCCGACCTCCTCTCTAACATTGGAGATTCTATGTAAATTGGCCTGGATGAAACTATTTGCCCTGTTCCGCGCGAGGAATGGATGCCCTTCCGGGGTCCGAGCCGACGTAGAACTTCCGCTGGAATAAGATTTTACTGTCCGACTATTGGCCAGCATTAGGGAAACATCGATGTGATTCTCAAAGAACTATTAACCCTTTGAGACGGTCGTCTACCTCGATGTCGATCGGACAAGCTGAGTCAAAGGTGACGCACGAGGTCAAGAGGTCTCACGGGTGCAATGTTCTATGTGACGGAAGCGAATGCCAGAGGGGCGAACACGAGAGGAGGGGATATTTGGATCGAAACGCCCGCGTCAGGAGGCTGTTTTGATGCGGTTCAGGGCTCGCAACGGCGAGCGTTTCGATGGTTCTGGGACTACGGGCTAATTTTCTAGTCCTAGGCCTCCTATCAGCCTACTAGTAGGTTGCGGTGATGACGGGTGACTTTCTGCCTGTACACCGCCGCGGACTCCAGCCCTTGGACTACGCTAGATGTGATACCTGGTCAAACGAACTGCGCCTGAAAATAGTATGACCGCTTAACTCTTCCTTTATGATATGGATACAAGGTCATATGAACTAGCTCTTGGTTTGAAGCGCGAGCCTATGTTACAGTGTCCGCCGACCTCACTGGGGGTATGACTTTGCCCGGACCCGACATTTCGGCAGGTAGCAGGGTGCGATTCGGACTGTTCGAGGCAGATCTGGTCCAAGGGACTCTTAGTCGGCAAGGTACCCGCCTCAGGTTACAGGTGCAGCCGTTCCGAATTCTGGCGCTACTTCTGCAACAACCTGGCGAGATTGTGACTCGAGAGCAGTGCCGGCAAGCCCTCTGGCCGGAAGGGACGCACGTCAATTTCGACGGCAGCCTCAACGCCGCCTTAAAAAAGCTCCGTGCGGCTTTGCAAGACGAGGCGGAAAACCCCCGATTTATTGAGACGGTGCCCCGGCAGGGATATCGCTTCCTGGTCCCCATCCAGACTATTAATGATGCAGTGGCATCCGTCCAGGAGGGGCGGATCGCGCGACTGGGTAATGGCGATCAATCTATCGAAGTACGTCTACACCTGCCGCCCGACATCGCGCAGGGGTTCACTACCCCGCCGGATTGGGACCCCGAAAGGGCTGAACGCACCCAAAAACGGTTCGACTTGATGCTGCTTTCTATCGCAATTCTGTTCGGATCGTGGCTGCTTTTCTTCATCGTCTACCCCGTGCCGCATCCCAGCATGCAGCACATGGCGCGCATCACCAACGCAGGCCGGATTGATGAGTGGGGCGGAATCGTCTCCGACGGAACGCGAATTTTCTTTCTGGAACGTACCGATGGCCGCTGGAATTTGATGCAGACCTCCGTGGAGGGCGGCAATGCCGAGAAGATGGCCACGCCCTTTGAAAACACTCGCCTCTTCGCCATCTCTCCCGACCACTCGCAGTTCTTGATCGGGCAGTTCGCTGGCCGTGACGAGGAGATGCCTCTCTGGCTCTGGCCGGTTCAGGGAGGAGAGCCCAGGAGGCTTGGACAGGCTGTCGGAGCGGATCCATCCTGGTCGCCCGACGGTACACAGATTGTATTCGTGCGCGGACAAAGCTTGTACACAATCCATCGCGACGGCACGCAAAACCGGCAACTAGCACATGTGGAAGGCCATCCACGTTCACCGGCTTGGTCACCCGACGGTGGGAGCATCCGGTTCACACTGGATCTTGGAGAGTTCGGCACGCAATCGATCTGGGAAATGACGCCAGAAGGCAATGGACTGCACGCAATTCTGTCAAAGACAGATCATCCTTCGCGCCAATCCGCTGGAAATTGGACAGCAGACGGCAAATACTTTCTGTTTTCGGGATGTGAAGGGTACGACTGTAACCTATGGGGTATTCGGAATGCGTGGAACTGGTTCCGCCGCTCACATCACGAGCCATTCCCGCTGACCAGCGGTCCGGACTCTCTGCACGTTACGATTCCGGCTCAGATGGGTTCACGCATTTTTGCTTTCAGTTTCCGTTCACATCGGGAGTTGGGAAAAATTGACCCGCAAACACAGCGCACGTCCACACTGAACCTGGACACGTCCATCGCACAGGCAAGTTTTTCGCCCGACGATGAAATGGTCGTCTATTCGGACCGCCCCGATGATTCCCTCTGGCGAAGCCGGATCAATGGCGAAGCGCGCATTCCATTGACGATTGCGCCCCTGCACGGCAGCTACGCGCGCTGGTCTCGTAACGGGAAGCAAATTCTCTTTACAGGCGCGCGCCAAAACCAGCCACGCAACATATACGTTATTTCACCGGACGGAGGGTCGCTTCATCCGGTCCTTCCTGGCGGATGGGAAGCTTCGGAAGCGGATTGGTCGCCAGATGGTTATCGCATTGTGGTGTCCATGCGAAATCAAAAGGCGCAATCAGATTATGGGCTGTACACGCTGGAACCGACGACTGGAACGCTGAAGGAGTTACCAGGGTCGAAAGGGCTGATGGAACCGCGATGGTCGCCCGACGGCCGGTATATCGCAGCAATCGATGAAGCTAAGCGAAGACTGCTTCTTTACGACATGCAAAATTCCAGCTGGGCACAACTCGCATCTGGGGGATTACTCGAATCACTGCACTGGACGCACGATGGCTCTGCGATCTATTTTCAGGATCAAATCGATGAACAGGAATCCATTTTCCGCGCGAGCGTAGCCTCGCGAAAAGCGGAGCGCGTGTTTGGATTCGGAGAACTGCTCCGCGGAAGCGCCGCGCAGTGTTACTTTACCGGGCTAGACCGAGCCGGGTCATTCTATGTGATGATCGAACGTGGTACGACCGACATCTACTCACTGGATCTGGACCTTCCGTGATCGGATTACTCTTCGTTGAACTGATTGCGCTTCCTGTAGGCCATGAAGGCGAGACCGATGCAAATCAGCATCGGCGGAAAAACCAGGATTAGAATGCCGCTACGCAGAGCTTGAATCAATCGTGCTCCAGAACCGGCCGCCTGTGAATAACATAAAGCGCAGTTTTGGGCAAACGCCAGAGCTGGAGTGAGCAAGGCGAAAAACAAAGCGGCGCCGCGAAACAAAAGTCTCCAAATCATCTCGGTTTTGTTCATCGTGAATGTCCCGTTCCGACTTCGCGATAGCGACTAAAAACCTGCTTCTCCGTTTTATCCCGATTCGGGGTTCGAAAAAAGGCCTTAGTGCGCGAAAGGCTTCATGTGCAACAGGCGAAAACTGTCTGACCACAGCATATTCATCATTATTAGAACGAAAATGACCGCCGGTATCAACGTCAAAAAAAGGCTACGGCGCTCCTGATTGAGATGCATAAAGTACATAACCGCCAGCGCTGCGCCACAAATCGCGAGAGCAAGCAGGATAGCGAGGAGCACTCCGGGAGAAAAGCCCTGATAGGCGAGTACAACCTCCAGACCAGCGATGGCGAGCAAGACAAAATAAACAGGCAAATATCTTGCGATAACGTTTCCAGATTTTTTTGACGCTGCCATATTTCCCTCGTTTCGCAGTCCGATGGAGCTAACGGGCAAGATTCAACAGATACACCAAGGGAACAACGAACATCCATACCAAGTCCACAAAATGCCAGTATAAGCCGGTGGTCTCAACATGGCCCGCGGTAAGGCTACCTCGCGAAAAACCTCGCGCAACGACCGCAATGGCCACGACACCACCCGTAACGTGAAGAAGGTGCAGACCGGTTATGCTGAAGAAAGTGGCACCAAAGAGGGGCGAACCCCAAGGATTTTGAAACATACTGACGCCTTCATCGATAAGTCCAATCCATTCACGGATGTGAAGCCCGGCAAATATCAGACCCAATAGAATCGTGGACCAGAGGAAGCGCCTGGCCTTGGCCTTGTCGCCGGCTTTGGCGGCGTCGACGGCGCCAAGCATCGTCAAACTGCTCGTGAGAAGGATGAACGTCATGAACATGACGTTCAATATGCTTGGATTAAAGCGGAAGGGAGCGGGCCAGTCGGTGCTCGCCGTACGCAAGTAGCCATATCCGAAAAGCAGCGCTCCGAACGTTACGGCGTCGGAGATAATAAACAGCCACATCGTCAGTTTTCTGGAAGGAATGCCGTAAGGTGATCCTTCCACTAAGGAACCGCTTGCGCCGTGCATCGCCGCTTGAGACTCGCTCACAGTTTTTCTTCCCCCTTTGCGATTACAGACGTACGCAAATGACGACGAGCAGATAAAGCCAGAGAGCAGCCATAAAGTGCCAGTAGATGACCACCCCATTCACTAGGTTTCGCCGAACAGATCCGCGAGCGGCATTCTGCGCTAGCAGATAAGCCAATGCCGCAACTCCGCCGAGAACGTGCAGCGCGTGGACACCGGTGAGAAGATAAAAAAATGAGCTATTGGGATTGGTGGCCAAGTAAAGCCCTTGAGCGGCAAGCTGCCTCCATGCCAAATACTGCCCACCCACAAAGGCCAAGCCGAGAAACAGGGTGGTTGCGAGGAGCATCAGTCCCCTGCCATGCTCCTTTATTTGCGATATTTGCGAGGGTGACTTTCCGTCGAACCCACGCCGAGAAATCTCCATTGTGAAACTGCTGAGGAGCAAGATGGCAGTGCTAACAAACAATATCGGAGGCACCGAAAGATGTGTCCAGTCCGTGGAGGCTTGGCGGATAAACAGCGCGCTCGTAAAAGCTGCGAACGACATGGTGATCGCAAACAGAGCGATCCAGATTCCACTCTCGGAGCCTTTCCTCAGTGCCGCACCGCGCGGCAGCGCCATTGGGGCATGTATTGTTGACGACATAAGATCCTTTTACGGCCAATTTAACTCTGAAAACCGCATCTGACTTCCCCTGCGTGACACGGCGTCATTCGTTCAATATCTGTTCCGGAGATGTTTGCATCACAAAGTCGCCGGTTGAGCCCTTCAAACCGTATTGATACGGGTCGTGGTAAACAACCGGATGATTTTCACCAAAATTGTTCCAGGGCGGAGGCGAGGGAATGCTCCATTCCAGCGAAGTCCCCTTCCAGGGATTGGCCGTGGCCTGCTTTCCGCGAAACCGGCTGTATATCAAATTGAAGAAGAAAATGAACTGTGCCGCGCCGGTGGCCAGAGCAGCAATCGTGATGAATTTGTGCGTGCCCATCAGCGCGGGCATGAAGTCATCCACGAACGACGAATAGCGGCGAACATTACCGACAATGCCGAGATAATGGAACGGCATAAAGATGCAGTAGGTTCCGACGAACGTTAGCCAGAAATGCAGCATGCCGAGTTTTTCGTTCATCATTCGCCCAGTCATTTTGGGAAACCAAAAATAGGTTCCGGAGAAGATGGCAAAGATAGCAGCCACTCCCATAACCATGTGGAAATGACCGACGACGAAATACGTAGCGTGGAGGTAGATGTCGATCGATGGCTGCGCGAGAAAGAACCCGCTCACGCCGCCGGTGACAAACATAGAGACGAATCCAAGAGCAAAAAAGGATGCGGCATTGATTTGTATGTTCGCCCCGTACAAGCTTCCCAGCCAGATCAGCGTGATGATCGTGGCGGGTATGGTGATGGTCAACGTGGGGAAAGAGAAAAGCAGCGACGAGAATGGATTCATGCCGCTGACAAACATGTGGTGTCCCCATACCATCCAGCTGAGAAAACCGATGGACAGCATCGAATAGATGATGACTTTCGCACTCAAGAGTGGTTTGCGCAGGCTGTTCGTCAGCACGTGCGACACAATGCCGACTGCGGGCAAAATGGCAATATAGACTTCCGGGTGGCCAAAGAACCAGAAAAGGTGTTGCCACAATAGAGGCGAGCCGCCGGCGTGATTCTGCAATCTGTCGCTTACCACAAGCCCCGAAGGTATAAAGAAACTTGTTCCAGCCATACGATCGAGCAGCAAAAGCAAGCAGGCCGGCAACAGCACCGCGAATGCAAGTAGCCCGATGCACGAAGTGATGAACCAAGCCCAAGTGGATAGTGGCATGCGCATGAGAGTCATGCCCTTGGCGCGCAAATCCAAGGTTGTGGCGATGAAATTCAGCGAACCGAGAAGCTGCCCAATGCAAAAAATCGCGATTGAGATGACCCAGAGATTTTGTCCCCAGCCGAGACCCGGACCCGCATCTTTTCCAATCGCGCTGAGAGGAGCGTAAGCCGTCCAACCGGAAATCGGCGGACCGTCTGGGATAAAGAAGGCAGTTAGGAGAACGACGAAGGCGACAAAGGTCGTCCAGAACGACATCATGTTAAAGCGGGGAAAAGCCATATCCTCGGCGCCAATCTGGATGGGAAGGAAATAATTGCCGAAACCCGCGAAGGGGGCGTTGGTGAGAACAAAAAACACCATGAGCGTCCCGTGCATGGTGAGTAGCGAAAGATAATATTCGGGAGTGATGATACCGCCAGGCGCGCCCGTTTTGGCGATGAGTTCAAGGCCGGGGATTTTTGCGTTGGGCCAAACGAGATGAAAACGCATGAGCCAGGACAACACCATGCCCACAAACACGGCTACCAGGGCGAGCGCGTAGTATTGTTTGCCGATCACTTTGTGATCGAGGCTGAACACATACTTCCACAGAAAGCCTTGAGGCGGTGCGTGCACGTGAGCTTGCGATTTCAGGGCTTCTTCCAAATTATCACCTCGTCCCGCGAGAAGCAGAGAACCGATTCAAACTTCAACAACCTCAGCCAAACAGCTGAAGCTATTGCTCCGAAACTTTCTGTTTCATCCACTTGTCAAAATCCTCTTGAGACAAGACATTGAGGTACGCCTTCATGTTGTAATGACCAAGCCCGCAGAGTTGCGTGCAGAGGATTTCGAAATGCCCCGTTTGCGTGGCTGTGAAATGGAGCGAGAGGTCCAGTCCCGGCACAAAATCCTGCTGAATCCTAAGCTCGCGGACATAGAAGGAATGTCCAACGTCTTTCGCATGCATCAGCAGATGAATTTCCCGGTTCACCGGAATGGCCATCTCCGCGGTGACAACGTCATCGCGAGCTTCCACGTCATTTGCCGGATCGAGCCCGAAGTAGTTTTGATTTCCTTCGTCAATTTTGTCGGGATGAAGCGGTCCGAACTTTCCGTCCGCTCCGGGATACCGAAAATAAAAGGCAAACTGCCCAGCCTGCGCCTGAACTTGCAACGCGTCCGGTTTGGGCGACGTAAAATACACTTCGGCCCAAGCCTTCTGTCCGAGAACTCCCAAAGCGAGGACTTCCGTTCCCACAAGAATGAAGGCGGCTACGACCACTAATTTAGCGCCACCCCACATGTGGAAGACCTTGGCGCCTTCCTTCCGATTGGAAAACTTCCAAACACAAAAGGCCAGAAGGAGCTGAGCCAGCACGAACGCCAGTCCCGCTTCCGCCATCGTGTCGGCGAGTTGTTCATCGATGGCGTGACCGTGGGTGGAAATGTCCACGGGCTGCACATACATGTGGGTCACGATAGGGTACGCGGAAGCTAGCGCAATGATCGTGAGAATAACTCCAAAAATTTTCCCCATAGCACCTCGATTATGCCTGAACGCACCTCAAGCGTATGCTTAGCCAATAGCCATCAGTTTAAATCGCGCGCGACTGCAATTTCAAAAGTTCCCGCCACGATCTTCTAATACGGTTTAGCTTTAAACGTGAAGCTAACCGTTTTGGTCTCGCTTCCGGAGATCGTCACTTCTTGCGATTGATCGCCGTAAGACTCGTGGAACGCCGTAATAGTGTATTTTCCCGGAGGCAGGTTAGGCAGAGTGAAGCTCCCGTCTCCGCCAGAAATCGAGTAGTGAGAATTCTTCAACACGGCGAACGTGCCGTGCATCCAGGGATGTATATTGCACTTCACGGCGATCATTTCCGGCTTATCGTACTTGTCGACAATCGGCGGCGCGCCCGGCGGCTGCGACTTATTCCACTCGCGATTGATCTTCGCTAGCGGATGGATATTGTGAGACGTCTGATCCTCATTCAACACGTTCAGTTCCTGGTTCACCTGGAAAGCAAGAACGTGAGGCAGGTAGCGACAACCCTTTTGAGTAAACACGGCCGCCTTTGAAGGAGCGGCCTCATCCGGAGCTCCGGCGGAGATATACACCACGACATTCTCGAGAGCATTGTTTGGGCCGGTTACGACAGTTTCTGTCGTGGGAGGAGTCGTATATTGTTTCGCGCAACTCGGCTCTTTGGACATGTCGATCGGCTTCTGCTTGGCGGGCGTGCCCTCGTAAGTGATCTTGCCACTTACGGTTCCACCGCTAGGTCGAGCAGGCGCCATCATCGAAGCTGAGATGACAACTACTACTGCCGATAGTAGATACTTGCCTCGCATTCGGATATTCCTCCTAAGCCCTCTTGTATGTGTTACCGGTTATTGATTGACGCCAGAACCCGTCGGGGTCCCCCGGACCTTCTGTGCTTTGACGATCTCGGCACCTTCTTTCGTGCCCATCCAGAGCGCCAGTTCCGGGCTCTTGTGGTACACCTGAAGCGTGCGCAAGTAATGCACAAGATCCCATGCCTCGTCAGGCTTGATGACGTCAGCAAACGAAGGCATGGGTGTGCCATCCAGTCCGGTCATGAATATTTTGTAGAGGTCATGGTTCGTGGTGCCGCACTTGAATCGCGACCCGGCAGCGAAATTGTAGGGTCGAATTGGCTCATCATTGCTGTCTGTAAGAGTCGAAGCAGAAGGGCCATCTCCTCTCCCTTCTGGGCCGTGGCACTTCCAGCATTCCAACTTGGTGAATAATTCTTTTCCATGCTGGATGCTTTGTACTGTAGGCGCCGGCTCTGGCGGCACGTTAATCGGCGTACCGGCCTTATCGGTGTTCCACCGATCCGAGAACGTTTTGATAAAGGCCACCAAGTCGGCGCGGTTTTGATCGGTCAACGTAATCCACGATGGCATATTGGACATGGTGAGCCCGCGCACCAGCGAATTGTATAGATCCTGATCTGTAGGCAAAGTACCCGTCGGCGTCGAGCGGCATTTAAACGTCGCCGCCACGAAATTGCGCGGCTGAATGTTTAGGTTCGGCGTGTCGGGAAACCCGCCCGTGGGTATCCAATTCTCGCCGGTCCCGGTGCCGTGGAATCCATGGCAGCCCCAGCAATACCGAAAATAAAGCTGTCTGCCAGTGTCGGCGTGCCCGGTGACTTTCCCGATATGAGTTTCAACCTGTTGCGCCGATACGAGAAGCGGCGCGGCCAGGAGGACGGCGATTCCTACAAGACATTTTAGTATGTTCATTTTTCTCATCGTCTTCCTCCTTAGAACGCGAAGTCAAAGCCGAACAGCAAGCTGCTGAAATCAAGGTTCTGGCCGGTTGTTGGCGATGTGCCGATCTGATGGCTGAAGGCATATTCGCCGTGGAATGCGAAACCGGCGCGGCTTGAGATGAACGGATAGTAGCGGCCACCGAAGGTGTAAACGTCCTCGTTGCCAAAACTCAAAGAAGGAACGCTGACGCCTGGGATGTAGGGAGTCCCCGGCACAATCGGAAGAGCTTGCTGCGACATACGTATGAGCTCGACGCGTTGGATCAAAATAAATTGGGGGCTGGGAGTGTAATGGCTTTCAAAGAGCGCGCCATTCCATACGGCGTTCTGCGCGCCCGTGGGAAGCGTACCAAAAGCGGGATTCGACGGCGTGCCCGTTGCCAGGTACTTATTGTCGGAAGAATGGAAATACATCGCAGTGAGGTCATACTTCTTGATGTAGAACTGGCCGATCAAGCCCGCCCGGTAGAAGGACTCGTTGCCAATTCCCGTGCCCGGAATACCGAAAGCGGCGTTGTCTGGAATTCCGCTGGTATTGCCCTGGGTGAATTGAAAGTACGTGGGAGCTTGGCCGATGTAGGCGAATGCGCCGACGCGTTGCAGTCCAAGGCTTCCGACTTGAAACGCTTGGCTGAAAGTAAAAAAGCCGTCGTAAGTGCGGTTTGTTGGCAAACCGGGGCTGCCGTCATTGGAGCTTAAGATCGAGGCTGAGTAGCGTGTGCGATCATCCTTGGAATGACCCATTAACTCTAGTCCAACCTGATTGTCGCCAATTCCAAATGTGAACAAGGGAAACGCTGGATTTAAACCATTGTTCTCCGTTGCGGGTTGGAAATGGTAGTTGGTATAGACGCCGGCAACGTTGGTGAGCGTGAGGATGCGCTTCTCGGACAGCAGGTTATCGAGCTCGAATTTGCCGAGCTTGACGTTCAACCAACTGCTGCCAGCAAGATTGTCGAGGCGGGCAAAGACAGTTTCAAAGTGGAATGCGCCCGTATTGTCCGAGGATGGCAACACATAGAAGGAGACGTTTTTCGCGAGCGTGCCGCCAGTATGGAAATCGAGGCCGCTCCAGTCGAATCCGTGGGTTGTGACGTTGCCCTGGGTTTGTCCGCCGGTCGTGCTAGTGGGGTCATCCACGGGGGCGCGATTTTCGTTCTCCCGATGCCAAAACGTGGTCATGCGAAACGTTACCGGCCAGTAGGCTGGGTTCTGATAGATAGGGGCGTCTCGCTCGTTGCCTAGTTGATAGCCGTTGTCCTTGAAAGCTTGTCCAAATGGACTCAGCATGGGCCATGCCTGGTGACATGAGGAGCATGGCATACCGTACTTCCGAGCGAACGCAGGTATGGCGCGAACAGCGCTCCCAGGAATGGGAAGCGCGGAAACTGGCCGGGTATCCGCAAGCAAAATGGTGAGAACCAGAATCGCCGTCACGACAAAAAATGCGTGAAAGCGCATTTTCTTCTTCACGAGAGTGGAATCCCAATAGGACATGTCGCCTCCTCAGCATGAAACTCACTATGCGCTATTGAAACATACCGGGGAAATTTGCAGAGCACAGCGTGGTGGGGAGAAGGCGTAAATACACACAGCCCTTTGGATACCGGAGGTATCCAAACTTCGTCGAAAAGCTGTAGCGGAGCGGTAAGCAAGTCGCCCATAGAGAATCGCGGCCCCGCTTCTCGAAAAGAAAAGCGCACCGAGTCCTCAAGTCCCTGAACCGCGGGCATGCTACTCCCGCAAAAAATCGAATGCAAGAGTTTTCTTATTTTTCTTCAAATTATTTTTCTATATGCGGTCCTGGTACCTGGCTATTCCCTCCGGGTTCCTAATTTGTATGATCGAGGAGGGCCCTCAAAGACAATTAGGCCTCCGGCGAACGAGGGAATAGAACTCGTCTCGGCCAAGGTAGTTGCCTCCTGGACAACCCAGTGCGAGTTCAAACATCTAAATCTGGATTTGACAGCTCTTAGGCAATTGCAGTAGTAAGAGGACAGGCTACCGATCGCGAGGGGAACGGTTTCACGCAAAACAGACCTGGGTTATAACCACATGAGTGCAAACGGGAGGAGAATTCAGAAAGCTGCAATCCGGAAAGGCGTAAGCCATGTTTCAACGCAAGTTATTTTTTTTCCCCTTCTTTTGCTAGCTCTCGCTTGCTTGAGTTCTCCGTTGTCCCTTATTGGCTCACCTTCCAAAGAACGGCAATTGGGACCCGGAATTACGAGGGAATTCTCCGCGACACTCGAAGATGTCATGGAGGCGCTGCAGGAGGTTCTCCATGATCAAACCATTCATGGAACGGTCATCTACGACAAGCAGCCAGTAGTGACCGGGGCGACTGTTGTGGATTCCACCCCGCTGTTCGAACCGTGGAATCAGCCCGGCAAAGTCTTCTACAAAATTCGCAAGGACGCCATTGCCCCCCGCAACTTTCTGGAAACTGCCGATCAAGGCACCATCGCGGTTCGTTATATCGTCACCAGTATCGGTCAAGAGCGCGTGCGGCTGCATATCGATGCGATCTATGTCGAAAACACGCATCGAACACCGCATATTTCCGATGGCACGGTGGAAGCCAGCGAAGCGAAAGCGATTGAGGACCGCCTGCACGCGATTCAAACCACGGAACAAGAAAACCTGGAAATCATTCGCCGACGCGAAAGCGCCGACCTGGTTAAAGCGACTGAATTGAAACAGCGCGAGGATGAAAAAGCGCTTTTGGCAGCCGCTCAGTCTTCGGCACAGGATCTGGAGCAGCAAATAAAAGTTTTGCAACACGACGTGGAGCGTCGCGTCAAAGCGCCGGGGGTGGAACTTAAAGCGGCGCCTTTCCACTCCTCCGCCAGCATTGCGGCGCTTGCCGCATATACTGAGGTCATCGTCGTGATTGTGACTCCGCACTGGTATGGCGTGGAACTGCACAATGGTCAGCATGGCTGGATTCATGTGGACAACCTGGAACCGCTTCCGTGAACAACTTGAAATCATTCCGATCCAAGTTCTTCTTCTTTTGCCTCTCGTTGCCAGGAGTCCTGCTGGTTTCGCCACCTCCTCCGTCGAGGGCTCAAGCGATACCTTATGCGCGGACATTCTCGAAATCAAAAGAAGATGTCGAAGGTGTGTTGAAGGATCTCCAAGCCTACGCCGGACAAAAGCTTCCCCTCGTTGATGGATTTGTCGCCATGGGACAACAACCCCTGGACCGCTACGAGCGCGCCTTCTACCAATTTTCCGTTGAGCTCATTCCCGAAACTCCACAAAGCACCGTCGTTAAGGTCTCGGCGAAAATCACAGCGTGGTACGCCGATCCAGATCCTGCGAAATCAGGCTATCAAGCGCTTCCATCCAACGGCAGGCTTGAATTGGACTTACTGGATCGACTAAGTGAAAAATTGGGAGAAAAGGTTTCTGTCCACGTTCCGCGGTCAAGTTTGCAAACTCCGCGCGCCAAAATTGATTCCTCAGGAAACCCTTTGCCGCAAGTTTCCTCTAGCATGGGTACGAGTTTCAGCCCACCCAGCGGAACGTCAGATGGAACACCATCCCCTGGCCTATCATCTAGCGAAACCGCGGCCCTCAAAGCACAGCGCGAAAACGAGCAAAAACACATGCTGGAGCTCAAATCAGATCTCGAAGCCTTACAGGAAATTCAGCACAACCAGGCTCATCCCCGCAATCTCGTCATCGTAAAGAAATCCGGAACTGCTGTACTCGCGCGCCCAATGGAGGCCTCGAAGGTCTTGTTCACCGCTGCTGCCGACGACGAGTTCGAGTTCATCGACGCGGAAGGTGAGTGGTTTCACATACAAATCTCTGGAGCTTCGCGCGGATACATTCGCCGATCCCAGGTCGAATCCATGGATCCGCGCTGGAACACTCCTGCGGAAACTCCTAAAACAGCAACGGCAAGTGCTCCCATTTTTAAAATAACTCGCGAAGAGAGTGGGCCCTTCCCCGGTACGTGGGCTTCGCTGAAAGACAGAACCGTTAAGATATTTTGGGTTCAACCCGTCGATTCGCCTGCAACTTCGACGACGCCAGACGAAAAGCTCGCGTTCACAAAATCACTTTTCGAGCGTGCCTGGAATGAATCGAAACAAGCTCAGACCGCCAATGTGGGCGTGGTTGTGGTCTTTGATACACCGGATGGGGGACAGGTCTCCACGACCATGGTCCTATTACAAAGTTGGATGGAAAATAAACTTGCCGAACCGTTGTTCTGGCGGCAGTCCGCGATCGATCCTCCCGAATTATTTGCCGTGCCCGCAAAACATTAGTCAATCGTAACGGAGTGCCGTTGGCGGTCGCCCAGATGAACGATCAGCACGGCGTCGGAAATCTTTAAAAGTGTTCTTCGAAGTAAGAAAAAAATGCATACGCATACTGAGCAATTCGAGCGCGCAGGGACAGCCAATGCCAACTGTCCTCTTTCCGAAGTGGCGCAATCGCCCTCTTCCAAACTTCACAGATCAATGTGAGCCAGGGAGAGGCACGGTTTGAGGGGCGGCTTCAGTAAAGACTTGCTTAGCGCTTGGAGGCAGTTCGTTCATGTGCGAAAGGAAAGTCACAAGTTGCCAAAGTTGCTGATCGCTTAAAACGTTTTTCCAGCCGGGCATTGCCGTCCATCGAATGCCGTGTTGCAGGATAAAGAAATTTTCATTCTCGGGCATGTCGGCTTTGTCATCCACGAACTGCGGCGCGGGCGGATTCAGAGAGTCGTTTAGCGGGGCTTTGGTATGGGCGGGATCGCCATGGCAAAGCGTGCAGTGCTCGCGATAGAGACGAGCCCCAACGACCAAGTTCGCCTCGTCGGCGGTGACGGGATTGGTTAGTTTGGCGGCGGCGCGGCTGATGCTGGCGTCCGTGACGTGACCGGCTATAGCCCCTTCGAGATGTGAAGGCGGATTGTCCGCGCGCATGTTTACAAAACCCAGCAAAGCGAAAAGGAGGACTACAGCAAGAAGAAGGATTATCGTCAAAATCCCGAAGAAGTAATTTTTCATGTTGACGGTCTCCACTAGATTCTGCAGTCTCTTCGGATACAAAAAGGATCTTATCACCGTGGGCTTACGTGGCCCCCTTGATCTTGTTTGGCTCGCTCTTCCGATCGCTGCGCTGAATATCCACAGGCATCGTACTCTCGCGCCAGATTCCTGCAGGCTGGTCCGTCAACCCGCTAAAGCACTGTCAAAAGTGACAGTTTCGTGAGCACCAGCAGAAGTCGGACACTCGTCGCGCCCGAGTCACCGGCAACTCCAAAGTAATGCACATATCTGATTAACGCTGTCCTTGCCGGGCGAAAAGCACAAACTGCCGTTTTCCAGGCCAAGGGAAAATTCAGATTTGAAGAACGCAACAAATAGAAATGGAAAGAAGGAATCAATGAACAAATGCAGATTTGCAGCACGTGGGTTTGTAATCGCCATGTCTTTAGCAACGCTTCTGCTAAGTAGCGCGGCTCAAGCTCAGACCAAGGCGCAGGGGTTAATAACGGGCCGAAGCGGGGAAACCATGACCCTGCAGACTCAGGATTCGTCGAAGATAGTAGTGGTGCTTACTGACAATACCCAAGTGGATCAGGTGCAGGGAGTTTTCAAGGCCCGACGCAAGCAAATGTCGATGGCCGCGCTTATACCCGGCCTTCAGGTCCAAGTGGAGGGGTCCTACAACGCTCAAAACCAACTCGTGGCGAGCTCTATCAAATTCAAAGGCAATGACCTACAGGACGCGCAAACTATCCAAGCGGGACTGCAACCGACGAAGGAGCAGGTAGCGCAGACTCAGCAAGAACTGGCGGAGCAGCAGGCGGCGCTTGCGCGGCAACAGCAAGAAATGCAACAACAACAGCAGCAGTTAGCACAGCAGCAGGAGAAGATCGACGCTAATAAAGCAGCCATCGCGGAAGCGAATAAACGCTTCGGGCAGTTAGACGATTACAATATTCTCGACGAGGTAACCGTTTTATTCGGCAACGGCAAGGTGGCGATCGATCCAAAGTACAACCAACAACTCTTGGACTTGGCTGCGAAGGCCAAGACGATCACTGCCTACACGATCCAGGTGAAGGGCTATGCCTCATCGGTGGGTAGCGCCGCGCTGAATCAGACGCTTAGCGAAGACCGGGCCAACAACGTAACGCAATTCTTGATGCAGCAGGGCCACATCCCCCTCACTAATATGCTGGCTCCCGGCGCGATGGGAGAGAGCAGGCAGGTAGGTTCTGACAAGACAGCTGACGGCCAGGCCGAAAACCGGCGGGTCGTGGTGAGAGTCCTTCAGAACAAGGGAATTGCTGGCACTTAGCACTGGCGCAAGCGGTCCGGAAATTCTCTGAAGAAAACCTCACCGTAGGACCTGGCGATGCGCCGCGCAAATTCGGGCAACGCCTGCTTCGGAACTTACAACACGCCTTTAAGCAACAATTCTGCCTACACCAAGTGCGCGATGTTTCTGACTTGGCGCGTACTGAGGTGAGAGAAGCCGGATCGTAATAACGATTGCTGGAATTGTGTAAACAAACGTTCCGAATACCCACATGAGCGCACCGGCTATTATTTGATCTTCGAGAGGTGAAGTGCCGAACAGTCGAGGCGCGGCAGCATAAGAAGGATAAAGAACTCGATCACAAAATGTAAGAAATGCTCCTAGTGCTCCCCCGGGCAGAGTGGCAAAGAAAAGATACAGCGGAATCGACCAGCGAGACCACGTAGCGCCACTTGGGAACGGCAGGACCGCCGGCCACCAAAATAATAGTGAAGTCGAAAGAAAGCAGATGTGCTCGACTTCGTGCCACGCCTCCGACCGCAAAGCCAATTCAAAAGCAGCCGGAATATGCCAGCCAATGAGGGCGACTGTAGCAGCGACCCAGCAAACAGCGGGGTGAGTAAGGAAGCGCCCGAGCCATTTTACGGGGTGCCAACGGAGGAATGGGCCGACCGCCCCCTTAACAATCCATTGTGGCAACCCTCGGAGGAGTGGAATAGACGGCGTGCCAAGCAGAAGGAGCGGTGGGGCCACGGCCATGAGCAAGAGGTGCTGCACCATGTGGGCCGTCAGCGACGCATCATCAAATGCGGACAGAGGAGAGCCGATGGCTATCCAGAGCGAGAGTAATCCAGAGAAGAATGCACCGAGCCGCCAGATTGGGATCAGCGCGGGTAGAAGTCGTCGGATACCCAGCCAGCCTCGCGCGTACACGACGGCGGTGAGAACAAGCGTGACGTTAATCCACGTCGGGCTCGACCACGTTTGCAGAACGGCATAAGCTTCGGGCGCCATGGCAGAGTCAGGGCTGCATCGAAGTGGGCCTGCCGTGTTCCGGCTGCAGAGCTCCAACGTTCGAAGAGTCTCGTGCGGCCGGTTGACCTTCGGGACGCAGCGTCAGCAGAAAGGAGACGAGGGCGGTCGTTTCCGCAGGGCTTAGGTTTTTTCCGTAAGCGGGCATATTGCCGCCGCCCTGGATTACCTGCCTGATGAGTTGATCTTGTGTGCGGCGCACGGCAACGCTGTCGAGGGCGGGGCCGCGCTGTCCACCGATATTATCCAGCGCATGACAGTTGCGGCACTGCTTTTCCTGAAAGACGAGAGCGCCTTGACGTTCGAGAGCGGAGCGGTTGTGCAGGAACTTCGGAGGAATGGAGTCGCTGCTCCAGGCGTCCATCACAGGACTCCAAGGGGTAAACGTCCCAAGATGAGTCAACTCACCTAAAGTAACTGCAATCAGCAAAATGGAGAGCACGGCGATGGGCCTTCGGCGCCAGCTCTTCTCTCCCTCGCCGAACACGAATGGAAGTAATAGGAGTCCGACAAGAACGATCACCGGCCCAATCAGCAGAGCGGGGGTTTCCATCGACGGAGGCAAGAGCGAAAGCACGGCGTAAAGCCACAAGAAAAAAAAGTCCGGCCGAGGAGCTGTCTGAATAATCGTTGGATCCGGCCGGCCTGACGGGCCGAAGGGGCCAAAATAAATGGCGCAGGCAGCTACTGCGACCAGGATCAAAGCGCTGAAACAAAGATCCTTCCAAACAGCACCGGGAACGAAGGGCACACCTTCCTTTTTTGTGAGTTCGTGATATTCCTGGACGTAGGTCGCTTTGCGAACCACGCGGCCAGGCATCGGCCAATCATTGATACCCAGCTTTACGACCATCAGAAGATGAACTGCAACGAATGCAATCAACAATCCCGGGATTACAAATACATGCATTGCGAAGAACCGGGACAATGTCGCCCCAGCGATGATGGGGCCGCCCAACATTAAGTGGACGATGGCAGGTCCAATGATCGGCACGCGGCTCGCGATCGACGCGCCTAGACCCAAGCCCCAGTACGCATCCTGGTCGAACCTCAACACCTGACCTGTGAAGGCCATTCCAAGTGTCATCAAAAGTAGGAAGACGCCGACGATCCAGGTTAGCTCCCGCGGAAACTTGTAGGCGCCAAACAGAAAAACCTGAACCATGTGGAGCAGAACGATGGCGACCATGAAGTTTGAGCCCCAGCCGTGGAGAGCTCGAACAAACCAGCCAAGTTGGATTCCATGATTGAGAACCTGAAGACTGTTCCAAGCTTCACCAGCGGAGGGAACATAAATCAGGGCAAGGAGAATTCCGGTAAAGATTTGGAGAATGAAGACGACGAAGGCAGCGCTTCCGAAAACATAAAACCAGCTCGCCGTATCGCGCGGAACAGGGTGCTCCGCAGTCTCACGTAGAGTTTGACCAACTTGGAGGCGCGCATCCAGCCAATCGCCGATCTGTCCGATCAGACGCATCGGCGTGTCTCCAACGTGACAAGAGATGACTGAGATTTCTGGCCCGGCGTAGGCATCTCGCCCGCTTTGATGAAAAGTTTTCCCTCTTCAATCTTGTAGTGATACTCGAACAATCCGCGTTCTGGAGGTCCGGATGCCCGGGAGCCATCCTGATAATAGGCCCCACCGTGACACGGGCACATGAACAAATTGGATTGCGGAAACCATCGGACGGGACAACCCAGATGAGCGCAGTTGATGGCAAAAACCTGAAACGTCTTGCCGTCCACGTTTCGCACCCAGCATGCAATATCTCCTGTTTTTCCGTCCCAAGGATTAACTATAGGATTTCGGTAGGTGGCGAATCTCGTCTGACCCGCGGGAAATTGACCGAGTTCGCCGAGGGAGAGCCAGGATTCAAAGCCTTGCTCGCGTTCTTGAACCACAGGAGAAAGAATGTAACGGAAGATGGGCACGGCCAGCACAGCGGCAATGATGCCATTGAATAAAACGCCCATCTTCATGAGGAGCTTGCGTCGAGAAAGGTCGTCCGGATTGGTCATTGAGGTTCTCCCGCTGGTTTGTCGGAATGGAGATAGGGCTGGCCGGGAAATGCCGTGCGTTGCGAAGCGAGCCATGCCACCACATCAGAGATATCTTGAGAGGACATCGGTTTCCCTGGCACATCGCTGCGCCAATCCGGAGCGCCCAATTCAGGAATTCCAACGATAACGGTTGTTCGAAGAAATTGATCACTGACTAAGGCAAGATAGGACGGATCGACAATTGAGCGAGCCCTGGGCCCGCCGCGTCCCTGGGGACCATGGCATGAGGAACAATAAGTCCCAAAGACTTGCAATCCACGAGATGCATCACCCGCATTGGGGGCAGAATAAATTGGCGCATTCTCACCCCGTAAGACTTCCGGTTTGGACCAGTGGTCTCGAATTCCTTTCACGACGACATTAATTTGCTGATCGGTGAGCATGCCGCCCTCGCTCTTTGCAAAAGCGGGCATAAGAGTTCCCGCAACACCGCTTGTCGTTACGCGGCGCAAGATTGAATTGTCAACAATGGTTAGATAAAGCGGATTTGCGAGCGCAGTAGAAGCTCCGCCCTTCCCATTCGGGCCGTGGCAACCCGCGCAGTTGTGTGCGTAAAGGGATTCGAAGTTTGAAATGTCATCCGGGTCAATGGGAATAGCATCAGCCGCGGGCCGGCCCGGCGAACTGCCACATCCTGAACAATCCAACGCAAGGAGGGCCAACGCAAGGAGGGCCAGCGCACTCGAGAGGCGTCGGCAGAGCTTCATGGCCGGTTGTCCTGCGGATAATTCTCTGCCCTTACTGCAGGGCTCTCAATCCCAGCGCGCATAGCAAACGGCACGAATTGCCGGACGCGAACGCGTGCCTGGCGAACAACAACCAGCCCCGCGACGATGCCGAAAGCGAATTGAGAAGCAATAAACCACAGCCAATCAATTCGTGCGTCAAGCATTGGATTGATGAGCCCTAGAATGCTGTAAAGCAAACCCGTCCACAGAACAGGGCCGATGATACCGCCGAGAATAATCGGCCGACGCGGAAACATTGGCAACATTGCTCCGTAAAGAAGACCGACCAGCAGAGATGTAACCAGATGGAGGAGGGCGGCGAAAAGGAAGCTGCCGAGATGGAATGCATCCAAGGATGCGGTATCCAACCGTGTAGATTGAGAATATATTGTGGCGCCAAGAAGATTGATGGGATACCAAATGCTTCCCTGCTTGAGAATTCCGTAGAGGCATGCAAGCGCGGCCATCGCAACACTGCCTGCTAGCCCACCCTTGATACCAGCAGAGACGGGATAGGTTTCGAGCGGGAGCAAAGCTCTAGGAAGGTCGGGCGCGATGGGCAGCCGCGCCACTTGCGAGCGCGCGGTCGTGATGGGAGCGTATTCCTCAACAATGGGAACCTCAACATGTTTTTCGTGAGGCAAAATGTCGCAGAACCATCCAACGCATCCGGTGATGACCAAGATCGTCCCCAGCAAACTTACGGATGCACTTGTGACAAGGCCGGCAAACAATAATGTGACGCCGAAAGCCAAAACGATCGGCCACGAGGTTGGCGCAGGCAGCCTAACAGTTTTTGGCGGTGACCCTTCCGCTGGTAAATCAGCACGAGCCATTTGAGGCTTCCTTCCTCAGCGTCCAATGACGTAAACGACCGTAAACACAACGATCCAGACCGCATCGACAAAATGCCAATACAAGGAAAAGACATCGGCGCGTTCAGCGTGTTCCTGTTTCACTTTGCCGAGGAACGTTAAGGCCATGGCGATAGAGATACAGATCAGGCCCACTGTGACGTGGAAAGCGTGGAGGCCGACGAGCGAGTAATAAGTTGTGCCGAAAAGATTCGTGCTGATGGTCAAGCCCTTTTCAAAAATGAGGTGATACCACTCACGGGCGGTTTCTCCCAGAAAGATGAGCCCAAGGACCATCGTGGCGAACCACCAGATCGAAAAGGCGCCGACCCTGCCTTTGCGCAAGGCGCTAACCGCGGCGTGGATCGTCAAGCTACTCGAGAGAAGGCAGATGCTGGCAAAGATCGGGAGCTCAAGTACATCCTTTGGCAGCGGACCAGTCAAACTTTTGCCGATGTAAAAAAGATAAGCGACGACAAAGATTGTAAAAATCGCGAGTTCGGCTGCAATCAGAGAGAACATTCCTACGCGTCCGCGCGAAGGGAGTACCCAGGGCTGTTCCATGGAAGTTGGCGTTGAAGGAATGGTACTCAAGACGCTCTCCTCATCACTCGTACTTCCAGTCAGGATCTTCTGGGTGCTTGATGTCCCAGAGCGGGCGCCGGCTTTTGACGACGGGAATTCTGGCGAAGTTGTATTCCACCGGAGGAGAACTCGTGGACCATTCGAGCGTCCACGCGTCCCAAGGATCGTTTCCTGCGGCCTTGCCTCTGAAATAAGACCAAAGCAGATTTCCGACGAACACGGCTGTGCCTGCGATTTGAAAAAACACGCCGACTGTACAGATCAAGTTCCAGATATCCCATCCGAGGCCGGGTTCGTAGGTATAAATCCGCCGCGGCATTCCCAACAAACCTGGAACATGCATGAAATCGAAGGTCAGGTGGAAGCCGATAAAGAAAAGCCAGAAGTGGCATTTGCCGAGCGCTTCGTTGTACATCTTTCCGCTCATTTTGGGGAACCAATAATAAAAAGCGCCAAAGAGTGTGAAAAGAATTCCTCCCACGATCACGTAGTGAAAATGCGCGACCACAAAGTAGGAATTGCCCAGTTGCCAATTAAAAGGCGCGGCGGAAAGCATTATTCCCGTTAGGCCAGCAATTAAAAATTGAAAGAGGAAGGCGATACAGAAGAGCATGGGAGTTTTAAGAATGATCTTCCCTCCCCATATGGTCGCAATCCAATTGAAGATTTTGATGCCGGTCGGAACGGCGATGACCATCGTGGTGATGGTGAAAAAAGTGTTTGCATAGGAGTTCATTCCGACTGTGAACATGTGGTGCGCCCAGACACTAAAGCCCACAAATCCAATACAGATTGTCGCCCCCACCATTACGGGATATCCGAAGATTGGCTTGCGAGAGAACACCGGGATAATCTCGGAAGCAAACGCGAAAGCGGGGATAACCAAAACGTAGACTTCAGGATGGCCGAAAATCCAGAAGAAGTGCATCCACAATACGGCGGAGCCACCCGCTTGCGTGTCAAAGAAGTGGGCACCGAGAAAACGATCGAGCGAAAGCATCATCTGCGCAGCGGTGAGAGGCGATACCGCCAGGAGCACCATAACGGCCATGACCAAGTTCAACCAGGCAAGCAGCGGCATCTTACCTAGCGTCATTCCGGGACAGCGCAAGCATATGACTGTCGCCAAGATGTTTACGGCAGTCCCAATGCTGCCAAATCCGGAGACCAGCAAGCCGAGAGTCCAGAAATCGGTGCTGTGCCCTGGTGAGAACGCGCTGGCTGTGAGTGGAGCGTAGGCAAACCAGCCGACGTCGGGGGCATTCCCCGCTCCATAGAGGCCGTTGCCGCCGATGAAGCTGAAATAGAGCAACAATCCTCCGAAAGCGGTAAGCCAAAAACTCCAGGCGTTGAGGCGCGGAAACGCCATGTCGCGGGCGCCAATCATCAGCGGAATCAGATAATTTGCAAAGCCAAACAGAATTGGCATGGCTACGAAGAAGATCATCGTCGTGCCATGCATCGTGAACATGCGATTGAAAACCTGGGGAGAAACGAAATGGTTGTGCGGAACGATAAGTTGTATCCGCATGATGGTCGCTTCGATGCCGCCGATCACAAGAAACACGAGGGCGTAGAGAATATAGAGAATCCCGAGCCTCTTGTGATCGACAGTGGTAATCCATTCGTGAAGCATCGTGCCAATAGGCCGCGACTCTTCACGAGCGTTGGTGAGCGCGATTGATTCCGTCGCCATGCTGCTTAAATCCCCTCCGTCATCGAAGCGTCTCGAGATAGGCGGTTACTGCGTCCAAATCCTTCTGGTTTAAATTCATCGCCGGCATCAGCGAGCCTGGTTTGATGGCATCGGGATTGTGAATCCACAAACGAAGGTTATCGGAAGAATTTGCGGCGGCGCCTGAAGCGATAGTGTCTCGGCTCATCAAATGAGTCAGATCAGGACCGAAACGTCCGTCCGCAACCGTTCCAGAAACAGCATGGCAATTGATGCAAGCTGTTGTCTCAAAAACCCGCCGGCCTTCCTGGGCTGCATCATTTACCACTGTGGGCACTTGTGCGGGTTTCGATTGTTCCTGGGCCCATTGTTTGAATTTATCTGGTGGGTCCACATAAACGCGGAGAAGCATCTTGGCGTGTTGGGTGCCGCAATATTGGGCACACTGACCGATGTAAATGCCAGGTTCATTTGGATCCATCCACATATGGTTTTCACGGTTGGGGATCAGGTCAGTCTTTCCAGCCAGACGTGGGACCCAAAAACTGTGGTCGGTATCGGCGGAAAGCAAAGTGATAAAGGTGGGAGTGGGATGCGCCGGGTCGCTGGCCGGGACGTGAAGCTCGTTTGCAGTGACCACGCCCATATTTGGATAGCGAAACTCCCACCAGAATTGATGACCGATGGCAATGACCTCGATGGCTTCTGGCGGCTTCTTGGCCTGTTGGATGGCATGAATTACACGAGCGGTAGCCAGAAAAAGTACGAGCACAATCAGCACAGGAATTACCGTCCAGGCGAGCTCTATCTGGTTGCTGCCGTAGATGGGAGCAGGTTCACTGCCGTCATCATTGGCGCGCCTGCGGAACTTAATAACGGAATATGCGAGGAGAGAGAACACTATTACAAAAATCACGGCGCAGAGGGTCAAAACGAAAAGCGAAAGATGGAAAATCGAGTGAGCCGGAGTCGATTCCGGTTTGAATATATTGGGCGTTTGCGGCGGATTCTGGGAACTGCCAAAAACAGGCTGCGCAACGAGCAAATAACCAGCCAAGACGGTAAGCGCCCACTTGATCCAACTCGCCTGAGCTCGCGAATGCGAATTGAAAAGAGTTCTCTGCACCATCGTTTGCCCTTCAACTACGCTCGCGCCCATCCTTGTTTACACGCTAACCCAGAGGTTTTGCAACATTTCTCTGTCACGCACCGTCACGGTCTGAGCTCCGATGAGGGTTTGTTCCAGCTATTCGATTGAAGGCGTTTTCTGAAAGCGGGTTTTTCAGCATGGCCTCTGTATTTCTCCTTTGTAACCGGATAACAATGCCAGAGACGTCTCCGCACATCAGGACACCCCGATTACTTCTGGAAGGTCATCAGCGTGACGCAGCGAAAGTGATGTGCTCTGGCGTGACCCGAACCACACTTTCTAGCCTGAGTTGAGGACGCAGAGTACTGTCAAAATTGACAGTACTCGATACACGTTGGAAGTCGACGAACCTGATTGTCGGACTAATTATAAGTCTGGAGTTGCACACCAGCCGCCACCCTCTTTTGTGCCAATTCGATTATTCAGCGCGGGTTTGCACTGGCTTTTCTTTTAGTGTGAACCGAAGATAGGTATATCCGATGAAACCTGCCGCCAAAGAGGCTGCGATGACCGCGACCTTCGAGGTGGCAACAAGTGTCTCGTCTTCAAATGAAAGGCCACTTATAAACAGCGCAACCGTAAATCCGACTCCTGCAAGAATACCCACTCCAACAATCCCTGACCACGTCAGACCTTCCGTCATGGCGGCAATTTTCGAGCGCACCGCCACAAAAGAGAACAATGCAATTCCCACCGCTTTTCCAACTACCAAACCCAGAAATATACCAAGCGCAAGAGGGCTCAAAATCGCCAACTTCAGTTGCTCGGTGGACAATGCCACTCCCGCGCTAGCTAGAGCAAACAAGGGAAGGATCAGGAAACTGACCCAGGGATGAATGCTCCTTTCTAGCCGCTCGGCGAGGGAATCCGAACCCCGGAGTAGTTGATCCATTTGCGTCAGCGTAGCCTCCGCGGCCAATTTATCCTTACTCGAAATCTGACTCCGAAAGGTGTTTAAGAGGGGCTCAGCGTTGTCAGCCAACTCCTCCGGTCGCCATTTTGGCGTGATGGGTGCGACAAGTCCTAGGATCACTCCTGCAATCGTTGCGTGGACTCCAGAACTCAATACCGCCGCCCAGAAAAAAAACCCGACAACCACGTAGACAGAAATAGGCCCCCTGTGTATCGCAATCACAACGAGGAGCGCCAGCAAACCGCCCGCGAACGCCAAAGCGGGGATAGAAATTTGAGGAGTATAAAAAAACGCAATCACGAGGATCGCCCCTACGTCATCTACGATTGCCAACGCCAGCATAAAGACCCTAAGACTCGAAGGAATGCGCTTGCCAAGCAATGCGAGGACACCCAATGCGAAGCCAATATCCGTCGCCATCGGGATGCCCCATCCGCGCGCCCCTACCCCGGAGCGATTTAAAGCGAAATAGATAAGCGCCGGGAGAATCATCCCGCCGAGGGCCGCCATAATAGGAAGTGCCGCTTGGCGAAAGGAAGATAATTCCCCTTTAACAATCTCGCGTTTAATCTCAAGCCCGACAACCAGAAAAAACAGCACCATCAATCCATCATCGATCCAATGATGTAGGTCCATTGAGAAAAGCGGTCGGCCACCCAAATTCAAGGGGAGCTTCCAAATCGCGAAGTAGGAACTGCTCCATGGCGAATTCGCCCAAATAAGGGCGACAACCGTGGCTCCAAAGAGAAGGACTGAACCGAAAGTTTCGCTGTGGACAAAGCGCTCCAGCATGGTCCTGGGCTGCGCCAGAAATCTCCTTTGAGCGGTATTGACGGTAGAGTTGTCCATCGGTGTTATGTCTCTACGATTTGTTCTTTTCGCTGTTTACGCTCACGCGTTCACAAGGTGCTCAGCCTTTACACTGCGTCGAGAAAGAATACCTGAATCGTGTTCCTATATTCCCGAAATCTCAACTCTGCTGAAATATGCGATCGGTTTCATTGCACACTGCCGCAAACAAGCGAGAAGCGAGTACGATGCTAAAGTCTTCAAGATTGAAAAGGTACCAGCGGCCGAATAAGGAGATCCATCATGCTAGCAAGACGAGTAGCAGTCGCGATTCTGTTTTGTATTGGCTTGGTGCAAGCTCCCTCTGGCACCTTTGCGCAAAGCGTAAAGTCAGCTTTTGACAAGAAAACAGATTTCAAGAAATACAAGAAATATGGGTGGGGCCATAACTACCTGCTGACTCGCCAGCATCCCGAAGATCAGGCGCGCATTAACTTGGCGATCATCGATTCCATCAATAGGGATTTGCAATCGAGCGGTTTTGTGCTGGAACAAGAGAGCCCGGACTTCATCATTATCTATGAAGCAGGAGGTCTCCCCAAATCCGATGTGGGAGCCCAGCGTGATCCGACCGTAACGGACTTGGTCAACTACTCCTGGGGCAATATGGGGGGAATTTCCTCGGACGTTTGGGTTTATAGTCTGGCAAAAATGAAAGTCACTGTCACCGATGCGGCCACAAAGAACACCGTATGGCAGGCCGCGGCTTCGCAGAAGATTCATGATCCCCTGAAATTTATGAACAACCTCAAAGAAAATGTGGACAAATATATCCAAAAGGCTATGAAGGATTTTCCGCCAAAAAAGTGATCCTACATTTTTTTGAATCCAGGCCGGCAGCAGCGAGGTTTAAAGACGGCTTGCTAAGTCTTGAGATGAAGATATTGGTAGGGGCGGTGGGGATCGGACTAAAAGCCCGATTGAAAGCGCGTAAGTTGTTCATTCCACATAACGCGAAAACGGCCAAAACCCCTCGATTTGCCAAAGCGAGGTACACGCCAGGTACACGGAGTCTTCCGTAGCTTGGAGGGCTCCCAAGCAGATCCACTGTGCCCTGAAGCATTAGATGGGCTAATTCCACTATTAAAACGAACAGGCCTATGCTTTAATAACGCAAGGGCTTATTAAAGCGAGCTTGCATAGCACTTATGGCTGAAGCGAGACAACTCCGGCTGGGCACCTACGTCTCGACAACAACGGCGAATGAAACCGTGCGGGCCTTTGTTCCGCCCCCCTTGCCGCCAAACCCTTCTCTTGATCTTACCGGACTTTACCAGCAGCTCGACCGAGCGAATCAAGCTCTAGGACGATTGGACGGCTTGACCACTCTGCTACCGGACACTCGACTTTTTCTCTATTTATATGTCAGGAAAGAGGCGCTTCTTTCGTCGCAGATCGAAGGTACGAAGTCTTCCTTTTCTGACTTGCTCCTTTTTGAAAATGAAGCAGTCCCTGGCGTGCCCATCGACGATGTTGAAGAGGTCTCCAATTATGTTGCCGCGATGCAACATGGCCTCCGTCGAATTAAAGGAGGCTTTCCGCTTTCGTTACGCCTGATTCGAGAGATTCACGCAATCCTCCTGCGCGGCGGACGTGGAGCCAACAAAACTCCCGGCGAATTTCGCCGCTCGCAGAATTGGATCGGCGGCAGCCGACCGGGCAATGCTGCGTTTGTTCCCCCGCCCCCAGAACGAATGATGGAATGCCTCGACCGCTTTGAACATTTCCTTCATGACGAAAAACACAATTTACCTGTGCTCGTCGAGGCAGGACTCATCCACTTACAGTTCGAAACGATTCACCCATTTCTTGACGGAAATGGCCGGCTTGGTCGTCTGCTGATTACGTTGTTGCTGTGCGCCAAGGGTGTCCTGCGGGAGCCGCTTCTATACTTGAGCCTTTACCTCAAAACTCACCGCCAACGCTACTACGACCTCCTGCAGCGCGTTCGGACCGAGGGAGTATGGGAAGAGTGGATAGAGTTTTTTATCGAAGGCACAGAGACTACGGCCCGCCAGGCAGCTGACACGGCTGTCCAAATCCTTCACCTCTTCGAAGCAGACAGGAAGAAGATTCGAGCCACGGGCCGCAGGGCCGCATCCAGCTTAGCCGTCCACGAATATCTGCAAGCTCATCCATTGACCAAGATTGGTCCGGCGGCAAAAAGTCTCAAACTATCCATACCGACAATAACGAGTGCTTTCGAAACCTTGATCAAGCTAAAAATCGTCAAGGAATCCACTGGCAAACGCAGAGACCGCCTGTTCGCTTATCCTCGCTACTTACACATCCTAAGCGAAGGCACAGAACCCCTGAAGAAGTGAACCCGATCTTCCGAGTTTTACCCTTGGAACCATTTCTTGGCGGACCGAATCCCCTCGTCGAACGATTTGCATCTATCGGACTCGCGTGTGTAAACACGCCCCATCGTCAGCGACGACCTCCGAAGCTGCGACATTAGCTCGCGCCGATCCAGTAACCTAATACCGTGCTGCGATGCCTCCTTCTGCGTCTCGTTTGAAAAATTGCCGTTGGTGATTGCCATCAGTCGGACGGAATATGAGAGCGGCGTCGAGTAGCTCATTCGGGCCGCCATCAGATCCGACATTGCGATACTTCCGACGAGAATCTCTTTCGCCGTGTGCTTGACTTGCACAATCCATACTTCCCCTTCATGGAAAGACAGCACGTCTGCTCCGTGATCATTTGATCTGGCTGTCAAAATGGTCCGATGTCCTTGATCTTCCAACAAACACGCTATCAGAGCTTCGAATAAATGGGGCGGCAAACTATCGACGCGTTCAGACGTTACGGGGTCAGCGGCATTTACTGCCTGGCCTACGCCTTTCAGATGTCCCAGCAGTTCCTCACCTAGCCGATCTTCCTCCGGCAGTGGGGTAAGAAATTCACGGGCTTGATTCTGCTTCTCAAGAATCATCTCGTGAAGGCTTTCATCGAAACTCTTTCGGAGCCGACTCTTGCAATCCCGAAGAATCGGCAGATGGACAAAAACGGGCTTTTCCTGACCGATTCGGTACACACGGTCGGTAGCCTGCGCTTCGACTGCTGGGTTCCACCAGCGGCCATAGTGAATTACGTGGTTCGCTTCGGTGATCGTGAGGCCGATACTCGCGACAAACGGCGAAAGGATACCCGATCTTTGCCTACCTGCCAGCCATCATGTTGCAACAGCGCCGTAATTCGTCGGTATCCGTAGCGACCGTATTCACTGGCCAGGGCAATGATCGCTTCGGTCAGCGCATCTTCGTCGATCCTCCGGATCGCGGCATAGCGTTGTGTCCTTCGCCACTGCCCTAGCAGCCGGCAGGCATGTCGCTCGCTCACTTCGTACTTTTCGAGCGCATGCCCCACCGCACAACGCCGCCGCTCAGGGCTCAGAAGTTTCCCGAGGCCACGTCCTTTAGGATCTGCTTCTCCAGAGACAACTCTGCGACTAAACGCTTCAACTTCGCGTTCTCTCGCTCCAGTTCTTTCAACCGTTTTGCTTGATCCAGCTTCAGGCCGCCGAACTCTTTCCTCCAGCGGTAGTACGTCTGAACGGTGATCTCTGCTTCCTTACAGGCTTGTGGTGTGCTCTTCCCGTTCGCTATTTCTACTTCAATCTGCCGCAGCAGCGCCACGATTTGCTCCGGCTTATGTTTCTTCATCGGCATGTCCAGCTCTCCTTTAGAGTGATTTTTTCTCACTCCTGCTGGACTAATTCAAGCCAGGCACGTCAGCACCGCCTTCCACTTGGACGATTAACGCGTTACCGGTAAAGTGGATTTCGTCCTCAACCGCGAGGTGGTCGCTCCGTGTACGGCCTCACAATGCTCCCAGCTACCAGGGATTCAAGGAATGCTGGTTTGACCGTGGAGTGAAAGACAATGCATTGCGGATGGAAATTGTCATAGGCAGCGAATTGAAGAGTGCCACCCTTCTCGATTTGGATGTGAATTATCGCGTTCGGAACCGTACCGCCGATAGCCGAAATAATTGCCTTGCTCGTGGATGGTTCCAACGGCAGGACTATAAAGTCTTGCTTCGGCCACAAGGTGTTTCGCTTGAGGACACCGGTTTCTTCATGCGAGGCACCCGGGATGCTTGATAAAGGTAGTGCGCTCAAGTCACCTTCAAAAGAAATGTGGGCGTCTCCGGCAAATTCTTCCATCATGGCCAACAACAAACGGCGCTTGTCGCTTATGCGCCAGAATTTGCCTTTGCTCTCCATTAACGAATCTTATCATCGGCATCCATCCAGATCCTCGTGACAAGCATTCCCGTCCAGGGTCCTGGTAAACGCCGTTACCGTAGAAGTGAAAATGGTCCAAAAATCACTTGTCCGGTTTGACGACTTACCAGGACTTTGAAAAACAACTTGCATTTCATTGGGGAAGATGCGGCTTCAAATCAATCATGCTGACTTGCAGGTTTTCAATCTTTGAAATCTCAAGCGTAAAAACAGGATGCGAGGACCGGTCTTTCTTAACGATGAATTTCCCCGTAAACGTGGCGACGATTCGCTTGTCCATTGTTCCCCGCATTCCTCGGTCCAGAGCATCGTCAAGGGCTTCGATGTCAGGATGATTTTCGATTTCATCTGGCACAAATGGGATTATGCCCCGAACACATTCTGGTCCAGTTAGCACGCTTCCGTGTCGGCCATCACTTTGAAAGTTCGCCGGAAACCGCACCATTTTCCCGTCAAATCTATGAGTATCGCTAACGATTTCACACACCGTCGTATCTAGTGGTTTTTGCAACACGGTGTGGCTGGTTTGTCCATGCAAAAACTCTGACGAGCAAATGACTGCGGTAAGGATAGAAAGCGTTATTGTGTTTCGAGAGGTCAACTTAGCACCTGAAACGCACTCAATTGTTGGACACCACGGGCGGTCCCGAGGTGCCCAGCGCACAGAGCAACCAGAGGCCTGGTAAACGACTTATCAGATGGGATGAGAAGGCCGGTCTCCATCGGGATGCGATAAGCTCCCAATAATCGACGTGCTCGAAGCACAAGAGAAAGGAGACCGGCTGTGAAGAAGATTAGCACTGTGGCGACAAACAGAAACGAGATTTTCAAAGAACACAAACTGACCATCGGTTTGGATTTGGGAGACCGCTCCAGCTACTACTGCATTTTGGATGAGGCGGGCGAAGTGATTTTGGAGCACAACTTCTCGACGACACCGAAAGGAATCCATCAAGTTTTCAATAAAATCCCGCGCAGCCGAGTCGCCCTAGAAACTGGGACTCATTCTCCGTGGGTGAGCCGGCAGCTCAGCCAGCTGGGCCATGAAGTGATCGTGGCTCATGCGCGCAACGTGCGGCTCATCGGGGAGAGCAGCCGAAAAGATGATCAACTCGATGCGCGAACGCTGGCACGGCTAGCAAGAATTGATCCCAGCTTGCTGGGTCCGGTGCGACATCGTAGCGCAAAAGCGCAAATTCACCTGACGGTGATTCGCGCTCGGGCGGTGCTGGTCAGTGCTCGCACGGCGCTAGTGAATGCCGCACGAGGGCTGACGAAGTCCTATGGCGAGCGGCTGCAGAAATGTGGCACCCAACAAATGAATCGGGAGATCGCCAAAGGGTTGAGTCAGGAGCTGCGGGAGGCTTTGGATCCGCTGTTGGAAGAAATCGAATCGCTGAACGAGCGCATCCGGGAATATGACCGGCGGATCGAGCAGATCGCCACGGAAGTCTATCCCCAGGTCGCTCTGCTCAAACAGGTGAAGGGAGTAGGAACACTGATTGCGTTGACCTTCGTTCTGACTCTGGATGACCCACACCGATTTCGCCGAAGCCGGGATGCGGGATGCTTTGTTGGACTGCGTCCTGGGCGCAGAAACTCGGGTATGAGCCAGCCGCAGCTGCACATCAGCAAGGAAGGAGACCGTTACCTGAGAACGATGCTGGTGCAAGGCGCGCAGTACATTCTGGGTCCGTTTGGACAGGACAGTGATCTGCGGCGCTGGGGGCTACGGCTAGCCGAGCGCGGAGGAAAGAATGCCAAGAAACGAGCCATCGTTGCGGTGGCACGGAAGTTGGCAGTACTGCTTCACAAGTTGTGGGTAAGCGGAGAGGTCTATGAACCACTGCGGAACAACCACAAAGTGGTGGACCAAGTGGCATAGAGAAGGAATTTAACAGCCGAGCTCAACCGCCGAGTTCAGGTGACTGCGACTAAGTCCTGGCCCAACTCCCATCCAAGAGAGGGGAGCCGAGGTCGATAATCAGGTAGCAGCACCTGCTGAAATGAGTACGCCCAACTTGCACCGAGCGAAAATCGCTCAAAAAGAGTGCGGATGGAAGGATGGCGACAGAGGCGGCTTGGCTCGGATGCAAAGTAAGCACAGGAAAAAAGGAGAAAACAAAAAGAGAAAAACCTCCTTACAGGAGGGAAAAAGAAAATCACTCTTGACACTCACCGGCCTTCTCATGGAAGGACTTAGCGTTTCCCTGCGCGCCGTCGGCTGCCGGTTTAGTGAGCGGTGGCCTTCCAGACGCGCGCGTTCTTATAGAACACTTCATCCGCGATGCGGTCAAATACGACCGTACTGTTACTCAACCATTTCAGGTCGTAAATCTCGTCTTCACTCTTTTCTGTGACTGCGCGAGGCGTTGACCCGGCAGAGGCAGCAACCACCCAGACTGTCGTTCCGCCCCAAAACTGTAAATCCGGCCTAGTTTTCATCGGTCGCGGCACGTACGTGACGTAAGCAATGGATTCCCCGTCTGGTGAGGGCGCAGGCAATCCCGCTACACCAGTGATGTTGTGCTCCGTCCGCTGAGTCCCGTCCGGAGAGCTAATCACGACGTTGGAGTTTCTCAGAAATACAAGTCTGGAACCATCGGCAAACCAAGGGTTCCAATTCGGCTGCAAGTAAAACCAGTCTTTGTCAGGGCTGATAGTCACCTCTCCAAAGTCCGTCCATGTGTGGGAGCGCAGGTCATAAACCCTCAGATTTGTTGTAGGAACTTCCCCAAAAACGGCGAGGTACCGGCCATCCGGTGACGGAACGACTCGCTCTTGCCAATACATCCCATCAGTCACGATTGTTCGTCTAGGCGTCTCGATAACACGATGAGACTTGTCAACATAGCGGCTCCAAACGACCGTCTCAAGGGACGGGGCGAAAGCAACCCACTCAGACGCAAACTCAAAGTGGTTCGGGTTGTTCGGGATGCGACCCTCCATGGTTGGCTTGCCTTCTGTCGTAACCAAGGCATATTTCCAGTCTCGATAGCAAACTACGCTACTGCTGTTGGGCGTCCAACCAGATAGGAAGAAATCTGCGGCAAGGGTACGGGCCGTGGCTGTGCCATCCGCGTTCATTATCTTCACATCAGAAACAAGGCTGGATCGTCCGAATGAGGTAAACGCTTTCTCTCCCCATCCCGTGCGGACGAAAGCGATGTACTTTCCGTCTGGACTGGGAACAGGATTGTACGCATTGTCTGTGCTGAGGAGGGTCTCCCTGTATTCTTGCGACCTCAGCTCAGAAGCACTCATCAGAGCCGCGAAGAACAGGGCGACAAAAACTCGCGCTACGTTGGAATGGAGGCAGTCCACGGTTTCCGCCAGTCTTGACGCTAGCACGGCCCTTGAACTTCTCCAATGTGATAAGAGGCTGAGTCCTGGTAAACGCGGTTACCGGACATGTGGCAAATCGGAAAAAGCTCTTTCCTAAATCTTTCGCACGGAAGTCACTTCCGACCTAACAGAATCGGCTCGGTCTCTATGAGCTTCAGGGACTTCACCATGCCTTGAGTCTCAGCTTTGTACTTCTTGAAGTGTGGCGTTTGTAGATGTGATTCGTACGCTGCCTCATCTTTGTATATCTCGAAGATTCTGATCTGATTCGGCTGCCCCTTCACAGAAACCGCATATAGAGTTAGCACTCCCGGTTCGATTCGTATTGAAGTTTCGATCTCTTCTTTCAGGGCAATCCTATAAGCGTCAATCTGAGCGGCATCAATTTCCAGCTCTGCAATTCGAACTAAAGCTTGCTCCATCGGTTTGGCACCTGCCGCCATCACTTTTCCCAGAACCGCTATAACGATTGCAGCTGATAACAGAATTGCAAAACCTCTCTTCATAGTGCCTCCGTTGTGAGTCACCAGAGGAAGTATGGCAATTCGCTTGGGAATCTGTCATCAAGTTGTTAAGTCTTGGTAAACGCCGTTACCGGAGAAGTGAAATTGATCCAAAACCAGATGCCCGGTAAAGGTTGGCCCAATACCCAAGTCTCTAGGACTTCGTGTCATAGCCCTGACCAGAGGTTAACTTTGATTGCTCCTCCGCCGCGAGACTGCCTGAGCAAAATTGATAATGGAAATCAACACGCCCACAAGCGCAAATGCTATTGCTACTCCTATGACAGACGATTGCCGCGCCCGCAACGCGGGATAACGCACATAAGCACCGCCCACAATACCGCTGGCTAGCTGGCTGTAATAAAGAAGCAGCGGCACTATCGCGACGGTCGTCCAGAAATGCAGATGGTTCATCCACACAAGAAGAAAGGGACCGAGTTTTCCTCGCTGCACGATCCAGTAAAGTACCGAGTCTAATGCGCAGACCTCACCTAAAGCCAAAAACATACTCGATAGTTCTTTGCCAATTCCGAACCAGTTATCAACCCTACAGAAAAACGCAGTTGGCATAATACATCCAGCGGCAATCAGAAAAAGTATGGAAGGCAAGGGATACCAGTTATTTCGGTGGTCCATCATTCTGCTGTGGCAAGCATATCGCAGAGCACGCGGTGAATGTCATATCCAAAGGGCGACGGTTGTCGGTGCAAACCGGCCATAAAACAATACAGCGAGACTTAATGATTCTCTGTCACTCCCATTGTGATTGAAGTGCATCCTAGAGGACCCTAGGTCCTTCCATGAGAAGGCCGGTGAGTGTCAAGAGTGATTTTCTTTTTCCCTCCTGTAAGGAGGTTTTTCTCTTTTTGTTTTCTCCTTTTTTCCTGTGCTTACTTTGCATCCGAGCCAAGCCGCCTCTGTCGCCATCCTTCCATCCGCACTCTTTTTGAGCGATTTTCGCTCGGTGCAAGTTGGGCGTACTCATTTCAGCAGGTGCTGCTACCTGATTATCGACCTCGGCTCCCCTCTCTTGGATGGGAGTTGGGCCAGGACTTAGTCGCAGTCACCTGAACTCGGCGGTTGAGCTCGGCTGTTAAATTCCTTCTCTATGCCACTTGGTCCACCACTTTGTGGTTGTTCCGCAGTGGTTCATAGACCTCTCCGCTTACCCACAACTTGTGAAGCAGTACTGCCAACTTCCGTGCCACCGCAACGATGGCTCGTTTCTTGGCATTCTTTCCTCCGCGCTCGGCTAGCCGTAGCCCCCAGCGCCGCAGATCACTGTCCTGTCCAAACGGACCCAGAATGTACTGCGCGCCTTGCACCAGCATCGTTCTCAGGTAACGGTCTCCTTCCTTGCTGATGTGCAGCTGCGGCTGGCTCATACCCGAGTTTCTGCGCCCAGGACGCAGTCCAACAAAGCATCCCGCATCCCGGCTTCGGCGAAATCGGTGTGGGTCATCCAGAGTCAGAACGAAGGTCAACGCAATCAGTGTTCCTACTCCCTTCACCTGTTTGAGCAGAGCGACCTGGGGATAGACTTCCGTGGCGATCTGCTCGATCCGCCGGTCATATTCCCGGATGCGCTCGTTCAGCGATTCGATTTCTTCCAACAGCGGATCCAAAGCCTCCCGCAGC
This sequence comes from uncultured Acidobacteriota bacterium, assembly GCA_963740015.1. GTDB lineage: Bacteria > Acidobacteriota > Terriglobia > Acidiferrales > UBA7541 > Acidiferrum. Next base: position 9,114 of record CAVUCM010000063.1, on the reverse strand, counting down.
TCCTGACTCAACCCTTTGGCGATCTCCCGATTCATTTGTTGGGTGCCACATTTCTGCAGCCGCTCGCCATAGGACTTCGTCAGCCCTCGTGCGGCATTCACTAGCGCCGTGCGAGCACTGACCAGCACCGCCCGAGCGCGAATCACCGTCAGGTGAATTTGCGCTTTTGCGCTACGATGTCGCACCGGACCCAGCAAGCTGGGATCAATTCTTGCTAGCCGTGCCAGCGTTCGCGCATCGAGTTGATCATCTTTTCGGCTGCTCTCCCCGATGAGCCGCACGTTGCGCGCATGAGCCACGATCACTTCATGGCCCAGCTGGCTGAGCTGCCGGCTCACCCACGGAGAATGAGTCCCAGTTTCTAGGGCGACTCGGCTGCGCGGGATTTTATTGAAAACTTGATGGATTCCTTTCGGTGTCGTCGAGAAGTTGTGCTCCAAAATCACTTCGCCCGCCTCATCCAAAATGCAGTAGTAGCTGGAGCGGTCTCCCAAATCCAAACCGATGGTCAGTTTGTGTTCTTTGAAAATCTCGTTTCTGTTTGTCGCCACAGTGCTAATCTTCTTCACAGCCGGTCTCCTTTCTCTTGTGCTTCGAGCACGTCGATTATTGGGAGCTTATCGCATCCCGATGGAGACCGGCCTTCTCATCCCATCTGGTTAACGCGGTAACCGGTAAAGTCAAATATTGGGTCATAGCTTCAAAAGCGATTCATCAAACCAAATGTCCACCGCACCAGGGGCGAGTAGGAATCGGAAGCCTGGTGGCAATCCAAGGAACTTTGCGACCTCGGGATAATCCTCGTAGACATGGCTCGCGTGGAGAGGTTGGAAGAACTTGCCGTCATTACTGAAATCTTCCCCACACCAGATGTACCAACCGTTCGTGTCATCCACCACTTGGTGACGTAAACCGTTGATGGGGATTTTGCCCTTAGTGGAGAGAGCAAATCCTAATTTCGATTCCGGCAGAGAGGCCACATAGCTCACTGCGTGTTCTACACAAACTACTTTTTGTGCGGCAACAATCCGTTCGTTGGTCATAAGAATCTAGTCAGGATGTTATCTCATGGAGTCTACAAATTGGCGCAGCCTGGGGAAGAAAATCGGCAAGGGCCTGGTAAACGCCGTTACCGTCCAAGTGAAATATTACTTCACATCTCCGGAAAGGCGTGCCAGCTCAACCTGCAACACCATCTGATATAAGTCTCCTCTTTAAAGGTGGTGTTGTATGAGGCCAGGAATACGGTTTGGGCTTTCTATCGACAGGTCGTCGAATGAATTCTTAAAGGGGCCGACCTTCCTACCCTGCGTAAAAAGTCGCCCGCTGTGTCCATACGCGCTTAACTGTTCGGGCACTGACATTCTTGCTTCTCGTTGCCCTGATTGAGTTGGCGACGGACTGAAATATCTCAGCCATCCTCTTGAATTTACCGAGCTTGAGCAGGCTGCTAATCTGCTCGCACACTTCCAATTTCTCCGATGTGGTTAGAATTCCGTTACGTCCGGGCCCCCCGTATCGAGGTAACTGGCGTTGGGTCTCTTTCAATGACTTTCTAATTCCCGAAGCCAAAGCAGGCGCGGATGCCGTGATCTGGGTGAGAATTGGAATTAGTTCTTCCTCAGTGCAACGTTTTCCTTTACCGCGCTCAATCCCCGCTTTTGCATACTTGTTAAGGAAATGGACGAGTGCGGCTTGAACTATCGAACTTTCGTCAAGCGATTCATTGAGGCTTGCGCTGAGTTTTTCTGTTGCCGCCTTTTCTGACAAGTTGAAAATGCTTGTGAGTACCTCAGAAACTGTTTCAAATACTCGCTTCTTCACTTCCTCTTTTGTTAGCGTCTTTGTCTTCATCTTACGAGCCTCCGCACTGGGCCAGGACTGATTGTCATTATGGCCCTAATAGGCCAAATAAGTCCAATTTGGTCCGAATAGAGCCAGAAACAATAACAGTTGCGTCCGAGCTTTGCTTTGCTAGCTTAGGGCGTGTAGCCCAGATTACCTGGGACCAGATTAGAGAACTTGGTTGTGTGGGTACAAACAGAAGAGAGGCTTGCGATGAGTGAACCGCAAATTGAGGTTGAAATTCGGCCATCGGCGAAGCCAGGACCAACAAAAGCTTATGCGGATGTGCGTTTGATTTTTCCAGACGGCGAGCTTCGGCTGATCGGCTTTGGGGTTATCAAACAGCCGGGAAAATCATCGTGGGTTGGCTTTCCAGAGAATCATGGGCAAAGCCAATATTTCCCAGTTGTGGAAGCAAAAGGTCGAATTCGAGAATCCGTGATCAAAGCGATTCTAAGTGCATATGACAAGTTGCAACGAGATTCTTAATTTTCCAGGCCGGGCGGGGCTCAAGTGCGGGCTCTGTGTTTTGACCCATTTCACATCTCGCGACTGTGTACGGCACGCACGGCCTGGGAGCCCATTTGCCGGGACAGGATTAAAAAAAAGGGGAGATTGGTCTTTTTAAGTCGGAACTATGTAGGTCTTTTTAGGTCGGGTCTAGGACCTATGGATAGGCGCGCGATCTGGTTGAGTTACGTGCGTGATGAGAAAGCCCGTCAGAACGATAAGGCTTCCCCATCCTTGGACCCCAAAGTGTGCCTAGCGGGAGCGCAAAACATGCTTAGAGACAAGAAGCTTAGCGTACAAAGAAAGGCAGCACAGATCATTCTGAATCGTCTTATCCCACAACAGTACGCCTCTTTCTTGCGATGTTTGTTTTCCGTGGGCGACTGGTTTGTAACAATCACGTTCCGCGACCAACATCAAGATTCTGCAACCCAATTGCCCGACGTCAGGCAAAACAATGGTCGCCGAGAAAATGGTGCGCTGATCTGTTTGGCAGACCCTCGACTGGCTGCATGGGAGCCGGACTCCAAACACAAGAAAAAACCAGGACCGCCGGTTCGGGATGCGGCGCTACGTGAAATTGAGCACTGGCTCATTGAGTTAGGCTGGGAAGCAGCGGGGCGAACCCGACAAGAGATTTTTGACCGAATGGCAGATGGGTTATCGGGAAGTGAGAGGAAAGACTTCGCACGACGCATTTGCAGAAGCTGCCTGTGCTGCGAGATTTACAACGATCCGATTACCACCTCCTTCTACAACGAATTGCGAACAGTTGCTGCCTCCGCCATCGGCTGGGTTATCGCCGAAGAATTTGGAAGGGCGGGCGGTCGATGGCACGCTCATCTTCTGATCCGTGGCGTTCGACACATGCGTCGAAAAACCTGGTGGAAACGTGCATTCAGGCGCTTTGGACGAAGTCGCATCGGGCCTATTCATGGGTGACAAGAGAGACCCATGCGCATACTTAGCGAAATACATCACCAAGCAAAAAGGGGACTTGCACTTTGGGGGAACACTCCAAAACGTAAATTTCTCTGACTACTGCAAATCTTTAAATGCTTATGGAAGAACGGACATTACGGTTTCAGCCGAATTGGATTCACGGTTTTTTCACATGAACAACCCGAGGCGGAAAAAATGAAAACGAACAAGCAACAAATGAAGTTAATTCGAATCTTCACTGACGGGTCCGGTTGTAGGCCGGATGGCAAAGGTTCTGCCATCGCTTGGCTTCGAGAGGATAATGGTGCAAAGAAGGTTGAGCGAACTGATGGTCTCACCAATAACGAGGCGGAGTATGGGGCGGTGTTTTCTGCACTAAAGGCTGTGCCCGATAAGTCAGCGGTAGAAGTTCTCTCCGATTCTGAACTTGTATGCTGCCAATTCGATAGCAAATGGAAGGTTTCAAGCCCTTCTCTCGCAGTTTTGCTTTCCAAGATTCGCGAGTTGATCACGATAAAGGCACTAACAGTCAAGCTCACGTGGATTCCCCGCCGCGACAATCTCGCCGGGAAGATGCTCTAAGCCAAAATCTCGATGTCCTCCGCACTTCCCTCTCGGATCAACTGGACAGAGCAGGGACAGTTGCGACCTCACGGTCCGGTGACAGCGGGTGGCAGCAATGCTATCGTTACCCCCGCTACGCCTTCTTCAATTCGGGCAAGGAGCTTTGTGCCCAGAAGAAGGTTTCAGAAAGGAAACATCATCATCCGGGGCAAAACACCACGGCGCTACGGCATGTTCCGCGAAGACGTCCTGCAATCCAACGGAACATTCAAACGTGTGCGCCGGTGCGTGTTGCTTGGCCCGGTCAGCAGCATGTCAGATCGTGCGGCATGGAAGTCTTTCCAGCCATATCTTGACCGCGTGAACGTTACGGCCAAGATGCCGCCCAAGTCTGGTGTGACCCTTGAAGCGTTCGCCAAAGAGTGGCGCACCAACGTGGCGGTGAATCTGAAGGGTGGTACAACACGTGCGGCAGAGTCGCATCTGCGCGCACACATTCTACCCAAGCTTGGCAATCTGACCTTGCCTGAGATTAACACGAGGCTCGTCCAAAGCTTCGTGGCCTATCTTGCAATCGGACGGTCACGCAAGACGGTAGAAAATGTGCTGCTCACTCTTTCTTCAATCCTCAGAACTGCGAAGGCTTGGGACTATACCTGTGGCGGTTTCTCGCTCACAGATATCACCATGCCACGCGAAGGCGTGAAGAAAGAGCAGCGGTGCTTTACTGACGAAGAAATTGGGAAAATCCTCGCGGCAGCATCGGAACCGTTCGGCACCATTCTTGCGCTGACGGCAGTTCTTGGTCTGCGCATCGGGGAAGTTCTCGCGCTTCGTCTCAGTGACTTAGACTTCTCGCGGAAGGTAATTCGCGTGCGCCAGAGCATTGACGCTGCCACGCGGTTGCCTCAAGCGGTGAAGTCTCAGGCCAGCAGCGCAGACGTTCCTATGCCGTCCCAGTTGGGCGCACGGCTGCGCAAGCACCTTCAGGCTCACGATGGAAAGACAGACCTGTTATTCGTTAACCGGCGTGGCCGTCCATTCTCAGCAAACAAGCTACGGGAAAAAACTCTGCATCCTTTACTTGTGAAGTTGGAAATACCACGCGGCGGGTTTCATTCCATGCGTCACGGTGCAACCAGTGCCCTTCTCGCAGACGGCGCAACACCGGCTGTAGTGCAGAAGCAACTGCGGCACAGTGACCCACGCATCACATTGGGAATCTACGGCCATGTGATCGGCAATCAACAGCGTGACGCCGTTGAAAACCGGTCGGCACGCATCGAACAGTTCGCGGTGAACTGAATGACAAAGATGAAAGAAGCATGGTCCATAGCTGGTATCACGTTCGGCGGCTTTGCGGTTGCCGTACTGATCGCATATGCTTTGGGCCTAGTGGCCAATAAAGCCTTTTCAAACCATCTTTGGCCGAGGCTTTTCGTTGCTGCATCGATCGTGGCGGTTGTGACTGTTCTCTTTTTTTCGAGACGTGGGACAGGACAACCGGGCAGGAAGTGATTCAAATGGTGTCAAACGCTTTATTGGTGTCAGAAGCTCCAATAAAGTGTTTTGAATGAAGAAGATTGGTAGGGGCGGTGGGGATCGAAAACAATAACATATGGAATTTCAAGGACTTAGAAGAAATGCCAGGGAACGCTAAAGCATTGAAAAGGAACAATAGGGAATGTAAAGAAATTCTTATTGGCCCCTCAATGGCCCCTCATTTTTCTGGTGCTGAAATTCCCTTTTCTCTTTCGCTCGACGAACAGTGGCGTCGGCTTCCGGTCAAATCTCGCGGCATGGATGGCAAGCCGACGACCACACCGTTCGATAGGGTAACGCCAGTTCTTGGAGTTGCCTCACTGTGCTCCTGTACTCGCCTCAATAAAATAAAGCGGACGAATTAGCGCGCAGGGCATGGCAAGATGCCGTGCTTGGAGGCTTCATGAAAAAAAGAGCAGGCAAGAACATGGCGTCAAACGGACACAGCAAAAGCTAAACACCTCAGGAAGAGGGTCGCTTGCCCAATTTCTTGATAAATATCTACAGCATTTAGCTGTGAAAGGTTTCAGCGAGAGCACGCTCAGAGTTCGCCGTGTTCACATGGAAATGTTTCTGAAGTGGTGTAGAAGAAGTCGAATTATTGTGCCAACCCAAATCACGCGGACATCTCTCGAAAGTTATCAGCGATATCTGTTCCAGTACAAGAAGAAGGACGGCCAACCGTTGGCAGTTGCTAGCCAGCACTCCAGGCTCGCGCCTTTGAAGGTCTGGTTCAGGTGGCTGACGCAGCGAAAGTATATTCCGCAGGACCCGGCTGCCGAGTTGGAGTTGCCGCGCATCGGCTACAAACTTCCTAACGTGATGAATAAAGAGGAGGCCGAACGCGTTCTGAGTCAGCCCAAAATAGAAGTGCCTCTGGGCATCCGGGACCGTGCCATGCTCGAACTTCTTTACTCCAGCGGTTTGAGGCGCATGGAGCTTCTACACTTAAAGCTCTACGATGTGGATCAAAAACACGGCCTCGTTACCGTCCGAGAAGGAAAAGGCAAGCGGGACCGGGTGGTGCCAATCGGAGAACGGGCTCTGGCCTGGCTAGACATGTATCTAAACACATTGAGACCCGAAATCGTTAGGCAACCCGACAATGGCGTCATATTTCTCACTTCGAATGGCGTTCCATTTACGCCGAACCACCTGAGCTGGCTTGCTCGCCAATACGTGAAATCTGCTGGGATCGGCAAGGCCGGCGCATGTCACATCTTCCGCCATACCATGGCGACGCTGATGCTCGAAGGAGGCGCGGACATTCGCTACATCCAAGCTATGCTCGGTCATGTCAGGCTCGACACCACGCAAATTTATACGCACGTTTCGATCCGCACGCTGAAACAGGTCCATACAAATACTCACCCGGCGGCGCGATTGGTCACGGAAAGCGACCAGACTAGAGGCATTCAGAGGAACGCCTCAGAATCCGTCGAAACTGACACATCGCAAAATCCGTAGTCAGCCTTAAATGGAATGGGCTGACTAGGCACATTGCGCCCGAGAATACTACATGAGTTGATCATCCAAAATGTAAAATTCAAGTGATGAGTTCGGCAGGCCAGCACGCAACGCGAGATGAGGCCTTTCTAGCCTCGCGGGCACCCAGCTTGTCGGAGGAAGCGGCGCCGGAATATCCACAGGCATCGTACTACCGCGCCAGATACTACGATCCGAATGCGGGACGATTCCTAAGTGAAGATCCACTCGGTTCAGGTGGGGGATCAACTTCTACGCCTATGCGGGGAATAACTCGCCCAATCTAAAGGATGTATTCGGTCTCGACTATACGACGTCACGGAGCGGCAATACGATCGTCGTAAATGCCTCAATTACACTCTATGGCCCTGGCGCTAACAACATGCTCGCCGAAAAATGGCAACGTGCAATTCTCGAAACTTGGAACAACAATATCGGGTTCGGAAAATGCGATGTGGTGTTTAATGTTCAAATAATCGCGGATCCAAAGGCTAAGGATCCACAGCACGCTTCATCTCCCGCTGGATTCCCTGGTGCTAACAACTTCATTTCTGTTCCGGAAGGCTCTCCTGCGGATCTTGGAAATCCGGGAATCGATTGGAACTGGGGAAACCCGCACACGGGCACAATACCGTCGGGCACTCTGGACTTTACACTGGTTCATGAATTCGGCCATCTTCTGCACCTATATGACTCAAATCTTTGGGGATGGCACTGGAACCTATTGCGCCCTAAGAGTGACATTATGAACGAGGGGTGGACAGTGGGCCAATATAACGTTGATAGGATCGTCGGCGGCGGCAAAGCACTCACATGCGGTTGCCAGTGAGACTTTGTCCAAAACTTGAAGGATTGCGTGCATAGGAATCACATACCTATTGCAAGCGTGCGACGACTCGCGTTGTGGTTAGTCGTTGTCTTGCTCCTAATGGAACAAGGGTGTTGCAAGCCGTTCGATGCGTCTACGAAACACGAGAACGATGCGGCCCGGGCTTGGGTTACAGAGTCATGGAAAGGACCGTACGACTGGCAACGTATATCCCGTTGGAAAACAGTTGCGGCATTGAGCGTCTCACAAGCAGAGGCGCTCTTACAATCAACGGCGGTGGTGCGAATAACGGAGCTGCAGGCCCAGGAGTTGGTTGGAGAGTCCAACCTGCCAGAAGAAAAGGAAACACCCTACCTTTTACGAGCAGTAGGCGATGCTAATGAAACATTTCCGTTGGAACCATCTTTACGACCCGACGGAACCGTCTGGGTTGGCGGTGGAGCGAACAGCAAGTGCCCCGTGCCCATGCAACGGCGGCCTTTCGTGGCTTGGTTAAACCGTATGCCTGAAAAGGTTTATGTAACCTTCTACGTTAACCGTGACTAATCGTTCGAGAAGTCCAAGTAACCAAGTGAATTAGGCGGGTGGTGGGGCAGGTGGCACAGTCGATAAATCTTAAAACGATTTAGGATGCTGCATACTTCGGCTTCGCGTGTGCGGGTCTGGGGTCAACTTCTAGGTCTACGGCCGCGTGTGTCGCGCTCGAAAATTCCAAGACAACTTTGGGGACTTTGGCTGGTAAACTCTAGTGGCGAGGTACATGGAGATGCGCGGCGTCATCATCAAGGATCAAGATATTCTCGGAGGAGAGCCTGTATTCCGTGGAACCCGAGTTCCATTCAAGATCTTGATTGACTACCTTGAAGGCGGAGACACGCTAGATCAATTCCTAGAACAGTATCCGAGCGTCAGCCGTGAAGTTGCCATTGCCGCCATCGAAGAAGCCCGGCTGAGCCTTGTTGCCCAGCTCAAATGAAAGTCCTGATTGACGAGTGCTCTCCCAAGGCGCTCAAGAGGCATCTCGCAGATCACGGCCATGAATGTGTCACTGTTCAGCAAGCAGGGTGGGCCGGAAAAAAGAACGGAGAGCTGCTAGACCTCGCCGAGCCTCTTTTTGACGTATTGGTCACCTTGGATACCAACGTGCAGTACCAACAAAACTTGGCAGGTCGTAAAATTGCGGTTGTGGTTCTCCACTCCTCCTCGAATCGGCTTGAGCACCTTCGCCAATACTTTCCGGAATGCGTGTCGGCCATTCAAAAAATCAAGCCTGGCCAAGTCTTCCAAGTGGGCAGTAATACCTGAGAGCCTTCAATGCCAACCCAGGCTCCTAAAACAGTGGAGTGTCGCGAATCGGACTGGGAACCTGGCCTGTATTACTACCGCGCCAGATACTA
>CAVUCM010000062.1:0-12597 GCA_963740015.1 uncultured Acidobacteriota bacterium | reverse complement strand
ACTGGCGGCGACTTCACAGTTGAGGCTAACGGTAAAAGTTCCTTCCGCCTCAACAACTATGACGATGGAAGTAATGTGGACGTCCTGACGGGCCACGCTTCCGTCCTGCACAAGAAAGAAACCACGCAGCTCAGCAAGGGCCAGTCGCTCTCCATGAAGGCTGGCGAAAATTCCGTGAGTATCAGCCGTCTTCCCTCCGGTGACGATTTCGATCACTGGGTCTCCGGCCGCATTGACACGGTCTCCACGGCGACGAACGCGTCCCTTCAATATACGAACACTCCCTATTACGCGCCTGGCTATGCCGATCTCTATACCTATGGCGCTTGGTCATCCTGCGGAGGCTACGGCTACGGCTGGCGGCCCTTCGGCGCAAGCTTGGGCTGGTCGCCATTCACCATGGGCCAATGGATTATGGATCCCGGTTTCGGCTGGACTTTTGCCAGCTACCAGCCGTGGGGCTGGGCTCCTTATCATTATGGAGGCTGGCTCTTTGACGCCTCTTGCGGCGGTTGGTTTTATTCGCCGCCACCCTACTACGGCTATGGAGGTTACGCAGGATATCCGGTCAGGCGCACTCCGCCGATCGTCCATCCGCCGCGCCCGCTCTATCACACAACGACCGCTGTTTTCGTTCGCCAGAACGGCCAGCTTGCTATCGTGCCCATGCACCCTCTCGATAAGGATGGCAAAACTCCGCTGAATCTCGAGCACGGCATTTACTCCGTCGACCCGGCCAGAAACGCCAAGGAACCGGCTCTGTCCGCTTCAGCAGGACAAAAATGGGAAACCGTAAAATCTCCGCAGCGCGAGGCGCTTAGCAGCGGTCTCGTTGCCACCACGGCGCCTGTGCGCACTTCGCGCACGCTTATAGAAGGAAGCAGCGGAACGCGCGTCGTTTCCCTGAACCACGATTCTTCCATCACGTACGATGCACACGAGCACCGCTTTGTGAATGCAGCTGCGGCCGTGGGGTCTCAGCGACAGACAGAAGTGCTTGCCGAAAAAAATGGACTGAGTGGGACGAGAAACGATCACATTGTGGAAGGTCCCAAAAATAATCCACCGTCTGGAACAGCCACGCGTGTCCCTAATGCTTCTGCGCCCGCGCGCTCGGCACCTCCGCCATCTCGCTCTATCGCTCCGCCACCACCAGCTCGCTCCTCGAGCGCTAGTAGCGGCAGTGGCACTTATTCAGGCGGAGGCGCGTCTTCGCGTGCTTCATCTTCGTCGTCGGCATCCTCGTCTTCGTCTCACGCCTCGGCACCTTCCTCCAGCGGAGGTGGTGGTGGAGGCGGCCGACCGCACTGAGGCATTCTTCATTTCAGAAATTTTTGAAAGAAAAACGGCTCCTGAGTTTGGAGCCGTTTTTCTTTTCTACGAACATCACCAGCCACATGCAACTCGCATGTTATTAGGAGAAGATCATCCCCGCATACCCCACAACCGCGCCAAAATCCCCAGAAACATCCCCCGACGTCGCGTACCGCACTAACTCTGCTCGCGTACTTCCCAGACTTTGCAGTGCCGTTAGCATCGCAACAGTCGGCCCCAATCCGCACATTGAGATCGCCTCATTCCGGCAGGTATCGTAGAGCCCGCGCGCGTCGAGCGCTAAAATTTGGTCAATTGCCTGGCGGTCTTTGACGCGTGTCGTTGCATCATTTTCGTAATGATTCAAATCGGAGGTGGTCAGCAAAAGAATCTCTTCGCTGGACGTTGCAATCACGCGCCCGATAGCTTCGCCTACAGCGACGAGATCCTCGAAGTGCACTGTTCCGAGCGCAATAGGCACGAACGTAAACTCTGGTTGTAGCGCCTGCAAAAACGGAATTTGCACCTCCAGCGAGTGCTCGCTGCTGTGTGCCACACTGTCTTCGCGCAGCAATGGGCAAGCCCCACGCAACGCCGCCGCTAACGGTTCATCGATCGCTGCATCTCCAAGCGGCGTGCGCCATGCTCCGCTCGATAGAATCGCGGCATTTTCCCCGCGCGGATAATGCCGCACGCCAAGAATCACAATTTTCTTAGGAATGGTAATTCGCGCGTAAACCGCTCCCGCCACATGCCCCGAATACACATAACCCGCATGCGGCACCAGGCAAGTCTTTACTCGCACTGGCACGACGGTTTTGTCAGTTTTGGTGTATTCCCGAATCAGTGCGGTAAGCTCGGTTGGATCGGAAGGATAAAATCGGCCGGAAACTGCAGCCAAGCGAGGCATCACTCCACTCCGCGAATCAAAGTGGCCTGGAGGGTTTGCCTTTGACCTTGAGCGCTTTCAACGAGGTCTGGTCGTAATAAACCGTGACCTTATCGCCGTACTGGTAGCCGCCCTTATCGACAATCGTCTGCATTTCCGCTGACGCTCGCTCGGAGAGCGCGAACGACTGCATCGACATATCGTTTCCCCGCGCGCGCACTGTGATCTGAGCAGTGTTCGCGTGCATCACGTAACCTTCAAACTTGCCAAGCCCATCGGTCTTCGATTTTGGCTTGATCGTGTTTACGATAATCGGCACGGCCGTGTCCACAATAATGGGAGCAACTACTTCGGGAACGGTAGTAGGAATGGGAAGGGGAATCTGCGCCCGTACTGACGCGCTGAAAATTCCCGTCATCACCAGTGCCGCAGCGCTCAATCCCGCGAATTTTATCTGTGCCTTCATTCGATGTCGTCCGTCGCAATCCTCAACGATTTCAGAAACCTTACATCCTGCGGCGTCATCGTCAGTCTCGCCGCTGGCTTTTTGTCCGGAATCTGATCAAACGATTCCTGATCGACCTGAATTCTCAACGATTCCAGAAACCGCCGGTCCTGCGTCGTCAGCTTCGCCGCTTCCGCCGCGGCCGCATCTCGCTTCGCCAACCCGATCGTCGCGTCCAGTTTCAGCACGATATCGTACCCGTGCGCGCGCACTCCGGCAATGGCGCCTGTAATGCGGTCGGAGTCGGACACCGTGTCATTGATCGCGTGTCCCAATTCACGAAGCAAATTCTTCAGGTGGTCGTCGAGTTGCAAGGGCGGCTCCCCTCACTACATTTGCCATTCTAGGCCCGCATTTCTTTGGATACAAGTCACCTCGTTTTGCGTTGTCTCCAATAGGTTCACAGTACGTTAGTGCAGGTCTGGAGCCCCTCCCAGGGCCCTCCGGGCACGATTCAGCTCCCACTCCCCCCGGATTTCACCCCTAGTTTTGCGCTAAGATGCACTCATGTCCTCGGTGGCGACATCACCGGCAGCTGCTCCCCAACAGGGCGGCTTTAAACGTTTTTGGCGCGCCCTGAAGCAGCTCTTCCTCGAAGTCGTCGGCGCCATGTTCGCATTTCTTGGAATCCTGTGGCTCAATGCAGCTCTGCGCTCCTGGAGTCGCGACGTGGCCCATTGGCTCATCGCCACAGCCGTTGCCATCGCCCTGGTATTCTTTTTTTTCGCACTAAGTTCGTTCCGCCGCGCCCGCAAGTTGTAATCTAATCGCGTAGGGGCACGGCACGCCGTGCCCGCTCTTGCCGTTGCCTTGATTTTATTTGCTCAAAATACTGCCGCGAAAATGTCCGACACAAAAACCAAGCCCTCCGCCGAACGCAAAGAGCACTTCACAACGCTCTCAGGCCTTCCTATCGATCGCCTGTACACGCAAAACGATCTCCCCGCCTCGGATCCAGAATCCTCCATCGGCTACCCCGGCGAATTTCCCTACACCCGCGGTATCTACCCAACCATGTATCGTGGCCGCCTCTGGACCATGCGCCAATACGCTGGCTTCGGCACCGCCATCGAATCCAACCAGCGCTATCGCTATCTCCTAAGCAAAGGCCAAGCCGGACTCTCCGTAGCGTTCGACCTTCCAACACAAATCGGAATGGACTCCGATCATCCCCTCGCTCTAGGCGAAGTCGGCAAAGTTGGCGTAGCCATCGATTCCCTCGAGGACATGGAAACTCTCTTCGATAATATCCCGCTCGAAAAAGTTTCCACCTCCATGACCATCAACGCGACCGCCGCCATCCTCCTCTGCCTCTACGTAGCCGTCGCCAAAAAACAAGGCGCCAACCTAGCGAAAATTTCAGGCACGGTCCAAAACGACGTCCTCAAGGAATACATCGCCCGCGGCACGTACATCTATCCCGTCCGTCCCGCCATGCGTATCGTCACCGACATCTTCGCCTGGTGCCGCGGCAATCTCCCCAAGTGGAACACCATCTCCATCTCCGGCTACCACATTCGCGAAGCCGGCTCGACAGCCATCCAGGAAGTCGCCTTCACTCTTGCCGACGGCATCGCTTACGTCGAATCCGCGCTTGATGCAGGCCTCGCCATCGACGAATTCGCACCGCAACTCTCTTTCTTCTTCAACGCTCACAGCGACCTCCTCGAAGAAATCGCCAAGTACCGCGCCGCTCGCCGCCTCTGGGCCAAAATCATGCGCGACCGCTTCGGCGCAAAAGATCCACACTCGCTCCTCCTCCGCTTCCACGCCCAAACTGCCGGCTCCTCCCTCACCGCCCAGCAACCAGAAAACAATATCGTTCGCGTAGCCATTCAAGCCCTCGCCGCCGCTCTAGGCGGCTGCCAATCGCTCCACACCAATTCCATGGACGAAGCCCTCGCTCTCCCCACCGAAGATGCCGCGCTAATCGCCTTGCGCACGCAGCAAATCCTCGCGCACGAAACCGGCGTCACCAACACCATCGATCCCGTAGCCGGCTCCTACGCCATCGAACATCTCACCAACGAGATCGAACAAGGTGCCATCGACTACATTTCCAAGATTGACGCCATGGGCGGAATGCTCCGCGCCATCGAATCCGGTTTCGTTCAAGGCGAAATCCAAAAAGCCGCCTACGATTTCCAGCGCGCCGTCGAATCCAAAGAACAAATCATAGTCGGCGTAAATGACTTCATTGCAGATGAAGAGCGCACCATCCCCACGCTGCGCATCGAGCCCGAAATCGAACGCTCACAAATCGCGCGTCTCAACTCCCTACGTGCCAAACGCGATTCCACAAAAACGCAATCTGCCCTAACCGAACTCCAGCGCCGCGCCGCCACCACAGAAAATCTCCTCCCGGCCATCCTCAACGCCGTCGAAGCACACGCCACCGTCGGCGAAATCTCCGACGCCCTTCGACGTGTCTTCGGCGAATACCAGGAATCCGTCGTCATCTAACATGAAGCTCATCCTCGCTTCCACCTCTCCGCGCCGCGCCGAAATTCTTCACGACGCTGGCTTTTCCTTCACTGTCGTCGCTTCCGCCGTCGACGAAACTCCCATCCCCGGCGAATCACCGAGCGCACTCGTCCAGCGCCTCGCTGACGCGAAAGCCGAACTAGTCGCCGCCCGCGCCACCGGCCCAGCTATCGTCATTGCCGCGGACACCATCGTCACTCTCGATGGCCAGATCTTCGGCAAGCCCCGATCCAGCGACGACGCGCGTCACATGCTCGAAAATCTTTCCGGCCGCACCCACGCCGTCGTAACGGGTGTCACTCTAATTCGCTTGCCCGACGCCGAGCGCCGTAGCTTCGTCGAATCCACGCTTGTCCATTTCGCCCAGCTCTCCGCAGAAGAAATCTCCCGTTACCTCGCCACCGAAGAGCCCCACGACAAAGCCGGTGCCTACGCCATCCAAGGCCGCGCTGGTCGCTACATCCCCCGTATCGAAGGCGACTACTTCAACGTAGTCGGCCTCCCCCTGGCTCGCGTCACGCAAGCCCTAGCCGAACTCGGCTGGTCCGAAGACTAATCACCCTGTAACGCCCCTGAAGGTAGCTGTGCAAACGCGTCTACTCCAAAAACAAAAAAGGCGCCCCGACCAAGTCGGAGCGCCTCAAAAAAACTAAACTCTGATAAAAAAGCCTTCTTACGCCTTCTTCTCTTCCGCCGGCTTCTCTACAGGAGCAGCCGCTGGCGGCGGAGGTGCCGTCGACGATGCTTGCGCTCCAGACATACCCTCCTTAAATCCGCGCACGCCCTCTCCCAACCCGCGCATCAACTCAGGAATCTTGCGCCCCCCGAAAAGTACGAGTATCACGATCGCAACGATCAACAAATGCATTGGGCTGTCCCACACAGGGCACCTACCTTTCGCGCCGGGATAAACGCACCCGCACGCAGGGGCTAATCACTGCAAACAGGCTAAAGTATAACACGCTCATCCCCAGCCCGGCGCGTCACTCGCTCCCGGTCCAGGTATTCCAGCAAGGGAATCGCGTACTTGCGCGAAATACCCGTAAGGTCCTTGAATCCGGGCACGGAAATTCGCTCCCCCTTCGTCTTCTTATACGTAGCAAGCCGCTCTTTCAGATGAGCCAGCGCGTCGCGGTGAAAAATGAGCTCCAGGCTCACCCGCACCAAGCTCTTTTCGCGCAACAGGATTTGCAGCAGTTTCTCCGCGCGCTTTGCCTCCACCGAGAGCTTCGCCAGCACCTCTTTAACGGATGGTACCGCCAATCCGGAATCAGCGAACGCTTTTTCAATTTCTCCTTTGGCTTGCGCTTCTTCAGGTTGCAGCGCAATTTGCGATCCCGCACGCTTTACGAGCTCGCCTTGCACATCCAATTTCTTTTCGCTCGCCAGCTCTTCGAGAGCCGTGCGAAACGTCTCCGCTCGCACGCGTTTTCCCAGGCTCGCGCGCAAATCTTCCCGTGCGATTCCTGGAGACAGCGGATTCTCCTTGTGAAAACGTTCCACCCGCTCGCCCGTTTTTCGCCGCACCTCGTCGAACACCTTTCGACCTAGCAATATCAATGGGTCTGCGGAAACGATTTTGATTTTCTCAGACACGTTCGGACGCTGTGCAACTTCTCGAACTTCTTTTTCAAACCACGCCGTCCGCGCCACAATTTCGTCGAACTCCAAACCCATTACCGCGCGCTCCGTCATTGCGACAAGAACTTCATCACGTTTCCCGCGTTCCATGATTTCGAGGAACGCAGGCCGGCCCGAATCTCGCACCGTGGGCCGCCGTGCCAGGCAATCCAACACTTCGCCTCCGCCGATCGTAACGACCGGGGAAAATTGCCGCACAATGAAACGGTCGCCGGGCTGAAGCAAAACCTCGTCCCGCAAACGCAAATGCGCCAGCGCACTCTGTCCGGGCGCAAGCGTGCTTTCCCCGTAGAGAAAAACCTCAGCTATTGTCTCGGCGGTCCCTGCGTGAAAATGCACCCGCGCGCGATGCTTCAACTTTCGCGCGGAAGGCAGCAGCGTAAGCCGCACATCGATCCTGCGCGTTGTGAGAAAGCGTCCCGGCGCAGCGAGAGTCATCCCGCGTTTCACATCGCCGTGATCGATACCGGCCAGATTTACGGCCGTCCTTTGTCCTGCGATAGCGCGTTCAACGGATTTCCCGCCCGATTGCACGCCCCGCACGCGCAACCGCTTGCCGCCAGGGAAGAGCTCGACTTCGTCTTCTGCGCCAACGCTTCCCGAAATCAGAGTGCCCGTCACCACCGTTCCAAACCCCTTCATCGCAAACGCCCGGTCGATGGGCAACCGGAAGTATCGCGCCGCATCTTTTCCAGGAATCTCGGTAGCGACGCTGTGCAGCGCCTCTTTCAACTCGGCGAGCCCGGTCCCCGTCTTCGCACTAACGGACACAATGGGCGCCTGCTCCAAAAACGATCCTCGCAAATACTCTTCCACCTCGAGCCGTACCAGCCCGAGCATATCCGCATCCACCAAATCGCTTTTCGTCAGCGCCACAACGCCGCGTTTCACGCCCAGCAGCCGGCAAATATCGAAATGCTCGCGCGTTTGCGGCTTGATCGATTCATCCGCTGCAATCACCAGCAGCACTAAATCGATCCCGGCCGCACCAGCCAACATGTTGCTCACAAAGCGCTCGTGCCCCGGCACGTCCACCAAACCGAACCTCACGCCATTTTCTTCCAGAAAAGCAAAGCCAAGATCAATCGTAATCCCCCGACGTTTCTCTTCTGCGAGCCTGTCAGGATGCGTGCCAGTCATCGCCTCCACGAGCGCAGATTTGCCGTGGTCAATATGCCCGGCCGTCCCAACAATCACGCTCTTCGAATTGGTATCCATGAGAGAGAAAGCACCGCTCGAATCACAGCGCGGCGCGTAGGGATTAAAGTAGCACAGCCACTCTTGGCTGTGCCTGCAGCCGCACTTCGCCCGAAATTTGAGCAATCATCTTTGTGATTCTTGAATAAAGCGAGAGGTGTATTTCGGTTACTTCGCGGCCGCTATTTCGTCGACCACAGCTTGGGCTGCTGCGCGAGGATCTGGCGCAGCTATGATTGGCCGGCCTACGACCAGATAGTCCGCGCCTGCTTTGATCGCTTCCGTAGGTGTCGCCGTGCGCGCCTGATCGTCGCGCTTTGCATCGTCCGCGTTCTCTTTGTTATCCGGGCGTACGCCTGGCGTCACTATCAAAAAGTCGCGTCCGCAAGCCTTGCGAATAGCTCTCGCTTCCTGCACGGAAGCTACGACTCCATCGACACCCACTTCTTTTGCTAGCCGAGCCAACTTCACAACGCGGCTCTTCGGAGGTCCGCCAATGCCGGTCTCGCGCATCGCCTTCTGATCCATACTGGTAAGAATCGTTACCGCCAGCAAGCGCGGCCGGTCGGCACCCATCGGGACTCCAGCGCTGATTGCCTGGACGGCTGCCGCCATCATCGCGTGCCCCCCGAGGGCATGCACGTTGACGAGCTGCACACCGGTCATAGCCGCGGCGGAGAGCACCGCACCCGCAACTGTATTTGGAATGTCGTGGAATTTCAGGTCGAGAAAGATACCCGGACCCAGCGCGGCAATCTCTTTAACCGCTGCAGGACCCGCAGCCGTAAAAAGTTGGTTCCCGATTTTAAACATCCCAACCAGGTCGGAAACCTGTTTTGCGAATTTTAGGGCAGAGGATAGCGAATCAAAATCCAGTGCCACGATTAAACTGCTACGGGGATGGGCGTCGAAGCTCAAGGTCATGTGAGACCCCGATTCCGGCGGGGTCAGTGCTTCTCGGGCAATTCCATCAATTCGAGCCGAACCTGGCTTACACCCGAATTGATCAAACCGATCTTGCGTGCTACGCGATAGGATACATCAATTTCGCGTCCTTCTTGATAGGGACCTCTGTCGTTGATGCGTACTAGTTCAAACTTCCCGTTCCGGGGATTCACCACCCGGACGATGGACCCGAACGGAAGATTGGGGTGAGCGGCTGTCAGGGCTTCGCAATCGAAGTGCTCACCATTGGCGGTCTTCTTTCCATTGAATGCCGGACCATACCAACTGGCGTTGCCAACCCAAGTCTTCACCGGCTTAACTGGAGCGCTCAAGTGCGCTACTAGGGGTGCGTCCATGACCGGAACTACGAGGAACATTAAGAGCACCCAACGGAATGCGGCCCAGAAAACAAAGAGTGGTCGTCTCATAGTGTGTTCTTTGTGCTACTCATATCCAAAAAAGTGTATCGCAAAATCGTCGTTATGTCAACCAAAATCTGCGAAAAATTTACCCATTATCTCATTGACAGTAAACGTTTTAGCTCTGAAAAGAGCCCTCTCCAACCCTTCCACAAGTCGCTGACTGACCGTAGGGTCAGTAAAGCTGGCCGTCCCGACCTGTACTGCAGTAGCTCCTACAGCTAGATATTGAAGCACGTCCTCGACCGTCTCTATACCGCCAACCCCTAAGATAGGAATCTTTATCGCCTTATGCGTTTCCCAAACCAACCGAAGCGTGATCGGCTTAATAGACGGGCCGGATAAGCCGCCAGATTGGTTCCCGAGGCATGACTTCCGAGTCCAAGGGTCGATCGCCATGGCGGGGTAGGTGTTCGCCACCGTCAGTGCGTCAGCCCCAGCGCTCTCCGCCGTCCGAGCAATAAGCCCAATGTCTGCAACCAACGGCGACAGCTTCACCCAGAGAGGCCTCTTGGTAGCTGCCTTGCGAGCAGCACCTACAACTTCGGCTACCAACCCCGGATCGCCTCCAAACTGCATCCCACCCTTCTTCACGTTAGGGCAGGAGATGTTCAGCTCATAGGCCGTCAGCCCCTCAGCATCCTCGAGGACCCTGATGACCTCGACGTAGTCCTCGACGCAATACCCGAATACATTGGCTATAATGGCTGTATCGTATTTTCTTAATATTGGTAGTTTTTCCAGTACGAACGCCCGGACCCCTATGTTTTGGAGCCCCACAGCGTTCAGCATGCCGGCTGGAGTCTCGCAAAGCCGTGGCGCAGGGGCGCCTTCCATGGGTTCGCGGGACAGGCCCTTGACGACAATGCCGCCAAGTCGGTTTAGGTCTACCAGGTGGGCAAACTCGACGCCGTAACCGAAGGTTCCGCTGGCTGCGAGAATGGGATTCCGCAGGCGCACCGCGCCAACTTGCACGGTCAGATCAACAGCGTTTTCACTCGTCACATCGACCAAAGAATATCATAAAGCCTCGCCGGTCCTGCCCAAAATCCTGCTACGTCCATGAGGCCTGTGGAAGAAATGGCGCGCCTAAGGCTTTGCTTCGGAACTAACCGGAGCGGATTGCTTTCTTGCCGCTCGAGCTTGAGTCGTCTTCGCGAGCGCCTCGCCTAGCACCCGCCCATCTCGCGGCGCTAGGGTTATCCCGCAGAGCGAAGCCAACGTTGGCGCGATGTCCGCTGGTGTAATCGTGCCGTAATACTCACCGGGCCGAATCCCGAAGCCCATGAATAGCACGGGCACACGTTGGTCGTAATAGTAAGGCGTTCCATGCGTTGTCCCGTACCCGCGCGGTTTTCCTGGCGTTGAAAAATCCCACGGCCAGAAAGGCTTGGGCACAATCAGCAGATCTCCGCTCCTGCTCTTCAAGAAGCTCGCCGCTTCCGCTCCTCGCATTGGGCTGTCCGTCGCCGGCCTATCCTCCAAATCTTCCGCGCGATAGACGTTTGCCACGCCCGGAACGCTCTCAATCGCCTCTATCACCGCGCGCGTGGCCGCCGGATCCGCTTTCAACTTGTCGTACGTTCCCGGCGTAAAATACACATCACTTCCCCCGATATCCGCGACGGCTGGCTTCGGGTAATTGAGTGGCCCGAGAGCCTTCTCGATCCGTCCCTTCACCTCGGCCAGATTCAGCCAGCCGGCATCCACTCCAGTTTTGACAAGATCCTCAGGGATCGGCGCACCGCCATGGTCCGCGCTAAGAGCAACAACGTAATTCCCGGGTCCCACCGCTTTATCAAGATGCGCAAAGAAGACTGCCAAGTCTCGGTCTAGTCGCGCGAGTTCATCCTGCACTTCCCAGCTACGCGGCCCAAACGCGTGCGCCACATAATCCACCGACGAAAAGCTCACTCCCAGATAATCGGTGCCCGGTCCTTTGCCCAATCCAAGCTTGTCCACCGCATCTTGCGCCATCTCCGCAAGATAAGTCTCCGCGTAGGGGCTTCCCTCCCACTGCTGGTAAAAAGCTTCATCCGCCGAGGAACTGCCAGGTTTCCCGCTAAACGTATGAGGAAAGGCCGGCCCAACCCCTGGAGGCGGCACCGCGCCAACCGCCGTCTCTTCATATAAGTAGGAGGCCTTCGGAAGAAGGAGCGTCCAGGTTTTGCCGTAGTCGTTCGAGACCGGATGCGCCTTCGCGTACTCCTCAACGAACGCCGCGACTGGATACGCGCTCGACGTCGCCCACGCACCAGTACCTGGTTCAAACCAAGTCACGGCGTCCCCCTGATGGCCAGCCATTGTGATCGCCGCCCGCGCCTTCAACGAAAATGTCACCACCCGCGTGTCACCGCCGCTCTGATACTTCAATTCCTCCGCAAACGCAGGCATCAGCATCCTCGCCGCGCTGTCGCCGCCTTTGACGCTCGCCCCGCCGTATCCCGTATTCTTCACGTTCGGATCGGAAGTGCACGTCACGCCCTTCTGCTTCTCCCGGTCCCACCATTCATTCGCAACCATGCCGTGCGTCGCCGGAAATGCGCCCGTCGAAATCGTCGAGTGTCCCACGCAGGTTTCCGTCGCAGCGTATGGATAAGCAGCTTCGCGGAACCAGGCGCCTTCCTCGACCAGCCTCTTCAATCCCCCTGTCCATTGCCCTTGAAACTTGTCCACGTAGTCCGCACGCATCTGGTCCACTACCAGCATCACCACCAGCTTCGGCCGCGCGGCCGGCTTCATTACGACCGTCTTCGGTGCTTGGGCTCCAGCACACGGCGCAAGAGCTGTTCCAGCCCCCATACCCAGAACCAGCCCGCAAAACACGATCACGGTTCTCCAGTTCACACTCAGCTTATTCGGAACAATCATATGCACCTCGTCAGACGTTTCGCGCGGCAGTTTACCACGGCGCCCGGTCCCTCAAAGGACGCAGTAGGTCCGTACGCCGGTCGTCCACCAGTCACTAGTCACGACTCACCAGTCACTATGCTAGGATTACCCGACCATGCGCATCGTCGAAAAAGCCCAACTCATGTCTGCGTCGGAGATCGACCGCACCTTGCGCCGCCTGGCTCATCAAATTGTCGAGAAAAGCGGCGGCACCAAACATCTTGCCCTGATTGGCATCCGCCGCCGTGGCGTGCCTCTAGCCCAGCGCATTGCGCAAGCGATGCGCGGCATTGACGGCGTCGACGTGCCTG
>CAVUCM010000061.1:0-27077 GCA_963740015.1 uncultured Acidobacteriota bacterium | reverse complement strand
CGCTTCGGGATACTTCTGTACGTAGAGCAAGCGGAAGCCTTCTTTCAGCTCCGGTACCTCCGTGAATGCGGAATCGCTGCCATCCGAGGGCTTTTGCGCGCGGGACACGCCGGGTGAGAGCAAAACAAACACGGCGAGCGTTGGGATACGACAGAAAGGCCGCGACACTCTCCTCAGAAAACACCGGGAATGAATCTCGATTTGCGCGCCATGGTGGCTTGATACTCGGGATTCGCCAAAAGAACGCGCTCTTCCGTTGAAAGCCGCATCGACAGCACGAGAATGTGCGCGAGCGAGCCGACGACGGCCGTAATCCACGCCGTGTGGATCAGCGGCAGCGACAGCATCTCCGCAAAGACCGCAGCATAATTTGGATGGCGTACGTAGCGGAACGGCCCCGAGGAAATAACGCCGAGACTGGTCGAATCCATCACCTGGACGTTCCAATGATTTCCCAGCGTTCGGATAACCCACCAGCGGACAACATTCGCCGCCAGAAAAATCGTAAACATGACCGCCGCTAAAATGGGAATAAACGGACGCCGAAGAAGCACTACTTCCAGCGCAGCACCGATCAGCACCGCAGTATGGAGCAGAACCATCCAACGGAATCTGGGCTCATCCACCTTGGCGGCGCCGCGCGCAATCATCTCTTTCTGATGACGCCGCGAAATTTGCAGCTCCACAATCCGAAGCAGGGCTACGACCACCAGCAAGCCGAGAAACGCGATGACGCTTAGGTCCATTGCAGAAGAAGAAATTCGGCGCTGAATCCTGGGCCGAAAGCGGCCGCGAACGCGTACTCACCTGATTTGAGCGGCCGCTTTTGCATCCATTCCTGCAAGATGAAGAGAATCGTGGCGCTGGAGAGGTTCCCGACGTTGCTGAGAATATCCCAAGAGGGTTGCGTATCACACTTGCAGAGCCCCAATTCTTTTTCAACATTGCCCAGCAAGCGCGCCCCGCCGGGATGCAAAATCCAACCTTTTATGTCTTCTTGTTTACGGCCGTGACGTTCGAGAAATCCATCCACGAGCCCCTTAATTTTCAGGCCGATCATTTCGGGTACATCTTTCGAGAGCAAAATGTGAAAGCCCGAGTCGCGCAAATCGAAACCCATCGCGCCCAAAGAATCCGGGAACGTGTAGGTTTCCGAGACGAGGATCTTGGGGCCTTTCTGCTCTCTTCCCGTCACCACGACCGCGGCTGCTCCGTCGCCGAACAGAATCGAGGAAATCAAGTTCGCTTGCGAGATGTCCTTGCGTTGGAACGTGAGCGAAGGCAGCTCTACTGAGATGATCAGTACATTTCCGCCAGGATGGGCTTTCAAATAATCCGCAGCGCGGCTAAGGGCCATTGCCCCTGCAGCGCATCCAAGTTCGGTGAAAGGCATGCGGCGCACATTTGGACGGAATCCCATCAGATTGATGAGGTGGGCGTCCAGTGAGGGAATCATGAATCCTGTGCAAGAGACGGTGATGATGAGGTCTATTTCGTCCGGCCGCAGACCGGCTTTCTGCAAACACTCTTCCGCCGCCTGGCGGCCGAGTTTCACAGCGTGCTCGATGTACTCCTCGTTGGTCTTTGAGAGCGGGCGCGGCTCAACCGTATATTCAATCGGGAAAATCGAGTAGCGTTTGTGCACCTGCGCGTTATCCGCGATAGCCAACAGCGCTTCCAGACGCCGATCCGGTATTTCGAACACTCGTCCCAAGTAATACTTCACTTCCTCGCGAGTCATCGTATACGGAGGCAGAGCTGTAGCTGTTGCAGCTATGGTGCAGTGCGAGTTTGAGGCCCCGTTCGAGGGTCCAATATTCACGTAATCCACCTGTTGATTCTGCGCGAAGGCTCCGCCAGAGAGCACTACCAATTAGCTAAGCCATTTCGTCAAAACGGATCAGCGGCGGGCTGCACATGAGCGCTAGACTCTACAACAATCCTGTCCCGGGGAATAGGTCGAATTGAGACACCCGGTCACCCGCATGGTCTAGCGCTGTTCCTATCTAATTTATCCTTCTATGGCTACTTTGTAAAATCCTCATAGAGGTTTAGGGTATTCTTTTGCACATCATGCTTATCTGCGGGAATTCTCATAATTTGAACTGGCGACGAGCCTGGGCTGTTTTTTGCGTTCTTGGGCTCGCGGTCGTTTGCCTTTTCGCGGTTAACACTCCAGCTCAACACCCGCCGGTGCCGCTGTTGGTGATGATTTCTGTCGACGGAATGCGTCCGGACTACATCACCGAAGCTGACGCGCACGGGGCGAAAGTGCCGAACCTGCGCCGCTTCTTGAAAGAGGGGACATACGCCGATGGAGTCGTAGGAGTTGTGCCGACCGTGACGTATCCGAGCCACACGACTTTAGTTACAGGAGTGTGGCCGGCGAAGCACGGAATCCTTGCAAATACTACTTTTGATCCTCTCCGGCAGAACGAAGAAGGCTGGTATTGGTACACAGAAGATATTCGCGTGCCCACACTCTGGGATGTTGCCGCGGCGGCGGGGCGGACGACGGCGAGCATCCAGTGGCCGGTTACAGTTGGCGCGCACATTACCTGGAACATTCCCGAGTATTGGCGCGCGAACACCCCGGACGACGCCAAATTGTTGCGTGCGCTTTCCACCCGCGGGTTATTGGAAGAGGCTAAAGCTGAGATCGGCGAATTTCGCGACGGAACCGATACATCAGCCAAAGGAGATGAGATCCTGGGGCGATACGCGGAGTGGATTCTCGAGAAGAAGCATCCTGCGCTATTGACGCTTCATCTCAGTTCGCTTGATCACATCCAGCACCAAACCGGGCCGTTCAGTCCTGAAGACATAGCCGTTTTGGAAAGCATTGATGCCACGATCGGAAAAATCCGTGCGACGGCCGAGAAGCTTGCCCCTGGTCATGCGTATCTCGCGATTGTTTCTGATCACGGATTTGTTCGAACGGACGCGCAATTGGATTTATTTCCTTTGTTTCGCGAGGCAAAGCTGATTACCGTCAGCGATAAGGGGAAAATTACAGATTGGAAGGCGATGCCGTGGCCTACGGGCGGATCGGCAGCGGTCGTGCTGAAAGATGCCGGCGATAGCGCAACGTTGTCGCAGGTGCGTGAGTTGCTTGCTAAGGTAGCAAGCGACCCGGCCAACGGGGTTGACCGCATCCTGGAATCTGAGGAGTTGCACAAGCGAGGCGGTTATCCGACGGCTTCATTTTTTGTGGGGCTCAGGCCGGGATGGCGGACGGGAGCGGCCCTTGATGGGCCCGTTCTTTCAAAATTATCAAGAGTTGGCGGCACGCACGGAGCGATGCCAGACCTTCCAGATTTGCACGCTTCGTTCTTTTTGGTGGGGCCGGGTGTTCCAGCCGGCAAGTCGCTTGGAACGATTGACATGCGCGACGTTGCTCCCACGCTGGCGCACGAAGTGGGTTTAGCTTTGCCGGCGGCGGACGGAAAAATACTTTTGCCCTAGTTGTGACGGGCCCGACCGTTTTCGCGCGACGAGATTCCGCTCCCCCGCGCAGCGGTTTAGCGCAGGCCGACCATGCCCTTTACTGAGTCGATTAGTTTGGCAGAGTCATAGCCGACTCCATCCTTGAAGACAAGCTCCACTTTTTCGATGTCCTTGATGTTGGCCGAAGGGGCCCCTTGTAGGACGACGATGTCAGCCGCTTTGCCCACCGCGAGCGTTCCGATTTTGTCCAACTCGCCGAGAAATTGAGCGCCGTTGGATGTCGCGATGTGAATAGCTTCGACCGGCGTAAAACCTGCTTCAACGAGCAATTCGACTTCGCGCTGGTCTCCGAACCCGGCAATCACGCCGCCGTACCCAGTCGGATCGAGACCTGCCAACAGGAGTCCGCCTTGCTTTGAGAACTCATGTTCGAATTCCAATTCCTTCTTGAAGATTGCTGCCGCGTCGGAAGTCGCCGCGTTATCGGATATTCGCGCGCGTCTCGTCAAATAGGCGAGCCGGGCTTCCGACGTCATCGCGTCAAGCACGCGGCTGTCGAGCGGAGCCCGTCCCGGCACGGAGGTTTCGAACACGGGAAGCGTGGAAGTGACCGCAACGTGATGCGCCACCAGGTCGTGAATCATGTCCTGCATCGGCGCACTCGCGATGTCAACCGAGAGCAACGCTTTTGCAGCGGCCTGCGGGTTGGGGCAGACGCCCGGCTTTTTGTCAGGCAGGAATTCGGTGTCAACTTCTATGCCATGCTCCAGGTCGTCGATGCCGAGGGCAGCTGCTTCGCGGAAACCGATCGAGCAAAGATGGCCGGTGACTTTGATTCGGTGCGCATGTGCGGCTTTGACGGCAGCGGCAAGCTCGTCAGGAGTGATGTTCATATACGCCTTGAACGAAGTTGCGCCTCGAGCGATCCAGAATTCGACCATTTGGCGCGCATCTTCTGCGTCCTTCAGCTGATGCATTTGCAACGCAAAGGCGCCCTCGCCTTCGAGATACGGACCGGTGACGTGAATTTTCGGACCGGCAAGCTTTCCTGCATCGATTGCTTGCTTGAGTTCGAGATCAGCGTAGGGTTCGAGGCTGCCAGTCGTTCGAATCGTAGTGACGCCACCTGCGAGATAAAGCCGCGGAAAACTTGAAGCATGCTCAGGGTAGAGCGGTAGTCCGCCGCCAGGGGCAGGGTAGAACATGTGGTCATGCATGCCAACAAGCCCCGGAATTACGGTGCGGCCGGAGAGGTCAAGCACCTTTGCGCCGTCAGGAATTTTTGTTGTGGCGGAGTCGCCGAGCGCGACGATTTTTGCGTCCGCAATGACTAGCGTTTGATCCACGCGAGCAGCGACGCCCGTGCCATCCACCACGCGAACGTGCGTCAGCGCGATAACCGGCGCGTCTTCTTTCACGAAAGCGTTCACCGCCGGCGAAAGCTTGGGCTTCGCTTGGCACCAAGCGAGAGATGGCAGAAGCAGGAAACACGCGCTGGACAAAACAATTCTTCGCATCAAACCACCTCGCACATCAGGGATCTTGTAACGCGTTGCAGTCTATTCACAGGACAACGGCAAAACAAGAGCCCAGACGAAACGTTCACGTGGGGCTGTGCTCTTCAGTTTGTGATAGATTTTTCGTTCGCAGAGGTGAGAGATGATCAAATCTTTTATACAGTTTTTCAGCGCAGTGCTCATAGCAATAGTTCTGGTGGCTGTGCCTTGCGCCGCTCAGCAGCCAATCAGCGCCTCAGCCACGGAAGGCGATTTTGTCATTCACAATTTTCAATTTCATTCCGGCGAGTCCTTGCCGGAATTGCGTTTACACTACACGACGTTAGGCAAGCCGGTTAAAGACGCGGCAGGACGTACGACCAATGCCGTGCTCATTCTTCACGGAACCGGCGGTACCGGGCAGCAGTTTTTTGCGCCGCAGTTTGCCGGCGTTCTTTTTGGCCCAGGCCAACTGCTCGATACGTCGCGCTACTTCATTATTCTCCCTGACGGCATCGGCCACGGAAAGTCCTCCAAGCCAAGTGACGGCCTGCACGCGCGTTTTCCCCAATACGATTATGACGACATGGTTGCCGCGCACTACCGGCTCGTCAACGAAGGGCTGGGCGTGAATCATCTGCGGCTTGTGATGGGCACTTCGATGGGATGCATGCACTCGTTCGTCTGGGGCGAAACATATCCCGACTTTATGGACGCGCTCATGCCGCTCGCGTGTTTGCCGGTTCAGATCGCTGGGCGCAATCGCGTCTGGCGCAAGATGGTGATGGATGCGATACGCGAGGATCCCGAATGGAAGGGCGGCGACTACAAAGAGGAGCCAAAGCAAGCTCTGCGAACGGCGCTGGATTTTCTGCTAATCGCCGGAGCTGCGCCAATCCCCATGCAGAAAGCTTTGCCGACGCGAGATGCGACCGACAAATATCTCGACGACTATTTCCACGCGCGATTCGCTGCCCTGGACGCGAACGACCTCCTGTACCAGGTCAACGCGTCGCGCAACTACGATCCCTCGCAGCAGCTCGGCAAAATCAAGGCGCCCGTGATGTACATCAATTCCGGCGACGACTTCATCAATCCGCCTGAGCTGGGCATCGCCGAGCGCGAAATCAAGAAAGTGCAGAACGCGAAATTCGTCCTAATTCCCGCCAGCGAAAATACGCACGGCCACGGCACGCACACATGGGCGGAACTTTGGAAGCAATACCTTGCGGATTTGTTAGAGAAGTCGGGCCACTAAGAGCCGCTTCAAAAGTGAATCGTCAGCGCGCCGTTTCGTGGCTGGCGCGAATTTCCTGCCAGCGGCGCGGACGCTTATTGGCTTGCAAAACCTTTTTTCGAAGGCGAATCGATTTCGGCGTAATTTCTACGAATTCGTCGTCGGCGATAAATTCAATCGCCTGTTCGAGGCTGAGCTCGCGGTGCGGAATCAGCCGGATGGCCTCATCGGCGCTGGACGAGCGCATGTTCGTCTGTTTCTTTTCCTTGGTGGCGTTCACTTCCATGTCTTGCTCGCGCGAGTTTTCGCCGATGACCATTCCTTCGTAGACTTCGACAGCGGGACCAATGAACAATTCGCCGCGTTCTTGAATATTCCAAAGCGCGAATGCCGTTGATGGTCCTGAACGGTCCGCGACTAGCGCACCCGTTGGCCGAAGCGCCATTTCGCCCGCATAGTCCGTCCATCCGTCGAAAATCGAGTGAATCAAGGCGGTGCCGCGCGTGTCCGTCAGCAACTGGCTGCGCAAACCAATCAGCCCTCGCGAAGGAATCTTAAAGTCCATGCGCACGCGTCCGGAGTTGTGATTGCTCATCTTGAGCATTTCCCCACGCCGGCTGCCCAACGTCTCCAAAATAATTCCAATAAAATTTTCGGGAACGTCGATGACCAGGCGCTCGAGCGGCTCGAGCTTCTTGCCATTTTCCGTGCGCACGACAATTTCCGGTTTGCCGACCATAAGCTCGAAACCTTCGCGCCGCATGGTCTCGATCAAAATGGCCAACTGAAGTTCGCCGCGCCCTAGCACGCGAAACGATTCCGGTGTATCCGTATCTTCCACGCGAATCGAAACGTTGGTGAGCAACTCTTTCGCCAGGCGGTCACGCAGGTCGCGCGAAGTCAAATAGCTGCCTTCTTTTCCGGAAAGCGGGCTGCTATTCACAGTGAAAATCATGGCGAGAGTTGGCTCGTCGATCAGCAGCGGCTCCAGAGGAGACGGATTCAGAAGATCCGTGATGCTTTCGCCGATCTGGATTCCTTCCACGCCGGCAATTGCAACAAGATCGCCCGCGCCAACAGCTTGCGCTTCATCGCGCTCCAATCCGCGAAAGGTGTAGAGCTTGGTGATCCGGGTGGAGATGAGTTTTCCATCCAGCTTGCTGATGCCGACGTCCTCGCCGCGCTTCAGCGTCCCGTTAAATACGCGGCCAATAGCGATCCGTCCAAGAAAATCGCTATAGTCCAAATTCATAACCTGAATCTGCAGCACGCCATCGGGATCGCCCGGCGGCGGAGGAATACCTTTCACGATAGTCTCAAACAGCGGCAGCAAATCCTTCGAGTCGTCCCCGATTTGCCTGTGCGCAATGCCTTCGCGCGCGTTTGTGTAAACCACCGGAAAATCGAGCTGGTCTTCTGTGGCATCCAGGTCGATAAACAGGTCGTAGATTTCATCGAGCACTTCTTTTGCGCGTGCATCTGTACGGTCGATTTTGTTCAGCACGATCACCGGCGGCAATTTTGCCGCGAGCGCTTTCTGTAGGACATAGCGCGTTTGCGGCAGCGGTCCTTCGCTGGCGTCGACCAGCACCACAACTCCGTCGACCATCCGCAAAGCGCGTTCAACTTCACCGCCAAAATCGCTGTGGCCAGGCGTGTCTACGATGTTGATTTTCGTGTCGTGAAAAAAAAGCGCCGTATTCTTGGCGAGAATGGTAATCCCGCGCTCGCGCTCAAGGTCGTTGGAATCCATCACGCGTTCTACCAGCGCTTCGTTGGCGCGGAAAATTCCGCTCTGCCGCAGCATGGCGTCGACCAGCGTCGTCTTGCCGTGGTCTACGTGCGCGATAATGGCGATATTACGAATATTTTGGCTCATGATTTCTACGTCGGTCTTCGGACTACTCAGCGGCAGTCACTGCAAAGACAAAAATAGCTGCTGAAACAACCAGCAGCCCGGACGAATCTCCTCTGTTCTCAGGTGTGGTCGAGCAACCTATAGTTTAGCAGACCGGCCCCACGTGGGACAGCCAATCTTGGCCGTCGCTTTCTTAGATCGCCGCGCGGCGCCGAAGAGAAAATTGAAACATCTGTTTCTCCGGACATTTCGTGTACTATCCTCAGCCAGGTTGGGTCGCCTGATTCTAAGGTGGAGTTGTTGGAGGGAATTACCATGCGATTCGCGAGTTTGCTGTGGAAATGTAGACCCTTCATTTGGGTTCTCGTGATTGTGCTGCTATTTGCGCTCACCGGTCGCGCGCAAGCGCCAAATCCACCGGACTATTCGCTCCTTTTTGACAAAACCGACGTAATGATTACCGTGCGCGATGGCGTCAAGCTGCACACAGAAATCTACTCACCGAAAAATTCCGCCGAGCCGCATCCGATTATCATCGAACGCACTCCCTACGGTATCGCCGACGATGAAAAAGGCAACAGCCGCAAGCTCGCGCGCTACGCCGAGATGATTCCTGACGATTACATTTTTGTTTTTCAGGACATTCGCGGCCGCTATGGTTCCGAGGGAACTTTTGTGATGCAGCACCCGATTCGCGATCCAAAAGATCCGAAAGCGATCGATGAGGGCACGGACACCTACGACACCATCGACTGGCTCGTGAAAAACGTTCCGCACAATAACGGCCGCGCAGGTCTTGTCGGCATCTCCTACGGCGGCTGGCTCACAGTCATGGGAATGCTCGAGCCGCATCCCGCGCTCAAAGCCGTTTCCGAGCAAGCTTCCCCCGCGGACATGTTTCTAGGCGACGATTTTCATCACAATGGAGCGTTCCGTCTGAGCTACGGTTTCGAATACTCCACCATGATGGAGACTGGAAAAACAAATTTTGCATTTCAGTTCGATCAGTTCGACACCTATGAATGGTATTTGCGCCTCGGCGCGCTCTCCAATGCCAATAAAAATTACATCCACGGCACTCTGCCCACCTGGAACGATTTCGTTGCGCATCCCAATTACGACGCCTTCTGGAAACAAGAGGCCATGCCCTATATTCTGACGAAACCAAAGGTGCCGAATCTGAATGTGGCCGGATGGTGGGATCAGGAAGATGCTTACGGCCCGATGAAAATCTACGAAATCATGGAGAAGAATGATCCTGATCACTTAAATTATCTTGTGGCGGGCCCGTGGAATCATGGCGGCTGGGCTCGCAGCTCTGGCAAGTCCCTCGGAGCCATTTCCTTTGGTAGCGACACCTCTCTCTATTTCCGCCAAAAAATTGAAGCGCCTTGGTTTGCCTACTGGCTAAAGAACAAAGGCAGCCTGCCGCTCAAAGAGGCTTTGCTCTTTCAAACCGGAAGCAATAAATGGGTGCAGTTTGATTCCTGGCCTCCGCACGATGCGACAACGCGCGAAATCTATTTCCGCGAAGATGGCAAGCTCTCTTTCGACGCGCCGCAAGCGCCCACTCCACAATCATTCGATAGCTACGTGAGCGATCCTGCTCATCCTGTGCCTTACCGCCATCGCCCGATTGACATGACCTATCCCGATGATCATCCAGGCGGCTGGCCCACTTGGCTCGTCGAGGACCAGCGCTTCGTGGACAATCGCCCCGACGTGCTGACCTGGCAAACTGACGAGCTCACCGAGGACATGACTGTAGCTGGCAGCGTGACCGCAAAACTTTTTGCATCCACTACAGGGAGCGATGCAGACTGGATCGTTAAACTCATCGATGTCTATCCGGAAAAATATCCCGACGACTGGAAACTTTCCGGTTACGAATTGATGGTCGCGGACGAGGTTTTCCGCGGGCGCTTCCGCAAATCATTCGAAAAGCCGGAACCCATCACACCAGACGCCATAACTCCTTTCAACATTGACTTGCACACCGCGAATCACGTTTTCAAGAAGGGCCATCGCATCATGGTACAGGTGCAGAGCACATGGTTCCCCATCATCGACCGCAATCCGCAGAAATACGTTCCCAATATTTTTGAAGCTAAGGAGTCCGACTACCAGAAGGCGACTCAACGCATCTACCGTTCGAAGGAATATCCTTCTGGAGTCTTGCTTTCGCTCGTGCCGGCAACGCCGGGCAACTAGCTTTTTTCACTACTGGACGCCATTCCTGCGAGTAAATCATTGCTCGCGGGAATGTTGCTCCGAATTTCTTGTGATATTCTCAACTTCGCACAAAAATCCGATCGCCTGCATCACTTCTGGAGACTCTCCATGCGTTCCGTTCGCAAGACAGCCAGTATCCTTGTTCTATTTGTCATAGCAGGTCTTGTGTTCGTGCCACGTTTCGGAGCCGCTCCTCAGCGCCAACGCCCCGATCTTTCGGCGCTCTTTACTAAGACTGATGTAATGATTCCCATGCGCGACGGCGTCAAGCTACATACGGAGTTCTACGCACCGAAAAACGCTTCAACTCCGCTGCCGATTCTCATGAATCGCACTCCCTACGGAATCGCCAGCCCGGACAAAGGCATCAGCAGCATGATCTACCGCTACACCGATATGGTTCCGGACGGCTACATCTTCGCGTTTCAGGATATTCGCGGACGATATGGCTCCGAGGGAAAGTTCGTAATGCTGCGGCCGCTTCACGATCCAAACGACCCGAAAGGTGTGGACGAAAGCACAGACACTTACGACACGATCGACTGGCTCGTGAAAAATGTTCCCAGCAACAATGGCCGCGTTGGTCTCGACGGTATCTCCTATGACGGCTTTCTCGTAACCATGGGAATGATCAACCCGCATCCCGCGCTCAAGGCCGTCTCGGAGCAGGCTTGCATGGGCGATACCTGGCTCGGGGACGACTTCTTCCACAACGGCGCTTTTCGCCTGAGCTATGCGTTCGAATACACCGCGCTGCTGGAATCTTCGAACGAAAATTTTAGTTTTGCCTTCGACCGTTTTGACGTTTACGATTTTTACCTTCGCCTCGGCGCGCTCTCCAATGCGAACGCGAAATATTTCCACGGAAAATTGCCGACCTGGAACGAATTCGTTGCTCACGCCAGCTATGACGAATTTTGGAAGCGTCTCGCGGTCGCTTACGGTTTGAAAGAACCCACCGTCCCGAATCTCAACGTCGCCGGTTGGTGGGACCAGGAAGATTTTTACGGACCGATGGCAACGTACGCACGTCTGGAAAAATCCGATTCAAAACATCTAAATTATCTCGTCGCCGGACCGTGGAATCACGGCGGATGGGGCGGCGGCCCGGGCAAATCCCTCGGCGAAATTCCTTTTGGCAGCGACACCGCAGTCTACTTTCGCCAGAAGATAGAGGTTCCCTGGTTCGAATATTGGCTCAAGGACAAAGGCGAGCTGCCGCTCAAAGAAGCGCTGCTCTTCCAAACTGGCAGTGACAACTGGGTTCAATTTGATTCCTGGCCGCCGCGCGAAGCGCAATCCAAGAATCTCTATTTCCGAGAGGACGGAAAACTCTCTTTCGATGCCCCGCAAACCGATTCCGCTGACGCCTCCGACAGCTACGTGAGCGATCCCGCGCATCCCGTTCCGTATCGTCATCGCCCCATCGATATGACCTATCCCGAGAATCATCCCGGCAGTTGGTATACCTGGCTTGTGCAGGATCAGGGTTTCGTCGACAACCGCCCTGACGTGTTGACGTGGCAGACGGAGGACCTGACGGAAGACGTCACCCTCGCCGGCCAGGTCACCGCAAAATTATTTGCTTCCACAAGTGGCAGCGATAGCGATTGGATTGTTAAGTTGATTGACGTTTATCCGCAAAAATATCCGGACGATTGGAAACTTTCAGGTTTCGAACTGATGATTTCTGATGAAATCTTCCGTGGCCGCTATCACAATTCCTTTGAGAAGCCGGAGCCGCTCAAGCCGGGCGAAGTGATGCCTTTCACGATCGATCTCCATACTGCGGATCACGTCTTCAAGAAAGGTCACCGAATAATGGTCCAAGTGCAGAGCAGTTGGTTCCCCCTATACGACCGCAATCCGCAGAAATTTATTCCCAATATTTTCGAAGCGAAAGACTCCGACTATCAGAAGGCCACCCAGCGCGTTTACCGCTCCAAGAGATTCCCCTCAAGCGTCGAAATCATGACTTTGCCTCAGAGCAGGGCAAGGGCGGGAAATTAATTATTCCAAGAAACCTACAGGCCAGGAGGCCTCACCGCAGCCTGTCCGCCAGCGATGAGAGCGTTTCACCGCATAAGAAACGAACAGTTGCGGGCTCAGATCCAAGAAAGTGTATCTAGATTCCGTTAAATTGTGTTCGGACGACTGGACTGTCCCAATAGCGAACAGCTGTTCATATTCGGCCTACATTTATTAATAACTTCTAAATACATAAAAAATCGATTTTTACCGGCCCCACTGTAACCTCCAGAAAGCTATTTCCGTCTGTTCTTTGTTGTTTGAAGTTGTTATCTCGAAAAAAGGAACTTCTTCATCGAAATTTCGTATTCTCCAGCAAACACCCAGACGTTTTGCGCGTCTAATCTATATAATAGGATGGGGTGTATGACTCCGAACGTTATCTCTGCACTGGATACCGGGATGGACGAACGATCAAACTTCGCGCCTCCTTCAGGCCCTCGTTTTGTGCGTTTTGGTCCTTTTCAGGTTGATCAGCAGCGGCAAGAAGTAACCAAGAGTGGCTCGCGCCTCAAGCTACAGGGAAAGATGTATCAAGTCCTCGTAGCGCTCCTGGAAAAACCGCATGAGGTCGTAACGCGTGAAGAACTGCGACAGCGTCTCTGGCCGGCCGACACGCACGTAAATTACGACGCCAACGTCAACACGACGGTGAACAAGCTTCGCCAGGTACTTGGTGATTCCACGGAAAAGCCTCTCTATATAGAAACGATTCCGCGCAAAGGATATTGTCTTGTGGTGCCTTCCGAAGTCTCAGATGTTTCGGGTGCGCCGCTCGTCCCAGAAGTCGTGCCGGACAACACTTCTGCAATCGCCACTCCGATTCTTAATACAGAGCCCGCAGCCGCACGCTCCGGCTTCTGGATACCTCTCAGCGTTGTCGGGCTTATCCTTGCCGGAATGCTTCTCGGCGCCGGCATTACTATCACGACTCTATTGATTGGTCATTTCGCGCAAGTCACACGCTGGCCATAAAGAGCAAAGAGAAAGTTAACTTCACAAGATAGAGCGATTTTGTCTGAGCTGGCCGCACGGCTGTCTCTTGCGCTCACGAACTACTGTTTTTGCGAGGCCGCCGTTTCTCCGGAATGAAACTCCGTCCACGGCCCGGCTTTCATGTCCCGCAAGTAAGGCTCCTGCCAGGAATATTCCGGATGTGCTGCCAAAAAAGGCTTCGCAAGAAAATCTTCTCCGCACGGATGCCCAGCCCGCGCCACCATCTTCATCTCTTTCGTCATACTGGAATCCGTCGCCTTGGCTTGCACGGCGCCGCCTGGAAAATAAGGCGTCCATCCCCACACATCCACGCCGCGTGGCGACGAATCAACGTGCCCGCATAATGTTCTCTCGTTCGATTCCGGTTTCTGGTGATAACTATCGACGTGATCGCCCAGCATTTTCTCTGCGAGGTTCACGTCAATCTTGCCTTTGTTCTCTTTCAGCAGCGCATCCCACCGCACACGCCGCGCATTTGGCGAAATCTCCAGATTGTTGGGTTCGAATTGTGGCGCATCCACTTTGATCACTTTCGGATCGCGCGCCCAGTTCGATCCCGCGAACGCGCCGTCTTTCGTCCGCCACAGCTTGTAAGCCTTCAGCCCCAGTTCGAGCTGCGCGATCTCGCCGGTCTTACTGTCGCCCAGAAGCCAGTCATTCGCGTAACCGCCGTTGTTACCATCCAGCATGATCTTTGTGTACTCGTCGATCGAGCCGGCGTATTGCAAAGCCTTTCTCGCGCGAACGAATTCAGCCTTCCCGTCGGGGTCCCATCCCTCAAATTGCGTGATCGTTGTCTCCGTCACCATCAAGCCGTCGCTATTGATTCCGAAATCGTCATCGCTGGCGATCACTCCCGGGAATCCATCCATCAAAATTCGGTGGCCGGTTTTCGGCGCAATGTCAAAAACGATGCGCCAGCGCTCGCCGTTCGAGTAATTTGTCCAGTTGTTGTGAGCCATCACGATCTTGCCATCTTTCGTCCAGCTTCCCGTTGCCACAAACGCGCTGCAATTTCCCGGGCTCTTCAAATTAGGCGCATGCGCCACTTTCTGCTGTTTGTTGTACCAAGGAACGTAGTAGTCCGGCAGCTCCTCAAACGCGTTCATTGCCACGATGTCGTCCACATCCAGCTTTGAGTTTGTTCGCGCGCGTAAGCCGTCTACGATGCCCTGCAATTCCTGCTGATACTCTTCATCAATCTTCGGCCAGAGCATTTCATGCGCAGCCTTGCGGAAGAACGCCCAGTCGCGCTGCGATTCGTGCATCATTCCGGCACTAACCGCCGCGAAGCCATCCTCGATATCAGGTGCCAGCAAATAGCCGTGCTGAAATCCGATCGTTGCCGGAACGCCCTCAAGATGCACGTAAATCCATCCGCCGTCCTCGAAGCGATGCGCGCTCGCAAGTCGCGGATCATTACCGCCAGTTGTTTGCATCTGCCCTGACACAATCGTCGCTGACGAGCCTCCGTTGCCAGCGGCAACGCCCGATCCATCGCTTGCCAGCCTCCAAAGCGCGCCTCCACCCAAAAAGACAACGAGAATCGCGGCCGCTCGTCTTGTCGAATGCGTTCCCACTGTTGCTTCCATCAAGCCCCCTACTTCCCTGCGACATCTCGGCGCGCAAAGACCATGCCCATTGTTCGTCCCGCATCCAATTTGAACCCGTTAATTGCTTGATTTGAATCTCTCTCGAATTGAATTGTAATCCCCATCTTGCTCAGACTGAACTCATCCTGTCCCGTCGCTGCGAACCCATCTGCGGGCAAGTTGCTGGTGTGTGTAAATCCGCCGCCATCTAGTATTCCCACGACCTTCAGCTTGCCGTCGACAATTCCCATGCGGTAGGTCACGCCCAGTTCGCTGCTCCAATAGTCACCGGTGTAGAGTCGAAGTTGTTCCGAGCTCATTGCAATCTCTTTCTTCTCCATCGCCTCGTGTTCAGCAGCTTTCTTTTCCTCCTTCGGCTTCATCATGCTGCCCAGATAAATGTCCGCAACCTGATGCGCGCGTCTCGTAGGATTTGCGTCGCCTCGGTTGCACAGGCACGCAACAGAAAAATGCTGCTCCGGGAAGCGCAAAAGTTCTGCTCTGTATCCACCCCACGAGCCGCCATGGCTCACGGTGTGCAATCCGCGGTAATCCGCGATGAACAATCCTTTCGCGTAGTCCAGAACCTTGCCGTTGTTCAGCTTGCCTTGCTCCTGAATTTCCGCCAAAAATCCCTTTCCGCCAATTTGTCCGCTGTAAAAATTCTCATCCCATTTCAGCAGATCCTCGACCGAGGTGTGCACCGCTCCATCGCCCGTCTGCTCGAAGTACGAAATGTTCAGCGTGTAACCATCCTTTCTCTCTTTTGGGTCGTAGGCCATCGCACGATTGGCGATCAATGCGGTGTGGTCGTCGCGGAATTGCGAATGTGTCATGCCCAGTGGAGTAAAAATATTCGCTGCGGCGAACTCGCGAAGCGTCTCGCCGCTCACGCGCTTTACGATGATGGACAACAAGAAAAATCCCGTATTGCTATAGAGCCAGTCGCTCCCCGGGGCAAAATTCAGAGCCTTCTGCCGCGTGATGATTTGCAGCGCATCCTCGTCCGTGGTCACGCTGTCTGTATTGATGCCCGCAAGGTCCATTAGCGTCAGGTAGTCGCGCAGCCCGCTGGTGTGATTCAGCAAATGGAGAATGGTAATCTTCGGGCCGTAGTCCGGTAACTCTGGGATATATTTCCGTACGTCGTCGTTGATGGAGAGTTTTCCCTGTTTTTCCAGCAGCAGAATGCTCGCCGCCGTAAATTGCTTCGAAGTCGAGCCGATATCGAAGACGCTCTGCGGCATGATGGGAACATCTTCTTCGATATTCGCAAGGCCATAACCTCTGGCGTAAATGATCCTGCCGTTTCTGAAGACCGCCGCCGCGCATCCCGGCGAACCCGCTTTCGTAAAGTCCGCAAAGACCTCGTCCACAGCTGCGGAAGCTTTATCCTGGGCACGGCTCGCTCGCGGAGCGCTGCATGTTCCCACCACCAATGCACACGCAACGATGCCGCTTCCTACTCTCCGCAAAACGTCCATGCAATCCCCCCTCGCCGGTTCGTGCGCGCCGAGTCTATCTTCTTCGCGCCCGGGCTTCAATCCTTCGCGCGGTTCTCGTGTAAACTCGCTCTTCCGCCATGCTTACTGCCATCACGCGCGCCGTCAGCCCTGCCATTGTAAATTGCGAATTAAGTTTCATTTCGCGCCAGCCGATCGATCTGCAAATCGCGGTCGCGCAGCATCAAGCCTACGAACAGCTTCTAGAAAAACTCGGTGCCCACGTTGTTTCTCTCCCTGCCGAGCCTGATCTCCCCGATTCCATGTTCGTCGAGGATCCCGCCATCGTTCTCGACGAGCTCGCTGTTATTTTTTCGCTCGGCACCCAGTCCCGCCGCCCGGAAGCCGCTTCGCTAGCCGAAGCCATCTTCAAATTTCGCAAACTCGAACATGTGACCCTTCCTGGCACCCTTGAGGGCGGCGATATTCTCCGCATCGGCCGCAAGCTTTTTGTCGGTGTCACCAAGCGCAGCAACGCCGAAGGCATTCGCCAGCTCGCAGGTATCCTCGCGTCGCACAATTACGAAGTCATCGCCGTACCCGTCACAGGCTGCCTCCACCTCAAGTCTGCCGTCACCTTTCTTGGGCGCGGTACGCTCCTCGCCAACCGCGCCTGGTTCGACGCCGCTCCCTTTGCCGGTTACGACTGGATCGACGTCGATCCCGCCGAACCACACGCCGCCAACGCTTTGGCTCTCGCCAACACGATCATCTTCCCCGCATCCTTCCCCCCCACACGCGCTCGCATCGAATCCGCAGGATTCCACGTCACCTCGCTCGACATCTCCGAACTCCAAAAAGCCGAATCCGGCCTCACCTGCTCGAGCTTGATCTTCAAAGCTTAGTTTCTGATCTGCGAGACCTTCATTCCTACTCCGCCTACAAAAGAGAACGGCCACGCCGATTTCTCGGAGTGGCCGTTCTCTTGGGGACGTTTCTTCGGTTTACGTTCTTAGTTCGTCAGCTCCGTCACGCTGCGCGCCACAAACACCGGCTGGCTGCTGATTGGATCCTTCAGCACCACGCCGATCACGCGCAACGTATTCGTCGGATTATTCGTCAGGTCCTGCAGACTGGTCAGTCCGCCGCCAAACCTTGTAAACGGCGTCACGTAAACGGTCACCGGCCCGTTGAACAACACGCCTGCCAGTCCATTCGAATTGAACTGGAAGGTGCTGGCGCCCACATTCGTGCTACCAGACACCAGCGTGCCCGTATGTCCCTCATGTCTCAGCACCACGCGTTTCACCGTCACCGTTCCATTCGAAAATGGCCCGCCGATGCTCACGTGCTGCCCTGGAACAAGCAGTGCCGAGTTGAAGAAGATATTGCTCCACCTCGGATTGACGAACACGTTGTGCATCCAGTAGATGAAGTATTTTTCGTTGCCCGTCAGATCGATCGTCGAAATCTGCCCGGACGTGAATCCCGTTCCCGCCGGCAGCACATCGCGTGCGAAGAGATCGAAATCCTGCGCCGTGCCCGTTGGTGGGTCCACGTAGGTGATCAAGCCTCCCACAAAGAATTTGTCTTGCGAAAGAATGGCCACCGTGTCCGCCAGAAATGTCCCGTCGGTCTTGTCCAGAGTTCCGGAAATCGAAACGATCGACGAGCTGGTCAGGTCATTAATCGTCTCGCTGCCTTCCCATTCCGTCTGATCGTTTACGTTCACCGTGAACGCATGCCCGTGCGGCCCTTGAATCGTGAAAGAATTTCCCGTCGGGTTGAACGTCGTCACGCCAGCGATAAATTCATCGATATAGGCGTCCGCATCGCTCGGCGTAATCGCATTAACGTTGATTGTTGGATTCACAGCTCCTGTAATCTGGCCGTTCGTATCCAGCGCCAGCGACTTCCGGATGTCGAATTCGAAGCCCAGCCCAATCACGTTGCCCGTGCTCACCACGAGCGGATTGGTTAGGCTAATCGTTACCGTCGACATCGAAAGCGTTGCCGGCGGCGTGCTCGTCGAAGTCAGCGCACTGATCGTCGGCCGCGTCGGCGGAGTAGTCTGGGGATTCGTCACATTGAGGTAGTCAATTTCCGGATTCGCCAGCGTCACAATCACCGTGTCATAGGTCCCCGCCGGAATCGTGTTCAAATCCAGCAGAGTATGCATTCCGTTCAACTTCGCAAAGTCCACGGTCTGCTGACCCGTCGTGACTGTTATCGGAGTGCTCGTGCCTTGGGCAACGGCTATGCCCATAATGTCCACTTTGAACGAAACGACGCTTGGCAAAGGCGCGTCACCGCCGGACACAAAAACCGTCCCTGCCTGCTGCTGGGCAACCGGCATGGTTGTGCTTCCTCCCCCGCATCCCACCGCGAAGGCAATCAGCGCAAGCGCAAATAGTCCACTTAACCACTTCTTCGGATTCATCATTTTCTTTCCTTTCGTGCTTGAATACCCCGGAGGCGCACCACGCGCCCACCGACCCTTGCTGCATCTAACCCGGCTAGTTGAATTTAGTCGCTTCCTGTAAAATATTGATTCTAGGTAAGTTATAGACGTCCCGGGAGTCTGCTCGTCCCTCCATCGGCTCGCGTGCTCGCGCTAAGTCTTCCGCCTCCGAGTCTTCTGGACACTCTTCAGATTCTCTTTTCAATCTTTGCTAGGCGTCCGGTTTTTCTTGTGCTACTCTTTTTTCCGGCATGATTTCCATCGCGACGAAGCGAATTACCACTACGACGTCTATGTCGATTACCTCGACTAAGGCGAAGAAGACTATTTTCGCTTCCGGCGCGTGGAGAAACTGCTAGCAAGTTAGAAAAAGTTTCGAACCCACCGCCAGAAGCGAACCTGGCGGTGGGTTTCTTCTTTTAAACCCCGCCAGAGACGCTCCAGCGGAAACCAGGAGCGGATGTGATGAGCCCGGAATACTTGCAGGAAGAAGTGGCAGCGGATAGCTGTCTCGTCGAACCCTTTGCGCTCGCTAGCAATAGCACTCGCGAGATCCCCGATCAACCCGTTGTCGCCTTGAAGTTCGGCGGCACCTCTTTGCTTGGGGCTCAGCGCATGTTGCACGCCGCAGGACTCGTTCGCTCGGCTGCCCAGTCCTCGAACGTCATCGTCATTGTCTCCGCGATGAAGGGTGTAACGGATCGCCTTCTTTCCATCTCTCGCTGTCTGGCCGATGGAAAACTTTCTCATGCGCGCAACGAAGCCGAGGGCGTCATTCATCTCCACCTCGACGTGCTCCAGGATCTTCGACTTGATGAACAGGAGCACGATCGTGTCCGCCTCGGCCTCCAGCTTCTCGGCCGCGACCTTCTCCACGAAGTCCCTCTAAAAGGTCGCGTCGTCGCTAACGCCGAGCTGACCGATCGTCTCGCTTCTTTCGGC
Organism: uncultured Acidobacteriota bacterium; assembly: GCA_963740015.1. GTDB lineage: Bacteria > Acidobacteriota > Terriglobia > Acidiferrales > UBA7541 > Acidiferrum. Next base: position 7,346 of record CAVUCM010000061.1, on the reverse strand, counting down.
GAAAGACTCAGCGCACGCCTCTTTGCGGCCGCTCTCGAAAAATCTGGAATCCCCGCAGTTCCGGTTTCCTCCTCCGACTTTGTCCTCACTTGCGACACGTTCCTCGAGGCCAAACCTCAGTTGGACGAAACAAAACAACGTGGACGGGGAATTCTCCTGCCGCTCCTCGAAGCCGGACTTGTTCCCGTCGTCACCGGATTTATCGGCGCCACTCCCGACGGCCGCATCACCACCCTCGGCCGTAACAGTTCCGATTTTTCCGGCGCGATCATCGCTCACGTGGTGGACGCGGAAGAGCTTGTAATCTGGACCGACGTGGACGGCGTTTATACTGCGAATCCGCACGTCGCCGTCGAAGCCAAACTTCTCCACGACCTGAGCTATGATGAAGCGCACGCTCTAGCGGCCAGCGGTGCCAAAGTACTTCATCCTCACGTATTGCCGTTAGCCGCGGAAACGGAAATGACCATCTGGATTCGCAACACATTTAAACCGCACGTTCGGGGGACTCGCATTGGCCTGCCTCAAAATCCAAATGACCGCGCGCAGCGCGGAGGTGCAGCATGAGCGGGCATTCCTCAGATAATGGCGATAAGAGTGGCATGTCACAACACGATGGGCATCCCTTGCCTGGCGGTGCAACAAAGAAATGGCGCGCGGGCGTTCTGGGCGCAACAGGCCTCGTCGGGCAGCGCCTCGTAAAACTTCTCACGGATCATCCTTGGTTTGAACTAACCGAAGTGGCCGCCTCCGAACGCTCTTCCGGCAAAAGTTACTCCGAAGCTGTGCGCTGGCACCTCGACGGTCCTATCCCGGAAGCTGCGCGCAGCCTTGTCGTCAAGAGCCTCGATCCCAGTCTCGAGTGCGATTTCGTTTTTTCCGCGCTCGATTCAAGCGTAGCCGGTGGAGCAGAGGAAGACTTCGCCCGCGCCGGATATCCCGTAGTCAGCAACTCAAAAAATCACCGCATGGATTCCGACGTTCCTTTGCTCATTCCGGAAGTCAATGCAGCACATCTCGAAGCCATCCGCACGCAGCAAAAAAATCGCGGCTACGACACCGGCTTCATTGTCACCAATCCGAATTGCTCGACGGCTGGTCTTGTCCTCGTCTTGAAACCACTCGCGGACGCTTTTGGCCTGGAAAAGGTTTTTGCTGTCACACTGCAAGCCGTCTCCGGCGCGGGTTATCCCGGCGTTGCTTCCATGGACATCCACGCCAATGTCATTCCGTTCATCAGCGGCGAGGAAGAAAAGATGGAGTCCGAGCCGCAAAAGCTTCTGGGCAAATGGGACGGTTCCCGCTTCATCGACGCAGGGCTCGGCATTAGCGCCCACTGCAATCGAGTTCCCGTCCTCGAAGGCCACCTTGAATGTATCTCGGTCAGCCTTAAAAAAATTGCCTGCCTGAAAGAGGTCCGCGAAGCCCTGCGCAATTTTGAAGTCAACGCCGAACTCGCCTCGCTGCCTTCCGCCATACGCAATCCCGTGGTCGTCCTGGACGGCGACGATCGCCCGCAACCACGCCGTGACGTTCACGCCGGAAACGGCATGGCCGCCGTCGTTGGCCGCGTCCGCGAATGCCCGCTCCTCGACATCAAGCTTACCCTGCTCTCCCACAACCTAGTTCGTGGAGCCGCCGGCGCTGCTCTCCTAAACGCCGAACTCCTAGCCGCCCGGGGCTTCCTTCATGCGCGCGACGCTGCGAGTCAATCGGCAGACGAAGCCCTCGCGAGCAAGTGAGCTCTTACAGCACTCAGGTTTCGACTCCGTCGCCGTCCCGTAAACTCTCTGCATGCTGAACTTTTATCTATTGGTGTTCGCTGGAATCGCGATGCTGGCGTTTGGAATCTTCAGGTTTGTCCGGGGATCTCAAAAAATCCGCGAATTCATCAAGCAGAAGAAATCCAAGAAATTCTAGCAATAAGGGGAGTAACTTCAAGCGATCCCGAATTGATTTCCAAAACTCAACGAATCAAATGCGTCTCTTGGTTCTGCGCATCAACATAGAGCGCTAGCAATTCCGTCATTCTCTGCGCCCAGCGCTCAAGCCCATCAGCTCCGCCAAACGAAATAATGATCGCAATCACCTGTTTGGTCCCGAGCGTCACCATAGTTCGCTCCGAATCGCTCGTCGGACTTCCATGCGGCCCCAGCGCATCGCAAAACACCGGCAACCCTTCCAAATTCAAATCGTATTTCCCAATTCCTTTGTACGTCTCCTCAGCCCGACCCGCACGAAACACGATATCGCCTTGCACATGCGCCAAATCGTACAGCCCCACCGGCAACCGGCTCTCGAAGCTCACCAAATTGATTACGTCCACCACATTATTAATGCGTGGCAACCCCTTCCCCGCAATCACTCGCCGCAAAAGCGCTTCCGCCGATCCGCGATACCGAGCCGGGTCTTTCCCCAGCGCCTTGTAAGCCGCCCGCGTCGCCAAGATCGCTGCCGACTCCAACACCGCCTTCGGTTCCGCCAACTTCAAAACTTTTTCTTCGCAAACACGGAGCTCCTGTTTCAAGCCCTCAGGCGTCGCGCCGGTTTCCACTTCCGACGTAAGGCACGCCAGCGCAACACGAGGGCACCTCGCCTTCAGCTCGCCATCAATACTCACATTCATGATTTTCCAGCAGATGAACTTTCGAGATTTCGTTTCACAGTATGCAAACGGGGACCATCGTGCAATTCAGAGAAACAGAAGAATGGTAGGCTCGTGGGGACTCGAACCCCAGACCTCCACCGTGTCAAGGTGGCGCTCTAACCAACTGAGCTACGAGCCTACGGAGGACTTAGTTTAACACGAGTGATGGAGTCCGTGGCCAGCCCGCGCAGCGTCTCTCCGTGTGGCTATGATGCCGCTTTGAGTTTGCACGGGCCAGCCAATTTTCATCGCCGCCTTAGCACCTTCGATCCCAAAAAGACATCCCATCTCAACTATCCGTAGTCTAATAATCCAGGCCCAAGCAAAACGGGTGGGGAATGCGGTTCGCTCGCCAACTTATTTCTTTTCTGGCATGCCTTAGCATTCTTGCGTCCATCGAAACTCGTGCGGCGGACATAGGCAACTTCACCGGCTTCGTACTCGATGAAAACGGCGTTCCAGTCGCCGCCGCCCAAATAAAGCTTGAAGACGCCGCGGCTCACGTCTATCGCACAGCATCAGACGGCGTCGGCCGCTTCACTCTGCGAAATCTTCCGGCGGGCGATTACAAACTGGAAGTGCGCAAGGAAGGCTTCTTCGTCATCAGCGGCCGCGCTCTCACCCTGCAGCCCGGCCCCAACGAACTCACCCTCACCATAAACCACGCCGAAGAAGTTCACGAGCAAGTCCAAGTCACCGCTCGCGCCAATCAAATCGATCCGCAAGATACCGCCCAGCGCGACACGCTCACCACTCGCGATATTCGAGACATCCCCGTGCCCAGCCCGCACGTTCTTGCAGAAAGCCTCGTCGCTCTCCCCGAGATCACTCAGGACAATCAGGGTAATCTGCACATCGCCGGCGCGCGTTCCGGCGAAACACAGTATCTTCTCGATGGCTTTGAAATCGGCGATCCCGTGAACGGCCAGCTCACCTCTCGCTTCAACATCGACGCCACGCGTACAGCCGAAGTCCAATCCAGCGGCTTCGGCGCAGGCTACGCTCATGCCGGCGCAAATATCCTCAGCCTCGACACTCCCGATGGCGACGACCGCTGGCGCTTCGGCACCACCAATCCCGCTCCCGGCATCAACATCCAGGAAGGCGTTCACCTCGGCAACTGGTATCCGCGCTTCAATTTCTCGGGACCCATCAAGCGCGGCCGCTTTTGGTTTTCCAATTCGATCAGCATTCAGCACACATTCGCCGTCGTCAAAGGCCAGCCCTCAGGCGCCAACACTTGGGAAGAATGGGCAGGTGACAATCTCCTCCGTCTCCAATACAACATCACTCCCAAGCACATCCTCCACGCCGGCTTTCTCTACAACATCGCGCGCGGCACCAATCTCGGCCTCGATGCTCTCGACCCTGTCTCCACCACCGTCACCGGCGACGGGCGGCGCTACTTCGCCTCTCTCAAAGACCAGGTCTGGCTCGCCGACACGCTTTTCGATTTCGGTGTCGCCGCCGATGAAAGCATCCTCGATTACATCCCGCAAGGGACGCAAACCTACGTCCTTCTCGTCAACGGCTCCTCGGGAAATTATTTTCAGCGCTTAAACCAGCGCGGCCGCCGATTGCAAGCTGTCGCCGGCATGCCCGCCGCAACTCGCCACTGGCATGGCACCCATCAACTCGCCACCGGCCTCAACGCCGCTAGCCTCAACTACTTTCTCTCCGCTGACCGCGGCGAAATCCAGGCGCTCAATGCGTTCGCGATCGACGAAACAACTTGCAGCTCCGCACTCCAACCCGGCTGCTTGGTGCGCCAAACAATTTTCTCCGGCCCAGCAACTCCCTACGTTTCGAACACCCAGCTCGGCGCTTACGTCCAGGACACCTGGTCCATTTCAAAGTATTTCGTTTTACAGACAGGCTTGCGCACGGACTGGGATCGTTTCACGCAAAGCGCTATGGCCGAGCCACGCATCCACGCAAACATTCTTCCTTTTGGAGATGACACCTCAAAGGTTTCGTTAGGCTGGGGCATTTATAATGTTCCGCTCAATCTCTCTCAAATTGCCCAAGCCTACGACCAGCAGCAGCTCGACACGTTTTACAATTCCGCCGGTACAGTTGCTGCCCCGGGCACGGTAGTCAGCCAATTCGTGTTGCCCACAACCGGCCTGCAACAACCGCGCTTCACGATGTACAGCGCCGGTTTACAACAGAAACTCTTCCACAACACCCTCTTCGGTCTCCAACTCCTCGCACGCAACGGCTCTCACGGCTTTGCCTACGTCGATCAACAACCCACGCAACCCGGCGGAATCTTCCTCCTTGAGGACACTCGCAAAGACCGCTACCGCTCCGCCACCGTTTCCGCGCGCCACGTATTTTCCGAAGACATGGAAGTCTATGGTGCCTACACGCGCTCCATCGCGCACTCCAATGAAGTCCTCAATCCCGCACTCGGCTCGATCTTCTATGTCGCGCAACAACCCGGCCCCGTCCTCTGGGACGCTCCCAACCGCCTCGTCACTTGGGGCTGGGCGCCCACGCACATCTGGGGCATCCAACTCAGCTATTTCTTCGAATACAGAACCGGCTACCCGTTCAGCGTCATCAATTTAGAGCAGCAACTCGTCGGCCCGCCCAACTCCTCGAGATTCCCCGCCTATGCCAGCCTCAACATCGGCCTCGAGAAGAAATTCCCCTTCCGCGGCTACCTCTGGGGAGTCCGCGTCGAAGCCGTTAACATCCTCAACCGCGAAAATCCAAACACGGTAGTGAACAACATCGACGCCCCCAATTTCGGAACCTTCGCTGGAGGCCAAGGCCTCGCCTTCACCCTTCGCGTCCGCTTCATTGGCAGAAAATAGGTCCAGAGCTGTGATATACCTCTGACGAATCGAAGATACGCGATTGCGCAAAAGGAGATTCTCCATGTCCTCAGGCCACCTCTGGCGATTATTGTGTTGTGCTTTGGTCGTTTCGTCCTGTTCAGCGGTTTCTTTCGCACAGAACACGGAGGGCAAAGCTCCGCCCGTAATCGATGTGCACGTTCATGCTATGGACGGAAACTTTCCCGGTGTCGCACCCATGTGCCCCAACACTTCCAAGTTCACAGCGTCCGATCCTAAAGAGAAGGAAGCGCCATCCGGTTGGGTCAACGAGCCGTGCACTCCCGCCCTCTACCCGTCCGCCCCAGGCGAGTATATGAAAGATGTTCTCGCCGAGATGGAGCGGCTCAATGTCACAGCCGTGGTTTTTGGCGACCCAAAGAGCGTGCAGAAATGGAAAGACGCGGCGCCGGCGAGGATCATCCCGGGCACCTCGTTCACCGGCGGGATGGGGACGGGCCAGCACGTGGCGCTCGACGAATTGCGAAAAGATTTCACCAACGGTGGCTTCAAAGTGATGGGCGAGATCGGACTTCAATATGAGGGCATTTCACCGAGCGATCCTTCGGTCGACGCCTACTTCGCGCTCGCCGAGGAACTGGACATTCCCGTGGCGGTTCATATGGGCACTGGCGGCTCAGGACGCGCAAACGTGGCGATGCCAAAATTCCGTGGTTCGATGGGAAACCCGCTATTGTTCGAGGAAGTCCTGGCGCGGCATCCGAAACTGCGTCTTCAAGTGATGCACGCCGGCTATCCGATGATCGAAGAGATGCTCACGCTCTTGCAGGCCAATTCCCACGTATATGTCGACGTTGCGGGACTGATCTGGAGCTATCCCATCAAGGAAGTGAATCGCTATATCGAGCGGTTGGTGGACGCCGGATTCGAAGACCGCGTCATGTTCGGCACCGACCAATTGCTCTGGCCCAAGTTGATGGCCTATTCGATCAGTATCATCCAGAACGCTGATTACCTGACGCCCCAACAAAAGCGCGACATCCTCTACAACAACGCCGCTAGATTTTTAAGGTTGGATACGGCCAAGGGCAAGTGAGTTCTTCCCGAGGAATCCCAGAGGCAGGCTATTCGAAGTAGTGTGTAAGAAATGAATTTGCCAGGACTATAGCGACAAAAGACAAATCTACAGCCCGAACATCGAATTGACTCCAGCTCGCGGGTCCTGCGCAGAAGGTTCTCGGCGTTCAAGCGCGGGGAGAGCGGCTGGCTCGGCGCTTGGCGTCGAAGCCACAGCGCCAGCACTGGCAGCTGCGACGTTCGGCGTAGCTGCCGTTGGCTGGATAGCAACCTGCTGAAGGTAAGCGAGATCGCGAGCCTCTTCCGTGCCCGGCTGCACGGCGGGAAACGACAAATTCATTTGATGCTCCATGGCGCTGGCAATCCGGTGCAACTGCCAGATCAGCTTTTCAAGCTCTTTCGACCGGCCAAGGCTCAGGCTGCGCTCCCACAGAAAGCGGATGGACAACACCATAAGAATGGGCAGGCCGATGGCTAAAGTGGCGAGTACGATGTTGAAAAGCAGCGACTCGAGGGGTGTGAAGGATTGGCTCAATGGGGCCTCCAAATGCGGGACTCAGGAGGCAGGATACAGCAGCGCGCCAGCGCTGACAAACGAATCGACACTAGGCCAAGATCAGGGAATCCAGGAAGAAGCGGTCAATTCCCCTGTCGCCTGGAAACATCTATAAGCGTCTCTGCTTTCATTCCTGACCACTCCATTCGGTCTCGACCTTCGGTGGGTGCAATAAGGTCTGCATCACCACGCAATACTGTTCTGTTTTCTCCCGCAATCCACGCAGTTGTTCCGGAGTAGCCTTAGGCGCAGCAATCTCATA
>CAVUCM010000060.1:0-10321 GCA_963740015.1 uncultured Acidobacteriota bacterium | reverse complement strand
CCGAATGAAAACGTTTCCGCGCATTCCAACGCCAAGAAAGACCAACGCCCCTACTGTCAGAAAGCAGCCGAGCGCTCGGCCCCACATTTTTTGCAACGCATGGCCGAGCCCTGGAACAAGCCATCCCGCCACTCCAATGGCAATGGCCAAAGCTTCGTTCCCCTGCTGATGCACAGGAGTTGTTGCGAAATCCGCCTGGGACGTTATTGGGTCCGTTGTTATGCCCGCCGCTGTTTCTTCAGCCATTTTTCTTCCTATTTTCTCGTCGGATGAACTCGGTCTTCGTTAGGCCAGCAACGCTAAAACTTCTTTCTGGATCGCTCCGGTTACGCGCGCCTCTTTTTCCGCGATATACACATTCACTTCGCTGCGAATCCCAAACTCAGGCAAATAGATTCCGGGTTCGATCGAGTTGCAAGTCTTCGGAATAAGATGGCGGATGTCGTGCGTCTCCAGTCCGTCCATGTTGACGCCATTGCCGTGGACCGTTTGACCGATATTGTGGCCGGTGCGATGGAAAAAATACTTGCCATAACCGGCTTTTTCGATCACTTTGCGCGCGGCCTTGTCCACTTGCCAGCCCTGCAGCGGCTTGCCGGCGGCAACGCTGGATTGAATCAGTTCCACCGCTTTGTCCCGCGCCTCGCGCACGATTCCAAACACTTTCCTCATCTTCTCTGGAACTTTCGCGCCAAGATAGCCGACCCAGGTAATGTCGTAGTAGACGCTGTCAGCCGCCTTCGTTTTTCCCCAAACGTCTAGCAGCAGCAAATCGCCTTCGCGAATCGGAGAAGCCGATTCGAGCGTGGGGCCGTAGTGCGGATCGCTTGCATGCGGACCGACGGCTATGTCTGGCCCCTGGTCAACAACGATCCCGGCCCCTTCAAATTCCTTCAGAATCCACAGTTTCAAGTCGTACTCGGTAAAAGTCTTCTTCTCGCGGACGTTTTTTGCCGCAAGCTGAAAAGCTTCCCGGACCACTCGGTCAATCACGGCACCCGCTGCCAGGTGGGATTCCAGCTGCGCTGGACTCCAGCAAGCTTCGTATTTTTGCACCAGGTCCGCGGAGCTCAGGACTTTCACGCCGGTACTCTTCACAAGCTCAATCGTCCCAGCGTCCACCATTGCCACGTAAGGGATAGCGTTCTTCGGCGAATATTGCATGGCGACATTCTTCGCGCGCCCAAGAAGTTTCCCGAGGTTCTTCCTCAGTTCTTCCTGCCCCGCATAAAAGAGCGTTTCGCCCGGCAACGCTGCCAGTGATTCGGTCTCAATTTTGTGGACTAATTTGCGTGGCGTACCTTTTGCAGGGACGAAGTAATACCAACGCCTCGTGCGCATGCCCGGAGGGAGTTGCAAAATCCCCTGCGCAATGGGGTCGCGTCCGCGAAAATCGTAAAAGAGCCAGCCATCCAGTTTCGCGGCTCGCAGATCGCTCTGTATTCCGTTGATGTCAGCGCTCATGTTCTGATGACGTCCAATCTATTCGCCGAGTTTCAGAAATGCGGGTAGTTACGCGTCGTGAGCCAAAAGCCCCAGCACTTGCTGTTTCGTCACGCCACGAATTTCGATGCGTTTTGTGCGACTGCGCTCACCGCCAAGAATTCTAACAGCCGACTTGGGTGTTTTCAAAAGATGCGCGAGGAATTCGACCAGCGCCTCGTTCGCCCGGTTTTCCACCGCCGGCGCTTGCAAACGGATTTTCAGCGCGCCCTCCAACACGCCAACGATTTCGTCCTTGCTCGCCCGCGGCTGCACGCGAACCGCGAACGAAACTGTGCCGGCCCCGAGGTTTTCCGCGATTTCAGCAAACAAAGCGCTCACCATCCCCGTTCATATTGCACGGGCGCTTTGATCTTCGCATCCAGCGCCTTCGCCGCCCGCCGCGGCCAATACGGATCGCGGAGCATCTCACGCGCAAGAAAAACCAGGTCCGCCTGCTCAGTCGTCAAAATCGTCTCAGCTTGGGTTGGCTCGCTGATCATTCCAACAGCCCCAGTCGCAATCCCGGCCTCCTTGCGAATTGCCTCCGCAAATCCGGTCTGATAGCCGGGACCCAAAGGGATTTTCACTCCCGGCACAAGCCCTCCGCTTGAGGTGTCAATTAGATCCACGCCCAGCGGCTTTAACTGCCGCGCCAGTTCGATCGTCTGCGCCAAATCCCAGCCGCCTTCTTTCCAATCGGTCGCGGAAACACGAACAAACAGCGGCAACCTCTGCGACCAAACTTCACGAACCGCGCGCGCAACTTTCAACGTTACGCGAATTCGATTCTCGAATGCTCCGCCATACTCGTCCGTCCGCGTATTCGAGAGCGGCGACAAAAATTGGTGCAGCAAGTATCCGTGCGCGGCGTGAATCTCAATAACTTCAAAGCCAGCCGCCAACGCGCGTTCCGCCGACTTGCGGAACGCCGCAACAATTCCTGCAATCTCTGCTGCAGACAACTCGCGCGGCACCGTATGTCCAGTGTCAAATGCCAGCGCACTCGGCCCAACCGGCTCCCAACCGCCATCTTGCACAGAGACGGGCTTGCCACCGGTCCACGGCGGCGCAGTGCTCGCCTTTCTCCCAGCATGCGCAAGCTGCATCCCAGGTACCGCGCCGTGGGAGCGAATAAATTCGGCAATGGGTCGCCAAGAGTCAACGTGCGCATCTTCGTAAATCCCAGTATCCGTCGACGAAATTCTTCCCCGCTCTTCGACGGCGGTCGCCTCAGTAAAAACCAGCGCAGCACCGCCAATCGCCCTGCTTCCCAAGTGCACGAGGTGCCAAGTCTGCGGATGCCCATCTTTCGCCGAGTATTCGCACATCGGTGAAACCACAATCCGGTTCTTCAACTCGATCTCGCGTATTCGAAACGGACTAAAAAGCTTCATCCCTGTCCCCCGTGAGAATCATTGGCCAATTTTCTTCGCGCCCACTGCGTCACGCGTTCCGAACAACGCCGTTCCAACGCGCACCTCCGTTGCCCCTTCTTCAATCGCCACTTCGAAATCGTGCGACATTCCCATCGACAGCACCGGCAGTCCTCGACCAAGTTGTTTCACCAATTCGTCACGCAATTGTCTCAGCCGCCTGAAATACAGCCTCGCATCCCCCGAATTGTCCGTAAATGGCGGAATGCACATTAGCCCAGCAAGCTCCAACATAGGCAACGCGACGATCTTTTCCGCCAGAGCTGGGAGCTCCTTCACGTCCACGCCGGTTTTCGTCTCCTCCTCCGCGATATGTACTTCGATGAGCACTCGCATCTTTTCGGTTACACCAGACTTGCTCCTGGCTCGATCCAATCGCTGAGCCAACGCGAAATCATCCACCGAGTCGATGCTATGAAAAAGCTTCGCAGCTCTCGCGGCCTTATTACTCTGCAAATGTCCAATCAGATGCCAGGTCGCGTTCAAGCCATGGATCCCGCCCTGCTTCCCTTCCCACTCTTGCACGCGGTTTTCTCCAAAATGGCGCAGCCCCGCTTCATAGGCTTCGCGAATGGCCTCTGCCGGATGCGTTTTCGAAACTCCAATTAGCGTAATTTCTTCGATGGAACGTCCAGCTCGCTGCGCCGCAGCAGAAATGCGTTCTTGCACTTGCAGCAGGTTTTCTCGAATCGATGTTGTCGCCATGTTCAAATTCAAATCGTAACATGCACGCCGTTGCAGCGTTGAGACTCTGCGGTTAGACTGGCCTCCGTACATGACTCCACCGGGAAAACTCATTGCCATCGAAGGAATCGACGGCAGCGGCAAACGCACGCAGGTCGATCTTCTAGAAAAAGCCCTGAACACCAGCGGCCATGCCGTTTATTCCACCGGTTTCCCCCAATACGATTCCTGGTTCGGCAAAATGGTCGGCCAATTCCTCAACGGCGATTTTGGCGCGCTCGAAACAGTCGACCCGCACTTCAGCGCCCTGCTCTATGCCGGCGATCGCTTCGAAGCCAAGTTCCGCCTGGAAACCGCGCTGAACCAAGGCAAAATCGTTCTCGCCGATCGCTACATCGGCTCGAATCTGGCTCATCAAACCGCACGCGCCAGCGCCTCCGACCGTCCGGCATTCATCTCCTGGATCGAGCATCTCGAATACAACATTTACAATCTGCCGCGAGAAACGCTGGTGCTCTATCTCCGCGTCCCTCCTCGCCAAGCCCAGCAACTCGTAGCGCGCAAGTCGCCCCGCAGCTACACAAAGGTAAAGCAAGATCTTCAGGAGGCCAGCCTTCGTCACCTGGAAGATGCCTCCGCAATGTACGATGAGCTCTCGCGCAGGGCAAACTGGGCCACGATTCCATGCTTCGACGAAACGCGCGGATCGATGCGCCCTCAAAAGCACATCGCCACCGAGATTCTCGCCGCCGTCTTGCAAGTTATTTCACAGCCCGTAGCAAAGGAAGGCCGCTGACACATGGGCTTCTCCGAATTCCTCGGCAATGAACGAATCGTCGCCGCCCTCCGCGGCGCTCTCCGCAGCGAACGTGTTCCTCACGCCCTGCTCTTCAGTGGTCCACGCGGCCTCGGCAAGTACACGTTGGCGCGCATGTTTGCGCAAGCCGCGAATTGCGAACGCCTGAAAGACGACTTCTGCGGCGAATGCGAAACCTGTAAACGTATCGCGCTTCTCGCCGATCCCGAAAAGCTGATGGAACAAGGCCTCGCCGAGCGTGGCGAAAGCGCGGACGCGGCCACTGTCGAACGCGTCCCTTTGATCCTCCAGACGCATCCTGACGTCTGGGCTCTCGTGCCCGATCCTGTTCGCCTGAAAAGTCCTGTTGCGCGGCCCATGCTGCGCATCGGTCAGCTACGCGCCGTTCAGCGCGCTGCGTACTTCCAGCCTATGGGACGTCGCCGAGTCTTTATTCTGGATGGCGCGGAAACCATGCATTGGAACGTCGCCAACGTTTTCCTGAAAATTCTGGAAGAACCGCCCGGATCCGCCACACTCATCCTGACGGCTCCATCACCGTATACGCTCCTCCCGACGATTGTCTCTCGATGTCTGCAATTTCACTTCGCGCCGCTCTCCCAGTCTGATGTCGAAAACATTCTCAAAGAAAAAACCGATCGCAGAGCGCCCGAACTAAAAATGGCCGCGCAACTCGCCGAAGGCAGCCCCGGCTTGGCCATTGAAATGAATGTGGAAGAGACCGCAGAGCGACGCCGCAATGCCTTGCGCATCCTCGAACGCGCCGCCCAAGGCCAGGGGTTCGCTCAACTTTTTGCCGGCACGGCCGCCTTCGCCAAAGACCGCGAGTCGTCCTTCGAAGATCAACTCGGCGTCTTCTATGGGCTTCTCACCGATTTGCTCGAGCTCACCTCAGGAGTGAAGGAGCCAGTACTGCGAAATGTTCCGCTGGCAAAAGAGCTCGCCGCCCTCGCCAAGTCGGTTGATTCGCGGTGGGTTACGCGCGCCATCGCTGGTTTCGACGAACTGCATGCAGGCGCACGACGTAACCTAAATCGCCAACTCGGCTTGGACGCTCTGGCGGCCTCGCTTGCACCAGAGTCTTAACGATTTCGAACCTCAACTCCCCGATTTAGCCCTCTTTTTTCGTCCCAAACTTTTCCGCTCTCCACTGTAACCCGGCGCCCCAAGCATGCATCTCACCCAATGAACTCACCCCACCGTTAGCCGCAAGGAGAAGTCATGGTGAACCGCAGGATGTTTCGCCCGGGATTTCCGGACGTGAAGGAACAACCTCCCCAGAGAATCTCACATAACGGCCCCGCGCCCAGCAAGAAGCCTGCGCCGCCAGAGACGACCCACGCCGAGAACTTCTATTGGGTCAAGCAGATGCAAAGCCATACCCAGATGGTTGTGGTGCTCGATAACGGCGAATCGCTTCGCGGCACGGTCGAGTGGTATGACCGCGATTGCATCAAGCTCACGCGCCAGGGCAGCCCAAATCTGCTCATTTTCAAGCGCGTCATCAAATATGTTCACAAAGACGGTGAAGAAGCTGCTTCCGGCGGGGACGAGTAGTCCCTTTAGCCCTTCTGGTTCTGGCTTTAACTTTTAACCTTCAACTTTCCGACCGCTCTATCGATGCTCGAGACCTCACCGGGGTTCAATGGAGTGCCCGCGAGCTGCTCCAAAAGTGAGCAGCGCCTTGGCCGCCAGAGTGCCATCCTCTTTGTAAATCTCGCATTCCGTTACGACGAAGTTCCGCCCGGTTCTTAGCACGCTTCCAACCGCTTTGATACGCCCGCCTGGCACGGCCTCCAGAAAATTTATCTTTAGTTCAACTGTGGCAATCACCGTAGCTTTCGGAACGGTCGTATAGGCCGCGATGGCAGCCACAGTGTCCGCCACAGTAGCCAAAACTCCCCCGTGCACTACGCCATGAAGTTGCTTGTGCCGGGGCTTTACCTTCATGGTGAAGACGACGCGCCCCTTTTCCAGACTCTCCAGCTTGAGGCCCAACAAAGAGGTGGCCCCGCTTACGTTCGTCCGCCGCCGCAGCGCCGCTTCATACTTCTTCAAGTCACTGAATAATTCTGACTTCATGCAGTCCTCAGCCTCTCTCAATATGCCGTAAGCCCGCCATCCAGCGGAATCGCCGCTCCAGTCAGCCAGCTCGACTCCTCGGACGCCAGAAACACCGCCATTTCCGCTACATCTTCTGGACGCCCCATGCGCCCCAGCGGAATCGACCCAATTCTCGCTCTGCGCAAAGCCTCTCCCTCTTCCGAAGCAGAGAAAAGTCCCTGCACCAGCTCGGTTTCCACAATCGACGGACAAATACAGTTTGACCGCACATTTTCATGCGCGTGATCGAGCGCTATCGCCTTCGTCAGTAGACTCACGCCGCCCTTTGACGCGCAGTAGGCCGCGCGATCCTTCATCGCCACCAGCCCCAGGACCGAGCCGACATTTACAATCGTCCCACCACCCGCCTTGCGAAATTCCGGCAGCGCCGCTTTACACATCAAAAACGGCCCTTTCAAATTGATCGTCATCAAGTTGTCCCACTGATCTTCGCTGGTTCCCTCAATGGTCGCCGCATGCAGAACCCCCGCGTTGTTCACGAGCACGTTCAGTTGTCCAAACGCCTTCGCTGTCTCCTTCACCGCACGCTCGCCATCCTTGGCTTTCGCCACGTCACAGACTATCGCCAACCCTCCGCCACCTAGTTTCTCAACCTCGCGCAAAGTCTCATCCAGCTTCTCTTTGCGCCGGCCTGCCACAGCGACCTTCGCCCCTTCCCGCACAAACGCCAAGGCGATCGCCCGCCCAATTCCCGTTCCCCCTCCCGTAATCAGGGCCACCTTGCCGACGAGTCGTGTCACGATTTCACCCCTTCCCGCGTCTAATGGAGTGCCATTGCAGCCAAATCCAGGACTCGTTCATCCGGTATATGTTAGGTATTTCTAAGCCCACGCAATGAAGCGCTTTGCCGGTAGAATGCTGCCCTATCTGGCCGCGATTCACAACTGAGGACAACGGAGATCCTCATTCATGAAAATCGGTATCACCTGCTATCCCACCTACGGTGGTTCCGGCGTCGTCGCCACCGAACTCGGCCAGGAACTCGCAGCCCGCGGCCACGACATTCACTTCATCAGCTATGCCCCGCCTATCCGCATGAATCCCAACGACCCGCACATCCATTTTCATGAGGTAGAAGTCGCCTCCTACCCCCTCTTCGACCACGCTCCGTATACGCTCGCGCTCTCCACCAAAATGTTGGAAGTCTTCGAGTCCGAATCCCTCGACCTCCTCCACGTCCACTACGCCATCCCCCACTCTGTCAGCGCGATGCTAGCCCGCTCCATGGCCGCCCCGCGGCGCTTACCCTTCATCACCACGCTTCATGGCACCGACATCACTCTCGTCGGCAGCAACCGCAGCTATCTCCCGATCACAAAATTCTCTATAGAGCAAAGCGACGGCGTCACCGCCATCTCGCAATATCTGCTTAATCAAACTATTAAAGATTTCGACATTAAGCGCCAAATCGAAGTTATTCCCAATTTTGTGAATTGCGATCTTTACACGCGCACTCCACAGCCTGCTCTGCGCGAAAAGTGGGCCCCCAATGGCGAGCCCATCCTCATGCACCTTTCAAATTTTCGCCCGGTAAAACACCTCACCGACGTAGTCGAAATCTTCGCCCTGGTCCGCGCCAAAATGCCCGCCAAACTGGTCCTGATCGGAGACGGTCCCGACCGCGGCGCAGCGGAATACCTAGTGCGCAAAAAGCGCCTCCAAAAAGACGTTATATTTACAGGTAAGCAAAACGGAGTCTACGAAAAGCTCTCTGTCGCCGATCTTTTCCTAATGCCCTCGCAGCTGGAATCCTTCGGTCTCGCCGCTCTCGAAGCCATGGCCTGCGAAGTCCCCGTCATAGCCACAAACGTCGGTGGCGTCCCCGAAGTCGTCGAACACGGCATCGATGGCTATCTCGTCGAACCCGGCGACGTCAAATCCGCCGGCACCTACGCCATCGAAATCCTCTCCCGCGCCGACCGCGGCCGTGAAATGGGACACACCGCCCGCATTAACGCCAAGAAAAAATTCTGCGCCAATGACGTAATCCCGGCCTACGAAGCCTACTACCGCCGTGTCCTAGAGCAATCCTCCGCCGCTTCAGCCTGAGTCGCGCGAAGGCCTGCGCCTAGCACTTCGCGACAGCTTCCAAGCCCCGTCATCTTCTAAATTTGTCACTCCGAGCGAAGCGAGGAATCCGCTTTTTCTTCTCTGCGAACTCTGTGTCTCTGTTCGCCTCTGCGATAATTCTTTTCTCCGTCTTTTTCTTTTTCCCTTCCTCTCAGTGTCCTCTGCGCCCTCTGTGTTAAAATTTCCCGTCAAATTCAACACACACTGATCATCCATGCGCCGCCGCAATTTCCTCCAACTCTCCCTCGGCACCCTAGCTGCCTCGACACTTCCGCTTCGCTCGAATGCCACCGAAATCCCCAAACTCCGCGAAATTGCCCACTCTAAAAATCTCTATTTCGGCACCGCCGTCTCTGACTCCCAACTCAAGCGTCCCGACTTCACTCGCCTCCTCCTCGACCAATGCTCCATCCTGGTCGCCGAAAACCAAATGAAATGGCGCGGCACGCATCCCGAACAAGACCGCTTCGATTTCACCCAAGCTGATTTCTTCATGGACTTCGTCGAATCCCATCACATCCCCGCCCGCGGCCACAATCTCTGCTGGCACGAGCACAACCCGCCGTGGCTCGACTCAGCCATCACTCCGCAAAACGCCGTCTCCCTCTTCACCACGCACATCCAAACCGTCGTTTCCCGCTACAAAGGCCGCGTCCATTCCTGGGACGTCGTCAACGAAGCCATCGATCCCACGCACAAAAATCCTCAAGGCCTGCGCAACTCCCTCTGGTTGCAAAACATCGGCGAAGACTACGTGGAGCTCGCGTTCAGCACCGCTGCCAAAGCCGATCCCGCCGCCATCCTCACCTACAACGACTACGACATCGAAACCGACGCCCCCGCCCAGCAAGCCAAACGCGAAGCCATCCTCGCCATGCTGCAACGCCTCATAAAAAAAGGCGTCCCCGTCCAAGCCCTCGGAGTGCAAGCCCACTTGCGCACCAACGAAGGCACTCCCACATGGAACGGCCTCAACAAATTTTTATTGGAAATTGAAAAACTTAACCTGCAAGTCTTCGTCACCGAACTTGACGTCGACGATTCCTTCATGCCCGCCGACATTCCCGAACGCGACCGCCAAGTCGCCGAACTCTACCGCAGCTTCCTCGAAAATATCCTTCGCCACAATTCCGTAAAAGCCGTCCTAACCTGGTGCCTCTCCGACCGCGACTCCTGGCTCCAATCCTTCCGCCCGCGCAAAGACGGCCTTCCCCAGCGCCCTCTTCCCTTCGACGCTCAACTCAACCCCAAGCCCGCCTTCTTCGCCCTCCGCGATTCCTTCGCCTCCAAATCCTGATCAATCGGCCCACCCATTTCGCTTTTAGCCTCTTAGCCTCGGTGCTAAATTGTAGGCGTCTAAGCGTGAAGCACATGCGTCATCCTATCCCTGACTGGAAGTGGGCATGTATCGCCGCAAGCTGTTTGTTTGGAATTGCCGCGTTCGTTATTTTTGTGATTAGCCCCGGCGGTTTCGAAGAGCAGGTTATTTGGTGTCTTCTTTTGCTCCCTGGCGTACTTCCAACTGCCTTTCTTTCCGACCTCGTCTACAAGGTCGCGCCAAGCGCGGAGCGTGTTATCTACTGGCTGCTATTCGTCAGTTTGATCTTCGGCTGGTATTGGGCAATCTGCTACTCCATCATCAAAATTTTCCGGGAACTAGGATGGAAAGTGGGCTCACCTGAGTTCTGAGCTTGTACTTAAGGCCGGG
>CAVUCM010000059.1:0-20455 GCA_963740015.1 uncultured Acidobacteriota bacterium | reverse complement strand
AACGTCGCTACCTGGATGGCGCTCGAAAAAGACGGCGCAAAAATTATTTGGTGGAAGATGGGCGAGGACGGCAACCTTCACATCGATGACTTGAAGCCTCTTGTTTCTTCCAAGACTCGTCTCGTCGCGTGCGCTGTTGCCGCGAATTCTCTTGGCTCTATTGTCGATGTTGCCGGCGCTGCCAAAATCGCGCACGAAGCTGGCGCGGAAGTCTTTCTCGATTGCGTTCACTATGGCCCTCACGGACAAATGGACGTCCAAGCTTTCGACTGCGATTATCTTGTCTGCTCCGGCTACAAAATCTTCGGGCCGCACATGGGATTTCTCTGGGGACGCCGCGAGTTACTGGAAAAACTTCCCACCTTTCGTGAAGAGTTCATTCCCGACGAGCCGCCTGGAAAAATCGAAGCCGGTACTTTTATCTATGAAACTGTTGCGGGGATGGACGCCGCCATTTCCTATCTCGATCCGGCAAGCGGGAACAACCTGGCGGGGGCGCCCCGACAAAGATTCGAAGCGCGCAAATCTCGCCCGCGCGATGCAGAGTATTCGTGCCTACGAAGAATCGCTTTCTCTCGAGATGTTACAAGTCCTGCGCGAATGTGGCGCTAAGATTTACGGTCTAGCTGGAAGAGATCAGTCCACGACCGCGTTCCAACGCTTTGCTTCAATTTGCCCAACGTCGCCCCGCAAGTTACGGAGACCCTGGCCAGCGCCGGCATCGGCATTCGCGACGGCCACATGTACGCCCCGCGCTTGATGAAACGATTGGGAGTGCGCCAGGATAGCGGCGTCGTCCGCGCCTCACTCGTTCACTACAACACTATTGAAAATTCATAATTTTGGTAACGCCTTGCTCGAACTGACAAAGCATGGCTGAACCCGCCGATTCTTCTCATGCGCGAACATGGCAATCTTCCAGCGAAGGCTCGCAAAATGCAACTCCTCCAGAACCCGACGAGCTAAAACGCAAGCTCACCCAGCGGCAGCTCACAATGCTGGCGATCGGCGGCGCCATCGGCGTCGGTTTGTTCCTCGGCAGCAGCGTAACCATTCGTCTCGCGGGGCCCGGCGTAATCATCACTTATTTGATCGGCGCGCTCATCGCCATGATCGTAGCGTACTCATTGGCGGAAATGGCGGTCGTTCAGCCCGTCGCTGGCTCCTTCGGCGTCTACGCGCAAACGTATCTCAGTCCGTGGGCTGGTTTTCTGTGCGCGCCACGTATGCGCTAGTGCAGATCATAGCGATCGGGGCGGAAGTCACCGCCGTTGCTATTTATTTTGCATTTTGGTTTCCCAGCGTTCCGCAATGGTTGTGGGTAGTCTCTGTCTCGATGTGTCTGGTTGCCGTCAACATGCTCCAGGTAGGGCGTTTCGGCGAGTTCGAATACTGGTTCGCTCTGATTAAAGTTGTGGCCATCATTGTTTTTATCGTCTTGGGCCTCGCCTTAATCATCGGCTTGGGACCTGCGCCCGCGATTGGTCTCTCTAATCTCACCGCGCACGGCGGTTTTCTTCCGTTCGGGTGGAAGGGAGTCTGGCTAGCACTCACGCTCGCAATTACTAGCTACATGGGCGTCGAAGTCATCGCCGTTACGGCTGGCGAAGCGCAAGATCCCGCTAAATCTATTCCGCGCGCCATGCGCACCATCGTCTTCCGCCTTGTCATTTTTTATGTTCTCGCCATCGGCATCATGCTGGCGATGACTCCCTGGAATCAAACGGGCAGTGACCTGACGGGCAGTCCCTTCGTCCGCGCGCTTTCCATTGCGCGCATCCCCTTCGCTGCGGGCATCATGAATCTGGTTGTGATCACCGCCGCGCTTTCCAGCGCCAACACAAATCTCTATCTCACCACGCGAATGCTTTTTTCTCTGGCGCGCGGCCGCTACGTCCCACAGTGGCTCGGCCATCTCAGCGCGAATGGAGTTCCGCGTCGCGCGCTCGCCATATCTACCGCAGGAATGATCGCCGCAATTCTGCTTGCGATTTATGCGCCCAGCCACGCATTTCTGATGCTTTATGGTGTGGCCGTAGCCGGCATGTTTTTCGTCTGGATCGTCATCTTGCTGACGCACATCGCGTTCCGGCGAACGCTCGGCTTCGAGCGAGTCGCCCGACTTCCCATGCGCCTGCGCTTTTTTCCTTATTCGACGGCGTTGGGTATCGCCGCTCTCCTGGGAATCGCAGCGAGCACTTTTTTTGTGGACGGATTGCGATACACCGTCCCAGCCTTCGCGCCGTTTCTTCTGCTTATCTCGATCGCGTATTGGATGATTCGGCGCAAAGCGCTCGAGGCAAGCCTCAATACGGCCGAAAGTGAACTTGGTTCCACGCTAGGCAAGGAATAGTCGCGGAGAAATACGTCCGCGTATTCCTGAACTCGTCCCCAATTTGTTTTTGTGTCAAAGTAATGCCTCATGGAGGAACCCGAAAACTCTCTCGCCGACGGCCGCGCCGCCTTCCGGTACCCGAGTTTCGTTCTTTTTCAAACGGCTCGCTTCTGCATCGTGCTCGCCACGGAAATGCAATCGGTTGCGGTCGGCTGGCAAGTCTACGAGATTACAAAGCGTCCGCTTGATCTCGGTCTTGTGGGATTAGCGCAATTCCTGCCCGGCATTCTTCTCTTTCTTGTTTCCGGTCACGTCGCCGACCGTTACGATCGCCGCAAACTCATCGTCGTTTGCTATGTTGGTTTCGCGCTGTGCTGCGGTTTGCTGCTGCTCACCGCTGTGCGCGACGTTCGCTTGGTCGGCTACATCTTTGGCGTTCTCGTCCTTCTCGGTGCCGTCCGTTCGTTCACCGGCCCTGTGAGCCGTGCGCTATTGCCTCAGTTAGTTCCAGAAGAGCATTTTCCGAGCGCGGTGGCTTGGGCCTCTACCATCTTTCAAGGCGCCGCAATTCTTGGCCCGGCCCTTGGCGGACTGATCTACGCGTTCTTTCGCGGCCCATCCGCCGTTTACGTTTTGGCAGTGCTCATGGCTATCGCGGCTATAATTTGCACGCTGCAAATCAATACGCAAGCCAAGCCTCGCGCGCGTGAGCCTATCAACTTGACGACGGTCTCCGCCGGACTTCGCTACATCTGGCGCGAGAAGCTGATTCTCGGCTCCATCTCCCTGGATTTGTTCGCCGTCTTCCTCGGCGGCGCCGTCGCTCTCTTGCCTATCTACGCGCGCGAAATTCTGCTGACTGGTCCTTGGGGTCTCGGTCTCCTCCGCACCGCCCCAGGAATTGGAGCAGCCGCGATGGCCCTTTTCCTAGCGCACCGGCCCATCCGGCGCAAAGTCGGCCTCATCATGCTGTGGTGTGTGGCTGGTTTTGGTTTCTTCACCATCCTTTTCGGTCTTTCCCACAGCCTTATTCTTTCGTTGATCGCGCTGGTTTTCGTCGGCGCGACGGATATGGTTAGCGTAATTGTTCGGGGTGTGCTGATCCAGGTTGCCACTCCCGATGAAATGCGCGGGCGCGTCAATGCTGTCGACATGGTGTTTATCGGCGCTTCGAATGAGTTCGGCGAGTTCGAGTCTGGCCTCACCGCGCAATGGTTCGGCACAGTCCCAGCCGTTGTGATCGGTGGCATTGGAACACTCGTGGTGACAGCCATCTGGGCGTGGCGATTCCCTGAGTTGAGGAAAGTCGAACAGATTCATTCGCTTCCAAATCGCCAAGCGTGATTTGACTTAAAATCGGCCGGGGCCGGATTCTTTCATCTGAACAGCATCGCGGCAGAGCGAGGCGCACCGAGGTAAGGCGAACTAGGGTTTTGTCTTGGGTGCCATCATCATCATAGAACCGCCAGCGGGGGGAATATCCGAAGCCGCAGGCGCAACTGGGGCGATCAACGCTGCCTTCACGGAAGCAGGTATCTTGTCCGAATTTGCCAGCAACACGCTTACTTCCCAAATCTGCGTTTCCGTCAAACGACCTTTGAAACCCGGCATTCCCGTCAACCGAATGCCATTCTCCGCTTTCCAGTATGTTTCCGACGCGGGATCGTCCGAGACGCCAGTTCCATGGAAAAGCTGCGGCGGCGGCGGGAACATCCCCTGTGCAATGTTTGTCTTCGGCTGATCCGGCAGCCCATGGCACACCGCGCAGTTCTCTTTGTAGACTTCCGCTCCACTCAAATAGCTCTTTTCCTCGGCAACCACAGGCGAGGGAGGAACCTTTTCTCTCTCGATGCGCGCGTCCAGAGCCATATGCGCAAGTTTCTTCTCAAATAGCATGGGGGGGTCCGTTACTGCTACTGAGACGCGACCGGTTGAAAAGTAGAAGTATCCGCAAGCGGCGACTAGCAATATCCCGAGCAGAATGCCGACGATTATGCCCTTTATCATGTTTCCATTCACCAGCCCTTTTCAGAGTCCCGACGCCACCAGCCCCATTCGCAGGAGTTCGCGGGCCGATAGTGTAAACTTTCACCTGCCGGAATGCCCACTACAATTATCCGGGGGGCGGGGCAGTATCCCCGAACGACCCCTTATGCTGATTTAGGCCGCCGGATCCAGTGACCGTCCTAACTGAGGGTAGCTTCGTAACCATTTGCTCTCTAAATCCGTCCAATCTAGGCGCAGGTGTGTTTTTCCGGTAGGCTCAAAGAGTTCGGCGGGGATCCCAAAGGTATAGCCCCCAAAGTCTTGCCCGGCAGACTCACTCGAAACATTGGCTTTATTGGCTTTTACTGACAGGAGAGAACGGATGGGCCATCTTGATTCCATAGAGCTTCCCGAACGGGGCACGCGTGAGACTTCCGCGACAGAGCCCGCCAAAAGCCGCTGGTGGCTCTGGATTGTCGTTCTCGGCGTCATCGCTGTCGGCATCTGGTACTACCGCGGAGCCCACTCGACGAGCGAGGCCGGCGCTAAGGGCGCTCCTGGCTCCTATGGAAAAGGTGGCCCCGGGGACTTTGGCATGTTCGGGCCGGTGCCCGTCGTTGTAGCTACGGCGCAAAAGGGCGATCTTCCCGTGTATCTCATCGGCCTCGGCTCCGTCACAGCATTCAATACCGTGACCGTCCGCAGCCGCGTCGATGGCCAGATCGTCAAAGTAAACTTTACTGAGGGTCAGTTCGTCCACGAGGGCGATGCGCTCATTGAAATCGATCCTCGTCCCTACCAGGTGATGGTGGAACAGGCTGAAGGTCAGCTCGCAAAAGATCAGGCGCAACTCCACGACATGCAAGTTGATATGGAGCGTTACACGACGCTCTACAACGAGGGCGTGGTCCCCAAGCAGCAGGTGGATACCCAGCAAGCCCAGGTGGGCACATATCAAGGCGCGATCAAAGCCGATCAAGCCACGATCGATAACGCAAAGCTGCAGCTCGTTTATTCCCGCATCACGGCGCCCATCAGCGGCCGCGTAGGATTGCGTCTCGTGGATATCGGGAACATTGTGCACGCCACTGATACCACGGGACTTCTTGTTATCACGCAGCTGCAGCCGATTTCCGTCATCTTCACCCTGCCGCAGGATCAGCTTCAGCAAGTACTTATCAAGATCCGCGGCGGAGGCGTGCTTCCCGTCCAAGCGTACGATCGCGATGACACCACCAAGATTGCCGACGGTAAACTCGCCACCATCGACAATCAGATCGATCCGACCACGGGCACGTACAAGCTCAAATCCATCTTCTCTAACGAAAACAACGTCCTCTTCCCGAATCAGTTCGTTAACGTCCACATGCTCGTCGATACCAAGCGAAATGTAGTCATTGTTCCCGCTGCCGCGATTCAGCGCGGCCCTCAGGGCACGTATGTTTACGTTGTTTCTGGCGGCGACACAGTGAAGATTCGGATGGTCACGGTCGCCCAGACTACCGGCAACAACATAGGTGTCAGCTCTGGTCTCAGCGCAGGTGATGTGGTCGTGATAGACGGCCAAGACAAGCTTCAAAATGACAGCAAGGTCATTGCGAACGCCGCTCCAGCCAATGGCGCCGCTGGAGGAGCATCCGCCCAGCCCGCCGCCCAAGGTGGACCGCAATCCGAAAAGTCCGCTCCAAGTCAGCCCGCAGGTAAGACTCGATGAGTCCGTCCCGGCCGTTCATTTTGCGGCCAGTCGCAACCACCCTCCTGATGATCGGGGTGCTGCTGGTTGGCTTCGTCGCTTATCGCCAGCTTCCCGTATCTGCGCTTCCTCAGGTGGACTATCCCACGATTCAGGTCCAGACCTTCTATCCCGGCGCCAGCCCGGACGTCATGGTTTCTTCCGTCACCGCCCCGCTGGAGCGCCAGTTTGGCCAAATCCCTGGTTTGAGCCAGATGACTTCCACGAGTTCCTTCGGCAGCTCCATCATCACGCTGCAATTCAATCTCGATCTCAACATTGACGTTGCTGAACAAGAGGTCCAGGCTGCCATTAACGGCGCCTCCAATCTTCTCCCGCAAGGGCTTCCGAATCCCCCGATCTACAACAAAATCAATCCGGCCGACGCGCCCATCCTTACGCTTGCCCTTAGTTCAAGCTCGATGCCGCTTTCCAAGGTCGAAGACCTTACGGACACCACGCTGGCGCAGAAAATTTCCCAGCTCACGGGCGTCGGACTCGTAAGCATCAGCGGAGGCCAGCGCCCGGCCGTGCGCGTTCAAGCGAATCCTACAGCGCTCGCTTCCTACGGCCTAAGTTTAGAGGACTTGCGTACTGTGCTGGGTGCCGCCAACGTCGATCAGGCCAAGGGCACCTTCGATGGGCCTCATCAGGCCTACACCATTGGCGCGAACGACCAGCTCATCTCCAGCGACAGTTACCGTCCCTTGATCATCGCGTATCGCAACGGCGCTCCAGTGCGCTTATCCGATGTGGCCACCGTTTTCGACGGCACAGAAAACGTTAACCAAGCCGCCTGGGCCGGCAAGAATCCTGCCGTCATTCTAAACATTCAGCGTCAGCCCGGCGCCAACATCATCGCGGTGGTCGATCGCGTCAAAAAACTCCTCCCGCAACTTTCGGCGGCTCTTCCAGCCTCCGTGAAGATCGAAATTCTCACCGACCGCACCAGTACCATCCGCGCCTCGGTCGAAGACGTGCAATTCACGCTGATGCTGACCATCGCGCTGGTGGTCATGGTCATCTTCCTTTTTCTGCGCAGCCTGCGCGCAACCGTCATCCCCGCGCTGGCCGTACCGCTTTCCATCGTCGGAACTTTCGGTGTGATGTATCTCTGCGGCTATACCCTCAACAATCTCTCGCTTATGGCGCTCACCATCTCCACCGGCTTCGTCGTCGACGACGCCATCGTCATGATTGAGAACATCAGCCGCTACATCGAACAAGGCGATACGCCCCTCAACGCCGCGCTCAAGGGCTCCGAGCAAATCGGCTTTACGATTATTTCGCTCACCGTTTCTCTTATCGCCGTGCTCATCCCTCTTCTTTTCATGGGGGACATCATCGGCCGGCTCTTCCGCGAGTTCGCCATCACCCTCGCGATCACCATTCTTATTTCCGCTTTCGTCTCGCTCACCCTTACTCCGATGATGTGCGCCAAACTTCTTCGCTATACGAAAGAGGAAGACCAGACCTGGTTCTATCACAAGTCCGAACTCGCTTTTAATGCCATCATCGCTTTCTACGGACGCACGCTGAAGTTTGTGCTTCGGTTCCGCGCGATCACGCTTCTCGTCACCGTCGGCACGCTCGTTGGCACCATCCTGCTCTACATTTACATTCCCAAAGGATTCTTTCCCGTTCAGGACACCGGACTGATTCTCGGCGTCTCCGAAGCCGCGCAGAATATCTCATTCACCGCTATGTCCCAGCACCAACAAGCTCTCGCCGACGTTATTCTCAAAGACCCGGCGGTCGAAAGCCTCTCCTCATTCATCGGCATCGACGGAACCAACACCACGCTCAACACCGGTCGCATTCAGATTAATCTCAAGCCATTGGAGCAGCGCAATGTCAGCGCTTCCGACGTTATTCGCCGCCTCCAGCCTCAGCTTGCGAGCGTCGACGGCATATCGCTTTTCATGCAGCCGGTACAAGACCTTACCGTCGAAGACCGCGTCAGCCGCACGGAATTTCAGTACAGCCTTGAAGATGTTGACCCTAAAGAGCTCGCCTATTGGACGCCACGCTTCATCGAGAAACTGAAGTCCATTCCATCCGTACGCGACGTCGCCAGTGACGAACTTAACAAAGGCCTCCTCGCGACGCTCATCATCGACCGCGACACGGCTTCGCGCCTCGGTGTTCTCCCCGCGGATATTGACAACACGCTCTACGACGCTTTCGGCCAGCGCCAGGTCTCAACCATCTACACCCAGCTCAATCAATATCGTGTCGTCCTGGAAGTCGATCCCTCGTTTCACCAGAATCCCGACTCTCTCAAGAATATCTACGTACGATCTTCAGGAAGTCCGCAGACTTCCTCCGGATCGACAGCCAATATCTCGACGAATGGACAGGCAAACATTACTTCTGCTCCCAGCCCGCAGGTTCCGCTTAGCGCTTTCACGCGTTTCGAGCCCGGTGCAACCGCTTTGGCAATCAACCATCAGGGGCAATTTCCGGTCGTCACGGTCTCGTTCAATCTTGCTCCCGGTGCCGCTCTCGGCGACGCCGTCGACGCCATCAACAAGGCCAAGTCCGACTTGAACATGCCCGTCAGTGTTCAGGCCACGTTTCAAGGCACAGCAGCCGCCTTTCTTAGATCACTTGCCAACGAACCCATCCTCATCCTTGCGGCTCTCATCACCGTCTACATTGTTCTCGGCGTCCTCTACGAAAGCTATATTCACCCCATCACCATTCTCTCCACGCTTCCTTCCGCGGGTGTTGGCGCCATCCTTGCTCTGCTCCTTTTTCACATGGAGTTCAGCGTCATTTCGCTCATTGGCATCATTCTCCTCATTGGTATTGTGCAAAAAAACGCGATCATGATGATTGACTTCGCTCTCGAGGCCGAGCGCAAGGAAGGGAAGACACCGCTCGACGCAATCTACGAAGCCTGCCTGTTGCGGTTCCGTCCCATCATGATGACTACGATGGCGGCTCTCTTGGGCGCTTTGCCTCTAGCGCTCGGCACTGGCGTTGGCTCCGAATTGCGGCGGCCTCTCGGTATTACCATTGTTGGCGGACTGGTCCTTAGCCAACTGCTGACGCTTTACACTACGCCGGTGGTTTATCTCGCTTTCGACTGGCTGGCCCACCGCTTCGCTTTTCAGATTGGCAATTCTTTCGAGGAGCCGGCTCACGGCGATTAGGCAATGACTTCCTCAACCAATTTCTCCGCGCCTTTTATCCGCCGGCCCGTCGCCACCGCGCTCATCACCATTGCGATTTTTTTGTCTGGCGCGGTTGCTTTTCGCTTTCTACCTGTAGCTCCTTTGCCGCAAGTTGATTTCCCCACGATTTCTGTTGGCGCGAGCCTGCCCGGTGCCAGCCCGGAAACAATGGCTTCGTCCGTTGCTACTCCGCTCGAGCGCCAGTTCGGCCGCATTGCTGGTGTCACGCAGATGACCTCCTCCAGCGGCCTCGGATCCACTGGCATCACGCTTCAGTTTGATCTCAATCGCGATATCAACGCTGCCGCTCGCGACGTGCAAGCCGCCATCAACGCCGCGCGCAATCAGCTTCCAGCCGATCTTCCCGGCCAGCCCACGTACCGCAAGGTCAATCCTGCGGACGCCCCCATCATGATTCTGGCGCTGACTTCGGACAATCTTAGGCCGGCGCAAATTTATGACGCCGCCGATTCCATCCTGGCGCAAAAGCTCGCTCAGGTTGAAGGTGTCGGCCAGGTCTTCGTTTGGGGAAGCGCGAGTCCCGCCGTTCGGATTGAAGCCAATCCCTATCAACTCAACAGCTACGGCATCAGTCTCGAGACCATTCGTGGTTCTCTGCAATCCGCGAATGCCAATCTGGCCAAAGGCTCTCTCGCCGACGCAAACAAAACATGGAACGTCGGCGATACCGACCAGCTCTTTAAAGCCTACGAATACATGCCGCTCATCGTCGCCGGCCATACGGGCGCTCCAGTTCGGCTTCGAGACATCGGCGAAGTCGTCGATTCCGTCGCGGACAGCCGCAACTTGGGTCTTTTCGGCGGAAAGCGTTCTGTGCTACTGGCCATCTTCCGCCAGCCCGCCGCCAACATGATCGAGACGGTCGATCGCATTAATGCCATCCTGCCGGTTCTGCGCGCATCGATTTCTCCTTCGCTCCATCTGACCGTCTCCATCGATCGCAGCGTCACCATTCGCGCTTCCGTTCACGACGTCGAAATCACCCTGATCATCTCGATCATTCTCGTTATCCTGGTGGTCTTCGCTTTTCTCCGCAGCACTTGGGCGACCATCATCCCCAGCGTGGCTGTTCCGCTGTCGCTCGTCGGCACTTTCGGCGTGATGTATCTCTTCGGCTACAGCCTGGACAATCTCTCGCTTATGGCCCTCACCATCTGTACCGGCTTTGTCGTGGACGATGCCATCGTCGTCATCGAGAACATCACTCGCCACATTGAGAACGGCATGAAGCCTTTTGCCGCTGCCATGAAAGGGGCCAGCGAAATTGGTTTCACCGTGCTCTCCATGAGCACTTCGCTCATCGCTGTATTTATTCCTATTTTGATGATGCCCGGAATTGTCGGGCGCCTCTTCCGCGAATTTGCGGTAGTCCTCAGCGTGGCTATCGTCGTCTCGCTCTTTGTTTCACTCACTACCACGCCCATGATGTGCGCGCGTTTTCTCAAGCATGAAAGTGGCAAGCACAACTGGATCTACAATCTCTTTGAATCCGCCTTTAACTGGTTCCTTCATCTCTACGATGTTTCTCTCCGCTGGGTTCTCCGCCGCCAGTTGCTGATTCTGGGTATGACCTTTCTAACCGCTGTGCTTGCCGCTTACCTGCTTGTGAACGTTAATTCCGGCTTTTTCCCGCAGCAGGATACGGGCCGCATCAACGGCGCCATTCAGGGCGATCAGGATTTATCGTTTGCGGCCATGTCGCAGAAGATGCGCGAGTTCACGGATATCGTAATGAAGGATCCTGCCATCGATACGGTCACTTCCTTCACTGGCGGCGGCAGTGGCGGCAGCACCGCACGCGTATTTGCCCAGCTAAAGCCCCTCAGCGAACGGAAGATAAGCGCCGACGAGGTTATTGGCCGCATTCGCGAGGCAACGGCGCATGTTCCTGGGGCTGTACTCTTTCTCCAGGCTGTGCAGGACCTCAGCGTGGGCGCACGCTTCGGCGCCGCACAATACCAGTACACTTTGCAGGCGGACAATCTCGATGACCTCAATCATTGGGCGCCGCTGATCATGGCGAGGCTAGCCAAGATTCCCGAGCTACGCGATGTCAACTCGGACCAGCAGATACATGGACTGCAGAGCTCACTCGTCGTCGATCGCGACACCGCCAGCCGCCTCGGCGTCTCCATGGAAGCGATTGACAACACTTTGAGCGACGCTTTCGGCCAACGTGAGGTCTCCACTATCTACAAGGGCCTCAATCAGTACTACGTCATCTTGGAAGTCATGCCGAGCGCGCAGCAGGATCCCGCGGCGCTCAAATCCATTTATGTGCCCGCCACGGGTGGCAAACTAGTTCCTCTCAGCGCCTTTTCCCATTACGAACCCTCCAACACCGCGCTTTCCATCAATCATCAGGGCGTTTTTCCAGCGATCACGTTGTCCTTCAACCTTGCTCCTGGCGCCTCTCTTGGACCAGCCGTTCTGGATATCGAAGCGGCCACTCGCGAAATCGGCGTCCCTCGGACGGTCCACGCGGCTTTTCAGGGAAATGCACAGGCCTTTCAGGATTCACGCTCCTCGCAACTCTTGTTGATCATCACCGCTCTCGTCGCGGTTTACATCGTCCTCGGCATTCTCTACGAAAGCTTCATCCATCCCATTACCATTCTTTCCACCATTCCTTCGGCTGGCATCGGCGCCATTCTCGCCATTCGAATTACCAACTCGGATTTAAATATGATTGCCCTTATCGGCGTCATTCTCCTTATCGGCATCGTCAAGAAAAACGCCATTCTCATGATTGATTTTGCGGTGCAGGTTGAACGCGAGGAACATATCTCCCCGCTGGACGCGATCTACAAAGCCTGTCTGCTGCGCTTCCGGCCCATCCTCATGACCACCATGGCCGCGCTCTTCGGCGCGTTGCCTCTCGCTCTGGGCACCGGCGTCGGCTCCGAACTTAGACGCCCGCTCGGCATCACCATCATCGGCGGCCTCATCGTCAGCCAAATGCTTACTCTCTTCACCACGCCAATTGTTTACATCTATATGGATCGTCTGCAAACATGGCTGCAAGGCAAGCGCAAACACGGACACGTGCCCGTCCCGGCTGGAGCGCAGGCGGACTAATTCACCGACCTTTGAATTTTCACCGAGTCTTTATTGTGGCAACGGCGCGCGACGTGTTCACTCCACCCTTACGAACTGACCGATCAGGTATCCGGTAAGGAAGACCAGCACGCCCCCCACTACCACTTGAAACGCCGCTTGCAAGAAGGTCGTGTCCATATACTTATGCCGAATATAGCTAATCGCCGTAAGTTCGATGGCCACCACAATCAATGCCAGAATCATAGCTACGTGGAAGTTGCCGATGAGAAATGGCAAGGTGTGTCCGAGGCCGCCGGCCGTTGTCATTAGTCCCGTGATTGTTCCGCGCAGCCACGGCGAACCGCGTCCCGTCAGCGAGCCGTCGTCTGATTGCGATTCCGAAAAGCCCATCGAAATGCCAGCACCTATCGACGCCGCAAGACCAACCGAAAATGCGTACCCGCTCTTATGGGTTGCAAATGCTGTGGCAAAGAGGGGTGCCAGCGTTGAGATCGACCCATCTATCAACCCCAAGAGCCCGGGCTGTACAACCTGAAGAAGAAATAGTTTGCGGTGGGATTCGTCCTCTTGCGCCCGCGCAGGCTCCGTCAAATGTTTCTCTTCGAGGCCGTCCGCTGTTGCCTCGTGTTTGCGCTCTTCATCCGCTAGTTTATTCAGCAGCTCTCGTGTGGGCGCATCGGTAATGCGGCTGACGGCACGCGAATAGAAACGCGCAGCCTCCATCTCCATCACCTTAGCCTGTTTCCGCGCTACGTTGACGCCCAACGGTCGTACCAGCCAGGTCGGCCTTCGCTGCAGAAATCCTTTCACGTTCTCGCGCCGGATCAAGGGAATGTGGTCGCCAAATCGTTGCCGGAACATCGCCAACAGCCGGTCACGGTGTACGACCTCTTCCGCGCGCATCTCCTCAAACATTTTTGCCGTTGCCGGGTAGGTTTCCCGCAAAGCATCCGCAAACTCGCCAAAAATTCGGCTATCTTCTTCCTCCGACGCAATGGCCAGCGCCAGAATCTCTTTTTCGGATAAATCTTTGAATTTCTTGAGCATCGGCACTTCCTCGAGTTTTGTCGAGGAAGAGAATCGCACAAACGGTGGAAAGAAGTCACCTAGTGGAAAGAAGTCACCTAAAGGTAGGAAATGCCCAGTAGCACCGCCGCTCCGGGCCGTTCGCTTTCACTTTATGAATCCGCTAAACCAAAAATCCCTGTGTTCGGCAAAGATGCACTATCCCAAATCGATCGCCTGCACCCACTTTGTGTTTCATCCGATAAAGATGATTTTTCACCGTCTGCTCTGATAAGCAAAATTGGTTCGCAATTTCTTTGTTCGTCAGTCCTTGCGCAATCAGCGGAACAATCTGCTGCTCGCGCCGCGTCAAGCCCAGCCTGGGATGAATAGTTGCCGAGTGTACCGAGGTAGCCTCTCGCTCGAAAAATCGGAACAAAAGTGCGCACAGAGACCCAGGGCACACCGCTTCCCCCGCCTGCACTGCATGCATTGCTTCCAGGACGTCTTCCGCCGAAGCGTCTCGCGGCAAGTACCCTCGGATTCCCGCGCGCACGTACTGAAAAAATTCAGTTTCGTCTTCCGTCATTCCCACGAGCAGGATTCGCACGGTTGGCGCCGTCAAGCGCACTTGGCGAATCACAAACACGTCTTCGCCCAAGCTCCCACGCGAGGTCAGCAACAAGATATCGGCCTTCTCTTCGATCAATCCTTCCACATGGAATGGCCCGGCGGAATTAAATCCCACCACGTCGATGTCTCCCTGCCTCGTTAACATCCGTGAGAGCGCTTCTCGCAACAGCCGGTTCTCCGCGGCGATATAAACGCGTGCCCGCACCTCTGTTGCGCCGCTTGCTCGGGCGCGCGCCGCATCTTCCGCCGACAGGGAATTGCCGCGTCGCTCTGCCCGCACCAGTTCATTGCGTTGACTAGTTCCTGTTGGAATTGGAGTTCGACGCGTCGCTGAATTCATGGTCGGCTATTCTCCCGCAATCTTTGTTGCACTCCAGCAAATGCGTCCCTCTAAGCGAACGCCTATTTGCGGACGGCAATCAACTTCTGCAATTTCACAGCCGCACTCTGTTCTCCACTGCCGCCACCTCACCCGGCATATCTTCCATCGTACCTATCTCTTAGGGCCGGACTTCCTGGGGACCACAGTTCTACCTAGTCCCACATCGGTACTAAGACTCGCCCGCCGCTTCAGTTCGGAACGGCTCCATTAAATCCTTCTTATTCTTCTCTTTAGCAAAAATACCCATCCTCGCTCTCTTCCTTTCGCAGTACTTCCGTACTATCATCGTTTTGGAGCGTCCTACTCTCAAGCGGTACGGCTCCTCTATAGGTTTTGTTTTACCGCGGCCTTACACTCTCTCTAGATCGTCCCATCAGCGAGAGGCAAGGTATTCATGGAGACCCAGCAAAGCATTATGGGCAAAACACCCAGCACTACAGGCACGGCCGCTGCAAAAATCACAACTCAAGAACGACGCGGCAGTCGCCGTTGCAAAATTACCCAGCTCATGCGTATTCGCCCTTCTGATCCTGAGAAGGAACATTTCGACGATATGCGCGGAACCCTCAGCGTTTCTCGCACCGGCGTTTATTTCCAGACGAGTGAACCTGGCTATGAGATTGGCATGCGCCTTTTTGTGACTTTGCCTTATTCGCAAAGTCCTATGGCGATGAATCGCGAATACCTCGCGGAAGTTGTGCGCAGAGATCCTCTTTCGACCGGCATGTTCGGCGTCGGCCTGAAAATCCTCATGGAAATGGGGACGCAACAGCCCACTTTCAACGACTCCTGGGCGACGCGCAGGTAGCTCGCGCGTTCAGCGACTTTTAACTTATTTTTAGAAACAAAAAGGGGCGGATGGCTTATGGCCACCCGCCCCTTCTTGCTTTGGGGTTGGAGAGAACTCGAAATTAATCTTGTCCGAACATTCGCAAAGTCTTGTGCCGGATGATTCCCAGCTGCCGGTTGATCGGATGCTGCCTCGTCAGGAATGTCAGCACGGGAGGACGCCGCTCGACTAGACGGTTCATGGCGATCGTCAACCGCACATCTCGCCGGGCGAATTTCAGACCGGACTGCAGCGCTTCGACTGCTTCGTCTCGCCGGCCTGCTGTCGCGTACACTTCCGCCAAATTCAGATAAAGCTGCGCCTGGTTTCGCTTCATCCGCACCGCCGTATCGCAAAGCCGCTCGGCTTCGCCCCACTTCTGCTCGGAGCGCGCCAGCACAACTCCCAGATAAGACATGTAGTACGGATTGTTTCTATCGAGGTCTACCGCCTTCTTCATGTGCGGTAGCGCCTTTACCGCGTAGTTGTCTCGCAACAACGTCAAGCCGGTCTTGAATTCCCGGAACGCTTCCGTGTCCATCATTGATTCACCTCGTTGCCCCCGTCCTTTTCAGGATGGGCTAGGATTAGGACTCCCCCGGGAAGCTGGAAACTTGCCGCGCTCTGCAAAAGAAGGACACTCACCGCCCGGGTGCCGGGCTTGGCTGGGTTCACCGTTTTGCGGTCACAAGAGAAAATGACCGCTTCGACGTAACCCAAGAGAATATTGCATTCACCCAGTTGGTGTTCAGTACAGCGGAGAGCAGTGTCGCGATTTCGGTTCCCATCCCAGTCCTTCTTGAACCTACGCGTACTTTCTTCAAGAATCTACTGACCCGTGGGACAGTCTTGGGTCAGCCGCACTGGCGGAGTAAGGAAGCGGGCAAGGACAGTAGGCAAAATCCCCACCATTCGGGCCTTTTCTGTTCGCTGAGAGTCCTACGGAACGAGCAGTCCAGTAGATGCGCGAGAGCGCTTCCGAAATTCACTTCGTCAGCTTTTTCCAGCCTTTGCGCCAGTCTTCCCAATCTTTAAGCGTGGCTTTGCACATTGCTTTAGAGGCTTTGTGCAGCCAGCGGCCTTTTCTCTGTGCCAGATCGCGCTTGACCTCAGGAATCGCCAGCGGCGAACCGAAGTGCATGTTGGCCGTTTCCCATCCCATCGAATAAAGTAGCCGCGCTTCGTCCCGTTCTGCCGCCAAGGAAACCAGCTCGATGCGTGAGCAGTCGGGCGCCAGCCGTCTCACCACCCACCTGTTGTGGAAGTGAACGAAGGGGTCCAGGACACGCAAACAGCGTCCGATGAGCCTCGGTCCATAGACGACAGCCGACGATGTCCCGCTGTGCCATGCGGACGCTGAAGGTCGAATGGCTTTGGCTTCGCGCGCGATGTAGGCACCGCCCGAGGACGAAACCGCCACTATCCGCGGATGCCCCAGACTGCCGAGGCCTGCGATTCGCTTTTTGAGCTGATACACACTCTTGGGCGGCAGCGATTCCTCGAGCAGTTGACGCACTTCGTCTGGAGCTTTTGCGGTAAAAGGCGGCAAGTGTGTCAGCTTCGCCCAAAAATGAACGGGGTCGCGCAGCTTGCTCAGGGCAATCAGGCGCAACCACTGGTTATCTTCCGCCAGAATAAACGGTTTCCCTCCGGCCGCCAGCGAGTCGCGATAGCCTTGTTCGACCGCTTCCGCAGCCTCGCGGCGCTGCATGCTGAGATGCTCGCCAAGAATCGCCAAATAAGCGCTGGTCGTGAGCCGCACCAAATCGATTGCGTAGGATGACGGATAAACCTCGTCCAGATCGTTCACTCCCCAGATGAGCCGCCCTTCCAGGTCTCGCCAGGTTCCAAAATTCTCGACGTGCAAATCGCCCACCGCCAGAACTTTGGGCGCTTTCGCCAGTTCGCCGCAGACTTCCGGCCAAAGCTGCAACCACCGGTAAAAGGTTGCGCGAAAATACGGAAAAGCGGCTTCCGCCATCAATCGATGCTTGAGGCGCAGGTCCTGCTTGATAATCGGAAGTTGAGCGCTCAGCCACTTCTCGAAGGCAAGCGTTGCGTCAATAACGCCGGGTATCATTTAAACTTCACACGCTCGCGTGTTCTGCGCGAGATGTTCCGCGCACACGCGACTCGTAAATCGGGAAGCGCGCGGCGAATTCCGCGACCTGCTTGCGCACCCTCTGTTCCGTTTCCGCGTCGCCCAGATGCGACAGAATTTCGCCAATCCAGCCGCCGATTTGATCCATCTCCGCTTCGCGCATACCGCGTGTCGTCACCGATGGGCTTCCCAAACGGATTCCGCCGCCCTTCATCGGGGGCAGAGGATCGAACGGAATCGAGTTCTTGTTTACAGTAATTCCCGCGCGGTCCAGCGCTTTCTCCGCATCGTTCCCGGTAATCCCACGCGAATGCACCTCGATCAAGAAGACATGGTTGTCCGTCCCGCCTGTTACAATCCGGAATCCGCGCTTTGCAATCGCGGCCGCCAAAGCCTTCGCGTTAGCCACCACCTGTTTCTGATATTCCTTAAAGCTCGGCTCCATCGCTTCCTTCAAGCACACTGCCTTTGCCGCTATCGTGTGCACCAAAGGCCCGCCCTGCGTCCCCGGAAAAGTCAGCTTGTCCAATTCCTTGGCAAAGGCCGCTTTGCACAAAACCAATCCGCCGCGCGGCCCTCGCAAAGTCTTATGCGTGGTCGTCGACACTATATCGGCATGCGGGACCGGACTAGGATGAACTCCCGCCGCCACCAACCCAGCGATGTGCGCCATATCAACAAAAAACAACGCCCCCACGGATTTTGCCGCCTTCGCAATTCTCCCGAAATCGATAATCCGCGAATACGCGCTGGCCCCCGCAACAATCATCTTCGGTTTGTGCTCCAACGCCAGCCGGTCGATTTCGTCATAATCAATCCGCTCGTCCTCTTTCTTCACTCCATACGCTATAAACTTGTACATCCGTCCCGAAAAATTCAAAGGATGCCCATGCGTCAAATGGCCGCCATGCGAAAGATTCATCCCCAAAACCACATCATCCTTCTGCAAGGTAGACATATACACCGCGACGTTGGCCGAAGTCCCCGAATGCGCCTGCACATTGGCGTGCTCCGCGCCAAACAATTCCTTTGCCCGGTCAATCGCCAACTGCTCTACTTTATCCGCGTACTCGCAACCGCCGTAATACCGTTTCCCCGGATACCCCTCCGCATACTTGTTTGTAAAAATCGACCCCATCGCCTCGAGCACCGCCTCAGAAACAAGGTTCTCCGACGGAATCAATTCCAACCCAGTCGCCTGCCTCTGCGCCTCTTCCTGCAACAACTCCGCAATTGCCGGGTCCACCGCCTCAAGGGGCCTCTGCATCCGTTCGTTAGCTTCAGTAGTCATCTCGGTTGTCCTATCGATCTGTTAGTTCTGGCTCGTAAGTCTCACTTCGTTTCAAGGTTCACCATCTTACTCCGCCACACGATTTCTGCGAAGCGCCCCCCTCTTCTTCAAAAGTCGTGGTGAGGGCAAAACATCCTTGGGGAGTTCTACCCGGTTGGAGAGCGGCAGTGACTGCCACGCGCCTAAGCCAACGGCTTGGGCCTGATTGCCGTGAATCCGCTAGGGATGATCTGAAATTCATTGAAACCATACTCGGACAACCGGCTCTTGGCCTTATGTGTAAGTTCGGTACCGAAAACTTCGATCATAGTGAACGGTGGATCTGCGGAGTAAGGCCCATGATGTAGCTCAATCGTATCCAGATGACTTAGTTGGATGTCCTCGGGAGATGAAGTTCTCACGTCGTCGAAGGTGGTGATCCCGGCAAGGTGGCCTTTATCTGGATGCTCGTTCCAAAAGCGTTGAACCACGGGCTTATTTGTCGTGGTGTCTACGATCCACACAGGTGCGCCTTGATCAAGCTGTATCATCTTCTCTCCGAAATCGCGGTCAACTATGACGTAAACCTTGTATGGAACTTCGGCCATCTTTTTACTCTATAACGTTTGGCTATCGTGGCAAGTCGCCGAGTTCAGTTTACCTACGAAGTAAACGCTGCAACAAAAACCTAATCACCAGCCAGCGGCCTTTGCCTCCGTTCATTGGTTCTGAGTCGCCGGCGCGCCGTGGTTCGCCAGATTCACACTGTCGATGCCACGCAACATGCCCAGCACCTCATCGGACTCCCGTCCCTTCTTCGGCCCGAATGTCGAGCCGTCGGCAAACACGACCAGGTCCAGTGTGATCTTGTAACTGGCGCGACTTCCGTCGGCCAAGTACGAAAACTTACGTGGCCCGGCCACCCAACTCGCTCCTGGCAAGAGATAGTGAGACGGGTTTCCCTGTGTCTCGAGCTCCTTGGTTGTGACGCTGCGGATTTTTGCCCCGCTATTGGGATCTAAAAAGATCGTCGCAAACACAAACGCGCGAATCGGGGCGGTGCCGACGTTGGTCGCCTGCAACGCTGCCAGCGCCGTTCCATTTTCCTCGTGCCAAGTGCCCGTCTCGATCCGCAGCGGTCCAATCGTCTGGAATTGAATGTCTTCCACAGGAACCGGCCCACCGCGCGGCAGGATAGGAGACACATACCTCAGCAAGTCGCTCGTCTTCACGCTGAAGTCCATGCCATCCATTGTGCCGAAGAGTTGATGCGATTCCGGCAGCGATCCAGGTCCCCAGATCGAACCGTCCGCGAACCTCAAGGCATCCACAATTGGGATAACCCTAGCGGCGGTTCCCGCATTGGCGTTGACGACTGAGCAGATGGTGCGCGTCCACTCCGCGCCATTGACAATCGGCTCGCGCGAATCGCGAACCTCTTGAATGATTTGCTTCGTGAGAGTCTTGACGGGCGCAGAATAAGCGGGAGCGAGTGAAACGAGGTAGGCTCGAAGGGGTTTCGTCCCTATATAGTGGAACTGCACGATTACGCCATTGCCGGAATTACAGTCCGCAACTGGGGCTGTTGAGAACTGGGCCATCACGCTTAGCGGCTGGTCTTCTATTTTTATCTTTTCATCCTGCGCGGCGGCATTCTGCGCAGGCACGAGGGGGCCGAAAGCCAGGGCGTATAGAAGCAAAGTAGCCTTGTGGGACATGGTTCGCTCCTCTTGTGTAAATCGTTGAAGGGATAGACGTGGCTGCAAGCGAGTGTGTTAAGGGACTGGAGAGACGCCAAGTGAGCCGATGAGCTGTTCGACGGAAGGGTGTCGGAGGCCATAATCTCCCCGTCAGCAACTATCTGAGATACGATGGCGCCATCCCATTGCTATTTGGATTTATCAAATGAAGAATTGGTTGCT
>CAVUCM010000058.1:0-36611 GCA_963740015.1 uncultured Acidobacteriota bacterium | reverse complement strand
CGTCGCGCCAGTGAGGATACATGCCGCCGTCGAGGCTGGCGGCTTTAATCGTGAAAATCGGCGCGCTACGATCGAGCTTAATGGATTCCTGCCCGGTTACATTCAGCGGCAGGGGAGCGACGTAAACATTGTCGCCTTCCTGATACGCGAGTTGCTGCCCGCTGGGTGAGATTTGCACGATAGTCGCGTGCGGAAACGAAGCGTGAACGCGGCAGTACAAACCATCGATTTGCACGGAGACGAAGTCCGATGATGCTTTTACCATGGAAAAAGCACCTGGCCGCGCTCGGAGCGATGCTCGTAATAGATTTCCCATTCGGACCAAATTGCGGGCGGCCGCGAGGACTTCCTGACTGCCAACGCGCACGATCTCTGAGCTTCGCCGGTTTGCAGGTTCCAGAACGTTCGTGCCACTCATTCCGAGCCCGTTGCGGCCGCGCAGTGTGGCGCCCGAGCCCGCCATGCGAGCGTCGCTCCGTCCGCGCTCCATGTAGGATTCGATATTCGCCGGTTTCTTTGGTTACGGCATGCGGCTCGCCGCCGTTAGCTGCGACAGTCCAAAGCAATCCGCGCTTTTCATCATCCCAGCTTGTGAAGGCTAAGGTCTTCCCGTCAGGCGACCACGCCGGAGAAAATTCTCCAGGAATGAACGATTCCGGCGTCAGCCGCCTTGGTTTGCCATTGGGCAAATCTATGAGCCAGAGCTTGTCAATCGCCTGGAACGCGATGCGCTTGCCGTCAGGTGAAGCCGTTTGCCAGCGAATAAACTTCGCTTCGAATGCGGCATCGTGAAAGGGAATCGGCGAATAGGCCATTTCGGAAATGGTACGGTGCACATGCACCGTAAACGGAATGTTCTCGACTTTTCCGTTTTCAACCCACAGCCGCCGAATCTTTCCTCCTTGCGAAAGCACCATGGACTTGCCGTCCGCGCTCCAAACCATTCCCGGCAGGATAGTCATCTGCCGAGAAATCTCGTCGGACTCGTCGAGTTCGATGGATCCATGAGCAGGCGTTCTTCGCCGGTTTGCAGATCGCGGAGCCATAGCGCGGTGCGTGGCCCGAACACATGTCCTTTGTACGATTCAGTTCCATCGGGAACACGTCGACCGAAAGCGACGAATCTGCCGTCAGGGGAAACCTCAGGCGCGATTGCCCCATCGCTTGTCCCGCGGTCCTGCTGCTCATCTTGGCCGCCGGTGATTTCTTCGACTTTGCGAGTTTGCAGATTCATTCGGTTAATCTGCGCGCAGCCGAGCATCGGATCGGTATGTCCGAAGGGAAGCGGCGAGCAGACTTGGACGTCGAAGTAGAGATACTTTCCGTCGCGAGAAATAGAATGCCAACTTGGTCCTTTGTCGTCTCCCACGAGTACGATCCCCGAGCCGCCGTCCTTGTGGTACATGACAAGCGACCACGCGAAAGGTGAACCGCCGCGCCGCGTGCCCTGGCGCTGGACGATGATGTAGTTTCCGTCCGGTGTCCAAACGGGGCCTAGTGCGCGTAGCGTCTTGTCGTTGAACACGGCGCGTGGATTTTTGCCGTCGGCGTCCATGAGCCACAGATTGTTTTGGCCTTTACGATCGCTAATAAACGCGATGGTCTTGCCATCGGGAGAAAAACGCGGCGTCATGTTCAAGGCCACGCCGGAATCCTGCGTCAAGGGTTCCGCTTTGCCGCCCGTTGATGGCATGCGGTAAACGTGTCCGAGGAGATCAAAAACGATCCATTTGCCATCGGGCGAAACGTCGAGCGACATCCACGTGCCTTCGCTGGTATCAAAGTCGATATCCCGGGTCACGCCTCGAGCTTTCGTGGTATCCCACGGAGCGAGTGGTTTCTCCTGAGCAGTCGCCCATACAGGAGCCAGAAGGGCGACGGCGAAGAGCCACGCAAGGACACGCAGAAGACTCCGCGAATTACGATCGTGAGCCACATTTTGCATGATGATTCTCCGGTATAAAATGTCGAACGGGCGGCCGCTCGCGGTATTGGGCTAACTGCATCGAATATAGAAATTATTTTCTGCATTCCTGTGGGCGCGTTGTATCACGCGGGCGCAACAAACGCAACACTCTCCCGTGAATGTGCAACATTTGTTTCTTGGTCCCGTGCGGTTGACGATTGACTTCGTCTTTGGCGTATGTTGCACTCACGGAATTCTTTCTGAGGTGACCATCTATGAGACCCATCTTGGTTGCAAGTTTGTTTGCGCTAACCGCCGCCGCGAATTGCCACGCCATTCCACAGGCAAGCCAGGACGCCGCTAAAGACGCCGACAAACAAGTTGTGGATTATAAAGGCTCCATCGACAACGTGAAGTACGTCTTCGGCGTTGCTCCGCCCGTGGCACGTTTGCGCCCTGGAAATATCCTCGATGCGAATTCGCTCGATTGCTTTGGCAACGGCATTCAGAAGCCCGGGGATACGACAGCGATGGCCAAGGGTGATAATCCGCTCACGGGACCATTTTTCATCGAAGGTGCGGAGCCCGGAGATACGCTAGTGGTGCGAATCCTCGATTTGCAGGTCGACGGCAATCAAGGAGTAGGTGCTTTCTCGCCAGGGTTTGGAGCGATCAATTCCACGCATTACACCCCGATGCTCGAAAAAGAACCGCTGTCAGAAAAGATTTGGTTTTATCCGGTCGATCACGCGGATAACACAGCGACATTTCAGGCACTCGACTCCGGCTTTAAAGTCAAAATTCCGATGCACCCATTTCTCGGCTGTATCGGTGTGGCGCCGGCTAATGGCGAAGCGCGCAGCTCGATCGTCCCTGCTGAATTTGGCGGGAATATGGATGCCCCGGAAGTCAGCGTAGGCAACACTCTATATCTGCCGGTAAGTGTTGCGGGTGCGCTATTTTACTTTGGCGATGGACACGCGGCGATGGGTGACGGCGAAGTTGCCGGCAGCGCAATCGAGGTGCCGATGCGTGTCCGCCTGCAATTTGACGTGATGAAAAAGAAGAGCACCGGCTGGCCCAGGTTCGAGAACGACAAGGAGATCATGACCACGGGCATTTACCGGCCAGTAGACGACGCCGTGCGCATCGCGTTCACCGAACTGGTGGCGTGGATTCACGCCGACTACGGACTCTCCGAGCTGGACGCCTACGAACTGCTCTCAAAAGTCGGCAAGATTCATCTGACAGAAATGGTTGACCCTAACTATGTCGTGGTTGCTTCGGTGGAGAAGAAATATCTTCCCGCGAGAGTAGCAAACACGCGGAGTCCCGCTCCCGCGCATTAAATTAAGAAATGCAAGTTAACCGCGCCTCAATCCAGAAGGATCGCTTCAGGCTTGGTTTCTTGAGCGCCGCGATTCTGCGGCAACGGATCGCGCCAGAGAACTTCGTGAACATCAATCGGCTCGGCGCGGCCTTTCAATTTCATTGCCGAGAGAGGACAGCACGAAAGTTCGCGCCCTATTTGGGCATGCGTCGCGTTGGAAATCACAATCTGTCCGGGCCCCGCTTGAGACGTCAGCCGCGAAGCCACATTGACCGTGTCGCCGA
This sequence comes from uncultured Acidobacteriota bacterium, assembly GCA_963740015.1. Taxonomy (GTDB): domain Bacteria; phylum Acidobacteriota; class Terriglobia; order Acidiferrales; family UBA7541; genus Acidiferrum. The sequence goes on along the minus strand of CAVUCM010000058.1, from coordinate 33,091 downwards.
TCGCGGTGTAATCCATGCGCCGTTCCGTCCCCAGGAAGCCCACCACCGCTTCTCCAGTATGAATGCCGATTCCAATATTGAGAGGCGGCCGGCCCGAGATTTTGTTTAGCTCTGCGAGGCTTTTTTGCATGTCCACTGCAGCGCGAACAGCCGCTTCCGCATCATTCTGCAAGGCGAATGGTGCCCCAAAAAGAGCCATCAATCCATCGCCAAGATATTTGTCGAGCGTTCCGTCGTGCTCGAAAATAACGTTGGTCATTCGTGCGAAGAATTCATTCAGTACTTCCACGGCCTCGCGAGGTTTCATTGTTTCAGCCATGGTGGTAAAACCGCGCACGTCAGCGAAAAGCAAAGTAATGCGCTGACTCTCTCCGCCGAGGCGGATATCAGCAGCTTCTGCGGTAATTTTTCTGGAAATGGCGGGCGAAAGAAAACGCTCAAGCGCGCTCAGCTGCACTCCCTGGCGCTTCACTTCACTTTTCGCCATAACCTGGTCGATCACCAGCCCCGCTTGTGCCGCAATAACCGCGAAAACTTCCAGATCCTCCTGCAGAAAAGTGCCGCGCTTGGAAAGGTTGTCGACGTACAGCAATCCGAACAGCCGATCGCGGCTCGCCAGCGGCGCGCACATCGCCGATTGCATTCCGGAAATGGCCATGCTCTGGCTACCAGAGAATCGCGCGTCTTCCTTCGCGTCCATCACCAGTAGCGGCCCCTTGCTCTCCATAACCTGTTGAATGATGGCTCGCGAGAGCGCCATTTGCGGCGTGGCCGTTTTGGGAGCTCGCCGATAGCGGAGGATCGCAGGCAAAAAGGTGTAGCCTGCCGCGGCGTGCGGCGCAGCGCGAAGCGACTCTTCGGTGAGCAACATCGCGTAACCGCGTTCCGCTCCATCAATCTGAAGGACAAGGTCGAGCACGCATTCCGTCACATCTTCAACGGTGGTTTTGTCACCCAGAGCCCGGCTGACTTGATAGAGGAGAGTGAGCAAACGATTCTCACGCTTGAGATATTCGACGCGCCCCTCCGTATCGACACGCGAGCCCGTCAAGTCCGAAGGCGGCTGGTTCTTCGAGCGCTCCAAAAGTTTTGCGACACTTTCTTGATCCAGGATTTGCGTCAGGTGCGAGGCCAGCTCCGGCGAAGTTTTCGCCACAACGGTGCCACTCATCATGTTTTCGAAACGCAGCTTGATGTCGCCAAGCCCAATGACGTCGCCGCTCTTCAACTCCGCGTGTTCGATGCGCACGCCGTTCACCAGAACGCCGTTGGCACTGCGCTGGTCCCTAACAATCCAAACATCATGATTGCCTTCAAGCAGCGCGTGACTACGGGAAATGCTCGAGTGGGGAAGCGTGATGTCGTTGGACGCGGCTCGCCCAATGTGAATCGTGGAGCCTTCCTTCAGCTCATAGAGACGCGGCGGGGCGTCGGGTCGTTCAATGATTAGTCGTGGCATGGTCAGATCGAAGCGCTATTGATATGTTCAGGCTGTTTGCCGCGGTGCGCAACGAAAGTGTAGGAGTGATTGTCCGATTCTGCAATCTAGTGTTGAGCTTTACGCTCAAGTTGAAATGTGCGGCGCAAGTTGGGCTACGATAGTTCTGTGTACAGCGAACTTGTCCTCGAACACTTTCGGAATCCGCGCAACGCCGGCAAGCTGGCGAACTCTACAGCGGAAGTGCAAGCGACGAATCCTGTTTGCGCCGATATTCTCGAGCTGGCAATTCGCGTCGAGGGTGGCGCAATCACTGAAGCACGCTTCCTGTGTCGCGGATGCACGACTTCGATCGCCTCCGCATCATTTTTGACGGAGCGTCTCACGGGCTGCACCGTCGCAGCAGCGCGCTTGATAACAGCTGAGACCATCTCCGAAGCTTTGGGCGGACTACCACCAGCCACCTTTCACGGCGTGCAACTCGCCATAGACGCCCTCACGCTGTTGCTCGCAAAATTGGCGTAATCGAAAGAACCCGGCAAGACGGCCATCAACTGCCAAGAGCCCTCTGCATCGTGCCTGGATCATTCAGATTGAGGACGCAGCCTTCTTCATTCGTCTGCACGATCTGAACTTCGCCGGAGTGCGCCCAAACAACGGAGCGCGCTCCCGTGTCGAGCGGCGCGTTCTTCAATTCCTCGTACAGTGCCGAAGAAAAAATAACAGGATGTCCTCGCTTGCCTTCGTAAACCGGAAGCACGATGGACTTACCGGAACTGTAGAAGGCTTCCACTAATTCGTTGACAAGCGTTGAACTTATAAGAGGGTGGTCAATCAGAAAGAGAATGATGCCCTCCGTTTGTGGAGGGAGGCTCCGCAGCGCCGCCTGAATGGAACTCAATTGGCCTTTTTCCCAGTCCTCATTGATGACGATCTCATCGGAAGCCAGATTTACTTCTTTCGCGATAGGCTCCGCATCGGCTCCCAGCACCACACGGCGCACGCCGATTCTTGGATGGCGGGCTACGTCCAGCAAATGTTCAAGGAATGGCCGGCCCTGATAGGAGAGCAGCGCCTTTGGCGAGCCCATCCGGCGCGATGCGCCGCCCGAGAGGATGATGGCAGCCAGCATGCCGCCTCTTTCCGCTTTCAGCGTTCCGTTAGTGCAGGGCGCGGTTCGTAAACCAATTTTTTGTGCGCAGCCGATTCCGCATTGCGTCGAACGGCAATCAATTCCGCAACGATGCTGATGGCAATTTCTTCCGGAGCAAGCGCGCCAATCTCCAGACCCATGGGCGCGTAGACGCGTCGAAATTCCTCAGGACGGTATCCTTCGTTTTCTAACGCTTTGAATACCGAAATGACTTTGCGTTTACTTCCAATCATCCCGACGTAGCGCGCAGACGTTCGGACGGCCCAGCCGAGCACGCGCATATCTTCCTTGTGGCCGCGCGTAACGATGATCAGATAGCTGGCAACATTTGGACGAATCTTTTCGAAGGCGTCCTCGTAGCTCGTATAAATTTCTTGCGCCATGGCGAACCGTTCAGGGTTGGCAAAGGCCTCTCGGTCGTCGATGACCGCAATGCCAAATCCAGCGGCGCTGGCGGCCTTCGCCACAGCCATCGAAACGTGCCCGCCTCCAAAGAGATAAAGGATAGGCTGCGGCAGTATAGGTTCCACGAAAACTTCCAGCGTGCCGCCGCAAATGAGGCCGTTGTCATAACTCGCCTCATTGTTCAAATTAAAAACCATCTTGCGCGGCGCTTCCTTATGCATCACTTCCTTAGCGGCAGCCCAAACCTCTGCCTCCACGCAGCCTCCGCCGATCGTTCCCATGATCGTTCCATCGTCTCGCACAAGCATTCGCGAGCTCTCGTAGCTGGGGATCGAGCCGTTCGTGTGCACAATCGTGGCCAACGCTCCGCGCAGCCCCGCGCGCCGCATTTTTACGATTTCTTCGAACAGGTCCACGCTCGGCCTCCGCCCTCAGCCTACGGCGCGTCATTGGTCGTGTCAATGTACGGGCCCGGGCTACACGCAGTCCGTATACATTCCAACGACGACAGCCTCTCCAGCCACAGCACCAGTTTCATCAAGCTTCACACGTATGCCGATTATGGCCCTATCTGAACCGCAGCCGAGTGGAGCGCATCCAGAAGTTTCTAAAGTTCCATATGCTTCAAGCCCAACGATAGTAAAGGGGATGCTGTGTTTCATGAAGAAGCGGGTAACGTCGGCCTTCTTTGTCCCCAACTTAAGCTCTTCGCTGGCATCTTGCTTAATGATTTCAACTTTGCGTGCGAAGACCTCATTGCGCTGTTTACAACGGGATTGCTTTATTGCAAGCCAGCTGACACAAGCGAGAGCAATTCCGACGATTGCAAAAGTGAGCTTCTGCGGTGCCTTGTTCACCGTGCCAGTGTCTTGCTGAGGTGATGTTTTCGCAAGCGCTCGTCAATAGAGTGTGCTCATTTGTCGCTAAAGCGTCGGGCTCCGGTTGCGGTCTGAGCAAGCGCCACGGAAAAACGATGGATCACAGTGGCCCGTCGCGGTGGATCGCCAGTGGGTGGACACGATTTCGGTGACGTGTTAGGTTGCGACTCTATATCGAAAAATGGGAGGGTGGATGAAGGCGATTCGATTCCATCAGCACGGTGGGCCGGAAGTATTGAAATACGAGGATGCGCCGGAGCCCGTGTTGCGCGCGAATGAAGTGCTCGTCCGCGTCAAAGCCTGCGCGCTGAATCGTCTCGATCTTTGGGTGCGCACCGGGCTGCCCAACGTCCCGATTCCGCTACCGCACATTCCCGGAAGCGATGTATCGGGAGAAGTCGCGCAAATTGGTGCCGATGTAACGACGGTTAAAGTTGGCCAAAAAGTAGTGCTCGCTCCCGGCGTGACGTGCGGCAAATGTGCTGCATGCCTTTCCGGCCACGACAATCGCTGCCGACAATTCACAAACTTGGGCTACATGATCGATGGCGGCTGCGCCGAATTTGTTCGCTGCCCGGAAGTAAACTGCATGCCCTATCCCGAGAATCTTTCCTTTGAAGAGGCGGCGAGCATCCCGCTCGTTTTTCAGACGGCCTGGCACATGCTCGTCTCGCGCGCTGAACTTCAGCCGGGGGAAGACGTGTTAATTCTAGGAGCCGGCAGTGGCGTTGGAACCGCTGGAATACAAGTCGCCAAGTTTTTCGGCGCGCGCGTCATCGCCACGGCAGGAACTGATGAAAAACTCGCGAAGGCCCGCGAGCTTGGCGCCGACTACGTCATCAACCACAAGACCCAAAGAATCCGCGACGAAGTCCGCCGCATCACGAACAAGCGGGGCGTAGACGTGGTGTTCGAGCATGTAGGCACCGCGACGTGGGACGAAAGTGTGGCTAGCCTCGCTCTCGCCGGCCGCCTGGTGACTTGCGGCGCAACGACCGGGTACGATGCAAAGATCGATCTCCGTTTTCTTTTCAGCCGCCAGCTTTCTCTGCTCGGGTCCTACATGGGAGCGAAGTCAGAACTCCTGACAGTCATGAAGCTCGTCGCTGCAGGCCGCCTCAAGCCAATCGTGGATCGCGTTTTTCCGCTCGCGGAAGCTGCCGCCGCGCACGCGTATCTCGAAGCAGGATCACAGTTCGGCAAAGTAGTTCTCGCCGTATAGCCTACTCGCCTGCGAACTTTGCTATTCTCTCGTCGTCTCTCAGGCGAAAAACGGAAAGCATCAAACATGGCAAGCTGGCAAGCTCATCTCTCAGTGTGGATCATCAAATGGCGGGTCAAACGTAAACTCCGAGGTGTGCGCGACTATCGCGTCGCACGCAAAATTCTAAATCCTGATCCTTATAAGGTGCCCGCTGATGTGCGCATTTCTCCCGCGCAAGTCGGCGGCGTTCCCGGTGAATGGGTGGAGGGAACTGGCTCGGCAAACGCGGTCCTTCTGTATTTGCATGGCGGCGGTTATTTTGGATGTTCGGCGCAGACGCACCGGGCGATTACGGTATCGTTCGCGCGTCAAGGATTCCGCGTTTTCGCGCCGAACTACCGTCTCGCGCCAGAAAATCAATTTCCAGCCGCAGTCGATGACGCGGTGGCGGTTTATCGCGGACTTCTGGGCGAAGGCTATTCGCCCGAGCGCATTGTCGTCAGCGGGGAGTCCGCGGGCGGCGGCCTCACGCTCTCTCTCCTCCTGACGCTTCGCGAAGAAGGGAATCCTCTTCCGGCGGGAGCCGCACTGTTCTCGCCGTGGACCGATCTCGCCGCCACCGGTGAATCTATTCGCACCAACTCCGAAAGCTGTGCCATGTTCCATGGACCGGACGTGGCTTTCAGCGCACGCCTTTATTTGGGTGAGAAGGATCCACGCAACCCGATCGCTTCTCCGCTCTATGCCAATCTCACTGGGCTTCCGCCGCTTCTCATTCACGTCGGCGAGGATGAAGTTCTGCGCGACGATTCCACACGTTTGGCTGAAAAAGCCCGGGCCGCAGGCGTTCGCGTTGAACTAAAGGTTTGGCCGGTCGTTCCGCACGCCTGGCAACTTGCGCCACACCTCGTTCCCGAAGCTCGCCAATCGTTGCGAGAAAGCGCGGCGTTTCTGCGCGCCCTTGTTGCTGAGAACACATCGGACTCTCGTCCGACTCAGAACTGAACTAGTCGTCCCAGAATGCGTTGCTCAGCTTCATTTGTGTCCCCCGCTCGCCTGTGCGAAAATGAAATCAGACGAGGGCACCATGAGCACATCGCTCGGCAAACACGTCACACTCACCAAACCCGACGACTTCGGCAGCCTGCTCGAAGACGAAGGCATTATTTTCACCACGCTCGACAAGGCCGTGAACTGGGCCCGCAAAAGCTCTATCTGGCCTCTCGGCTTCGGCCTCGCCTGCTGCGCCATCGAAATGATGTCCATGGCCGCCGCCCGCTTTGACGTTGCGCGCTTCGGCGCAGAAGTTTTTCGTCCATCGCCGCGCCAAGCTGATCTGATGATCGTCGCCGGCCGCCTCTCGCAGAAAATGGCTCCCGTCATTCGCCAGCTCTACGATCAAATGCCCGAGCCCAAGTGGGTCATCTCCATGGGCGCTTGCGCCACCTCCGGCGGCGTCTTCAACAATTACGCCATCGTGCAAGGCTGCAACCAGGTGATTCCCGTCGATGTCTACGTCCCCGGCTGCCCGCCGCGCCCCGAGGCCGTCCTCTACGCCATCCTTCAACTACAAAAGAAAATCGACAACGAAAAAGGCTCCTTCAAACGCGCTCTGAATCTCGATTAAGTAGCACAGACTTCAGTCTGTGCTCTTTGCCCTTGCCCGCATGTTGAAGCTGAGCGTGAAGCCCTCCCAAATCCTTCACATCGCGCTCCTTTGCTCGATTCCTCTTCTCTCCGGCTGTCATGTTATCCGCGACCCCGCTTCTCTACCTCCGCAGTCCATGTGGACCCCGGTCTGGAGCGACGAATTCAACGGCCAAGACGGTTCCTCACCCGACGCCAAAAAATGGACCTACGACCTCGGCGGCAAAGGCTGGGGCAACCAAGAACTTGAGTCCTACACGAATCGCAAAGAAAATGCGCGCATCGAAAAGGGAAACCTAGTCATCACCGCGCAACAAGAATCCTTCACGGGCTCCGACGGCGTAAAACGCGACTACACTTCCGCCCGTCTCAAAACACAAAATCTTTTCACACAAACGTACGGCCGTTTCGAAGCGCGAATAAAAATCCCCGAAGGGCAGGGAATCTGGCCCGCATTCTGGATGCTTGGCCAGGACATTCCCTCCGCCGGCTGGCCGAAGTGCGGCGAAATCGACATCATGGAAAACATCGGCAAAGAACCCGGCACGATTCACGGTTCCTTGCATGGCCCCAGCACAGTCGCTCCTACGAGCGACTTAACTTCAATTTTCACTCTTCCCGCCGGCCAGAACTTTGCCGCCGATTTCCATCTCTACGCCGTCGAATGGGAGCCCGACACAGTCCGTTTCTACGTCGACTCCAATCTTTACGCCACGTTCCACTCTTCCGACTGGCCCGCTGGCGGCAAATGGGTTTTCGACCATCCCTTCTTCATCATTCTCAATCTCGCCGTAGGCGGCGATTGGCCGGGCAGCCCCGACGCCGCCACCAAATTTCCGCAAAGCATGCTCGTCGACTACGTCCGCGTTTATACTAAGCGCTAATTTTTCGTTCGAAGGGGAGAATCGATCGATATGACGACGCCTTCTGATCCAGCACGTCAACTTCTTCGTCACACCGTAGCCACAGTCGCCTATCGCGGCGGAAAAGCGCTGCGCGGCGCCCCAGAATCGTTCGCGCTGTTTACTCTCGGCGACAGCCCTCGAACCCCAGCGAAAATTCTCGCTCACATGGGCGATCTTTTCGATTGGGCTCTTTCGATGGCGAGTGGGGAAGCTGCCTGGCGCGATTCGCAACCGCTCGCATGGGATGCAGAAGTCGCCCGCTTCTTCGCCTCACTGAAAAAGTTCGACGACTATCTTGCCTCGCCGGAACCGCTTCATTCTCCTGCCGAAAGCCTTTTTCAAGGACCAATCGCGGATGCCCTCACGCACATCGGGCAGATCGCTATGCTCCGCCGCCTGGCTCGCTGCCCGATCAAAGGCGAAAATTATTTCAAAGCTGAAATCGCTACCGGCCGCGTTGGCTTTGAGCAACCTGCCCCGCGCCGCGAATTCGATTAGTCCATCTGAAGTTCTGAGGAGGGATGCCTGCGGAAAATCTGAATTGCCGTTACTTCGCCCTAGCGGCTTCTGTAGCAAACGCTTCGGGAAATTTGGAAACCACCGCAATTCCACCAGACCAATTCAGCTTGTTCCCGAGCGCGTTGTGGTCTTTGCGCACATATCCCATTCCTATCGCGTGCGACAAAAAGGACGGAACAGCGGCGCGAGTTACGAACCCTACTTCCTTACCATCCACGGTCAGCGTCTCGCCCGCCAACGGAACGCCTGCGCCTTCAAAAAGAATATCGACCCTTCGCCGATTCACCTGGCCGCGTGACCGCACGCGTTCCACAATCTCTTGTCCCGTATAGCAGCCCTTCGTGTAACTGATGTGGCTGTCCTGCAAGCCAGCCTCATGAGGAATCTGCTTTTCTCCAAAGTCGTATCCGAACCACGGCACGCCTTGCGCAAGCCTCTGCGCACTTAGCGCCGCATAACCCATCGGACCGCCGCCATGATTCTTCACGCTTTCCGAAAGTATCTGCCAAAGATCCCTCAGCTTCTCGCGTTCGACAAGAAATTCGCATCCTGCAACTCCGCCCGGAGAACGCCTTTTGAGCCAGCAGGGAATTGAAGCGATCTTCGTCTCCGTGCGAGCAAGCTCCGTGAGCGCCAATAGATCGATTCCTGCCAGCTCTCGAACAACGTCGGCAGCCTTTGGGCCCTCGATCGCCATGGCTCCGTATCGCAGCGATTCGTCCGTCAGCGTCACATCATCCATGATGATGTATTTTTCGATCACTTCGATAAGCCGTTCCCGAATCATCGCGTAGGACAGACAGAAGAGACTCTCAGGCAGCGCGTAAGTTTCGACTTCCGCAAGAATATGCCCCTGCGGATTCAGCAGCAGTGACGAATTTCCTTGTCCAACCTGAAGATCTTTAATGTTGTTCGTCAGGATGGCGTTCAAATAGCGCACTCGGTCCGGTCCGGTAAACGAAAGATAAGCCAAGCAATTCTTGTCGACCAGCGCCACACTCTTGCGCGCGAATTCTTGCTCTTCTCGCGGATCGGTCCAATAGTCCGGCAGGACGCACCCGAACCACGTTCCCAGAGTCGCACCGGAGTCTTTATGCAACGCAGCAAGCGGCGTTTCGATCGCCACGCCTGTTTCTCTTGTCTCCATGCGTCTCCCTTCCTTCAACAGCTTAGCAAAGTAAAAGACTGTCTGCGTGCGCCGCGCTCCTGCTTTGGCCGCAGTGAATGATATAATCTAAAATTATGACGGACGCTGTGCCCACCTTCGACGCTGTATCGCAAGGACTCATCCACATCACCATTCCCGTGGGGATGCTGCAATGCAACTGTTCGATCATCGGCGATCCCATCACTCGTGAAGCGCTCGTGATTGATCCGGGCGACGAAGTCACCCGCATTCTGGAGCTTCTTGGCCGGCACAGGCTAACAGTCAAAGCCATCGTCAGCACCCATGCGCACATCGACCACGTCGGTGGCCTCAGCAAGCTGCGGCAGTACACGGGCGCTCCCATCCTTATGCATCGCGACGATCTCCCTCTTTATCAAGGGATGGAAGTGCAAGCAGCCTTCCTCGGCGTTGCCACGCCAGAAATTTGCGATGTCGACCAGCTTTTGAAAGAGGGCGACGCACTGAGCTGGGGTTCGTTCCAAGCCAACGTCATGCACACGCCAGGTCACACGCCCGGCAGCGTGTGCCTTTATTTACCAAAGGACGCCGGCGCCGTAACCATGCCCGTTCCGCGGCTTTTTGCGGGCGACACTCTCTTCGCCGGCAGCATTGGCCGCACCGATTTGTGGGGCGGTTCGATGGACCAAATCACGGACTCTCTCCGAGGCAAGCTGATGCAGTTGCCCGACGAGACCGTCGTCTATCCCGGCCACGGGCGCCTGACCAGCATCGGCCAGGAACGCAACACCAATCCGTTTCTGATAACGACCTAAACTCAACCCCCCGCCGCCGCAATTACCGGCTTAGCGCTCTCTACTCACTGCTCTCTACTCACTACTCACTCTCTTCCGTTTCAATTCTTCCATCACCGCCTGCACAAGCTGCTTAGCGTGCTCGAGTTCCTGAGTAATGATGCGCAGATCCATCGCCGGAACCGCCGCATTTCGCTGGCTGGTGCAATAAACGCCGTGCTGCCCAACCAGCACCAGCGCATTCGTCATGCGGTCCAGTGACACGGCCAACCGGCCACGCTCCCGTCCGTACATCTGTTCAAAGTGCTCCAGCTCATCCTTATGTTCATCAAATGCATTCATGGATAGCAGTCCTTGTTCTTTCGCGCGCTTTCGCAGGCCCGCCAGACGGTTGCACATCGGGCACATACAACACGCACCAAACTTTACCCCATGCGGTGCGCGGAACATAATTCGCTTGAGCCACCAATAGACGATTTACCCACTCCCCAGTGCAATCCGTGGGTTGGCGGCAAGCAGTCCGGCCCCGCTGTACGGGCTTGGGAAAAGATTCGGCTGGAGCAATCTGACAATGCGACGATCCGACCTCGTGCAGCACAAGGAAAAAGAGAAGGGCGCGGTGACGCGCACTTCGCAAATCGTCTTCGGTGAGCGCCAGCATCTGCTGCGCGTTCTCGATTCGCTCGAAGGCACGGATTTGCCCATCGCCCGGCTGCAGCAGGAGCGCCGCATTCTGGAAGACCTCATCCACGCGCGCACCCGCGAACTCAATCAAATCAACACCGCCTGGGACGAAAAAATCGGCTTGGTATTGAGTGCCGATGCGAAACCTGAAATGTTGGAGAAATTGGTAAAGCAGGCTCCCGAAGAAGATTTCTATTTGCTGCGGCTGATCAGCGAACACCCACGCGCCAACGCAAAAACCTTGAACAAACTTGCTAAGCATCCCTACGGCGCGATTCGCGAAAATGTCGCCCGCCATCCAAACGCCGACGCCGGCACGCTCACTTGGCTCAGTAAAGATCGCAGCCAGCCGCTCTGGTATCTCGTCGCATTCAATCCCAACACCCCAACTCCGCTGCAGCGCCGCCTCCGCGACCGCCTCAAAAAACTCGGCGAAAACCAACTTTCCCGATAACTTCCTTACAATTGAAAAGTTGTAGGGGAGGGGCTTGTTTACCCTGAGCTTCGAAGGGCCCTCGCGTTCAGGCTTATTCTTTCAAATAAGTCAGGAACTGGACTGTCCTGAATCGCCGGCACTTGAACTCATTGCGCGGCCAGTTTGACATGCGAGCGGAAGAGTGATCGTGACCGTGGTTCCTTTTCCTTCTTCTGAGTTGATTCGTACGTCACCTGCGAACGGCCTTACACGTTCGACCATTCCTCGGAGGCCCACACCAACACCACGACTTCTAATCTTAGCGAGATTTTGTTCGGAGATTCCTTTTCCGAAATCGCGCACCTCAATCACAACGTTGGCGAGATCGCAGGCTAAACTCAGCTGCGCGGATTTGCTGTCCGAGTGCCGGTGTATGTTTGTCAAACACTCCTGAATAACCCTGAAGATTGTGAGCTCCATGTCTTCGGGAAGCCGCTCGAACTCCGTCATGGACAGCCGAACATCAATCCCGACGCGCTGTTGCAAGCCCTCAATGTACCAGGCCAATGCCGCCCGAAGTCCAAGTTCGTCCAGAAGCGGTGGATGAAGCAGGTAGGACGTCGCCCGAATTTCCTGCTCCAATTCCTTTACCATCGATTGGGCCTGGCTCGTGAGTTCCCCTGCGGTTTGATTGACGCCGCCGAACTGCTTCGAAATTTGCGCAAGGTTAATAGCTAACGCCGCGATGATTTGCCCAGCGCTATCATGCATTTCTCGAGCAATGTGACGACGCTCCTCGTCTTGCGTTTTCATCAAGCGAACGGAAAGCTCGCGTAGCTGTTCCGATTGCTGCAGGACATCACGCGTACGCATTTCCAGCTCTTTGGTGCGCTCCTGAACCTGGCTCTCGAGCGATTCAGTCAGGGAGCGAAGGCGTTCCTCGCTCTGCCGAAGGTCCGACTCCACGCTTTTGCGATCGGTGATATCTCTAGTGGAGCCTGCAACCAGCTCGACGTTTCCTTCACGGTCCAGGACCGGGCGGAATATATATTCGTAGTAGCCTCCCGCGCCAGTTGGACTGGTGTACGGGGTCTCATCCGTCAGACCTGCTTTTGTTTCGAACACGGTCTCAATTTGCCGTTGAAGGCGTGCGGCAAGTTCATCAGGATATTTCAAGTCGAAGAAGTTTTTGCCGACGGCGTCCTCGAGCTTTAGCCCCCAGAGATCCAAAAGAGACCGGTTGATAAACACAAATCGCCCTTCGCGGTTGAAAATATAGGCAAAGTCGGAAATCGAAGAAAGCGTGATATCAAGAATCCGCGCCTGCCGGTCGAGGCGAAAGAGGAGGTCGTCTGCTTTTTGTTCGGTCGCCTTCAGCTCTGAAATATCAACGACGACGCCCGGAAGAGAGGTGGCCTTCCCTGTGGCATCGCGTTCAACGGTTCCGCGTGCGGAAACCCAGGACGTATCGCCATTTTCTCGGACAACGCGATAGGTAATTTCGTACCTGTCGTTCGGGCCTTCCAGCACTTTGGAAATCGCGGTCTGAACGGCTCCTCGGTCCTCGGGATGAATGGCCCGGATATAGTTCTCAATGGGACCGCCCCGTGCATCCTCGGCGCTCACTCCAAACAATCGAGCCAGATTTTCGTCTGCCACCAACCGGTTTTCCAGAATGTCCCAAGTCCACGTAGCCACTTCATGGGCAGCCTGAACCGCTTTCAAACGCCGCTTGGCCTCAGCTGACGCAGCCATTTCAACATCATTCGGCAGACCCGTCAGGCGGGCATCGGCCTCGGTGGCCCTCGGCTCTAAATGACCTTTGGACATATGTTTGTCGGACAACAACGAAGTATAGCAAGTAAAGCATGTCGCCGCAGTGACGTTGGGCGCCGGCCGACGTCCCCAGGTCTAGCCAAATACACCCGATCCGCTTCGAGCGCCAATGCCAGAGATAGTAGAATAGCTCGACTCGATTCCCGAAAGAGGTGTGTGCATTGCGAAATGGCGCGCGAGCTAAAAGATGACCAGTGAAGCGACGGAACCATCGTGGGGGTGGCAGTTCGTACGCGCAAAAAAATGGACCATCCTGGCCATTTCCATCCTGATGATCGTGCCGTGCCTTTGGCATCGGCGCATCGAAGCCGGCGATCTTGCCAGCCACGTCTACAACGCGTGGCTGGCCCAGTTGATTGAGAAGGGCCAAGCCCCGGGCCTCTACATCGTGCATCAATGGAATAATGTGTTGTTTGACTGGATGTTGCTGCACGCTGCAAATATCGTGGGTTTCGCAGCGGCCGAAAAGATTGTCGTCTCGCTTTGCGTGCTGATTTTCTTTTGGGGAGTTTTTGCTTTCATTACTGTAGCCAGTGGCCGGCCTCCTTGGTTTCTCACGCCGTGCATCGCCATGCTGGCTTACGGCTACGCCTTTAACATGGGCTTCCTCAACTACTATTTGTCGCTAGGACTCGTATCGTTCAGCATCGCCCTTCTATGGCGGGGAAGGGGAGTGGAGCGATTCCTGGGGTTGCTCATCGCACCATTCATTCTCTTCGCGCACCCGATTGGATTCCTCTGGCTGGTAGGGATGGCGCTCTATCTCTTTCTTTGGACCAAGCTGCCGAATTGGTGGAAATTGTGCGCACCGGCATCCGCTCTCGTCTCGCTGTTTGCTATTCACTGGTATCTCGCGCATCAGACGAATTTTCCTGTCGATTGGGAGCACAGCCCTTTTTATATAATGAACGGAGTTGATCAGCTAACGCTCTATGGACAACGCTACGTCGTGCTCGGATGGGCCGCGCTAGGGTTTGGAGTACTTTGCGTCGTGGTCGATTTAGTTTCCCGTTGGCGCGACACTTCTTTTTGGCAGTCTTTACGGCTTCCCGCTGAGTTGTATTTCATTGCCATCGTTGCCGTGGCCCTGCTGCCTGAAAATTTGCGGCCATCAGTCTCCGGCGGTTGGATTGGATTGCTTGCCTCACGACTGACAGCGATCACAGCCATATTTGGACTTTGTCTTATGGGCTGTCTGAAACCTAGGAAGTGGCACCTCGCGGGTTTCGGCGCATTCGCGCTTTTCTTCTTCACTTTCTTGTACACCGACACACTCGACTTGAACCGCATGGAATCCAGCGCCGAGCAAATTGTTAGCGGATTGCCATTCGGCACGCGTGTGATCGCAACGGTCTGGGCGCCTCCGGACTCGCGCGTCTCTTTTATCGGTCACATCGTCGACCGTGCCTGCATCGGGCATTGCTTCAGCTATGCGAACTACGAGCCTTCCTCCGGCCAATTCCGCATTCGCGCCCACCCCGGCAGCCCCGTCGTCAGCGCTTCCGATGACGACACGGAAGACATGCAAGCAGGGGAGTATGAGGTCCAGGACGAAGACCTCCCGGTCATGGAAATTTTCCAATGCGACGAAAAAGACCTGACCAAGCTTTGCATCCGCGCCTTGGCCTCGGGCGAAAAAAATGGCCGCCTAGGCTACAAGCCACCCTCTAACTAAAAGCCGTCTCATAAATGCCTCCGGGGAGGGCACGGCTTTAGCCGTGCCAAAAGAGCCCGCTAACGGAGGGGCTTCAGCCCCTGAGAAAACTCCCCGCTCCGCCATTTGATCCATTAATGGAACAAGCTCTAGGCATCTGGAGTGCGGCAGCTCTGCTGCCGCTTTCCCCCGGCAGCCAAGGACGCCGCCTCCGGTCCGGCCAAATAATCCGGCTCTCCTTCCTTCTCCGGACTCAAAAACGCCCCAAAAACCCACCAAAATGACGGTAGACAAATTGGCTCTTGCAGCAGTCCAATATCGTGTAGAATTGGCTCAAGGTGAGAGACAATGTTGCCACTGCATCTCCAGCCTGAGAGCCACGTCCCGCTGTACATACAGCTTCGCGATCAACTTCGTTCGCTCGTGCACGCAGGCGATTTGCGCCCCGGCGACCGCATTCCCGCCAGCCGCGAACTCGCCACCATGCTGGGAGTCCATCGCACCACAGTAGCAAACGCCTACGCCGAGCTTGAATCCGAAGGCCTCATTCAGGGGCACGTCGGTCGCGGCACCTACATCAAAGGAAATGGAAACGGCTTAAAACTTACTCCGCCACCTCCGCCCGTGCTGAATGGAAATGGAACCGCCGGAATTCGCTGGGAGCTGCTCTTCGCTGATGAACGCGGCGAAGAAGCGCTCAGCCGGTTGACGGCCTCCGCACCCGAGAATGCGTTGTCCTTTGTGATGGCGCGCCCGGCCGAGGAATTCTTCCCCGTTGACGAATTGCAAATCTGTGTGAACGCGGTTCTTCGGCGAGAAGCCACGGATGTTCTAAAGCTCGGGCCCTCGGATGGTTATGGACCACTAAAGGAAGCGCTGCTCGATCATCTTCGCGCCGACGGCATTCCTGCAAAAGACGAAAATCTTTTAATCACAGACGGATGCCAACAATCACTGGACATCATCAGCAAGGCTTTCGTGCGGCCCGGGGATTCCGTCATTCTCGAGAATCCGACTTATCCTGGTGCGATGGCAATCTTCCATGGCGCACGCGCACGCTGTCTTGCTGTGCCCATGCAAACGCGTCCAGAGCCTGGAACCACTCTCGGGCTTGACCTGGAAGCGTTAGAAGCTACACTCGCCGCAAATCGCGTGAAACTGATTGTGCTTACCCCAGATTTTCAGAATCCTACCGGTACATCAATGCCGCTGGCGTCGCGACGCAAAGTGCTGGAACTTGCTGGACGCCACCAAGTTCCCGTCGTCGAAGATCACATCTACGCGCGACTCCACGCCCGCGACGAGCGTGTGCCTTCCTTGAAGCAACTCGACCGCGGCAACATCGTGATTCATATCGATAGTTTTGCAAAAGTTGCGTTCCCTGGGCTGCGAGTGGGATGGATTGTCGCCCCAGCGACGGCCATCGAACGCCTGCGTATCGTGAAGCAGACCACCGATCTGCACACAGACCAACTTGCGCAAGCAACGCTGGCGGAATTTTTGCGGCGCGGTCTGTTTACCAAACACATTGCCAAAATGCGCAAAGTCTACGCATCGCGCCTGGTGGCTCTGGACGAGGCCCTTCGCAAGCACATGCCCGAGGGCACGCGTTGGACGCGTCCCGACGGCGGAATGTGCTTGTGGCTCGAACTTCCACCGGGCTTTGATGCCAGCGAACTCTTGATTCACGCGAAAGAGCGTGGTGTGCTGTTCGCGCCTGGCCGATACTTCTACGTGCAGAATCCGCTGCCCAACACCCTTCGTCTCGGCTACGCTGGCTTGGATGAAAAGCAAATTGCGCGCGGCGTGACGATTCTCGCGGATATACTCCGCGTTGAGATGCGCAAAAGGCAGCGCGGAGTGCGGCGCGCCGAAAGAAGCCGCGTCGCGCTGGTTTGAAGAAACGAAGCAAGGAAGTAATGGAGTAAAGAAAAGAAGCGGAGAGGTTGACTGAATTTGACGGACACAATTACATTGGCGCCGAATCCAACGAACAAATGCTTTGGCTGCGGCGGAGCGAACGACCTCGGCATGAAGCTGACGTTTGTGCAAGACAACGTCAACCGCCGGATTGTGGGAAAATTTATTTTGGGCGAGGCGTATCAGGGTGGCGGAGGAATGAGTCACGGCGGAATTATTGCGACCCTCTTAGATGAAGTAATGGGAAAAGTCTGCCGCTTTCGCGAGGTTCGCGCCGTGACGGCGGAGTTGACGGTCCAATATCTGAAGCCGGTTAAGGTGAATGAAGAGATCGTCGTGGAAGGCTACGAGACGGAGGCGAAGGGACGTAATCTTTTTCTCGTAGGAGAAATTCGGAACGGAGCGGGCGAAGTGCTGGCGCGAGGGACCGGAAGATTCGTGGTGATCGGCCAGAAAGAAAAGGCCACGGCTGAAGTGAGTGGCTCATAGAGGAAAGCGGCATAAAGGATTGTGGCGGTAAAAAAAACGCCGAATAATTTCGGACTAGAGGAGAAACGATATGGACGCAAAGAAAGTGAACGGCAGCGGCGGTGCAGATAGCAATGCGAACGAATGGCGCGTGAAAGTCGGCCTGGCTGAGATGCTCAAGGGCGGCGTCATTATGGATGTGACCAACGCCGAGCAGGCCAAGATTGCAGAGAAGGCCGGTGCCTGTGCCGTGATGGCGCTCGAGCGCGTGCCCTCCGATATTCGCAAGGAAGGCGGCGTGGCGCGAATGGCGTCGATCAAGATCATTCGCGAGATAATGAAAACGGTCACCATTCCGGTGATGGCCAAAGTCCGCATCGGACATTTTGCCGAAGCGGAAGTGCTTCAGGCGCTCGAAGTGGATTTCATCGACGAGAGCGAAGTGCTGACTCCCGCCGATGAAGAGAATCATGTCTGGAAACATGATTACCGTGTGCCGTTCGTTTGCGGCGCGCGCAACCTCGGCGAAGCGTTGCGGCGCATCGCGGAAGGCGCGGCGATGATTCGCACCAAGGGCGAGGCGGGGTCCGGCAACGTGGTCGAAGCTGTGCGCCACATGCGCACGATTGTGAGCCAGATGAAAAAGTTGACGACTCTTCGCGACGACGAGCTAATGCGCGAGGCAAAAGAACTTGGCGCGCCGCTCGATTTGATTCGCCAGATTGCCAAGACCGGCAAATTGCCTGTTCCGAATTTTTCGGCGGGTGGGATTGCGACGCCCGCGGATGCGGCGCTGGTGCGCCGTCTCGGCGCGGAAGCTGTGTTCGTCGGCTCGGGCATTTTCAAGTCCAGCGATCCGGAAGCCCGTGCAAAGGCCGTGGTGAAAGCGACCACGCACTTTGATGATCCGAAGGCCGTGCTGGAGGCGTGCGAAGATCTCGGCGAAGCGATGCCCGGCATCGATGTGCGGCAGCTCGAAGAGAAGGACATGCTGTCGACTCGCGGCTGGTAACGATTTGTTGAGATTGTTTTTGTTGTTTGTAGTGGCACAGCATGCTGTGCCAGCCCGAAGACGGGCACAATAGTAAGCTTGCGCAGCATGCTGCGCCACTACAAGACGAAAAGATGGGCACGGCGTGCCGTGCCCTACAAATTCAGATGGAGTGCTTGGCGTGAAGATTGGAATTTTGGCGGTGCAGGGTGATTTTGCGGCGCATGCGGCTCGGCTTGCGGAGCTGGGCGCGGACACCGTCGAGGTGCGCACTGTTGGCGACCTTGATGGGTGCGATGGGTTGATTCTTCCTGGCGGTGAAAGTACGACCCAGCTGCAATTTTTGCAGGAAGAAGGGTTGTTTGAAGCGGTGAAGAAATTTGCGGCGGAGGGTGGGGCCATTTTCGGCACTTGTGCTGGGGCGATTCTTTTGGCGACCGAGGTGAAGAATCCTGCGCAGACGTCTTTAGGTTTGTTGGACATGACGGTTTTGCGCAATGGGTATGGGCGGCAGTTGGCCAGCGATGTGTTTTTTGGGTCGAGCAAGCTGGCGGATGCTCCTTTGGAGATGGTTTTTATCCGGGCGCCCATCATTGAGCGAGTCGGCTCCGGCTTGGAAGTCCTCGCTGAGCATGGAGGCAAGCCGGTGCTGGTGCAGAAGGGTAATTTGATGGCGGGGACGTTTCACCCTGAGTTGACGCAAGACACTGCTGTGCACAGGCATTTCTTGCAGTTGGTGGCGGCCCGCCAGGGGTTGTCCGCGTCTGTCGCACCTTAGTCGATCGAGATTCGTTAGCTGGCTAAGTGGTCGATAGATTTCAGAGAATAGCCAGGATTCATCGCGCACAAACCGCGCGATGGAGAAGAGGGGGCTGTGCTACCTACCCCACTTTTTTGTAACCGTTGCTGATAAAGGACTTGCGTGCGCCTTGGTTGCCTTCTGGGCTGGCGGCTCGATGGCCTTTCTTTCGCCGGATCGTCGATCGCTACCATCTTTGCTGGCGAACGTCTGCACTGTCCTCCACCACGAGCTTCGACGGGATGCCTAGGCGGCTTCCGAGCACAGCCAGAATTCATCGCGCACAAACCGCGCGATGGAGACGAGCTGGCTGTGCCACTTTGCCTCTCCCCCTTTTTTTGTAAGCGTTGCGGATAAAGGACTTAGGTGTTCTGTACGTTGGCGTATTGTTGCGAGAATGGTGCGTCGGGCACGGCGTGCCGTGCCCCTACTAAATTTAGGTGGCGGTTGGCTAGGCCGGCCGGGCTTGGTTCATCGCGGTCTGCGCTCCTGGGGATGGGGAGTTAGGCCGACCTTCTTCCAGAGTTTTTCCCAGTGCCAGAGGCCGGGGTATTCGGGGAGGGGGTGACCTAGCTGGTGGGCCAGCATCAGGATTTGGCCGCGGTGGTGGGCTTCGTGGGCGAAGATGTAGGCGAACATGGTGCCGGTGGCGGGCCAGGTGGGCATCCAGCTATCGCGAACGAACTTGGTCACGCGTCGAGCCGGGGCGCCCGAGAGAGCATCCGCGAGCATGCGTTGGCATTGCGCGGCGCTTTTCTTGAGGGCGGCGGCGGCCTGCTTCTTGGTACAGCGATGGGGATTTAGCGGGGCTGGACATTTAAGGTGCGGCGCGGATTTCTTGAGCCATTTTAGACGGCAGTTGTGGAGGTGCGCGAAGATGGCGGCGACGGTGCGGCCGGAGGCTTTCTGGCCTGGGAGCTGGGCACGCCAGGTGTGCGGGTCGAGGCGCGAGAGGACGAGCTGGTTCATGGCGTCATTGATCGCGTAGGTGTTCAGAAGCGAGTCGCGAATTTCGGCAAGCGCATCGTTGGATTGAAGTGCCATGGAATCCCGATTCCTCTTAGGATAGCGATGATGGCGCAAACACAGGTGCAATCAAAATGAAAAGGCAGCCGGCCAAGTAAATCATTTTAGTCACGATACCGCAGGTGACCAACGGCAATTCCAATGAGCTAGGGATTTCCCTAGTGGCTGCTACCAACGGGTCATCCTACGATCAACCCGCACGATTCTTATATCTCAAGACGAGAAACAAGCGTCGACGGAACAAGAACCTGAGTGTGGGTGAAAATCTCATCACCTGACCAAGGAGAGTGACATGGCCACAGCTTCGACCGCGAAACCATCAGAGCCCCAAGAAAACGATTGGACGAAACCACAAGCGATGGCGATTCCCAAGGGGGGATTTTTCACGGACAAGGTTGAGCAAGGCAGGTACGGCCCGATCTTTCCCAAGACTCCAGCCTGCTACGGGTTTTCAGTCGCCGCAAAGGTCAAGCCTGGCAGAGAGCAGACGATCCGCGACTACGGGAAGAGTATTGAGGAGGCGGTGAAGGCCGATCCCTCTGTGCTCGCCACCTTGAAACTGCACTATCTACGCTGGATCTTGTTCGATGTGGGCTCGGGATTGCACTTCATGTACCAGGGAATTTTTGACACAGATTTCGACAAATATCTCGAGGACGCTGTGGCGATCTTCGCCAAGACCGGCATTACAACAGTCTTCGTAAACCTCGAAGGATTTCCCGAGGACTGGAAGACGAACATGACAGCGGTCATCAAGTTCTTTCGCGATCATCAGTGCCCGAGCTTCTTGGAATACGGCGAATATCCCTACGTAAGTGCCGACGAAGTCAAGAAGGCTCTAAAACTCAAGGCTGCATTTGCGGGCATGCTGGACCTGATGCAGTAGCAGACTTGTTTTTACTCACTAGGGAGAAGGGCGTGTCCCTCTTGCAACAACCGCGTAGCGTTTCAGGTGATTTGGCCGAACGAACCGAAGAACCAGATCTGCTTGAGTTCGATGACATTCAACACCTCTTAGTGGCGAGGCCGCCCGCGCGGGCGGCGCGTTACGAGTTCCTCGCGTTTAAGAGTGGTTTAGAAGGACGAAGGTGGGTGACTGGCCTGATCGATAAGGTGGGCACGGCAAGTGCTGTCGGGTCGAGCCTACTTGACGCAAGATGGGTGACCGTGGGCTTCACCTGGAACGGCTTGCAAACGCTTGGAGTAGCTGAATCGTCATTGGCCAGCTTCCCGGAGGAGTTTCGTCAGGGAATGGCGGCCCGGGCGGGAATCCTCGGCACTACAGGCGCTAATCATCCAGACCACTGGGAGGGAGGGCTGGCCAGTCCTAACCTGCATGCGATTGTCGTACTGTTTGCTCGCGACGTTGCCGAACGTGAGCGCTGTCGCACGGAGCACGAGCGGTATGTCGCGCAATGCGGCGGAGTCGAAGTGCTGTCATCTCTCGATCTGGAAGCCATCCCCCCTTTCGATTACGCTCACGAACACTTCGGCTACCGGGATCGGCTTTCACAGCCGGTCATCGAAGGAACTGGAGCGGAGCCGACCCCCGGCTCTGGCCCACCGATCAAAGCGGGCGAATTTTTTCTTGGCTATCCTGACGAAGAAGGTCCTGCTTCCGGATTGCCGCAGCCGGAGATTCTTTCTCGCAATGGAAGCTATGTTGCCTATCTGAGAATGCAAGAGCACGTAGGCGCGTTTCGCGATTTCCTCCGAGCCCATGGCGAAACGCCGGAACAGCAAGAGTTAATAGCCGCAAAGCTGATGGGTCGATGGCGGAGTGGCGCTCCGCTTGTCCTCGCGCCGGACAAGGATGATCCAAAGCTCGGTGCTGACTTTCAGCGCAATAACGATTTCAATTACGCAAACATGGACACATACGGCTATGGCTGCCCACTCGGTGCGCACATCCGGCGTATGAACCCGCGCGATACCGCAGTGAACATGAACCGGCGGAAGATGATCCGGCGCGGGGGGACTTACGGGCCAGCGCTGCCGGAAGGTGTCCCCGAAGACGGCATAGAGCGAGGTATCGCCGCATTTGTCGGCTGTGCGAACCTCGTACGTCAATTTGAATTTGCGATGAATGTCTGGGCGAACGATCCAAACTTTCACGAACTGGGAAACGAGCGCGATCCGATTTTCGGTACGCAGGACGGCACCTTTGACATGACCATCCCAAAGCGGCCCATTCGGAGAAAGATCAAGGGCCTGCCAGCTTTCACCACGATCCGAGGCGGCGCGTACTTTTTTTTACCAGGTATAAAGGCACTCCGATACCTGGCGTCGCTCGGTGACAGTGTTTGAACGAAAGATCTTTGGATAGTAAAGAAAGAGAGGAATCATGAGCTCCGCTCCTCAACCGCCACGCACTTACAACCAGAATCATGCGCCGCGCAAGTACACTCCGGGCAAACGGAGAGTTTCCATCTATTGGACGTGGAGTTACCCTTGGGAAGCCAACCGGGACACCACTGAATTAGACAACCGCTTCTCGACCATGACCGAGGTCCGCAGAGTCGCCTGGCCCGCGTATGAGGGAACCGAATGGGACGAGATGCATTTCCTGCAAGGAATTGCTGGGACCCTGGAACTGTTCCACCGCTCCACCCTCGCGTTTCAGAGCGTCGTTGGTGAAGTCACCGGACATCCGGTTGCAGTATTTCAACGAATCGACCAAGCAGGGTACAAGATTCCGATCGACGAGCGAATACTGGAGGACACAGATACGCTGATGGTATTCGGTCTCGATCATCTGCTTTCAGAGCAGGAGGCGGCTTCAGAGGAGATCGAGGCGATCCGCAAATGGCTGAAGCGAGAAGGAACTTGCCTTCTGCTTGGACCCCATCACGATGTGGGATTTACAGAGGATCTGAAGCAACGCCAACTGGAATATACGCACCACGGGGATGAGCTCGTCCCTCGCCAGCAGCGCTTTGGACAATACACGCGTTCGATCATGAAAGCACTCGGCGTTCCAGTGGTGAATCAATTCGGACTTCGCCCCGCCCTCATTAAGGGCACAAAACAAATTACGCCGCTCACAATCAACAAAGACCTGGATAAGCTCGGCCTCCTCAACGGAGTTACCACGTTCAATTTTCATCTACACCTGCCGCACTACGCGCTGACCAGCGATGACACAAAATCCGTCCACGTGCTCACGAAGCAACCGATTGATCTTGAGCGGCCCCATCCTTTCACCCAGGCTGGCAACACCGAGTTCAATTCTTTTATTTGGATGCCCCCAAACACACAACGCGCGGGAAACATCCTGCTGGCGGACCTCACGATATTTACCACCTTGTTTGGCGGCGTCGAGTCGTTGGAGACCTTTTGGAAGAACATTGCATTGATGCCACTGACAAGCGGGATGCAAGCCCAAAGAACTCAGGCCATCGCCTGATCCGAATCTCAGAGCGCATAAGCACTGGACGGGAAAGGTTCGAATGGAACTCCTGAGTAAGGCAGTCCCGATCGCGATGCTCTCCTTTGTGGTTTCAAGCATGCTGGCAGTTGGTTTAAGTCTCACGATTCGGGAGATTGGGGCTTCCCTGCGCAATGGACGGCTTGTTTTTCTCGCACTGCTCGCCAATTTCGTGCTGATGCCACTGGGGGCATTCGCCATAGCCAGAATTCTGAAGCTTGACCAGCCCCTCGGCATAGCCCTGCTTTTGCTCGGCGCAGCTGCCGGCGCGCCATTTCTTCCCAAGTTGGCAGGAATCGCCAAGGGCAACCTTGCCTTCGCCGTGGGATTAATGGTGCTACTGATGGTTTTGACGGTGGCCTACATGCCCCTCGTGCTGCCCCTGCTTTTGGAGGGTGTTTCGGTCGACCCGATGAAAATAGCACGCTCGCTGGTCCTTCTCATGTTGCTCCCATTGGGTATCGGGCTTGCAGTGAACGCCTGGTTCGGAAGCATTGCTGGAAAAATGCGGGGGCCGCTTAACAAAATCTCTACTCTCAGCCTGGTGCTCCTGATTGTGCTGCTGCTGGTGACGAATATTCAAAATGTAATCTCCCTGTTCGGAACACGCGGCATTTTGGCGAGCATCCTCTTTCTTTTCGTTGGTGCTGGAATGGGGTGGCTCCTTGGCGGTCCGGGCTTCGGGACAAAAGGCGTGCTGTCGTTAGCGACTGCGCAGCGCAATATTGCCGCTGCACTTGTGGTTGCGGGCAAGGAATTCGACGACCCCAAAGTACTCGTCATGATTGTGGTGGTTGCCGTTGTTGGGCTGCTTATTCTGATGCCGCTGGCGCGGTTCTTCGGGACTCGAAGCGCGGGCGCCACAGCTTAGAACAACAGAACTATGATGAGAGCGGCCTTGCCATTTCGTTTCTTTGCTTTGATCGCGTTTATTGTCGTTGCTAATTTTATTTTCTTGGTCCCCGTCCACGCGCAAGTGAGAGGCGTCTATCCCGTGGGTATGAATGCCACCAACTCTGGGGTGACACCTGAAGCGGGAATCACCTATTCAAATCTTTTTATTTTCTTCTCGCGTGATGAAGAGAAAGGCCCCAATGGCGAAATAGTGGCCACCGGGCAGAACTCGGTGATAATGGATTTGAACAGTTTTGTCTGGGCGAGCAAGAAAGAGATAGATTTCCTGGGTGGGGCAGTATTCTCGGCCTCAGCGACTCTCCCGATTGCGAACAACTCGCTCACTTCTGATATCCACGGTGCCATCAGCGGCGGCGGCGGTTTTGCGGATTCCTATTATCAACCGTTGATTCTGGGCTGGCGCAAAAAGCGCGTTGCCGTTCGGGCGATCTACGGGTTCCTGGCGCCCACAGGAAGATTTAGCGCGGGTGCCAACACGAATGTCGGTTCAGGTTACTGGACCTCAGCTGTTGCCAGTGGACAGACGATATATCTCGATTCGGCTAAAACTACTGCCTTCTCTGCCTTTCAGATGTATGAATTTCACGGCACTCAAGAGGGGACAATGGTCCACCCCGGTCAGACTTTTAACCTGGACTATTCTCTAACCCGTACGTTTCCCTTGAAGAGTAACTTGCGGCTTCAGGTTGGGTTGGCCGGCTACGGACAGTGGCAGACGACCGATAAGTCTGGCCCGAGCATTACGCCGGAACAAGCAGGCGCGCTCTACAAAGTCAACGCGCTGGGGTTCGTAGCAAACGCGATATTACCGGGGCAGAAGGTGAGCGTGGGTATTAAGTATTTTCATGAATTCGAATGCAGATCTACCTTTCAAGGATACACACTCCAGATCTCCGCTGCGGTTACGTTCTAAACAGGATGGGCTGACCTGGTACGCGTCTTTGAAGGACCCAAAGCAGGATGGGCATAACGCTGAATCGGACGAGGCAATCGATTTTGGCAGGGTCCTCCGAGTGCAATTAGAAGCACCCCACGATCAAAATACAGACGGTGCCTGGTTAAATCTTGGCCGCACTTCCAGGCGCGCCTAGTCGGAAACTGACCCGTTACCGTGCTTGGGTGGCGTTTTCATTTACGCGGTAACGGAATAAGAGGAGAAGCCTCGAGTGCGGATGGCTCGCCGATACCTTTCGGGCGTGGCGGTGGAACAATTGCGAAAGCGGCAGCAGAGCTGCCGCACTCCACGGGGCCTGCGAACGCATGGATCTACGAATTAAGACACGATCGGAGACGGAGTGGTTTCTGTTGCAGCGGTCTGGGGTCCCGGTTAGGCTGGTAACATTGAGTAGCTGGATTGGTGCGAGGGGATTTGCGTGAAAGAGATTCGTCGAGCGCGGGTGGTGTTTGTTTGCATTGGGAATTCGTGCCGGAGTCCGATGGCGGAAGGGATTGCGGTGCACATTGCTTCGGACGTGATGGAGGTTTCGAGCGCGGGAGTGGCGGCGCTGGGGCGCGTGCAAACCATGTCCAAGCTGACACTGACGAAGAACGGTTATCCGGCGGATGGACTAGAGTCGAAACCATGTGAGGATGTGGACCTTAATAGGGCCGACATCATTATCAATATGACTGGACGACCCGGATTGGCGGTGTTTCAGGATGCTTCAAAGGTGGAAGATTGGGACGTGGAAGATCCGTATGGTTCGGACGCGGAGACGTATCAGAGGATTTTCGAGGATATTGAGCGGCGCGTGGTGGAACTGGTCGGCAGAGTGAGAACATCGGACGGGAGCAAATTTACGGCGCGTAACTCGCGCGAAAAGGGAAGCGATCGCGGGATGGAAGGCGGAGTCGAGGAAGGCAACGGGCAAGGATGAGTTGCGTCGAGGAGATTCTGGAGTGAGGCGAGAGAAAACTAGCGTTTCGCAGGAAGACTATCTCAAAGCGATTTGGGAGATGCTGGAGGAGGACCAGACGCCGATCAGCGCGCGTTTGGCGGAGGAGTTGAAGGTGACGCCTCCGGCGGTGACGGCGGCTTTGAAGCGCATGGCGCGCGATGGACATGTGCGCGTGGAGCGGACCGGGCGAATCGATCTTACGCACAAAGGGCGTATGGTGGCGGAGCGACTGGCTTTGCGGCATCAGTTGGCGGAAATGCTGCTGACTGAAGTGATTGGGCTTTCCTGGGCGAAGGCGCATGACGAGGCGGAGCGGCTTGAGCATGGGATTTCGCCGGAAGTTGAGGCGCTCTTGCTGAAGCGATTTAGCAATAAGAAGACGTGTCCGCACGGGGTGCCGATGCGGGGTGGAGTGGCGAAACTGCGAAGTCAGGGCGCGGTATTGCTGGCGGATTTGCGCGCTAACGAGAACGCGGAGATTCTTTGTGTTTATGAGAAGGACGGGCAGTTTTTGGAATTTTTGGAAGGGTTGAAATTGCGGCCTTCGACCAAAGTGGAAGTGCTGAAGCGGGAATACGATGAGACGATGACGTTGCGGTCGGATGGACACACTATGCATTTGGGGAAGCCCGCGACTTCGAGGATTTGGGTGCGGCGGTTGGGGTAGTAAAGACGAAATACGAAATTCGAAACGCGAAATACGAATAACCCTTCTTTAAATAGTTGTCCCTTTCTGGCGTTCTGGAATCCGAGAAAAGAGAGGTTCGGGTTTGCGGTTGGCGCGGGCACGGCAATGCCGTGCCCCTACGAGGATTAGGTGCGTTGGTCGAGGAGAGTCTTGAGGCGAGCGTAGCCGGCTTTGCTTACCGGTAAGCGGGTGCCATCGGCCAGGATGGCTAGGCGGCTGTCTTTTCCGTAGGGTTCGATGCGTACTACCTTTTCGAAATTCACTATGTAGGAGCGATGGATTCGCACGAACTGCTCGGGATCGAGGCAGGCCTCGAGGCTTGCGATCGTTTGCTGCTTGAGATGCTTTTTTCCTTCGGTGGCCAGGGCGACGTAGTCGTCTTGAGCTTCGGCGTAGTCGAGCTTTCTTACCGGGATCAAAGTGACGCGAGTTCCGTCGCGCACTACTATGCGTTCGAGGAATTGTTTTGGCGGGCGTGCGGCGGCGGCGAGGTCGGGAGCTGGCGGCAATTTTTCGCCTATGCGTGATTTCGCGCGTTCGAGGGCGGCCTCGAAGCGTTCGCGGCCGATGGGTTTCAAGAGGTAGTCGACCGCGTGGACTTCGAAGGCGCGCATGGCGTATTGATCATAGGCAGTGACGAAAATGACGGCGGTGTCCATGCCGATCAGTTCGAGGACATCGAAGCCTGAGAGCTTGGGCATCTGCACATCTAGAAAAATGAGGTCTGGCTTGTGCTCGGCGACGGCTTTTACGGCCTCGAAACCATTTCCGCACTCCGCGAGAACTTCAATTTCCGGATGCGTTTGGATCAATTCGCGGAGAACCAGGCGCGCGAGGTCTTCATCGTCAACGACGAGGGCGGAGATTTTCTTTTCGGGCGTCTTACTCAATTCTTGACCTCTTTGGTGTCCACTGGGAAAGACAAATCCACGCGAAAGGTCCCGTTTTCGGCGCTGACGCGCATATTCGCGTCTTTGCCATACCGCGCTTCTAGCCGCTCGCGCACGTTCTTGAGTCCGAGTCCGCCTTTACGAGTGGGCGCGCAATCCGGATCGAAGGTATTTTCAATCGCCAAATGGGCGCGGCCATTTTCACTCTGGCCGGAAAGACGGACAGTGCCTCCTTCTGGCAAATTGGCGATGCCGTGCGTAACGGCATTCTCGATGAGCGGCTGGAGAAGAAGAGGAGGAAGCTGAAGGGAACTGGAAATTTGCTGGAGGTCTTCTTCCATTAGCAAGCGCGCGCCGAAGCGGACCTTCTCGATCGCAAGATAGCGATGAAGAAGCGAGAGTTCTTCCGAGAGTGGCACGCTCGTTTTTTCGCCGAGCCCCAGAGTCATGCGCAGAAATTCGGCCAGCAGGATGCACATTTCTCGGGCTTTCGCGGGGTCCACACTGGTCAGCGCGCTGATGGAGTTGAGGCTGTTGAAGAGAAAGTGGGGATTTACCTGTGCCTTCAGGGCTCTCAATTCTGCGTCACGGGCAAAGATGCTATTTTCGAGCGCGCGCGCTTCGGCTTGGCGCGATTCCTCGATAGCGAGAATTACGTAGTGCGCGGCGACGGAGAGGAGATAGAACAGAAAGCCGACGCCGAATAATACGGGAACCTGCGGCGCGAAGCGTTCGCTCAATCCGCGAAAGGGAGCGGTTTGCGAAAGGACGTAGGCCAGCAGCCTTGCAAATTCGATCCAAAGAAGGCTGATGACGACGGCGGCGATCAAGTGTGTAAGCCGGTTACGAACGAGAGAGGCTCCGCGAAGGGGCGCAGCCTTGCACATGTACCAGGCGGAAAGACAAACAAACTGGTAGACGAGGCAAAGAGGGAGAACCAGGGCGGTGGCGTCCAGCCAGCCGAGGTTGCCGGGACGGCCAGCAAGTAAGCGAGAATACCGGCGAGCGGAGTCCACGCCAGCAGGTAGTACCCATAACGATTGATCGGTGTGAGGAGCGGATGCATCAGCTAGAGATCCGAAGGCGGGCGATTATATGGGGCATAGAGAGCATGGCGTTTTTCGACGGCTGTCCATTTTGGATTTCAAGAAATGTCTCTTAATTTGAGATTTCCACGCCGCCAAAGACGACGACGCCGGTGACAACCAGCGTTTTTTGCTTAGCGCCGGCGGCTTCATCCACCCTCATCTGCCTGGTTTTATCTTCAAAGCCTCCGAAGATGGGCAGGCTGCGGGAATGCACCGTCCAGGTTTCGGGAACCCGAATTTCGACACCGCCAAAGAGACAGGTAATCTCCAGGACGGCTTCATCGTCGATATTGGCATCGCGCAAGTCGAGTTCAACGCCACCGAAGATGGAAGTGGCTTTGCCAGACTGAAGGTGCTGTCCCGTGTAGCGGCGTTCGCAACCGCCGAAAACGGCAGCGGCGTTGAAGGAGGTATCTGTTTCGCCGGTGAGTTCGGTGAGGTGCTGGCGAAATTTTTGGGCTGCGGATGCTTGGGTCCAGTCGAATTTGATTTTCTTGCGGATGATGCCCCGTGACTCGAGGGAGCCCCATATCATCAGCATGCCGATGCAGATGATTGCCACGGGCCAAAGGTCTGCAAAGCTCAAACGAAGGAAGCCGAGCTTGTTGAGTTGCAGGAGAACACCGGCGGCAATCATCATAAATCCTAGGCCGCGGTTCGAGGCGGAGATGAGATTCATGATTCCAAAAACGATGAGCAGTAAGGGCCAGAAGCGGTAGACGTAGTCGAAGGGAATGACGCCCATGTGGTCGAGGAGCAAAGCGACGCCCACAATGAGTACAATGAAACCCCAGATGAGTCCCCAGCGGAAGTCGCCATGAAGGACGACCTTTGGAGTTCTTGTTGGTTGGTCGCCACTGATCCATTAACGGTCTCCTCGAACGGAAGCAGAGTGGCGGGAGTTCCAAAGAACGGTACCCGTCACCATGGCTACAAGCGCCAGGAATAATACCAAGATACGCGAAATGAGGGAGAAGTAGTCGACTTGGTGGAATGCGATGGCCCGAGCGGCATGGAGAACCGACAAGCCAAGGGCGGGCACGAGGCTGAACAGCCCTTCGCTGAGTCTTTGGAGCAGCCGTTCGAGGGGCTGTGCCAGGAAGGCTAGGTCGGTAATCAAGCCTGCGAAGCCCAAAGAAACAAGAATTCTGCCCATATAGCGCCTCTTTTCCAGTGTTGCGAGTTGCCGCCGTGCCATGCTCGCCTCCGAATCGGGCAGTTTGTCTGCCCAGGAGCGAGATTACGCACCGCCCTGGGAGCATGCATTTGCTATTCGGCGAAGAGGCCGGATTTACCGGCCAATGGCGGCTGGAATCGGCGAAGCGCGAAGGCTAAGTCCATTTTGAGACGGGTGCTGCCCTCACTTGCAAATTGTCGCGATCACCATAGGGTATGGGCAATACGGAGTGGCTTTCCACAAACCAGCGCCGAAAAATCTTGCGGCGGACGGAGATGGTATTGCAGATAGAAAATGTAAACGCCAAACGTGGCGAACGATGGCGCTGGCTCGTGTACGTCGCGATAGCTCTTGCCGGAGGGCTGCTCACGTTTGTGGGAGCGCGCGCCCAGCAGAAGGCTACTGACGATGCAACGTTTCGCAAGCTAATCGACTCCTATTGCGCAGCTTGGAGCAGCGGCAACGCGGACAATGCCGCGCGATTTTATGCCAAGGAAGACGGGCTGGTGTTTTATGACGTGGCGCCCTTCGCTTATCACAATTGGAAGGAATACAAGCGGGCGTGAAGAAGGAATTCCTGGATAACGCGGAGAGCATATCGCTAACCGCCGGGAAGGATTTGAAGGTGAGACGCCACGGCACAGTGGCGTGGACCACGGTTTCCATGCATTTAGCGGAAAAAACAAAAGACGGCAAGAGTTCTGAAACAGACATTCGGTATACGGGAATTTGGGAGAGGCGCGGGTCGGGCTGGGTGCTGGTACACGAACATCTGTCTGCTCCGTTGGGCGGCAGTTAAGACGAACGAAGATTGGAGCGGGCGGTAATGCCCGTGCAAGACCGATGTTTAAGACATTGCGGTATTACTGGAACGTTGCTCGCGGGTATCGATTCAAACCTTGGAAGAGCCCGTACTTGCGCTGGCGATTTGAGACTTTTTCTTGGCCCGGAAGCGAAGAATATGGACGCGCGAAAATTCCTGCGGCTTTCCTGGAAATATCGATCGAACATGATGAATTTTGTGGACTTGGCTGCCGAACGGCGGCGGGTCCAGCGACGCATTCGGCATCACGCCTAAAATTCCCCTGCTTGCCTGCACGTAATCGTCAAAAGCACAAATGGACCTCTGGATGGGTGGGGAGGCGTATGATTTGAACGGAAGGAGGATCCGTCTGTGAGTGAGCTAAAGATCCTCGAGAAAACCGAAGAGTTGCACGAAGGGCGCTGGTGGGAGCCGGAGGCCGGAGGGCGCGTGCACTGCTATCTTTGTCCTCGGCACTGCCATATTCATTCGGGACAATCTGGTTTTTGCTTCATCCGCGTGAATCAAGGCGGAAAACTTTATAGCTTGGGTTACGGCGCGCCTGCGGCCCTGCAGGTCGATCCAATCGAGAAAAAACCACTGAATCATTTTCTGCCGGGGACGCGTGTCTTCAGCATGGGTACGGCTGGCTGCAACATGGGGTGCTTTTTTTGCCAGAACTGGGATATTTCGAAATCGCGGCAGGATCAAGTGCGTTCGCAGCATATTTCACCGGAAGATGTTCCTTTGCTGGCGCTTCAACACGGATGCGATTCGCTGGCGTTTACCTACAACGAGCCGACCATTTGGGGTGAGTACGTCATCGATATTTGCAAGGCGGCGAAGGAATACGGGCTGAAGACGGTGATGGTTTCGAATGGCTACATTACGTACGAGGCTTTTCACGATATTTACGATCACATTGACGCAGCCAATATCGATCTCAAAGCGTTCACAGAAGGCTTCTACGGGAAGATTACGCTGACGCATTTGCAGCCGGTACTCGAGACACTTGAATGGTTGAGGAAAGAAACAAAGGTGTGGTTTGAAATTACCAACCTGATGATTCCGACGCTAAATGATGATCCTGCGGAGACGCGGAGGCTTTCGGAATGGATTTTGACGCATCTGGGGCCGGATGTGCCTTTGCACTTCACGGCGTTCCATCCGGACTTCAAGCTGCAGGATAAGCCCCGCACGCCGCCGGAGACACTTCATCGGGCTCGAGCGATTGCTCGCGAAACGGGGCTTCACTACGTTTACGAGGGGAATATTTTTAGCGACGGCGCGAATTCTTCCTGCCCCAAGTGTGGCGAGCGGCTGATCCGGCGTTCCTGGCACGATGTGCTGGAGAATCATCTCATCGAAGGCGCATGTCCGAAATGCTCATTGATTATTCCAGGCGTGTGGGACAAGTCTGCGAAGGCTTTGTCTGGAGCGATGGGCTCACGAAAAACAGCGGGGAAGTACGATCACTTGAATTTGTAGCCGCTGCGAGACATGGGCCGAAGCGCGAAGCTTCTAGATTCTAGAGGTGAAACGAGTAGTAGCCTGGTCCAACACGCATTCCGTGATGCCATGCCACCGGGAAGGCCCACCATACCAGCGCGCCCAGAATGGCTTGCCCGATGGTGAGAGGGATAATGTCCGTTCTCGATTGAAGAGCCAGCTCATTGCTGTTCCGCCGAGGAATGTAAGCGGGTTAGAACCGGGTTAGGCCAATGGAGAGCGGCAAAAACGGCGCCGGCTACCAGCGCGGTTATGCGAGGTTGCTCAAACGCATAGAGGAGCCGATTCGTTAAATATGAATTGAGCGCTACCTGTTGCAACAAGCAGAACGCGAAGTAGCCTGAGAAATGTCGCCACTGAATTAAATGAAGAGGCAAGCGACGGTAAGCACCAAGCCACAAACCGGCGAGGCAGGTCGCAATCGCGAAGACTGCGAAGATCTCTCAGCCCTTGGCGTGTTGCTGGCCAGAGATTGTCAGCCCTCCAGCCCAGAGTTTTGGGAATATAGCGATGGAATGCGATGCTTGCTGAAGAGCCAGATGGGGAAGACGACCCAGGAATAGGGCCACGTACTTTGAAGTCGCCAGATGTACCAGGCGATGTATGCCGTTAGGCCGAGCGCCTCGATGGCCGTCAATGCGCGGAAACTAGTTTTCGACATCGTCCTCGGAGGGGAAAAAGGTCGGCTCGTCGGCCCCGCCTAATTTGAGCAAGTATAGCGTGCTCTCGAACAATTGTTCGATTTCAGCCTCACTAGCGAGTTTTGGGGCAAGCAACTTCTCCAAATTGAAATGGGGAAATCCGCGCCTGATCATGCGCTCCGTCAGCGATGCGC
>CAVUCM010000057.1:0-14463 GCA_963740015.1 uncultured Acidobacteriota bacterium | reverse complement strand
CAAAGTGCGTGGTCGCTTTCACCACGGCCTTTGCACGGGCTTCCGGATCGCTGGACTTGAAAATGCCCGAGCCGACGAACACAGCTTCCGCGCCGAGACGGCGCACCAGCGCCGCATCCGCGGGCGTCGCAATCCCACCCGCCGAAAAATTCGGAACAGGCAATTTGCCGGTCTTGGCAATCTGGCGAATCAAATCGAGCGGCGCGCCAAGTTCTTTTGCCTCGCGCATTAGCTCGTCGTCGCGAAGAGTCGTCAACTTTTTCATCTGGCTCACAATCGTGCGCATGTGGCGCACAGCTTCGACCACGTTGCCGGACCCCGCCTCGCCCTTGGTGCGAATCATCGCCGCGCCTTCCGCGATGCGCCGCAACGCTTCGCCGAGGTTGCGCGCGCCGCAAACGAACGGCACACGGTAATCATGTTTCCAGACATGATTCTCTTCATCGGCGGGAGTCAGCACTTCGCTCTCGTCGATGAAATCCACTTCGAGCGCCTGAAGCACTTCCGCTTCGGCAAAATGTCCGATGCGGACTTTGGCCATCACCGGAATGGTGACCGTTTTCATTATCTCGCGAATGATCTTGATCGACGCCATTCGCGCCACGCCGCCTTCCTTGCGAATATCGGAGGGCACGCGCTCGAGCGCCATCACGGCACAGGCACCGGCCTTCTCTGCAATCTTGGCCTGCTCGGCGTTGGTCACATCCATAATGACGCCGCCCTTGAGCATCTCAGCCAGGCCGACTTTCACGCGCCATTCGTTCGCATTGCTATCTGCACCGCCGCTGCCGTTCACTTTCTTTGCGTCCATATCGTTTCTCCTCTAGTCCGAAATTATTCGGCGTTTTTTTTACCGCCACAATCCTTTATGCCGCTTTCCTCTATGAGCCACTCACTTCAGCCGTGGCCTTTTCTTTCTGGCCGATCACCACGAATCTTCCGGTCCCTCGCGCCAGCACTTCGCCCGCTCCGTTCCGAATTTCTCCTACGAGAAAAAGATTACGTCCCTTCGCCTCCGTCTCGTAGCCTTCCACGACGATCTCTTCATTCACCTTAACCGGCTTCAGATATTGGACCGTCAACTCCGCCGTCACGGCGCGAACCTCGCGAAAGCGGCAGACTTTTCCCATTACTTCATCTAAGAGGGTCGCAATAATTCCGCCGTGACTCATTCCTCCGCCACCCTGATACGCCTCGCCCAAAATAAATTTTCCCACAATCCGGCGGTTGACGTTGTCTTGCACAAACGTCAGCTTCATGCCGAGGTCGTTCGCTCCGCCGCAGCCAAAGCATTTGTTCGTTGGATTCGGCGCCAATGTAATTGTGTCCGTCAAATTCAGTCAACCTCTCCGCTTCTTTTCTTTACTCCATTACTTCCTTGCTTCGTTTCTTCAAACCAGCGCGACGCGGCTTCTTTCGGCGCGCCGCACTCCGCGCTGCCTTTTGCGCATCTCAACGCGGAGTATATCCGCGAGAATCGTCACGCCGCGCGCAATTTGCTTTTCATCCAAGCCAGCGTAGCCGAGACGAAGGGTGTTGGGCAGCGGATTCTGCACGTAGAAGTATCGGCCAGGCGCGAACAGCACACCACGCTCTTTCGCGTGAATCAAGAGTTCGCTGGCATCAAAGCCCGGTGGAAGTTCGAGCCACAAGCACATTCCGCCGTCGGGACGCGTCCAACGCGTGCCCTCGGGCATGTGCTTGCGAAGGGCCTCGTCCAGAGCCACCAGGCGCGATGCGTAGACTTTGCGCATTTTGGCAATGTGTTTGGTAAACAGACCGCGCCGCAAAAATTCCGCCAGCGTTGCTTGCGCAAGTTGGTCTGTGTGCAGATCGGTGGTCTGCTTCACGATACGCAGGCGTTCGATGGCCGTCGCTGGGGCGACAATCCATCCCACTCGCAGCCCAGGGAACGCAACTTTTGCAAAACTATCGATATGAATCACGATGTTGCCGCGGTCGAGTTGCTTCAAGGAAGGCACACGCTCGTCGCGGGCGTGGAGTCGCGCGTAGATGTGATCTTCGACGACGGGAACTTGGTGGCGTCCAGCAAGTTCCAGCACTTTGCGTCGCGACGCCAGCGGCATTGATGTACCGGTAGGATTCTGAAAATCTGGGGTAAGCACAATCAGTTTCACGCGATTTGCGGCGAGTGTAGCTTCTAACGCTTCCAGGTCAAGCCCGAGAGTGGTTCCAGGCTCTGGACGCGTTTGCATGGGCACAGCAAGACAGCGTGCGCGTGCGCCATGGAAGATTGCCATCGCACCAGGATAAGTCGGATTCTCGAGAATGACGGAATCCCCGGGCCGCACGAAAGCCTTGCTGATGATGTCCAGTGATTGTTGGCATCCGTCTGTGATTAAAAGATTTTCGTCTTTTGCAGGAATGCCGTCGGCGCGAAGATGATCGAGCAGCGCTTCCTTTAGTGGTCCATAACCATCCGAGGGCCCGAGCTTTAGAACATCCGTGGCTTCTCGCCGAAGAACCGCGTTCACACAGATTTGCAATTCGTCAACGGGGAAGAATTCCTCGGCCGGGCGCGCCATCACAAAGGACAACGCATTCTCGGGTGCGGAGGCCGTCAACCGGCTGAGCGCTTCTTCGCCGCGTTCATCAGCGAAGAGCAGCTCCCAGCGAATTCCGGCGGTTCCATTTCCATTCAGCACGGGCGGAGGTGGCGGAGTAAGTTTTAAGCCGTTTCCATTTCCTTTGATGTAGGTGCCGCGACCGACGTGCCCCTGAATGAGGCCTTCGGATTCAAGCTCGGCGTAGGCGTTTGCTACTGTGGTGCGATGGACTCCCAGCATGGTGGCGAGTTCGCGGCTGGCGGGAATGCGGTCGCCGGGGCGCAAATCGCCTGCGTGCACGAGCGAACGAAGTTGATCGCGAAGCTGTATGTACAGCGGGACGTGGCTCTCAGGCTGGAGATGCAGTGGCAACATTGTCTCTCACCTTGAGCCAATTCTACACGATATTGGACTGCTGCAAGAGCCAATTTGTCTACCGTCATTTTGGTGGGTTTTTGGGGCGTTTTTGAGTCCGGAGAAGGAAGGAGAGCCGGATTATTTGGCCGGACCGGAGGCGGCGTCCTTGGCTGCCGGGGGAAAGCGGCAGCAGAGCTGCCGCACTCCAGATGCCTAGAGCTTGTTCCATTAATGGATCAAATGGCGGAGCGGGGAGTTTTCTCAGGGGCTGAAGCCCCTCCGTTAGCGGGCTCTTTTGGCACGGCTAAAGCCGTGCCCTCCCCGGAGGCATTTATGAGACGGCTTTTAGTTAGAGGGTGGCTTGTAGCCTAGGCGGCCATTTTTTTCGCCCGAGGCCAAGGCGCGGATGCAAAGCTTGGTCAGGTCTTTTTCGTCGCATTGGAAAATTTCCATGACCGGGAGGTCTTCGTCCTGGACCTCATACTCCCCTGCTTGCATGTCTTCCGTGTCGTCATCGGAAGCGCTGACGACGGGGCTGCCGGGGTGGGCGCGAATGCGGAATTGGCCGGAGGCAGGCTCGTAGTTCGCATAGCTGAAGCAATGCCCGATGCAGGCACGGTCGACGATGTGACCGATAAAAGAGACGCGCGAGTCCGGAGGCGCCCAGACCGTTGCGATCACACGCGTGCCGAATGGCAATCCGCTAACAATTTGCTCGGCGCTGGATTCCATGCGGTTCAAGTCGAGTGTGTCGGTGTACAAGAAAGTGAAGAAGAAAAGCGCGAATGCGCCGAAACCCGCGAGGTGCCACTTCCTAGGTTTCAGACAGCCCATAAGACAAAGTCCAAATATGGCTGTGATCGCTGTCAGTCGTGAGGCAAGCAATCCAATCCAACCGCCGGAGACTGATGGCCGCAAATTTTCAGGCAGCAGGGCCACGGCAACGATGGCAATGAAATACAACTCAGCGGGAAGCCGTAAAGACTGCCCAAAAAAAATGTCTTGCCGGCGAGAAATCAGATCGACAATGACGCAAAGCACTCCGAAGCCAAGTGCTGCCCAACCGAGCACGACGTAGCGTTGTCCGTAGAGCGTTAGCTGATCGGCTCCGTTCATTACATAAAAAGGGCTGTGATCCCAATCGACAGGGAAATTCGTCTGATGCGCGAGATACCAGTGAATAGCAAACAGTGTGACGAGGGCAGATGCCGGTGCGCACAATTTCCACCAACTCGGCAGCTTAATCCAAAGAAAGAGATAGAGCGCCATCCCTATCAACAGGAGGAATCCTATCGGATGTGCTAAGAGAATGAATGGCGCGATGACGATCCCCAAGAGTCGCTCCAATCCCCTTCCCCGCCAAAGAAGAGCGAGGCTGAATGATACGAGCCCTAGCGACATATAGTAATTGAGGAATCCCATGTTGAAGGCGTAGCCGTAAGCCAGCATGGCGATGCACGGCGTGAGAAACCAGGGCGGCCGACCGGTGGCAGCGGCAACGAAAGCAAAAACTCCCCAAAAGAAAATCAGCACGCAAAGCGAGACGACAATCTTTTCGGCCGCTGCGAAACCCACGATATTTGCAGCGTGCAAAAGCATCCAGTCAAACAACACATTATTCCATTGGTGGACGATGTAGAGGCCCGGGGCTCGGCCCTTCTCGATTAATTGGGCCAGCCACGCGTTGTAGACGTGGCTGGCAAGATCGCCGGCTTCGATGCGCCGGTGCCAAAGGCACGGCACGATCATCACGATAGAAATGGCGAGAATGGTCCATTTTCTTGCGCGTACGAACTGCCACCCCGACGAGGCTTCCCTCGCTTCACTGGTCATCTTTTAGCTCGCGCGCCATTTCGCAATGCAGACACCTCATTCGAGATTCGAGTCCAGCCATTCTACTATCTCTGGCACTGGCGCTCGAAGCGGATCGGATGTATGTGGCTAGACCAGGCACACGTCAGGCCAGCTCCCAACCCAACGTAACTGCGGCGAGCATACTTTACTTGCTATACTTCGTTGTTGTCCGACAATCATATGTCCAAAGGTCATTCAGAGCCAAGGGTCGCCGGGGCCGATGTCCGCCTGACGCGTCTGCCCAATGATGTTGAAATGGCTGCCTCAGCTGAAGCCAATCGGCGTTTGAAAGCAGTTCAGGCTGCCCATGAAGTCGCTACTTGGACTTGGGACATAGTCGAAAACCGGTTGGTGGCTGATGAAAACCTGGCTCGATTGTTTGGGGTGAGCGCCGAGGATGCACGGGGCGGTCCCATAGAGAACTATATACGGGCAATTCATCCCGAGGATCGAGGGGCCGTTCACAGCGCGATTTCTAAAGTGTTGGAGGGCCCGAACGACAGGTACGAAATTACCTATCGTGTTGTCAGAGAAAATGGCGATTTGTCCTGGGTTTCTGCTCGCGGGACCGTGGAACGCGATGCCA
Organism: uncultured Acidobacteriota bacterium; assembly: GCA_963740015.1. GTDB lineage: Bacteria > Acidobacteriota > Terriglobia > Acidiferrales > UBA7541 > Acidiferrum. The sequence continues at coordinate 9,099 of CAVUCM010000057.1, read as the reverse complement.
CAGGGAAGGCCATCTCTCTTCCAGGTGTCGTCATTGATATTTCAGAGCTGAAGGCGACGCAACAAAAAGCAGACGATCTCCTCTTTCGGCTCGACCAGCAGGCGCGGATTCTTGATATCACGCTTTCTTCGATTTCCGACTTTGCCTATATTTTCAACCGCGAAGGCCGATTTGTGTTTATCAACCGGTCTCTTTTGGATCTCTGGGGGCTAAAACTCGAGGACGCCGTCGGCAAAAACTTCTTCGATTTGAAATATCCTGATGAACTTGCCGCACGCCTTCAACGGCAAATTCAGACAGTATTCGAAACGAAAGCAGGCCTGACGGACGAGACTCCGTACACCAGTCCAACTGGCGCGGGAGGCTACTACGAATATATATTCCGCCCGGTCCTGGACCGCGAAGGAAACGTCGAGCTGGTTGCGGGCTCGACTAGAGATATCACGTATCGCAAAAGCGTGGAGTCGGACCTCCGGCAGAGCGAGGAACGACTTCGCTCCCTGACTGAATCGCTCGAGAGTCAGGTTCAGGAGCGCACCAAAGAATTGGAAATGCGTACGCGTGATGTGCTGCAGCAATCGGAACAGCTGCGCGAGCTCTCCGTCCGCCTGATGAAAACGCAAGACGAGGAGCGTCGTCACATTGCTCGAGAAATGCATGATAGCGCTGGGCAGATCATCGCGGCGTTAGCTATGAACCTCGCACAAATTTCGAAGCAATTCGGAAGTGTCAATCAAACGGCAGGGGAACTCGCGAGCCAGGCCCAATCGATGGTAAAGGAATTGGAACAGGAAATTCGGGCGACGTCCTACCTGCTTCATCCACCGCTTTTGGACGAACTTGGACTTCGTGCGGCACTGGCCTGGTACATTGAGGGTTTGCAGCAGCGCGTCGGGATTAATGTTCGGCTGTCCATGAGTGAGTTCGAGCGGCTGCCCGAAGACATGGAGCTGACAATCTTCCGCGTTATTCAGGAGTGTTTGACAAACATACACCGGCACTCGGACAGCAAATCCGCGGATTTAAGTTTAGCCTGCGATGTCGCCAACGTAGTCATCGAGGTGCGCGATTTCGGAAAAGGAATCTCCGAACAAAATCTCGCTAAAATTAGGAATCGAGGCGTCGGTGTAGGACTCCGCGGAATGGTTGAACGGGTGCGGCCGTTCGCCGGTGACGTACGGATCAACTCAGAAGAAGGAAAAGGAACCACGGTCACGATTACTCTTCCGCTCGCGTGTCAAACTGGCAGCGCGATGGGTTCAACTGCAGGCGATTCAGGACGCTCCAGCTCCTGACAAATTTAGACGAATAAGCCTTAACGTGAGGGGCCCTTCGAAGCTCAGGGTAAACAAGCCCATCCCTTATAAGTTTCAAATGGTAAGAGAACTATCGAGAGAGTTGGTTTTCGCCGAGTTTTTTGAGGCGGTCGCGGAGTCGGCGTTGTAGTGGAGTGGGCGTGTTGGGATTGAATGCGACGAGATACCAGAGCGGCTGGCTGCGATCCTTACTGAGCCAAGTGAGCGTCCCTGCATCGGCGTTTGGATGGCGGGCGACATTTTCGCGAATCGCGCCGTAGGGATGCTTTGCCAGCTTATTTAGAGTTTTTGCGTTGGCGCGCGGATGTTCGCTGATCAACCGCAGCAAATAGAAATCTTCTTCAGGCGCTTGCTTGACGAGCTTTTCGAGCATCTCTGGTTTGGCGTCGGCGCTTAGCACGAGACCGATTTTTTCATCCCAGGCTGTATTGATTTGATTGAGTTCGCGGGTGCGCGCGTGGATGAGATCTTCCAGAATGCGGCGCTCCTGCTGCAGCCGGGCGATGGGCAAATTCGTGCCTTCGAGCGAATCGAGAACGCGCAGCAGATGCTGACGCTCACCGAAGACGATTTGCGAAGTGCGCGTCACCGCGCCTTTCTCTTTTTCCTTGTGCTGCACGAGGTCGGATCGTCGCATTGTCAGATTGCTCCAGCCGAATCTTTTCCCAAGCCCGTACAGCGGGGCCGGACTGCTTGCCGCCAACCCACGAATTGCGCTACAGGGGTGGGTAAATCGTCTATTGGTGGCTCAAGCGAATTATGTTCCGCGCACCGCATGGGGTAAAGTTTGGTGCGCGTGGTATGTGCCCGATGTGCAACCGTCTGGCGGGGCTGCGAAAGAGCGCGAAGGAACAAGGACTGCTATCCATGAATGCATTTGATGAACATAAGGATGAGCTGGAACACTTTGAGCAGATGTACGGACGGGAGCGCGGTCGGTTGGCCGTGTCACTGGACCGCATGACGAATGCGCTGGTGCTTGTCGGGCAGCACGGCGTTTACTGCACCAGCCAGCGAAATGCAGCGGTTCCCGCGATGGATTTGCGCATCATTGCGCAGGAACTCGAGCATGCGAAGCAGCTCGTGCAATCGGTTATGGAAGAGTTAAAACGCGCGAGAGAGAAGCGGAACGCTTAGATCGTGGGCCACACCGTTTCCGCAGAACCCGGCTGAAACTGCGGTGCGCCGCCACAAGAAATCAGGTCGTAATCAAAAAGGGATTCGTGTTGCGTTCCTGACCGATGCTGGTCAGGCGGCCGTGGCCGGGATAGACGATCGTTTCGTCGGGCAACTGCATCAGCTTGCCGCGAAGAGAGTCCGTGATCTGGTCCATCGAACCGCCCCATAAATCGGTGCGGCCAATGCTGCCGGCGAATAGAGTGTCGCCTGCAAAAAGCCGTGGAACGGGCATGGCTACGGCGCCAGCGTCCTTCGGTAAATAGAGGCACACGCTGCCCGGCGTATGACCCGGTGTGTGCATGACGTTGGCTTGGAACGAACCCCAGCTCAACGCGTCGCCCTCTTTCAAAAGCTGGTCGACATCGCAGATCTCCGGCGTGGCAATGCCGAGGAACGCCGCTTGCACTTCCATCCCTTGATAAAGGGGGAGATCGTCGCGATGCATTAGGATGGGAGCGCCGGTGTACTGGCGCAGCTTGCTGAGGCCGCCGACGTGGTCGATGTGCGCATGAGTGCTGACGATGGCTTTGACTGTTAGCCTGTGCCGGCCAAGGAGTTCCAGAATGCGGGTGACTTCGTCGCCCGGATCAATCACGAGCGCTTCACGGGTGATGGGGTCGCCGATGATCGAACAATTGCATTGCAGCATTCCCACGGGAATGGTGATGTGGATGAGTCCTTGCGATACAGCGTCGAAGGTGGGCACAGCGTCCGTCATAACTTTGGATTATATCATCCACCGCGGCCAAAGCATGAGCGCGCGGCAGGCGCATACACTCTTTTACTTTGCTAAGCTGTTGAGGGAAGGAGAAGCATGGAGACAAGAGAGACAGGCGTCGCGATCGAAACTCCGCTTGCCGCGCTGCACAAAGACTCCGGTGCGACTCTGGGAACGTGGTTCGGGTGCGTCCTGCCGGACCATTGGATCGACCCGCGAGAAGAGCAAGAGTTTGCGCGCAAGAGTGTGGCGCTGGTCGACAAGAATTGCCTGGCTTATCTTTCTTTTACCGGGCCGGACCGGGTGCGCTATTTGAACGCCATCCTGACGAACAACATTAAAGAACTTCAGGTCGGACAAGGAAATTCGTCGCTGCTGCTGAATCCTCAAGGGCGCATTCTTGCGGAAGTCGAGACTTACGCGCTGCCTGAGAGTCTCTTTTGCCTTTCCTACGCGATGATTCGGGAACGGCTCATCGAAGTGATCGAAAAATACATCATCATGGATGATGTGACGCTTACCGATGAATCACTGCAATATGGAGCCTTGGCGATTGAAGGTCCAAAGGCTGCCGACGTTGTTCAAGAGCTAGCAGGAATCGACCTCTTGGCTTTTACTGAGCTTGGTCGCATAGAGACAACGGTTGCGACGATTCCCTGCTGGCTTAAGAGGCGTTCTCCTGGCGGAGTTGCGGGATGCGAGTTCATGGTCGAACAGGGACAACTGACGAATCTTTGGCAGATTCTTTTGGAATGCGTGAAGAAACATGGCGGCGGTCCGATGGGCTATGCGGCGATGAGCACGCAGAGGCTTGCGCAAGGAGTGCCGTGGTTCGGATACGACTTTGGAGAAAAGCAGATTCCTCACGAGGCCGGCTTGCAGGACAGTCACATCAGCTACACGAAAGGCTGCTATACGGGACAGGAGATTGTGGAACGCGTGCGGTCGCGTGGGCAAGTGAATCGGCGAAGAGTCGATATTCTATTTGACGGCTCAGGCGTTCCGGCTGCGGGTGAGACGCTGACCGTGGACGGCAAGGAAGTGGGGTTCGTCACGCGGGCCGCTGTTCCCTCCTTTTTGACTCACGCGATTGGAATGGGATATGTCCGCAAAGATCACAACGTTGTCGGAAGCAAGCTGAATTGGTCTGGTGGGAATGCGATCGTTTCCAAGTTTCCCGAAGCGTTTACTGCAGAAAACACGACGGCGAAGTAACGGCAATTCAGATTTTCCGCAAGCATTCCTCTTCAGAATTTCAGGTGGGTTAATCGAATTCGCGGCGCGGGGCGGATTGCTTTGCTCCGACGCGGCCGGCGGTGATTTCAGCTTTGAAGTAATTTTCGCCTTTGATCGGGCAACTGGCGAGGCGGCGAAGCATAGCGATCTGGCCGATGTGGGTGAGGGCATCCGCGATGGGGCCTTGAAAAAGGCCTTCGGCTGGAGAATGAAGCGGACCCGGCGAGGCAAGATAGTCGTCGAACTTTTTCAGCGAGGCAAAGAACCGGGCGATTTCCGCATCCCAGGCAAGCGGTTGCGAATCGCGCCAGGCCGCTTCCCCACTCGCCATCGAAAGAGCCCAATCGAAAAGATCGCCCACGTGGGCGAGAATTTTCGATGGAGTACGAGGGCTGTTGCCGAGAGTAAACAGCGCGAACGATTCTGGGGCGCCGCGCAGCGCTTTTCCACCACGATAGGCGACTGTGGCGACAGTGTGGCGAAGGAGTTGGCGAGCGGGATCTGCAGTCGTGGACATGGTGATCAATTCTCCGAAGCGGGCGGACAAAAACTAGCGCTTAGTATAAACGCGGACGTAGTCGACAAGCATGGTTTGCGGAAATTTGGTGGTCGCGTCTGGGCTGCCTGGCCAATCGCCTCCTACGGCGAGATTGAGAATGATGAAAAACGGATGATCGAAAACCCATTTTCCGCCGGCGGGCCAGTCGGAAGAGCGGAAGGTCGCGTAGAGATTCGAGTCGACGTAGAAACGGACTGTGTCGGGTTCCCATTCGACGGCGTAGAGATGGAAATCGGCGGCAAAGATCTGGCTGGCTGGAAGAGTTAAAGTTGAAGTTAAGTCGCTCGTAGGAGCGACTGTGCTGGGGCCGTGCAACGAACCGTGAATCGTGCCGGGTTCTTTGCCGATGTTTTCCATGATGTCGATTTCGCCGCTCTTCGGCCAGCCCGCGGTCGGAATGTCCTGGCCGAGCATCCAGAATGCAGGCCAGATTCCCTGCCCTTCGGGGATTTTTATTCGCGCTTCGAAACGGCCGTAGGTTTGCGTGAAAAGATTTTGTGTTTTTAGGCGGGCGGAGGTGTAGTCGCGTTTTACGCCGTCAGCGGCAGTGTACGTTTCCTTTCGTGCGGTGATAACGAGATTGCCTTTTTCGATGTGGGCGTTTTCTTTGCGATCGGTGTAGGACTCGAGTTCTTGGTTGCCCCACCCTTTGCCACCGATATCGTAGGTCCATTTATTGGAGTCTGGTGAGGAACCGTCTGGGCCGTTGAATTCGTCGCTCCAAGCTAGGGTCCACATGGACGGTGGAGGCGGGGGAGGTGGGTGGTGGATAACATGACAGCCGGAGCATAGAGGAATCGAGCAAAGCAGTGCGATGCGAAGGATTTGGAAGGGCTTTACGCGGAGCTTCGACATGCAAAATCAAAAGAGCACAGACTGAAGTCTGTGCTACTTAATCGAGATTCAGGGCGCGCTTGAAGGAGCCTTTTTCGTTGTCGATTTTCTTTTGTAGTTGAAGGATGGCGTAGAGGACGGCCTCGGGGCGCGGCGGGCAGCCGGGGACGTAGACATCGACGGGAATCACCTGGTTGCAGCCTTGCACGATGGCGTAATTGTTGAAGACGCCGCCGGAGGTGGCGCAAGCGCCCATGGAGATGACCCACTTGGGCTCGGGCATTTGATCGTAGAGCTGGCGAATGACAGGAGCCATTTTCTGCGAGAGGCGCCCGGCGACAATCATCAGGTCAGCCTGGCGCGGCGATGGACGAAAAACTTCAGCACCGAAACGCGCGACGTCAAAGCGGGCGGCGGCCATGGACATCATTTCGATGGCGCAGCAAGCCAAACCGAAGCCAAGGGGCCAGATGGAGCTCTTGCGGGCCCAGTTCACAGCCTTGTCGAGCGTCGTGAAAATAATGCCTTCGTCTTCGAGCAGACTGCCGAAGTCGTCGGGTTTGGTGAGTGTGACGTGTTTGCCAAGCGATGTGCTCATGGTGCCCTCGTCTGATTTCATTTTCGCACAGGCGAGCGGGGGACACAAATGAAGCTGAGCAACGCATTCTGGGACGACTAGTTCAGTTCTGAGTAGTATGATAGTCCGATGTGTTCTCAGCAACAAGGGCGCGCAGAAACGCCGCGCTTTCTCGCAACGATTGGCGAGCTTCGGGAACGAGGTGTGGCGCGAGTTGCCAGGCGTGCGGAACGACCGGCCAAACCTTTAGTTCAACGCGAACGCCTGCGGCCCGGGCTTTTTCAGCCAAACGTGTGGAATCGTCGCGCAGAACTTCATCCTCGCCGACGTGAATGAGAAGCGGCGGAAGCCCAGTGAGATCGGCGTAGAGCGGAGAAGCGATTGGGTTGTGCGGATCCATTTCGCCCAAATAAAGACGTGCGCTGAAAACCACGTCCGGTCCATGGAACATGGCACAGCTTTCGGAGTTGGTGCGAATAGATTCACCGGTGGCAGCGAGATCGGTCCACGGCGAGAACAGTGCGGCTCCCGCCGGAAGAGGATTCCCTTCTTCGCGAAGCGTCAAGAGGAGAGAGAGCGTGAGGCCGCCGCCCGCGGACTCCCCGCTGACGACAATGCGCTCGGGGGAATAGCCTTCGCCCAGAAGTCCGCGATATACCGCAACAGCGTCATCGACTGCGGCTGGAAATTGATTTTCTGGCGCGAGACGGTAGTTCGGCGCGAAAACGCGGAATCCTTGACGCGCGAACGATACCGTAATCGCTCGGTGCGTCTGCGCCGAACATCCAAAATAACCGCCGCCATGCAAATACAGAAGGACCGCGTTTGCCGAGCCAGTTCCCTCCACCCATTCACCGGGAACGCCGCCGACTTGCGCGGGAGAAATGCGCACATCAGCGGGCACCTTATAAGGATCAGGATTTAGAATTTTGCGTGCGACGCGATAGTCGCGCACACCTCGGAGTTTACGTTTGACCCGCCATTTGATGATCCACACTGAGAGATGAGCTTGCCAGCTTGCCATGTTTGATGCTTTCCGTTTTTCGCCTGAGAGACGACGAGAGAATAGCAAAGTTCGCAGGCGAGTAGGCTATACGGCGAGAACTACTTTGCCGAACTGTGATCCTGCTTCGAGATACGCGTGCGCGGCGGCAGCTTCCGCGAGCGGAAAAACGCGATCCACGATTGGCTTGAGGCGGCCTGCAGCGACGAGCTTCATGACTGTCAGGAGTTCTGACTTCGCTCCCATGTAGGACCCGAGCAGAGAAAGCTGGCGGCTGAAAAGAAAACGGAGATCGATCTTTGCATCGTACCCGGTCGTTGCGCCGCAAGTCACCAGGCGGCCGGCGAGAGCGAGGCTAGCCACACTTTCGTCCCACGTCGCGGTGCCTACATGCTCGAACACCACGTCTACGCCCCGCTTGTTCGTGATGCGGCGGACTTCGTCGCGGATTCTTTGGGTCTTGTGATTGATGACGTAGTCGGCGCCAAGCTCGCGGGCCTTCGCGAGTTTTTCATCAGTTCCTGCCGTGGCGATGACGCGCGCGCCGAAAAACTTGGCGACTTGTATCCCAGCGGTTCCAACGCCACTGCCGGCTCCTAGAATTAACACGTCTTCCCCCGGCTGAAGTTCAGCGCGCGAGACGAGCATGTGCCAGGCCGTCTGAAAAACGAGCGGGATGCTCGCCGCCTCTTCAAAGGAAAGATTCTCGGGATAGGGCATGCAGTTTACTTCCGGGCAGCGAACAAATTCGGCGCAGCCGCCATCGATCATGTAGCCCAAGTTTGTGAATTGTCGGCAGCGATTGTCGTGGCCGGAAAGGCATGCAGCACATTTGCCGCACGTCACGCCGGGAGCGAGCACTACTTTTTGGCCAACTTTAACCGTCGTTACATCGGCACCAATTTGCGCGACTTCTCCCGATACATCGCTTCCGGGAATGTGCGGTAGCGGAATCGGGACGTTGGGCAGCCCGGTGCGCACCCAAAGATCGAGACGATTCAGCGCGCAGGCTTTGACGCGGACGAGCACTTCATTCGCGCGCAACACGGGCTCCGGCGCATCCTCGTATTTCAATACTTCCGGCCCACCGTGCCGATGGAATCGAATCGCCTTCATCCACCCTCCCATTTTTCGATATAGAGTCGCAACCTAACACGTCACCGAAATCGTGTCCACCCACTGGCGATCCACCGCGACGGGCCACTGTGATCCATCGTTTTTCCGTGGCGCTTGCTCAGACCGCAACCGGAGCCCGACGCTTTAGCGACAAATGAGCACACTCTATTGACGAGCGCTTGCGAAAACATCACCTCAGCAAGACACTGGCACGGTGAACAAGGCACCGCAGAAGCTCACTTTTGCAATCGTCGGAATTGCTCTCGCTTGTGTCAGCTGGCTTGCAATAAAGCAATCCCGTTGTAAACAGCGCAATGAGGTCTTCGCACGCAAAGTTGAAATCATTAAGCAAGATGCCAGCGAAGAGCTTAAGTTGGGGACAAAGAAGGCCGACGTTACCCGCTTCTTCATGAAACACAGCATCCCCTTTACTATCGTTGGGCTTGAAGCATATGGAACTTTAGAAACTTCTGGATGCGCTCCACTCGGCTGCGGTTCAGATAGGGCCATAATCGGCATACGTGTGAAGCTTGATGAAACTGGTGCTGTGGCTGGAGAGGC
>CAVUCM010000056.1:0-43079 GCA_963740015.1 uncultured Acidobacteriota bacterium | reverse complement strand
CCGGTAAGCCGTGTCAGCTCAACCGGTCGATGCAACACTGTGTTGAAGTTTACTGGCGGGAGCCAGTTCTTCATCAGGAAGGTGCAGATGCTCAGGGCCTCCTCGAATAGCGGCGATACGCAGCGGTCCTGGTCGGCCAGAGCTTCACCAGTAAGGCTCTTACCTCGGGACATGCCGCAGGAATTGTGCTGGCGACGCCGACAAATCTCTTCGGGCAAAAAGTCGGGAAAGCAATCCAATCGCTGGTGGAGACCTTGAAAAACGCAGCGGCCATTGCCACTACAAACCCTGAACGGTTGGCAAGCTTGATCGATGATCTCTCTGAGATTGAAGGAGCGGCTGGGAATCTGCGCGGTGTGCTGTTCGAACTCATCAACTTCCTACATGCTTGACGGTATGGCGCGCGAGTTGTCGAACACATAGCGTCTTTTGTCCAAGGGAGTGAAATGCTCGCAACACCACAAATGCACACCTCGACAGGGGCTGCGGGAACGATCCCATTACGCCCTTTTGGGAAGCATACAGACGTACATGTCTCCGCTCTCGCCATGGGTGGCCATCACTTAGGCGACGCCAAGGATGAGCAAACTGCCATGTCGCTCGTGCAAGAAGCTGTCGACGGTGGAATCACTTTCTTCGATAACTGCTGGGAATATCACCGCGGCAAGAGCGAATAGTGGATGGGCAAGGGGCTGAAGGGCCGCCGCGAGAAAGTTTTCCTGATGACCAAAGTCTGCACCCATGGGCGCGACGGCTCGCTAGCCCTGCAGATGCTCGAACAATCCTTGAACCGCCTGCAAACCGATCATCTCGACTTGTGGCAGGCTCACGGAGTTTCTTTCGAGAACGATCCGGAACTTTTCATGCGCAAGGGCGGAGCGGCGGAAGCAATGCTCAAAGCGAAGGAGCAAGGAAAAGTTCGTTTCCTCGGATTTACGGGGCACAAAGATCCCGCTATGCATTTGAGCATGCTGAAAACCGGGTTCCCCTTCGACGCGGTGCAGATGCCTCTGAACCCTTTTGATGCCACTTTCCGCAGTTTTCAGTCGCAAGTCCTGCCGGAACTAAACCGACGGGGCTTGGCAGCCCTCGGTATGAAGCCGCTGAGCGGCCACGGCGAGCCGATTCAAAATGGCGCAATCACTGCCGAAGAAGCCCTTCGCTACGCGATGAGCTTGCCCGTCACCACCACCATCACCGGAATGGAGACGCCGGAGATTCTCCGCCAGAACCTGCGCATCGCCCAGAATTTTCGGCCTATGTCCAGCGGCGAAATGCAGGCATTGCAAGAACGAGTCAAAGAGGTCGCCGCCGATGGCCACTTCGAGCTCTACAAGGTGTCGATCAAATTTGATAATCCCGAAGCTCGCCTCGCGCACGGCTTTCCTCTCGACACCGAATCCGAGGAAGTCCAGGAGATGATCAACGTTACTCAGAACACCGGCCATCCGTTTCCTGAAATTCCAAAGTAATAGCCGGCATCATTCATTCAGAGGCGTGGCATGTCAAACACAACGGACGACGACTTTTACACGCAGGCACTTCATGAAAGGCGCAGCCGCGATTACAGCAGCGGCCGCGACGGGTGTACGCAACGTCAGCGGCACTGGCCGCCTAGGCAATCCAGGTTCTACGAGTGCCCCGCCGGCCGGCGTTCCCAAGCGCCCTCTTGGCAAAACGGGAGCGCAAGTTTCGGCAGTCGGCGTGGGCGGGTATCACCTGGGCTCAACGAAAGACCAGCAAGAAGCAAATGAAATCGTAGCCAAGGCTCTGGACGCCGGAATTACGTTTTTCGACAACGCCTGGGATTATCATCAGGGCCTCAGCGAGGAGCGCCTCGGAAACGCCCTACGTGGAAAGCGCGATAAGGCTTTTGTCATGACCAAAGTCTGTACCCACGGCAGGGGTAAGGACATCGCCATGCAGATGCTTGATCAGTCCTTACGGCGCTTGCAAACGGATCATCTGGATCTCTGGCAGATTCACGAAGTCATTTATTACAACGATCCCGATTTGATTTTTCGGCCGGGGGGCGCCGCCGAAGCATTGCTCGAAGCCAAGCAAAAAGGCAAGGTTCGCTTTATCGGATTCACGGGACACAAGGACCCCGCTATTCATCTCCGAATGCTTGCGCAGAACTTTCCTTTTGATACCGTCCAAATGCCTTTAAACGCATTCGACGCCACTTTTCGAAGTTTTGAAACGCAGGTGCTGCCAGAGGCGAACAAGCGCGGGATTGCTGTGCTAGGAATGAAGAGTCTCGGCGGGTCAGGTGAAATGGTCACGCACGGTGCCATTACCGCGCACGAGGGCTTGCGCTATGCCATGAGCCTTCCGGTTGCGACGACCATCAGCGGCATGGATTCGCTTGCTGTCCTGGAACAGAACTTGGAAGTCGCGAGAGGTTTTCAGCCTATGGCCGTACAGGACATGCAGGCGTTACGTGATCGCGTTCGGCAATTCGCTGCCGACGGCCGCTACGAACTATTCAAAACCACAAAGAAGTACGACGGCGATGTCGGCCGCCAACAACATCATTACCCTACGCCCCAGAAACTCCCTGCTTAACGGGCGGGTGGGATCCTTGTCAGCATTGTGACAGTGAAGCAGCACCAGGCGGTCCGGGCCGCCCGACAGCTTGCGACAGCCTTCGCAAAAAACGCTGAGTGTGGACTCCATAAATGTTGACGCACGATGTTCACAGCGGTAACCGCAGGCTCGCACGCAACCCGCCCATCGGCGAATCCTTCAATATGATGGCTCCCCCATAAAGTTCTGCGAGGTCACGAGCGATTGCCAAGCCTAGGCCAGAACCAGCGGCGGTTTCGTCAGCGCGCACGCCGCGCTGCAGCACTTGATCGCGCAGAGAGGACGGCAAGCCGGAACCATCGTCATCCACAGTTATAAGGAGGGCGCCATTTTCTTCCACGGATTGTATTTTGACACTGGACTTTGCCCACTTACAGGCATTGTCCAGCAGATTCCCCAGCATTTCTTCCAAGTCTTCGCGCTGGCCGCGAATGAAATGTTCTGCCGGAACATCCGCCACAATCGCAAGTCCGCGACCGGCATGGATTCTAAGCAAGGTTCGCGTTAACCCTTCTACGGAAGGCAGCACAGAACAGCGGGTATTGGGCACATTCCCAGGGTAGCCGCGCGAGCCTGCGCCAAATGATATTCAATCTGCCTGCGCATACGCTCGACCAGGATGCTGATCGTGGATGCCGTTTCCTGTTGGCCAGCAGCATCGGCCGTGTCGGCCTCCTGGCCCAGCACCGCCAGGGGAGTTTTCAGTCCGTGCGCAAGGTCGCCGGCTTTCGCTACCGCTCGCTGCACAATTCTCTCCCGGTGGTCCAATAAAGAATTGAGATCATTCACCAGTGGCTGCACTTCTGTTGGATATGTCCCTTCGATTCTGATGTTGGACCCATCGCGCAGGCCGGATAGTTGCCGACGCAGATAGCTAAACGGCAGAATTGCGGCACGAAACTGCCAGATCCCCGCCGAAATGCATGCCGACGAAAAAACAAGAAATATTTTTATCCCACCGGCCGAAATAAAACGCATCTGGCGATGTACCAGGAGAAACAACAAATGCAGCAACGGGATTAGACCCAGTGTCCAGAGAAACGTGCCTAGTAGGATCCGCGAGCGGAAGGAACGCAACAATTTCATGAATTTGCCTTCATGCGATAACCCAGATTGCGCACAGTCTCAATGAAGGCCGCACCTAGTTTTCGCCGTAACCGGGCGATGAACACTTCAACGGTGTTCTAATCGCGGTCACAATTTTGCGAGTAAATATGTTCGGTAAGTTCGCTCTGAGAAACAATGCGCTGGCTGTGGTGCATCAGGTAAGAGAGCACGCGAAATTCGTGGCTGGTCAGATTTACCTCGACACCTTCGAGGATCACCTTGCCGGAGCGCGGATCGAGCACAAGCGAACCGCAGCGAAGTTCGGGATTGACCTTTCCACTCGATCGCCGGATGAGTGCGCGCAATCGCGCTAGCAATTCCTCCATGCGGAACGGTTTGGTCATGTAATCATCCGCCCCGCCATCAATGCCTTGAACTTTTTCGTGCCAGCTGCCCCGGGCGGTCAGCACCGACACGGGCATCGCCAGCCCTGCCTCACGCCACCCACGTAGCAAGGTCGATCCATCGACTTTGGGTAGTCCCAAGTCTAGGACAACGGCATCGTAGCTTTCATCATAACCAAGGACATCAGCCCGTTCGCCGTCAGCGGCATGATCCACAGCATAGCCCGCACGGCGAAGTGCCATGACCAGTTGCTTCGCTAGGGCTGGTTCGTCCTCCACAACAAGCACTCGCGTGCTTTACTCCTTTACTTAAGGAGACGGGAACCAACCTGAACGCCGCCTGAACAAGGCATTCAGGTGCTGCTAAGCAGCCAACACGTATTTTGTGAGCGTGATTCGTTGCAAGGTTTTAGCAAGATCTACTATACGCCGGCCCGAAAGTAATCCTGCTTCGATCACGGTCTTCAACAACTTCGCAGACGGAAAAGGAGAAAACCAAATGAAAACCATCAGTCGAGTGCTAGCTATCTTTTTTGTGCCGGTCCTTATCGCGGTGGCACAACAATCACAGTCTGGCAAGCAAGATTCGGTATCGGAAAATAAGATGGCGTCCCACTCGGGTGCCGCGCCTATCAGCTACACAGAGATGAAGAACACGGTGGCCGAGTTGGAGCGTGCAAGGCAAGCAACGGCAAAGTATCAAGACGTGCGTGTAGCCGAAGCCGACGGATATCAAGCGCTAGGTGGGGAGTTCCCGGGAATGGGCGCGCACTTTGTTAGAACCATGGAGGTGAGCAATTTTGAAATATAGAAGCCACCAATTCTGCTCTATCACAAGGATCCAAGCGCGCCGGGCGGATATTCTGTAGTTGGCGTGGGCTATCTTTGGAATGCGCCCGCGGGGCCTGACGGACAGCCATTGAACGCGCCATTTCCAAAATCATTGGCACGCTGGCATCGCCATGAAAACATTTGCATGCTGCCAAATCTGGCGAATCCGCACGAATTGAGCGAAGACCAATGCCGCGAAAAAGGTGGCCATTTTACTGCCCAAACTCCATGGCTCGTCCACGCTTGGATTTGGAAGGACAATCCCGCAGGTGTGTTCACGCCCGAGAATCCGGCTCTTAAGTGATCGAGGCCACACGCGGTTGGGAAAACGTCCGGCACGGGAGTTGGAAGGTACGTACTAGTGTGGTTGGACGTTTGTCGGAATCTGTAATTGACCGCCGTCGGCACAGACAACTCGCTGACCTCCTCCCAAAACACCCTATTGGGACGAGGTTGATTCTTATGTGAAATTCCAGAGAATCATCCGAAGTGATTAGTACGGGGAAGACAATAGTTCTTTCTGTTTCGCCTAGTCCGCTCGGCTCAACAAAAAGTTTAGACGCAAGGTTGACTCCATCCTTGGTAAGACTGGCATCTGCTTTCTTCATTTTGGGTACTTGGATTTCTACGGATTCCACGTAAGTCCCGCTACGGCTATGATTTTCGATTCTCATCCGAATTTCGTGATGTTTCTGAGTTGCACGGCTATTGGGAATGCGAATTCGCGTTACTAATTCCCCTTGAAGGTCGTCGCTCACAGTCTTAACAGTTTTGTATATGCCGCCGCCGATCTTTAAGACCGCACCGACTTCAGTAAGAAACGCGCTTGGGCCAAGCTCGTTTATGACGACTCCTCGCATTCTTTTTTCTTTTACATTTTTGTGAGCCATTTGATCTCCTCATGTTCGGTAAAAACGGAGAATACAACCCCCGGAAGCGTTCACACCATAACCAGCGCCGTGCCATATTCCTGGCACCAACCCCCGATAACGCACGTCAATCCGCGCTTGCGCTTCGAGGCAGATTTTCGAGTAACAGGTTGCCTTATTTAGGCGCTCGGAAAAGGCAATCCTTGGTCTTAATCGCATACAAATAGTGATTTCTGTCTTTGAGCGCTGCCGTCGTGCGGTTCAAATTCAGTCAGCGGGACGCTACTTGTAGGTTGTTGCCAGACTGAGCCTAGGACGGTTCGAGAATCACCACGAATCGTTTCCCGATCTAAGGAAACAAATATACGTACAGACAGCCGCTTCCATCCTGCCGACGCTAGCAAGCTAAGCCACCGAAGCCGCAACGGAGATAGCCAGAGCACTTACGGGGAGGCGACAGCTTCTCGAAGCGACTACCGGCAACCCGCGGACGTGAAGTCTGGAGAACGGCGAAGACGCCTAGGTAGCTTTCTGTATGGGCTTGCTCGCGCAGCGTATGCGAAGCTAAAGTCGTGGAACTAAGGATGCGGCCACGTGACGCCGTACCGAAGCCCGAAGAACGAGCTCAAAAAAGAGAAATCATGCAACACATCTCGTTACTGGTTAATGGAAAAGAGTACGATGTTTCAGTTGATCCAGAAACACCTCTGCTATTCGTTCTAAACGACGAACTTGGGCTTCGCGGTCCTCGCTTTGGCTGCGGCATGGCTCAATGTGGTTCGTGTACAGTCCTTTTGCGTGGGCGAGTCGTTCGTTCGTGCGTCATGCCCGTCCGGGCCGTTGGAGCCGACGAGGTGACGACGCTCGAAGGCCTCGGAACTCTAGAGAAACCGCATCCGCTCCAACAAATGTTCATCGCCGAAGGAGCCGCACAATGCGGATTCTGTCTGAGTGGCGTAATTCTAACAGCTAAGGCCGTTCTCGATTTGAATCCGGGAGCCTCCGACTCCGAGATTCGCGAAGCCCTGGGCGGTGTTCTATGCCGCTGCTTCACGCATACCCGCATGGTGCGTGCTATTCGAAAGTATGCCGAGAAGAAAAAGCATGATTCTGTCTCGTCGTGACTTTTTAAGAAGCTCCGGAAGCCTGATCGTCGGATTCAGTGCGACGTCCGTCCTCCCCGGATCTATGGGTGCGCAAGGACCATTTGCGACGCATCCTTCGCATATCGACCCGAATCGTATCGGTTCGTGGCTGGCGGTGAATGCTGACGGTTCGATCACCGCCTATACGGGAAAATGCGATTTCGGTCAGGGGATTTTCACAGCCCAAACCCAGCTGGTGGCCGAAGAACTGTGTGTTTCCATCTCTCGCATAAAATTAGTGCAGTGCGACACTGCCATCTGTCCAGATCAGGGAACCACCTCGGGAAGCCAGTCGACACCAACGAACTTCAACGAGGAAAGTTTGGCGCTCGCTGCGGCTACAGCAAGGGAAACGTTGCTTAAGTTCGCGGCAGATCGATTCGGAGAGACGATCGATGTGCTCGCCGTCGCAGATGGTATCGTGACGAGCAAATCCGGGCGCGATGTGAGTTACGCGGAACTGCTGCTGGGAAAATACTTCAATCTGCCAGTGGACAAATCGGCGAGACGTCGGTCACCTGCGCAGTGGACGACTCTCGGCAAACCCGTTGCGTCGCTCGACCGAGTAGCGCTCATGACGGGAGCGTTTGAGTTTGTCCATCACGTCCGGGTTCCCGAAATGCTGCACGCACGCGTGGTTCGACCACCGGGGATGGGTGCCACGGTCGAGAACGTAGACGAGGCATCGATCCGAAATATTCCGGGAATTGTTAAGGTCGTCGTTCGGAAAAATCTTGTCGGCATTGTGGCAGTGAAGCAGCACCAAGCAGTTCTGGCTGCCCGGCAGTTAGTCGTGCGATGGAATCCCGGTCCTAAGCTTCCCAGGCAGAAGGACTTTTTCGACTCCATGCGCAGACAGCCCTCTCAGGACACGCTGAGTGTGGACTCGAGAAATGTTGACGGACAGCTGGCCGCAGCGAAGAGCACTATCGATGCCACATATAGATATCCGTATCAAATGCATGGATCCGTCGGTGCATCGTGCGCCGTGGCCGACGTCAAAGCCAGCCAGGCGACGATATGGTCGGCAACCCAATCGGCATATCCCACACGGAGCGTTACAGCGATGCTTCTGGGTTTAAAGCCCGACGATGTACGTGTCGTCTTTGTTCGTGGCGCCGGATGTTACGGACTCAATGGAGCGGACGCTGTTTCCTTTGAAGCGGCGATTTTTTCGCAAGCTGTAGGCAAACCTGTTCGGCTGCAATTTTCGCGACAGGACGAAATGGCCTGGGAAAACTTCGGCGCCGCCTGTGTTGTACAACACAGGGCCGCACTCGGGGAAGATGGACGAATCGCCGTTTGGGATCGCGAAGCATGGGTTCCGGCTTTGGGAAACAGGCCCGGTTACGATAGGCCAGGAAATGTGATCAGCGGCCTATTATTGGGCTACGAACCAGAGCCATTTCAGCCGGGGCCTGCGAAACCTCCAAAAGGAAAGCTTCGCAATCAGAGTAACATTGTGCCCGCGTATTTCGCGGGTTGTATCGACGGCAGCTGCGGATCCGAAGGAACGATCGTTGCGGAACGCGCGCTGACGCATACCGTACGGTCCCCTTTCTTTACCGGCCCGCTTCGTTCTCCTCTGAGAATTCAAAACACCTTTGCCAACGAATGCTTCATGGACGAGATTTGTGAGCGAGCCAAGGCCGATCCCGTCGCTTATCGTTTGTTGCATCTGAAAAATTCACGCGTCATCGGCGTCTTAAAAGCTGCGGCGGAGCTCGCCAAGTGGGACCCACGCCCTTCACCAAAAGCAAATCTGCAAGGATCGGGAATCGCTAGTGGACGCGGAGTCGCTTGCGTGGCTTACGAAGGCGCCAACGGGTACGCGGCGCTCATTGCTTATGTCGATGTAGATCTCAAAAGCGGGGTGGTGCAACCGAAGCATTTCGTCGTCGCCCTCGATTGTGGTCCAATTTCAAATCCGGATGGCCTGAGAAACCAGACGGACGGCGGCATCTTACAAGGCATGAGCCGTTCGCTCGTGGAAGAAGTGACGTGGGACGAATCGCGAGTGACGTCGGTGGATTGGCAAACGTACAAAAGCCTGTACTTGGATTACGAAATGCCGTCGATCGAGTGCGTCTTTGTGGCTCCGGAAGGTGTGCCTGCCCTCGGCGCGGGAGAGACTTCCATTACTGTGGTTCCCGCTGCAATTGGAAACGCGATCTTTGACGCCACGGGAGCAAGAATGCGCGATGTGCCATTTACTCCCGAGCGTGTCGTATCTGCGCTGCAAATAGCTCGGAAGGAGGCAACCGCGTGAGATACGCGGAACCAATCCTAGCCATTGGATTTTTCTCGTTGGTTTGTTTGTGTTTGTCGAATTTGAATGAGTTCTCTACGCTTGCACGTCTTGGAGTCTCGGGAAGTAAAAGTGGCGAAAAGGTTGTGGTGTACCAGAATCCGGTTCGTGAGGCTGAGATCTCAGCTGCAGCCTTTGAATCCGTCCTTCCCGTTTTGCGTCACCCGCGCTGCATGAATTGCCACTCCGCTGGGGACTTTCCGAGGCAAGGCGACGACCGCCATCGGCACTCTATGCACGTTCGCCGCGGTCCGGACGGGAACGGAGCCGACGGCGTGAAATGTAGCAGCTGCCATCAGGACCACAATCTTGCAGGTGCACACATGCCTCCGGGAGCCCAGGGTTGGCATTTGCCTTCTCCTGAGGAACCGATGATTTGGGAAGGTTTGACCGATCGACAGTTATGCGAGTTGATTCTGGATCCCAAACAGAACGGCAATCGTTCTCCCGCGCAGATTGTCAAACACATGCAAACGCCGCTCGTATTCTGGGGCTGGAATCCCGGTGAAGGACGGGCTCCGGTGCCAATGTCGTCCGAGCAATTTCTGGTGCAGGTGGAGTCATGGATCTCAAAAGGCGCCGCTTGTCCCCGACAACAATAGAAAGCACTAAGTTGTCAGCGAACTCTTTGGGAAATAAAACGGTCTAGGTAACTGTCAATCTTTGAGCTGGATCGATTATAGAGCGTAGGTAGAGCGCTCAGGATAGCGAAGCCGTTCTTAGGCGCTTGTGTAGAACATGCTATGGCCGCGGATTTGGAGACCCTTTTGTCTTAACAATTCTTTCCAGACCACACAACACCCGATTTCTGCGGGATGCTCATAGAGAGCGCGCTGCTCCTCTTGCAGAACGAGATCATAATAGACCTGTCGGCGTTCGAAAGGCGCGCGTATCGTTCAAGCGCCACGATCCTTGGTTCAACGGCGAGGAGACCGGCGATATCCTCGATCTTCAATAGTTAAGACTGATTAGCCAATTTGTGCCCACTAATAAGGTGCCTGCCGGCAGGACAAACAGAACTCGTGGTTTTAAATCTAGGCGGCGTCAATTGCATACTGTCTACAATGTGATGGGGCCATTTTTATTCTTCGTCTTGTAAACCTACGACATCTCACGACATCCTCCCGAAAACCATCTCTGACGTGCTTTGTCGCTTGAAGGACAATCGGTTTGCGCGGATGCTGCGATGGCCTTGTTGTGACATCCCAAGTGCGGGAGATCATGTGGGGAAAGGATTGTGACGATGGCCATGAAGACTTCTGTTGTTGTGGTCGCGGACCGGCTGCGGAGTGTTTCTCGGCAGTGGCTGGCGCGCTCAGTGCTCTTCAGCTTGCTCAGTTGGCTTGGAGGCCCCACGCCGGCTGCCGCGCAGTCGCCAGGGAAAGACGGACGAGATCTGCGCGTGATGACCTACAACGTTAATGAAGGTACGGACTTCTTACAGATCCAAGCTGCGACCGACCTGAATTCCTTTCTGGTCGCCGTAGGGCAGACGATCACCCAGGTGCGTGGAACCAACCCTCCGGCGCGAATGCGAGCGGTCGCAAAACAGATTATCGACGCTGACCCTACGCTGGTAAGTCTGGAAGAATTGGACGAGTGGTACACGTCGTCGTTTAATCCGGCTACGGGTGCGTGTGGTACGCCAACGCTGGAATTTGCCATGCTTCAGGAGCTTCAGGATGCACTGGCCGCGCAAGGGGCCCACTATGCGCTCGCCGAGGAAGCACAGCAGTACGCGTTTCCCCTGATACCAGGCTTCATTCCCCCAAGCACGTATCTATGCGTGTCGGTCGTCAATCACGTGGCCATTTTGGCGCGTACCGATCTCGAGCCGGAGAGATTTCATTGGAGCAATCCACAATCGGCCCAGTACACCACGGTGTTGCAGTTCCCTTCACCGATTGGGCAGCTGCCGCTGCCGCGAGCCTGGGTGTCTGTAGACGCGACTTTTGACCACAAGGCATTTCGATATATCGGGACTCATCTGGAATCTGTGGTTCCAGCCATCCGCGAAGCGCAAGGAGCCGAGCTGCGTGGTGGTCCGGCAAACACGTCTCTGCCGGTGATTCTCGCGATGGACTCAAATGCACAAGCGGCGCCATTGCCGCAAGACCCTACCTACATGGATTTCATTGCTGCGGGCTACCACGATGGCTGGGCGGAGAACTTTCCGTTTGTTCCGGGACTCACCTGTTGTCAGGACGAAGCAGATAACAACCCCGTGTCGCAGCTCTATCAACGCATCGACCTAATTCTGACCTTGGGGGACGTCAAAGTACGAGACATTGCAATGTTTGGCGCGGATCCCAGGGAGAGGATTATCGGCGGACTGTGGCCATCGGATCATGCCGGAGTTGCCGCGCACGTGTTGATCGAACGGGAGTAGCACAACCACTGGACAGGAAGTGCTGCTATTGCGCCGGGATTCCGCCTGCCTCCCGGGAGTCCTGGCGCACAGTTTAGTGCGCGCCGACATCTGCGAGGAGCCGCGCAATGCGAGGATCGGAATGAAGTGGATCGGCCATGGGCTTGCTACCAAGATAAATTAAACGAGCCGATCATTGCGCTCCGTGTAGACACGATCAAGCCAGCCGAGAGCCGCGTGGTTTACACCGAGGCCGGTGTAAACAGCAGCGAAGTAAAGCGAGGAACCAAAGTGCGACTGGACGAGGTGTTTGAGATGGTCAAATCTACCTAAGCTGACACTTCGTTACCATTGGGTCTAATTCCATTTTTCTTATCCCATCTGGTTAGTCAGGCATTTGACTCAAATGTGGAGTTGAGCGGGTATTCGCCTGACCTTGAACCGACTCTAAAACACACTCATATCGGTTCTTGGCCAATCCAGCTTCACCCTTGGGAGCCTTGAGCCCTGCCCTGGCACGAATCGCTTGAGCCCGGGCTTCGAGTCTTTCCGCTTCTGCTTCGCGGTTAGTCCGTCGAAGAAGAGCTGCGTAGCCTTCTAAGCTCTCGGCCACGTCTGGGTGGTCCGGCCCCAAGGCCTTTTCTCGGATCTCCAGCGCGCGCTTGTACAGTGGCTCGGCTTCGGCGTACTTGCCCTGGCGAGAGTACAGCTCCGCCAAAGTATTAAGGCTCGCCGCCAAATTTGGGTGGTCTGGTCCGCTGGTCTTTTCTCGGATTGTCAGCGAGCGCTTGGAGAGCGGCTCGGCTTCGGCGTATCTGCCCTGGGCGTCGTACAGCATGGCAAGGCCATTGAGGCTCTGGGCCACAGCGGGGCTGTCTGGCCCGAATGCCTTTTCCCGAATTGTCAACGAGCGCGTGTAGAGTGACCCTGCTTCGGCGTACTTGCTCTCCTTCCTATATAGATCGGCGAGGTTGTTGAGGCTCATGGCCACATCGGGGTGCTCTGGGCCCAAGGCTTTCTCCTGGATTGCCAGAGCGCGTTTATATAGGGGCTCAGACTCAGCGTATTTGCTTTCGTCTTTGTATAGTACGGCGAGGTTGTTCAGGCTCGTGGCCACATCGGGGTGTTCTGGACCCAAAGCTTTCTCTTGGATCGCCAGAGCATGTTTGTACAGTGACTCCGCTTCAGAATATTTGCCCAGCGCTTCGTATAGGCCGGCGAGGTTGTTGAGGCTCATGGCCACATCGGGGTGTTCTGGGCCCAAGGCTTTCTCCTGGATTGCCAGAGCGCGTTTATATAGCGGCTCAGTCTCCGCGTATTTGCCTTCGTCTTCGTATAGGCTTGCGAGGTTGTTGAGGCTCATGGCCACATCGGGGTGCTCTGGGCCCAAGGCTTTCTCCTGGATTGCCAGAGCGCGTTTATATAGCGGCTCAGATTCAGCGTATTTGCCTTCGTCTTTGTAAAGTACGGCGAGGTTGTTCAGGCTCGTGGCCACATCGAGGTCCTCTGGCCCCTGGGCCTTCTCTCCGATCGCCAGAGATCGCTTATATAGCGGCTCAGCCTCCGCGTACTTGCCCTGCGCCTCGTATAGGGTAGCCAGGTTGTTTAGGCTCTCGGCCACGTCAGGGTTGTCTGACCGGAGGTCCTTTTCCCGAATCGCCAGTGCTCGTTTGTCGAGTGGCTCGGCTTCGGCGTATTTGCCAAGGGAGTAGTACAGCATAGCGAGGTTGTTGAGGCTCTTGGCCACAGTGAGGTTGTCTGGGCCAAAGGCTTTCTCCATGATCGCCAGCGAACGCTTGTACAGTGGCTCCGCTTCAGAGTATTTGCCCTGGGTATTATATAGACCGGCGAGGTTGTTGAGGCTCATGGCCACATCTGGGTGGTCAGACCCGAGAGCCTTCTCCTGGATTGTCAGCGCGCCCTTGTAGAGCGGTTCCGCTTCAGCGAACCTGCCCTGGACCTTGTAGAATACCGCCAGATTGTTGAGGACTGTGGCCACTTGAGGGTTTTCTGGCCCTAGAATCTTCTCCTGGATCGCCAACGAGCGTTTGTAGAGTGGTTCTGCTGCCGCGTATTGACGCTGGGAATAGCACAGATTCGCCAAGTTATTGAGGATCGTGGCCACATCCGGGCCATCTGATCCCTGTATTTTCTCCTCGATCACCAGTGAGCGCTTGTAGAGCGGATCGGCCTCAGCGTATTTGCTTTCTCTTTCATAAAGCTGGGCGAGGTCATTGAGGGTTTCAGCTAAATCTTGGTGGTCAGGACCCAAGGCCGTTTCCCGAATCGTCAGCGAGCGCTTGAAGAGCGGCTCGGCTTCCGCATATCTGCCCTCTTGGTAATAGATCTGCCCTAAAGTCTCCAAGAGCGAGGCAATGATGGGGTGTTCTCTGCCGAGGGTTTTCTCCCGAACGTCCACGAGTCGAATGGCTAGAGGTTCGGCTTGAGCATACTTGCCCTGGTGAGAGTACACTCCGACGAGGGCATCGAGGTTTTCAGCTATCCGCGAGTCATCGGGATCGAATTTTTCCGTCTCCTTTAGTGCGGCCTCTAGGTTTTTTTCTGCCTCGTCATAGCGGCCATCCGTGGCGGCTCTGAGTCCAGCTCCCATGAGGCCCTCCCAGTCTGCCGTCTGTTGCGGTGCGGCAACCGGAGTGAGCACTGCGAGTACGAGTGCTAGAAGACACGCACCCACAAGTCGATCCAAACTCACAGGAGCAGAATTAAATAGAAGCGAGAACACTCCAAAGCGTTGTCGCGTCATGTTCATAGCACCAACATGCTGTGAGAATATCATCGCCGACCATCTGAGCTCGCACTCGTTATCGGACAAGTCCCCTGGTCCTGACATCGTCAATAGACTTTGCCAGCGTTATTGCGCAGCAATGCTAAAGACTCCAGAAAAACCTACAAACGAGATGGTCGCGGACGGTGCAACATTCCCCGTTGCATTCGGACCGAATTTCAAGATATTGAGGTCATTGAGAACGTAGACGTTTCCTGCGCTGTCCACACTGAGATTTGCCGGAGCAATCATTGTGGTTGCTGCACCCGCGATGGTTCGAACGGGAACGGCATTTCCAGTAGACCCGGCGCTGAACACCAAGATGCTAGGCGTCGACACCCCGTTGGCATTCCCGTTGGCCACGTAGATGTTCCCCGCACTATCCACCTCAATACCGACCACGTCTTCGAGCATGGTGTTGGAACCGGCGATCATGCTGGTCGGGGGCGCATTCCCGGTCGAGTTCGCATTGAAAATCAGAATGACGTTAGCTTGCGCAAGGGTTCCGCCCGCAGCGTAAATATTATTGGCAGAGTCGACTGCGATCTGGCCGGGGGACGCGTTGACGCCAATGACCTTTGTTGGTGCGACGTTGCCGTTGGCCGTGTTCGAAAAGATAGAGACACCGGGGGAGAGAATGCCCCCGATGTTGACGTAGGAAGAGACGTACAGGTTGCCAGAGTTATCCAGCGCGAGCGCCCCGATGCCGGACAGACCTGGAACACTCATTCCGGTCAATGTGCCTGCAATTGTTCTGGACGGCGTTGCCGATCCACTCGCTCCTGGTGCGTAGATCAAAACCTCTGCGCTTGCAAATGGTCCACTACTACTTGTCGTACCGCCCACGTAGAGATTCCCCGTCCCATCTACAGCCAATCCGTTCAAGACGACGCCGGCTGGGCCTTTGAGCCTCGTGCTCGGAGTAACGTTTCCGGTCGCACTCGTCGAGAATTGCATAACGCTTTGAGAGAGCTGCGGATCCAAGATAATGTCTTGCGTTATGTATACGTTTGCGGACGAGGGGCTGTTACCGCCGCCCCCGCCGTTGCTGGCCATACCGCCGCTACCGCAGCCGGCCGGGATAAGAAGCCATCTGAAGCCAACTAGAGTGCCGCCCATCAGTTTGAAGACACGCATAATCCTTCCCTCAACGAACCACTACAACACCCTCGATCCCATTGGACTGGCCTTAACGACTATCTTGTCAGCGTTGGCAAGGTTTTGGCGAAGGTCCTGAGGCACGACTTTTTTTCGTAAGTCATGAAATCACAAATACCGGTTATTTTCTAAGCAAACGGAATCTTTATTTTTTAAGTTCATTAACTCCTGGTAACTCATGCGAACTCTGGATGGCTGCTTCACTCCAGAGAAAGCGCAACAGCGGATTGCCTTGTTTGGTCAGGCCACCCAGTCATCCACCCTTTCCTTGATCGGTACCAGCCGCCGGTCGCCATGAAGTCGAGGCGACCCTGCCTCGACCATTAACCACAACCAGCAATTGTTCCCCCCACTTCTGGCTTCGAGTTCTATTGGACTCGACCAGTGTACCGACTGGTTATGGCGCCTCTCTTGCGGCACAGGCTTGCGGGGCGGCCGACAACGATTACTGAGCCAAGTATCAATCTCATGCCTGAACGCGCAGACCGTCCCTGCTTTCACGTGAAATTGTCGATGGACCGGCAACCCCTCACGTATCTCCCAACGCTGTACAGTGCGAACTTGCCGGCCCAGGTAGACGGCAATCTCCTTCCAGGAGTCGAGACGACTCTTGCGAACTTCCATTGGCGATCGCGTATTCGTTTTTATCTTGTTGCATAGAGTCAGCATTCGCTATTGTGCCTCCCGTGATCAATGCCCTGATAATGCTGGAGTTATTCGAAGCGCTTCGCGGTGGCAGCGGCGCAGGCCTGACGATAGATGGCGCCGGTAGTGTCGGCAAATGCAATCTGAGCATCGGCTGTCCATTGATCGGGGCCATTGTTGAACTCAATCGTTTGCGTGATGGTT
The DNA here is from genome assembly GCA_963740015.1 of uncultured Acidobacteriota bacterium. Classification (GTDB taxonomy): domain Bacteria; phylum Acidobacteriota; class Terriglobia; order Acidiferrales; family UBA7541; genus Acidiferrum. The sequence goes on along the minus strand of CAVUCM010000056.1, from coordinate 26,726 downwards.
TGTGTTCCTGCTGTGAAACCAGGAGGCGGAGGAGGCGTTGTGGTGAAATTGATAAAGGCTATGCTCTTGGCCAAGTATGAGTGGTGCCCCTGGAACTCCCAAATACCGTGCCCAGTACCACGCTGACCGACAGCAAAAGACGGATTCGTAGTGTCCTCGATCATCGTTTCCCCGTCCGCAAACGTTAACAGCGAAGCAAAGGGGGAGCCTAATGTGGTGCCTGAGCAATTGTTCAATTGCACAGTGACAGTCCAGGTTCCCACCAATTCGTGACTATTGGGGGTTCTGGAAGCAGAGCCCCAACTGAGGAATGAGACCATTATGATGACCGCAACGATGGCAGTTCCCTTTATCAATATTCCCGTGTTCATGTACGTGTTCCTCCTTTATGAGCATCACGCTTCGCAAAACCGTCCCTGCGCACTCGTGGAAAACCACGCAATTCTCCAGCGTGCGTGGAACGCAGTGAGCAGTGTCACGGTGCGCAGGCTAAAAATAGGACGGTCCAGCAGCAATAACAATGATGAGGGTGGTGAGAAATAAATGAGAGTCTATCTCATTGATTCTGTGACAATTACCGTCATTCCTTGCGAAGGGTAATTCCTGGCTTGAGTGGGTCACGGTTGTGTTATGCTCCGCTCATCGCTTTTTTCGGGATTGCTGATGGTTACCCCCGCGAGCTTCACACCGGCCTACCGTTTCGGCTCATTCGTCTTGGATGCCGCTACTGGTGAACTCCGCAAGGGCAACACCTCCCTCAAATTGCATCCCCAACCGTTGCGACTTCTGATGTTATTGGTGGAAAGAGCCGGCGGAATCGTCAGCCGCGAAGAGATTCAGCGAAATCTGTGGGGAGGCCACACCTGGGTCGATTTCGACGGCGGAATAAACTTCTGCATTCGGCAGATCCGAGCGGTGCTGAGCGACGACGCAGGAAAACCCCGGTATGTGGAGACCATCGCCCGCCAAGGTTACCGCTTTATAGCTACGGTCACTTACGACGACGCCCCGATGGTGGTGATTCCGATCTCGCGTGGGGAGCTGACCGCAACGACGGCTCCGACAAGGGGTGAGAATGGTCGAGCCGCGGAGGCCGCTACCCTCCCGACAACACAGGTCCTGGCGGTCACGGCACGGCGCCGTTCGCTGATTATCGCGATCCTCGGAATCGCGGTCCTTGCGATCACCGGCGTCTGGCACTTCGTTGTGCACCGCGCTCCCAACCTGACGCAGAAAGATACGGTGGTGGTCGCGGACTTCCGGAACAGCACCGGCGATTCTGTCTTCGACGGGACGTTGCAACGAGGACTTTTCGTCCAATTACTGCAATCTCCTTATTTGAATCTTGTTTCCGAAGGGCAAATCCAGCAGACGCTGCGAATGATGAAACAGCCGCCCGATACAAGACTGACGCCAGAGCTCGCGCACGAAGTCTGCCAGCGAACAAACGGCACGGCGGTCCTGGAAGGCTCGATCGCTCAGATCGGCACGGAGTACGATTTGATTTTGAAGGCGGTGCAATGTTCGACCGGCGATTCGCTTGCGAGCACAGAGGTGCAAGCCAGTGATAAGAACCACATCCTGCCTGCTCTCGGAGAGGCCGCCGCAAATCTTCGCGAGAAGCTGGGAGAATCGCTGGCCACGGTGCAACGATATGACCGGCCGCTCGCTCAGGTCACCACCTCATCGCTGGATGCGCTGAAGGCATACAGTCTCGGTTTATCCAAGTACAGCCAGGGTGACCAAACAGGAGCGTTGCTCTTCTTTCAACAGGCTATTGCACTCGATCCCGACTTCGCGATGGCATATGCCAACCTCGGAAGGGCGTATCAGGTACTTGGGAAGGGAGAGCCGATGACCGCTGCGCTACGCAAAGCGTACGCGATGCGGGACCGCGCAAGTGAACGGGAGAAGTTTGACATTGTGGCGGTGTACCACCAGTTTGTCACGCTGCAGATCGAGGAGACCATCGCGAACTGCGAACTGTGGGAACAGAGCTATACCCGCGATTTTACGCCACACCGGATTTTAGGTTTTGAGAACGGGGTTCTGGGAAGGTACGAGCGGTCCGCCGAGGAATTCCGCAAGGCCATTGACCTGGATCCTCAGCAGGCGCTTCCGTATGCGGGGCTGCTGATTGACCTAGTCGCCCTGAATCGGCTCCAAGAGGCTCGTGCTGTCTACGAAGAGGCAAAAAACCATCACATAGAGGGTGGCGAGGTGGAACGCCAGCACTTTTGGATTGCGTTTCTCGAGGGCGACACAGAGGCGATGGCCAAGAGCGCGGCTTTGGTATCTAGCTTTCCGGGGTATGAACGTAAAATGCTCTTGGAAGAGTCGAGTAATGCATCGTATCTGGGGCGTTACAGGGCGGCGCGTGAAGCGTTCCAGCGCGCGGTGGACGCCGCATTGCGAGAGAAAGATCCAAAAGCCGCGGGTGGATTGGAATCATACATGGGAGTCCGCGAAGCGCTGGCGGGCAACCTTGCGGAAGCAAGGCGCCACGCGGCGGCAGCTATGAAGCTGGGAGAAGAACCAGCGCTGGCACTGGCGCTGTCTGGCGACACAGCACAGGCCACCAGCGTGACGGAGCGACTTGCGAGTCAGACTCTGCCGGGAAGTTACGACGCTAAGATGGTCATTCCTGAGCTTCAAGGTGCGATCGAACTACAGCAGGGCAATGCTACAAGGGCGCTGGAGTTGTTCCAGCCCCTGGCACCGTATGAGGAGGGCTGGGCGGATCACGACATGGCTAGCTACTTGCGCGGCGAAGCGTACTTGCAGAGACGCCGAGGCCAGGAGGCAGCAGTCCAGTTCCAAAAAATTCTCGATCACCCGGGGATCGTCCTGAATTCGGAGATTGGTCCGCTCGCGCGAGTCGGCCTCGGACGCGCCTACTCAATGCTCGGGAACACGCCGCAAGCCCGCGCGGCATATGAAGGCTTCTTCACGCTGTGGAAGGATGCCGATCCCGATATTCCCATCCTGAAAGAAGCCAAGACCGAATACGCGAAATTGCCGTAGGGATGTGATTATGCGCCCCATTTTGAGATTTTTCCTTGTTTCGCTTGCCTTGATCGCGATCTTGGAGGCGGCTGTACGAGAGCATGGTTCTTCACACCCACCAATAGTCCTTTCTTTCGCAAAACGTGTTCTTGCGGGGAAACGGTCGCAATCGCAAGAGCTCAGGATCCTTCGAAGTGACCGGCCTGATTTGTTAGTCCAGGAGAAGTGAGAATTTTTATACCACAGCCATGGGCTGTGAAGTTGGATTTACTCCCCAGGGGCTACAGGCCGCGGGGGCAGGCGGCCTGTAGCCGAGTGCCGAGTGTGGTCGTTTCGTGTTGTATTCCACGCGCCAATTTTCGATAACGATCTGCGCCTCCTTCAGCGAGTAAAAAATCTCTCCGTTCAAGCATTCATCGCGCAGCTTCCCGTTGAAGCTCTCGCAATAGCCGTTCTCCCAAGGACTTCCCGGTTCGATGTACAGCGTCCCTGTTCCTACCTTCGCCAGCCACTGCCTCAGCTCCTTCGCTACGAACTCCGGGCCATTGTCTGAACGAATGTTTTCCGGGATTCCCCGGAACAGCATCACATCTGCCAGAGCTTCAATCACTTCATACCTCCCGAGTCTTCTCGCTACACGGATGGCCAGACTCTCCCTCGTGTATTCATCGATTAGCGTCAGCATCCGCAGTGTTCTTCCGTCATGCGTCATCGCGCTCACAAAATCGTAGCTCCAAACATGATTCGCACGCTCCGGTCGCAGCCGAATGCACGACCCATCGTTCAGCCACAACCTCCTACGGGGCCGCTGCTTCTGTGGTACCTTCAATCCCTCGCGACGCCAGATGCGCTGTACCCGATCTTTGCCTACCTGCCAGCCATCATGTTGCAACAGCGCCGTAATTCGTCGGTATCCGTAGCGACCGTATTCACTGGCCAGGGCAATGATCGCTTCGGTCAGCGCATCTTCGTCGATCCTCCGGATCGCGGCATAGCGTTGTGTCCTTCGCCACTGCCCTAGCAGCCGGCAGGCATGTCGCTCGCTCACTTCGTACTTTTCGAGCGCATGCCCCACCGCACAACGCCGCCGCTCAGGGCTCAGAAGTTTCCCGAGGCCACGTCCTTTAGGATCTGCTTCTCCAGAGACAACTCTGCGACTAAACGCTTCAACTTCGCGTTCTCTCGCTCCAGTTCTTTCAACCGTTTTGCTTGATCCAGCTTCAGGCCGCCGAACTCTTTCCTCCAGCGGTAGTACGTCTGAACGGTGATCTCTGCTTCCTTACAGGCTTGTGGTGTGCTCTTCCCGTTCGCTATTTCTACTTCAATCTGCCGCAGCAGCGCCACGATTTGCTCCGGCTTATGTTTCTTCATCGGCATGTCCAGCTCTCCTTTAGAGTGATTTTTTCTCACTCCTGCTGGACTAATTCAAGCCAGGCACGTCATTAGCTTCCGCACTTCGCTTCCGTTTTTCTTCAAGTTCTTCTGGGGTAATGTCTTGGGCCAGTCGGTCAGGGACCGCAGCCGCGAACCTCTCAATGATCTTTCCCGAGTCAATCTCGCCATGGTCTAGAAAAATGTTTGCTTCGGTTGGTTTCTTCGCAATGTACATCGCAGTCACCAACTGCTCGTATATGCTTCTCAAAACCTTAGTTGCTCCTAGTCCGTGCCCGTTACACGCTAGAACTAGTAAATCGCCAAAATCATCGAAAGCTGCGCGTTCAAGCGCAAAGACAGTCGAATCAACCAACCATTGTTTGTGCGTGGCGCGCTGCCTCTCTTGTCGGCCTGCTCGCTAATCTTGCGGTTAGATTCGTCAAATAACCTTTCGACAGTTTTCTCAAGCTCTGGAACTTCCAGCAGAAAAGCCTGATGCGACATGATGAAACGCTGTTGAACAGATGGGTCTCCGAATCCTGTAGGAAGCTGGGACATTCTGTTCCTTCTCTTGGCAAAGAGCCACCCAACGGTCGCGGTAGCTCCCAGAGCCACCAGTAAAGGCGTAGTATCTTTCATCGCGTGTAACGGGCCGGATTCTACCACGCTCTGACGCGCCGGCGTTGAATCTACTACGGCGTATGCGGCTAGAATCCTTTAAGATTCAGCGTCGGATAGCCGCAGGGAATCACCGCAAAACTGGGAACAAATCGAGAACAAATTGGGAACAAACTACCGAAGAACACCAGTGAACTAGGTAGAACAACACATACGTAAGTTGTTGAGAAGCAAAGACGGGCTAGTGTTTTATCCGTCTCATAACCCGAAGGTCGTCAGTTCAAATCTGACCCCCGCAACCATTCTAAGATTCACAGGCCGGGCACAGGCGCCCGGCCTTTTTGTTTTAGTGGCGAGTTTTAGCGGGATTGCGAAAGAGAGAAAAAAGCCCAAGACCCAGGTTAAATGCGAACCTCGGACACCCGGCTGGTTCGGGCTTTCCTCCGCAAGCGAATCAAACGCTCCCCCTGACCTCGCTCGTTGACTTCACCTTCTGCTCACCCCTACCATTGCACCCGGAGCGCCATGATCGGGCAGACCATCTCACACTATCGCATCATCGAGAAGTTGGGCGGGGGCGGGATGGGTGTCGTCTACAAGGCAGAGGACACCGAGCTTGGTCGCTTCGTCGCTCTCAAGTTCCTGCCTGAAGACCTAGCCAGTGACCCACAGGCGTTGGAGCGATTCAGGCGCGAGGCTCGTGCCACGTCGGCTTTAAACCATCCGAACATCTGCACAATCTACGAAGTCGGGCAGCAAGATGGTCAGCCGTTTATAGCGATGGAGTATCTGGAAGGCATGACGCTCAGACATTGCATCGGTGGCAAGCCGCTGAAGATCGAGGAGGTACTGCCGCTTGGAATCGAGATAGCCGACGCCCTCGATGCCGCTCACTCCGCAGGCATCGTGCATCGGGACATCAAGCCCGCCAATATCTTCGTGACCAAGCGCGGTCATGCCAAGGTTTTGGATTTCGGCTTGGCTAAGGTCAGTACCCCCAAAAGCGCGACTGGCAACGAACCGACACTTGCCACTGCGGAGGTTGACCCTGAGCATCTGACGAGTCCCGGCACGGCTGTTGGAACGATCGCCTATATGTCGCCCGAACAAGTCTGCGCCAAGGAATTGGATGCCCGCACCGACTTGTTCTCATTCGGGGCGGTGCTGTACGAGATGTGTACGGGCACGCTGCCGTTCCGGGGCGAAAGCGCCGGGGTAATCTTCAACGCCATTCTGGATGGAACGCCGACTTCAGCAGTGCGGCTGAATCCTGACCTGCCAACAGAGTTGGAACGCATCATCAGTAAAGCGCTGGAGAAAGACCGCGATGTTCGTTGCCAGTCTGCCGCGGAGTTGCGGGCGGATCTGACGCGGTTGAAGCGGGACACAGAGAGCGGGAAAAGCGCCGCTGCGGTTGCGGAAGCTGGAACCAGCACACTTTCACGCCGACTCCTTTGGCGCTGGATCACAAGTGGGGCGGCAGTGCTAATCGTCGGTGCGGCACTTCTAGCGTGGCACTCCTTGCACTCCCGCACTTCCGATGCGACACCGATCCATTCGATAGCCGTACTGCCGTTTGCGAATGCTGGCAAAGACCCCGAAATGGACTACCTCGGGGAAGGTATCTCCGAGGAGATCACGAACGCCCTTTCCCGGCTCCCGAATCTCCAAGTGATGGCTCGGAGCACCGTGTCGCACTACATATCGCGGCAAGACGATCCGCGAGGGGTCGGACACGATCTGCATGTCGACGCAGTGCTGACTGGGCGCGTGGTGGAACATGGCAATAAAGTTGATGTCGAAACCGAGTTAGTCAACGTAGCGACCGGAACCCAACTATGGGGCGAACGATACACACGCAGCACTAATGATGTTTCGCTTATACAATCTGAGATTACTCGTGATATTGCCAGCCAACTGCGGCCGCAGCTGAGCGGAACCGAGCGCGAAAAGCTCGCGAAAGTCGGCACGAAGGATGCCGAAGCCTACAAGTTTTACTTGGAGGGGCGGTACCGCTTGGAAAAGTTAACCGACGAAGATTATAAGGCGGCAGCCAAGTTTTTTGACAAGGCGGTCACCAAAGACCCGAACTATGCCGCGGCGTACGCAGGGCTGGCCGACGTCTACACTTATCAGGCGTACTACGGCTATTCTGGCCGCGAGGCCGTCGACAAGGCGCGAACTTTGGCGCGACGGGCACTGGAGCTCGATCCCCAGAATCCGGAGGCTCACATTTCGCTGGCGTCGGTTGATATGTTTTTCTTCCGGAACTTCGCGGAGGCAGACATGGAGATTCGAAAGGGTCTGGCACTTGACCCCAGTTCTGCCTATGCCCATGAAGTCTCCTGCTGGTTCGACGCTGAAATGGGAAGACCTCAGGAGGGGATCATAGAGTGCAGCAAATCCGTGGAGCTTGATCCACTCTCGTTGCTGTATAACGACGGTCTCGCACAGGCGTACTACAACGGCCGTGATTACACTCAGGCCATCGAGCAGGCGAACAAAACGCTGGAAATAAACCCCAAGCAAGTTGACGCTGTGGAAACCCTTGGAGGCGCATACGAGCAAATGGGGAACTATAAACAGGCGATGGAGCAATGGATCAAAGCCGAGCAGTTAAAAGGTCACCAGGCGCGCGCCCACGAACTTGGACAGGTTTTCGAGAAGTCGGGTTATACGGGTTACCTCAGGAAGAATGCTAAAGACTCCGAAGCCGGAGGCGACCACTACGGTGCTGCTGTAGTCTACGCAATGCTTGGCGAGAAGGACGCGGCATTCGCGGCTCTGGAGAAAGCCGTTGCCGCTGGCAATCACGTCGATACAATCAAAGTTGACCCGAGACTCGACAATCTTCGCTCTGACCCCCGCTACGCCGACCTCTTGCGCCGGATGGGACTGCCGCAGTGAAGGTAGTCAGAAGGTCGGTACTCAACGCCACATCAAGCATTTATTGGATTTTTGCCCTGCTGTTTGATCTCATAACCCGAAGGTCGTCAGTTCAAATCTGACCCCCGCAACCATTTCTAAGACCTGTCTCAAGATAGGTTTACGCGACGCGTGACGGGCGAATTGGTGCCATGCTTTTTAGCCCAATTCGCCCAACTCAAATCCCAAACCAGTCCTCTCACACCATTCGCGACGATCAATCGTCACCTCACCTCATCGGTAAACACTAGCCGCTTGTAGGTACTGATCCATGTTGCAATCTGGATTACTTCCGGCTTTCCAACAACACGGGAATTGGGCCAGACTTCGTTCAAATGAGGTCTCTAGCGCGGGGCATCATCTCTTCCGATATATGATCGGTTAAACCGCATGCCTTTTCCAGCGATCCCAGCGGCAAGCCGCCGTAGTAAATGAAGCCCGCCAACGACTCCTAAGTAGACAGAAGCTGTTATTGCTTTGAGGCCCTGGATCGGCCGGATCGCTTGGAGACTGCGATCTTCGGCAATCGCGGAACAGCCTGAACGCCCGCCCAAAGCGTGGCGATCGTTTGCTCGACCACGAGAGTCTGGTCAGGCAAGTCAGGCACAACCCCTTGGATGACCATGAGCGTGGCGAGGCCGAAGATCGTGTACCACCAGGTGTGGGCTACCACCATGTCATCCTTACTCGCCAATCCTTCATCCTTGGCAACATCGAAAAAGAGCTGTACGAAACGTTGGAACAAAGGCGTGCCAATGTCGTTGATATATTGTCCAGCGCGGATGCCGTTGCGGTTCTCCGGCCCGAAGAAGACGTTGCGGAACTGCTGTGGATGGGCAGTGCAGAACTGAATCAAGCCACGTGAAGTCGCAAAAAGACGCTCTTTCGGTGCAGGATGTTCAGCGGCAATCGCGTCGAAGTTCTGAATCAGCAGCCCGATCGTCTCCCTGCTCAACTCGGCAAGAATATGCCATTTGTCAGGAAAATGCTGGTAGATCACGGCGTGCGTGTAGCCGATCTCTTTAGCGATCGCGCGAAGCGTCACGGCTTCGTAGCCGCGATCGGCAAACATTTTGCTGGCAGCCGCAAGGATTTCGCCCCGCAACCTCTCCTTACGCTCTACCCGGCGACTTGGTGATGTGGATGTCACTTCCAATAGCTTAGTCTCTTTTGACGACTTTTGCGACCGGTTGTTGATTTACAACCAGTGGTTGTAACCGTCGATTATTTTGTAACCAACGGTTTTCCTGAGCATCCAATGCTCAGGTCGCTCATTTGGATGGGCTGCCAAATACGAGCCAAAAGGAGAATGCGATGAAGGAGAAAACGACCATGTATTTAGTCATGGGCATTACTGGAAACGTTGGGGGTGCCACCGCGCGGCATCTGCTGAAGCAAGGCAAACAGGTAAGAGCACTTGTGCGCAATCGCGAGAAAGCGGCGAAGTGGGCAGACCAAGGCGTAGAGTTGGTGGATGGAGACTGGAACGATGCGACAGCCATAGCGGCGGCGCTCAAAGGTGTTGAGGGCGCGTTTGTTATGTTGCCGGTTGTCTGGGCACCGTCGCCTGATTACAAAGAAGCAAAGGACGTGATTGCGAACTATGTCGAGGCGCTGACCAAGGTAGTGCCGCCGCGGGTGGTAGCGCTTTCGTCGATGGGCGCGAATAGAACAAGCGGGCTGGGGATGATCACGGCCTTATCGCTTTTGGAGCAAGCTTTTCGCAGCCTGCCGTCTCCGATCGCATTTGTGCGCGCAGGCGGATTTTTCGAAAACTTTCTTTTCGGCTTACAGGCCGCCCAAGGCGGAACACTACCGGTCTTCTACAATCCTACAAACCGGAAATCAACAATGGTCGCGACAAACGACATCGGCTCAGAGGTAGCAAAGCTTCTGACCGGGCCAGCGTGGTCAGGGCATCGCGTTATCGAGCTCGGTTCGATGGTAAGCGCGGATGAAGTGGCGGAACAATTGGGTGAAGTCCTAAAACGCGACGTAAAAGCCTTTGCCGTCCCGCGTGCAGGGTGGGCGGAAGCGTTCGAGCAGTTCGGCGTCCCGAAGGGCCACACTGGACCTGCCGAAGAAATGTTTGAGAGCGTGAACGCGGGATGGATGGACCTCGGAATCACGGGTACGGAGCACATAGCGGGTACGACGTCCGCACGCGATGTATTCGCGGCTGCTCAGCAGGCCGTCAAGGCGAAAGGCCATTCCGTTTGAACAGCTGCGATGCCGTCGTCAGCTCGTCGGGACAGCGGGGCCACGGCGGCTTCGCGTCGGTCGGCTGTTCGTCTACAGTTCGAAGGAGAAAAGTCAAATGAGGCGATTCGGGAAATGGTTTCTCATCGCATTAGGTTCATTGGTCGTCCTGTTGGCTATCGTCATCACGTTGACCATCGGGTGGAGGCCATTTTTCGGCCCCAAGGCGCGTGCTCTCACGGACCGCACATTCGAGCGTACGCCGCAACGGCTCGAGAGAGGCCGCTATATCGCGACGGGCTTGAGCAGCTGCGTCTATTGTCACAGCCCGCATGACTGGACCAGCCCGGGCACACCCATCGTGGCTGGCAAAGAAGTTTCCGGCGAGGTGCTGCCCTACGCCGATCTGCCTGGACGCATCGTGGCCTCGAACCTGACGCCCGATCCGGAAACCGGAGTGGGCAGTTGGACCGATGATCAACTAGCCCGCGCCATACGCGAAGGCGTCGGCCACGATGGCCGCGCTCTTTTTCCCATCATGCCCTACCAACGCTACCGCAATATGTCAGATGAAGATTTGGCATCGGTTGTGGTCTACCTGCGGTCCCTACCTGCTGTCCACAATCGGCTTCCGGCCACCGAAATCATTTTCCCCGTAAAGTACCTGATCCGCAGCGCTCCCGAGCCGCTTGCCGCGCCGGTCGCCGACATTGTCACCTCCGACCAGCTCCGATACGGAACCTACCTTGCCGACCAGGCCGGTTGTGTCGACTGCCATACTCCTCAAGTGCGGGGACAAAACGTTTCGGGTATGGACTTTGCCGGAGGCTTTCCCTTCACGGGCCCTTGGGGCATTGTCGCCAGTTCGAATATCACGCCTGATCCATCCGGAATCCCATATTACGACGAGGCACTTTTCTTGGACGTAATGCGCACCGGGCAGGTTAAGGGCCGCAAGCTGAGCCCGATCATGCCCGTGATGGCTTATAAGAATCTAACGGATGACGACCTCCGGGCGATCTTCGCCTTCCTTCGTACAACAAAGCCTGTGAAGCATCGCGTTGACAACTCCGAGCCGCCAACCGAATGCAAGCTCTGCAACCAGAAACACGGTGGAGGTAATGAAAACAAGTAGTGCGAGTGCGGCAGTCATAGCGTGGCCCATCGGATTAGTACCGAGAAACGCGCTTGTATTAATTAATGTGGTTGCGGTAGGGTTTGACGTGATGATTTCGAAATGCGAGATCGCCGGAATTGAAAGCGAGCTGAGTGTGGGACATCCAATTCCGGCGAGTTTCGTTCGAGGGTCCAACAAGGGTCCAAAACTTGGCTTTTTTGGAAGGTTTTCGGGGGTCTCATTGAAATAAGGGCAACCGAATCAATGGGACTTAGAGTCTGATCGTCGAGCTCATAACCCGAAGGTCGTCAGTTCAAATCTGACCCCCGCAACCATTTCTAAAACCTGTCTCATTACAGGTTTACGCGACGCTGACGGGCGAATTGGTGCCATGCTTTTTAGCCCAATTCGCCCAACTCAAATCCCAAAACAGCCCTCTCACACCATTCGCGACGCTCAATCGCCGCCTCACCTCATCGGTAAACACTAGCCGACTTATCGTTACTGATCGGCCCGGCCTGAATAACTTCCGGCTTCAGTAGGACCTCACGCGAACTGCCCTCAAGTTCGGCGGTAACCTTGCGCCAGGTGCGTGAAGTTCCACCCCAGTAATGAAGAAATAAGAGAGCCGGCTCCGCAGTCCCGTGGACCTCCGCGTGGATGGAAAGTCCTTGAATTTGGTAGTTCATGTTGTTTCCTTCTTTAGCCGCGCTGATACGTGTGCGCAATTCGATGATCGGGGGTCGTCTATTCGGAAAATGGTGCATTCGCGACGACATCGGCAAAGTTGGGGGATGTGTACCCCTCGACATATCGAACGCCGAAATCCCGAACGATGTTGTCAAAGGTGGACTCCGGCTTCCGACGAGCGATGTTGCAAAGGCACTCTTTGAGTCTGTTTTTAAGTGCCAGGCGCGGAAATTCGGCCAGGATCGCGCCTTGTTTGTCCTGCGGAATTCGATCAAGGCCTGCCCCCAGAACATCCGCCGTTATTCCCGAATGGGTCATAGCCACTTCGGGCTCTTTGTGGAGAGCGATAGATCGCGTGGTATGAAGTGCGATGGCATCCCAAACAACTTGCATCTGCTGCGTCGAGATGCCTCGCCCCTTCAGAAACGAGCGCGCCGCATTGGCGCCATCCACCTCGAAACGATTTTCCGCCGTATAGCGTTCAGTCAAGCCCAGATCATGCAGAATCGTGGCCACTGCCAACAGCTCGGCATCCGGAGCACGTTCAGCGCTTTCTGAAAGCAATACGCCGAATAGCCAGGAGCGCATCCCATGGTTGAAGAGAAATGGCTCTGACGCGCTCCGTGACAAATCAATCGCATCGCGAACTAGAACTGTGTCCGGTACTTTGATTCCTGCTAAAACCATTCCCTACCTCTCTCGCGTTTATATAGTCCGTGGACCAATGCCGCCGCAAATCAGAGTTCTTGCATTTGGCTCGCTCAGTCACACGCCGCTCGCCTTGATACTGTTGAGGATGGTGTTGTCCCAGTAAGCGTTGAGCCGTGTAATTTTGGAGTCCGTGTCGAAACGCAGAATGTAGCAGTGAGGGATATGTACGCCATCTGCGAAAAGAGCGAGCATGCCATCAACCTCGTGGGCATCGTAGGCAGTGAAGAACTGTTGGGCAATCGATACGAAGTCTTTCGCAGTCGTCTTCATCTCTGTGCTCCGCGAAGGTCGCTCTTGTTGGGGATCTTTGTGGCCTAGTATTCAAACCACTGGCTGAGCGCTTTGACCTTTTCCTCCGTGTACGGCGGGAACAAATGCTCGATGGCCACGTCAGGCGGAGAAATCAGAACCGATTTTGCATGCGTGAGGGCGTCAAAGCCGGCCTTGCCGTAGTAGTGACCAATGCCGGAATATCCGACCCCTCCAAAGGGCATGGTTTCGATAAACAGGTGAATGTTCACCTGATTGATCGCACCACCACCAAAGGACAAGCTCGCGAGAAAGTGGTCGATGGCATTCTGGTCGCGGCTAAAAAGGAAACCGGAAAGGGGTTTTGGATGCTTCTTCACCTCACGAATGGCCGCATCCATGTCCTTGTAGGTGAGGATTGGAAGAATCGGCCCGAAGATTTCGTCCTCCATGATCGGGTCGTCCCATGTGACCGGATATAAGATCGTGGGATCGAGGTAGCGCGCTTCGCGGTCGGCAGAGCCGCCGGCCACGACCTTGCGCTGATCAATTAAGGATACGAACCGGTCAACGGCCTTCGGGCCGATGATGCGCGAGTAGTCGTCAGACCTGCTCTTCGGGTCGGTTCCGTACAACTCGATCACGGCCTTCTTGGATTCTCTTACAAACTCCTCAGCAATCGATTCGTGCACATAGGCGTACCCAGGAGAGGTGCACCACTGCCCACCCCAGGCAGTTGCGCCCCAGACAATTTTCTTGGCCGCATCCGGGATGTTCGCGGTCGGATCAACGAAAGCGGGATTCTGTCCGCCAAGCTCCAGAAGAATAGGAGTCAGGTTCTTTGCAGCCGCTTCCATCACGATCTTGCCAACCTTGACGCTGCCGGTGAAGAAAATGAAGTCGAAGGGCAGCTTGAGCAGTTCCGTCACCTCGTCCTTACTTCCCGTGACGGCAGTAACGGCCCGAGGATCGAAGTATTTCGGAATGAGATCCAGTAAGACCTTGCTGGTGGCGGGCAAACCCTCGGAGAGTTTGAGAATGCACGGATTGCCCGCCGCAAGAACTTGGCACGCCGGGTCGAAAAGAAGGGTCAATGGCCCATTGAATGGACCAATCACCAAAGTGACCCCATACGGTTCTCGGTAGACCTTGGCAGTATGTCCGCTCTCCCGAAGGGCTTTCGGCACGACGACATCTACAGGCTTCATCCACTCTTTCAGCTCTTGCTTCGCGAAGCCGGCGGTTCCAACCGGCGCCATAATCTCGAAGACTTTTTCCTGGCTGGCGGTCTTGAAGTCGCTGCTCATCGCAGCCTCAAGAGCCTCGGCGTTCTCATTACACAAGTTCTCAAGGCGTGTCAGCTGATCGATGCGCCACTCGTAAGACTTGGTCGCGTCCGAGTCGAAGTACGCCTTCTGTTTGTTAAAGACTTGCTGGAATGAATTCATCCAAGTCTCCCTTTGGGACGTTCGATTTGTGCTCCGTTTTGCCCCAGGCTTTTAAACTTGTTTAGGTCATAGTGAGCACCACTCGGAAACGTGCCTTGCCGTCCATCATTCGTTTGTATGCTTCCTCAGCTTTTGCAAGCGGAAGTGTTTCGATCATTGGACGGACATCTGTGAGTACGCTGAAATCGAGCGTGTCTTGAGTCTCGATCGCTCTTCCGGTGAGACTGCCGACAACTGACCGTCCGCCGAAGACAAGCGGTACGCCGTTGACTGGGATGGCATCACCTGAGACCCCGACAACCGCAAGTTTGCCCCGAGTTTTAAGGCCGGGAAGCAAGCTACCGATTGCGGCCCCGCTTGGCGCGGTCGCAAGGATGACATCTGCGCCTCCGAGCTTTTGCAACGCTGCCGCCGCGTCTTCTGCCTTAGCATCGATGTAGATGTGCGCTCCTAATTTCTGCGCCAGGTGCTCTTTGTCGGGACCCCCGCCAATCGCCACGGTGCGAAGGCCCATTTTTCGTGCAAACTGCACGCCAAGGTGGCCAAGCCCGCCCACTCCCTGAATGGCAACGGTGTCGCCGGCACGTGCGGCGTTACGAAGCGCGTTGAAGGTTGTTATGCCGGCACAGACCAGAGGGGCCGCATCTTCTGACTTGAGTGCATCCGGTATCAGGGCAAGCGCGCGTGCCTCCGCAATCATCGTCTCCGCGTAGCCACCGTCAGTTGTAATGCCGGTCATAATTGCATTTTGGCAATAGGCGGTTTCACCACGGCGGCAGGCCTCGCAGGTTCCGTCTTCCCCTCCGAAAAATCCAACCCCGACACGCTGGTCGACCTTCCACGCTGTCACGCCAGGACCCACTTCCTCTATTCGTCCGATAACCTCGTGGCCAGGCACGCGCGGATAAGAAAGGTTGGGGAATTGCGCTTCCACAGTTGCCGCATCCGAATGGCATACACCGCAAGCCTCGACGCGGATACGCACCTGTCCGGCGCCGGGGACGGCAATCTTTCTTTCGACCAAGGAGAAAACGCCCGGTGAAGAAATCTCGACGGCTCTGTATGTGCTCGCCATCCTTATCCTCCAACTCCACATTCCGCCAAACAGAAATGATTCGATCTTGAGTGTCAGTCACTCTCTTACTTCGAGGGCCTTCCTGCGAACGCAAAATGCGCCAGCGCGAGAGCGCGGTTCTACACCGCCCCATTGAATCTGCGTATTTCATTATTTCGGAAGATTAGAGTTCCGTCTTGATTGGAACTGCCGCGATTTGGACTTTCCGTCTGGTTCAACTGGCAGGTCTGCCAGCAGAGAGTCTCGCTTCGCTTCAGGAATTGCTTGTGATGCTTCGGAAAGGCTCGAGTTGTCTTATGGTAAGCGATCTTGACCCTTACTGCTGGGCAAGCAGTTTGAATGCCTTTGGCATCAGGCGCATTTGCTCTTCGCCACTGCCCCGGGGAAGTTCCGACAATCTCACGGAAGCTTCGATTGAAGGCTGGTTGATCAGAGAACCCCACTTCTAATGCAACCGTAAGCAATGATTTATCGGAGTGCAACAACATCGACTTCGCGGCTTGAATTCGTCTTTGAAGCAAGTAGCGGTGTACTGGAACACCAAATGACTTCTTGAAGGCGCGCATAAAACGACCCGGCGATAGACCGCATGCTTTTGCTAAATCGGGAAGTGCAAGATCACCATCCAAGTGCTCGTGCAGTAGTTCGATTGCTCGATCTTGCTGCCAGACAGCTAGTCCTCCGGTGACAACTTCCGGGAACTGAACCGAATCCTGATAGGTCCTGGTCAGATGAGCGCATAGCAATGTAATCATTTCATCGAGGACCAAGCGCGGAAGATGCATCGCACGATCAAAGTAGGGCATCATCATCCGTGCCCAATGGAGAATCACGTGATCCTTGGTTCCCGGAGTGCAATGCAAGTTGCGAACCCGCTTCTGCTCGTACTCGTCGCTAAATCGATTGATAACTGACCGGGGTATATAGACGTGAACCGAGTCGAAACCTGAAGTTCGCAGGGCGACCGGCTCCGACTCCATATCGAATATCTGAATCCCGCCAGCATCCCATTCGGTGACCCGATGAAAGCGTCCGTCGAGCCAAGTTCCCCAGCCCTTAACGCTGTCTGGACGGCGCAGGTGCACGGATATCGAAAAGGCCTTTTCTGGCGGAATGTGTGGCGTGGGTCCAGGAAAGCCGTTCGGCATTCGCATGCGTGTCAACGCAACCTGAGAATTTCCTCTGGGACCAAGGACGAGTGAGGAAGATTCCCGCAGAGAGAAATGCTCCGCCAATCTTTGCCCAAACATTCCTTCATGCATACATTCTGCCTCGTACCGAATTAGAACTTACCGTTGCTATTTTTCCATTGATCGCGAGGTGGGATCGCTTCGAGCGTATCCCAGTGCTCGGCGATCCTACCCTTTTCAATGCGGAAGAGGTCGTAAATGCCAGTGGGTACGCCACCAAACGTAGCCTCGGCGACGACGAGGACGAAGTTACCCTCGCCAAGTATCTTGTGCACGCTCTTGTATACGACCGCCTGACCTTTGGCGGCAAGAGCCTGCAAACCCGCAATCAGCCCGGGGATTGTATCGGCGACCCAAGGGTTGTGCTGGATGTATTGGGTTCCGTTGAAGTAGCTCGGGAAGGTCTCCCGACGCCCTGCGAGAAGGTCCTCCATGTAGCGCTGCATAAGCGCCCTATTGGCCTCCGTCTTGTCCAGATCAGAGGCGATTGTGGGACCGTCGATCATCGTGTGTCCGCTCGGGCTGGGTTCGGTCGCGGTCTCCTGCAAATTATCCCAATGCTCGACGATCAGGCCATCTTCGAACCGGAAGATGTCGAATCCGATGCGTGGTCCGAAGAAGTTGTACTCCGTGTGAGCGAAGACATAATTGCCATCTTCAAAGACGCGGATCGTATTGACGGACGCATCGGGCGGCAAGTTCTTGATGAGGGCGGCGACGCCTGCCGGGCCAGGCCCGACCTGCAGGTTGTGCTGGATGTATTTATTCGGATTGACGTATGCGAACGGAACCGGATCTCTGGTCTCAAGTGACTTCAGGAGATCGATGACCTGTTTTTTACGGCTGGGCGGCATGGGTCCTCCAGTACAGGCTCTCATTTGCAATAATGGACCATTTGGTCCGTTATTTGCAAGCCTCCGCAGTGAATTGACGGATAATGTTGCAATGGGACGACGAAAACTGTTCACCAGAGAAGATGTCCTCAACAAAACGATCCCCGTCTTTTGGAAGCATGGCTTTGCCGAGACGAGTGTTCAGGAGCTTGAGCAGGCCACGGGAGTGCGCAAGTCCGGGTTGTATGCAGAGTTCAAGGACAAAGAGGACCTGTTTGTCGCAAGCATGCGCCAATACTTTGACATGCTGAGGGCACGCGGAGCCCTGACGAAGCAGCCTTTGGGTTGGGACAACGTCGAGGGCTTTCTGAAGGTCTGTTACGGGAGTTGGGGACAGAAGGGGTGCTTTTCCGTGAACTCCATGCGCGAGTTTGCGGATCTTCCGCCCAAAGCCCGCCAGATCATGATCGCGAATATGACGAAAGCCCACCAGCTCCTGATCGACAATCTAACTGCTGCAAGTGGAGAGGCCGGCGACAATGAATCCCTGGCTGACCTCATCATCACGTTCTTTTGCGGAATTTGTTTGGAACAAAATCTCAGCCCGGATCGGGCACGGGTTACGAGAAAGATTGAACATTTCATGAAGTTGATTCGTGGAATGTGATCATCAAGCCTGAAGATAGGTCTCCGATCTGCTAACGTAGATAAGCCAGTGTCGAGCGATGATCTCTCGACCACGCCGGCAAGGGAATAGGAGTTCAGCTGCCTCCCAACTAGCTAAGAATCACACAATTCTTTGCGCTTCACAGGTCCACTTATTCCTGATCGCGGGGGATCGCTTTCCTGCTTGAGTGAGCAGGCGCAATCCACACAAATACCCTCTTGGTTTGGCGATTCGTTCTTGTCGGAGTCGGTCTCGCGTTTCTACTGGAATTGCACCCTTTCAGATTTCAACCGAAGGGTTGACTGATGTTAGGCGCCCGCACGCTAATCCTGACACGGTTTTCAAGACCGTTGTATCTGATTGCGGACCTAGAACCGCTGCCCACGCGGCAGGGGTGTCCGAACTCAGGGCGCCTGCTTGGCAGGCGCACCCGTTGTTTGGAAATATAGTCGTGCGTCCTCGCAGAACGGCCCCAGCGTCCAACGGGCGTCCAAAACTCGGTCATTTTTGGTTGATTACGGGGGTCTGACTCATGTAAGGGCAATTGAATCATCGAGACTTAGGGTTTGCTCGCTCATAACCCGAAGGTCGTCAGTTCAAATCTGACCCCCGCAACCAATCTTACTGATTCACAAGGGCTTGCGAATCTCCAATAGCAAGCCCTTCTTCTTTTTGGGAAAGAAATCAAATTTCCCTTATCAATCTCAGGCCATCCAGCCCCACTGATTCGCAAGCTAAAGCAATCCTTACCTCGCGTCTGGAAATTCCCACATTAGGAGTCGAGCGACCAAATGCTCTCTGCGTGGTTGGACCGCGCCATCACATCGTGCAACCGACGCAACGGTGAATTCTTACTTATGCTTCCTGCGACCCACTCAGCGCCACAATTGGCTGTCAGCCTGCAAATCGACAATAAGCAGAATGCGCGCTCCGGCGTTGTCGGGCTACCACATCTGTGGGCGCCGCAACACGGCTGCTCTACGCACTTCGGACTCGGCGCTCAAGCTAAGTGATTGATCGTCTGAGAGTTGAGCCGTTCTCACCGCACGAAGTCCTTCTGGCGCACCTCTTGCACTCCGGTACACGAGAAACACGGAGTGAAGGAGGAGACTATGTTACGGTTCCTGGGAAACAAGCTACACAGCAAGGTGTATGCGCGCGTAGCTTTCGCGCTTCTATTAATTACGACTGTCTTTGCCGGATGGCTGTCCGGTGGCCAAGAGAGGCAGTCCGACAATGCCCCACCTCCCGTCTGTGAGGGCTCGCTGCTTTACCGCTCACCCATCTCCGGTCGCTTCGAGTCCATCCCCGTTGTCCACACCGACGTTACTCTCGACGTGCGCGGTTTGGCAGCCTCAGCTACGGTCACGCAGCAATACGTGAACTCCAGTACAGAGCCCGTCGAGGCAGTCTATATTTTTCCCCTGCCTCACGACAGTGCGGTTTACGACCTCGAAATCCGCGTTGGCAATCGCGTGATTCGTAGCACCATCCGCGAGCGCGAAGAAGCCAAACGCGTCTACGATTCCGCCAAGGCTGAAGGCAAGCGCGCCGCTCTCGTCGAAGAGGAGCGCCCCAACATCTTCACCACCTCTGTCGCGAATCTCATGCCCGGCGACCACATTGATGTCCGCCTTCGCTACGTGCAACCTCTCCATTGGGAAGATGGACGCATGCGCTTGGTTTTCCCCATGGTCGTGGGCCCTCGCTACATTCCCGGAGCGCAGGCTGTCTCTCACATCGGTACTGGCTGGGCTGTGGATACCGACGCCGTCCCCGATGCCTCTCGGGTCACTCCGCCCGTCCGCAATCCAGACAGCCGTCCTGGCCATGACATCTCTTTGTCGGTTGATCTAGACTCCGGATTCGAATTCGGTTCGATCAACTCGGTTTCTCACGCCATTACTGTTCGTCGTCTGCCGGACGGCCGCCGGCACGTGGAGCTTGCCTCGGGTGCCACCATTCCAAACAAAGATTTTGTCCTTGAAGTCCAGCAAGCCGAAAGCACACAACCCAAGACCACTCTCTTCCTCTCTCCCGATCCCGCTTCCGGCGAAACCTACTTCCTGCTCTCTGCTTTTCCTCCTACCGTGCAACCCGTCAAGCGGGTCCCCGTCGAAATGCTCTACATGATTGATGTCTCCGGTTCCATGGGTGGCACTTCCATCACGCAAGCTCGCGAAGCGCTGTTGCAGGCCCTCGACCGTCTCGGCCCCAGCGACCGCTTCGGCATTCTCGCCTTCAACCACACTTATCGTGAATTTGCATCCGCGCCCCTGACCGCTACCTCGGAGAATCTCGCCGCTGCACGTGGGTTCGTCCAAGATCTTCAAGCTGGCGGCGGCACGGAAATGCTTCCGGCTTTGCTTCACGTTATGCAGAAGCCAGAAACTCTAGGCTACCTGCGCCACATCATCCTTCTTACCGACGGCGACCTTGGCAACGAAGAGCAAATCTTCACCGCCCTGCACGTCCACTTGGGAGGCGCTCGCCTCTACACGGTTGCCATCGGTAGCTCCCCCAACTTCTTCCTTGCCACTAAAATGGCGCAATTTGGCCGCGGCACTTTCACGCATATCGCCGATATCGGCGAGATCCGCGAGCAGATGGGCCGTCTCCTCGGAACAATCGAGAGTCCCGTCCTCACCGATGTGAAGCTAACGTTCGAAGGCGTCCAAGTCGCGGATGTCTACCCCCAGCGTCCTCCCGATCTTTTCCTCCGCCAGCCTCTGCTCCTCTACGGCCGCATTTCCAAGGGACATTCCGGCCGCTTGCGTCTGACCGCTCGCGCGGGCGATCAGCCTTACGAAGCGAATTTCACTTTCGACACTTCCACCGCGTCTTTTCATCCCGGCATCACCACTCTCTGGGCCCGCCAGCGCGTCGAGGACCTCATAGACCAATGGCGCCTTAGCGACGAGGATGCCCGCGCCGGAATTCGCGCTACGCTCATCGCCCATGCCATCCGTTACCGGCTAGTCACACGCTTCACTTCGCTCGTCGCCGTCGAGGAAATCGTCGCCAACGCCAGCGGAGCTTCCACCACCGTGCCAGTCGCTACAGAGTTACCGGCAGGTATGCAAATGGAAAAAGTCTTCGGCGCGCCGGCCACCGGCACTGCCGATGCTTTTCTCGAAGCTCTCGGCGTTGTGCTGCTACTCCTGAGCCTCGTGCTTTGGTGCTTCGTTCGCAAGGTTGGAGCGCTCGCGTGAAGCCCCTGCGCTACTTTGTTGCGGTCATTCTCGTTGCGGGCGCGTGCCTCACGAGTCGCGCCCTTTACCTGCATGCGAAGGCCGAGCTTGCTGGCGTCCTCATCCGCCGCGCTTGGCAGGTGACGGCACGTTCTGGCGAGTCCCGCCCGCCATGGCCGTGGGCGGACACTCATCCGACAGCCTGCTTGCGCATCCCGCGCCTCGGCTACGATGAAATTGTTTTGGATGGCGCAACTCCGCGCACGCTGGCATTTGGTCCCGCGCGGCTCCTCAGCGGCGCTGCCTTGGGCGAGCCTGGCAATCTGGAACTCGCCGGCCACCGCGACAGTTGGTTTGAGCCGCTTCAGGGTGTAGCTCTTGGCGACACCATCGAGCTTGAGTGGTATGACTCCCGTCGCGCAGGTCTTCGAACGAGAACTTATACTGTTGAGGACATCCGTGTGGTCGCCCCCGAGGATGTGGACCAATTGGCGCCCACTTCTGATGACGCGCTGACACTCGTCACTTGTTACCCCTTCGGACGCAGCCCGCGCTCTCCGCAGCGGTTTATAGTACGTGCCTCACCGGCCGGCCCCAGCCATTCAACGAAATTCTCACCAGGCGCAGTCGATAATTTAACCTTCGGACAGCCCTTGCCCCGCATCGACACACGATTGTGAAGTCAAAGCAGAAATGGACTCAATTACTCTCGCCGAAAAATATCCGCACGCGGCAGCCATCGCACACTTGACATAAGATTCTCCGGAAACTCCGCAGATCTTTTTTCTCAAACGCCGGCGAGAAACTCCAGGACCGCTTGATGTGCAGCGCCAGGCTGGTCGGTTTCGAAGATGTGGCTCGCGTGAGGAATCAGGACGAGTTTGGCGCCGGGAATACGTTCCGCGATTAGCCGGCCATTCGCTGCCGGAACGAGCCTGTCAGTCTCGCCGTGTATAACCAATGTCGGAGCCGTGATTTGCGCGATGCGGCTGTAAGCCTCCCAACCCATAATCCCTCGCAGTTGGCCCATGTATCCTTGCGGAGTCGGATACCACTTCATGCGGATGGCCATATCTTCGTCGATTCGCTCGCGCGGTGTGGCGGCGTCGTAGATGAATGGGATGATGGCTTCCTTAGCTTGTTCTGGGTTCATGCCCTGACGCATTAAGGTTTGCAGTGCCGCGGGTTCGGGCTGAACAGCGTGCGGACCTCCTGAAGCAGTGCAACCCAGAATCAGAGAAAGAACGCGGTCCGGGTATTGCAGAGCGAATTCTTGCGCGATCATGCCGCCCATCGAAACGCCGAATACATGCGCGCTCTGAACGTGCGCCGCGTCGAGCACTGCGGCCGCGTCGGAGGCCATTAGTGCGATCGAATAAGGGCCGGGAGGTACGTCGCTTTGGCCAACGCCACGATTGTCCAGAGCGATGGTGCGAAAACGTTTTGCAAGAACCGGGCGCGTGCGATGCCACATGTAAGACGGATAACTGAGACCCATAATGAGCAAGAGAGGTTCGCCAGGACCCTCCTCATCCCAATATATTTTCGCCCCTTGGTTTTCAACGAAGGACATGAAGCCTCCTCGTGCGATGGACAGTGCGGTGAACGGAGTCTCAGAGAAAAATTGCACATACAATGGTTACGAACAGATGATAGTTACTAACAATGAGGGCATTGTATATAATCTGGCTCGCTATGCCAAACCAGGAAACGCAATACCACGTGGCCGATCGGGTCGCCACCATCACGCTCAACCGTCCCGATAAACTAAACGCATGGACAGCCAACATGGAACGCGAAGTGCGCGCCGCGATGGGGGAGGCTGAGAAGGACAAAAACGTCCGCGTCATTGTCCTCACGGGTGCTGGCCGCGGATTCTGCGCGGGCGCGGATATGTCGCTCTTAAGCTCGATCGCTGATAAAGGAGTCGACGAAGCGCGTCGGGCGCAGGCACTCGAACCCCTGGCTGCCAGCGAGACAAATGGCCGCAAGGATTTCCAGAAAAAATACTCCTATTTCCCGGCCCTTCCGAACCCGGTGATTGCGGCCATCAACGGTCCCGTGGTGGGATTGGGATTGGTCATTGCGATGTACTGCGATTTGCGGCTTGCTTCAGATGCGGCCCGATTTGGAACAGCATTTGCTCAACGAGGACTCATCGCCGAATACGGAATGGCGTGGATGCTGCCGCGACTGGTGGGGCACGCGAATGCGCTGGATTTGCTATTCAGCGCACGAATCATCGATGCTCCCGAAGCGTTTCGCATGGGACTCGTGAATCAGGTTTTGCCTCAAGCGAGCTTTGCCGAAGGCGTTCAGAGATATGCAGCGAACCTTGCGTCGACTGTCAGCCCGCGGTCTTTGCGCGTGATGAAGCGCCAGGTGTATGACGCGATGTTTCAAACGCTGGCAGAGTCGTTTGAGATTGCCGAGCGCGAAATGCTGGCTAGTTTGCAGTGTGAGGACTTCAAAGAGGGCGTGGCGCACTTTATGGAAAAGCGCCCGCCATCATTCACTGGAAAATAGGTTTTGCTGCCTAACGACGTGCGAGACTTTTCAATTCGCCAGTTCGAAGAGGCCTGCGGCGCCTTGCCCGCCTCCCACGCACATGGTGACTACGCCATAGCGCGCCTTGCGGAGGGCCATTTCATTGGCGATCGTGCCCACCATGCGCGAACCGGTCATGCCAAAGGGATGGCCAATGGAAATAGAGCCACCATTTACGTTGAGCTTCTCGGGATCGATTCCCAAGCGATCGCGGCAATAAATTACCTGGACAGCAAAAGCTTCGTTAAGTTCCCAGAGTTCGACATGGTTCATTTTCAGGCCAAGCCGCTTCAGAAGTTTTGGCACGGCAAAAACCGGGCCGATTCCCATTTCATCGGGTTCACAACCGGAAACTTGAAAACCGCGAAAAATTAACTTGTAGGGGATGCCTAGTTTGTCGGCGCGCTCGCGGGACATCAATAATGTGGCGGATGCGCCATCGGAAAGTTGCGAGGAGTTCCCTGCGGTTACGCTGCCTTGGCCACTCTCTGGGTCGAAATGCGGTTTCAGGCCGAGCAGGCCTTGCAGCGTGGTGTCTAAACGATTGCATTCATCTCGACCAATGACGACAACTTCTTTGCTGACCACTTCGCCGGTTTTTTTGTCGAGTATTCCACGAGTGACCTGCATGGGAGCGATTTCTGCGTCGAAGAAACCCTCTTGTTGCGCGCGGGCAGTGCGTTGCTGGCTTAAGAGGGAGTATTCGTCCTGAGCTTCGCGAGTTATTTTGTAGCGCTTGGCAACGACTTCGGCTGTGTTGCCCATCACCATGTAAATCCCGGGCATTTTTACAAGTAAGACTGGGTGCGGATTGTTATCACGCGTGAGCATCGTGATGCTCTCTACGCCGCCTCCGATGATGGCATCGACACCTTCATTCATGATTTGATGTGCGGCCACGGTGATTGCTTGCAACCCGGAGGAACAAAAACGGTTGATGGTGGTGCCGGCGACGGAAGTAGGAAGGCCTGCCAGCATGGCGGAAGTTCGTCCAATGTTCTGGCCTTGCGCGCCGTGCGGTTGGCCGCAGCCGAGGACCACATCCTCAATTTCCGCGGCGTCGAGATTCGGAGTTTTGCTCAGGACATCTCTAATGCAGTGAGCGACTAGATCTTCGGGACGGGTCAGATTGAACGATCCGCGAAATGATTTGGCCAGAGCGGTTCGCGAACTGGCGACAACGACTGCTTCTCTCATGATGACTCCGGTGGTCTATTGCTCTTTCAATTCTGACGATGATGGGGGCTGCAAAGCTTCTTCCCCGTTCAAGATTATTCCTTGCTGAATATTTTTATACGCTCTTCGCGGCCGAGGCAGGTGCGTCAATTATCAGGGAGGCGATACGTTCGCGATGAAACGTGGCGTCGCCAAAGGCGTTTTCGGAGGCTTTGGCACGGCGATAGTAAAGATGCAGATCGTTCTCCCACGTGAATCCCATACCGCCATGAACCTGAATGCCGCGATTGCCAACGGTGCGTCCGGCGTCGCTGGCATACATTTTTGCGATGGAAACAGCGACGGGAGCGTCCGGAGCGTTTTCTTCGAGCGCCCATCCGGCATAGTAAACGGCGGAGCGGGAACTTTCTGTTTCGAGATACATATCGGCGCATTGGTGCTGCACGGCCTGGAACATTCCGATCGGTTTGCCAAATTGTTTGCGCGTTTTGGCGTATTCGACAGTGATGTCCAGTGTGCGCTGCATGCCGCCGACGAGTTCAGCGGCCAGAGCAGTACTGGCGACGTCAAAAGCGCGCGGAAGATCGGTAACAGAACCGAGTTCTTCAGCGGGAGTGTCTTTGAATTCTACGACATAAAGTTTGCGAGTGAGATCCATGGTGGACATGGGCGTGATTTTCAGGCCCGGGGCTTTGGCGTCTACGATGAAAACGCCGTTGCGCGCAACGACGAGAATGAAATTGGCGACCGCAGCATCTGAGACGCAAAGTTTTTCGCCGGTTAATTTGCCATTGGCGGCGGCGAGCTGGATGTGGCTGGGATTCCAACTTGCGCCAGTTTCAAGGATGGCGACCGTGGCGCGGGCCTCACCACGGCAAATGGGAGCGAGGTATTTTTTCTTGCGCGCGGAAGAGCCAACCGCATCGAGAACGGAACCGGCAAGAACTACCGTGGAGAAAAATGGTCCGGGCAAAAGCGCGCGGCCCAAATCTTCCATGAGCAACATGAGTTCGACTCTGCCGAGGCCAACGCCGCCGTACTCTTCGGGAAAAATGATGCCAGTGTAGCCCTGGTCGGTGAGTTTGGCCCAAAGCCCGGCATCATAGGCGGTGTCCGTTTCCATCAGGCGGCGCATTTCCGCGCTTGGACATTCACCAGCAAAGAATTTGCGCGCGCTGTCTTTCAGGAATTCCTGACTTTCACTTAGACCGAATTGCATGTTGCTTCCCTTCTTTACACCCGAATTGCTTTCTCGCGCGTTTTCGCGATGGCTCTAATAACTTCTGGGCAATCCAAGGACGAAATGCCCAATGATGTTGCGTTGCACTTCGGACGTGCCGGCTTCGATGGTGTTGCCGCGAGTGCGCAAGTAGGCGTAGGACCAGAGGCCGTTGTCGATGGCATGCGGGTCGCCGCCCAGAAGCTGGCCATAGTAGCCGAGCAATTCTTGGGCGATTTGCTGGAAGCGCTGGTTGAGTTCACTCCAGAAGATTTTCTGGATGGAGCCTTCGGGGCCGGGAACCCCAGTGGCAGTGATGCGCGCTGAAGGCGCGCATCTGGTTGAAGCGGATGATTTCGATTTCCGCGCTGCACTGCGCCAGCTTTTGGCGGATCAGCGGATCTTCGCTGGCGGGCCGGCCACTACGCTGAACGGTGCGGGCAAGTTCGATCAGACGGCTGATATAACGATTGAAAGTGAGCTGCAGGCGC
>CAVUCM010000055.1:0-33159 GCA_963740015.1 uncultured Acidobacteriota bacterium | reverse complement strand
CCTACAGAAATGATTCGATCTTGAGTGTCAGTCACTCTCTTACTTCGAGATCCCTTCCTGCGACCGCAACATGCGCCACCGCGAGAGCGCGGTTCTACACCGCCCCATTGAATCTGCGTATCTCATTATTTCGGAAGATTAGACTTCCGTCTTTGATTGGAACTGCCGCGATTTGGACTTTCCGTCCGGTCAACTGGCAGGTCTGCCAGCAGAGAGTCTCGCTTCGCTTCAGGAATTGCTAGTGATGCTTCGGAGAGTCCCGAGTTGTCTTATGGCAAGCGGTTTTGACCTTTACTGCTGGCAAGCAGTTCGAATGCTTTTGGCATCGGCGCATTTGCTCTTCGCCACTGCCCCGGGGAAGTTCCGACAATCTCGCGGAAGCTTCGATTGAAGGCTGGTTGATCAGAAAACCCCACTTCTAATGCAACCGTAAGCAATGATTTATCGGAGTGCAACAACATCGACTTCGCGGCTTGAATTCGTCTCTGAAGCAAGTAGCGGTGTACTGGAACACCAAATGACTTCTTGAAGGCGCGCATAAAACGACCCGGCGAAAGACCGCATTCTTTTGCTAAATCGGGAAGTGCAAGTTCACCATCCAAGTGCTCGTGAAGTAGTTCGATTGCCCGATCTTGCTGCCAGACAGCTAGTCCTCCCGTGACAACTTCCGGGAACTGAACCGAATCCTGATAGGTCCTGGTCAGATGAGCGCATAGCAATGTAATCATTTCATCGAGGACCAAGCGCGGAAGATGCATCGCACGATCAAAGTAGGGCATCATCATCCGTGCCCAATGGAGAATCACGTCATCCTTGGTTCCCGGAGTGCAATGCAAGTTGCGAACCCGCTTCTGCTCGTGCTCGTCGCTAAATCGATTGATAACTGACCGGGGTATATAGACGTGAACCGAGTCGAATCCTGAAGTTCGCAGTGCAACCGGCTCCGACTCCATATCGAATATCTGAATCCCGCCGGCATCCCATTCGGTGACCCGATGAAAGCGTCCATCGAGCCAAGTTCCCCAGCCCTTAACGCTGTCTGGACGGCGCAGGTGCACGGATATCGAAAAAGCCATTTCTGGCGGAATGTGTGGCGTGGGTCCAGGAAAGCCGTTCGGCATTCGCATGCGTGTCAACGCGACCTGAGAGTTTCCTCTGGGACCAAAGACGAGTGAGGAAGATTCCAGCAGAGAAAAATGCTCCGCCAATCTTTGCCCAAACATGCCGTCAAGCATACATTCTGCCTCGTACCGAACTAGAACTTACCGTTGCTATTTTTCCATTGATCGCGAGGTGGAATCGCTTCGAGCGTATCCCAGTGCTCGGCGATCCTACCCTGTTCAATGCGGAACAGGTCATAAATGCCGGTGGGTACGCCACCAAACGTAGCCTCGGCGACGACGAGGACGAAGTTACCCTCGCCAAGTATCTTGTGCACGCTCTTGTATACGACCGCCTGACCTTTGGCGGCAAGAGCCTGCAAACCCGCAATCAGCCCGGGGATTGTATCGGCGACCCAAGGGTTGTGCTGGATGTATTGGGTTCCGTTGAAGTAGCTCGGGAAGGTCTCCCGACGCCCTGCGAGAAGGTCCTCCATGTAGCGCTGCATAAGCGCCTTATTGGCCTCCGTCTTGTCCAGATCGGAGGCGATTGTGGGACCGTCGATCATCGTGTGTCCGCTCGGGCTGGGTTCGGTCGCGGTCTCCTGCAAATTATCCCAATGCTCGACGATCAGGCCATCTTCGAACCGGAAGATGTCGAATCCGATGCGTGGTCCGAAGAAGTTGTACTCCGTGTGAGCGAAGACATAATCGCCATCTTCAAAGACGCGGATCGTATTGACGGACGCATCGGGCGGCATGTTCTTGATGAGGGCGGCGACGCCTGCCGGGCCAGGCCCGACCTGCAGGTTGTGCTGGATGTATTTATTCGGATTGACATATGCGAACGGAACCGGATCTCTGGTCTCAAGCGACTTCAGGAGATCGATGACCTGTTGTTTGCGGCTGGGCGGCATGGGTCCTCCAGGACAGGCTCTCATTGCAATAATGGACCATTTGGTCCGTTATTGCAAGCCTCCGCGGTGAATTGAGCGATAATGTTGCGATGGGACGACGAAAACTGTTCACCAGAGAAGATGTCCTCAACAAAACGATCCCCGTCTTTTGGAAGCATGGCCTTGCCGAGACGAGTGTTCAGGACCTTGAGCAGGCCACGGGAGTGCGCAAATCCGGCTTGTATGCAGAGTTCAAGGACAAAGAGGACCTATTTGTCGCAAGCATGCGCCAATATTTTGACATGCTGACGGCACGCGGAGCCCTGACGAAGCAGCCTTTGGGTTGGGACAACGTCGAGGGCTTTCTGAAGGTCTGTTACGGGAGTTGGGGACAGAAGGGGTGCTTTTCCGTGAACTCCATGCGCGAGTTTGCGGATCTTCCCCCCAAAGCCCGCCAGATCATGATTGCGAATATGACGAAAGCCCACCAGCTCCTGATCGACAATCTAACCGCTGCACGTGGAGAGGCCGGCGATAATGAATCCCTGGCTGACCTCATCATCACGTTCTTTTGCGGAATTTGTTTGGAACAAAATCTTAGCCCCGATCGGGCACGGGTTACGAAAAAGATTGAACATTTCATGAAGTTGATTCGTGGAATGTGATCATCAAGCCTGAAGACAGGCCTCCGATCTGCTGACGCAGATAAGCAGTGTCGAGCGATGATCTCTCGACCACGCCGGCAAGGGAATAGGAGTTCAGCTGCCTCCCAACTAGCTAAGAATCACACAATTCTTTGCGCTTCACAGGTCCACTTATTCCTGATCGCGGGGGATCGCTTTCCTGCTTGAGTGAGCAGGCGCAATCCACACAAATACCCTCTTGGTTTGGCGATTCGTTCTTGTCGGAGTCGGTCTCGCGTTTCTACTGGAATTGCACCCTTTCAGATTTCAACCGAAGGGTTGACTGATGTTAGGCGCCCGCACGCTAATCCTGACACGGTTTTCAAGACCGTTGTATCTGATTGCGGACCTAGAACCGCTGCCCACGCGGCAGGGGTGTCCGAACTCAGGGCGCCTGCTTGGCAGGCGCACCCGTTGTTTGGAAATATAGTCGTGCGTCCTCGCAGAACGGCCCCAGCGTCCAACGGGCGTCCAAAACTCGGTCATTTTTGGTTGATTACGGGGGTCTGACTCATGTAAGGGCAATTGAATCATCGAGACTTAGGGTTTGCTCGCTCATAACCCGAAGGTCGTCAGTTCAAATCTGACCCCCGCAACCAATCTTACTGATTCACAAGGGCTTGCGAATCTCCAATAGCAAGCCCTTCTTCTTTTTGGGAAAGAAATCAAATTTCCCTTATCAATCTCAGGCCATCCAGCCCCACTGATTCGCAAGCTAAAGCAATCCTTACCTCGCGTCTGGAAATTCCCACATTAGGAGTCGAGCGACCAAATGCTCTCTGCGTGGTTGGACCGCGCCATCACATCGTGCAACCGACGCAACGGTGAATTCTTACTTATGCTTCCTGCGACCCACTCAGCGCCACAATTGGCTGTCAGCCTGCAAATCGACAATAAGCAGAATGCGCGCTCCGGCGTTGTCGGGCTACCACATCTGTGGGCGCCGCAACACGGCTGCTCTACGCACTTCGGACTCGGCGCTCAAGCTAAGTGATTGATCGTCTGAGAGTTGAGCCGTTCTCACCGCACGAAGTCCTCCTGGAGCGCCTCTTGCACTCCGATACAAACGATACATCGAGTGAAGGAGGAGACAATGAAACTGTTCTCAGGGAACTGGTTCCACAGTAGAGCGTGGGCGCGCGTAGCTTTCGCGCTGCTACTAACTACAACTGCCTTTGCCGGATGGCTGTCCGGTGGCCAAGAGAGGCAGTCCACAATGCCCCACCTCCCGTCTGTGAGGGCTCGCTGCTTTACCGCTCACCCATCTCCGGTCGCTTCGAGTCCATCCCCGTTGTCCACACCGACGTTACTCTCGACGTGCGCGGTCTGGCAGCCTCAGCTACGGTCACGCAGCAATACGTGAACTCCAGTACAGAGCCCGTCGAGGCAGTCTATATTTTTCCCCTGCCTCACGACAGTGCGGTTTACGACCTCGAAATCCGCGTTGGCAATCGCGTGATTCGTAGCACCATCCGCGAGCGCGAAGAAGCCAAACGCGTCTACGATTCCGCCAAGGCTGAAGGCAAGCGCGCCGCTCTCGTCGAAGAGGAGCGCCCCAACATCTTCACCACCTCTGTCGCGAATCTCATGCCCGGCGACCACATTGATGTCCGCCTTCGCTACGTGCAACCTCTCCATTGGGAAGATGGACGCATGCGCTTGGTTTTCCCCATGGTCGTGGGCCCTCGCTACATTCCCGGAGCGCAGGCTGTCTCTCACATCGGTACTGGCTGGGCTGTGGATACCGACGCCGTCCCCGATGCCTCTCGGGTCACTCCGCCCGTCCGCAATCCAGACAGCCGTCCTGGCCATGACATCTCTTTGTCGGTTGATCTAGACTCCGGATTCGAATTCGGTTCGATCAACTCGGTTTCTCACGCCATTACTGTTCGTCGTCTGCCGGACGGCCGCCGGCACGTGGAGCTTGCCTCGGGTGCCACCATTCCAAACAAAGATTTTGTCCTTGAAGTCCAGCAAGCCGAAAGCACACAACCCAAGACCACTCTCTTCCTCTCTCCCGATCCCGCTTCCGGCGAAACCTACTTCCTGCTCTCTGCTTTTCCTCCTACCGTGCAACCCGTCAAGCGGGTCCCCGTCGAAATGCTCTACATGATTGATGTCTCCGGTTCCATGGGTGGCACTTCCATCACGCAAGCTCGCGAAGCGCTGTTGCAGGCCCTCGACCGTCTCGGCCCCAGCGACCGCTTCGGCATTCTCGCCTTCAACCACACTTATCGTGAATTTGCATCCGCGCCCCTGACCGCTACCTCGGAGAATCTCGCCGCTGCACGTGGGTTCGTCCAAGATCTTCAAGCTGGCGGCGGCACGGAAATGCTTCCGGCTTTGCTTCACGTTATGCAGAAGCCAGAAACTCTAGGCTACCTGCGCCACATCATCCTTCTTACCGACGGCGACCTTGGCAACGAAGAGCAAATCTTCACCGCCCTGCACGTCCACTTGGGAGGCGCTCGCCTCTACACGGTTGCCATCGGTAGCTCCCCCAACTTCTTCCTTGCCACTAAAATGGCGCAATTTGGCCGCGGCACTTTCACGCATATCGCCGATATCGGCGAGATCCGCGAGCAGATGGGCCGTCTCCTCGGAACAATCGAGAGTCCCGTCCTCACCGATGTGAAGCTAACGTTCGAAGGCGTCCAAGTCGCGGATGTCTACCCCCAGCGTCCTCCCGATCTTTTCCTCCGCCAGCCTCTGCTCCTCTACGGCCGCATTTCCAAGGGACATTCCGGCCGCTTGCGTCTGACCGCTCGCGCGGGCGATCAGCCTTACGAAGCGAATTTCACTTTCGACACTTCCACCGCGTCTTTTCATCCCGGCATCACCACTCTCTGGGCCCGCCAGCGCGTCGAGGACCTCATAGACCAATGGCGCCTTAGCGACGAGGATGCCCGCGCCGGAATTCGCGCTACGCTCATCGCCCATGCCATCCGTTACCGGCTAGTCACACGCTTCACTTCGCTCGTCGCCGTCGAGGAAATCGTCGCCAACGCCAGCGGAGCTTCCACCACCGTGCCAGTCGCTACAGAGTTACCGGCAGGTATGCAAATGGAAAAAGTCTTCGGCGCGCCGGCCACCGGCACTGCCGATGCTTTTCTCGAAGCTCTCGGCGTTGTGCTGCTACTCCTGAGCCTCGTGCTTTGGTGCTTCGTTCGCAAGGTTGGAGCGCTCGCGTGAAGCCCCTGCGCTACTTTGTTGCGGTCATTCTCGTTGCGGGCGCGTGCCTCACGAGTCGCGCCCTTTACCTGCATGCGAAGGCCGAGCTTGCTGGCGTCCTCATCCGCCGCGCTTGGCAGGTGACGGCACGTTCTGGCGAGTCCCGCCCGCCATGGCCGTGGGCGGACACTCATCCGACAGCCTGCTTGCGCATCCCGCGCCTCGGCTACGATGAAATTGTTTTGGATGGCGCAACTCCGCGCACGCTGGCATTTGGTCCCGCGCGGCTCCTCAGCGGCGCTGCCTTGGGCGAGCCTGGCAATCTGGAACTCGCCGGCCACCGCGACAGTTGGTTTGAGCCGCTTCAGGGTGTAGCTCTTGGCGACACCATCGAGCTTGAGTGGTATGACTCCCGTCGCGCAGGTCTTCGAACGAGAACTTATACTGTTGAGGACATCCGTGTGGTCGCCCCCGAGGATGTGGACCAATTGGCGCCCACTTCTGATGACGCGCTGACACTCGTCACTTGTTACCCCTTCGGACGCAGCCCGCGCTCTCCGCAGCGGTTTATAGTACGTGCCTCACCGGCCGGCCCCAGCCATTCAACGAAATTCTCACCAGGCGCAGTCGATAATTTAACCTTCGGACAGCCCTTGCCCCGCATCGACACACGATTGTGAAGTCAAAGCAGAAATGGACTCAATTACTCTCGCCGAAAAATATCCGCACGCGGCAGCCATCGCACACTTGACATAAGATTCTCCGGAAACTCCGCAGATCTTTTTTCTCAAACGCCGGCGAGAAACTCCAGGACCGCTTGATGTGCAGCGCCAGGCTGGTCGGTTTCGAAGATGTGGCTCGCGTGAGGAATCAGGACGAGTTTGGCGCCGGGAATACGTTCCGCGATTAGCCGGCCATTCGCTGCCGGAACGAGCCTGTCAGTCTCGCCGTGTATAACCAATGTCGGAGCCGTGATTTGCGCGATGCGGCTGTAAGCCTCCCAACCCATAATCCCTCGCAGTTGGCCCATGTATCCTTGCGGAGTCGGATACCACTTCATGCGGATGGCCATATCTTCGTCGATTCGCTCGCGCGGTGTGGCGGCGTCGTAGATGAATGGGATGATGGCTTCCTTAGCTTGTTCTGGGTTCATGCCCTGACGCATTAAGGTTTGCAGTGCCGCGGGTTCGGGCTGAACAGCGTGCGGACCTCCTGAAGCAGTGCAACCCAGAATCAGAGAAAGAACGCGGTCCGGGTATTGCAGAGCGAATTCTTGCGCGATCATGCCGCCCATCGAAACGCCGAATACATGCGCGCTCTGAACGTGCGCCGCGTCGAGCACTGCGGCCGCGTCGGAGGCCATTAGTGCGATCGAATAAGGGCCGGGAGGTACGTCGCTTTGGCCAACGCCACGATTGTCCAGAGCGATGGTGCGAAAACGTTTTGCAAGAACCGGGCGCGTGCGATGCCACATGTAAGACGGATAACTGAGACCCATAATGAGCAAGAGAGGTTCGCCAGGACCCTCCTCATCCCAATATATTTTCGCCCCTTGGTTTTCAACGAAGGACATGAAGCCTCCTCGTGCGATGGACAGTGCGGTGAACGGAGTCTCAGAGAAAAATTGCACATACAATGGTTACGAACAGATGATAGTTACTAACAATGAGGGCATTGTATATAATCTGGCTCGCTATGCCAAACCAGGAAACGCAATACCACGTGGCCGATCGGGTCGCCACCATCACGCTCAACCGTCCCGATAAACTAAACGCATGGACAGCCAACATGGAACGCGAAGTGCGCGCCGCGATGGGGGAGGCTGAGAAGGACAAAAACGTCCGCGTCATTGTCCTCACGGGTGCTGGCCGCGGATTCTGCGCGGGCGCGGATATGTCGCTCTTAAGCTCGATCGCTGATAAAGGAGTCGACGAAGCGCGTCGGGCGCAGGCACTCGAACCCCTGGCTGCCAGCGAGACAAATGGCCGCAAGGATTTCCAGAAAAAATACTCCTATTTCCCGGCCCTTCCGAACCCGGTGATTGCGGCCATCAACGGTCCCGTGGTGGGATTGGGATTGGTCATTGCGATGTACTGCGATTTGCGGCTTGCTTCAGATGCGGCCCGATTTGGAACAGCATTTGCTCAACGAGGACTCATCGCCGAATACGGAATGGCGTGGATGCTGCCGCGACTGGTGGGGCACGCGAATGCGCTGGATTTGCTATTCAGCGCACGAATCATCGATGCTCCCGAAGCGTTTCGCATGGGACTCGTGAATCAGGTTTTGCCTCAAGCGAGCTTTGCCGAAGGCGTTCAGAGATATGCAGCGAACCTTGCGTCGACTGTCAGCCCGCGGTCTTTGCGCGTGATGAAGCGCCAGGTGTATGACGCGATGTTTCAAACGCTGGCAGAGTCGTTTGAGATTGCCGAGCGCGAAATGCTGGCTAGTTTGCAGTGTGAGGACTTCAAAGAGGGCGTGGCGCACTTTATGGAAAAGCGCCCGCCATCATTCACTGGAAAATAGGTTTTGCTGCCTAACGACGTGCGAGACTTTTCAATTCGCCAGTTCGAAGAGGCCTGCGGCGCCTTGCCCGCCTCCCACGCACATGGTGACTACGCCATAGCGCGCCTTGCGGAGGGCCATTTCATTGGCGATCGTGCCCACCATGCGCGAACCGGTCATGCCAAAGGGATGGCCAATGGAAATAGAGCCACCATTTACGTTGAGCTTCTCGGGATCGATTCCCAAGCGATCGCGGCAATAAATTACCTGGACAGCAAAAGCTTCGTTAAGTTCCCAGAGTTCGACATGGTTCATTTTCAGGCCAAGCCGCTTCAGAAGTTTTGGCACGGCAAAAACCGGGCCGATTCCCATTTCATCGGGTTCACAACCGGAAACTTGAAAACCGCGAAAAATTAACTTGTAGGGGATGCCTAGTTTGTCGGCGCGCTCGCGGGACATCAATAATGTGGCGGATGCGCCATCGGAAAGTTGCGAGGAGTTCCCTGCGGTTACGCTGCCTTGGCCACTCTCTGGGTCGAAATGCGGTTTCAGGCCGAGCAGGCCTTGCAGCGTGGTGTCTAAACGATTGCATTCATCTCGACCAATGACGACAACTTCTTTGCTGACCACTTCGCCGGTTTTTTTGTCGAGTATTCCACGAGTGACCTGCATGGGAGCGATTTCTGCGTCGAAGAAACCCTCTTGTTGCGCGCGGGCAGTGCGTTGCTGGCTTAAGAGGGAGTATTCGTCCTGAGCTTCGCGAGTTATTTTGTAGCGCTTGGCAACGACTT
The DNA here is from genome assembly GCA_963740015.1 of uncultured Acidobacteriota bacterium. GTDB lineage: Bacteria > Acidobacteriota > Terriglobia > Acidiferrales > UBA7541 > Acidiferrum. The sequence goes on along the minus strand of CAVUCM010000055.1, from coordinate 24,013 downwards.
CGGCTGTGTTGCCCATCACCATGTAAATCCCGGGCATTTTTACAAGTAAGACTGGGTGCGGATTGTTATCACGCGTGAGCATCGTGATGCTCTCTACGCCGCCTCCGATGATGGCATCGACACCTTCATTCATGATTTGATGTGCGGCCACGGTGATTGCTTGCAACCCGGAGGAACAAAAACGGTTGATGGTGGTGCCGGCGACGGAAGTAGGAAGGCCTGCCAGCATGGCGGAAGTTCGTCCAATGTTCTGGCCTTGCGCGCCGTGCGGTTGGCCGCAGCCGAGGACCACATCCTCAATTTCCGCGGCGTCGAGATTCGGAGTTTTGCTCAGGACATCTCTAATGCAGTGAGCGACTAGATCTTCGGGACGGGTCAGATTGAACGATCCGCGAAATGATTTGGCCAGAGCGGTTCGCGAACTGGCGACAACGACTGCTTCTCTCATGATGACTCCGGTGGTCTATTGCTCTTTCAATTCTGACGATGATGGGGGCTGCAAAGCTTCTTCCCCGTTCAAGATTATTCCTTGCTGAATATTTTTATACGCTCTTCGCGGCCGAGGCAGGTGCGTCAATTATCAGGGAGGCGATACGTTCGCGATGAAACGTGGCGTCGCCAAAGGCGTTTTCGGAGGCTTTGGCACGGCGATAGTAAAGATGCAGATCGTTCTCCCACGTGAATCCCATACCGCCATGAACCTGAATGCCGCGATTGCCAACGGTGCGTCCGGCGTCGCTGGCATACATTTTTGCGATGGAAACAGCGACGGGAGCGTCCGGAGCGTTTTCTTCGAGCGCCCATCCGGCATAGTAAACGGCGGAGCGGGAACTTTCTGTTTCGAGATACATATCGGCGCATTGGTGCTGCACGGCCTGGAACATTCCGATCGGTTTGCCAAATTGTTTGCGCGTTTTGGCGTATTCGACAGTGATGTCCAGTGTGCGCTGCATGCCGCCGACGAGTTCAGCGGCCAGAGCAGTACTGGCGACGTCAAAAGCGCGCGGAAGATTGGTAACAGAACCGAGTTCTTCAGCGGGAGTGTCTTTGAATTCTACGACATAAAGTTTGCGAGTGAGATCCATGGTGGACATGGGCGTGATTTTCAGGCCCGGGGCTTTGGCGTCTACGATGAAAACGCCGTTGCGCGCAACGACGAGAATGAAATTGGCGACCGCAGCATCTGAGACGAAAAGTTTTTCGCCGGTTAATTTGCCATTGGCGGCGGCGAGCTGGATGTGGCTGGGATTCCAACTTGCGCCAGTTTCAAGGATGGCGACCGTGGCGCGGGCCTCACCACGGCAAATGGGAGCGAGGTATTTTTTCTTGCGCGCGGAAGAGCCAACCGCATCGAGAACGGAACCGGCAAGAACTACCGTGGAGAAAAATGGTCCGGGCAAAAGCGCGCGGCCAGCTTCTTCCATGAGCAACATGAGTTCGACTCTGCCGAGGCCAACGCCGCCGTACTCTTCGGGAAAAATGATGCCAGTGTAGCCCTGGTCGGTGAGTTTGGCCCAAAGCCCGGCATCATAGGCGGTGTCCGTTTCCATCAGGCGGCGCATTTCCGCGCTTGGACATTCACCAGCAAAGAATTTGCGCGCGCTGTCTTTCAGGAATTCCTGACTTTCACTTAGACCGAATTGCATGTTGCTTCCCTTCTTTACACCCGAATTGCTTTCTCGCGCGTTTTCGCGATGGCTCTAGTAACTTCTGGGCAATCCAAGGACGAAATGCCCAATGATGTTGCGTTGCACTTCGGACGTGCCGGCTTCGATGGTGTTGCCGCGAGTGCGCAAGTAGGCGTAGGACCAGAGGCCGTTGTCGATGGCATGCGGGTCGCCGCCCAGAAGCTGGCCATAGGAGCCGAGCAATTCTTGGGCGATTTGCTGGAAGCGCTGGTTGAGTTCACTCCAGAAGATTTTCTGGATGGAGCCTTCGGGGCCGGGAACCCCAGTGGCAGTGATGCGGCTGAAGGCGCGCATCTGGTTGAAGCGCATGATTTCGATTTCCGCGCTGCACTGCGCCAGCTTTTGGCGGATCAGCGGATCTTCGCTGGCGGGCCGGCCACTACGCTGAACGGTGCGGGCAAGTTCGATCAGACGGCTGATATAACGATTGAAAGTGAGCTGCAGGCGCGCGCCATACGAGCCTCGTTCGTACATCAACGTGCTCATGGCCACGTTCCAGCCGTCATTTACTTTGCCGAGGACATTTTCCACTGGGACGCGCACATCGCGGAAGAAGAGTTCGTTGAATTCGGACTCGCCGGTCATTTGACGCAGTGGGCGAACTTCGACGCCGGGAGATTTCATGTCAACGAGAAGGGCGGTGAGGCCTTTGTGTTTTGCGGCAGTGGGATCGGTTCGCACGATGAGCTCGCACCAATCGCCCACCCACCCGTAGCTAGTCCAGACTTTTTGGCCGTTTACGACGTAATGATCGCCATCGAGCTTGGCTTCCATTTGCAGTCCAGCGAGATCGGAGCCGGCGTTGGGCTCGGAGAAGCCCTGGCACCAGATTTCTTCCGCGCTCAGGATTTTGGGGATGAAGCGTTTTTTCTGTGCTTCCGTTCCGCACGCAATAATGGTGGGCCCAATGAGTCCCAGGCCGAGAGAGTTGGCCATGGGAGGGGCTTCGACGCGTGCCATCTCTTCCCAGAAGAGAGTTTGCTGCATGAGCGTGGCGCTGCGGCCTCCGTATTCCTTAGGCCAAGAGACGGCCGCCCACTGGCCGTCGTGGAGCTTCCGCTGCCAGGCGCGGAGGTACGGATATGATTCTTCGATGGGTTTCTCGCGCCATTCGCTCCAGTCTTTTGGAACGTTGATGGCGAGCCAGGCGCGAAGCTCGTCGCGGAAAGCCGATTCCTCGGCGGTCAATCTCAAATCCATGAACTAAACTCCTTCCCGTGTTTCGGAGCGGAATAGTTTTTCTCGTTGCGAAATGCTTTTAGTACGCATTAGGCGGATTGGCCCCCATCGACTACGAGCGTGTGCCCAGTGACGAAATTGGACGCGTCGGACGCCAGAAAAATGGCCGCGCCTTTTAAGTCTTGTGGTCCGCCGAATCGGCCAAGCGGAATGCCGGCTAGCAGGCTCTCTTTGTTCCGCTCGATCACTTTTTGTGACATGTCCGTCGGAAACCAACCTGGCGCGATGGCATTGACTTGAATATTGTGCATGCCCCACTTGCAGGCCAAATCTTTCGTGAACATGATGATGCCGGCTTTGCTGGAGCTGTAGCCAATGGCAGAAAATCTTGGCGGAGCGCCGCGCATTCCGGCGACGCTGGCTATGTTGATAATTTTCCCGCGTCGCTGCGAAATCATGACCTTGCCTACCGCTTGCGAGAATAGAAATGTGCCGGTGAGATTGGTTTCGATGACTTTGTTCCACTGCTCAAGGGTCATGTCTTCAACCAAGGCGCCCCAGGAGGTGCCGGCATTGTTGATGAGGATGTCGATGCGGCCGAATTGTTTGACAGACGCGTCAGCGACGGCGCGGATGCTCGCCGGATCTTTTACATCGCAAGCGAGCGCGAGAGTCTGAACTCCAAGTTTCTGCAACTCTTCGGCGGTTTGCTGGCAACGCTCTTTTTTGCGGGCGCAGAGAACCAGATTAGCGCCCATTTCTGCTAGGCCTTCGGCCATTTGACGTCCCAGGCCTACGGAGCCGCCTGTGACGACGGCAACGCGACCGGTAAGATCAAAAATGTCTCGAATACTCATATACGGTTACCAAACTAAGGCCAGCTCGTCGGTGGTCAAGATCAAATCCATAGGAGAAGCTCCTTCTCTTTGGCCCTGGAAGAGTGCGCGCCGCTTCCGGGCTGAGGGCGTCCACTCATGCTGAGACACGCCGCTCTGTGGGCGACATCTTTGCCGTTGCGGCTATGTCTGGCCGCCGTGGTGCTAGAAGGTTAGCCGCACGCCGAGCTGGATTTCACGCTTGGGGAAAGCTGCTGTAAAACCAAGCGGAGTACTCGGCCCGACTACTGTCCCATCGCTAAGGACCGTGCCTGGTTTCAAGCCGTGCACGTTGAATGGCGGAGCAATCGCTGCGCCGACGATATTGTTCACGCTGGCGTAGTTAGTGCGGTTGGCCAGGTTAAAAGCTTCCGCGGTGAATTGAAGCCAGGCCTTCTCATACAGCTTGAAGGAGCGGCTGAGTCGCAGGTCGAAATCATAGTAGTCGGGGCCAATGCCGGTATTGCGGCCGTCTCCCGGCGGGCGGTCGTTGGTGAAGTGGCCGTCGCCGTTGATGTCGGCACCGGCGAGAAGATTAAACGGATGGCCGCTGTTGTAGTTGAACATGGGAGAAAGTTGGAAGCCGCGGAGGATGCGGGATTTTTCCCACGGGCTTTCAAACACTCCTGCGATCACAACCTTGTTGCGCTGATCAAAGTCCGAAACAGACCAATCACAACGCAGACACGTGGCATTAAACGGCGAATAGTCGCTGTTGAAGTCAGTGGAATTGTCCAAAGCTTTGCTGTAGGTATAGTTCGCCAGCACCAGGAAATGATTCGAGAAACGCTTCTTGAGTTCGAGAATACCGCCCTGATAGAGAGCGGACGCCGCTGAACTGTAAACGTTGTTCTGGAGAATCGTGTGCGTGGGGTCGGCAAAGCAGAGGCCGGGGTCGGCCGAGCACTCGGGCGCTCCCCAATTCTGGAAGGGGAGACCATTGGTGGGCAGTCCGTTTGCGCCAAGAGCCGGCGGACCGCAGTCCGCGACGCCAGCGGTCGGGCAAACTGGCGCACCGGGCAAGAGATTTGAGTCCAGCGCGACGGGAAGATGCGTGGTATGAACGAAGATGTAGCTTGCGGAGAGTGTGAATCCTGCTCCGATCTGCCGCTCGACGCTCAGCGAGGCCTGCTGCGCCATGGGACTGGCATAGCCCGGCTGGCCCGAGAAAAGCACGGTGCCCGGCGGCAGCGGGCCGGTGTTCGCGACGGTGAGGCCAAACTGCGTCAGGTCGCCTGGGGTAATGCAGGCATATTGTCCCGTAGCCGGGGCGCCGCAACCAATGATGCTGTTCTGGACCGGATTTGCCGTGAGTCCATCAGCATAAAGCGTCTGGAAAATTATCGCCGAACTGGTCTCGGGAATCGCAGGATTGCCGGTGGCGGCGCCGAGGATGGAAACGAGAGTATTGGCGATGGTTCGCTTCCCGTTGACATTGCCGAGCACGTTCACGACGCTGGGAATCTGAGCATAAATTGGAGAGTAGAAAATCCCGTACCCAGCGCGGACGACTGTTTTGTGATCGTTGAAGGGATCCCATGCAATGGACACTCGCGGCGCAAAATTTTTCTTGGGTGTATGCAAGACTCCATACTGCGTATCCAACTCGTAGCGCAGGCCGTAATGCAGCGTCAGATTGTTCCGGAGCTGCCAGGTGTCCTGGACATAGCCCGCCGTGAACGGTCGAGTTTCCACGTATTTCGGATCGCCGAAGCCTTGTTCGTAGAATGCGGGCAATCCCAGGCTCCACGACTGCAGCGTGCTGATACTCGAAGCCGCTGAGTTGACTCCGCAGGCGGCTGGAGCTTCCAAACAAAGACTGACCAAAGCACCCGGCAATTCGAGAAATTCAAAGCGGCCAGCAAAAAAGGTTTGCGAAGTGGTGTTGTTGCCGCGGATTAACTCCTCAAATCCCGCCTTGATCGTATGGTGACCGCGAACGAGCGTCAGATTGTCCCCGATTTCATAGCGGCGTCCGGTGGAGTAGCTGGGAAGAAAAATGCCGCGACCAAAGAAACCGTAGCCCTCGACGTCGAGACCGGGCCCACCGGGGTCATTGGTGTTCACGTTAAATTGATACCAATTCCACTGGGCAAAGGCTTCATTCTGCGTCGAGGCACTGAACTGATGGAACCACGAGCCCTGCAAAGTGCTGTCCCAGGCGAGTTCGGAATTGCCACGGGAAAAGGCCGTCAATGCCTGAAGGTCGGGGTCTTTCTCGGTGAGGTGGTCGAAGCTGTAGCGGAGAAAAGCCTGATCGCTGTCGCTAAAGCGATGATCGAGTCGAGCGGAAAAAGCGTTTGAACGGATGGGAAATGGGAACAACCCGCCGTTAGTCTCGAATTGGTTCACTATATAAGGATCCAGCGCGGATTTAATCGGCGGAACAAAAATATTGCCCGGCTCTTGAGGGGGATTTATCGTCAAGATGCTTTGAAGTGCAAACGCACATTCCGGCGCGGTCAGGACAATGGGATTTAGCAGCGGATTTGCCGTATTCGTCGTAAGGCATGGGACCATATTGGTGGCCGGTTGCGACGCCAGACTGCCGATAATTGCCTGCTGAGTGTTTGTGGGAGCAAAAATGTTGCTATTCGTCAGCAGTGGCACAGAATCCTGCGCATTGGAGTTCAAACCTTCGTAGGCAGCGTACAGAAACGTCTTATCTTTCTTGATTGGGAAGCCCACGCTGCCCCCGTATTGCTGCCGATTGAGAGAATCCTTGACGGGCGTCCCTTGCGCATCAAGCGAAAAGGGATCGCCAGGTTGCAATGCTTGGTTGAAAGCGAACGGGTCGCGCGCGTCCATAGAACTATCGCGGAAAAAACCGAACAGGCTGCCGTGCAACTCGTTGGTGCCGGACTTGGAGACGATATTGATGACGGCGCCGCTAGCGCCGCCAAGATCAGCGCCGTAGTCACTGCGGTTAATCTGGAATTCCTGGACGGCAACCTGACCCAAATTGAGGCGCACGCCGCCAGCGTCGTCGTTAGCTTCGCCGCCATCCACTGTGACGCTGTTGCCCCGGCCATTGCTTCCATAAAAAGACAGGCCGCTCTGGGGCGTTTGCTTGACGCGGAAGTCGGCATTGTCCGTAATCGTGTTTGAATTGCTGACACCGGGCATCAACAATGTAAAAGTGAGGTAATCGCGCCTGTCGATGGGCAGGTCGGCGATTTCTTGCTGCACTACTGTGTCCGCCTGGCTCCCTCTGGAAGTTTCCACCGCTGGCAATTCCGCCGTAACTTCCACGTCTACCTTCGCCGAAGCTACCTGCAAACGAAAATCGAGCACAAGCGTCTCTCCGACATTGAGAACCACGCCCTTTCGGATCTCGGTCCGGAACCCGGAGCTCCCGATAGTCAACGCATAGGAAGCTGGCGGGAGCCCCGTCACTCGATATTCGCCGTCAGTCTCCGTCACCACTGTGCGGCGGATTCCCTTCTCGGAATCTTCGATGGCCACCGTGGCCTTCGGCACCGTCGCTCCGGTGGGATCCGTTATCGTCCCGCGGATTTCGCCCGATGTACCGCCGCCTTGCGCGCGCGCCACGCCGTTGGCGGGCAGCAAACAAGCCAAGGACAGAAATGCGCCAGTAAGAAAAGTTGCCCTCATAAATCCTCCTGGTTCAGCGAACCCTTCGCGGAACTTTTGCCGAAATCGTCCACGTAAGCCTGCTTCGCACCGTAGCTCATCGACCAGCCGGACTTGAACGCGATTGCCCGACCGAGCGCCGATTTATGCCAGCTTCGTCGATGTTCATGGGGTCATTACGAGAGACTCTTGCTCAGTCCCAGGAATTTGAAGACCCATGCCCCGACGTGCTATCCAAAATTATGATTGTCCGTATCACATAATATTGACTAACGTCAAGTTGAAACCGCATGCTTCGTATCAAGTTTTTCGATAGCTGAAGGTGGGGACCGTGCGGAATGAGGGTCACGGCGTTGTCGGTTTAGGAGGGCCACCTACGACCCGCGGACTTGGGACGAGGCAACGGAAAAGGCTGACGGGCAAGCGCTACCAGTAGTTCGCCCGGGCCTATCTCAGTTTAGTGAAAGACAAGAGTCTCCCAATAAATTCCGCTAATTATTTTTGCACGCGTCCGGAACCGGCCTGCCTTTGGTAAAACCTCAACGTCCCATCACTGATGGACCCGAACGTAAAGTCGGCCACGTCCTTCGCATAATTCTGCTTCACTCGCCATGGCGCTCTCTGTCCTTGCCTGGGTAATACGCCATCGGCTCGGCGGACATATCCTGAGCTAAAATTAAGCAGCGGCTCGGACGCCATCGAAGGATCGGAGAGATATGGCAAAGCGATCGACCAGCCTTTGCGATCCATATATTTGATCAACCGAGAGACATAACGCGCGGTGAGATCGCACCGCAGAGTCCAGGAAGCGTTCGTATACCCAAAGGCGACTGCGAGATTCGGGACACCGCTGAACATCGCGCCCTTGTACAACATTTTCTCGTTGAATTTGACCGTGACGCCATCGACGAGAATCTCGGCGCCACCCATCAGCTTCACGACAAGGCCTGTCGCAGACACGACAATATCCGCCGGCAACGTCTTGCCAGACTTCAAACGAATCCCTGATTCAACAAATGTTTCGATCGTATCGGTGACGATAGACACTTGGCCGGAGCGGATGGAAGCAAACAGATCACCGTCTGGCACCAAACAGAGCCGCTGATCCCAGGGGTTATAGCTCGGCGTAAAATGCTGGGCGACATCATAGCCGTCGTTCAACTGTCGCCGGACACCCTCTATGATTAACCCTTTGAATTTTTCTGGTCTGCTGCGGGCAAAGTTGTACGTGACGATGCCATATGCCACGTTTTTCCATTTTATAAGCCTTGCGGCAACGCTCCTCGGCAAATGCCGATACAGCCAGAGAGCAATTGCATCCTTCGCCGGACGTGTAGCTACATAAGTAGGAGAGCGTTGCAGCATCGTGACATGCGCTGCCTCCTTAGCAAGTGCGGGAACTAGCGTCACGGCCGTCGCGCCACTGCCGATAACGACAATCTGCTTGCCTGCGTAGTCAAGCTTCTCGGGCCACTCCTGAGGATGCAGGATTTGCCCAGCAAACTGTTTCATGCCCGGAAATTCAGGACTGAAACCCTTGTCGTAGTCATAGTAACCGCTGCACATGTAAAGGAAGTTGCAGGATAGTCGGACGATCCGCCCATCCGCTTTCACGCGGGCTTCCACTGTCCAACGCGCTTCAGATGTGGACCAGGAGGCCCGAACCACCTTGTGTCCCAATCTAATTTTGCCGTCGAGGCCAAATTCTGTTGCGGTGTCGCGGATATAGTTGCAAATATCAGCGCCGCCAACGATTGACTGGTCCGCGTCCCAGGGCCGGAAAGGAAATCCCAGGGTGTGCATATCTGAGTCCGACCTGACGCCCGGGTATCGGAAGAGATCCCACGTTCCGCCGATGGAGTCGCGCGCTTCGAGGATCGCATAGGTCTTTCCGGGTAAGGCGGTCTGCAACCGGTACGCCGCATCGATGCCAGAGAGGCCAGCGCCAATGATCAAAATGTCGAGATGTTCTTGTGGTTCCATTTTTGCATCAATGCAATTGGTGCTACGACAGTATTACGTTTGGCGACGTCTCGCTAGCCCTTGAGATGAGAAAATGCGTATCCATCTTAGTGTTAGATTAATCTGAAGGGATGGACCTCATAACGGGCCTTGAAATGGCAAAGAAGTTTGGCATGTGGATTTTTGCGCCAGGCAATCGGTACTTGGCACTGCGTTTGGAAAAGATTCGTCCAGTCAGAGAGAAACGGGGGAATTCAGTGAATCGATCGTGGATATCCAAAAGCAAGCTGGCAGTACTGCTCATCGCTACGGTTGCGCTATGGTGGAGTCCCGGAATTGGCTGCACGAAACAAGCGGGCAGCCACCCAGAAAACGCCGCGCAATCTGCAGCTCCGCCTCAACAACTGGGTGCTGAGAGCCAAGCTTCGTTGCGGTCCATCGTCCAGGCAGGAAACCTCGCGGACTTGCGCTGGCCCGATTTCAGCGACTATCAAAAACATTTGCAGAAATTTTACGAATCGTACGGGTATTCCCTTCCCTGGGTGAAAGGAATGCAACCTACGCCGGAGGCGCAGCAAATTATTGCGATCCTGTTGCAAGCAGATCAAAAGGGATTGTCCGCGGAAGATTACGATGGGCCGCGTTGGAGCGACCGCCTTGCAAAACTTAAACCTTCTGCGACCCAACCGTCTGAGGCCGATGCGGTGCGATTCGATGCCGCACTCACCGTCTGCATCATGAGGTATATCTCAGACCTGCACATCGGCAAGGTGAATCCCAAACACTTTGACTTCGACCTCGACATTGTGGCGAAAAAATACGATTTGCCTGAATTCTTAAAACAAAATGTTGTGGATGCTTCCGATGTTTCTGGCGTCCTAACGAAGGTGGAACCTCCATATCCGGGTTACCAGCGGACGATTCAAGCCCTGCACACTTATTTGCAGCTTGCGAAGCAAACTGACAGTACGCCCCTCCCCGCCATACAAAAAACGATCGCCCCAGGAGATCCGTATGCGGGCGCCCCTCAACTGACACGATTGCTCCGGCTAGTAGGTGATCTTCCGGCCGACGCAAATGTCCAGGCCGATGGAACGGTGTACCAAGGTCCGCTAGTGGATGCCGTCAAGAATTTCCAACGCCGGCTAGGCCGAACCCCTGATGGACGAATCACTGCACAAACGTTGGCTGATCTGAACGTTCCTCTCAGCGCTCGAATACGCCAGATGCAAGTCACCCTTGAGCGCTGGCGCTGGTTGCCCGTTTCTTATCAAAAATCGCCCATTGTTGCGAACATCCCAGAGTTCCATTTGCGCGCCTATGACGAAAACTTCAAAACTGTCTTGCAGATGAACGTAGTTGTTGGCAAAGCCTTCGGCCACAATACGCCCGTATTCACAGACACTATGGAATACGTCGTATTTCGGCCCTATTGGAGCGTTCCCTACTCCATAGCGAAAGCCGAATTCCTTCCGAAATTGGCCAAGGATCCTGACTACCTGGCAAAGAAGGGATTCGAGGTGGTAGACAACCGCCAGACTGTCGTCACATCGGGAACGGTCACAAGCGAAGTGCTCGCGCAGCTCCGCGCAGGCAAACTTTTCATCAGACAAACGCCAGGGCCCAAAAATTCGCTAGGGCTCGTGAAATTCATCTTTCCCAATAGCTACAACATTTATTTTCACGACACGCCCGAGCAGGTGTTCTTTTCAAAATCACGACGGGATTTCAGCCATGGATGCATTCGGTTGGAAAAGCCCGCAGACTTGGCGGTTTGGGTCCTGCGCAACAATCCTGGCTGGGATATGGAGCGCGTTCGGGCTGCCATGAACGGAACTACCCAACAGCAGGTGAATCTTACGCAGCCAATTCCCGTTCTAATTCTTTACGCCACTGTGATCGTGACTGAGGATGGTGTTGTCCACTTTTACGACGACATTTATGGACACGACGCGACACTCGAAAAAGTGCTTGAGAAAGGTTACCCCTACCCAGGTTAATCGACCCTAATCGCCACCGGCGAGCAGGCTCGCTGGGCACTGGAAACACCACTGGCGAACTCGGCCGACGTCAACGTGTATGAAGTCAGAGTGAGGATAGTAGCCTACGCCGCCGCTCTGCAAGGCGAGTGCCGCTCTGCGCAACTTGAGCGTATCAACTCCTTGCACGCGCAGGTCAATCGCTTCCGCTTGAATATGAAGGCTGTTCTTGGCGACACCTGTGGTGTGGGCGCGAAGCGTTTCGTTGGTTGACGGAGTGCGGTAGCCACAAACGATCTCGATTTCCGCTCCCGGCTTGCCCACCGATGCGGTGAGATCGGAGAGAATATCGTACAGGCGAGGATCAAAGTGGCGAACGTCGCCACTATTATGATCGCGAAGGAAATGGTCGAGCTTGACAAGGGCGTCAGGAACGTACAGCTCGCCCCGCCGGTAGACGATTTCGATCCGCTCGCCGGTGTGCGTGTTGTAAAGCCGGAGCACACGGTCCTTGCCCGATTGAGACGACGGCCAGACCGGAGCGTCCCCGGCTAATTGGCAACGAACGCCACACGGCGTAACTAGTAGAAGAAATACTCCCGCAATCCATAGACACTTGGAAATCTTGCTAGACACGTGCGTTCCTCTCCACTCAACACAATTTTAGCACACGCACTGTCCTAGTCTGGAAAAGAGACGAACTGCGCCTAACTTGATGGTCACTAGCAGGAGACGAAGGAGCTTCTTACGCAAGCCGACGAGAAACTAGGACTTGCCGCGGATGTCGCGAACAAGCTTCGGCCCTAGACCCTAAGCCATCATCGTTTAGGGAATCAGAGACACAATGAAGTTGTCCCTGGTTCCCTTTCTGATCAAAACGGTCTTTTCCCTGTACAAGGAAGACTAGGCGGCCCTTGCACTCGCATGCAGTTTGCGGTCGCAGCAGACGGAATGCGGCAGCCCAGCGACCAACTTCACGGCCAGGGTCTGTGTGCATGACGGGCAGATGGACGACCAGTCTCCGCCGCATGATGGGCATTTCTTTTGGATAAGCTGCGCGCCATCCAGCGATTTGCCGTTAATGCGACGGTCTAGGACAAAGTGACACTTCGGGTTGTTACAAACTAAGAATCGTTCCATAGGGGAGAGCCTCCTTAGGGCTCGGGGCCGGGTAGAAATACTCCCGAGGCAAAGGGCGGTCAATCTAGTAGATATACGTGCAAGACTCTACCTAGCCGCCAGAAAAGAAGCTGGCCTGGTCTCCAGCTCCATAGCAAAGGCCTCAGCTATGTTTCAAGGATCTTTCTTCGTCGTCTAGTCGATTATTGGAAGGATGAGGTGGTCACACGCCAACGCCGTTGCGCGGCCTTTGGACGCGCACATATCGCGTGTCTTGAATTGGCTCTGATTCACATTCAATCGCAAGTGTAGTGAGCAGATGATCGGGCGCATCTGCTGGCAAGCCTGTAAATCGCACGCGGAAGCGATCCTGCTCGAATTTAACTTCATTGCCGGAAGCGAAGAGCCGCGCGGATTTCACTTTGGTCATCAGTCCTGCCAATGCAACGGTCTCGCCCGGCCAGAAATAAACATGCATATAGAGCGTGTTCCCCTGTCGCGTAAATCCGGCAAACTCGGAGGCATGTACCTGACAACGCTCGGTAGCGTAAATGGCAGCGCCATTCCGCGACATCCACTGGCCAACGTCCGTCAGCACGCGCACCGACTCTTCCGGAATCGAGCCATCCGGTTTTGGGCCGATATTCAAAAGATAGTTGCCGCCATCGCGCGAACACTCGACAAGATTTCGTATGACTGTTTTCGAGCTTTTCCAATTGTCATCGGCTCGCTGGTAACCCCAGCTATCATTCAGCGTCATACAGCTTTCCCAGGAGCGGCTTCCCTTCTCCGCTACAATTTCCTGTTCGGGAGTTGAAAAATCGCCCGGCAAGCCATTTCGGTTGTCCACGATGATGTCCGGCTGTAGCCCGAAAACCATCTTGTTCATGCGTTCAGATTCCCATTGCTCGGCGGTAAGCGGCCAATCCACGTCGTACCAAAGCACATCGATTTTCCCGTAATTGGTCATCAGTTCGCGGATGAGGCCGTGCGTATATTCAACGAAGCGTTTGCGCGCTTCCGGATCCGTGGCGCAGCGCGCGCCATCCGGATGATGCCAATCCATCAGCGAATAGTAGAAGCCGACGCGCATGCCTTCGGCTCTCGCAGCGTCCAAATATTCCCGCACGAGATCGCGCCCGGGACCTTGCTTTGGCGCGCAGTAGTTGGTGAGCTTCGTATCGAAATTGCAGAAACCTTCGTGATGCTTGGTGGTCATCACCATGTATTTCTGGCCCGCCGTTTTTGCGAGCTTGACCCATGCGCGAGCGGCGTTCGGCTGCGGCTGAAAGCGTTTCGCCAAAAGCTCGTATTCGCTTACAGGAATGCCCTCTTCCTCCATAGCCCATTCATGCCGGCCAAGCACGCTGTACAGGCCCCAGTGAATGAACATGCCAAAGCGCGCTTCGTGCCACCATTTCATCCGGAGAATGCGATCGGCATCCTCTGTATCGGAAGAGGCTTGTGGCTGTGGGAGCGGAGCCGGCATCCAGGGTTGCGCGAGCGGGGCTGCGTTGCCCGTAGAGGCAGCAGCTAACGTGACGAGCGAGGCGCTAGTGCCCAACAGCCAATCGCGCCGAGGAATACGGTTTGGTCCCATGGCATCAGCCTCCCAACAGAGTTATTTCCGTTTCCAGAACTGCGTACCCAGACAAACCTCAACACCAATCAAGCCGACGCATATTCGGCTACCGCAACTTATTTTTCAAGCTTGAAAATTCTCTCCATCAGGAGCCACTTTTCGCCGGGCTTAGCGCTGGGCAATGGCTGCTGAAATTTCCACATTAACTCTTCCCATTCGCGTACTTTCGGATTTTCGCGATCGGCTTTCGCTTTGGCCTCGAAAGAAAATTTTTCGTTCACTTCCATCACCATAAACATTCGCGTGCCGAGCAGATATATTTCCATGTCTTCAATACCCGAGTCTTTTATGCTCTTCGTGATCTCCGGCCAAACTTTCTCGTGATAACGCGTGTATTCGGCGATCAACTCAGGGGCGGCCTTCAAATCCAGCGTTAGACAATATCGTTTATTCACTTTTCATCGCCTTTGCAGCCCAATGGTGGTCGCAAATTCTTCGGCGGCCAAGCTGCTGTGATTTCGTTTCTTTAGGTTAGAGCGCGATCGAGATGCGTATACCCGCCGTCCACGAACACGTGCTGCCCTGTGATGTGCGACGCCTGCGAGGAGATGAGAAACAAAACCATCGCCGCGATTTCACTGGGCTGCGTCATCCGCTTGCCCAACGGTATTTTCGAGACGATGTGCGCAAGCTTCGCTTCAGGATCCGGAAATGTGCTGACCCACTGCTTGTACAGTGGCGTACTCACTTCCGCCGGGACCAAAGCGTTCACGCGAATGCCACTCGGAAGCAATTCCGCCGCCCAATCACGCGTTAGCGCAAGTACCGCCCCCTTCGCCGAAGCATATCCCGAAGTGCCGCCCTGCCCAGTGACGGCCACCTTCGACGCGATATTCAGAATGCAGCCCTGCGATTTCTTCAGGGCGGGCAGAGCGAAATGCGCCATGTTGTAGTAGTGAAAAAGATTCAGCCGGAGCGAACTCACAAATTTTTCCGGGCTGCCGCTCTCGAGTCCAACATTGTCATTCGCGCCCACATTGTTCACGAGAACATTCAGCCGCCCGTACTCCTTAAGCGTTTGCTCGACGGCCACGCGGCAATTTTCCACCGACAGCACATCCGCGGAGATAAAGCTGCAAGTTGCCCCAGCGATCACCAATTCAGTCTGAAGCCGCTTCCCCGCCTCGGCGTCCTTGTCCACAAACACGGGGATGGCGCCCTCGCGAGCGCAGCCACGAGTGATAGCCTCACCGATACCCTTCGCACCGCCAGTAATGAGGACTACTTTCTCTTTAAGCTGCAAGTCCATCAGGAGCCGCCTTTAGAACGCGTCAATTCTTATTGATGTTCGATCTCGGCCGAACTGCGCTTCTGAACAACTCAGTGGCCATCGAGGTAATGCGTTTCCGCCAAATTTCTCAACCTCGCAGCCGCGCCTTCGGCCGTGATATCGCGCTGCGGACCCGCGAGCAATTCATAGCCCACCATATATTTCTGCACGGTCGCGGATCGAAGTAGCGGCGGAAAATAGTGCGCGTGAAAATGGAACTCCGGATGATTCTCGCCATCCGTCGGCGCTTGATGAAAGCCCATCGAATAGGGAAAAGCCGTCTCAAATAAATTGTCGTAGCGAATAGTCAATCTTCGAAGAATGTCCGCAAGATTTCCTTGCTCCTTACGGTCCAATTCCGCCAGGCTCGCAATGTGGCGCCGGCTCAAGATCATCGTTTCAAAAGGCCAGACCGCCCAGTAAGGCACGAGAGCCACAAATCCCTCGTTCTCGCAAACAATGCGCTCGCCATCCTCGATCTCCAACCGCAAATATTCGCACAAAAGACATTTTGCATTCCCTTGAAAAAATCCGCGCATCGCGGCTTGCTCTCTCACGGGGATATTCGGCACTTCTCCGTTAGCCCAAATCTGTCCGTGCGGATGCGGGTTGCTCGCGCCCATCAGCGCGCCGCGGTTCTCGAAAATTTGTACGTGCTTCACCCACGGCATTTCACTCAATTCCCGGTGCTGCTGTGTCCACACCTCCACAACCCGCTCCACTTCTTGCTGGTTCATGCGCGGAATCGTCAGGTCATGCCTTGGCGAAAAACACACCACGCGGCAAATTCCCCGTTCCACGCGAGCCACGATCAATCCTTCCTGGTCCGTTTCATACGGAGAAACATTCGGAAGCATGGCCGGATAATCATTGTCGAAGACAAACGTCTCGGCGTACCCCGGATTTCTCAATCCTTCCGCGCGCACATTGCCCGGGCACAAGTAACACTCGGGGTCGTACTCGATGGCCGGCGAGGGAGCGACCTTATCAACTTTCCCCAACCACGGCCGTTGCGTGCGATGCGGGGAAACCAGCACCCATTCCCGCAGAAGCGGATTCCAGCGGCGATGCGGGGTGGTGCGAAGATCTATCCCATTCATATTCTGTTTAGCCTATCTGGCCTATCAAACGGACCTTCTTCCTACTTCGCGTAAATTGTTGTTTGATAGGAGGATGCGATCCTTTCGAACGAAGGCAGAGCTTCGTCAAAAAGCGGTTCCAATGTGAGAAAAGTGAGCCGCACCATACGCCCTTCATAGGGAATGATGTACACAAGCCCCTTCAGCGAAGCGTCATTCGCTTGAGGATTCTTCGCGTGCCAAATAAGCTTGATGCCCTTTTTGCCATCGAGCTCTATAGCCGATTGTGAAAGCTTTTCGTAATCCTTGAATTTGGTCTGAAACTGAGTTTCGGCGAGCACTCCATAGGTAGCCAGACTTCCCACGAACTTTTCTGGAGTCATCAAAAAGAAGAGCGTCTGATCCGGCGATTGAAGTGCAGCAGCAATGTCCTTCGACTGCTTGCGCAAATCCGGATCAAGACTCCACCCTGTAGGAAATGTCATTTGAAATTTTTCTGTCCTGTTGGTATAGGAAGTACCGTCCAAAGATTCGTCAATGAGCGAGGGAACAGCGCCCGGGGATTCGGATGTGGCATTCGTAGATTCGTTCTCGGGAAAACTGACGGACACAATTTGCTGCCGCGGTACTTGGATATTGCCGTAGGCGGTCTTTACTAGGAAAGTGTCACCCTCGACCGCGATGATCTTTCCGTTTAATTTTGTTCCGTCCTTCAGGTGAATCTCCTCGGCCCGTATTGCCAAGGAGCAAAATGCAACAGAGATGAGCATACCGATGTAAGCTAGTCTTCGCACGAGAGCTCCTTCATGTGAGCTGGACACATTCTGCAAACGTGCCCCTTCCCGGAGTTAAGCGGCTTTCAACAATTTATTGAGAGTCCAGCTGGACATTCGGTGACGCCTCAAGGTAATCGTGGTGACTTGGCAAGCACGGGTGACGAAAGGACTGGTGCGCCCGGGGGGACTCGAACTCCCGACCTTCTGGTTCGTAGCCAGACGCTCTATCCAACTGAGCTACGGGCGCGCCGTTCAGAAATATTAACATAGCGGTGCGCAGGTCATCCACTTTGTGGCAAGTATAAGAATCAGGGAAACCCTATTCGATTGGTTTAGTGGGTTTTCTGGCAGCCTGCTGCTCAACTCTGACGCGCGGCCTGCGCAATATAACATGCCCGAAGGTTCACAGTTTTGTGGAACCCATGAGGAATCTTGACAAGCATCAGGTTTTGCTTTCTTCTCAAACTTTTCGATTCGGTCCACCACTAATCGAACCCGCTCACCAAAGGGTCCGTAGACTTTGCCGGTTTCAATTTTACCGACAAAAACGACAAGAACTTCCCCCATACCCTCCGGGAACTTGTGAAGCAACCTTTTAGAGCTGCCCTCTAGCTCCTCATCAAAATCCACCCATATCTGCATCTGCGGGTCATGATCTGAGCAGCATGTCGGCGATTTGAGGCGCGAGCCCTCAAAAAAGTACAAATAGATGGCACGAATCCGCATACGTTTACCAGAAAACGCGGACGGATCCCTGGCAAGTTGGCAGTAGGTTATGTCCTGTGGCACGACCTCGGGTTTGTTACCCGCACCTGTCAGGCAGCAACCTAATAGGACTAGCAACAATGTGGAAAGGCGGCGCCGCATATGTAAGCCAGACTTTTGGTTGTCTGTAATGTCATTGATAAATCGGCGCGCGCTCCGCGCGTCCAGGAAACACGCCTTCTACAAGCTGGCCGTCCTTCAAAACGGCAAAGCCATTGACCAGCACGAACTGTATCCCGGCCGAATACTGCAGCGGGTCGTCAAAGGTAGCTTTGTCAATGATGCGGTCGGGATCGAAAACTGTGATGTCCGCATCGGCGCCAACGCGAATCCGCCCTTTATCCTTGAACACAGGTGCCCGCTTCTCCAAGCGTTGCGCCGGCATCAGCGTCATTTTGCGCAGCGCGAGCATCAAGTCGAGCGCCTTCTCTTCTCGCACGTAGTGGCCAAGCACTCGCGAAAATGTTGCTTGTCCGCGCGGATGCACCTTTGCTCCCGTGATCGGCATGCCGTCGCTGGCGATCATCACAATAGGATTCGCCACCGCCGTTCGCGCCGCTTCTTCCGGAATCGAGTGGATGACCACAATTCCACCCTGCTTCCGGTATTTTTCAAACGTCTCCGCCGTCAACCGCTCACCGGTCGCCGCCCACTGCACGTCCTTATACGTGATTCCCATATTTTCTTGCCAGCCAGGATCAAAAATCGCGGATTCCAGCGACGTACTTCCCGCCGTATATGGATAGCATTCCGTCGTCACATCCAGTCCATGCTTCTGCGCGCCCTCCACCATCGCAATAAGGTCCGGCGTGAACTTCAGCCCCATGCTGGTGATGTGGACGACATGTAGCGGTGCGCCAGTCGCGACCGCTGCTGCAAGAACCTCTTCGAGCCCTGCAACTCCCGTGGTGGGCTCCTTCAATCCCGCATATCGCAGATGCACGTGTACGGACGCGCCGTACTTTGCCGCGATGCGGAACATCTCCACAATCTCCTGGCGTGTGGCTCCAGGCGTGTAGTTCACCCCCATCCCTTCCGCCAAAGCACCTTGCCGAAAACCCTCTTCCATATCGGTTTTCATTTCGGCGAGTTCTGCGGCGCTAGCTTCGCGGTGTGCTGCATCGCTCGTGGCGAGCAAGCCTCCCGACGTATCGTGCAGAACTTTCATTCGCACGGGAATATGCCCGATGCTCACGCCGAAATTGATCAGCGACTTCCCTTCCCGCTGCGCATACCAACCGGCTACATCAGCGGTTCCTGCCTCCAGCTCGAGCGAAGTCGTGACGCCATCGTGGGCCTGGAACTGATAATTCCTGGGCTGTTGGCCGTGTTCATGCAAATCGATAAATCCCGGCGCAACGACAAGCCCCTTCGCATCCATCGTCGTCTTCCCCTGCAGCGGACTAGACGAAATCGCGCGAATTTTGCCACCGCTAATCCCCACGTTGCGCACCGCGTCCAACCCGGATTCCGGGTCCATCACCCGGCCATTCGCGATGACCACGTCATATCTCTCGTCGTCCGCCGCGCGCCCTGCTCCAACCGCATAACTCAGCCCCAATCCCGCAAAAACAATCGCGATTCCGAGCGTTCGCGTTCTTCCAGATGTTCCCTGCCACATTTTTCCATCCCCTGTAACTTTGCGGCGCTAAGTCTCTTTCCCCAGGCCTCTGGTGTCAAAGGAAATCTGAATCGTTCGAAGTAGGGAACGCCGTAGTCCGCAGTAAAACGCAAGCTCCAAATCAGAGTCGTTTTCTCGAAATCCTCTGGAAAAAGAAAAACCCGGGTCGCTGGGGGGAGCGACCCGGGTGGGGGTTACTGCTGAGGGGGGCCGGAGGAAACTCGATAAATTTTCAATTCACCTGATGCACGGTCAGCATGCAAATCTTCCGTAGCTCTTCGTAGGTGAAAAATGTCTCTTCTTGTTCTCCCGCGCATTCCCGGTGTCCCAATCCAGACTCGTCAGAGAGTCGCGAGAGTTCGTCTTCGGAAATTCCAAGCAGCAGCGCCGCCCGTCCTTGCGTCACATATTTTGGCACTTGGCTATTCATCATTCCTCCTCACGCGGGAAGCAATGCCATAGCATCTTGTTCAACGGCCAGGATCATCGCTTTATAGATGTCCACATCCCAGCCTTCTCCAATCCTCATCCGAACCGTTTCACCGCCATCTTTCAACAACGTGCCCCGGAGCGGCACCTTAATATCGCCTAGCGCTACTTGCAGCACGACAGGCTGCCCCATCCAAGCTTCGTACGCGCTGTCCATTCCCCCTCCTGCAGATGTTCAGCCCTTGCTGACGTGAACAGAATCGCTGAGCGCACATTTTCCGACAATGGTACAGCGAGGGTACTAGCCTAGTAAGTTGGTACTGCCTTTTTTCTCAAGCGAGAATTTGTGCTGATTCGGTACAGAAGTACGCACGTACTGTTTTTCCGGGACGCCCGGTCCATTGGGTAGTAATGATGTGGATGGCATTCTTCTGGCATGACGCGTCCCGACCACTCCTCACTGACCGAGAGGCCAGTAGCCTCGTCCGAAAGAGCAGGATTGGGCTTGGCTTTAGGCGGTGGGTTTTCGCGTGGATTCGCCCATCTCGGCGTTCTGCAGGTTCTCGAGCAAAATCACATACCAATTTCTTATATCGCTGGCACCAGCGTGGGCAGCATTCTTGGCGCGGCTTACGCAAGCGGCGCGCCTCTCTCCAGGATCATCGCTACTTGCCGCAAAATTCGTTTTCGCGATATCGGCCGCTGGCGCGTTTCTCGCTTGGGCTTGGCCAGCAATCACCGGCTAGGTAACCTCATCGAACAAGTTTTCGAATCGCGTCGCTTCGAGGATCTTCGAATTCCCATGGCCGTGGTCGCGACGGATTTGGCGAACGGCGAACCCGTCATTTTCACTCACGGGAATCTCTGCGAAGCAATCCGTGCGAGTTGCGCTTTCCCAGGCTTGTTCGAACCCGTTAAAATCGGCACTCGCTGCCTTGCGGATGGAGGACTAGTCGCGCAAGTTCCAACCCGTGCCGCGCGCGATCTGGGCGCCCAGCACGTCATCGCCGTTTCAGTGGGCGTCGAAGACGGACATCGAGGCGCTCCATCCAACATCTTTCAAGTGGTCTGCCGCGCCGTAAGCGCCGCTCAGAAGCATCAGCTCGAAATTTGGGAACGTCACGCGGATCTGGTTCTCCGCCCCGACGTCCAGTCTTTTGCGTGGGATGATTTCGACCGCGCAGACGAGGCCATCGAAGCTGGCGTCGCAGCCGCGCACCGTGCCCTACCCCGCATCCAGGCGCTGCTCAATCCTCGCAAAGACCCCCATACCGAATTCCAGGCTCGGCTAGAAGCCGAAGCCCAAAGTTATCTCTGGCTCGCGGAGGCATCCCGATGATTCGCCTGGCGTCGTTGATCGCGGCCGTTATCGCTTCACTCCTTCTCTGGCATGAATGCGGAGAGGATGTCGGAGTTTTCTGCTACCGTATTGGACTGGGAGCTTTTACGACCTTGCGCTCACGCGCGCTCGTCCCGGTGCCCGCTTCTCAAATAAACTTTTCGAGGAACCATTCCGCTTGCTCCAATCCATCCTCCACTTTCTCCACTCGCTCTACAGCCCAGAAGGACTTCGAGAACTAATCCGCTCCGGCGGCGCTCCTCTCGTTTGCACCATCGTCTTTATAGAAACGGGCTTCTTTGTTGGCTTTTTTCTTCCCGGCGACTCGCTTCTGATCACCGCCGGCATCTTCTCTTACGCCCGCGTCATTCCCCTCAAGTGGCTTCTGCTCCCGGTCATGCTTTGCGCAATAGCAGGTGATCAGATCGGCTACTGGATTGGCCGTTCCGCGGGCGCCGCCCTTTATCGCCGCGAAGACTCTTTCTTTTTTCGCCGCAGCCATCTCCAACGCGCCCATGAGTTCTACGAGAAATACGGTGGCCGCGCCGTGATCCTCGCGCGATTCGTGCCCATCGTTCGAACATTTTGCCCACCGGTGGCCGGTGCCGCAAAAATGCCTTATTCCCGCTATCTGCTCTTTGACGTTTTTGGCGGCGTCTTCTGGATTGGCGCCATGATCCTCGGCGGCTACTCGCTGGGACATTTCATCCCCAACATCGGCCAGTACATTCACTATGTTATTGCCGTGGTTGCCGTCATCTCCATTCTTCCTGCCATCATCGGCCTGCTCCGTTCCAAGGGTGCCTCTCATTCCCCCTCTGAGCCTGCCGTACCCGGGTGGGGGTTACTGCTGAGGGGGGCCGGAGGAAACTCGATAAATTTTCAATTCACCTGGTGCACGGTCAGCATGCAAATCTTCCGTAGCTCTTCGTAGGTGAAAAATGTCTCTTCTTGTTCTCCCGCGCATTCCCGGTGTCCCAATCCAGACTCGTCCGAGAGTCGCGAGAGTTCGTCTTCAGAAATTCCAAGCAGCAGGGCTGCACGTCCTTGCGTCACATACTTTGGCACTTGGCTATTCATCATTCCTCCTCACGCGGGAAGCAATGCCATAGCATCTTGTTCCACGGCCAGGATCATCGCTTTATAGATGTCCACATCCCAGCCTTCGCCAATCCTCATCCGAACCGTTTCACCGCCATCTTTCAACAGCGTGCCCCGGAGCGGCACCTTAATATCGCCTAGCGCTACTTGCAGCACCACAGGCTGCCCCATCCAAGCTTCGTACGCGCTGTCCATTCCCCCTCCTGCAGATGTTCAGCCCTTGCTGACGGGAACAGAATCGCTGAGCGCACATTTTCCGACAATGGTACAGCGAGGGTACTAGCCTAGTAAGTTGGTACTGCCTTTTTTCTTAAGCGAGAATTTGTGCTGATTCGGTACAGAAGTACGCACGTACTGTTTTTTCAGGACGCCCGGTCCATTGGGTAATAAAGATGTGAATGGCATTCTTCTGGCATGACGCGTCCCGACCACTCCTCGCTGGCCAATGGGCCAGTGGCTCCGACCGAAAGAGCAGGATTGGGCTTGGCTTTAGGCGGTGGGTTTTCGCGTGGATTCGCCCACTTGGGTTCTTGCAAGTCCTCGAACAAAATCACATACCAATTTCCCATATCGCTGGCACCAGCGTGGGCAGCATTCTTGGCGCGGCTTACGCAAGCGGTGCGCCTCTATCTCGAATCATCACCACCTGCCGCAAAATTCGTTTTCGTGACATCGGCCGCTGGCGCGTTTCTCGCTTGGGACTCGCCAGCAATCACCGGCTGGGCAACCTTATCGAACAAGTTTTCGAATCGCGTCGCTTCGAAGATCTTCGAATTCCCATGGCCGTAGTCGCAACGGATTTGGCCAACGGTGAACCCGTGGTTTTCACTCACGGGAATCTCTGCGAAGCAATCCGCGCTAGTTGCGCTTTCCCAGGCTTGTTCGAACCCGTTAAAATCGGCACTCGCTGCCTCGCCGATGGAGGATTGGTCGCGCAGGTTCCAACGCGCGCGGCTCGCGATCTTGGTGCCCAGCACGTCATCGCCGTTTCGGTGGGCGTCGAAGACGGACATCGCGGCGCTCCATCCAACATCTTTCAAGTGGTCTGCCGCGCCGTCAGCGCCGCACAGAAGCATCAGCTTGAAATTTGGGAGCGCCACGCGCATCTGGTTCTCCGGCCCGACGTACAGTCTTTTGCATGGGATGATTTCGACCGCGCAGACGAAGCCATCGAAGCTGGCGCTGCAGCTGCGCGCCGTGCGCTCCCCCGCATCCAAGCGCTGCTCAGCCCTCCCAAAGACCCACATGCCGAATTCCAGGCTCGGCTCGAAGCCGAAGCCCAAAGTTATCTCTGGCTCGCGGAAGCATCCCGATGATTCGCCTGGCATCGTTGATCGCGGCGGTTATCGCTTCACTGCTTCTCTGGCATGAATGCGGAGAGGATGTCGGAGTTTTCTGCTACCGTATTGGACTGGGTGCTTTTACGACGTTGCGCTCACGCGTGTTCGTCCCGGTGCCAGCTTCTCAAATAAACTTTTCGAGGAACCGTTCCGCTTGCTCCAATCCATCCTCCACTTTCTCCACTCGCTCTACACGCCCAGAAGGACTTCGAGAGTTAATCCGCTCCGGCGGCGCTCCTCTGGTTTGCACCATCG
>CAVUCM010000054.1:0-14830 GCA_963740015.1 uncultured Acidobacteriota bacterium | reverse complement strand
AGCCAATTCGTCCAGCGGACCAGCCGAATCCTTACGAAAGCTACCCTGCAGCACCATCGCGGACGGACACGCCGCAAGCACCGCGAGAACTTCGCGCTGATTTATCCGCTTCTGAAACAGGCGAGACGCTGCTTCACCTCCATGCCGCAAGGAAGCTTCAGACACCTTGGGCAATTCCACGAATGGAGGACGCAGAGGAGGATCGCGGGAGAGTGATAGCCCCGTTTCGAGCACCGCTGTCGAGTTCGCTCCATCAACGCCGGCATCACTTTCGCAGCCCGATTTCTTCTCGTCCGCACGCGAGTCGTAGCAACGGAGAGCGAATGGTTTCCAATCGGGCAGCTTCCGAGTTGCCCCGCGCGGCACTCGAGCCCGTTCGAATGGTCCACCGGCCAAATCCGTCTGCGGATGCTCCTTCCTTGTATGACCTGTACGTTCAGGCTTCCGCTCCAATCCAGCATTCAGAGCGCTTTGGTCTTGACGTTTTCAAGCACGACCGCGCAAACACTGGCGCGTTGCCGATCGATCTCCCTGCCGGACCGGATTATGTGGTCGGGCCGGGAGATGGTCTGTGGATCCGATTTGTGGGGTGGAGTCTATCGCAAAGACTGTTTCGCACGGTAGATCGCGAAGGACGGCTCCCACTGCCGGAGGCCGGACCGTTGCTGGTGTCCGGAAAATCGCTGGGAGAAGTGCAGGGATCGGTGCAGCGCGTGGTACGAACGCAATTTCGCGACATTTCCGCCGACGTTTCTCTGCTTCGGCTACGAAGCGTACGTGCCTATGTGGTCGGAGAGGTCGCTGCACCGGGAGCGTACAACGTCAGTTCTCTTTCGACACCGTTGAATGCGCTTTTTGCGGCCGGTGGAGTGACACCGCGCGGATCGTTGCGAGGTATCGAGCATTACCGCGGGAAACTGCTGCTTGAACAAGTTGATGCCTACGATCTTTTGTTGCACGGCATTCGTGGAGATCTGAAGCGTCTTGAGAATGGCGATTCGCTGCGAGTGCCACCGCTAGGGCCGACCGTCACCGTCGAAGGAATGGTACGCCGCCCGGCGGTTTACGAACTCCACGAAGAGGAGAGTTTGAACGAGGTGTTGGAACTTGCCGGAGGCATCCTGCCCGCTGCTGCGCTGCGGCACATCGAAGTGCAGCGCATGGAAGCACATGAGAAGCGCACCATGTTGAGCCTGGATGTGGGAGAAACGAGCGACAAAGATTCTTTGCGTGCGGCATTTGAAAAGTTCGGCATTCAAGACGGCGACGAAATTCATATTTTCCCTATTGCGCCCTACAACAGCGCAAGAGTTTATCTTGAGGGGCACGTACTGCGTCCGGGAAAGTATTCGTTTCACGACGGGATGAAACTGACGGACCTGGTGTCTTCATACAAAGAGCTTTTGCCGGAGCCCGCGGAGCGCTACGCGGAGATTGTTCGCATTGCCCAGCCGGATAACCGGCCAGTCGTCGAAAGCTTCAACCTTGCAGCTGCCTTCGAGCACCCAGAAAACGCTCCAAAGCTCGAGGCGCTCGACACGGTGCGCATTTTCGGGCGATACGATCTCGAGGCTGCGCCAGAAATCTCCGTCATGGGAGAAGTTCGCGCTGCAGGGCAGTACCGCGCCTCTGGACAGGAACACGTGCGCGACGCCATCTATCAGGCCGGCGGTATTACGCCGGATAGTTGGCTGGAATCGGCACAACTCTTTCGCGCTCAGACGGATGGGACAACAAAAGTCTTCAGCATTTCGCTTCGCGAAGCACTGGCAGGCGACCCTCTGAACAATATATTGATGGAGCCGCGAGACAGGATACTCGTTCACCGTCAACCAGAGAAAGTGAATCCGCCGAGCGTTTACGTACGAGGAGAAGTGGGCCGGCCGGGGCGCTATCCATTGGCTTCCGATATGCGAGTGTCGGACTTGGTCCGTTCCGCTGGCGGTTTTTTGCGAAGTGCGAATCCGGAAAGCGCCGATTTAGTGCATTACGCGGTTTTGGAAGGCGTGGCGGCGAGGCCGTCGGGGGAGCAAACAGTAGATTTGACGAGCGCGCTGGTCGGCGACGCGAGTGCGAATGTTTTATTGAACGACGGCGACGTGCTGACGGTGCCTCAACAGACACGCTGGAAAGATATGGGAGCGACGGTAACTCTTCACGGCGAAGTGCTGAAGCCGGGAGTCTACGGAATCGAGCCTGGCGAACGGCTGAGTTCGCTGCTGCGCCGAGCAGGTGGGCTGTTGCTGTCCGCCTATCCTCCAGCGGCGGTGTTTGAGCGCATTGAAGTGCGCAAGATGCAGGAGCAAAGCAGGCAAGAGCTGATCCAGAGGCTAGAGCAGGAATCGACGGTGGTGAAGACAGCTATAACCACCAGCGGTTCGGAAGAAGCGGCACTGCAGCAGGCCGCAGTGCAACAACGCCAGCGCGTTGTGGATGGGCTGCGGCGAGCCCCTGTTAGCGGACGGCTGGTCGTACACATCCGGATTGGCCAGAAGGATTTTCCTGGGTCTCCGGACGACATCGAGTTACGCGCCGGAGATACACTCGAAATCCCCAAACAGCCTGGATTCGTTTTGATTGTCGGCCAAGTTTACAACTCGAACGCCATCACGTACACGCCTGGAAAAAACACAGCCTGGTATCTGTCTCGTGCAGGCGGCGCCACTGGGCTGGCCAACAAAAAAGCCATTTTCATTATTCGCTCAAGCGGTTCGGTGACCAGCGGCAGCAGCGGGATGTGGTCCGGAGGGGTGGAGTCTTCAATTATTGGCCCCGGCGACACGATTATGGTTCCGGAGCGAGCAACGGTTGGAAGCAACGTTTGGAAAAATTTGGTGGCCATCGCGCAGATCGCGCAAGCCGGAGCATTGGCGGCCGCCGTAGCGATCCAGTGAAGCCGCGGTGCGGCAAATAGATGCACTCCATGGAAAAAAGGAAGGGGGTACCGCAAAAGCGTGAATACGTCGCCTACACCGTTGGAAAGCGAAGCAGGTAGTAACGCAGCAAGCAACTCGCGCCAGCGACTCATCGCGCGGCTTCGTCTGCTCTGGGAAGCGCGCAAATTGTTGTTTGGAGCGCTTGTACTCGGCGCGATGGGGAGCTTGGGTCTCGCGCTGCTGATTCCTTCCCGGTATGAAGCGACGACACAACTGATGCCTCCGGATGGTCAGTCGAGTTCGGGGATGGCCATGTTGTCGGCGCTGGCGGGACGCACTGGAGGGCTCGGAGGAGTTGCCGGCGATTTGCTGGGAGTAAAAAACTCCGGCGCGTTGTTCGTTGGGATTTTGGAAAGCCGCACGGTGCAAGACCGCCTGATCGATCAATTCGAACTACGCCGCATCTATCGCGCGGGAAAGATGGAAGACGCACGCGCGGCGCTTGCTGCGCACACCCGCATTGTGGAAGACCACAAAAGCGGAATTATCGCGGTGACGCTGACGGATCAAGATCCGCGTCTTGCGGCGGCGATGGCGCAGGCGTATGTCGACGAACTCGACCGGCTCGTCGAGCAGGTAAGCACATCTTCGGCGCGGCGCGAACGCATTTTCCTTGAAGAGAGACTCCGCGCGGTCAAGCGGGACCTCGACAGCGCCGCGCAAAAATTCAGCATCTTTGCGAGCAAGAACACAGCCATCGACATTCCGGCGCAAAGCAAAGCGATGGTGGAAGCCGCGGCGACGCTGGAAGGACAGTTGATTGCAGCAGAAGCGGAACTTCATGGCCTGGAAGCGATGTATACCGACCAGAACGTGCGTGTACGCGCTCTTAGAGCGAGGGTAACTGAGTTGCGCGCCCAGCTGGGCAAAATGGGCGGAGAGAGCGGAACTTCCGCGGCACCCTCTTCAGGAACGGATGCTTCGTTGTATCCGGCTATCCGCCAGCTTCCGCTGCTTGGCGTAACGTACGCTGATCTGTACCGCCAGACAAAAATTCAAGAAACCGTCTACGAGCTGCTAACGCAGCAGTATGAACTGGCTAAGGTGCAGGAAGCCAAAGAAGTGCCCAGTGTGAAGGTGCTGGACGCAGCGGTAGTGCCGACGAAGAAATCGTTTCCACCACGAGGACTGTTGACAGTTGCGGGCGCCACGTCTTCATTCCTAACGATGTGTGCCTGGATTCTACTTCGGCAGACCTGGCGCGAAATCGATCCGCAGGATCCTGGAAAACAATTTGTGGTGGAAATTGCGGGAACGCTTCGTGCTGACGCTCTGCGGACAGTTCCGGCGGCCGCGATTTTGCAAATGCTGGCGCGCGCGCGGAATCGTGCGAACTCTGCAAGAAAATCGCAACGTGCCCAGGAAGAAGAGAAACCTTCCGATGGGGCGGATCTGACGCGTGCAGCAAGAAACGGCCTCGGATAAAAGAGACATGAACGGAACAGCCACACGCCGGACTCGAGCACCATCCGTGACGAATGCGGAGCCTGCCCGTGAAAGTGCGCCGGAGATGTGGTTGCCGGGTGCGAAATTTCTTCCCAGGCGTGCTAAGGCCGCTCGCGGCCGTTCCGGGCTCGCACGCCAGGCTGCGTATGTGGCGATTGATTTTGCGCTGGTCTGTGCGGGCGGAGCGAGCATTTTCTGGCTGCGGTTTGATTGGGCCAACCCTTTTTCCCGGACGGAGCTTTCGCGAGCAAACCTTTTGCAACAGGTATTGTCTGCCAGCTATCCAGGTTTTTTGCTTCTCTATGCCGGGCTCGTAGTGCTGGCTTGCATGAGCCAGGATTTGTATCACACGGCGCGGGAACGCAGCGCTTGGGAAGAAAGCGCGAGCGTTGTAAGAGCTGTCGGGTTCGCTACGGCGCTCCTGGTGCTGTTTATTTTTACTTCGGGGAATAAAGACATCTCGAGACTTGTGGTGGTTTGCTCGGGAGCATGGAATGCCAGCGCACTGGCAGGCTGGCGATACGCAAAGCGGCATTATGTGCTGCGCAGAGCCGAGCGCGGCGAGGGCGTTTCGCGGGTGCTCATTGTGGGAGCAGGAAAACTGGGGCGGGCGCTGGCGGCGTGGCTCGAGGAAAACAGGCAACTGGGCTACCAAGTCTGCGGGTTTTTGGATCCGCATCCAAACGGAGATGCACGCGTATTGGGGTCGGTGCGCGATTTGCGGAAAGTCGCATTGGGCCAATTTGCAGATCAATTGTTTGTAACGCTTCCTGCGGACCGCGAAATGGTGAAGGAGATTTTCCTTGAGGCGCGGCGCCTGCGTTTGAGCTTGAACGTGGTGCCGGATCTCTACGATGGATTGGGCTGGCGCGCTCCGGTCGAAACCATCGGTGGGTTCCCGGTGATCGAGCTGCATGGCGAGCCGATTCCGGCGCTCGGTCTGGCGGTGAAGCGCGGCATGGATTTGCTTGGGGCCGCGGCGGTCCTTTTGCTGACAGCTCCAATACTGGCGTTCGCTGCCATCTGGATTCGCTGCGATTCGCATGGCCCGGTTTTTTATCCGGCGATGCGTGTAGGGAAAAAAGGAAAAAAATTCCGCTGCTTCAAGTTGAGAACGATGGTCGAAGAGGCGGAAACACAGAAGAACACGCTTCGCGAGATAAACGAGCGCAACGGCCCGATTTTCAAGATGGAGAACGATCCCCGTGTTACCCGCTGTGGAAGGTGGCTGAGAAAATTTAGTGTAGATGAGCTTCCACAGCTCTTGAATGTACTGCGCGGGGAGATGAGTCTCGTGGGGCCGCGGCCACACCCTGTGGATGACTTCGAGCGCTACACCATCGAACATCTGCGCCGCCTCGATGTGAAACCCGGTGTCACTGGGCTGTGGCAGGTAACTGCACGGCGCGATCCTTCTTTCGACACCAACATGGTTCTGGACCTCGAGTACATCGAAAACTGGACCTTGCGCTTGGACTTGAACATTCTTCTTCGAACGATTTCAGCAGTGCTCGCAGGAGGAGGCCAGTGAGCTTGCCGAGGATGGATAATCCGGTAGCGGGGATAGGTCCAAATGTTTCTCAAAGGGGTCGAATGCAAAGAGCGATAGCGGGGCATCCCCTGCTCGCGACGCTCTACCCGCTGGCAAAAGATTCCATGATTTATTTAGCGGGGGCAGTTCTTCTGGGCTTGGGCAATTTCGTCCTGGTTCCGATGTACACGCGTTTTCTCACGCCTTCGGACTTCGGTGCCTATGCGCTGATCGAGATTTCGCTGCTCATTGCCGTAACCACGACACAAATGGGGCTGGGAACGACTTACTTGCGGTGGTACGCGGAGACGGAAGTCTCCCGGCGCGGAGAGATTCTCGCATCAAGTGTAGCCGCAGGACTGGTGGCGGCAGCGATTGGCGGCGCGATCCTCGCAGCGGTGATGAGCGGGCCGCTCGGCAGGGAATGGATCGGCGGGAATGGTCGAACGGCCTGGATTTTTGTTCCACTGGTTTTGTTTCGGAACATACAGGGCATCTTCCTCAGCAGCCTGCAAGCAGCACAACGGCCTGTGGCGTACGTTTTGTCAGCCATTACACGTTTGATGGTTTTGGTGGCAGCCGGGTATTGGTTCGTAGCGCTGCACGGCGAAGGCGTACTAGGCGTCCTGCGTTGCTGGCTGGCGGGCGACGGAGCGTGCGTGCTCATTCTTCTCGTATTTTGCGTGCCGCGAATGCAACTCCGTGTTCGCAAGGAGTTGCTTGGTCCCATGTTGCGCTACGGGTTCCCACTCGTTTGGAGCGCGTTGATGGCTTTGTTGCTGGATGCTTCCGGGCGGTATTTCCTCGCGCGGTTTCAAAGCCTTGCCGAAGTGGGCCGTTACACGGTGGGAATCAAAATCACGAACATTCTTTCGATGGGTTTTCTGCAGCCGTTTGGAAACGCCTGGGCGGGCGCTGTGTTCCCCATCGCTCACCGTCCGAACGCGGCGATCACCTACACCAAGATCATGGGCTATGCGCTTCTGGTAGGCACTCTGCTTTCCGCGATGACCATCTTGTTCGGGCCGTTCCTGATTCGCATTTTTGCCGGACGCGCCTACGTGGGAGTGCAAAGTCTTTTGCCATGGCTGCTCTTGCCGGTTGTGTTCCGTTTGCTTGAATATTGGAGCAGCCTTCCCATCTATCTCAAGTACAAGACGAAGTGGCTCGGTCCCTTGGGAACCGCAGGTGCGGCGACCTGCATTGTTCTGAACTATTTCCTGGTGCCCCGGCTCGGCGCGTTGGGAGCGGCAATTTCCTGGCCAGCCGCCCTGGCCGCAAGCATTTGTCTGATGACTGCATTTGGCAGGCGCTACTACCCGCTGCCATTGGACCTGCGGACCTGCGGCTTTGCGGCTGGGATATGGGCCCTGGCCGTCGCTGGCAGCCGTTTCACGGCGTCGCTCGACGCGCGTGCCGGCCTGGAAGCCTCCATCGCAGCCGGGGCTCTGCTCCTCTCGGCGTGTGGTTTCTATTTTCTATGGGATGTTCGTGCCTCGAAACCGCTTTTCAAAAGGAGCGCCTATGCAGGTGATTGAACTACCCGTGTTTGTCGGCGCTCCGCTGGCAAAGTGGCGAAGAATGTATGGCTTTTTAACTCCACTAAAAATACTGCGAAAAATCCGGAAACGTATTTCAGGGAGATTATTTTTGTGGTATCGGGATGGCCTGGCGCTGGCATTCAAGGCGCGCAATCTCGTGACGAGAAACGCTGCGATTCAAGTAAATACCGGCGGCGTCAAGTTTCAAATTGTCCCGGAAGGTACAATAGCGTTTCATACATGGTCAGGCCTGCGTTTCGAACACGCCGAACTAGAATTCATTTTACGAGTGCTCCAGCCTGGAATGACGTTTTTCGACGTCGGCGCCAATATCGGACTGTTTAGCGTGGCCGCTGGACAAAAACTCCTAGGTCGGCTTTCTGCTGTGTACGCGTTCGAGCCGTGTCCATCGACTTTAGCGATCCTGGAAAAAAATCTTTTGAAGAATGAACTCACTATGGTGCGCACCGTCCGTGTGGCTTTAAGCGACCAAAACGGCCAAGCCATTCTGTACGTCAATGCAGAGTTGAAGGATGCTCTCAACTCGCTCGAAGACCCCAGCTATAGCGACGCGGAAGTTGTCGGGTGCGAGTTGGTGCGGACGGTTACGCTGGATGATTTTGTGGCGCGAGAAAATATTGCGCGTGTCGACGTGATGAAGGTGGATGTAGAAGGAGCGGAATTAAAGGTGTTTCGGGGCGGCCGAAAGCTGCTCGAACGGCCAGACGCCCCGGTGATTCTCTATGAGGGCTATAGCTGGTGCACCGCGGGATTTCACTACCATCCTGTCGAACTGATGTGGCAGCTGGAAGAATTCGGGTATGAGCTTCTTATTTTGGATCCGGAATCGGGCAATCTCCGCCGCAGGGCGCCAGGCGAGAGTTACGACGCCATGGTGGCAGCGGTAAAGAGATCGCATCCTCGTTACAGCGAAATATTCCCGAACGCGGAGAAGGCATGAACGTCGCGATCGTCAAGCAGGTGCTGGACACCTTTGGCCCGTGGTCGAGTATTCGCTGGGGAGAAACGTCGCCTGACGCTTTGTTTCGGATTTGGCCCAGCCGGCCACTGCACTGGGAGATGACTACGCTGCTCGAAGCGGACTGGTACATCATTCCTCAGCAAGTTAAAACGGACTACACATACGACTCGGTGCTGAAGCGGCCGGGCAATGCGGATATTGTGCGAAAGTACACGCAAAACGTAATCGCGCCAAAGGACATTCCTTACGATTCGTACGACTTGGTCATCACCAACGATCCGATTCTCGAGTTTCCCCGCAACACGCACACGCTGTTCGCGTACTTCGTCGTTGAGCACTGGGATCGGCGGTATCACGCGTCTCTTCGCCGACCGATGAGGAACGCCGACTTGTTCCTCGCGCACATGATGGACGCTTCCGATTCAATCGAGCGCCTTCCGCAGGCCATTTCGTTTCCCTATATTCGCGATCCGAAGACTCTGCGCGCATTGTTTGCGCCTCCCGAACGAGAGGAAGGCTTTTGGGCTGATTGGCGGACGCTGTCGCTCTTATGCGGTGCAACCAACGGGAACGCCATGGAAGCAACGAAAAGAGCGGCGCATCGGCTCGAAGAAGCACTGCGCCTTCCGGTCGCGTTCCGTTCGTTTTCCATGGGGCTTTATCACGGAGAAGATCCGCCGCGCTGGGGCGATGCCGCCGAGTTCCTGCGCGAACTGGCTCGCCAAAAATATTATCTGTGTCTGGGAAGAGGGAGCGGTGCCGGACAAGGTCTGGCGGACGCTGCGTCTTTAGGGTGCATCTGTTTTGGCGAGCAAGACAAGCCGTATCACCGGCTGCTCTGCCATCCCGAGGCGCTGTGCGGCGATCTGCAAGAACTGCCGAAGCGAGTCCGGCGAGTGAACGCTTCTAAGGGTTTGCATGAAGAGATCCGCAACTGGCAAGAGGAAAAGCTGCAACGGCATTTCATCGAGGAGCCTCTAGCTCTTCTGAGCGTAGCGCTCGAGCACAAGAGAAAAACGGCGGCAAGCCTGGCGGGGGCAGCGGCAGGTAACAGAAAAGAGTCGGCCGGGAAAAAAGTAAGCGAAGTCAAAGCGATAACACGAACGGCCCCCTAATGCAGGAGTGTCTTCGATGCGGATTCTGGCTTTGAATTTTACCGAGAAGGGAGTGGGCACATATCTTCGCGCATTTTATTTTTGTCGTGAACTGGCGCGCGCGGGGCACAAAGTTACGCTGGCGACGGTATCTCGCACTTCGCGTTTTCGTCCTGCGATTTCCTATAAGCGTGACTGGATCGGCGAATTCAGCGAGCCGCGTGGCGCGGGGCCATGGATACGGTTGATGGAAGGGCCAGCATGGGGTAACCGCTTCTTGCCCGGGACCGGCTGGGGTCCGCTCGACATCTGGGGCCGGACTCGCGAATTGGAAACCAGTCATTACGACGCTGTCTTCGGTTTTGAATATCAGCCCAATGTTTCCTGGCCGGTGTATTTCACCCAGCGGCGAAAAAACTATGCGTTTTATTCGGACTGGTGCGACTGGTTCGGCGGCAGCTCGAACTGGTTCCGCGGTTGGAAGATTGCGCACCGCATCGATTCGTATTTCGAAGAGAAGATTCGCTTCCGCGCGTCGAGAGTGAGCGTGACCTCCAAAGTGCTTCAAGAGCGCGCGCTCGCAATCGGTATCCCCAAGGAAAGATTGGCGCACATCCCTAATGGCGCGGCAACGGAGTACATCGTGCCGCTGAGCAAGAGAGAGGCACGCAAGCGGTTCGACCTGCCGGAAGATGCGCCGATGGTCGTTGCGATCAGCAATGGAGACATGTGCCGCGAGATGCGGATTTTTGGTGAAGTACTCCGGCAAGCGCCTAAGTCTGTTTTTTTGTTGGTTGGAAACGTGGCGCGCCCGGCATGGGAATTGGCGGAGCAACTGGCAATCGATCACCGCATCGGCCGGATGGGTTGGGTAAGTGATGAAGACTATCCCTGGGTTCTGGGATGCGCGGATGTTTGCATCTGCCCTTTGGAAGACAGCCTGAATGACCGCGCGCGATGGCCTACAAAGATTTTAGATTTTTTGACGGCGGGCCGAGCCACAGTGACAAATCCCGTCGGAGAAGTAGAGGCGCTCTTTCGCAAAAGCGATGTAGGCGTACTGGCGGGTCATTCGGACGAGGAGTTTGCCGGAGAGATCGTGGCGCTATTCCACGCACCGGAGCGGCGCCGCCTTCTGGGCGAAATCGCGCGCAAGGTCATGGTCCAGGAGTGGGATTGGCGGCTCCGCGGTGCGCAAATCGCCGGAATGATGGTGGCCTGAGTCATGTTACTGGCGATTCCGATTGTCATCATCGCATTTGGCGCAGCTCTGTTGTGGGTTGCGGCCAGCCCGGCTCGCCTTATCTACCTCTTGCCTTTGCTTTTGAGTTTTGAATATCGCCTCCGCTTGAGCAGTTTCAGCTTCGATCTCTCGGAAGCGTCTCTCTTCGTTGTGCTGCTAGTTTCCCTGGTGCATGCGTGGGAGGGGAAACGGAATCGACCGCTAGCGAAAATTTATCCGGAACGAACTCTCATTCTATTTCTGGCTATTCTGGCCTTTCCGGCTATTTTTTTTGAATACAACGCGGCGCATGCCGCTAGTGTCTATCGAGATCTGATGCTGCCGTTCCTCTTTCTTTTGGTTTTCTTGCAGGCGGGTGTCGACAAGAAGCAAATTCACACACTCATCAAACTCGGATGTGTCTTCGCAGTGGCCAACGCCATTCTCGGAATTGCGCAATACACCACCGGAAATTATCTCTGGTTTGCAGGGCCTGACGAAGCGGAATGGCAGGCTTATAAGACCAGCTTTGCGAAACTCTCCGGCTTCGGCGATTTTCTCGGCGTGCAAAACACTTTGCCAACCGGGCTCTACACCGGCGCAAATATGTTTGCGTGCTTTCTTTCTGTGCCGCTCTGCCTCCTGACCACGCTAGCTTTCTTCGGAAGCCTCCCTAAGCGCCAACGCCTGCTTTGCTTCCTGGGGAGTGCGGTCATATTTGTTTGCCTGCTGTTCACGATGTTCCGCTCCGGTTTGCTGGTTTTTGCCGCGTCGATGATGACGGTGTATCTCTTTCTGAGCCGGCGCCGAGGTGTTTTACGTGTCGTGACGGTAACCGTACTGGCCAGCGCAATCGCAATTCTGTTTCTGACGCAGGGATTATTTGACTGGGACCAGTTTGGGACCTTCGAAGGGCGCCAGGAAATGATTTCAGATGCGTTCACTCTGATAAAGGCGCATCCCGAACTCTTATTGACCGGCGGATACACCGACCTCTATCACTTGCAATCGCGAGAGACGCAAGAGATCCACAATCTCGGTTTATATTCGATTGTTCAATTCGGCCTTCCCGCCACTTTGGTGTTTTTTGCGTTCTTCATAAGGCTCTTCCGCAGGGCTTTCTACGCCGCCATGGAAGTAAAAGGACTTGAACGAAGTGTCCTGGTGGCCATTGCCGCATCCATCGGCGCAAATGTTTTTCTCTATGGCGCGACGACTATGTTGATCGACTCCGTGCAGACGGCGATCTGGTTGCTCTTCTGGGCTGGGATTGCCAGCTATCTCATCGCTTACGCGTCAGCCAAACCCACCGACTCCTCTTCTACCTTCGGTCTGCGGCACGCGATGCTTCCACAACAGGGCAATCTCTCATGAACTTGCTCCCTCAGCTTCACAAATATCTTCGTGTCTATCCTCAGTGGAGATTTGCGCCTCCACGTGTGCAGATAAAGCGTTGTGTGGAGAGATTTGGCTCAGAGTATGGCGGCTATTGCCTGGACGGTTCGATGATTGGCCGCGACGCGGCTGTCTATTCTTTGGGGATTGGCGAGGACATTTCCTTCGATTTGTCTCTTATCGAACGTTTCGGCGTCGAGGTTGACGCGTTTGATCCCACTCCCAAAGTTAAAAAATGGCTCGCTACACAATCCTTGCCCCCGCAATTCCATTCTCATGACGCGGGGATTGCCGGGCACGACGGCGAAGAATCGTTTTATCTTCCACCGCGAGAAAACTGTGTTTCCCACTCCATGATTCAGGCGCCCCAGTATGGGCGCGCGTCTCTGCGTTTACCAGTTATTAGGCTTTCCACTGCGATGCGGCTTCAAGAGCACAGCCGGATCGACGTTCTCAAGATGGATATCGAAGGCGCCGAGTACGCGGTCATTGAAGAAATCGTCCGAGAGAAAATACCGGTCGCACAGCTTCTCGTCGAATTTCATCACCGGCTGTCTTCCATAGGAACGGACAAAACCAGGAAAGCCCTCGCGCAACTCGAAAGATATGGAATGAGGATTTCTTATGTCTGCCCGCGAAGGGAAGTCTTCACATTCGTAAAAGCTGATTGACCCGTGGAACTACCGGGCCGGAAGTAGCATTGCGAGGAACCGAACGAGTCGATGAAGAGAGTCCTGATTATCGAAGCGCAGATCAAGCGATACCGCAAACCGTTCTACGAGCGTTTGAACAATGCGCTTTGCAAGGAAGACGTGCAACTCAAAGTCGTCTATAGCGCTCCGTCTTCGGCAGAAGATCGGAAGAACGACAATTGCGATTTGCCG
Source organism: uncultured Acidobacteriota bacterium (assembly GCA_963740015.1). Lineage (GTDB taxonomy): Bacteria > Acidobacteriota > Terriglobia > Acidiferrales > UBA7541 > Acidiferrum. The sequence continues at coordinate 1,799 of CAVUCM010000054.1, read as the reverse complement.
CAAGAGTATGGCGTAAAAACGAAAGGATACTGGTTTGGGAAGAGAAGGCTGCTCTTTCAGCCCGCCCTCCGCGAAGTCGCATTAGCCGACCTCGTCGTCGTTGATCAAGCCAACCGATTTATTCTCAATCATTTTCTTATCCCACTTTCGTTGTTCAAACTAAAGAGAACCGCGTTCTGGGGCTTGGGCGAAAACCGGCAAGCAGACCGGTCTCGTTTCTCTGAATGGTACAAGGAGCGAACGCTGAATTGTGTTGACTGGTGGTTTGCGTACACGTCAGGCACCGCTCGCTATTTGCAGGAGCGCGGCGTATCTCGCGCCAAGATCACGGCAGTGCAAAATTCCGTCGATACCCGAGCCATTCAAATGTGCGTGAAAAGTCTGAGTGCGAACATTAGAAGAGCGCTTCGCGCCGAGCTGGGCATCAGCCCATCGGCTCCGGTAGGAATTTTCGTGGGCATGCTGCACAAGGTGAAGTCCATCCCTTTTCTGATTAAAGCTGGAGAGGAGATTCGGCAGACCATTCCCGAGTTTCAGCTGATTGTCGTTGGCGGCGGTCCGGACGAGGAGGAGATTAGGCACGCTGCTACGCATCTTTCTTGGGTTCATTTTGTAGGGCCGAAATTTGGCGAACGGAAATCGCAGCTCCTGGCGATTTCTGACGTGTTTTTACTTCCAGGAAGAGTGGGACTCGCGATCCTCGATGGATTTGCCGCCGCTCTTCCTCTCATCGCAACCAGGCGATTTATCCACGGACCGGAGATGGAGTACTTCGAGGAGGGACGAAATGGGTTGATGATTTCGCCTGACTTGGCAGCATATGCACGGGCTGTAACCCAGCTGCTATCGAATCCGAAGGAGCTGCAACGGCTTCGCGAAGGGGCCGCGAACTCGGCCGAGAAATATTCGATGGAAGCGATGGTCGAAAATTTTAAGAGGGGAATCGTGCAGTGCCTTGCGCAGCCAAAATGGCAGGGAAGCCCGTTCAAGTGGCGCAGGGAGCAGAGCGCGCCGTGAACCGGGCAATCGTCGGAAGTCTCTTGGTCTGGGAGAAGAAGTCATGAGCGAGACGAACCGAACATTCGTGATGACGACGAGCTGGGACGACGGACATCCCCTCGATTTGCGCGTGGCGGAGTTGCTTGCGAAAAGCGGCCTCACGGGGACTTTCTATGTGCCGCGCTCGAGCCAAAAACCGGTGATGAACCGTTCGCAGATTCGCGAACTGAGCAACTCCTTCGAGATTGGCGCTCACACCTTGGAGCACGTCGCGATCGACCGGCTCTCCGACCACGAAGCCGGCATCCAGCTTTCAGGATCTCGGCGAGTGGATCGAGCAACTGACTGGGAAAAGTTGTCGAATCTTTTGTTTTCCGGGAGGCAAGTTTAGAAATCGCCAACTACAGCTTGTGCGCGAAGCAGGGTATCAAGCCGCCAGGACTGTTGAGCTTCTCTCGACCGCAATCCCGCGGCGCATCAGTGGTCTTTACGTTATCCCCACGACCATTCAGGTCTTTCCTCACGGTCCCTATGCTTATGCCAAGAATGCTCTGAAAAGATTTTCTGCTCCGGTGAGGCCTTGGTTTGGAGGGTTACTGCTCTCCAGGGATTGGCTCACGCTTGCGAAGGAATTGTTCCTTCAAACCATGGCGCGTGGAGGTGTGTTTCATCTCTGGGGCCATTCGTGGGAAATCGAGGAGCAAGGCCAGTGGGAAAACCTTGAAACGTTCTTGATGACTGTGTGTCAGTGGCGAGAAGAATTAAAAGGCGCGACCAATTCGGAGCTCTGCGCGTATGCC
>CAVUCM010000053.1:0-17486 GCA_963740015.1 uncultured Acidobacteriota bacterium | reverse complement strand
GCGAAGCCGGATTGGATTTCATCGGCGATGAAGAGGATGCCGTGCTTGCGGCAAATGTCTTGGAGAAGTTTGAAGTAGTCACGCGGCGGAATCACGAAACCGCCTTCGCCCTGAACTGGTTCGACGATCAAGGCAGCGACGGATTCCGGTGCGACAGAACGCTTGAACGCATCTTCGAGATGATGCGCAAAGTCGGCGGAAGACGTGCCGGATGCGTTGCGATATGGATAGGCGAATGGAATACGGTAGATGTCGCTGGCGAACGGCTGAAAGCCCGCTTTGTAGGGATGCGTTTTGCTGGTGAGCGACATGGTGAGAAGCGTACGGCCGTGGAATGCATCTTCAAAACAAATTACGGCTGGGCGCTTTGTGTAGGCGCGCGCGATCTTGACGGCATTTTCAATGGCTTCGGCGCCCGAATTAAGAAGAATGGTTTTCTTCGCGAACTTGCCGGGGGTGAGCGAATTCAGTTTCTCAGCGACAGCGATGTACCCTTCGTACGGCGTGACCGCGAAACAGAGATGCAGATGTTTTTCGAGCTGCGCTTGAATCGCTGAGACGACAAGTGGAGAGCGGTGACCAATATTGAGGCAACCGATGCCGCCTGCAAAATCGATGTACTTGTTGCCGTCGACATCTTCGATGGTGGCGCCATCGGCGCGTGCCGCGAAAATGGGCGTGGCGTTCGCGGGCCCACGCGAGATAGCAGCTTCACGTCGCGCCATCAGCGCGCGTGAACGCGGCCCGGGAATTTCGGTTCGAATCTGAATCGTAGACATTTTCTCTTCCTTTTTTTCTGGCCGCCGGTCACACAATAGCCGGCGTCCCGAATGCTAGTACCAGCCGATGGGCGTTTCGTCGAGATTGACGAAGACCTGTTTTGTTTCGAGATATTCCTCGAGACCCCACGGGCCGAGTTCGCGGCCGAAGCCAGATTGTTTGTAGCCGCCCCATGGCGCCTCGACATAAGTCGGCTGCATGTGATTCACCCAGACGATCCCGGCGCGGAGCGACTTCACTACGCGGAACGCTTTGTAAATGTCGCGAGTCCAGACCGCGGCGGCGAGGCCGTACGGCGTGTCGTTGGCGATGCGAATGGCGTCGGCTTCGCCGTCAAATGGAATCACGGACGCGACTGGGCCGAAGATTTCTTCGCGGGCGATGCGTGCCGTGTTGTCCACATCGTAAAAAATCGTCGGCTCGACATAGTAGCCTTTGCCGAATTGCTTCGGGCGCCCGCCGCCGATGGCGACCTTCGCTTCTTTCTTGCCGAGTTCAAGATAGGAACTGACGCGGTCGTATTGTTCTTTTCTGACGAGCGGGCCCATTTTTGTTTCGCGTTCGCCTCGGAGGGCCAAGCCTGATGTGCTTGGCTTTTTGGTCATGGCCTCGATGAATTTCGAATAGATTTTCTTTTCAACGAGGATGCGGCTGCCCGCGGAACATACTTCGCCTTGATTGATGAACACGCCGAAGAGCGCGCCATCGATAGAGGCTTCCCAATCGGCGTCGGTGAAGAAGATGTTGGGAGATTTGCCGCCGAGTTCTAGCGTGACGCGCTTGAGGGTGTCCGCGGCGCTTTTCACTATGATCTTGCCGACAGCAGCGCTGCCGGTGAAGGCCACTTTGTCAACCCCCGGATGCGCGACGAGCGCCGCGCCAGCCGTTTCACCCAGGCCATTAATGATGTTCAGCACTCCCGGCGGCAGACCTACACGGTGCAATAGTTCGCGAATTCCAAAGCAGTCAGCGGCGTTTGTTCAGCGGGCTTGAGAATGCAGGTGCAGCCGGCAGCAATCGCAGGGGCGAGTTTCCACGCAGCCATCAGTAAAGGATAATTCCACGGAATAATTTGCGCCGCGACGCCGATTGGCTCGCGTAAGGTGAAGCTGAGCGCGTTGGCGGGAACTGGATTTACGCTGCCGAGGACTTTGGTGGCGAGGCCACCATAGTATTCGAAGCAGGTGGCGACATCCGCGATGTCGTATTCGGCTTCGACGATCGGCTTGCCGGTATTGCGGCATTCGATTTCCGCAAGCTGCGCGCTGTTCTGGCGGATTTTTTCGGCCAGCTTAAAAAGTATGCGGCCCCGGTCTTGCGCCGTGGTGGTGGGCCAGGGTCCACCGTCGAAGGCGGCGCGCGCGGCTTTTACCGCGCGATCGACGTCGGCGGCGCCAGCAGCGGCAACTTGCGCAATGACTTCTTCGGTCGAGGGATCGTAGACGGGAAAAGTCTCGCCCGAAGCGCTGCCCACCCATTCGCCGTTGATGTAATTCTTGTACGTTCGAACTCCCGCCGTCGCACTGCTAGACATCATAGCCTCCCGAAATCGTTATCGCGTAAGCGCCCAAGCGAGGACACGCCGCGTTCACACTGCCGGAACAGCCTCCGCGAGTTTTCTTGCCGTTTTGCGCCGCCCGTAAACAAAAAAGAAAAACGCCGCAAGCCCGATAAAAAATAGCGTTCCTCCAACCATCCAAACCTCGTAAGAAAAGATGGACGTGACCTGCTGCGCGGGAAAAAACGCCAGCACGATTCCCAGAATCGTGGTGACGAGCCCGCTGGCACCGGAAAGAATCAATGTCGTCTTGCTATAGACACCCTTCGCAAAGGAATCGCTGAAAGCAATTTTGAGCAGCGCGCCAAACATATAAAGGAACGGGATCAGCTGAAGCACGACGGCGAGCGAGAGCAGCTTCTGGAACGTTTCCTGCACGCCAGTCTCGCTGGCCGTTAGATTTGCCACGACGAAGCCGAATGAACGCAGGACGTAGGCCACGAAAGACAAGCCGAGCAATTTATTCCAGAGCCACCAACCGCTGAAGTTCAGCACGACGAGCACCATGGATACCGCCGCGTGCACAATCAGCGCGGCGTAAGGCGTGCGGTAGCGTGGATGTACTTTGCCAAGCCACGCGGGCATGTAGGAATCGAGTCCCGCAACAAACGGAATTCGCGCGGATCCGCCCAGCCAAGCTGACGCGATGCCCGCAATAGACAAGCTCAGCAAAAACGCAAAGGGCGCTACGATCCATAGGACTCCAACGCGGCTCGCCATGTGACCCACAGCCTGAACAATTCCTTGCAGCACGTTAATGTCACCCTTGTTAATCGCGATGAGCAACGTCAGCGTCGCGCCGATGTACAGCGCGCCGGACAGGACGCCGCCCCATGCGACTGCCCCGGGCAAAGTCTTTTGCGGATTTTCGATTTCGTCGCCCATGACGGAAGCGAGCTCCAGCCCTACCAATCCGAAGCAGATCACGCCGAAGGAATTCAGGACAAATTTAGGATTGGCGGGAATACGGAAGTCTGCCCAGGTGACGCTAGTTCCGAAACGCAGACATACGACGATACCGAGGCCAATCAGGACGGCGGCAGCAATGCCAGTGCCGATCGCACCGAGGTTATTGATCCATTTCCCGACACCGAGGCCGACGATATTCAGCACAACGAGAACGATCAGTAGCAAGAGCGAGGCAGTCAGCGCAAAAGTTTTGTTGTCTCCCAGCGCTTCGTGACCAGAGCCTAGCGCAAAAACAGAAACGCCAACGAAGTACAGCATGACCGTGGGCACGTACATCATGTTGTTAGTCCAGTAGCACCAGCCCGAGAGAAAACCGTGGAAATCTCCGAAGACTTCCTTGGCCCAGAGGTACACCCCACCTTCGCCAGGATACCTGTGAGCAAGCTCGATGACCGCAATTCCCTGCGGCCAGAAAAACAAGAGCAACGAGATGATCCACAGCCAGACCGTGACTCCGCCGTTAGCGGCGATCGAGGGAACGACGTTCAGGTTGAAAACGGCAACCACGAAAAGCAGAACGAGGTCCATGCGTCCCAAAACGCGTCGCAGATGCGGCACGTCTTGAACTACAGTCGCGATCGGCGCGGCGGACGCAATGGCGGCCTCGTTCTGCAATGGAACGGTCTCCTGAAATCAGTGGCCCGCAGCACCCACGAAGTGTGCGCCGCGCTCGAGTTGCGCTTTTGCCAAGCCGGGCGCGACTTCATCGAACACGGCGAGGTGCTTCTCTATATCGGCTTCGGTGTGCTGCACCGAGATGGTCCACTGCTCGTCCCACCAATAAGGTTGCGGCAGGACGCCACGGTTGACCATCGCAAACCAGTATTGGCGCCAAAGATCGACGTCAATATTGGTCCAATCGCGATAATTGCGAATTTCTTGCGGGTAGAGCATTAGCGCGCCGTTGACTCCAGCGCTTATTACGTAGGCTTGAAGACCGGTCTTCTTGACGATGGCGCGATAGCCTTCCGTGAGCTTCGCGCTGAGCTTACCGACATGCTCGTAGTTTTCGCGCGAAAGAACTTCGCGAAATGTGGCAAGTCCCGCCGCCATGGCCACCCGATTCGTGTTGTAGGTGCCACCGTGAAACACTTTGTGCTGTGAAATAAGATCCATCACCGAGCGGCTTGCACCAAACGCTGCCAGTGGCAGACCGCCGCCAATGGATTTCGCCAGGCAAATCATATCCGGCTTTACCCCGAAGTATTCGCTGGCGCCTCCCCAAGCAAGTTTTGCTCCGGTTTTCACTTCGTCATAGATGAGCAGCGCCCCATTTTTCGTGGCGATGTCTCGCAAACCCTGTAGAAAACCGGGCTGCGGCATGCACAGCCCGACGTTCATTAAAATAGGCTCTAAAATAATCGCGGCGATCTGGCCTGGATTTTCGCGGAAACGGCGCTCCACGCTCGGAAGATTATTAAACGCAGCGATAACCACGTTAGCGAGCGACGCTTTTGGCACGCCGCCTCCACCGGGGACGGAGTTTGGCGCGTCAGGGTCGCCGTAGTCTTCCGCCTTGGGCTTTACGCTGACGAGCGCGGTGTCATGCAATCCATGATAAGCGCCTTCGAACTTTAGGATTTTCTCGCGGCCTGTCGCAGCGCGTGCGATACGGCAAGCATGCATCGTAACTTCCGTCCCGCTCGAACCGAAACGCACCATCTCGACGGGATAGCGCTTGCAAATCTCTTCGGCGAGTTCCCATTCCATGTCATGGGGCATGCCAAAGGTCGTTCCTTCATGCAACTTTTGCTCGACGGCCTTCACTACAGCTGGATGGCAGTGCCCAGCCATCAGCGCGCCAAAACACAGGTTGTGATCGATATATTCGTTTCCATCGATGTCGTGAATCCTGCTCCCCTTTCCGTCCTTCACGAACAGCGGATAAGGTTCGTAATGACGATAGTTGCTGGCAACGCCGAGTGGGATGCGCTGCAATGCGCGTTTGTACGCGTCCGCGGATTTTGGCGTGCGCTTTTCGTAGGTGGCGATTTCTTTCCTTAGTGCGTCGTGCATTTCCTTATTCCATTTGCTGTGTAGCCGCTAAGCGGCCAACGCTTACAGGTCTGTTCCCTGCAGTCAGTTTGTGCTGATGAAATCTTGGAGAGCGTGCTGCTTCTCTCACTTTCTTCGAACGTGCGAAGGCGCCCCGATTGGGCCGGGGCGCCTTCAAACCATTTTTGCTCTCAGCTATTGTCTCAGAAACGGAACTTCAGCGAGAACTGGATCAGCCGCGGATCGTGAACGTGCTGAACCTGGCCAAACGTGCTGCCCTGATCAGACACATCGCCATCCACGCTGTAGAACTGCGCGTGATTCCAGATGTTGAAGATATCGCTTCTGAATTCCATCTGGAGCCTCTCACCAAAGTTGGTTTCCTTCATGAAGCTCATATCCCAATTGTTGATGCCCGGTCCGCAGCACATCGAACGCGGTGCATTGCCAATTGTGCCGGGGGCAACGGTGGAATTGGTAAAGAGGTTCGGGTCAAAGACGAAACCGTTGTTCTGGCGAATGTTTTGCGTGTGGAACGGCGCGGTGAGATTCGGTTCACCAGGAAATTCGAACAGATCCGTGGAATCCAATTCTTCCACGTCATCCTCGGAAGTAATTCGAATCGGGAAGCCGCTCTGGAAACTCAGGATTCCAGAAATTTCCCAACCGTCGAGCAGCTTTCCCTTGAAACCGTCATACTTCGGAACAGGCAGGTCCCAAACATAGTTGAAAACAAAACGATTGCGAGCATCGTACGCCGAGAGCCCATAGGTCGCATCGAAATTTAGCGGATTGAGGGCGCTTTCGAAGCTCGACGCATTGTCCATCGTCTTGCTCCACGTATAGGAAGCCTGGAACTGAATTCCATGCGAGAAATTCTTCTGAAACAAAACTTGCATGGAATTGTAGTTCGACTTCGCGACCGTGTTTTCGCTGAAGATCCCTGAAAATACTGGGGTGCCGTCCGCGGGGCATCCGACACCGGTCGTTGGCTGGCAAAGCGGCGAAGAATATTTGCGCAGGCCAACAAGCGTAATGGGAGCGGGGTTCGGCCCGGTTACGGTTGGGACGTTGCCATAGGGAAGATGAAGGGTTACGCCGGCTGGAATTTCTCCGGCTCCGATCGTGTAAGCGCTGTCTTCTCCGAATGGCCCGCAAGCCAAACTGGTGTCACCAGTGAGATTCGAAATATTCTGCAAATCATTGCAAGTGGTTGGATTTCCAGGATTGGCTTCGTAGCTCGCAAGAAGCCGATGACCCTGCGATCCCACGTAACCGACCTGAAGAAGGATATCTCCCGGCAGCTGGCGCTTGATCGTCAGGTTGTATTGGTCCGAATACTGCATGCGCAGATTGGGAGGAAACTCTCCGAAGAACGTCATCGGCCGAAACTGCTCCCAATCGATCGCTGAGCCTCGCGGCGGATTCAGAATGCCGTTGAACGGATTCGGAAACGTCTCGCCACTCTGGCTGACGTAGGGAGTTTGTAGAAGCGGGCTGGTGATGAAGTTGCTTCCGCCAAAGGGTGGTTCAGCGCTGAACTGTTCGAGCACGAGTTGCTCAATCGGATTGTAGAAGATCCCGTAACCCATGCTGACGCTCGTTCTCCCAGGCCCACCTGCTAGCTTGCCGAGCCATCCATCAGTCCAGCCAGGGCTCCAATTGAGGCCAAGCCGAGGCGCAAAGCCCTTATAGTAGGTATTGGTCAGCGCCTCTGGCACACCTTTGTCGCCGGGGAAAACCAGGCCTACGGGCGTGACGCCAGCTTCATCGCAATTCGTCACACTGCCAGCAACGTAGAGCGGGCTAGTCGTCGGAAGCGTGCAGGGGTAGATTGTCGAGACCTGGCCGGGCCGGAATGTCTGCACTTTCTGACCGATGTCTGTGAGCGGGGTGTTCATTTCCCAGCGCACGCCGTAATTCAAGGTGACATTGGATTTGATCTTCCAACTATCCTGCGCATAGAGGTAGATGGAGGTGCTACGGACGAGTTCATGTTGCGCCGAGCCCTGGAAGAAGCTGTTTCCCAAACCGAGAAGGTAATTGGGATAGGCATCGGAGTAACCCAGGTCATCTCCCGTCGGCGAGGAGGCGGAAGAAAGAAAGCCGAGGTCGCCGTTAACGTCAAAATAGAGCAACTGGTTGAACATCTGATAGCGGGTATCGGCGCCAAACTTCAGGCTGTGGGTGCCGATGATTTTGCTGTAGTTGTCGCTGAATTGATAGGTATTGCCTGTCTGAGGCAACTGCCCGTTGAAATTGTTACCGATAGAAAAGCCGCCGCCGACGCTGATGAATGGGACTCCCTCTTTGCTCGGGCCGAGGCCCGAATGGAGGCCATAGTCAGGATTGGTACCCAGTAAATTCCCGCTGTCATCCGTAAGCTGCGTATCTGAAGTACCCGTGAAGCAGAACGCGGCGGCGGCTCCTGTGCCGCACGAAGCCTGAATGGCATTTGTCCGTGTCGGCGAGTCAAACATCAGTTGCCCCTCGCGAAAATAGCTGAAGCGGAATTCGTTCACCGCAGTGGAACCAATAGTCGAGGTGTGCGTGATGTTCAGTTGCTGGGTACGAGTTGCGTAGTCTCCGGGAAAATTGCCGGTCGTGGCGCCGGAGGCCTGAAATTTCGCGAACGGGTCTAGCGTGTTGTCGTTATCGAAGTAATAGTAGGCGGAGGTTTTCTGGCTGTTCGACCAATTGTGGTCGACTCGAATCTGGAACTGGTCGCCGCTGTCCGTTTTGTTCGGCGTGACTTGCACTCCGCCGCTTCCGCCAGCTCCAGGAACATATTGCAACAAGCTGACCGCCACAGGATCGAAACATTGCGTGGGGATCTTGAAGTTGGGAAAAATCGTGCTGTAGGATTGCGGACCGCCACCGGCAGCTACAGATTGCACTGCCGCATTGCCGGCTGCACCCAGGCTTGCGCCGCAGCGGTTTTCCAGGATGTTCGCGACGGTCGCATCGGATAAGGACCCGGCAAAACCGGAGTTGCCATTAGGATCAACGACACCGTTGGCGATCCCATTCGCGGAAAAATCTCCGTTGTTGAGTTCCGCGCCGGTAGGCACATTGATTGGCTGCGACACAATCCCTTGAATGATGCGGCGCCCTTCATACGAGCCAAAGAAAAAGGTCTTGTCCTTCTTGATCGGACCGCCAATAGTGCCGCCAAACTGGTTTTGTTTGAAGTCCGGCTTCGGCGCCGCAAAAAAAGTAAAAGGATGCGCGTTCAGCACGTCGTTGCGAAAGAATTCGTAGAAGCTGCCGTGAATATTGTTCGTACCCGACTTGGTCACGACGTTTACGACCGCCCCCGAATTTCGGCCGTATTCCGCATCGAACGAATTGCTGATCACGCGGAATTCCTCAATGCTGTCCGGCGAAGGCTGGATGGCCGGCAGATTGGCGAAGAGATCGTTACCGTCGCCGCCGTTCACGGAATAATTGTTGGCGCGGCCACGTCCACCGTTTACCGTGACGACTCCGGGTTTATCCGAACCGTAGAACGTGTCGTTCCCGAGCTGCGATTGCACACCAGGCTGCAATTGTAGCAACTGATAGACGTCGCGCTCATTCAAGGGCAATTGCGTCGAAGCTCGCTCATTGACCACCGCGCCGAGCTGCGTCGAACTGGTGTCGACGATAGGTGGCGCGCCGGTGACCTCGACACTTTCCGTCGCTGCGCCGAGCTGAAGCGTGATATCGACGCTTATCACTTGGTTCAAGTCCAGCGCAATGCCCTTGCGAATGAACTTCTTGAATCCTGCCTGCGTGACGTCGATTTCATAGCTGCCAACAGGCACTTCAATGAAGATGTATTCTCCGCTAGCGCTAGTTTGCACTTCGTGCGTGGAATGAGTCGCCTCATTGAGAAGAGTGACGGTGGCGGCGGCCACGGAGGCGCCGCTTGGATCGCTAACGGTCCCGCGAATCCGGCCGCCGGTGCTCTGAGCTCCAGCAAACGGAGCAGCAAAAAGCATGGCCAGCGCGAGAAAAAACGAAGAAATAATATTACGGTGACGGAGCGCGACGCTCCGCCAAAATCCGGCAGCCAATTTCATGAACTCACCCCTTATCTCGAAGAATTCTTTTCGAAGTGGATTCTTCGAGGTTGCTGTGCCCCCGAAACCTTACTATAATCCCGCAAACTTAGAGAAAGCCGGGAGCCGTGTCAAGCGGAAAGAATTTCTCCAAGCCATCAGCAAATCGAACAGTGCGCCGCCTGCTGCGCATCAGTGAGGTCGCGCGCCGCGTGGGCATTTCCTCTTCTGCATTGCGCGCCTGGGAAGCGCTGGGCCTCGTTTCGCCGCATCGTACGAAAAGCCGCTACCGCCTCTACGCCGAGGCCGATGTACGTCTGCTGCAACGCGCCGTTTTTCTGCGACGCGCCCGCGGACTGAATCCCGCGGCCATCGTGCACGTATTGAAACGCCAGGGTGTCGTTTCGCCACCGGCGGAAACTGTTCCACTTCCTGGCCAACGCTTCCGACGGCTGCGCATGCGGCGTGGGCTCTCGCTCGCGCAGGTGGCTCGGGCCACCAAAGTCTCCGTAGGTTTTCTCAGCGCGCTCGAACGCGGCCAAATGCGCTCTTCCATTTCTACGCTCCGCCGCATCGCACGTTTCTATCGCACGAACATTCTCTCGCTCTTTGAAACCGCGGCGGAAAATCCGCGACTCGTGCGCCCAAGCCAGCGAAAAATCCTGGAAACGACTCCCGGAGTGCGCATGGAGCTTCTGGCCTGGGGCCAAACCGCCATGGAACCGCATCTTTTTCGCATCAAACCCGGCGGCGGCAGCGGCGAATCCTACTCCCACGAAGGCGAGGAGTTCTTGCACATCCTTCGCGGTGAGTTTGAAATTTGGCTGAACAGCAAGGAACATTACCGGCTCAAGCCTGGAGATAGCCTTTATTTTGAAAGCTCAACGCCTCACCGGTGGAAAAATCTTGGGCGTTCCGAGACTTGGCTGCTCTGGGTCAATACGCCGCCGACTTTTTGAGAGGAAGTGACTGGTGGACGCTGCCGGAAAAACAGCTTTGGAGCCACGAATGAAAGCACTGCGAAAACTAGCGATCGCGTTTGCCATAGCCTTGATTTCTGCCTTGGCCTTTTCCTCGACCGCGATCGCGCAAAATGCGAAGGCCCAGCCCGCCGACACTATCCTCATCAACGGAAAGGTCTACACCGTGGACTCCAAACAGTCCTGGGCGCAGGCCGTGGCAATCCGCGGCGAGGAAATCATCGCCGTGGGCAATGACACTGAAATCCAAAAGCTTCGCGGGCCGCAAACAAAAGTGATCGACGCCGGTGGAAAGTTGGTTCTCCCCGGCTTTGTGGATTGCCACATTCATTTCATCGAGGGCTCCATCAGCCTTGGTCAAGCCAATCTCGAAAGCGCCAAAAATCCTGCCGACATCCAGCGCATCTTGCGCGAATACGCCGCGAAGCATCCTGGCGATGGCTGGATTCTGGGCGGCGGCTGGAACTACGCCATGTTCGGCGAAGAAAATTTGCCCAACAAGAAATATCTCGATGAAGTCTTCCCGAATCGCCCGGTGCTCCTTTATGGCTATGATGGGCATACTTCCTGGGCCAATTCGAAGGCTCTGGCTCTTGCAAAAATAGAGAAGGACACACCGAATCCAGCCAATGGCGCGATCGTGCGCGATGCGAAGACCGGCGAAGCCACCGGAGCCTTGAAAGAATCCGCAGGCAGCCTTGTCGGCAAACTCGTGCCCAAACCGACGCGCGAGGAAAAACTCGCGGCTCTGCGCGCAGGCTTCCATTGGGCCAACGAAAATGGTCTCACCCGCGTGCACAGCGCTGGCGGCGATTTCGAAGAATTCGCTCTCTACGACGAACTACGCCGCCACGGCGATCTAACGCTTCGGATGTACATCGCATATTTTCTGGATCCGCCCGAATTGCGCCCCAAAGACCTTGCCACGATCGAAGAGGCGCGGACGAAATATACCGGCGACTGGCTCTCAGGCGGCGTAGTGAAAATGATGGTCGATGGCGTCATCGAATCGCACACCGCCGCGATGCTCGAGCCATATACCGACGACCCATCTACAAAAGGAAAATTGTTCTGGGATCCAGATAAATACAAAGCGGCCGTCGCCGAACTCGATAAACGCGGCTTGCAACTTTTCACGCACGCCATCGGCGATTACGCTGTGCGCACCGCTCTGGACGCCTACGAAAACGCCGAGAACGTAAACCACACGCAGGGCCGTCGCCCGCGCATCGAGCACATTGAAACCGTCACCGCCGCTGACATCCCTCGCTTCGGAAAACTCGGCGTGATTGCGAGCATGCAGCCGCTGCACGCGTATCCGGACGAAGACACTCTTCGAGTCTGGGCCGGAAATGTTGGACCAGACCGCGCTTCTCGCGCGTGGGTTTGGAACAGCATCGCGAAGTCCGGCGGACGTCTGGCGTTCGGCAGCGATTGGAATGTGGTAACGCTGAATCCATGGGAAGGCCTGCAAATGGCCGTCACGCGCCAGACCACGGAGGGCAAGCCCAACGGCGGTTGGATGCCGGAGCAGCGAGTTACTCTGGCGCAGGCGGTCGAAGCATACACCCTCGGCGCGGCCTACGCAGGGCGTCGCGAGAAAACGGAAGGTTCAATCGAGTCCGGGAAACTCGCCGACCTCATCATCGTTTCGCAAAATATTTTTGAGATCGATCCACACACGATTGCGCAAACGAAAGTCGAAAAAACAATCGTTGGTGGAAAAGTTGTCTATCAGGCAGACGCGAAATAGGAAAAGCTTTCGCCACGGCCCCGTCAGGCTCGAGCCAGCAACAAATGGAAGCGCGGGAGGATGCAGATGCCGAGGAAACGGTGGAAAGTATGAACCGGCGCACAATCGCCCTATGCGTCCTGGCGCTCGTGATGTTCTGCGGCGCCTGCAAGCAAAAAGAGGAAACTCTCAGCCTGCTCGTCTGGGAAGGCTACGCGGATCCCTCGTTCGTGCGTCCCTTTGAAGAAGCGCACCATTGCAAAATCTCCGCCTCGTACATGGGTTCGAGCGATGAACTGGTGGCCAAGCTGCGCGGAGGAAGCGCCTCGAATTACGACGTAATCTCCCCATCCAGCGACGTTGCTCGCTCCATCACGACTGCTGGCTTGGCCGCGCCTTTGGATCTTTCTAAGTTACCTTCCTACTCGCAACTCTCCGCCAAGCTCCGCGATCTTCCTCTCGTGAAAGCACACGATCAAGTTTATGGCGTTCCCTTTATGTGGGGCCCAAATCCTCTGCTCTACGACACGAAAGCAATTCCCCAGCCGCCAGACTCCTGGTCTGTCCTCTGGGATCCCAAGTACAAAGAAAAAATCTCCGTGTGGGACGACCTCTCCACCATCTATATGGCCGCTCAAGTTCTTGGCTATGACAAGCCTGATCCCTCGCAGCTCTACAATCTGAGCGACGAGCAACTCGAGGCCGTGAAAAAGAAACTGATCGAACTGAAACCCAACATTCGAAAGATTTGGTCCACTGGCGGCGAGTTGACCAACCTCTTTCAAAATCATGAAATTGTTCTGGCGATGGGCTGGCCGCTCAACACCAACGACCTTCGCAAACTGAATTTTCCCATCGGAGAGACCATCCCAAAAGAAAATACCACCGGATGGATCGACCACCTGATGGTGACCTCCGCAAGCAGCCACAAAGATCTCGCCTACGCCTTCCTCGAATACATGATTGAAGCAAAAACACAAAAATTAGTGACCGATCGAACGCATTACACTCCCGCGAACCCCGGTGCCTCGCAGTTCCTCAGCCCCGAAGAGATGAAAGGCCTGCACCTTGACGACCCCGACGCGTACATGCAGCGCATTTATTTTTGGCAGGATGTTCCGCGGCGTGGCAAGTACAACGAAATCTGGAACGAGGTGAAAGCCGCGCAGTGAGTTCCGCCGCCATGTCGCAGCCCGATTCCGTGGACACCAACGCTCCGCTGCTCGAAGTGCGCGCTGTAGCCAAGCGATTTGGCGCGCGTGAAGTCTTGAAAAGCGTTTCACTAAACATCGCTGCCGGAGAATTTCTAACGTTGCTCGGCGAAAGCGGTTCGGGAAAAACCACTCTTCTGCGCCTCATCGCCGGTTTCGAACAACCCACCTCCGGCGAAATCTGGATGTCCGGCGAACAGCTCGATACGCTCCCGCCCTACAAGCGCCGCGTAAACACTGTTTTTCAAAACTACGCGCTGTTCCCGCACCTGAACGTACGAGACAACGTCGCGTATGGCTTGCGGGTGCAAGGTGCGCCGAAGGACGAAATTCCCGGACGCGTCGGGGAAGCCTTGAACATGGTGAAAATGGCGGAATTCGCTGGCGCGCGTCCCTCGCGCCTTAGCGGAGGTCAACAGCAGCGCGTGGCTCTGGCCCGTGCCCTCGTGAATCGCCCACAGCTTTTCCTTCTCGATGAACCGCTTTCCGCGCTCGATGCCAATCTGCGCAAGCAAATGCAAAGTGAATTGAAATCCCTTCAGCGCGAAATCGGTATCACCTTTCTTTTCGTCACGCACGACCAGGAAGAAGCCATGGCTCTCTCCGACCGCATTGCGCTGCTCCGCGATGGCGCGCTCGAACAAGTCGCTTCACCGCGCGAAATCTATGCGCGCCCTGCGACGGCTTATACAGCGGAGTTCATCGGCCAAACTAATTTGTTCCACGGTGAAATTCGCCGCAGCATCGCCACCTGCGGCGTCCTGCGCTGGCCATTGGAAGAAGCTGACGGCCCCGCGGTCTTTTCTCTTCGTCCCGAAACGATTCGCCTCTGCCCGGACGGCAAACGCCAAGTCAACGAAGTGAAATTTAACGCCTCAGTTCGTCAACAGATCTACAGCGGCGCTAGCGAACTGCTCGAAGTAGATTGCGGCGCGGATCAACTCCTCCGAGTGCGACTGCCAGCTTGCGGCCCGATCACTGGCGAACATGATTTTGTTTTCTCGATCGCGGATGCTATTCGCGTCGCGGACTGACATCGCCATGTACTCGCGCGCCTACAAAACAATCGTCTCCGCCCCACCGCTTCTCGGGTCGGACTCTTTCTCCTTCTGCCTTACGCGCTGATGTTTGCGCACAGTTTATGGGCCGTACAAGACGGCACGATCGTCCATCACTGGAATCTCAACAATTATCAAACGCTGCTCACGAATCCCCTCTACGCCAAAGTTCTCTTCCGCACCATGCGCATCGCGGGATCGGTGATGCTCTGTTCTCTGCTTCTCGGCTATCCGCTTGCCTACTACCTTTCGTTTCATTCCGGCGCGCGCAAAGAATTGCTCTATCAACTCGTCATCGTGCCACTCTGGGTCAGCTATTTGGTTCGCGGCTACGCTTGGAAAACAATTCTTGGCAGCGAAGGCGTCCTCAACGGCTTCCTCCAATATGCCCACATCACTCACGACCCGTCAGCTTTCTTCTCTACAGCCCTTTCGCCGTCGTGCTTATGCTCACGCACATTTACACGCCGTTCGTCTTCCTTCCGATCTACGCCTCGCTCGAACACATTCCGCGCCCTCTCGTTGAAGCCTCCCAAGATCTCGGCGCCAGCCCCGCGTCCACTTTTTTCCGCGTGATTCTTCCGCTCTCGATGCCCGGCCTTCTCGCTGGAGCTACCTTCGCGTTCGTTCTCTCTCTCGGAGATTTTCTAGCGCCGCTGCTCGTCGGTGGCTCTTCCGGAACGATGATCGCCAATATCGTGCAAACGCTTTTCGGCGCGGTTTACGATTGGCCGCTCGGCGCCGCGATTTCCGTGTGCATCCTCCTTATCACTCTTTCGCTGCTCTTCTTCACCCAACGCCTCGAAAAACGCTGGTCCTTCAAATGAGCCGCCACTCTCCAACTCGCCGCTCTCCCCTGCTCGCGATTTATGCCGCGCTCGTCTTCGCTTTCATCTATCTGCCGCTGGCTGTGCTCATTCTCTATTCCTTCAATCGCGACGGTGTCGGCGGATTTCCGCCGCAACATCTTCACGCTCGATTGGTATCGCCAGCTCTTCGCCGACGGCCCCATTTGGGATTCTGTGCTCAACAGCCTCATCGTCGCCAGTGGCGCCGTTGCTCTTTCGCTCACGCTGGGTCTGCTCGCCGCGCTCGCTCTCGATCGCGCCAGCTTTCCCGGCAAAGCTCTCTTCCGTAGACTCGTTCTTCTCCCGCTCATTCTTCCCGGCATTATCACCGGTCTTTCTCTGCTCATGTTCGCCGTACTTGCCGGATTTCAGCTCAGCCTGCTAACTGTTTTTCTCGGCCACGGCACCGCCCTCATCTCCGTTGCCACCACCGAACTTTTCGCCGGCCTACAAAAAACCGATCGCGCGCAGGAAGAAGCCTCACTCGATCTGGGCGCCACGCCCTGGCAAACGTTCTGGCGCATCACGCTACCGAATCTCAAGCTCTCGCTGATCGCTGCCGGACTGCTCATTTTCACGCTTTCGATGGACGAAATCGCTGTAACCTTTTTCTTGATCGGCCGTGACAACACGCTCCCGCTCGAAATCTGGGGCCGCCTGCGCCGTGGCATTACGCCGGAAATTAACGCCGTCTCCACACTGATTTTTGCCGTTTCCGTTGCGCTTATCATCATCTGGTATCGGATACGCATGCGCAGCGTCGGCTGGAAGCAAAGCAATTACTCGAAAGGCCGTAGCAACCATGGGGGTACAAATGCCGCACTCGCGCCGTGAATTTATCAGATACGTGGTTGCAGGTTCGGTCGCATCCGGCTGTCCGGTCGATACCGCCCTCATTTCCGCGCCCGATTCCTCGGCGTCAGCTTCCAACCCGAGCAGCGCACCCCTCGTCGATGGCGAACACTATGAAATCTGCCACCAAGTGCGCGACGGCCACCATTTCGAACTTCCTAGCCGCCACCTCAAAGGCCGATATTGTGATTGTCGGCGGCGGAGTCGCAGGCCTTTCCGCCGCGTATTTTCTTCGCGGCAAAGATTGGCTTCTGCTCGAAAAAGAAGACCACTTCGGCGGCAACGCGTATGAAGAAGAATTCGAAGGGCAGTATTTCGCCACTGGCTCGGCCTATGCGTATCACGGCGACGAAGGCGATCAACTCGCCTCTGAAATGGGCCTGAAACTCCCGATGGTCAACATGCCCGATCCTACGCTCGTCAACAAAACCTACGTCCCGGACACCTGGAAAACGGGAATCACCCAGCTTCCTTATCCCAAAGCCGTCGTCGCCAGCTTTCAAAAATTCCGCGAAGACATTTTGAAAATGAAAATTAGCGAGCACATGGCCGAACTCGATTCTCAGCCTTTCTCGAAATACACATCTGCCTACGCTCCGGAAGTTCAGCAATGGTGGGATATCTTCGGCCCTTCGAACTGGGGCGCCACTACTCCGGATTCTTCCGCGTATGTCGGCTTGGCTAACGCCCACGATCTTATCGCCGGCGACGATGCCAAACGCGCCATCTTGCCCGGCGGCCTTGGCTGCATCACCCACAAGCTCGTCGAAGTCCTCCAGCCGAAATACAAAGACCGCATGCTTGGCGAGGCCACCGTGGTCGGAGTCGTCCAGGAAAAAGACGGCGTCAACATCACATATTTCCTCGCAGGAAAACTCACTACTGTTCGCGCGAAAGCCGTCCTGATGTGCACTCAGAAACACATTACCTCGCGCATCGTTCAGGGTTTGCCCGCGGAACAAAGAACCGCCATGCGCCGCACGCGTTTCGCTCCCTATCCCGTCGTCAATCTCATCTTCGACAAGCCCGTCTACAATCGTGGCTACGACAATTGGTGCCCCGGAAACTCCTTCACCGACTTCATCGTCGCCGATTGGACCGTCCGCAACGATCCCGGCTACAAACAGAAAAACAACATCCTCACCTTCTACACTCCGCTCCGCGAAGAATTCCGTTCCACTCTCCTCGACGAAGCGGATTGCAAGACCCTCGCCACCCGCGTTCTAACCGATTTCCAGAAAGTCATGCCGGAATTCAACGTCGATCCCATCGAAGTTCGCATTTATCGCCGTGGCCATCCCATGTTCATGTCTGTGCCCGGCCAATACACAAAAAATCGCATCGCCGCCGCTCATCCGATGGAACGCATCTATTTTGGCGGCAACGATTCCGGCGGTCCGGAATCGCTCACCAGCGAGGCCGTGCGCCTCTCGCAAGTCGGCGCGGATGGGCAAATCTCA
>CAVUCM010000052.1:0-11187 GCA_963740015.1 uncultured Acidobacteriota bacterium | reverse complement strand
CCTGCAGGTTCGACGAATGTCTTTTGTGAATTTGCAAAGCAATTCAGTAGCGGCGCAAACGAGGAAGAAAGAAGCCCGAGGCCGCCAAGTTTGATGACTTCTCTCCGGGGATACCAACGGTAGTCAGTCATTTCTTTTCTCTCGTTACTTCGTGGCGTTCACTTCGCGATCTCGATGGTCGCCTCAGAGCCGTGCGCGGAGTCCGGGCTGATCCAGATTTTAGCGCGCGCGGATTCGACAACGTATTTATTTTGATCGTCCCAAAGCGCGAACGCTTCCGGCCCGAGATGGAAGGTGACGCGCCGCGTTTCTCCTGCGGTTAGTGTCACGTGTTGGAAAGCCCTGAGTGCGCGCACTGGCTGCGCCGTGCTCGTGCCTTCCAGGCGAACGTAAAGCTGAACGGTTTCCGCGCTCGCTCGCGTGCCGTTATTGGTGACGTCGGCGCTTACCGTCAGATCGGAGTTAGACGAACGCTTTGCGTCCAGAAGACCCCTGTTCAGTGTTTTCGCACTCAATTGAGTCGAGCTCGCCTGCGTCGGGCCGTAGCTGAAGCTCGTGTACGTAAGTCCGTATCCAAAAGGAAATTGCGGGCTGTTCTGCTCGTCGATATATCGCGAGATATATTTGACCGAGCCTTCCCACGGCGGCTTGGTGAGGTCGGCATCGCCTGCCGGACGGCCCGTATTGAGCGCGTTGTAGTAAAGCGGCTCCTGCCCGACGCTGCGCGGCCAAGTGACAGGAAGTTTTCCCCTTGGATTTGATTCTCCGAAGAGTGTTCGCACCAGAGCAGGGCCTGCTTGAACTCCCGGAAACCACGCGGCCAAGACAGCTGGGACGTGTTCAAACGCCCAGGGAAGGGTGAGCGGGCGACCGCTGAACAATATAAGCACGACGGGTTTTCCAGTGGCGACAATTGCCTCCAACAGTTGCTGCTGTTGTCCCGGCAATCCGAGATGCGCACGCGAAGCAGCTTCTCCCGTCATCGCCGGAGCATTTTCGCCGAGTGCAAGAATCACGGCGTCCGAGTTCTGAGCGACCTTGACGGCTTCGGCCAACTGTTCGTCCGATGCTTTGGTGATGTCGCCGCCCTTCGCATAGCGCACGTGATCCGCGCCTAACTTCTGGACCAGCGCAGCGCGCAGCGTGACGACGTCCTCGGGTCGGCCTTGCGCCGACCACGAGCCAAGCATCACCGTAGCATCATCCGCCAGCGGCCCAATGAGGGCGACATTCTTTGCATCGCCGGAAAGAGGAAGTAGCGGCGATCCGCTTGCCAACGGAGAATTTTTCAGCAGAACGAATGAACGCTCCGCAGCGGCACGCGCCAGCGACACGCTCTCCGGCTGAAGCATCATTCCTGCTTCCAGTTTTTCATCCGCAAAAGGATGTTCGAAGAGACCCAGCGCGAACTTGACGCGCAGAACATGGCGAACTGCTTCGTCCACAGCAGTTTCTGGCACTTGGCCGGACCGCACCAGATTCGCTAGATGGTCATGGTAAAAACTGCTGACCATATCCATTTCCACGCCGGCCAGGAATGCTTTTCGAGCGGCAGTTGCCGGATCATTGGCAATGCCGTGGGGAATGAGTTCGGCGATGGAAGTCCAGTCACTATCAACGACTCCCTGAAATCCCCATTCCTTGCGCAAGATCTGTTTGATGGTAAAGGGATTCGCCGAGGTAGGAACTCCGTTCAGTGAATCGAATGCGGTCATAATCGTCGCAGCACCCGCGTCGAGAGCCGCGCGAAAAGGAGGCAAATAGAATTCTCTGAGGGTGTGCTCGGAAATCTCCACCGAGTTGTAGTCTCTGCCGCCTTCGGCTGCGCCGTAGCCCACGAAATGTTTGGGGCACGCCACAGCGCTGTCTGGCGCGTTGAGCCGTTCGCCCTGATAGCCGAGCACGTAAGCCCGCGCCATTGCCGAGACCAGATACGGATCCTCTCCTGAACCCTCCACCATTCGCCCCCAGCGCGCGTCCCTAGCGATATCGATCATGGGGGAGAACATCCAGCGGATTCCGCTTGCGGATGCTTCACGCGCAGCCACCCGCGCGGTTCGCTGGACGAGCTCAGGGTCCCAAGAAGCTGCCAACCCGAGAGGAATCGGGAATTCGGTGCGGTACCCGTGAATGACGTCCAAACCATATATAAGAGGGATTTGCAGCCGCGATTTTTCCATCGCAACATGCTGAAATGCGTTCGCTTCCCGGGCGGTGGTGATGTTAAACATTGCACCGATCTGGCCCTTTTGAATCATGTCGTTGTAATCGGTGCGGCCGGTGCCTGGGCCAGTGGGCTGCCCGGAGGAATACTGCACCAACTGGCCGACCTTTTCTTCAAGAGTCATCTTGTGGAGAAGGGCATCAATCTTCTTTTCCGTGGCGGGATTGATGAGATTCGAAGAGGGCGTCGCGTAGCTGGACGCCGCAGCAGAGGGCGAATCTTGCGCCGTGGCAGCCTGACAAGAAATCGCGAGGCAAGCCACGATTGCGAACCGAATCAGCGAGGTGAGCACGTTATCAAAAACTCCGATGGTGCTTTCGGACGTTGAGCTAGCCGTCCTCTAGAGCACGGAAATTAGGAGCAAATTATTAAAGCGTGGCCGGAACGGGCAAGGACGGCAAACGATACTGAATTCGGGGCCGCGCTTCCAGCAAAATCCTTATTCTTTGGGAATTTCTGCAATTTCAAATCAGGCAAATCCTATGGCGCGCTTTCCTCCTCGATGGAAAGAGCATAGTAAACCGATTTAGTAGGATACACAAGGAAAGGTAGCGTCCATCGGGGGACGCCACTTTTATCCGGCTTTGGACCTTGTTCTACCTTGGCCCGTTATGGGAGACTACCAGCCCAGACCGATCTATGCCGCGTTCAAAATCAAAGGGCACCTCTGACGCGCGGAAGTCTTCCGGCTCGGGGGTGAGCCTGAAGTCTCTCGCGGAGCACCTCGGGCTTTCTCAGGCCGCAGTCTCCTTCGTAATCAACCGTTCCCCAGCCGCAAAATCGATACCGCACCGCACCCAGGAACTGATCCGCGCTGCTGCCAAGGAACTGAATTACCGGCCAAATCATCTGGCCAGGTCGCTCCGGCAGCAACGGAGCTTCACGATCGGCGTTGTCGTTCCGGAGATCAGCGAGGGATACGCGGCTTTGGTCATGTCCGGTATCGAAGATCACCTGCTGCAAGAAGGCTATTTTTATTTTGTGGTCAGCCATCGCCATCGAAATGATTTGATCGAAGAATATCCGCTTCTCCTGCAACAGCGGGCGGTAGAAGGCTTAATCGTGGTGGATACGGTCCTTGCGGAAGAAGTGGGTGTTCCCAGTGTTGCGGTTTCCGGACACCGGGAAGTCCCTGGTGTGACGAACATCGTTCTTAACCATGCGAAGGCGGCTTGCCTGGCGCTGCAACATCTCGCCAACTTGGGGCACAGGAAAATCGCTTTTATTAAAGGGCAAGCGTTCAGTTCCGATACGGAAGTACGCTGGGAAGCGGTACGCGAGGCAGCCAAGAAATTTGGCATAAGCGTGAAAGAACGATTGATCGGTCAGCTCGAAGGAGAATCGTCTTCGCCGTTGCTCGGCTATCAGGTCACGCAAAAATTGCTTGCCAGTAGAGAACCGTTCACCGCGCTATTTACTTTTAACGACATTTCCGCGATCGGAGCGATTCATGCATTGCGAGAGGCAGGCCGGCGCATCCCTCAGGATGTTTCTGTCGTTGGGTTTGATGATATTCAGAGCGCCGCATACCAGAATCCCGGATTGACCACTGTTCGTCAGCCCCTGCGCGAGATGGGAATGATCGGGGCGGAAACTTTGTTGCGGCGTATTACCGCGCCTGCAAAGGCTCCCTATCCCAAGGAAATCGTCGTCGAGCCTGAGCTGATCGTACGTGCCAGCACCACTCGTGTTGCGTAGCCTGCTTAATGCGTTTCCGTTCGAGTTAGTCTTTGTCGCTGCTTACGGCGCGACATTGACAGGGCGATCGTAGCCGGTCATTTCCAGATAGCCGACACCGCCCAGCGGCGATTTTCCGCGGTGGCCTCTCAGAGTGATAGCACCCTCCCAATAAGATGGCGCGATTTTTGTTTTTCCGGCGAACTCTTGCGCGGCGAGCGACGTGTGCGCTTCGAGTTCGAGCTCTAATTTTGGGATTACGATTTTCCACGCGATGGGATAGGTCGCGTGCGTGACGGGACTCGTCCAGCTTTCAGCGAGCGGCTGCAAAATAAAATCGTTCGCACGCAAATGTGTGGATTTGCCCTGCGCGTCGACGTAAGTGCCAGAAGAAAATGGATCGAGCGAACCATCTTTTCGCCGGATGCGAAAAAGCATTAACTCGGTGTTGTCTTCCAATTGCAAGCTCAGCCAGTCCCATCCGATTTGGCTGGATTCCAATTGATGAGTGAAGAATTCGTGATCCATCCAGGCCAGGCCGGATACTTCGAGCGTTTCGCCATTTAATTCGAGTTGTCCGCTCGCCGAGAGCCGAGTTAATGAAATGTAGTAAGAGGCGTGACCAGCTCCTTCCGATTTTTGGCTTACGCCGTTTTCACCGTGAATGACGGGCGGCTTTTCCGGGTGCAGCGTCAGATGCAATTGAAACTGTTTGTCGATGGCTTGTAGCTTTTGATCCGCGCCATCCCACTGAATCTGCCAGTTGCCATTCCAGATACGGGCGCTGGATGCACTGACGCCCGCGATTCCAGGACCGGCGCGATTTGTTCTTTCCGAGTGATAGAACTTCTGGCCATCCAAGTCGCTCAGGGCAAGATGTGTCAGATAAATATCCTTTATATCCCAAGTTGCAGCTTGAGCGGGATCACGGCTAACCGCTTGGCGAAAGAATGTCAGTTCGAATCCATAGCGATGGCCGTTTGCGGATTTCAGATTTCCGGTGTAATACCACCACTCTGTTTGAAAATCGGGATGATCGAAATAGTCTCTGGGAAATTCGAAGCGATAGCCGGGCACCGCGGTGCGGTATTGCGCAGCTAGTGGGTTAAGAATCAAGAAAGCCGCTGCGAGGGCCGCAAGCCTACTCTTCATGGACGGCCTCGAGCGGATTGAGTCGCACGGCAACTTGCGCGGGATACAAACCGGCCAGCACCGTGGCTAAGTAGACTACGCTTAGACCTCCCATCAAGACCATGACCGGCAAGTGGAATCGAATCGTCCACCCGAAGGATTGTTTGTTGATGACATAGATGAGTACGAGAGACAGTGCAAATCCCTGAGCGAGTCCCGCGAAGTTCGCAAGCAGGCCTAGCAGACCAGCTTCGACGAGGATCTGCTTGCGTACTTGCCCAGCTGCCGCGCCGAGAAAACGCAGCAATCCGATTTCGCGACGGCGGTCGATGACCAGAGCAAGCAGCGCGCCAGCGACGCCCATCACTGCGACAAGCACGGCGACAGCTTCCAGCGCGTACGTAATGGCAAAGGTACGATCGAAGATCCGGATGGCTTCGGTACGCAAATCCTGGTTTGAAGCGAGCAGCACACGATAGCCTGCGGAGGTTTGCGTGATTTCCTGGCGCACGGCTTCGACGGAGGCGTTCGCCGCAACATAGATGGCCAGGTTCGACGGTGTGGGATCGGGGAGATAGCGCAACATCGTTTGACGGTCCATCAGAATCGTGCCGCGCTCGCTTCCATAATCGTAATAAATGTCTGCGATGCGAAAGGACGAACGCGAAGTTCCCAGCGCTAGAGTGACAGTGTCGCCTGCGCGCACATGATGTTTGTATGTGAACGGTTCACTCACAACCACGGCATTCGCATCACGAATCTGCGAAAGGACTTGCTCAGTGGGCCGGCCAGAGAAAAAATTTGAGCGATGATCGGAACGTAGAGCGCTAAGGTCCACCGACGCTAATGTTGCGGGCATGCCGTCGTAGCTGATTTCGTAAGCGCGCAGCCGGTCTACCCCTGCGACACCGGGCAGCTTGCTTATTTTGTCCGCCAATTCCAGAGACACAGTCGGGTGGCGATCTGGAGCTGGAACACCGGCAGGGCGTAAATAAAGATCTGCAGGAAGACGGTCGTTCATCCAGATAACAACCGTTTCGCGGAAGCTGCCTACCATGATGCCCACGGAAGTCATCATCGCGATGGCGGTGGAGAGAGCGCCAACAAGCACCGAAGTTCGGCCAAGCGAACCTGCAAGGCTTTGCGATGCGAGCAGAGCTTCGACTCCTAGAATTTTTCCCAGCCACCGGCAAGACCTGGAAATAAGCGCATCCGTAAAGGCTGGAATTGCGAGCGCCGAAGCGACGACAAGCAAGATCGCGGATAAATAGCCGAAGATGGGTTTACCTTCGATGGGAGGAACGAACGCGGCCGCAGCTGCCAACACGCCCAGCACCAATGCCAGCAACAGAACGCGTGATTTGTGCACGCGTGTTATGTATTCGCGCCTTCCCCGCGCCATGGCTTCGATGGGAGAGACGAGCGAGGCTTCACGGGCGGGCGAGTATGCGGAAAGAATTGAGACGCCGATGCCGATGATGAAGGCGAGTGCGACGGACCAGGCGCTCAGCTCGATTGTTCCGGGACGGCTACTAACGTAGAGCGATTCGACTGTGGCGGCCATGAGTTTTACCGCGCCAGTGGCCATTACGCGCCCGAGGGGGAGGCCGAGCACGGCTCCGGCCAATCCGAAAAACGCCGCTTCACCTAGGAAAGCAGCGAGCACTGCGTTCCGGCTGGCGCCCAGCGCGCGCACGATTCCGGTTTCTGGACGGCGGCGGACGACAGAAACTGAAATCGTGTTGTAGATGAGGAATGCGCCCACGATCAGCGCGATGTAACTGAGCAGGCGCAGATTCCAGCGGAAGGCTGCGAGCATTCGGCGGTTTTCGTTTGTGGCCGTTCCCTGTGTACGAATCTCAACGCCGGCGGGCAATGCTTTACGCAGTCGCTCTTGCCACTCTACGAGACTCGAAGCCTCTGGAACTTTGAGGAGGATGCGGTCAACACGGCCGAACCTGTTTAAAGCGCGCTGCGCCGCGGCGAGGTCCATCACTATGGCCGATTCGCTGCCGTTCGAATCGGCGTACACGCCGCGAACCCTGAATTCGCGGACTTGATCGTTGATCAGCAAACGAAGAGTGTCGCCGGTTTTTTTCCGAGACTCGCGCCGACCCAGATACCGTAAACGTCTTGCAAATTGCGCATCACATTTTCTGGCGGTGCAAGCGTTTCATCTGGACTTGAACCGAAGATGGGCCCGCCACGCTCGGAGCTACTCTCAGCAACCAGATCGAGACCGATGAGTGGAATGGTTTGCTGAGTACCAAAGATAACGGCCGAGTCCTCTATGCGCGGCGAAACACGAATGGAATAAGGAAGCGTCGCAATCGTTCCGACAACTGTCTCGGGAACGCCGCCAGACGCGACAATTTCCAGATCGTTATCGCCCGCTAGAGTTTCCATTGACGCGCGGAAAGATCCGGTGGCCGCCCCGCCGGCAAGATCGATGGCCAAAACCACGGCGACACCCAGCGTTACAGCAAAAATTGTAAGAAGAGCGCGCACTGGTTCTTGAAGGAGCGGGCGAAGCATCAACCGGTAAAAAAGAAAGAGGCGTGCCATGTTATTGCCGTGTGAGCTCTTCGATTTTTCCGTCGCGCAGGCGCACGACGACGTCGGCGAGCGCGGACGCTTCCGCGCTGTGCGTGGCCATTAGAGTCGCGGTGTTTAGTTCGCGCGTCAGGCGTTTCAATAGATCGAGGATGATGTTGCCGGTGACCGTATCGAGATTTCCTGTTGGTTCGTCGGCCAGAAGAATTGCGGGCGATTGAACTAGAGCACGCGCGATGCCTACACGCTGCATCTGACCGCCGGAGAGTTGGTGCGGATAGCGATCGCCCAAGCCATCGAGTTCGACCCAGCCGAGTTTCTCGCGGGCGGCACCGCGTGCATTTGGTTTTCCTGCGAGAAGCTGGGGCAACTCAACGTTTTCAAGAACTGTCAGCGTATGCAGAAGTTGGAACGATTGGAAAATGAATCCGATTTTTTCGCGACGCAGCAGAGTCAAGCCAGCGTCTTTGAGAGTGGATGTATCCGCGCCATCAAGCAGGACCCGACCGGACGTCGGGAAGTCCATTGCTCCTGCAAGATTTAGCAGGGTGGACTTACCGCAGCCGCTGCGCCCGACAAGCGCGACAAATTCGCCGCGATTCACGTCGAGCGAAACGTCCTGAAGCGCGCGGACCGGTTGGCCGTCGGTGAAGTAGTCCTTGCTGACGTTTAGTAGCGAAACGATCGCCATAACCTATGATGAGGCTTCTGCACGAGCATGCGCTAGCAGAACGCTAGAGAGCGATGGAGCCGCCGTAGGCCGATTAGCTTGCGGCGGCGTCCATCATTTTTCTGTTTTGGACTTGCGGCTACTTTTTTGCTTGAGTGAGCGCTTTTTCGATCGCGGCAGTCACTTCCGGCGAATCCGGCGTGACAGCGGGTTCAAAGCGCGCGAGCACGTGGCCGTCTGGCCCGATCAGGAATTTTGTGAAATTCCACTTTATCTCTCCGCCGGTCTGCGGGTTGGTGGTCTTGTCCGTCAGAAATTGGTAGAGCGGCGTCGTGTCCTCGCCTTTCACCGAAACCTTAGCCATCATCGGGAAGGTTACGCTGTACTTGCTCTGGCAGAAAGTTTTGATTTCCTGATTCGTGCCCGGTTCCTGCGAACCAAAATTATTCGCTGGAATCCCGAGAATGACGAATCCGTGGTCTTTGTATTTCTCATAGACCGCTTCTAGCGCCGTGTATTGCGGAGTGAAACCGCAACGGCTCGCCACATTCACGAGCAGGACGATTTACCTTTATATGAGCTGAGCGGCGCCGGTTGTCCCTCAATCGAATTGAGGGTGAAATCGTAAATGAACTTATCCGCGGCCATGAGCGCGGTTACAAAGAACAGCAGACAAAACAGCAACTTGGTCATATTTCCTCCCCCTCTCTTTTACCCTGATCCGTGGATCACGGCAAATCGCGATTGCCTTCCTCCATTGAGGATGGCCAGGAGGGCCTTTTTTGCCCATCTCAAAGAGCGAAACAGCCATTGAGCCTTGTCTTGCCCTGTTATAGACTGCGCACGCCGAATTTCAATCTAGGGGCGGCAGAAATTCACTGTACCAAGCACGCGCATGCCAACGAGGGCTTCGTGCGCGATGCGCACTCGCGAAGGCAAGTTCAACTGAGCAAAAGATTCCGGCCGGAATTCGCCGGCGGATGCCAAGGAGGGATGGATGCTATTTGCATCGCAGGTCACGGTTGCTCACAGAGCGTTGCCACCTTGGATCTCGTCATCATCGGGATCTACTTCGCCATCGTATTCGGGATTGGGCTTTATTTTTCGCGAAGAGAGCGAACTTCCGAAGATATTTCCTCGCCGGCCGTGACATTGGATGGTTTTTCATCGGCGCCTCTTTCTTCGTTTCGAACATCTCTACCGAACATTTTATTGGTTTGTCGGGCACGGGCGCTTCATCTGGATTAGCCGTTGGCCATTTTGAGTGGCTCGCTTGCTTGATCTTGCTGGTGCTGGGCTGGGTGTTCGTGCCGTTTTATTTGCGTTCGAATGTGTTTACCATGCCGGAGTTTCTGGAGCGCCGGTTCAATCGCAACTGCGCCGTATACTTGGCCGCGATTTCGATCATGGCCTACATTTTCACAAAGATCTCCGTCCAACTTTATGCGGCGAGCGTTGTGCTGGAACGGGTGGCGGGATGGTCGCTGTGGAAGACGGCGGTCGTACTGGTTATCGCGCGGGCATTTACACTGTAGCCGGCGGTTTATCTGCGGTCATCTATACCGACACGGTCCAGACCTTGATTTTGATTACGGCGCCGTCGCGCTAACGATCATTGGGCTGCACCGCGTAGGCGGTTTCGAACACCTGCGAACGATGGTGCCTGCGAGTTACTTCCACATGATGAGACCCTCGAGTGACAAAGATTTTCCGTGGACAGGCATATTTTTCGGAGCGCCGATATTGGGGATTTGGTACTGGTGCACTGACCAGGTAATCGTGCAGCGCGTGCTTTCCGCCCGTGACGAAGGGCACGCCAAGTTAGGCACTATTTTCGCAGGCTTTCTGAAAATTTTGCCGGTGTTCATGCTGGTACTCCCGGGAATTATTGCTTTCGCGCTTTTCCCTGAGCAGGTAAAGAAGCCCGATTTTGCTTACCCGACCCTGATCCTCAATCTGTTGCCTACGGGTCTGGTCGGGTTGGTCATGGCTGCGCTGCTCGCGGCGGTTATGGGTGCGATGAGCTCCGTGTTCAACTCCGCATCCACGCTGGTGACGCTGGATTTCTACAAAAAGATTCGTCCGCAGGCCTCTGAAGGCCAACTCGTTAATTTCGGGCGCATGGCGACTGGCTTCATGGTGTTGCTTGGCTTGCTTTGGGTTCCGTTCATCCATTACATCAGCAGCCAACTCTATATTTATTTGCAGAGCGTTCAGGCTTATATCAGCCCGCCAATTTCCGCGTGCTTTGTGCTTGGCATTCTGTGGCCGCGCCTGAATGGTTCGGGGGCGATCACCTCGCTTCTAACTGGATTTGTATTGGGAGCGACGCGATTTATTTTGGAGCTTGCGGATCGCGCAGCGAGTGGTCATTTCGAATCCCCCGCTAGTTCGATGGATCATCGACATGAACTTCCTGGATTACGCGATTTTCATGTTTGTGGTCTGCTCGTTTGTTCTCATCGCGGTCAGCCTTATGACCAAGGCACCCGATCGTAAACAGCTTGCCGGACTGACTTTTGCAACGGTCGATGACAAAATGGAAACTGTCGCGGTAGGCATACCGCAGCGCAAACCCGCTCACGAAACGCCAACTGAGCGGCGGATCAACATTTTCGCCAGTCTTCTTTTGCTTGCGACGGTGATCAGCTTGTGGATTTATTTCCGCTAGGAGCCGCGTAGACGGGCATGATGAGAGTTACTGCGATTCGAACATTGAAGCCTAACGTCACGCAGGAGGAAGCCGTCCGCGGCTTCCGCTCGGGTGTGTTCAGCGGTGTTTACTGGAGGGTTCGTGGTGGCCCTCTGCAGCGAATTGCCGATGCTTACGTGCCGTTTTGGGTTTATCGCGTTCGTTACGAAATAGGCCGGGCGCGTAAAACACGTTATTTTGCGCTCGACGCGGTGCATGGCGCGCTCGATCTATTCGAGT
>CAVUCM010000051.1:0-8607 GCA_963740015.1 uncultured Acidobacteriota bacterium | reverse complement strand
CCGTCTATGAGGATTTTCAAGTTTCCGGTAAGCCGACTAATCGAGATTTGACAACAATTTCGCGTACGGGCCTATCGAGGCTGTACGCGAAGGCGTAAAATGGTGGTCTAACCTTGGGCTCCTCACGGTGGAGGGCTACGCCTATGCGTCTATTGGCCGGACTTTGTCTTCTTGCAGCCGTTTTTCTGCCACAAGTATCTAGCAAGTCGGTGGAATCCATCCCAAGAACTTCTGGGATCAAAATGACTACGAGATTCGGGACCGCCGAAACCACTAACGAGCAAACAGTTTTTCTTAAGGGAGACCGAAGCAGAATGGAGTACCGGTCTGCCACAGTCGCCGTGCACGGCGATGGAACACCCGATACGCGGCCGGGGCCATCGCTCGCGTCTATCGCTAGATGCGATCTTGGGCAAACCTTCGACATGAATCTGGAAGATCGGGAATACGCGGCGGCGGCGTACCCAGCATTCAAGTTAACAAAAGAACAGATAGAAGCGCGGCTGAATGAGATGAAAGAGCGAAGGGAGAAGATTTTCCAAAAAGTCGCGCCCTGGGTGCCGACTGTGCGCGAAGAAACAGAGACAGTTGATACGGGCGAAAGAAAGAACTTCTACGGACATGAGGCTCGGCACTTAATCAAGACGTGGAAACGAACTCCTCTGGCCGGATCGCATCTGGAGCAGCAGGACAAGGTGACGGATGGGTGGTACATCGACTTGGACACCAGCATCTCGTGTGAATTTAAATGGCCGCGGCGTAATGAGGATCCTCGTCACGAATACTACGCAGCGGGCGCGGAGAGGTTCGAATTCATTGACGACGGAATTCGAGAAACGGGGTTTGCGATTGAGCGCAAGAACAGTTCGCGATCGATTAGTAGGCTCCCGGACGGAACGAAACGGCCGACTGTTTACAGCAACGAGGAGAAAATAACGGAATTCTACGAGGGGCCATTAGATCCTGCGCTGTTTGAAGTGCCGAGTAATTTTCGCGAAGTGAAGGAGGTGCGGCGTGAACCTCCACTGACGCTGGCGGATCGGTGGTACCTTACCCGAGGGTGGGTGAAGAGCCTGGCCCGCGATCTCCTAAATTGAGGCGAATCAGGCCGTTGCATATCGAAGATGCTCTGCTAATTGGCTGCGGTTACGGCTCTGTCGGCTATCTCGTAGAGTAAGGTTCGTCGGCTCACGCCTGATTAACGCGGTGGTCTCAATGGGTCGACGCAACACTAAGCGCAAAGTCTAACTGCTGGAGTTTCAAAAGCTAAAATCGCTTACAAGTGTTGAATCAAACGGAACGCTGCATTGGCTAGGTTCTGATTGAGTACAGCCCGACAGATCGGTTTTCTCGGGGAAGTGCTGTTCGATCAGGCTATTAGAAAGTGTTGCGTCGACCATGTGAACCGGCAGCCGTTACCGGACAGGTGCCGATCCGGGACTTTCCGCGCGTCCGGTAAGTTGACTAGCCGTGCGCGCTCAGGGTTAGGCTTGATGGTGCTGGTGTTCCCTGTGATGATGGCCGTGGCTGGTGTGAAAGAAGCGCTCATCGCAGGCCGCGCAGCGATAGGGGTTATGAAACAACAGATGGTAAAGGAGCCAATCCTTGAGTCCGTTTCTTCTCGATCGGAAGAATTGTTTGCTGCCGCAATAGGGGCACCTATTGGCTTTATCGTTGGAAGTGGTTTCGTACATAGAGAAAATCCTTTGCTGGAATGTCCGGTTGAGCTGGCAGCGCTAATCGAGAGCCAGTTCGAAGGAACAGACTTCGTCGTTCAGTGCTTGCGATTCTTTCTTGAAAACTCCGTCCAGTTTCCCACCTTCGAATTCTAGAGACGCCTTTTCTTTCAGATGTGCTTCTGTTTTGCGAAGCAGCTCTTCAAAGACGCGCTGAGCGTCTGTTTTGGAATCACTCTTACGGGTCTCGGCCACAACCATTCTTTTCCTCGGTCCTCAGATCCAGTCGCTTCGGTGAAAGGATTCAGCCTTGAAAAGCCATTCTTCCGGGTGGTAGATGTCAAAGTGTCGAGCGCCGGATCCCCCGTTAAGCTACAAGTGACCGGAACATATAGCCATCCAGCCCCGCTGTGAATTGTCAAAAGTAACAGGTCCCCGGAGAAGTGCTCGAATTAAGAGCATTCACGCCAATTAACACAGACTCAGTGCCAGATAAACGCGGTGATCTCAATGGGTCGACGCAACACTCAGCGCAAGGTCTGACTGCTGGAGTCTCAAAGGCTAAAATCGCTTACAAGTGTTGAATCGAACGGAACACTGCCCTGGCTAGGTTCTGATTGAGTACCGCCCGACAGATCGATTTTCTCGGGGAAGTGCTGTTGGATCAGGCTATTAGAAAGTGTTGCATCGACCGGTTGAGCTGGCAGCCGTTATCGTACAAGTGAAATCAGCCCAATCCTCATTGTCCGGTAACGCGACATACCAGGGGTCTAGCTGAGTCTCCCTCTTGGGCTTTGCGCGTGATCTGAAAGGCAGGATCGCGGAATACCGAACACCTCGACCGGAGTCGTTCTCTCAGTTAGAATTTTTCTCCTTATGGCTGAATGCTCCATCGCGGTGTTCGATCTCGGCGGCGTTCTGATTGATTGGAACCCACGGTATTTGTATCGCAAGCTTTTTGCTGGCGACACCGAAGCGATGGAGGAGTTTCTCGCCTCGGTGTGTACGGAATCCTGGAACGAACAACAGGACGCTGGTCGCCCGTTTGCCGATGCCTGCTCTTCACTTAAGCTAGTTCATCCGCATAAGGCACCGTTGATTGATGCCTGGGTCCGACGGTATGACGAGATGCTAGCCGGGCCGATCTCTGGCACTGTTGACATCCTAACGCAGCTGAATTCTCAGAGAGTTCCCTTATATGCGCTGAGCAACTGGTCTGCTGAAACCTTTCCTGCCGCTCTGAAGCGGTTCGAGTTTTTGAAGTGTTTCAGGGGAGTCATGCTTTCTGGCGAAGTGAAACTGCTGAAACCTGATCCACGCATTTTCGAGCTTTTCCTGGAGACTTTTGCAATCGACCCTGCCTCGACTGTTTACATCGATGACCGCGAACCCAACGTAGAGGCAGCGATGGCCTTTGGTATGCGTGGCATCGTATTTACAGACGCCGCCACGCTTTGGACCGAACTGATAGGTCTTGGGCTGCTCCATTAACGTGTTATCAATCCAAGTGGAACAAACCAACTCCGCCACTTGTCCCGCAGGGCGACATACCAGGTCCTAACAACGCTCGCCTCCCAATTTGTAATTTCCTCTGTTTGTTTTCGATTGCGAGACTACAATTGGCGACGTATGAACGGACCTCTGCAGTGGGTTCTGCTTGTTTTTTTCATTGGGCCGCTCGTTGGATTTGGCCAAGATTCCAAGTCCGCGGTCGAGATTCTCGAAGCGGAAACCGCTGAACACCGTATTGGCGACCGCGGCCCGATCTATACGAACCTCGGCCACGAGCATTTCGCCGCGGCATTCGAAGTCGTGGTCGGGACGGACGGGAAGGCAGTGAGTGCACAAACGTCCGACGGATTTATTGGCGACCTGACACTTCTGTGCAAGACATGGCGGTACAAGCCATTTGAGCGAAACGGCCAGCCTGTAATTGCCAGAGTACGAGAATCCGTTACCATCCTGCCGGTCGACGAATTTACTGAGGCACGCGTTCCTTTTCCTGAAATTCATGATTGGAATTCGTTGCGAATCACCCTCAACCGCAGCGGCTGCTACGGGATGTGTCCTACCTATGCGATCGAAATTCGCGGTGACGGAACGGTGTTATATGACGGGCAAGCCTTCGTCGGCGCCACGGGAAAACGAAAGGTGCAGATTTCGCACGCGTCTTTGCTGAAGCTCGTGGATACGTTCCGTGGAGCGGATTATTTTTCTCTCGCCTCGGGCTATGTGTCTGGGGTGACCGATATGCCGACGTACGTGTCATCGATCTCCTTTGATGGCGTATCTAAATCCGTGCTGGATTATGTAGGCCGAGGTGCGGGGATGCCAGCCGGTGTCACCGATGTGGAAGCTGCGATTGATCGGCTATCGGGAGCCTCCCCGGGGTCCGGGCGGAAGTAAGAGACTAGGTCCTGATTTACGCCGTAACCCTCCCGGTGAAGTATTACTTCGCATCTCTGGCTACGCGACTGTCTAGCAGTTAGGCTGCGAACTCCGAGAACTACAACTCACTTCGAGGCACAGGCTATTTAATCTGGCATTCAATTACTTGCATTCGAGGCGCGCGCGATCTCCCATAAAAGCTGAAATGTGCCTAAAAATAGTTCCCCGCCCTTCAACTTCTGGTCGTTGGTCCACGCCTCGCCTTGTGCCGCCTGCGCACCATTGGGACCACCTTGGCCGCTGCCCGGCTGAGCGTCGATTGCCGCACCCCACGTGAGTCTAAACGGTATGAGTTTTCCGTTTTGAACTGGCTTCCCGGCCCAGGAGGTAAACTGAAGGACGCCCTCGGCCGTGTCGCTCTCATCGTTTGTTACGTTACCTTTCCAGATCGCCGTCAACGGATAGCTCCCGGTATCGGTTTGGTCGAAGACTATCGAATCCCGCTCGAAGGTTTTGACAGTTATTGTTCTTACCTCATTTTGTTGGTACGGCAAGTTCGTGTAGTTCTTGTATTGACCGTTTTCCAGAGTGTAGGTGAGGCAATTGCCAGCCGCGCACGCATGAAATGAAGTGGGGGGATTTATTGGGGCACCGGGAAGCGCGTACCAATTTCCAGCATCTTCCTTGCCCTTCCATGAAGACTTGAACTTTCCTCCGATTCGCCCATTCTCTACCGTTCCCTCATAGTCCGCGACATAACCTTGGGCGGTGCCTGTCACGTCCACTCGATGGATGGTAATCGCCCAGCTCTTGGCATCAATCGTTTTCCCGCTCGTAATCATCAGATTTGCATTCTGCCCAGTTCGCCAATGACCGCTACCTTGCCCTCCTATAAACGTCCATATTGCGCAGTTGTCCACGCCTTCGCATTCAGTCAGGGTAACGATCTTGCTGTCTTGCCGCTGCGACGGCGCGGCAGAGCTTCCGGATTGACTATGGAGCAACGAGGGAAGAGTCAGCGGCAAAGCAACAGAGAGAATCAAGCACCAAAATCGCGGCTGGTACATTGTGAGCCTCCTCTGCAAAGCCGCTTAAATTATAGCTTCCGTGCTAGACAATTCCATCGACAATTAGCCGTTACCGGAGAAGTGAAAATCAATTCACATTTGTACTTTTCGGTTTCTACGGAAACACATTTCATCGCTGCATTGTGTTTTTTCTAAATGTGTTTGTGATGCACGCGAATCGTATTTGCAAGGGGCCTCGTTTCAGCGGTTTCTGTCAGCGGAACACGCCAAAAACGCTTGTTTACTCCCTCTCGTAAGTATTCCCGCGAGAATATTTATGCGCCGGATGAAAACTAACGCACATCCGTTCTAACGGCGTCGGATTTGGTGAAAATCGCTTTTTGTCGCGTGTGTCTCCGCGTTGCGCGGAACGCATGACCGCCGCACGAACGCGCGGGCCCGAGGCACAGGCGTGGTCCCTTTTTTCCGGCTATATCCGCTATCCCCCCAACGCGTTGAAGGACGAAGAAATGGCGGCACTTAAACCGCGCAGGGCTTGGTAAACGCATTATAAAAGGGCGCCCCGTTGGAGTAGGTTTTGATCGTTCGCATCAGCACCTACAAGGAGCACCCTCATGAATGACGCTAAGTATATTGGGCTGGATGTTCATCAGGCAACGATCTCTGCGACGGTATTGGATTCCAGCGGGAAGTTGGTGATGGAGTCCATTTTGGAGACGAAGGCAGAAACCATTCTGCAGTTTCTTTGCGGTTTGCGCGGCAGTTTGCATGTGACCTTAGAGGAAGGCGCCTGCGCAGGCTGGTTGCACGACTTGCTCAAACCCCATGTCACACAAGTGTTGGTCTGTGATCCACGGAAGAATGCGCTGCTCAAGGTAGGAAACAAGAACGATCGCATCGATTCGCGGAAGCTCGCCGAACTGCTGCGCTCCAATCTTCTCCGGTCCATTTTTCACGAAAACACGGGCCTGCGAATGCTGAAGGAACTCGCGCGCAGTTATATGACCATCACCAAAGATCTCACCCGCGTGATGGTTCGTCTGAAAGCGCTCTACCGAAGCTGGGCCATCCCCTGTGCCGGTCAGCAAGTGTACGCGCCGCGCCATCGCGCTGCGTGGCTCGAGAAAATCACCGAAGCCGGCGTGCGCCGCCGGGCCGAGATGTACTACCAGCAACTCGACGCGCTGCTGCTTTTGCACCAGCAAGCGCGGCGAGAGCTGCTGGCCGAGAGCAGAAAGTACGAGGCCACGAAGCTGTTGCGTCAGATCCCCTCGATCGGTCCAATTCGTGCAGCTCTCTTGCTCGCGCTCCTACAAACACCGCACCGGTTTCGCACCAAGCGGCAACTCTGGGCCTATAGCGGCTTGGCGTTGAAGACCAGCGTCAGTGGGGAGTACCGCTTTGTGGAAGGCCAGATCAAGCGTTCCAAGAAACTCCTCGCCATCCGCGGACTCAACCAAAACCATAATCACGATCTGAAAAATATATTTAAGGGTGCGGCCATACGAGCCGCTGGGGTCGCAGGGCCTTTCCAGGATTTCTACGCTGCGCTCGTTGCCAAAGGGCTGAAGCCTCCGATGGCGCGTCTCACTCTGGCACGAAAGATCGCTGCGATCACTTTGCTGGTTTGGAAGAAAGGAGTGCGCTTCGACGCTGAACATCTGAAACAACAAGCAGCTTGAGCGACTGTCGAGAACCCTTCCATCTCTGGATTACATCTCTAGCGGTGGTCCGTCGGTTCTTCAGGCGCTTTGGTTCGAGGGTGAGTATCCATAACGGCGTTGGGCCATCGTGCTCCGGCACGGAGTCCCTGGATTAACCATATGCCCCCTCGGACAACCAGAAAAAGCTATAGGCCTCGAGCCTCAGATAGAACCATGGTTGGCAACTTACGACCACACTGCTTGTTTGCGTCAGAAGCCGAAGGACGTCGTCACGCTAACGAGATGAAACCGCGGAAAAGGGAAACTTCCGGAGTCTCGCTCCAACACAAGGGCTGGATGGTAGGAAAATTTTCTTCCCTCCTTCCAGTCGAGGGTGAACTATTTTTCTTGACATCCCCTTTTATAGAACGCCGTTACCGTCCATCTCTAACAATGCTGGCCCCGTCAAGCCCTTTTTGAGCAGACTTCTTTCTTTTCACCTAAAAGAGTTTTTCTCTTTCGTTTTCTTTCTTGTTCGTTCTTCTCAGCATCGACGACCACGGCTCGTTTGTAATCTGTCGGGCGGCTTCAGTCCGACCCAACCATCTCTCCGATCAAAACTTCGACCATGATTACTTCTTCAAACTCCCTTTGCAGGGAGCGGGATGCCCAATCAAGTGGACGACGTCCTACTTTACGCCATGGACGGTTCCGAGCTTTCCCGCGTTCGAACCGAATTCAACCAACTGCGAATATTGCCAATTATTTCGCCACATCCAGTACAACCGAACAGCGAGTTTTCTGGCCATGGCCACTTTGGCAATTCTTTTTTCCCGGCGCATCATCAGGTGTGCATACCGACGTCGCCAGTCCGGGTTGCACCGTGCGGC
Organism: uncultured Acidobacteriota bacterium; assembly: GCA_963740015.1. Lineage (GTDB taxonomy): Bacteria > Acidobacteriota > Terriglobia > Acidiferrales > UBA7541 > Acidiferrum. The sequence continues at coordinate 982 of CAVUCM010000051.1, read as the reverse complement.
TGCTTGCGATGCTTCCACCAGCAAAAAGCGCAGTAGAGTATTGCCCTGCTTGCTGATGTGTCCCAGTCGCTGCTTGCCGGCACTGGAGCCCTCGCACGGGATGAGCCCCGTGTAGCTGCCGATCTGCTTGCCACAAGGAAACCGTCCCGGCGTCCCGATGACCAGAACGTAAGCCAGTCCCGTGATGGGTCCCACGCCAGGATGTGTCATCAACTGCACCACCTCGGGCCGTTTCTTGGCTTCTTGCTCGACTGCCGCCGTTAACTCCGCAATCTTTGGATCCAGCTGGTCCAGCAGCTCCAATAATTCTTTCCGGCGCCGACTGGCCCAGGCAGCCAACGGGAGTTTTTCTAGCAGTGCTCGTCCTTGTTGGCTGAACAGCTTTTTCTTCCAGCGATAGCCCTCGTTCATAGCCACCGCTTGCAGCTGATTCATGATCCGCGTCCGGATCTGCACCAGCCGATGCCGATGCCAAAGCAGTTGCCGCAGATCACGATTCTCCGGACTGGGTACCCAGATTCGCGGAAAATTATTTTCCCGCATCAGTCTCAGTAACAGTCGAGCGTCCTCACGGTCGGTCTTCTGCTTGCGGACCCGCTTGGTCTCAATCTCCGCCGGATCTCCAATCCACAACTCGAAACCCAGCTCTGCGAGTAACCGCTCGAACCAGCGTGAATGCCCGGTGGCTTCCATCCCCACGCGTACGCTGACTCCTCGTTGCTTCAGCTCTCGGTAGAACTTCTCTGCTTGTCCATCACTGTGGTTCAGTTCCTGTTCACCACACTCACCAGTCTCTTCAATCAAAAATGCAATCGTCTGAAAGCTCGGGTGGTAATCTACTCCTATAATCATCATGTCTGGCTCCTTCCTCCCGGGCCTTGGTCGTCAACCAAAGTCTACTCGGGTCGGGGGAGCCAGCATCGTTATGAAATCAAGTGAAATTCAAGTTTCCCGGAGTCGAACTTGCTCGGGGTTGGCCCGC
>CAVUCM010000050.1:0-41540 GCA_963740015.1 uncultured Acidobacteriota bacterium | reverse complement strand
AGGGCGATCCGACCAGGTCGGACCGCCCTTCTCGTTTCCGTTCCGTTTAGAAGAAGAACCGTAAGCTAAACTGCATGCGTCGCGGATCGTGCGTCCCGTTCAGCTGCAGAAAGCTTGCATCGTTCAAACCCGAGTCGATCGAATTGAATTGCGTATGGTTAAACATATTGAACATCTCCCATTTGAAGTCGAACCCGGTCTTCTCATTGATCGAGAATTTTTTGGAGAGTCCGAAGTCAAAGTTGAGACGGCCCGGCAGGTAGAGCGTGTCGCGCCCCACATTGCCAAAAGTGAGTCCGGTCGGAATCGCAAAAGCGCTCGGGTTGTAATAGAGGACCCCGAACGAAGTGGAATCAATAGCGTTTTTCTGGGCGGCCGTGAGTGCGCTAGGATTACCGACGAGGTCCGGCCGTGAGCCGGTTCCCTCGCCATTGCCGACACCAGCATTGTCGCCAAACTGAGTGTTATTGGTTACGCTGAACGGGTTTCCAGTCTGAGCAACGGTGATGCCCGAAATCTGCCATCCCGCAAGGGCCACACGCTCGAATCCCGACGAACTCTTGAAGAAGGGCAACGCATACACATAGCTGATCGCCAGGTTGTGTCTTTGGTCGAAGGTAGAGCTTGCCCGGTTAGCGGCATAGTCGTAAGAATTCACGAAGGCCGTATCGGACCGGTCAGAGGAATCGTCAATCGAGTGGCTGTAAGTGTAGGCCAAGCTCAACGTCAGGTCCCCAACGGTGCGGTTCGCGGAGACTTGCAGGGCGTTGTAGATCGAGTTCGCACCGTCCTGCAGATTCGGAACGGTACTCACTCCCGGAAAGTTCGTCCTTACCAAATCCGCGCTGTTTCCGCATGCCACGAAAAGATTGCTCAGTGCGGCATTAGGAACTGGCGTGCCGTTTCCGAGCGTAGCGCCAGGGGCTGGCAAACCAGTGGCTGGATTCACGATGGTTGCGCAATCCGCGGCCGTGATCGGCTGTCCCGGAGCGAATGGATTGCTCCCCGCAGGCGCTGGAAATAGCTGATTGCCATCGCTCAGAATCGTCAGGTGCGTACCCTTGCTTCCCACATAGGCTACGCTCAAGACGATGTGCTCCGGCAGTTCTCTCTGAACGTCCAAGTTCCACTGCTGGACGTAAGGCCATTGCACTTTGGTCGGGATTTCCGTCAGCGAGAGCGGAAAGAGCGATCCCCCTCCGGCTCCGACGTTGGTATAGCCTTGCACGTTAAATTGAGAGGAAGTGAGCACGAAAGGAGCCGAACCTTCTAGCGATTCGGTGTTGCCTTCGTTACCGTTTGTGTGTTCGTAGAATATGCCGTAGCCACCCCGAATTGCCATCTTGCCGTCGCCCTTCGGGTCGAATGCGAACCCGATTCGCGGTGCCGGGTTGAAGAGATGTCCTTGCAGGCAGCCCGCGTTAGAAGACGGGCCCACAGTGGCACCAGGGAAAGCAGTGAGAACGCTGCCAGGGATTGAGGATGTTCCTCCGGTTCCGCCGCACTGTATCTGGCCGTTGAACGGGTTGCCCCCTACCAAAGAACCATTCAGTGGATTGCTCGAGTTAGTCGGGTCATAGAAAAGTCCCGGCTCCGCCGATGTGGTGAACGTAGCTGGGTCAAAGGCAAAAGCATGCTGGTACCTCTCGCGGTAAGTTCCAAAAAGGCTGACACGCACGCCGAGATTTAGAGTGAGGCGCTTCGTGACCCGCCAGTCATCCTGGAAATAGGGCTCAACAATCTTGTAGCGGTTGTAGTACTTGCTCTCCAGGTCCGTCTGGCTATACTGCGCGACATTCCCCATCAACATGTCGGCGAAGGAATTTCCAGTGCTGATCGGCGAGGACGTACTGAAGGAAAGAACCCCCTGAACGTTTGCAGTGTTATCCTCGTTCTTCTGCGCAGCCGCGAAATACACGCCCATAATCAAAGTGTGCTTGCCGGCGATCTTCGTCAAATTGTCGCGGTAGGTGTACGTAGGGTTGGCGTTGTTCCAGGGAAAGTAGCCTGTGTCTTGCGCTAGAGCACCATTGGCGCCGCCATCGTACGCCGTGTTACCACTAAGATTGATGGCTGGAAGCTTTCCACCAAGACCATTATTGAACAGCGAGCCCATGGAACCGGCGGGGAGACCCGGCGGCCCATTGAGCGCCGTCAAGAAAATGTGGTCGGCCGTGTAGCTGGCCACGAATTCATTCAGCAAGGTAGGTGAAATGTTCGCATTCAGGCGTGCGACGAAGCTCGTACCCGGCCCGACGAAGTTGGTCTGGATATTTTGGAAATCGGAAGTGCCTACGCCCCACAACGGGTTGGGGACGACCGTCGACCATGAATCGTGGATGTATCGGAACGTCAGGCGGTACTTATCCGAGATGTTTTGATCGACGCGTATGAGTTCCTCACGCCACGTAGTCGGGGTGGAAACGGTGTCGGCGAATGCAGGGAAACCGCCGAGAGTCGTGTTGGGCGACGGGATCAAAGCCTCGAGCGCCTGACCCGCGGCACTAATGGGTACCGCCGCAGGGTTGGCGACGTTGGGGCAATCAGGTCCTGGACACAGATCTGAAAAGTTACCGCCACGCTCGGCAACCGAGGGAACGTTTTGGTCAATCGATGAAGGGTTCCTCTCGCGGCGCCATTCTTGCGACCAGAAGAAAAAGGTCTTGTTCTTATCGGTGTTGTAGTGATGAGGGATGAAGACGGGTCCGCCTATTGTGTAGCCGAAGTCGTTCTTTTTGTACGACGGATTTGGATCGCCTGGAATGTTTCCCGACGACCAGGGCCTGGCATTGAACATATCGTTGCGTAGGTATTCGAACGCGCTGCCATGGAAGGAGCTGCCGCCCGACTTGGTCTCCACTTCCACCGTGCCTGAACCGTTGCGGCCATACTGCGCTCCGTAGTTCGAGGTGAGCACCTTAAATTCGGCAATCGCATCCAAGTTCGGATAGACGTTCAGCGTCGAATTGCTGCCGTTATCCATATTGTCGCCGCCGTCCAGCTCCCAGTTGTTGTACTCAGTTCGGCCCCCATTCACGCTAAACTGGACGTTGCCGTAGACGCCGACCTTACCCTCATCCGAACCGGTCTGATTGACCACACCAGGCGTCAGCGTAACGAGCTGCGTGAAGTTGCGGCCGTTGAGCTCGAGTTGATTCACTTGAGTGCCGCTGATAGTCGTGCCCAGGGCCGAAGATTGCGTTTCGACTTGCGCAACACTTTCACCCGTTACAACCACCTCTTCCGTAATCTGCCCTACAGTTAACTGGACATCCACACGAATTTTCGCCGCAACGTCCAGCACAACGGCCTTCGCCGTATATTTCTGGAATCCCTTAGCCGTGACCACGATGTTGTAGGACCCGCCTGGCAATCCGGCGACCACGTACGCGCCATCTCCGTTCGTGCTAGTTGGGTGGGTTGAGCTGCCGTTCGTGCTGGAGATGACCACTTCCGCCCCAGCAACCGCCGCGCCCGTCTTGTCCGTCACCGTACCGCCAATATAACCAGTGTCTTGCGCCTTCGCGACAAACGCGGTGCACAAAATCGCGATCGTCGCACAGATCACGAGCCGCGCCACCTTGGACAGATTTTTCAGCATACAAGCAGCATGAAAACTATGACCGTGTAACTTCACTTTGCTACCTCCCCAAATTTTTAATATGGATTACCGGTCTGGTGGGGGCACAATTACACCTGCTACTGCGGGTACCCCTGGTATCTGCCGCTTGCAGAAGGCCACTCATTGGAGGAAGCCCCACCACTCGACATTCAGAAACGCACCCAATCGCACCTATTAAATCGGATTAATAAGGCATATCCGCGTCCGTGTCAAGCTGAAAATCGGGCCGTAAGCCCCAATCGCGCGCGCCATCCATTTCTGTGCCTGACCGTTTACGTTCACGTCCGCTGTTCACCGCTTGAATTCCTTCTTCCCCTGCTGGACACTACCGAACGATGTCTTCTAGCCTCCGTGCGCGGCTCGCCTATTTTCTCTTTGGCTTTTTAGGCATCGCTTTATGCGTCTGTCTCCTGACGCCGACTTTAGATTGCTCCCCGCTTCCGCAGTCCCAGCAAACTAGCCCCGCAGGATCGAGCCACGTCTCCGCGGTCGATCCTCAGGCTTCTTTTGCGGAAGGGCAAACGGCACTGAAATCCGGCGACTTAACCCTTGCCGAAGTCGCTTTTCGTCGCGTGCTCTCCGTTGATCCACAATCCGGCGCGGCTTACGCCAATCTTGGCGTTATCGCCATGCGCCGCAAGGAATGGGACCACGCGCTCACCCTTCTTCAAAAAGCCGAAAAACTCGAACCCAAAATGTCCGGCATTCGCCTTAACATCGGCCTCGTGAAATATCGCCGCGGCGACTACGCCGGAGCCGTTGCCCCGCTCGCCTCTGTCGTCAGCGATCAGCCGGACTCTCAACAAGCCCGTTACCTCCTCGGTCTCTGCTACGTCTTCACGGAACACTACGCCGACGCCGTCGCCGTACTCGAGCCCCTCTGGCCGCGAATGTCCAACGATTTCACCTATCTCTACGTCCTCGACATCGCTGCCCACAACGCCAATCAAAACGACCTCGACGAAAAGGCCCTCAGCCGCCTCGTTGAAGTCGGCGGCCAAACTCCCGAGTTCCACCTGATTCTTGGCAAGGCCTATCTCAACCGCGAAGAATTGGACAAAGCCATCTCCGAGCTGGAAATCGCCGCCTCCGCGAATTCCAACTTACCCTACGTCCACTTTAGTCTCGGACTCGCCTACATGAAGAAAGAAGACCATGACCGCGCCGAAGCCGAATTCCGCAAAGACATCGCCATCGAGCCCGATCTTCCCGACAATTACGAACAACTCGGCCTGCTCTACTCACAACAGCAGAAGGACGCCGAAGCCGAGCATCTTTTCCGCGAAGCCCTTCGCTACAATCCCCGCCAGCCCGCTTCGCTCCTCGGCCTGGCCCGTCTCTATCAACGCCAGGGAAAAAATCGCGAAGCCCTCATCGCGCTCGACGCCGCTGAAAAACTCGTCCCCGACAATCAAAATGTCCATTTCATGCGCGGCCAAGTACTTCTCCGCCTAGGCCGCCGCGAAGAAGCCCAAGCCGAACTGGCCACTTCAAAAAAACTCGTCGATTCCAGCCTCACCAAACAACGCGAAAAATACGGCGACGCCCCCATCCCCAATCCCGAACTAAAACAACCGCCTCCCACCAACCCAAATCTGTAGGGAGGGGCTTGCCCCTCCCGTCTTGCCTCGCCGTTTATTCTTGCCGTCTTGCCTCTTCTGGTTTGCCCCCACGCTAAATGTTCGGCGCTTGCCAAGAACCACGCCCCCGCTCAATCGCCTCCCCCACCGCCAAAATCAACTCTTCCTCGTAAGGCCGTCCGATCACCTGCACTCCAATCGGCAACCCTTCGCGCGACTTTCCCAGCGGCACGGCCAACCCCGGAAATCCCACCAAGTTCAACCACTGCGAATGCCTCATCGTGTCCCGATAGTTTTCCTTCTCGCCTACTCGCCAATTCCCCTCTCCATGCCGGAACGCTGGCCCGGCCGACACCGGCGACAAAAGTATTCTCACATCTTCCATCTGCCGAACAATGTCCGCGCGCAACTTGTCGCGTTCTGCGCAAGCGCTCAGAAACCCATCGCAAGTCAACGTTGTCTCCGCAGTTGCCAGTTCCACATACTCGCGCAGCATCGGACTCAACTCCCCCTCATGCCCCACTGCGCCCTTCCGGATGCTGTCCGCAATAACCGGTCCAAAGAAATACCACCACACCTCAATCGCCCGATCGAGCCCGATCAAACTTTTCTTCTCAACAGCAAACCCCTGCTCACTCAAAATCTTCTCAGCTCGCTCCACGGCCGTTGACGTTTCTGGCGTGACCCTGCCCAGCGCCCCGCTCTCCAAAATCCCGATTTTCAATCCGCGTATTTCCTTCTCCTCGATCTTGTGCACCGGTACTGGCGCGGAGAGCGCATCCCCTGCATCCGGCCCCGCCATCACTTCAAACAAAGTCCGCACGTCCGCAGCCGTACGCGCCATCGGACCAACCACGCCGATCCAACCAAACGCCCCTCCACCTTCAGGATAATGCCCGGTCGCGGGAATCCGCCCCGGCGTCGGCTTCAACCCACAAATCCCACAAAAATGCGCCGGCACGCGCACCGATCCGCCCCCATCGCTCCCCACTCCGCCTGCTGAGCAGCCCGACGCGATCGCCGCGGCCTCTCCCCCGCTCGATCCACCCGACGACCGCTCCAAATTCCACGGATTGCTAGTCTTGCCACTCAAAGAATTGTCTGTCTCATACGCCATCAAAAACTCCGGCGTATTCGTATTTCCCAAAATAATCGCGCCCGCCGCCAGCAACCGCGCGACCAGCGGCGCATCCACCTGCGCCACATAATCCTTCCGCAGGAAAGACCCCGACGGTGTCGGCCAGCCCGCCACATCGATACAGCTCTTAATCGTCAAAGGAACGCCATGCAGCGTCCCCAACGGGTCTCCGCGCTTCAGCGTTGCTTCTGCAACGCGCGCTTGCCTCCGCGCCCCCTCCGCATCAAGATGCACAAACGCATTCAGTTTCGGCTGCACCTCCGCCACTCGCTCCAGGTGCGCCTCCACAACCTCAACCGGCGAAAATTTCTTCCCTCGAATTCCCGCAGCAATTTCCGCAATCGTCCCCAAAATTATTTTGTTCATAGTCAGGCATTCGAGCGTATGTGCCCGCCCGTTTATGGTCAAGTAGCCCGCAAATTGGCCTATAGCTTGCCTTTGAACAAAAGATTGCGTATCGTCAAAACAACGAGAAATTCAATGAATCTCGAACGCCTCAATCGAATCACAGTCGAAGCCGATAAGTGTGGCGGCCGTCCTTGCATCCGCGGACATCGTATTCGTGTTACCGACGTGCTTGAACTGCTCGGGGCAGGCGCCTCCTTCGAAGAAATCCTGGCGGACTATCCATTTCTTGAGCGTGAGGACATCCTCGCGGCCCTGGACTACGCAGCTCATCAGACCGACCACGTCGTGCTTCCGACGTCGTGAAATTCATCGTTGATAACCAGCTACCGGTCGCGCTCGCCCAATATCTGCGAAGCCGAGGATTTGATTGCGAGCACGTTTTGGAAGCTGGTTTGGGCGACGCGCGCGATAGTGACATTTGCCGTCACGCCGAAGCGCACGAACGCGTAATCATCAGCAAAGACGAAGATTTCTTCTACCTCGCAAAAAAGCGCGACGCAAAAATCAAGTTCATCTGGGTCCGCCTTGGCAACTGCCGAACAACTGCGCTTCTTGCGGCGTTCGAGCGCTCGTGGCCAAGGGTCGAGTCATGCCTGAAATTTGGCGACCAAGTTATTGAAATCCGCTAGACAAATCGAGGAATCATCAGCGGCGCACAGTTCGGGGCCAGAGTCATCTACAGGTTGAGGAATTTATCCAAAAAGCGATCCGCAAATCATGGAGACTTTATTCGTATCGCAGCGCTGTCAGCGGATCGACATGCGCCGCCCGCCGCGAAGGAATCCAACATGCCAGTAGCGCAACACCGGCAAGGAACACCGGCACAACCGTGAACGTCAACAAATCGTGCGGACGAATTCCATAAAGAATGCTCGTGAAAACCTTCGTCACCGCAAAAGCCGCGCCCAAACCAAGCACCAGCGCAATCAAGGTAAGCGCCATGCCCTGCCAAACAATCAGACCTTGCACGCCTCCCGCCTGAGCTCCCAGCGCCATGCGAATGCCAATCTCTCGCGTTCGACGGCTCACCGAATAACTCATTACGCCATATAATCCGACCGCCGCGAGCAGCAATCCTACGACTCCGAAAACCCCGAACAGCGTCCCAGCGAGTCGCGGCAAAAACAGCGCGCCGCGTAAATGCTCTTCCATCGTTACCGCATTGAAAATGGCCAGCGTCGGATCGAGTGCGCGAATCTCACTGCGTACCGCATTCGCCAACCCTGCAGCATCTCCCGCCGATCGCACCACGATCGTGTAACCAAGAAACGAAGGATCGCTGGCGACATTTTGCGAAAGCGAGCGATAAAGCACCGGCCGAGTTTCCTCGCCAAGCGTCCGCGACTTCGTATTCTTCACCACGCCGATAATCTGATACGTCATGCCGCCACCCGAAACGCGCTGCCCCAAGGGGCTTTCCTTCTTGAACAACTGCGCAACAAACGCTTCATTCACCACCGCCACTTTTGGCTCCACAACACCCTCGTTCGCAAAATCGCGTCCCGCAATCAACGGAATCCCCATCGTGTCGAAATACCCAGCCGTCGCCATATAAAGGTCCACGCTCGAATTCAAATCCAGAGTCTCTGGCCGTCCTTCAACGCCAAATCCGTCGCTCCGATTTCCCATCGAGAGCGGCGCGACATCCGTCCCTGCCGCCGAACTAACTCCCGGCAGCGCCGCAACGCGCTCGCGCAATTGACCCAACAGTTGCACGGTCCGCTCTGCCGTATACCCGTGCTCCCGTGGATCGACGGACATCATCAAGATTCCACGCGAACGAAATCCAATATCAATTCCAGCCGCGCTCTGCATGCTCCGCAAGAAAAGTCCGGTAGCGCACAACAAAACCAGCGACATCGCGATCTGCGCGACAACCAGCACATTGCGCAGCGTCCAACGCCGCCCCGGCCTCGCAAGAATATCCTCGCCTTTCAGCGCGCTCGTCAAAATAGTTCGCGACGCAGCCCACGCGGGTGCCAGCCCAAACAACAACCCGCTGCCAACGCTCACGCCAAACGTGTACAGCAAGACTCTCCAGTCAATGCTCACGCTGAGATCCAGTGGCACAGGCGCAGGCGTCTGAAATGTCGATAGCGCCCGCGTTGCCCACAACGAAAGCACGACGCCAAGCAGCCCACCGCCCATCGCCAGCACCACGCTTTCCGTCAGCATCTGTCTCATCAACTGCCCGCGCGTCGCTCCCACCGCCAGCCGCACAGCCATCTCGCGCTGCCGCCCCGAAGCCTGCGCCAGCAAAAGATTCGCGACGTTCGCGCAAGCGATGCACAAAACCAGCAGCACCACGACCGTCAGCGCGCCGAGAAATATCATCACCGCGGATTTATCGTGCGGCGAAAGTGTTCCCGCCGTCTCAAAACGAAAGCCCCCATCCTTCTCCGATTCCGCGTGAGCCACCGCGAAACGCTGCGCAAGCACACCGAGTTCAGCCGCAGCCTGCGCGCGCGTAACGCCGGGCTTCAACCTGCCCATCACCGCCAGCCAATGATAATTGCGTGAATCGTAGTTGCTAGTCTTCGGCAGCAACTGATCAAGATTCCCAAGCGGCACCCAAAACTCCGGATCAAGCGGCAGATCGACCCCGCGGAACACCGGCGGCGCAACACCGACAACCGTATAGGAATGGCCCGACAGCATAATCGTCTTCCCGGCAATCGCCGGATCCGCACCAAACCGCCTCTGCCACAAGCGATGCCCGAGGACAATCACAGGCAGCTTTTCCTCATCGCTGGCAAACCCTCTTCCTAGCGTCATCCCCAATTGCGCCACATCAAAATAATTCGCTGTCGTCGCCTGTCCCCATACGCGCTCCGGCTCGCCATTGCCTCCAATCGACGCCGGCAACAGGTCCTGATAGCCCGCGACGCCAGAAAACGAGTTAGCCTCATCGCGCAAATCGCTAAAAAGCGGCCACGAAAAATGATTGCAGCATTCTCCTCGCGTCGTTGTGTGCAGCGACACCAACGTACTCGGATCGCCCACCGGCGCCGGACTCAGCACAAACCGGCTAACCATCGAAAAAATCGTCGCGTTCGCCGCAATCCCCAGCCCAATCGACACAACCACGGCCAGCACAAACCCCGGGGCCTTCGCAAGCCGCCGCAACGTCTGCCTCATTTCCTGCAACCATGCCGTCATCGCCCCGCCTCCCGCTCCCGCTGCAATTTCTCTAACCTCATCCGCACGCGCAAATTTTTCGGCTCGCTCTTCAACGCCGCATCGCACTGCGCCATTGCGTTGACGTAATCCTTCACCGCCGCATACGCCGTCGCCCTTAGCAGCCTCAACTCAATAGACTCCTCATCCCCCTGCGTTCTTTCATTCAAAATCAAGATCGCCTCATCCGCGCGCCCAACCTCCAACAAGATTCTGCCTACCGAAACCCGCCTCTCCAGCGTCGTATCCTTCGATCCTCGCACCTGTTCGAACGCCGCAACGGCATTTTTCTCCTCCTCGGCACTCACCCAACGATGGAACTCAGCACTCGCCCCAATCTCCGCGTAGTTCCCTTCTCCAATCTCCGCGTCCGCCCAAGCCGGATTTTGCGTAAACGCCGCACCGATATATTTCAGGGCTAAGCGCGGCTCCTCAATATTTTCCGCAACCCGCGCTCCACGAATCCACACTCGAGTCCAATCGTGTCCTCGCGCAACGGCTCCGATCAGCAACGCTCTAGCTTGGTCCAAACGTCCCGCTCGCGCCGCCAAGCTCGCCTGAATCACTTGCTGTCGCGCGCTTTGCATATCAAACAATTTCCTCAATCCTCCGACCGGATCGTTCGAATCGTCGACGCGCAAATCGATATCCATCGGAAAACCGTCCATCGTTTTCACGAGCAGTGCAGCCGATTCACGTCCAGTCTTCTGCCCACCCGCCGCGTCCCCCGCCACCAGCGCCGCCATCAGCCTCTCCGCTAAAGCTCCCTCCGTCTTCAAAAACGCCCGCTCCATTGCTTCAACCACAGTCGGTCCCACCAATCCGTTTCCCTGAATGCTATAGCCCACGCCCGACCGCGCTCCGGCCCAATCCGCGTGCGCAGTTTCCTCGCCGGTGTAGTTGGCGCCGCGCCCGTCGACGCTCACGATCCCAACCTGCCGCGACTCAATCCCCTCACCGTCGAAGTTTCCATCCTCCGCCAAAATCTTCTTCATCACCTCCGCCGGACCAAAGCCTTGCGCCAGTAGCACCAACCCACGCGGCCCATAATGCGGATTCGTTTCGAATTGCGAAGCCACCGCACCAACGCCCGCCTGCGCATAAGGCACGCTCGCGCCAACCGCCAAATTGTTCGTCTGGACCGCAACGCCGCACTCCCGCGTCTTCGCATCGCAAGCCACGATCGAATACGTAGCTTGCGCACGTTCCGCGGCCGCCAAAATCATCATCACAATCGTTAGCGCTGCACCCACAAAAATTCGTCGAGACATGGATCTCCCTTCTCCCCATGAGGTACGACCTGCATTCTCAAAAGGTTCCCTGAACGTGATTTCGTATCGAAATGGCGGTTATCGAGCCGGAAAATCGCAAACGGGGACAGCCGGAACAGCCACAGTGCGCTCTCAATGAGGCTGTGGCGTAGGCGCCTTCATCAATTCCACAAACATCTTGTCAAATCGTGCCAGATCCAAATCCATCTGGATTTCCACCGGCCGCGCACCTAGCTTCGGGTTGTCTTTCTCTACCCACGTGAGCGTGTTTCCATAACCCGCACCGTGGTCAATATCCACGCTCATATAGCGCATTTCCTTTTTCGTGATCAGCGTCAGGTCAATCCACGCCGCAGCCGCCAGTTCATCCCACATATACGAACCGCCCTGGTCCGCCATAAAATACTTCACGACGTACTGCGCCGCGCCGCTGTTGCTCTTCTTGATTTCGGCAACCATGGCGTCCGTGATTCTGGTTTTGACGGAGATGTCCACCGGCGTGCACACGATCTTCTTCCACGGCGCCTCTAACACGCTCTTCGCCGCTTCAGGATCGAACCAGAAATTAAATTCGTGCCGCGGGCTGCTGATAAACTCCGGATCGTCCGTCTGCGGACTCAGGCTTCCGCCCATAAACACCAGACCTTCGGCCAATTCCGCAAAGTGCGGATCGATGGCGTTGGCAAGCGCCAGATTCGTCATCGGGCCACCTTCGTAAATCGTCACTTCATGCGGATATTTGTGAACCATGCGGATCAGGAAGTGCGCGGCGTCCTCATCGGCTGGCTTTGTCGTGGGCTGCCCTTCCTTCAGCGCCGGAATCACGTCATGTTCGTGCCACCAGCGATCGTCCCAAGCTCCGGCGAACTCAACTTTTCCGTATCGTGCCTGCCATAAAAGCGCTTCCTTACGCCGATGCACAAGCGGAAACACAGCTCCCGGCACCACCGGGATATCGGTCCTCCCAATCAACTCCAGCAGGCGCAGCGTATGTGCGACCTCCTCGTCGCGCCATTGGTTTCCGCTGACCACAGTTATCCCCAAGACTTCCACCTTGGGAGATTGAATCAAGGTCAGCAACGTCTGCATATTGCTGCCGCCCGGCCCCGAGCAATCCTGATTGATGATCACCTTACGAGGCTGCTGCGCAAATCCCGAGCTCCCAGCAATCAAAAATAATGCAACGAATAACGGTAGTCTCAAATTCCTCATCACAGTCCTCTTAGGGGTTCGAAGTCTCCAAACAAACTATAGGTTGCCAATTAACTCAGAGCGATTTTACACACATCGACGTTGGAACGAAGCCCAGTGCCCATCTCTGTGCTTCTCAGCGTACGGATCTCGATCTGCACTCTTCAGGAGGTGGGGGCTTGGGCAGGGCACGGCTTCAGCCGCGCCGTAAAGCGAGAAGATTGCCGTGCCGCCTTTGGGAAGCTCTCACTCGTATTCTCAGCGTAATGAGATGTAGTCGCCTTCAACCCTCAGGCGGCCATTTCTGCGCACCGTGGATTACGTTCACGATTTCCACGATATCTTTGACGAGCCGGTAAACCACCACGAAAGGAAGCGGCGGCAGGGGAAGTTCGCGAGTGCCTTCCACTCGGCCAGTTCTGCCCTTGTACGGAAAAGACTTCAGTGAGCCAGCACTTTCGTAGATTGTCCTGGCAATGCGTTGGGCTGCAGGTGGATTTTCCTGGCGGATGTATTCAATAATGCGGAAAAAGTCTTCAGCGGCGGCGGGTGACCATCGAACTTGCATCTACGAGCGAAACATTTGATCGATCCGGGCTCCCACTTCTTCGTGGCTCAGAGATTCGCCCCCGTCGAGCTGGTCCAAGCCCTTCTTCACCTGCTGCCGAAACCATGCGTCATGCTCGAGGTAGTGCTCCACAAGCTGCTTGACATATTCCTCCGCGCCGCTTTTGTTCTCGGCAGCCGCGCGTTCCACTTTTGCCTGCAACTCTGGTGGCAGATGCACTTCCATAATTCCTTAGCCTAGGTACGCACAGCGCTACTGTCAAGGAATAGAAAATAACCGGCATTTCTTGGCTCAATGGGCAGTGCCCCTTTCGATCCAGCGCCGCACGCCACGAATTGTCATTCCGAGCGCAGCGAGGAACCTGCTTTGCTTTTGTCATGTCGACGGCGAAGGCGCCTTTGCCGCCTGCGCCAAGAGACTCCGGATTGCCGGCAAAAGCCACTCTAGCCCTTGCAGTTGTGAATGTGTTTCGTCTTAAACGAGGACCAATCCGGTAACGCGTGAGTTGGACCATTTTCTTCGCGGCCCTTGGGGAGGAGATCGAAAAAGCCGTAGATCCCGAGAAATTGCTCTCCACCTCGCCCGAAAGTTGAATACGTGTGGAAGACCTGACCGATCTCATCTTTGTAAAAGATGCTATTGCCGGAAAGATCTTGGCTCCCCTTAGGATCAAATTCACGAAAATTGTAAGTAGCGCGATGGTTCGCTATCTCCTCAGGTCGTATGGAGACGTGGAAGTCGTAATTAAAATCGGACTTAAACGACGACACCCATTTGAATTTCCAATCCATCTTGCGGCGTACAGCTTCGATCTGAGCAATAGGCGCACGGCCTACGGCCACATAGCTCATATCGTGATGCTCAAAGTAATCGAGAAGGCCATCGACGTGGGCCACTTCCAAAGTACAGCCCGGACACTGCCAGTCCTGGTCAGGACCCATCATGAAATGCTTGATGAAAAGTTGAGTCCGGCCCTCAAACAGCTCGCTGAGCGACACGTCTCCTGCCGTGGTCGTAAAAATGTAACTCTTCTCAACCTTCCTCCATGGAAGCTCTCTCTGCCGTTTCGTAAGCTCGTCGTGGCGTTTCGTGGCTTCCTTTTCTTCGCGCAGCAACGCACGTCGCGCTTCGAGCCACTCTTCATCCGATACCACGCGATGACTTGAAAGAACCGGTTCGTCGTTTTTCATACTCCACTTTCCCTTCTTAAACCCGCGACTAAGAGTCGACACGGTTTCTAAACCGATTGTAAACGCAACCGGTATGGGATCGAGAGCGCCGGGTGCTGCATCCCTGTGATTTTCAGGGTGCGGTCTTTGACATTTGTGCGGCCTTGCGAGCGGATCCGCCGCTTATCCAATTCCTTCACGGCGTAACAGTGCCGCAATATTCCTGGAGCCGTGAATCACACGAAGAATTTCAATTCCATGAGGGCTGGGATGATAGAGCACTAACATTTTTTCAAAGCCCGGCATGCGAAAAACTCGCAAGGACGCAAGAATAGGATTTTTGAGCTTCGCCTGCCACCCCATTTGCGGTTGCGTAGCGAGCAGACCAAATGTTTCGTGGGCGGCGAGGAGAAAGCGGTGGCCGAGTTCCGGGCCTGCTTTCGTCGCAAAATAATAAGCTTGTTCGTCCAGATCATGGTCCGCCTTCGGGCGGACCACGTACGCTGCGCTCACCGCATCTCGGTCTTCTTCAGACGTTCATCGAGTCGACGATGTTTTTCTTGCCAGTATGAGGGTCCCGCCTCGATCGGAACACCAGACTCCAGCCCCTCAAGAGCCAGTGCTTCTAACTCTTCCATTCCCTGCTGGTCAGCCTGAACGAGTCGTTCTAGGTAGGCCTCGATGCTGAGCCCCTCAGCTTCAGCTCGAGCGCGAATTCGCGTTTCGAGCTCTGGATGTATCAGAATGCTCATTGTCGCACCATGTCCTCGACTCTCATGCTGATTCTACGACTGGCCAAGCACACTTTCCTACCAGAAAGTTGTGCTAAAGTCGCCAGTCGTCCGCAATGGCAGGTGACGCGATGAATAGGGGAACCGCGACCGGCCACTTCGTCTAGCGCATCCTCAGGAGCTCTCTAGAAAAACGGTTGACGCTATCCCCCGCTACACACAGAATCTTTACTACTCCGCGCCGCAACTTTCCAGCGTTAGTCGCACTTCGCGGACAGGACAAATACCCTGATGCAATCTGCCCTTCGGCGTTCGGCTGTCATGCTCGCAGTTTGTCTTTCTTCGTTCTTCGCTGCTGCTGCCTTTCTGCACTCGCGCGCACCGCAATCTTCATCCGCTTCTGCCCCGCAAAAAGCCGCTCCTCACATCGACCCCGCCGAAGCCTATCGCCTCAACACTCTCGGCGTCGCCTACATGAATCAACAGCGCCCCGCCGACGCGCAAAAGCTCTTCGAACAATCGCTTGCCGCCGATCCGCAATTCGAAGTCGCCCGCGCTAATCTCGGCATCTCTCTCCTCGCTCAGCAAAAACTTGAGCCTGCGCGCACCGCCCTCGCGGCCGCTGCCGAAAAGCTTCCGCAAGATCCCTACGCCTGGTACAACCTCGGCCTCGTCTACAAAGATCTCGGCGACGCGGAGAAAGGCGTCGCCGCTTTCACGCACGTCACGCAAATTGCCGACGAAGCTGACCCCTGGTATTTCGTCGGCTATCTAAACTCGCAGCTTCAGCGCTACGATCAAGCCATCGTCGCCTTCCAAAAAGCTCTCGCCATTTTTCCATTTCATGCCTCCGCCGAATTCGGCCTGGCCCGCGCTTACCAGCGCAGCGGCAATGCCGAAGCGGCCAAAGAGCATCTCGCCAAATTCCAAAAGATGACCGCCGATCACGTGGCCACACCATTCGGCGCAGGCTACGGCGATCAAGGCCGCTTCTCTCTCGCCGAGCTCCCGCGCAGCTCTATCCAAAACGCTCCACCCGCCATTCCCGTTCACTTCGTTCAGCAACCGTTCACATCAATACTCCAGGCTCCTGTAGGGGCGGGGCTTACCCCGCCCGCTGCTGCGACGCCAATCGGCCCAAGCACCGGCGCCTGCTTTTTCGACTACGACGGCGATGGCAAACCCGATCTCTTTCTCGTCAGCGCGGCAACCGATGGCACCAGCCACCTTCTCCACAATTTAGGCAACGGAAAATTTGCCGATGTCACTAAGGAATCCGGACTGGGACTCACGGGAAGCGGCCTGGGCTGCGCCGCGGGCGATTTCGACAACGACGGCCATACCGATCTTGCCGTCTGCTTGGCCGACGGCATCCATCTTTTTCACAATAACGGCGCTGGAAAATTTGATGACGTCACCGACAAAGTCGGCATTCGCCGCGAAAAAGGCTGCGTCGGCTTGACCTGGGTGGATTACGACCACGACGGCGATCTCGATCTGTACGTCACCCATCAAATGGATTTCTCTCTGGTACGGGACACAAACGCCCCCCACAACGTTCTGTGGCGAAACAACGGCAATAGCACGTTTACCGACGTGAGCGCCGAGACTGCTCTAGGCATCGAGGGCACAGGTGCTGGAGTCGTGACGACGGATCTCAACAACGATCGCGCCATCGATTTTGTCGTTGCCGGCGGCGAGGCCAGCCCCTCGATTCTCCTTAACCCCCGCGAAGGTAAATTCACTCCGCTCTCCGCTATCGATTTCAAAAAGGAAAATCTTCCCCCCGCCGTCGGCGTCGTTGCTTTCGATTTCAATAAAGACGGCTGGATGGATCTCGCTTTCACGCACGCGGGCGCACCAGGTATCAGCCTCTGGCGCAACGTTGATGGCAAGCATCTCGAGCGCGTCCCTCTTCCGGACTTCGGTTGGCAACGCGGTTGGGGAATTTCCGCCGTCGATTACGACAATGACGGCTGGCTCGATCTGGTAGCGGTCGGCGAATCCAGCAGCGGTGGCGAACTCCGCCTGCTCCGCAATCTCGGCGCAAAAGGTTGGGCCGATGTCACAAAAGAAACCCATCTCGATGCCGTCAAGCTTTCGCAGCCGCGCGCCATTGCCATCGCTGATTTCGAGGGCAACGGCAGCCCCGACCTTGTCGTTACTCAGCTCGGCAATGCACCGCTCCTCCTGAAAAACGAAGGAGCGAATCAGCACAACTGGATGAGCATCGACCTCAAACCTCTCGCCGACAACAAAAATGGCATCGGCACAAAAGTAGAAATCTACGCGGGTCCGCTCTATCAAAAGTGGGAAGTGCAAGGCGCGTCCGGATATCTCGGACAAAACGCTCCCAACATCCTCGCTGGCCTTGGCGAAGAAAAAAATGCAGAAGTCGTTCGTCTCCTCTGGCCCACAGGCGTCCCGCAAGATGAAATAAATCTCGCCGCCAAGAAAACGCAATCCATCGGCGAACTTGACCGCCGCGGCAGTTCCTGTCCTGTATTATTTTCCTGGAACGGCAAAGAATACGAATTCATCGCCGATATGATCGGCCCCGGCGTCGTTGGCCACTGGGTTGGACCGGGTCAGAACCACGTCGCCGAACGCGATGTTCCCGATCCTGACGAATATCTAAAAGTCGGCGCTGGCAGCCTTCGTCCGCTACACGGCATGCTCAGTTTCCGTTTCATGGAGCCGATGGAAGAAACTGTATATCTCGATCAACTTCGTCTTCTCGCCGTCGATCATCCCGCGTCTTACGAAGTGTTTCCCAACGAGCGCTTCGTTTCCAATCCTCCCTTCCCCGAGTTTCGCGTCATCGCGAGTCAGGAAGCGCATCCACCACTTGGCGCGTGGGATGATCAAGGAAACGACGTTCTGTCTTTGATTTCGCAGCGCGATCGAAAATACGTCACCGATTTCGAAGGCTTGCCGTTCACTGGTTTCGCAAAACTCCACTGGATCGAGCTCGATCTCGGCAAGTGGGACGCCGCGAAACCGCTGCGCCTCATCATCGATGGCTACACGGACTATTTCACGGCTACATCCATGTATGCCGCCGACCAAGCCGGAGTGAAAGTGATTGCTCCGTACGTCGAAGCGCTAGACGCTCAAAATAAATGGACACGCGTCGTCGAAGACATGGGCTTTCCCGCAGGCCTCGAACGCACCATGATCGCGGACCTTACCGGAAAACTTCCGCCCGGCACGCGCCGCATTCGTATTGCCAGCAATCTAAAAATTTATTGGGACGCGATTCGCATCGATCAAACCCCAGCGGCGCAGGAAATTCGCACCGCCGAAGTTCCGCTCGCGAAAGCATCGCTGGAATTTCTAGGTTACCCGCGTGAAATTCGACTAACTCCCGCGAGCGACACCATTTATTCTTTCGCGAATCGCAGCATGACCGGCCCGTATGCGCGCGCCGCCGGCAACTACACGCGTTTTGGCGATGTGCTGGATTTGCTCACCGCCGCGGACGATCGCTTCGTTGTTTTCGGTTCTGGCGAAGGCGTCAAACTCGATTTCGATCCGCGTAACTTGCCTGCTCTTCCCGCAGGTTGGGTGCGCGACTATTTCTTTTATGCGAACGGCTTCGAGAAGGATCTCGATTTTTATGCTGCGTATGCTTTCAGCGTCGAACCGCTTCCGCGACATTCGCCTTTGCCTTATCCGTATCCCGCTGGCAAAGAGTATCCAGACGATGCGCAGCATCTTGGCTATCAACTCGAATACAACACGCGACAGCGTTCGGACCGGATGCCACCGAGTTTGAGTTATCGTTATCCGCCGCAACAGAAGTGATGCGGCGGGCAGCCAGGGCGCGATGAATCGCGCCCCTACAAGCGAGTGGCGCAGGTACCGCGAATAACGGCCCTTCCGCTTGGCGGTCGACTCGCGCTAAAACGGCAGCAGAGCTGCCGCACTCCAATTGAGAAGAATACGCATGCTTCAGTCCCATTCGACGGTTTCCCAGGCGCGGGATTGTGAGCTTTTCAGAATGGCGTCGCAAAGCACCATTTCGTCGTGGCCGGTTTGAAAGGTCGGAAAGGTTCTCGGCGCGTTCAAATCATTTTTCGCGATGTACTCGTAAAAATCTTTGAAGAGTTGCATGAACGTGTCTGGATAGCCTTCTGTGTGGCCGCCGGGATACACGGCGTAGGGACGCGCTTCGGGAGTCATCAGCGCTGGGTCTTTTAGCATTGAGCCATTCGCCGTTTCGCGCCGTCCGATCCACATTTCGTTCGGATTTTCCGCATTCCACCACAACGACCCTTTGGAACCGTCAATACCGAAGCCCAGCTTGGCTTTGTGGCCAGCGCTGACTTGGGAAACTGTAACGACGCCGCGCATGCCGTCCTGAAAATGAAGCAGCATGGTGGCGTAATCGTCGGTGGTCATGGGCATTTCGTCGTAATCGGTAGAGTCGGTCTTCTTGAAAGTTTCCACTCGGCCGCGCGGCTTGCGGCGAACAGGAATGACCGTGCCCAGATCTGCGCAGACCTCGGTGATTTTCTTGCCTGTCAGGAACATCAGCAAATCCATGGCGTGGGTGCCAATGTCTGAAACGGCGCGCAATTCGCCTCCGAGCTTTTGTTCCAGACGCCAGTTCCAATCCGTCGGATGCAGGAGCCAGTCCTGCAGAAAGCTACCGTGCGCAGTGTGCGGCGTGCCGATCTCGCCTTTCTCGATTAGAGAGCGCGCTTCCTGGCAGAGCGGGTAGTAGCGCAGGTTATAGGCGACGCCGCCGACGCGATTCGATTCGCGCGCGAGTTTTACCAGCATTTCGGATTCGCGCGAATCCATAGCCAGCGGCTTTTCGCACAGTACATGTTTCCCGGCGCGGAGCAATTTGCTGGCTTGCTCGAAGTGGACGTAATTTGGCGTGCAGATATGGACGGAGGTGACGGCAGAATCTGCAGCAAGTTCATCGAGCGAGGCGTAAGAGCGATCAAGGCCTAAAGCCTGACTGGATTCCGCGCCGCGTTCTTTCGTGCTGCCAAGAATGCCGCGTATCGGAATTCCCAGCCGCCGCAAAGCGTCTACGTGCGCTCTGCCGACAAATCCCACACCGATTACTGCCGCCGTATGGTTCATCGCTCTCGCTCCTGGTAGTGCCCTTTCCCGTGTGCGCTGAGGTCAGCTTGGCAGCGCGGGAGGCAGTTTGCGTTCCCCAATCTGCAGGAGGCAAGGTATCAGTTTTTGGGCTATTCGGAAACTAAGGGCCACCGGCGGCGGTGGCCCTTGGTCTCACGATTTATATTTAACCGTTCCTCTTCTTACTAAAGGTCTGCCTGCGCCTCCGGTTAGAAGCTCAGCTTCAGAGCGAGCTGAACGATACGCGGGTTCCCGTAGGTGTTGGTAATTTGCCCGAACGCTGCATCGGTGAAACTCGTGTCGGGATCCTGGAACAGCGGATGATTGAAGATGTTGAAGAACTCCGCACGGAACTGGAGGTTAGCGCTATCCCTGATCTTATGGATCGGAAAATTCTTGAAGAGCGAGAAATCGAAGTTGAGCTCACTGGGCCCTCGCAATATGCCGACTCCAGCGTTGCCGAAACCTGTTGCCACGGCTGGGCAGTTTCCGTCTGGAAGAGGTTGAGCGCACGTTCCGGGTGGCTCTTCACCGCCTATGATAGCGGGAGCCTGGAAGCAGCTCTTGTTAATGTAGTCGAGCAGTTTAGAGGTGGTGGAACCAGGGTTTACGTATTGTCCGGGGCTGCAAGTTCCAGACACGGAAGCTCGATCCGTTGTTATGCCATAAACGTTCTGGGAATTGGTGTCGGATACGGTGAGATAGTGGCCGGTTTGGAATACAGTGACACCCTGAACTGACCACCCTCCTAGCGCCGCTTGAGCGAAAGCATTGTTTGTTGGAAGCTTTGGTAGTTGGTAGGAATAATTGATCACCAATCGCTGGGGACGGACGAAGTTATCTGGCCCATATCCAGAGGCGAGATCGTTCTGATTTCCGACGACCGTTCCGCCGTTGGGCCCTGTCGTCGTGCCAACCGCGGTCGATTCATCCTTAGCCCAGGTGTAGGAGACTTGGGCCTGCAAACCGTGACTGAAGCGCTTGTTCAAGCTAACCAGAAGGGCGTTGTACCACGATGCTCCGCCGGACTCGATCTGTTCCATGAGGGAACTCGAAAAACCGGTGAAGGGCACTCGCGACTGGATATTCGCGAATGTATTCGTGGTCTGGCCATTGATAGGATCCGATGCGCTCGCGAGAGAAGCCTGGTTGACCGATCGCTCTTCAATGAGGTGGAGACCACGGGCTCCCGAATAGCCGACTTCCAAAACCAATGAGGGAGTGATCTGCGTCTGGGTGCCGAAGCTGTATTCCTGAACCAGCGGCGGACGATAATTAGGCTCAAAGAAGGTGATGGAATTTATGGTGCTGGGCGAATAGGGAACGAACGTTGGGAATGTCGGATTGTCCAAGGGCAGCGGTTGCTGCTCGGTGAAGGTTGTGTTGGGGAGGAACTCGCGAATTTGGCCGTAGGGCGGCGCGGATATCAGCTGCAGGAACGGCTGACCGGTCGAGCGGGAGTGATAGACGCCGTAACCGGCGCGAATGACGACACGGTCGTGTGTGTAGGGCACTTGGTAAGCAAGGCCCAAGCGCGGATTCCAGGTATTCTGGCCGATTCCGTTCAAGCCGAAATCGTTATCGAGTTGTTTAACTCCTGCCGGGATAGTGCCCACATAATTGTTCGGAACGGTCGTACCGGCCAAGGTGCCACCGGCTGGCGGATTAGTGTCCGCCAAAGATGGGTCGAAACCAGCGTTGCGGCCTTGGGCATCGCCGAAGTCGCCAATGCGGTCGTAGCGCATGCCCAGGTTTAGGGTAAGGCGCTTAGTAACTTTGAAGTCGTCTTGGGCATAGCTCCAGACTTCCCAGTCGCGATAAGCGCGATCAAAGAGGCCGAGCAGGTCGATGGAGCCGAAGACGTTGCTTACGCCGGAGCCATTTTGTGCGCCGGATTGGCCAAGCATGAAATCGGCCCAGCTAAGGAAGAGTTCACCGGCGAGATAGTGAAAGCCAACTTGGTTGTTTTGCTCACGCTGAAGGCCAGCACCGAAACGGAAGTTGTGTTTGCCGTGCGTCCAGGAGACGGAATCCTGGAAGGTATAGGTGTTTTCCGCGATTTGAACGTTCTGGCCGTTGCCGCCGAGGGAGAGCCCGGTGGTACCGGCCGCATCAATAGCAACGGCAGGAATGTCATTGTCTTGCGGGACGACGGTAACGCCAACCTGCGACCAAGTGAAGCCCGGGATGGCCTGCGCAAAGGTGGCAAAAATGCGGTGATAAGCAATTTCGGCTTCGTTTAAGAGTGTCGGCGTGAAGATGTAAGTATGGGTGAGTGAAAAGTTGCGGAAGTCTTGAGTGAGGTTGACGGGAGCGCCTGGAGGGGAGCCGCCGCCAGTTAGGTTGGTTTCTGGCAATGTGTAGGTGATTCCGCTATTTGCGAAAAAGAAGCGGCCGGTGAGTTTGCTCTTGGAGGACATCTCGTAATCGGCGTTGGTCATGAACTGGTCTTCGGTGAAGGGACAGGCCTCGCTGAAAACGATAGAACCTTGCGAATCGAAGGGAAGGCTGGGATTGATGGTTTGAGGCGTTGGGATGAGGTAATTACCGTTGGGAAGTTTGGTATTCAGTAGAGCGAGGGCGACAGGATTGATGTTGGAACCGTCGGCGTTAATGGTGGTACCGCCGAGGGCGCCCGACTGACCGGCGAAGAGGGCGCCGAGAGCCGCTTGCGAACGGTCATTGGTGAGCGGTGCTTCCTTCGAGCTGGAAGAACAGTTGACATCAAGGCCGTTGCGCTGGCGCGTGCCTTGGTAGGAGGTAAAGAACTGGAGTTTATCCTTCTTGATGGGACCACCAAAGTCGCCGCCGAACTGGTTCTGTTTGAGTTCCGCGCGAGGGGCCCCGACCTGGTTGAGGAAGAACGTGTTGGCGTTCAGGGCGTCATTGCGGAAGTACTCCCAGGCTGCGCCGTGATATGCGTTGGTACCGCCCTTGGTAACGACGTCAACGTTGGCACCGGCGTTCCGGCCATACGAGGCATCGTATTGGCCGGTCTGAACTTTAAATTCCTGGATGGTATCGGGATTGGGAATCGCGACGCCAGCGCTGAAGTAGCCGCTCTGCTGGATGTCGTTGACGCCGACTCCATTCATCTGGAAATTGTTGTCGGAGGCCCAGTTGCCAGCGGACACGGTGGGATCCTGGTTGTTACCGCCGCCGCCGCGGCCCAATTCGCCGGCGTTAGAGACTTCCGCCGATACGCCCGGGTTAAGAGCGATGATCTGGGTAAAATTGCGCATGGCGAGAGGAAGCGATTCGACCTGTTCGCTGGAGGTAACGCGGCCGAGCGAACTCGTTTCCGTTTGGAGTTGCGCTACTTGCGCTTCGACGACCACGGTCTCAGCAATCTGGCCGACCTCGAGCCGGAGCGTGAGCGCGTTGGTTTCCGTGACGGTAATCTTAATGTGCGCAACGCTAACGGAGCGGAAGCCGGTTTGACTGACTTCGACGTGATACGTGCCGGGCAAGAGCAAGGGAACGACAAAGTAGCCGGTCGGAGTGGTGGTGACCGTCCGCACTTCGCCAGAAGCTTCGCTGGTAACTTTCACTTGTGCGCCGCCGACGCTGGAGCCGGATTGATCCGTCACAGTGCCGGAAAGAGCGCCAGTGCCCGCGGTTTGTGCGGCGGAGATTGCGGGCAGTGCGAGAAGGAATAATGCAACAAGCGTTGCGCACAGAAACAGAGCGTAGCTTCGCGAAGCGCGATTTTCTTGAATGTCGAACGAAGAGATGAGTGTTTCTTTTGCGGCCATGAGTCAGTCCTCCACTCGAGTATTGTCTGCGACTAACTTCCCCGACTGATGCCGCCACCCGCCAGTGCGCGGCTTTCGCAACATATGTTGCTGTCCGATTGCAGAGAGGCTAATCGCATAGAGCGCCGGTGTCAAGGGGATGGTTTTCGATAGAGCGCATCGGTTTTTTGGCGCGTTTGAGGCTAGTAACATTTGTTGCGCAGATAACAATTGTTGGACGTGCACAGGCTTTCCTCCGACTAATCGTCCTGATGCCGCGGAACGTCGAAGATCGTTTGCGGGACTTCGGCCGCTTGTTCGGCTTGCACGCGCTTGATGGCGGCGAAAGTGCGGAGGAGTTGATTGGTGATATAGGCGAGAACGGCGGCACGGCGCGTGGAGATGCGGTTCTGAGCCTGGAGAATGATGAGCTTGGCGAGGAAGTCGTAGATGCCGTCGAGGCGGTCGAGTTGTTTAGGATCTTGAATGAGTTCGGGAGTGAGGTCGGCGGGCTGCATATTTTCGGGAAGCGCGGCGTGACGAGGGCAGAAACGGGGATTAGGGTGGGAGACGAGTTTGCGGCAGCGAGTGCGATTGGAGAAGCGATGCTGGCAGCGGTTGGAATCATCGATCGGAAGAGAGTCGGGCGCTTGCTGGGTTTCGGTCGACGGGACGCTGTTGAGCTGTGGCTGGTTGGTTGCAATTTGCGTGTTCATTTTTTCCTCAATTGGGGGAAGAGCAGAAAAAACACCCCTCGAATTTGTAAGATTTTGAAATTAATGGAGTTATTAAAAAAGAGGCTTGTAACAGCATGAAAACAAAGGGCCGGAAATGCTCTCCTTTTGCTCTGGGAGAGAGCAGAAGAGCGGAAGGAAACGAGAGTGGCGGAGGGCGAACTGGGGGTTTGATGCGCTGGGGCGGAGTTAGACGGAGGGACGGCTCGTATCACGAGAAATGGTAGCATGGGAACTGTATCTTGTCAATAGTTAATTTATGGGTATACATTCGAACGACGAAGGAGTGAGACAGGAGGGGTGACGAGCGTAAAGAGAAGAAAGGAAAGGGGTAAGGGCGAAAAAAAGCGGCACGCGACGTGCATTGAGACGATTTGTGAGAAAAGAAGTGAGTAGAGAGTAGTGGGTGGTGAGTAGAAAAGCGGGAAACAAGGGACTTAGGTATGGGAGGAATTGGGGAGAGGCATGAAAAGAAAGAGTTTTTACGCAGAGGACACGGAGTTCACAGAGGACACGGAGAAGATGCGCGGCGATGGCACCTGGGTGTGCTCGGAGAGGACCGCGGCCGGCGAGAACAAAGGTCGGGGCCCTTACAGGGCAAACAAGCCCCGCCCCTACAGACGTGGAGCGGGATCCGGGGACATCGGCTGCGGTGAAGCGGGCACCACCGAAAGAGCGGGCACGGCGTGCCGTGCCCCTACGGGGGTTAGATTTGGGCCATGCCGCCGTCGACGAAGAGTTCGATGCCGGTGATGAAGCTGGCGTCGTCGGAGGCTAGGAAGGAAACGGCTTTGGCGATTTCGTCGGAGGTGCCCATGCGGCCCATGGGGACACCGCTGATGAGTCCAGCTTTGAGCTGGGCTGTATCGCCGACGATCTGCCCAAGACGATCGATGGTTGGGGTTTCGATGGGGCCGGGGCTGACGACGTTGACGCGGATTTTGCGGTCCTTGAGATCGACGGTCCAACTGCGGGCGAAAGAGCGGAGGGCGGCTTTGGTGGCGCTGTAGACGCTGAAGGCGGGCATGCCTTTTATGGAGACGATAGAGGCATTGAGAATGATGGAGGCACCGTCGACGAGAAGCGGGAGGGCTTTTTGTACGGTGAAGAGAACGCCTTTCACGTTTACGTCGAAAGTTTTGTCGTAGTGGGCTTCGGTGATCGAGCCGAGGGGCGCGAAATCGCCGAGGCCGGCGTTGGCGAAGAGAATGTCGATACGGCCTTTTTGTTGTTTGATGGCGGCGTAGAGGCGATCCAGATCGGCGAGATTTGCGACATCGCCTTGGACGGCGGTGACGTTTTTGCCGATTAGTTTCACGGCGGCGTCTAGTTCAGATTGGCGGCGGCCGGTGATGAAGACGTAGGCGCCTTCGTTGGCTAGGCGTTGGGCGGTGGCTAGGCCAATGCCGCTGTTGCCGCCGGTGATTACGGCTATTTTGCCTTCGTGCTTGGACATTGCGTTTTCTCCTTGGATGCGATGGGGTTGCGTTTGTTTGGCGAAAGTCAACGGCGCGGGTCTAAAGACCCGCCTCTACAGGGGCAATGGCGGGGCCCTTACAGGATAAACAAGCCCCGCCCTTGCAAGTGCGTTACGCGGCAACTTTTGCGACTTTGAATACTGAGGTTACTGCGTGCCGCCGGAGATGACTAGGGTTTCACCGGTTAGCCACGCAGAGTCGTTGGACGCGAGGAAGACAGCGGCGGGTGCGATGTCACTTGGCTGGCCGACGCGACCGAGAGGGGCTTTCGCCTCGAAGTCTTTCTGGAAGTCGCTGCCCTCGAATCCCGCGCCTTGGACGCCTTCGGTGATGACGAGACCGGGGTTGATGGAGTTCACACGGATTTTGCGAGGGCCGAGTTCCTTGGCGAGAGACTTGGTGACGGCGTCAACGGCACCTTTTGTGGCGCTGTAAACGGAAGTGTTGGCGGGCGCAATCGTGCTGACGACGGAGCTGATGTTGATGATGTTGCCGCCGGCGGAGCCGAATTGCTTTACCGCCGCTTGAGAAGTGAGGATGAGGCCGAGGACGTTGAGATTAAATTGTTTGTGGAAGGAATCTTCGGTGACGGCTTCGATGGGGGCGAAATCGTAGATGCCGGCGTTGTTGACGAGGATGTCGAGACGGCCGTAGGTCTTCTTGGTTTCGGCGAAGAGGCGATTGATGTCGGCCTGTTTGGAGACATCGCCCTGAACAGCGACGGCTTTGCCGCCTTTGCTGGTGATGTCGGCGACGACTTTGTCTGCACCGGATTTGCTGGAGGAATAGTTTACGACTACGGAGGCGCCTTCGGCGGCTAACGCTTTGGCGATGCCTGCGCCGATGCCTTTGGAGGCGCCTGTTACAACTGCGACCTGATCTTTGAGTTTGCCCATTTGCTTGATCTCCTGTTCTTTCTATTTATGTACCTTTGGGTACGTTAAGGTCTTGTTTCGGCGGCGGTGTCAATGACTTTCTTACCGCTCGATACGAAACAGTGTGATAAGATGCTGAGGTATGAAAAAGGATACAAAAAAGAAAAAGAGGAGTAACTCGCGCGTTTCCCGGCGCTTAGCGGGAACGCGGGTTAGAGCGCATCTGGGGCGGCCGCGGGCGTTTGATCCGGACACGGCGCTGGAGGCAGCCTTGCGCGTGTTTTGGACTAAGGGATATGAGGGGACGGCGCTTTCGGATTTGACGGCGGCGATGGGGATTAACCGGCCGAGTATTTATGCGACGTTTGGGAATAAGGAGGCGCTGTTTCGGAAGGCGTTGGACCGGTATAGCGCGAAGATGACGGGCTTCACGGCTGAGGCGCTGAAGGAGCCGACGGCGCGGGCGGTAGCGGAGGTGTTGCTGGCGGGGACAGCGGACTTGCTTTCGTGTCCGGGGAATCCGAAGGGATGCTTGATGGTGCAGGGAGCGCTGGCGTGCGGAGATGAAGCGGATCCGATACGGAAAGAGTTGATTGCGAGACGTGCGACGGGAGAGGCGGCGCTGAGGGAGCGATTTGCGCGGGCTAAGGCTGAGGGGGATTTGGCCGCGGGAACTGATGCGGGAGATTTGGCGCGGTACGTCGTGGCGGTGATGCATGGGATGTCGGTGCAGTCGGCGGGTGGGGCTTCGCGGGAGGAGTTGCAGGGGGTGATTGATTTTTCTTTGCGGGGTTGGCCTGGGTAAGGGGATCAGAGCTAGAGAGAAGCTTGGGAAAAACTTGGGATGGATTTTTTGGTGGGTTGGATTTTTGTGTGAGCGATTGTGTTTGTTGGAACGCGGCGCAAGAGAGCACAGCCAGGATTGGCTGTGCCACACTACTTGAGTGGACCTGCCTGCCAGTACTGATTGAAGCCGATATAGTCTGAGGGCAGGTTGGCTAGGATTGTGCGGCGCAGTTCGAGGATGTCTACGCTGCCTAGGTTTTTGTAGAGAACTTTGCCATTTGGATCGAGAAGGACTGTGTAGGGAACGGCGGATTCCCATGCTGGATCAAAGGCGGTCTGGAGCGCGGCGGTATCGTTCGAGGCGAAGAGGAGATTGCGGCCGGTGGCGCGCTTCTTCTCTAGCATTTTCTGGACGCCGGTTTTTTCGTCGGGCATGTTGGCGGAGACCGTGACCAAATCCAGGTCGCGAACTTTGTACATCTGGTAGGTGTCCTCCAAATCTGAGAACTCATCGATGCAAGAGCCGCACCAGGTGGCCCAGAAGCTGATAAGTAGCATGTGTTTTGCGGGATTCGTGCGAAGGGTCTTCAGGTCCGCGGCAGTGGCCATTTCCAGCTTGACGGGTTGCTCATCGATCTTTCGGAGGGATTCGAGGCGAGAGGCTTCCTTTTCTTGCCACTTGGTGGAGCAGCCGAAGACACCCGTCTTTTTCACGGGCACTTCCCTGTTGGCTAGCAACGCGTCGATCGCATTGCGGGCGTCCTGCGAGTTCACCATTTCCTTGCGATAGCTATTGTCCATGCGGCCTTCGTAGCGGAGCTTTCGATCCTTATCGAAAATGAAAACGTGAGGTGTGGCTTGGGGGCCGTAGGCGCGCGCGACGGATTGCGTTTCGCCATCGTAAAGATAGGGATAGTGGAGATTTTTGTAGGCAAAGCGAATTTTCATTTCTTCGAGGCTGTCGCTGATGTCGGATGAGTCCAGTTCGTCGATGCGAATGGCTTTGGGGTTGTTGGGTTGAATGGCGACGACAGCGACTCCGCGGTCACGGTAATCGGCTTCCAGTTGCTGGATGCGCTGCTCGTACATTTGGGCGATTGGGCAGTGATTGCAGGTGAATACGACGACCAGGACCGGACTGGATGCGTAATCGGCGAGGCTGTGGTTTTTTCCGTCAACGCCAGGCAGAGAGAAGTCCGGGGCGGGTGAGCCTAACGGCAAAATCGGATGAGAAGTCTGCGCTAAGACAGGGAAGGTCAGAAGCAATAAAAAAATCGTTCGCCACATTTGGTTTAGACCTCTTTTACGCGTTCGCGAAAAAACAATTTTGCATTGGCGCCAGGACGAAGCTTGGCTACGGCATTCCTGGGGCGCTGTATAACGAGCCAATTCCTAGGCTATCGCCGTGAACTCCGCTGGATTGAATCGGAAGCGGAAGCGGGCGCGGTGTCACATCCGCGTCTACGAGTCCCATAGACCATTTTATGGCTTCGACAAACATTTTCTGCATGCGAGGATCGTCCCAATTCTGTTCGACGTGGCCCAGCGTCGAGTAATAGACGCGCCCTTTGCCGTACATCTTGGCCCAGGTTACGGCAAAATCGAGATCCTTGCGGTGCACGCGCGGATTATTCAAGTCCAGTTTGCTGGCGTCGAGCCGCATCAAGACGCGGACTTTATCGCGCGAAAAATTTTTGATTTGGTAGATCTCGTCCTTTAGGACGAAGGACTTGGGCCATTGCTGCATGCCTGGGAAGTTGGGATCTTCAACGAGGATGGGCGCGTCAAAAGTGAACCAGGGATGCTCATCGAAATATCCGCCGATCATTTCGCCGTATTCGGGCCAGCTCGTAAAGGTGATCGTGGCGCTGTGGACGCCGATGAATCCTTTTCCGTCGTCATGGACGAAGGAAAGGAGTGAGGCTTTTTGTTCGTCGTTCATTTCGAGGTCGCCGCCGGTGTAGAAAAGGACGGCGTCAAAATCGTTTAGATTTTTGGCGTTGAACTCGAGTTTTTTCTTGGTCAGCGCTTCGGTGTCGGTTCGAATCGTCGTGGTCCACAATCCCGTTTCCCTGCCGAGGCGTTCGATGGTAGCCATGGCGTGGGAGACGGCTTCGTGGCGGTAACCTTTTTCTTCGCCGAGGACAAGAAGATGCTTCATCGGCGGAGCGGTCGTCTGCGCTTCGCAGCGGCTACAGAGCGCCACAAAGAGAATGAGCAATGCGGTTCGTAACATCTTCACTGACGATCCTCCACTTTTTCCTGCCACCGAGAAAACTATTTCTGATTCCCGAGCCAGAGTATCGCGTTTGCGAAAAGCGTGTTCTGTGTTGGATCGGAATAAATCTTTTCCCCGTTTTTGCCATGACCCATATTCATATAAATCATTCGGTATTTCGTGTTCGTCCAGACTACAGGAAGGTCGCCATCCGCGATGATGTCCTTGACGCCGATTGGATAGTTTGAGGGATCGAGCGTGACGAGGACGTGAACATTCTTGTTGAGGCGAGGGCTGGGCTTCCAGAGATACCATTCGTTGGCCGGTGCGTCGTAGGTTGCAGGAAGCTGCCGGGTGACGGGATGCGCACGGTCGTCCACGACCAACTTCGCGGGGAGCGGCGGCCAGTTATTGGAGTAAAAGACGGCTCCGCCCAGGAAATCCACAAACCAAGGCCATTTTGTCGTTTCATCGTTGTAGCCGGCAACGTGGAAACCTATCCAGCCGCCGCCGTGTACCATGTACTTCTCGAACGCGGCTCTCTGCTCCGGGGTTTGCGGGAAATTGTTCAGCCACAGGATCAGCCGGTAGGACTTTAAATCAGTTTCATTGAGCTTGGTCCAATCGGTTGTGGAGTCGAATGTGAAATTGTTTTTCGCGGCCAGCGCTCGATAGAAAGCGAGGGCGTCGTTGGCAGTATGGACATGATCGGGCTCAACATCCGTGGAATAGAAAGCGAGCACTTTGAAAGCAGGTTCTTGCGCGACGGTCGCAATGTTCCAGAAGAAGAGAGGAAGCGCGCCTAGCAAAAGTGCTCGAAATGCGGCGACAAAATAGATTTTGCGGGAAGTGCGTCCAGAGGCAGTGGCTCGCTTCATTTTCCGCGATTCTCCTGCTGGCCAGCGGCCCAGAAAATTGAGTTCCTAAAGATTTTCGTAAACGCCGGATTATCGAAGTGTTCCGGACGGTGTCCCATGAAGATATAGATGTTCCTGGCTTTGTAGTGTTCGTTGGTCCAGATCACGGGATGATCGCCCATCTTTAGATCGGTGCCCGGCGTGTAGGTTCTCTCGTCGACGCTAGCCAATACATGCACGTTGGGGCGCGGCGAAGTATCGTACGTGTACCATTCTTCGTTCTCGATCACGAAGGGGGATGCGATGTCCTTCATCGCGGGATGATTCTTGTCCTCGACCGTGACGGTTCCAGTGACAAACGTAGCGATGTAATTCTTGAAGCGAATACCTCCCATGAATTGTTGAAACCAGGGCCAGATCTGATAGCCATCGAATTCTCCCAACAGAGTGGCATGGTGAAATCCGATCCATCCACCTTTGCCTTGTTCTATGTATTTGATGAAGGCGGCTTTGGCGGTGTCTGTCCACATGTAAGGCGGGTAGTTCAACTGAATGAATAAATTGTATTTTGCGAGGAAGGCGTCGTCTATTTTTTGGGTGTCCTCGATGTAGTCGACGGTGAAATTGTTTTCGCTCGCCAATTTCGCTAGCCAAGGCTTGGCGGCGTCCACAAAGGGCTTATGAATGCCGCCATGCTCCGCCAAAGCGATCACGCGGAAGCTTGGGGATTTGGTTTGCGCTGCGAGAATGCCAGCAAAAAAAGAGGCCGGAAGCGCGAGCAGCAGGGCGCGCGCCAAAAAATGATTGAGCGAGTTTCGCACGGGCGTGAACATATTAATGGACGTGCACAGCCCCTTCCTGTGCTTTTATTTCTTGTGCGGGCATCGCCGCGTCAAATCTCAGGTTGAAGAATCCCACCATCATTTCGTCCCAACTTTGTTGTCCCCATATCACGCTTTTGGTCGGATCTGGATTTTCGGGATTGTTCGGCGAATTATCGAAATGGGCGGTGCATTCGATTTTCGTGCCTTGAGGGAGAGCAATGGGCTCGGCGAGGTTGTACCACAGCTGCCAATGCCAATTGAAAGCTGGCACGCTCAAGATGGTTTCTTTTCTGCCATCGGGAAATACCAGTCTGTATTCGAACGCTTTGCCGCGCGAGTGCATGTGGGGATGGAGGGCCACGAGCGTGACGTCTTTATGGACTTCAAAGGTAGCATCCACTTTGTAGTCGGGAGCACCAGGCGGAATCTTGAAGGTTCCGTTGGAAGCCGAGAGAGTCAGCACACGGTCTTTCGGAGGAGTCTTCGAGAAAACCAGACCGAGCTTGGTCTGGTCCGTGGTTTGCGTTCCGTTCGGTGTGTAGTGAACTTCAAAAACGATATCGGAGCCGGCTTTGATGAGCTTGCCCTCGCCGGGATGGAGAATTTCGGCGGGCTGGCCCGGAGCATAACCGACGAGAAAATCGCTGGGCAGCGCACTGGTATCCGTCTTTTCGTCAGCTTTTGCAGGCGGCGCTACAAAAAAGACCTCTTTTTTTTGGTCCTTGAAGTAGTTCGATCCGGGTTCGCGGAGATAAGCGATGATGTGATGAACGACCGCGCGGTCCGTCGGCCGAACTTCGAGCATCTGCACCCATTTGTCTTCGGTAAAACCAGTGGGCACGATTACGTATTGGTAGTCAATCACTCCTGAAGCGGGCACGGGGAAAGGCTTAGGCAGCTGAAAAACGACATCTGGCGCGGGGATGCCCCAACCCTCGACAAAATCTTTCATTGGAGGCGGCATGTCTTGCTCGGCTCCTTTTTGCGCGCCTGCGTTCACCCAGTTGACCAACGTTCGGATTTCGGCGGCGGACAATGAGCGTTCGTTCGCAAAATGGCCGTACTGAGGATCGGCATACCAGGGCGGCATGATTTTTTGCGTTACGACCATCTTGATCGTGGTCGCCCAAGGCTTCGTTTGCTCGTAGGTGAGCATGGAGAAGGGTGCAGCCTCGCCGGGCCGATGGCAGGTTTGGCAGTGCTGCTGCAGAATCGGCGCTACGTCCTTGGTGAACGTAGGAGGAGCATTGCCCGGCTCCTGCCCGAGCGCGGATGCCGCGCAGCACAGCATGACCGCAAACAGAATAGAGAGAAATTTCATGGATTTTGCAACCTCGCGATTTGGACTTGCCAAGCAAGAACGGGACAGAACAGCAGAATTTGGGCGCGTGTGCCGGATCATTTCCATTTGTCCTCGCCTTCGACGATGGTGATGTAGCGATTGACGGGAAGACCGGTGAAGCGCTGAACAAGGCCGCTGGGCTGGGGCCATTTGATTTCGAGGATATCGAGTTTTTCGTGTTTGCCCAGGCCGAGGACGACGCGCGGGTCGTGAGAAGAGAGATAACTGCCGCCGCCAACCTTGAAACGCGTTTGCTTCAAATCGCCGGCTTGATAGGAAATGCGCGCGCCGATGGCGTCGGGGTTGGATTTTTTCCCTTTGAGATTCAGACCGAGCCAGTGATTTTGGGTTCCGGCATTGTTGCGGAGGAGAATTGGCGCGCCGTTGTTAATGGCAACGAGCACGTCCATGGAGCCATTGTTATCAAAATCGCCCAGCGCCATGCCACGCGCTGCGAGCGGTTGAGAAAAGATCGGGCCGCTCTCGCTGCTCACGTTTTTCAGCCCATTGCCAGTGTTGTGGAAGAGCAACATCGGTTCGAGGTACTTTACATTGTCCACGCGTCCGTCAATCTTATCATCCGGATGTCCATTGCAGAGGAGGAGGTCCAGCAGCCCATCGTTGTCGTAATCGAAGAATTTGAGACCCCAACCGCTCATGAGTTTTGTGGCGCTCCCGATGCCGGTGGAGATAGCCATATCACGGAAGCTTTCGTCTTTATTATTGTGGTAGAGCGAAAACATTTCCTGGTCGACGTTGGCAACGAACAGGTCAATCCAGCCGTCCTGGTCGTAGTCGGCGGCGTCCACGCCCATACCTGAGCGCGCTCTGCCGTAAGAACTGAAACCCACGCCCGACAGCAAACCGATTTCTTCGAATTTTCCTTTGCCGCGATTGGCAAAAAGGAAATTTGCGACAGTGTCATTCGCGACAAATAAATCCATATAGCCGTCGTTGTTTATGTCAGCGGCCACCACTCCCCAGGCTTTGGCAAGCGGACCTGCGATTCCTGAATCCTTGCTGACGTCGGTGAATGTTCCATCGCCATTATTGTGGAAGAGCCAGCACGGCATGGGCTTGTAGACGCGAGGTATGCAGTACCAACGCTCGCCGGTTTTCAGATTGCCGCAAAATTGGTTCTTGGATTTATCGAAGTCGACGAAGCGGCAGACGAAGAGATCCAAGCGACCATCATTATCGTAGTCAAACCACACCGCGCTTGTTCCCCAGCCCGAGGTAGTGAGACCGGCCTTCTCCGTGACGTCGGTGAAAGTTCCGTCGCCATTATTGTGATAGAGAATGCCGCGGGAATACTGCGAGACGTAGAGATCGGCAAAACCATCGCCGTCGTAATCTCCCACGGCCACTCCCATGCCATAAGCATTCCCCGGAACGCCTGCTTTTTTCGTGACATCGGTGAAGGTGCCGTCGCGATTGTTGCGATAGAGGGCGTTGGATAACGGCGGATTCGGATTGTAGAAATCGCAGGAGCCGCTGTTGACCAGATAAATGTCCATCCAGCCGTCGTTGTCGTAGTCAAAAAAGGCGCAGCCGGCTCCTGTAGTTTCTGGGAGAAACATTTCGGGAGAGCGGCCGCTTGTATGCACCCAGGAGATTTTGCTGGCAGATGCGGGGATTGTTTCGAACGAAGGTAAAGAATTCTCCGCAGCCAATGCGGCGCGTGGAAGGCCAAACGTGCCGGCGGCACCAGTCAGGCTGGCTAGGCCAGTTGACGCCAACATCTGAAGGAACTGACGCCTCTCCAGGCCTCTCCTCCAGCTGTCGTGATGTTCAGACATTCACGAAGTCCCCGCTCAAAATATTCTGGCTTCCGCACCCAAAAGAATGAGGTTCATTGTATAACCACTCATGGAAATGCAGGCCAAAATAGAGGCCCCAGATCACAGTTTTAACGGTTGCCGGGAGGCATCCGTGCAAGTATGGAGAGGCATGCGGAATGCAGCGAGAATTCGTCAATTAGATGGTCCCTGCGGAGTCGTGTCACTAGTGGTTGTGGCATGGGGATGCCTGATTTCGCTGAGCCTTGGTGCGTCGGGCGCATTTGCACAGCAACCCATCCAGTTCAGCAATGTGACGCGCTCCGCGGGGATTCATTTCAACCACTTCAAGGGAAACGAGGGGATCGCCATCAACCTCGAAGAATTTGGGCCGGGCGTTTGTGTGGCGGACTTCGATGGAGACGGCTGGCAGGACATCTATTTTGTGAACGGCAGGGATTTATATGGCCGCGGGATTAAGGTGCAGAATGCGCTGTACCACAACAATGGGGATGGCACGTTTTCCGATGTGACTGACAAAGCCGGCGTGCCCGGCACGGGCTACGGACTCGGCTGCGTGTGGGGCGATTACGACAACGACGGTCACCCGGATCTTTTTGTTACGCAATACGGCCGCAACGTGCTGTACCACAACAATGGCGACGGCACGTTTACCGATGTAACGGACAAAGCCGGGGTTGCGGGGATGGAATTTGGGACTTACTTTCATTCCGGCGCCGCATTCCTGGATTACGATCGGGACGGCAAACTCGATCTCTACGTTGGCGGGTACGTCGCGTTCGGACCGGGCGCGCGGCGCTACTGCAACCTGGGAGGGGTAACCAGTAGCTGTCCCCCGAGTGCTTACCAGGGCAGCGCCAACATTCTCTATCACAATAACGGCGACGGGACGTTTACCAATGTCACCAAGAAAGCGGGCCTCTATCAGCCTAATGGCAAAAATCTGTCTGTGGGCGCCGCCGATTACGACAACGACGGCTGGCCGGACATTTTCGTGGCCAATGACGGGTTGAGTGCGTACCTCTACCACAACGACCACAACGGCACGTTCAAGGAAGAGGGCGCGCTTGCCGGCATGGCCTTCACTAACATGGGGCGCACGATGGCCGCGATGTGTATTTCGCTGGGCGATTACGACAACGATGGCTGGCTGGATCTTTATATTTCGGATTTTCAGGGGAGTTCGGACCACCTTTGGAAGAATGACGGTCAAGGATCGTTTGACGAGGTGAGCGATCACGCGGGAATCACGCAGCCCACGCGCACGGTTCTGAGCTTTGGCGGGGGATTTTTCGATTATGACAACGATGGCTGGCTCGATTTGTTTATCGCCAATGGACACGTTTATCCGGAAGTGGAGCAGGCCACACCAGGGACTCAATACAAACAGACCAATACGCTGTTCCACAACGACGGCCGCGGGAAATTCATCGATGTGACGAAGACTTCCGGCGATGGGTTCAGCACGCCGTATGTCGGGCGTGGCGTAGCGTTCGCGGACTTTGACAACGACGGCTTCCTGGACGTGGTGGTTGGCAACAACGGCGATCCGCCACTTCTGCTGCACAACAACGGTGGGAATGGCGGCCATTTTGTTTCGTTCAAGTTGGTGGGAACGAAGAGCAATCGCGACGCCATGGGTGCAAGGCTCAAGCTGACTGCCGGTGGAATGGCACAAATTCGCGAAATCGCGGGAGGAGGAAGCTACCTATCTCAGAGCGATCTGCGCGCGCACTTCGGACTTGGTTCGGCAGAGAAGATTGATAAGTTGGAGATCACGTGGCCGAGCGGCGCGAAACAAGTCTTCAAAGATTTCCGTGCGGATCAGTTTTATAGCATTCAAGAAGGCAAGGATGAGCTTGGTTTCCAGCCCTTCGTGAAACTTAAGAAGTAAGCAACTGCTTTAAGACGGGCTATTGCGGTTGCTGTTGAGGCTGTTGCTGCGGTTGTTGTTGCGGTTGCGGCTCTTGGCCAGGCTGTTCCCTCTGGGCCTTTTCGGAGGTTTGCTGGAATAAGGCAAGTTCGCGCTCCGCGTCCTCTTTGCGCCCGACCTTGCGGTAGGCAATGGTCAGTTGGTAGTGGCCTGTGGGATTTGTCGGGCGCAGTTTGACCCCGATTTCCAACGCCGGGATAGCTTCCATATAGCGGCCCGCAGCGTTCAGCGAAAAACCGAGCCCGAGAAAAGCATCTGCAAAACCTGCATCCAACTTTGAAGCGCGGTAGAAATGTTCGACGGCATCGTCCCACTGCTGGGCCTGGCGAGAAAGTTCGCCCAGGATGTACTCAGCTCCTGCGTTATTCGGATCGATCTTCAGTTCGGACGTGAACTCGTTTCGCGCGGATTCGACTGTCGCCGGCGTTGGTGGCCTGGAGAGAATAATTCGGCCTATACGATAGTGAACTCCGGGCAGACCGGGCTGCTGCTTCAGGATGACGTTGTATTCCGCTGCAGCTTCGTCCCATTTTCCCTGGGACTCGAGAGCCTCCGCGTTCAGTTCGTGGGCTTGAATAGAAAGAGGGGCTGTACCGGCTAGCTGCAACGCGGCGCGCGTGGAAAGATCGGAGTAGGCGTGCGTGGTGACGTAGAGGACGTCCGGGTCGGAGGGAAAATCGCGGTTTAGCCAGAGCAGGGCGTTCACGGCGGCGTCGGTCTGGTTCAACGAGAGGCCGCAGCGAACCGTAGCCAGGCCGGCCCTCAGTTTCAATTGCTTATCCGGCGTAAGAGGGGCGGACTTCTTCAGTATTGGCAGCGCTTCGCGGCAGTGGCCTGATTCGGCCAGGCTGAGCCCCTTCTCAGTCGCGGATGAGGTGTCCACGGCGGCGGTCTTCGGGGCCGATTGCGCTGCAATGAGTCCCGTCAGGGCGCCGCAAGCGCAAGTGACAATCAGGAATCTGGGAATGAGGCTTAGCATAAAAAAATGAGGCAGGCGGGGGTGAGCGCCTGCCTCATTATACGTGCTTTGCTGTTAGAAAAAGAGCTTCAGCGCAAACTGGATGTTTCTTGCAGGTTGCGAAGCCTGAATAATCCCAGTGGTGGATACGTTCACCGTCGTATTGGGTACGGCAAGGTTGACGCGGTTAAACGCATTCAGGAAGTCAGAGCGGAATTGCACTCTGATCCGTTCTGTGATTTGGAAGTTTTTCTGCAAGCTGATATCCCAATTGTAGAATCCTGGGCCGCGCAAACCACCGAGCTGCGGCGCGCAAGTTCCGAAGGTGGTCGTCGGGTCAGAATAGTTGTTGGGGTCAAACCAGAGATATCCACCACCGGTTCCCGCAGGAGCTGGGCTCCTACCGAGTACAGTGTTGGTTCCGTTGCAGTCGGGGCGCAAACCGCGAGAGCCCGTTCCTGTCGGATCGGAAGCGTTGGTATAGAGGGCCAAGGGGAAGCCGGTGTGGAGAGTCATGATTGGGCTAACAGTCCAACCGCCCACGATGGCGTTTTCAGCCTTGTTCATATTGCTGCCGAATTGCTTGCCGTGACCAAACGGCAGGTCGTAGACAGCATACGCGGTGAGGTTGTTGGTTTCATCGTAATAGCAAGGCGACCACTCGGCTGCAGGATCGTAAACGTTTTGCCAGTAGGGGGAAGCGGTCGAGGATCCTCTCGCACCGGACCATGTGCCGTAATAACCAGTGCTGTTGGACATGCACTTGGCGTAGGTGTAGGAAACCTGACCTTCCAATCCGTGGCTCAACGTTTTTTGGAGAACGGCTTGGAGAGCGTTATACATCATTCTGCCGTTGGATTGCGTGCCAGAGACGTTGGCGTCGCCGATGGTGTTCGCCAGCGCCTCATTGTTCACAAAAAATGGGCTCGGAGCTGTGCAAGGAGGTGTGCCGCAAGAAGAGCTAGGCTCCGCCACGAGTTGGCCGTAGCTGAAGGGCACCATGAGGTGATAGGCGACCTGCCCGACGTATCCTAATTGGAGAGTGGTGTTAGACCCGAACTGGTGCTGGATCGTCAGGTTCCACTGATCGTCGATGGCAGGCTGAACGTTCTTGTCCCAGAGACGGAATATGGTATCTGCGAAGCAAGAATTATTGGGGCAGGCAAGCCCCGCGGGCGGCGGTGCAATGATGCCGTCCGTCGCGGTACTGCCGGGCAAAGGCTGGAGGAGATATTGCGTCTGGAATTCGCCTCCGGCTGCCGCTCCGCCGTTATACGGAGGATTGATCGGCAGGCGCAGGTTGGTGCCAGTTCCTTCCAGATAATCCGAGATCGTGAAAGCACCACGGAAAACGGTATGGCCACCTGACCACCCGGGTGTGTAGGCAAATCCCAGGCGGGGCTGAAAATCCTTGCCACCGTACTGGCTGTTATAGAGAGCTCGGCTGTTGCCATCCTGACCGGCATACTCAATCTGCCCCGTCTGGATGTTGTAGTTGGTTTGTTGATTGTTTGTCTCGACCCATGGCGTATGCGCTTCATAGCGCAAGCCGAGTGTGAGGGTCAGGTGGTCCGTTACGCGCCAAGTATCCTGCGCGAAACCAGAAAAGATACTGGTGGTCTGTTCCCAAGTGCCGCTGCTGAGGCCTCGCCCGAAGGCGGTGGGAAGGCCGAGGAAGAAATCCGCCATTCCTTCTCCAGTGTTCTTCAGTGGGTCCGTTGCAGCAGACGCTGTGAAGTTGGGACCAAAGGTCATTCCACCCAATTCACCGCTGTTACCTGAGTAGAACACGGTGATGGAGTCGAACATATATTCCCCGCCAAATTTGAACGCATGGCGGCCATGGGTCCAGGTGATCGAATCATCAGCTTGCCACACCTTGCTGTTGAAGCTCTGGGTGACCATACTGTTCCCGATATTAGTGAGCGTGCCGGCACCCGGACTTGTCGGAGTTCCTCCGCCAAAATCGAGGCCCAAAAGACCAATCAGTCCTGCCGGATTCGAATTCGCAATTCCGATCGTCTGACCAAAAGCACCCACGGATGGATCCCAAGTTGTTCCCGTGTTGAGGGTGATGTGGTTCCAGCCAAAGCGCGCATCATTGACCAAATTAGTGTTAATAACGCGGGTCCAATCGCCAACGGTACTCCAGATGGGAGCAGTAACCTGTCCATTCCCGAAGAGCAGCTGAGAGTTGGTTGAAGGATCGACCTGCATCGCACGAGTGAAGCGGCCTGAGATCTGATCCTTGTCGGAAATTCTGTAGTCGACCCTAACATCACCCTGGTCGCTGTTGAAGGCCGTCGAAGTTTCCTGGAGGGCGTTATTCGTCAAGTTATTATTAATGGTCTTGGGATAGAGAGACGACGCGAAAAGAGCAGCCGCCACGGGACTGATCATAGACGCCGGAATGATGTTGCCTGGAAAAACTTGTCGGGTGGCTGCAGCGACGCAGGCAGTGCCGTTTTGCCCGGTGGTTCCTTGGCAGGGATTGTAGAGCTGGATCGGGGTTGAGGCGTTCAAGAGCCCGCTGAAATCGCCTCCCTGCTCCGCGGGCGTATATACCGACAAGAAACTACCCGCGGGTGGATGATCGAAGCGCTGCCCTTGATAGTCAACGAAGAAGAAAAGTTTGTTCTTGATGACGGGACCGCCGAGAGTGCCGCCAAACATATTCCAGCGCAGAGGGGCGCGACCAATCTGGGCACTCGGATTGATTTTGTTTTCCCACTGATTGGCGTTCAATACGTCGTTGCGGAAAAATTCCCACACATCGCCGTGAAAAGCATTGGTGCCGGACTTGAGGGAGGCACTCACGATGCCGCCCATAAAATTCCCGAATTCCGCGGGGGCGTTATTGGTGATGATGTTGACTTCCTGAATGGCATCCGGCGATGGAGTGTAACCAAGAAGATTGTCAGACACCTCGTTATTGTCCATACCGTCGAGAAGGAAGTTATTGGCCTGCTCGCGGTTGCCGTTGATAAACGGGCGCGCTCCGGAGTTCACGTTGTCGCCGTTATTGAAACTGCTTGGATCGGGATGGACGGCGCCCGGGGAGAGCAGCGTCAATTCAACGTAATTGCGAGTGGCGAGTGGCAGTGCTTCGTTGGTGTTTGCATCAAGAATGGTATCGACGAGTGTGGACTCGGTCTTCAATATGGGTGCAGCGCCGGTCACTTCCACTGTCTGGGTGACCTGGCCGACTTTTAGAGCGACATCGAGGCGCGCGCTCTGGTTGAGCACCAGGGTGAACGCGTCAAACACGGTGGCCTGAAATCCTTGCTTCTCCACACGGAGTGCATAGTTGCCGACGGGCAGCTGCGAAATCCGGTACAGCCCCGTCTCGTTCGTCACGGCTGTATACGTGACACCGCGCTCCACTGACTTGGCAGTGACATTGGCGCCGACAATGGCCGCGCCAGTCGCATCGGTAACTGTTCCATAGATGGAAGCGGTGACATCCTGAGCCCATGCTGCATGCGCGCCGCACAGAAGCGCTAGCAGCGTCATACACAAAATAATCAGCCCCAAAGACTGCAGTTTTTTCATGTCCATTCCTCCGAGGCGAGGCCCCCGACAGCCATTCCGCCTCTCCTCAACTGCTGAAAATTTTTGCACAGCACCCGCACCGCTTAACCGCTATAGGTCCGATTGGTGAATAGCTATATAGCACGATTTTAGGCTTGTCAAGCGAAAAGTAATGATTTATAAGGTTTATAGAAGTGAGGATGTATAGCACTGAGCGGTGGTGATGTATAGCAGCGTTGTTTGCGCTCTATATCACTGCAGCCGGAGACGGTTGGCCGAGAAATTCTTCACGGGGTTAACCTTGTACAGCGTTTAACTCCGCGCCACAGGGGTCGGACGGCTGGCATCGTTCGCTGCACGGGAGTTGGGAAATCCAACGAGGGACAAGGTTTGCCAGTTCTTTTTGCGCGCAGGAGACTCCGAGAGCGCGTGCCAGTCTAATGTAGGGTGTTTGTAGATTCCGGGAGCAAGAATGCCTGCTAAGAGTCGAAGCAACGGGTTGCCTGCCTACCAAAG
>CAVUCM010000049.1:0-26037 GCA_963740015.1 uncultured Acidobacteriota bacterium | reverse complement strand
CGAAAATTCCTGCCATTTGAATGAGAGCGCCGCCGCAGCACGAATGCCATACGTGCTACGCGGGACCGCCGATGACGTGGAACTTCATGAAGTTTGTCGTGCCGCGG
This sequence comes from uncultured Acidobacteriota bacterium, assembly GCA_963740015.1. Lineage (GTDB taxonomy): Bacteria > Acidobacteriota > Terriglobia > Acidiferrales > UBA7541 > Acidiferrum. The sequence continues at coordinate 25,930 of CAVUCM010000049.1, read as the reverse complement.
ATGCCCATGGGTGTGCCAGCGACTATGCCGATGACGTCGCCTTTGCGAACGAGGCGTTCTTCGAGGAGGCGTTTTTCGGCGATGGCGGCCAGGCCATCAATTTTTTGAACATTGGGGATGTGGCGCGGCATGACGCCCCAGATGAGGGCCATGCGGCGGCGCGTCTCCGCTTCGGGCGAGAACGCAATGATGGGGACCGCGGGGCGATAGCAGGAAACGAGACGCGCGGTGAAGCCGCTGTGCGTGAAGACGGCGATCAGCTTCATGTGCAGTTCATGCGAAGCGTGGCAGACGAGTTCGGCAACGGTTTCCGCCACCTTTAATTTTTCAAGCGGGACGCGCGGCGGCGTCTTCCAATCGCTGGCTTCGGCTTCCGCAATAATTTTCGCCATCATGCTGACGGCTTCGACAGGATATTTTCCGGAAGCGGTTTCCGCGGAGAGCATCACGGCATCGGAGCCGTCAAAAATGGCGTTGGCTACGTCGGAGGCTTCGGCGCGAGTGGGGCGGGGATTCTCGGTCATGGACTCGAGCATTTGCGTGGCGGTGATGACAGGCCGCCGGAAATGGCGTGCACGGGCGATGATTGTTTTTTGAACGACGGGAACGCGCTCGGGGTTCATCTCGACGCCCAGATCGCCGCGAGCAACCATTACGCCGTCGGCGGCGCGCAGGATGGCGTCCAGATTTTCAATGGCTTCGGGTTTTTCGAGCTTGGCGATGATTGGAGTATTCTTTCCCGCGCGCCGCACGAGCGACTTGGCGAGAAGAACATCCTCGGGGCGCCTCACAAAACTTACGGCGATGTAGTTCGCCCCGTATTTCAGAGCAAAGGCGAGATCTTCGCGGTCCTTCGGCGTGAGAGCGGGAACGCGCAGCTTGATCCCAGGCAGATTGATACCTTTGTGTTCGCCGAGCGCTCCGCCATTTACGACCTCGCAGATCACTTCGGGGCCTCGAACCTGCTGGACGCGCAGTTCGATCAAGCCATCCGAAAGCAAGATGCGATCCCCGCGATGGACTTCCTTCGGGAGCGGCCGGAAAACAGTACTGACTCGAGTGGAATCGCCCAAGACCTTGGCTGTGGTAATGACGAAGCGCTGCCCAGTGCGTAGCATGACTGGCCTGCTTCCCGCGAGCGGCCCAGTGCGAATCTTTGGGCCCTGCAGGTCGGCAAGAATGGCGATCGGTTTTTCTTGATCGACGGCAGCGGCGCGCAGCACCGCGATATTCTGCGCATGCTCAGCGTGGGTGCCATGAGAAAAATTCAGCCGAGCGACATCCATGCCAGCTTCCAATAAACGGCGGATCATGCGGGGCGAGCAACTGGCCGGCCCGATGGTGCAGACGATTTTTGAATGACGAAAACTCATATTCTCTGGTGAAAAAAAGTCTACACCTTCCGCGCCTTAACAGGCAGAAGATGCACTGGCCAAGGGTTCGATTATCTTGTGGCCGCGAATTCCGCGACGATACGCGCGAGAAAATCGACGCCCTTGTCGAACGAGGCAAGCGGAATACGCTCGTCATCGGCATGCATGCGACGTGCATCCTCGTCGGCCATCGGGAAAGGGGAAAGGCCGTAAGCTTGTACGTTGTGCAGCCGCAACTGAGCCGAGTCCGTCGCGCCGGCGGACAAAAATGGGAGCACCGGAGCGCCGGAAAACTCCTGCGAGGCAGCTTTCGTGATGGTCGCGTAGAAGTCGGACTCGAGCGAAGAAGGCGGAGCGGCGAGGCCGGCATCGGGTTGAACTTCGAAACGGATATTGGGATCGTTGACGACTTTCGTGAGTTCAGCGAGCAAAACGTCGATGGTGTCGCTCGGCAAGAGGCGGACGTTGAGCATGGCACGGGCTTCGGAAGGAATGACGTTGGCGCGCACGCCAGCGCTCAGCATGGTGGGGGCGATGGTGTCGCGCAACATGGAATTCCAGAGAGGATTAGCGTCGGAAACGACGTGTTGAGCGTGTTCGCCGCGGTCAGGAGTATCAAGGGAGCGAATCCACTTAGCAAGTTCATCGTCTTCAAGCGGCGCGAGCTGCTCGAAATAGCGGCGAACGATGGTGGTGAAATGTACGGGCCCCGTATAAGCGCCAATCTTTTCGACGGCGGCAGCCAGGTGGACAACGGCGTTGTCCTTCGTGGGTACGGAGGCATGGCCCGAGGGGCCGCGTGCGATCACGGCGACGTCCACAGGGACTTTTTCGCTGGCTTGCACGGCAACGTATTCGACTTTGCCATTTTTCAGGATGACCCGGCCACCTTCGTTGAGGGCAAAGCCGGCGGCAAACTTGTCCCAGTATTTGGCGATGAGCACGCGGATACTGGCATCGCCGCCCTGCTCTTCATCAGCGGTGGCGAGAAAAATGACGTCGCGGTCGACGCGGGCGTTGGAACGCTTGAGAGCAATGAAAGCGGCAAGGTTCGCGGCGAGCATGCCTTTATCGTCGATGGAGCCGCGGCCGTACAGGTAGCCGTCTTTGATGGTGGCGGCGAAGGGATCGACGGTCCACTTGGATTTGTCGACGCCAACGACATCCATGTGGGCGACGAGAAGCAGGGCGCGAGACGGATCCGGCATAGCGGCGCTGCGAAGACGCGCTACCAACGCACTGCGGCCAGGAGCGAGGTCCAAAAATTCCGAGTTAATTCCTTCTTTCGTTAGAATGCCAGCGATGTATTTTGCGGCGGCTTGCTCGTTGCCGGGGGGGTTGGTGGTGTCAATGCGTATGAGATCGGCGAGCCAGCCTTCGGCTTCCTTCGCCAATGCGGTGGTGTCACCGGCCGGGGATCGCGTTGACTCGACGGTAGGCATGGCGGTGGAGGGCACCTGCGCCCCCAAAGGCAGAGTCGCTGCCAGCGGGAATAGTGCCAGAGCCACGGCGGGCACAAGTATGTGCATTCTGCGGTTCCAATTCACGAAGACTTCCTCCGACTCAGATTTGGCCTGGGTCTAAAATTCCCGGCTCAGCAACGCTTTGCAGTTAACTCGCTTCATACTAACATGCAGGTGTGGGGGCCTACCCGAGGGCTTGGCAGCGGGTTTCGTAAATTCAAACGGCGAGCAAGCGCATCTGGTGTGGGATTAAGCGACGGCCAGGCAAACGGGTTGATTTCAAAGGCGAATCGAGGGGTGAAATGAAGACGATTGTTTCTCTGGTTTTACTGACATTTTTTGCGAGTGTGATCGTTCTACCGATGGCAGAGCAGCACGCAGCGGCGCAGGCACCCACTGGGCCTCAAGGTAGCGCACCGCCACCGCCAGCCGCGCCGCCCCCACAGGCTGCGCAACAGCAACAGGCACCACAGGCCGGGGTGAGCATCGCAGTGGAAGTGCCGGTTGTGACGCTGGATGTGATCGCGACGACGCAACACGGCGACATCCTGACGGGACTAAAAAAAGAGAATTTCAAGCTCACCGATGAAGGCGTGGCGCAGACCATCACAAACTTCGGACCGACGGATGCGCCGATAACGATGGTGTTGCTGCTGGAGTTCAGCAGCCGGGGCTGGGGAGGATTCTTCGCCTCCTACGCAAAGTATTGGTCTCAGTATTTGTTTCCTCAGCTCAAACAACAGGACTGGGTGGCTCTTGAAACATTCGACATGCAAACTCGCGTGGACGTGGACTTCACACAGAACAAAGAAGAAGTAATGGATGGGATACGCCACCTCTACTTTCCGGGCTTCAGCGAGTCGAATGTTTTCGACGCGCTGCTGCAGACAACGGACCAGATGAAAGATGTGAAGGGCAAGAAGGCTATCGTCCTGATGGCCAGCGGGGTCGATACATTCTCAAAGCACACCCTCGACCAGACGATGAAACAGTTGCGCCAGAGCGATGTGACGATTTTTTGCGTGGGTTTGGGCCAGGTGTTTCAGAATGCTGCGGACATGAGCAGACCGGGCGGAATGGGCAGCATGCAGCGAATGAATTATCTGCAAGCGCAGAATCAACTGAAAACATTTGCGCATGAAACGGGAGGCGAAGCATGGTTTCCGCAATTCGAAGGAGAAATGCCGGGCATCTTTCAAACCTTGACTGCATATTTGCGTCATCAGTATAGCCTTTCGTATTCGCCAACGACCGGAGCGAAGGATGGAAAGTTTCACAAGGTGAAGATTGAGCTGGTGAAGCCCGACGGAAGCCCCTTCGAAGTGGTGGACCAGAAGGGAAAGAAACAGAAATATGTTGTGTATGCCCGAGAAGGATACGAGGCAATCAAAACGGGCGCGGGTGACTGAGCTTCCGATTCGCCGGAATTTTTACAATGCGTTGTGAATTGCGTTGCTCGGCTAGTAGCCGCGGGCGAAATCTACCTGGTTGAACATTTCGCGGCCGTCAAACCATCGTTCCAGAAGATCTATGAGAAGAGCGGTTTCGCGATGCCAGAGGCGATCGCTTACGGCACTGGTGTGCGGGGTAATGAAGAGATTCGGGGCGCGCCAGAGGGGGCTTTCCGGGGGAAGCGGCTCGACGCCCGTTACGTCGAGCGCGGCGCCGCTAAGGACGCCCTTTTCGAGAGCGTGAATCAGCGCGGATTCATCGAGCAGTGAGCCGCGGCCGACGTTGATTAAGCGCGCGCCAGGCTTCATACGAGCGATTTGCGGGGCGCCGATCAGGTGGCGCGTCTCGCTGGTTTCTGGCGCAGCGATGACCACATAGTCTGCGTGTGGCAGAGCTTCTTCGAGTTGCGAGACAGGGACGATTTTTTCAGCATGCGCGGTGTCGCCATGGCCGGAGCGCGTTACGCCCCAGACGCGCATGTCAAAGGCGCGGGCGCGCTTGGCGAGTTCGCAGCCGATGGAGCCAAATCCCACGATGAGCAAAACCTGGCCGCTAAGTTCCGTAAGATGCTGCGGCTTGTCCCAGATGTCTTGCTGACCCCAGTGCGAGCGGTCTTGATGACGGGTGGAATCGGGGAAATTTCGCGCGAGTGCCAGGAGGAGGCCCATTGTGTGTTCGGCCATCGGAGGAGAAAAAACGCCGCTGGGGTTGGTGACGACGATTCCGGATTCGCGGAGTTCGGGATACATCAGTTGCGCGACGCCGGCGGCGGTGGAGTGAATCCACTTTAGCTTTTTGGCGTGGGTGAGCTGTTCGGCGCGGAGAGAATAGCCGACAAAAATATCCGTGTCTGGCAATTCTTCGGGAAGGTGATCGTAATTGGGCAAGTGCAGGACGCGCATGTCTGGCCAGCGGGCGCTGATCGTTTGCGGCATTACCAGTTGCGGGCGCCAGAACGTGAAGGGATGCCAGACGCAGATGACGAGTTTTGTTTCGGCTGGTTTGGTGCGATTCATTCGCTGGAGCCGCGGTGTTTCCAGTAGAGGAATAAGCCGACGATGAGGCCCAGGCCACCCGTGCCGAGAATGAAAAGGTGGGAGAGAGGGAGTGCGAACCAGCAAATTACTACGAGGCCCACGGAAACGATGGCTCCGACTGGCGTGCCCGGGATGGTGATCGTGCCAAAAGATCGCGAGCGATTTTGGCCGGCCTCGGGAGGTTTTTGTTTCAGCGGCTCGTAGCTGAGCGTCATATTACGGCCTTTTTGTGGCGCGCAGATCCTGACCGGTCATGTCTGCTGGCCTGGGCTGGTCGAGAGCAGCGAGCATTGTTGGCGCGAGGTCGCGCAATGAGCCATTCGCCTTCAATTGTAGCGAATCGTTATCGCTGACGAGGATCAGCGGAACGGGATTTGTTGTGTGATAGGTGTGCGGGCCGCCGTTGGCTGGATCGATCATCGTCTCGGCGTTGCCATGATCGGCGGTGATGAGCCAGACGCCGCCGCGCGCTTTCAGCGTTTGATAAATTTGGGCGAGGCCGGAGTCAACGGCTTCGACGGCTTTGATGGTGGCTTCGAGGTTGCCGGAGTGGCCGACCATGTCGGCGTTCGCGTAGTTCATGATGATGGCGTCGAACTCGCCTTTCTCGATGGCTTTTACGACCGTGTCGGTGATTCCCTGCGCGGACATTTCGGGCTTGAGGTCGTAGGTGGCGACTTTGGGTGAGGGGACGAGGATGCGCTCTTCGCCGCCGAAGGGTTTCTCGACGCCACCATTAAAGAAATAGGTGACGTGCGCGTATTTTTCCGTTTCGGCGCAGCGGAGGTTTTTGTACTGCATTTCTTCGAACACTTGAGCGAGGATATGTTCGAGTTTTTCGGGTGATATTACATATTTCAGCCAGGGCCAGTTTTTGTCGTACTGGGTCATGGCGACGTAGAAGAGATTTTTGGGACGCTTCGCGTCGGTGATTTTGTCGAAGGCGGGTTCGACTAACGCGCGCGTCATTTGGCGGGCGCGGTCGGCGCGGAAGTTGTAGAAAATGACGGCGTCGTCATCGTGAATTGTGCCGACTGGAGTGGCGGAAGCGCCATCACCTTTTGTGATGACGATGGGTTTTATGAACTCGTCGGTGACGCCTTGCTCGTAGCTTTTTTGGAGCACGGCGATGGGATCGTTCGAATGCGTTTCGGCTTCGCCGTGAACTACCGCGCGATAGGCTAGTTCCACGCGTTCCCAGCGATTGTCGCGATCCATCGCGTAGTAGCGGCCTGTGAGTGTTGCGATTTCGCCCACGCCCAGTTCGCGCATCTTTTGCTGCAATTGGCGCACGAAGTCGCGGCCGCTGTTTGGAGGCGTGTCGCGGCCGTCCATGAAGCAGTGGACGAATACGCGCTCGACCTTTTGTTGCTTGGCCATTTCGAGCAGCGCGAACAAATGCTTGATGTGCGAGTGCACGCCACCGTCGCTCAAGAGCCCTATCAAGTGCAGCTGGTGCTGACGGCCGCGTTCCATCGCCTGCTGAAAGAGCGGGACGTTCTGCAGTTGATTGTTGGCGATTAGGAGATCGATGCGCGTGATGTCCATGTGAACGATTCGGCCTGCGCCGATGTTCATGTGGCCTACTTCGCTGTTGCCCATTTGGCCTTCGGGGAGGCCGACGAAGGGACCTGAGGTGTGGATGAGCGTGTTCGGATATTTTTTCAGCAGATCGTCGTAGGCTGGCTTGCGGGCCAGCGCGATGGCGTTTCCTTTAGTTTCGGCACGGTAGCCCCAGCCGTCCAGCACGGTCAGTACGATTGGTTTTGGTCGTTTGCTCATAGTGTGTGGGACAGGCGTTCTTGCCTGTCTGCTTGTTCCTTATTCATTTTGATGGCTTCTACTTAGAATTCTAATTTGAGAAAACCGACAGACTGAAGTCTGTCCTACTAAATCTCCCTTAGCCTGGCGAGCAGGCGGTCGACTTCTTCAGCGGTGTTGTAATGGACGAGGCCGATGCGCAGTAAGCCGCCTTTGGATTCGACGCCGAGTCGCTCCGTCAGGTTTAGCGCGTAATAGTTGCCGTCCCAAGTGAAGATGCCGCGCTCGCCTAGAGAGGCAGCGATTTCGGCGGGCGAGTGATTGGCTAGCCTTATGGAAACCGTCGAGCAGCGGTCATGCAACCGCTTTAGGTCGCTGATGCCGAAAAATTGCAGACCAGGAATGGAAAGCAGTCCTTCCGCTAAGCGCAAAAAGAGGGCCATTTCATGTTCGCGCGTTGCGCGGTAGGCAGCGAGCAGCGCGCTACGGCGATCTTTTGCTGAAGGCTCGCAACGTCTGCCGAGCTCGGCGAGGTAATCTACCGCCGCACCGATTCCGGCGATCAACTCCTGCACTTGCGTTCCTGTTTCCCATCGATCGGGGAGTGTATCCGGGGCGGGGCGAACTTTGTAGGGCTTGAATCGTAGGAGATGCTCGCGCTTGCCGTAAAGCGTTCCCATGTGCGGACCGAAAAATTTGTAAGGCGAGCACGCAAGAAAATCGCAATCAAGGGCGCGGACGTCAATCGGGCCGTGAGGCGCGTAATGCACCGCGTCAATGAACATCAGCGCGCCAGCGGCATGCGCCAGCTTGGTGATTTCGGCGACGGGATTGATTGTGCCTACGGCATTGGAAGCATATCCGACAGCCACAAGCTTCGTGTTCTTGTTGATCTTGTGCTTCAGGTCTTCGAGGTCGAGCGTGCAATCCGATTCGTGGATGTCTACCTGGCGAATCACCATGCCCAGCTCTTCGAGCGCACGCCACGGGGCAACATTTGCGTCGTGATCCAGAGTGGTCACGACAATTTCGTCGCCGGGCTCGAGCGTGCGTCCGATGGCGCGGGCCAGAGCGAACGTGATGGTGGTCATGTTCTGGCCGAAGATGACTTCGTCTTTATCGCAATTGAAGAAATCGGCCATGGCTGCACGCGCCGAGTCAATCATGGTGTCGTTGCTGCGGCTAATGGCGAACGCTCCGCAGGTGTTCGCATTCGACTTGAGATAATAGTTTTGAACCGCTTCCATCACCTGCTTCGGTACCTGCGTGCCGGCAGGGCCATCCAGAAACGCGGCCGCTTGCCCGTTCACCTGCAATTGCAGTGACGGGAATTGCACCCTCACCCAAGCGAGATCGAGCGGTTTGCTTTCTGTTCCGTGCATCGCGGGTGTGCTCATTGTTTTCCCCGTCCGCTAGTTTCTCATAGCGCGGGCAGATGATGAAGCCGCACGCAGTCGTGTTAGCATTTGACTGGTTGTTCCTCACTCATGCCGCTTTGGCGCCGGCTATAAATCAAATGAGCGGCCACGTAATGGCCTGCTCCGCGCCACGTTTCTCCTAGAGGTGTACCGTGTCCGAATCCTTCACGCCGAACGAGCGCACGCGTGTGGTGCGCGAGCCGCAGCGCGGCGTCTATGACCGCGAAACCATTTATAAGATTCTCGATGAAGGGATATTATGCCACGTGGGTTTTTCCGCGGATGGGCAGCCGTTTGTGATTCCGACGCTGTACGCGCGCATCGGCGACGCTATTTATTTTCACGGTTCTGCTGCCAGCCGGATGTTGCGTGGAGTCAGCGAAGGCGCGAATGTCTGCTTGACGGTTACGCTCACGGATGGAATCGTGCTGGCGCGCTCGGTTTTCAATCACTCGATGAACTATCGCTCCGTTGTGGCGCTTGGCAAAGCTACTCTTGTCGATGCGCCGCAAGAAAAACTCGAAGCGTTGCGTGCCTTCACGGAAAAAATTTTGCCGCAGCGCTGGGACGATGCACGCCAGCCGAATGAAAAAGAGCTGAAGGCTACGAGCATCCTCCGCTTGCCGCTCACAGAAGCTTCCGCGAAAGTGCGGGTCGGGCCGCCCGAAGACGATGCTCCCGACTACGCGCTTCCCATCTGGGCCGGCGTAATACCTCTGCGCACGGTTGCTGGCGCGCCAATCCGCGATGAACGATGCGATCTTGGAATTCCGCTGCCGGCTTATGCGGCGGACTATAGGCGTTGAGTTTTGAATAGAGAATATACTGTAGCTCTATTACTGGCGGACGGCGCGAAGGAAATCCGCGAGCAAGCCGTAACCGGTGGCCTCGACTCCGGGATTGTGCTCGACGAGCGATAGGCCGAAAACGTCAAGGTCGAAGCGAATCGCCGAACTGCTGCCCTCGAGATTAGCGAGCGGATCAGACGCCAACAACATTTCCGGACGCACGCTGCAATCCACGCTATCGCCGCGGCGCTCGGCTCGGCATACCAATTTGTAGCGCATGCCCGCGGCGCGCACAGAACGGATTTTCTCTTCGCTGAGCTCTCGAATGCCGGTGCGCTGTACTTGCTCGAGCCGCACGTTGGCGCCCATCAATACAATCGCCAGTGCTACAACCTTCACGGCCGCATCCCAGCCGTCCAGATCCGCGGTGGGATCGGTTTCAGCAATGCCCATGGCCTGCGCGCGCTTAATGGCTTCTTCCATCGAGCGGCCCTTTTCGATTTCCGTGAGTACGACGTTTGTCGTGGAATTTAGCACTCCAGAGAAACCGCGAATGTCCGTCGCAGGCAGACCGTGCGGAAACATTGAGAAGACGGGAACGCCATCCATAACCGTGGACTCGTAGAGAAATTGGCGGTTCTTCTCTTTGGCGAGCGCAGTGAGTTCGTGGTACGCGTGAACGATGGGGCCTTTGTTGGCGGTGATGGCATGCATGCCGAGTTCGAGCGCCGTCCGCAAATGTTCCGTCGCTGGCTGACCGGTTTTTACGTTAAGCGAGGTCGCTTCGAAGAGAACATCGGCGCGCGTTTTTTCTAGCCATTCGTGGAAATTGTGAGGCTGAGATGTGTTTCCGTGCTGAATTAGGGAGTGGCCGTGGAGAGCGGCAAGCGGATTGAGGCCGTCAGGGTCCGCAATCCAGCCGGTGCGGCGCGTGGCTACTCCTGTGAGGCGCCAGCGGATGTCGTAACGGCGGCGCAGGTCGGTCTCTTTTGAAATGAGCAGGCGCAGAAGAGCGCGGCCGACGTTGCCCATGCCGACGATGGCTAGATTGTAGGACGGCATGTGCCGATCCTCCGGAGTGAACGGGCAAGACAGACGAGAATATCAGTCACGCCGCGCTGTAGGGGCGAAGCATGCTGCGCCCCTACAAGGCGATGAATTAATGTGCAGCGGTGAGTTTGGCGGCCGCGTCGGAGATCAATGCTGCTTCATTCTGCAGGCATTTCGCTACGACCAGGACGCCTTCGTCGGCTTGTTTCCACTCTTTTTGTTCGATGGCTTCGCGGACGTAGGGCATCGTTTTCGCCGCGTATCCGGTGTAAAAGCCCGGCGCGTAGAGTTGGTGCTTGTACCATTTGCGATTCGGCAAGCCTTCCTCGGTGATGAATTTGCGTTCGCTCTCGATGAGCAGGCGGTTTACTTCGGCGAGCGAAGCCGCAGCCAGCGCAGAGCCTCCGTTAGCATTAGCATGTTCAAGCGCCTTGCGATACTCCGCCGCGCTACGCGTGACTGCATCGGCGGCGTTTTCGAGAGGCGCGAAGTTCTGGTAGGGAGGAACTTCTTCCTTTTTCGGCGGGACAGAAGTTATTTTCGGGTCCGCCACCGCTGTGAACACGCCTTCGTCGATTTCCTTGTTGCGTTCGCGGATTTCGTCCTGCATTTTCTTCGACAAGTCTTTCAGTTCCTTGACGTAGGTCTGCATCGTTTCCGCGAAGTCGCCGAATTCAAAGGGCAAAAGGTCGGCATCGCCAAGACGCATCATGGCGCTTCCACCAGCCTGGGCGAGCGCGCGTCCATAGACGAAGGTGGTGTCGCTGAAGTGCGTGTACCAGTAGAAGGTATCGTAAACCGAGTGATAGATCCCCCCGCCATCTTCGCCCCCAAAGCCGATGTTCAGCGAAGCGACACCGACGTGCTGGAGAAAGGGCGTGAAGTCCGAGCCGGAGCCAAGTGCGCCCATATGCATATCGGCGCGCTGACGGACGTCTTGCTTCTTGTCGGCAGGCGCTTCTTCGATGGCGCGCAACTGTTCGCGCTTCCAGGCGGAGAGTTTTGTTTCCGGATCCTGAACGTCTTTGGCGACGTCATTCATGAATTTTTCAAGAGTGTGTGAGCCGCCAAATCCAAGATAGCCGCGGCCGTTGCCGTCGGAATTGATGTAGGCGACAGCGTACTTGCTGAGTTCTTCGGCGTGCGTCTCGACCCACTCGGTCGAGCCGAGCAAGCCCGGCTCTTCGCCATCCCACGCGCAAAAGATAAGCGTGCGCTTGGGTTTCCAGCCTTGCTTCACGAGTTCGCCGAGGGCGCGAGCTTCTTCGAGCATCGCGGCTTGGCCGGAAAGCGGATCTTCTGCGCCGTTCACCCAACCGTCGTGGTGATTGCCGCGAATGACCCACTCATTGGGATAAACCGAACCGGGAATTTTCGCGATGACGTCGTAGATCGTCTTGAGAGGCATCCAATTCGATTTCACTTTCAGATGGACTTTGCCTGGTCCGGGACCGATGTGATAGCTGATGCCGAGACCGCCGCGCCACGCTTGCGGAGCTATTGGGCCTTTCAACGAGGCGAGAAGCGGTTCCGCGTCGCCGTATGAGATCGGCAGAACAGGAATCTTGGTGATTGTCGCGGCGTCTTTTAGTTCGAGGCGCTTCGCGTCTTTGGTTGCGCCCACGCCGGGAGTTAGAGGATCGCCGGCATAGAACGGCATGTCTGCGACGCTGCCGCGCTGCACGCCATCCTTCGGGCGGTATGGCCCCTCGGGGAAAACATCGCCTTGCGTGTACCCGTCTTCACGCGGGTCGGAAAAAATAAGGCAACCAATGGCGCCATGCTCGGCTGCGACTTTTGGCTTAATGCCGCGCCAGGAGCCGTAGTAACGCGCGATGACGATGGCACCCTTCACAGAAACGCCCATGCGCTCAAGCTGGTCGTAATCAGCGGGAACACCGAAATTGACGTAGACGAGCGGAGCCGTTACGTCTCCATCAATCGAGTAGGCGTTGTACGTGGGAAGTTGCTCGGCCGTCTGGCTCGTGGAGGGGTCGACCGGCACGGGGGGCTCTTGGAGTTTCGCAACAAATTTGGGTCCGCCATCAACGAGTTCGACGGCGCGCTCCTTGGGCGTCGGGAAGAGCACATCAAAGGATTCGATGTGCGCGTCGAGGCCGAATTCTTTGAACTTTGCGAGCAGCCATTCGGCGTTGTCCTTGTCGTACGGCGAGCCCACATGGTGCGGCCGCAGGGACATCCTCTGCAAATAGCCGCGGATTTTCTCCGGATCAGGAATGGCTTTCATTTTTTCTTCCCACTGGCGTTCAGCGCGTGAAGATTCGGCGGAGAAGCCTGCGAGCGGCTGTTCGTCGGCGACGACGTGTCTGCCCACGGGCGCCAAGGAAATACTTGCGAACACAATTGTGGCAACTAGACTTCTGCGGTTCATGAGACCCCCCTCGTTTTGCGCAGGTATTTTGCCTGAACTGCGCGGCGAAAGGAAACGTTTGTTACAGATTTATCCGCGGCTGCCCGTTCTAAGGAGAATGTCCAGGTCATCGGGATGGATGGCGCAGAGGAGCGCTTCTTCGCGGTCGATATGGCCTTTGCTGATCAGTTGGACGAGAGATTCTTCGAGAGCGAAGGAACCTTTTTTCTTAGTCATGGTGATTTCTTGATGGAGGTGCTGCAACGCGTTGCGGCGAATGTGCTGGCGCGCGCCGTAGCCGATCATTAGAAGCTCGGCGGCAGGAAAACGCTCGCCGCTTTTGCTGGGCAAGAGGATTTGCGTCAGGACGGCCACGATGGCCATGGCTAGTTCCTGGCGGATGGTGTTTTGGCGCTCATCGGAAAAAGAATCGGAGATGCGCGAGATGGTCGTAGCGACGTCAATCGTGTGCAGCGTGGAGAGCACAAGATGGCCAGTTTCGGCGGCGGCGACGGCAATGCGCATCGTTTCCGGGTCGCGCATCTCGCCTACCACGAGAACATCCGGCGCCTGACGAAGAGCCGCGCGAAGAGCCGTGGGAAAATCCGGCGCGTCGGTGCCGATCTCGACTTGCTCGATGACGCTTCGAATGTGCGTGTGCTCGTACTCGATGGGATCTTCGATGGTGACGATATGGCGTGCTTCGCGGCGGTTGATGTCGTCAATCAATGCGGCGAGCGTGGTGGATTTGCCAGAACCGGCTGGACCACCGATCAAAACAAGGCCTCTCGGCAGATGCGCGAGATTTTCCACGGAAGGAGGAAGATTCAGTTCGCGCAGCGTAGGAACCTTTTGCGGCAGAGCACGAATTGCGGCGGCGGCGCGTCCGCGTTCGCGATGAAGATTGATGCGGAAGCGGCCGAGCCCGGCGATACGATACGAAGAATCCGAAATTTGAGATTGGCGATAGCGCGCAAGCGCGTGGGATGTGAGAGCGGGGAGCACCGCCGCTTCGATTTCGGGGCCGTCGAGCGGACGCGCGTCGATTTTTTGCACTACACCTTTTGCGCGAATACACGCAGGAGCTCCAGCGACGAGCAGCAGATCGCTTCCGCCACGTGCAATTAGAGTTTTGAGCCACGCATCCAGTTGAACGGCGCTGGCTGGCTCGGCTCCGTCCTGCTCGCGAAGGTCGTTCAATTCGTTGACGATGCGGTCGATTTCCGGCGCTTCATCCATGAGGAACCTCAATCGTCCAAACGGATCGTTGCCGGAAAAGTTTGACTCAGGAGCGCTGTTTCGTCCAGCAGGAAACGCGGGAGATACGAGTGAAGCGCCTATTAGGCCGCGAAAGAGAGAAACCGACGGCAGAGATGACGAGTCTCTGCCGCCGGATACCACAATTCTCTAACAAATAAATGCGGCGAAGTGCTACTCGACTGCTCCGGTCTGGTCTGTGGTGACGGCGGTCAGCGTGCCAAACAAGCCGTGGCTTTCTCCGTCAGGTCCGGCGGAGAAGAACATGGTCGTGGATGGACCAGCGGCCCCGCCGTTGCCAAAGGTGAGTGACCAAAGTCCATCGATGGTTAGAATCGAATTGTCTGGATTCTGCACGAAGCCGATGAATTCATGAGTGAACCCATTGTAAGCAGCGATCTTGCCGCTCCCGAAGTTGCCCACGAGTATGGAGTTGCTGAAAGTGCCGAAATCGCGAGGCGTCCAAACGACTCCCCAAGGTGCGTTCAACCAAGGCCCCGTTTGGAGATGGCCGATATGCTGGCCATCGGGTTGGTACATTTCAACGAAGCCCAGGCCGGTGCCTGCCACGCTATCGTGCCTGGCAGCATCCTGCTTGGCGTAAGTGACGAAGAGCGTTCCGCCGATGTTCTGGATGTTATACGGCGCGAAATCGCGCGGAATCCTGTCATCATCGAACAATTCTTCGGAGATCTTTACACGCTTGAAGGTGCTGTCATAGACTTCCACTCTTCCAGAGCGGAAATTCGTTACGTACAGGAAAACCTTTCCATTCCAGAGAGCTGTTGTAGCGCCCTTATAAACCGCTCCTCTCGGCGAACCTCCATCGGAATTGTCCACTTCCAGGATTGCCGCTGGACCGCCCGCCCATCCAGAAATGGTCCCATCTTCGGTGACGAAAAGGAAAGCAGCTGACGCGCCTGGACCAACCAGGAAATCGGTTGCGACGCCGTTGAAGACGGTACCCGTCGGTGTAGACACAGTGCCCGCGGGAGAACCTTTCGGAGGAGGAATGGTAACGATTCCATTGCCGTTAATCGGAATAATCGCACCGGCACCTGTGTAGAGCGTAGAAGTTCCGGAGTTATTGTTGGCAACCCACCAGGGACTTGTGGCACTGCGCGAAAGCCCCCAAGGATTCACTAAACTCGGGTCGGTAACAGCAGCGACTCCGGGTTGATCGGAAACGAGGTTAGTTTGCGTGTAATGCTGCGCTTTTGTTACAGCCGGAAGCAAAGAGAGCCCAAGTGCGAGTACTGGGAAAAATTTCCACGACTTAAACACATACCGCATGGCTTTACCCTCCAAATCGAGATTTATGCAGCGAAACGCATCGCGAGTGACCGCGATGAACTTCACATCTGATTGGCTGGGTAAGCGATTCCGTAGTGCAAGTTCACTTCCACTACGGATTATTGTTTTGCATATGACTTCGCAGTTGAGAACAAGGAACTTACCGGAGCTAGGCTGGAGAGGATCACGACGGCGTTCTTATTTCCCGTAGGCAACTACCGCTGCGGATACCGAAGATGGGAGGGATTTATTCCCGATTATTTTGCGGGACAAAAAGGTGCGGTAAAAAATACCGACTGACGCCGGGGGCGAGGAGCTAGGCCCGGCGGAGAGTCAGGAGTGTGATTTCTGGAGGCACACCGAGCCTCACCGGCGCCCCTACGGTGCCAAGGCCGCGATTTACGTAAATAGATGCCAATGATGATGACGGGCCGGTAAGCGAAGAGCCCTTACTCTTCTCAGATGCAGAACCGGGTGCGGCGGCACGATCGTTGGGCGCCGGAGCAAACATCGGACGCTGGTACAGCCCAGCGACGTAATCCGTGATGAAGCGCGCCGGGCTGAGGCGATGGTCGAGAATTTCCACCTGAATCTGTCCGCCGTGCGTGTGGCCGGCGAGTGTCAGCTCGATGCCCAATTCCGCGGCACGATTAAAAGAGTTGGGATTGTGCGACATTAAAATGTTGGGCATGTCGCGGCGGACCAGCGGTTCCACATTCTGAAGCATTTGCACTTTGCGGCCGCCGTTGGTGCGCTCGCGTTGATAATCGACACCGATAAGATTGAACGACGCACCCTTGAACGCGAGTTCAGCATTTTCCTGACGGAGCAATTTCATCCCGGATTGAGCGAAAAGGAGCTGCGCCGTATCCTCCGCGTGCGCGTAAATTTCATGATTGCCGTTGCAGCCCCAAACTCCCAGGGGGGCACGCAATCCTTTCACTTCCTCGATGCAATCGGCGATCGGGTCGCCCGCTCCGGTGATGAAGTCTCCTGTGACCAACGCAAGGTCTGCACCTAGGTCGTTGGCCATATTGACGGCTCGGCGTACCTGTAGACGCGGCATGAAGCTGCTCAGGTGAATGTCGCTGATCTGAACGATCTTCATGCCTTCAAGTCCGGCTGGCAAATTGGGCAGAGGGATTTCGACTTTGCGTACTTGATAGTCCAGCCGTTCGGCTGCGAAGCCATAGACCGCGGTAAGAAAGGGAGCAGCACCGGCGAGCGCGGTGGCTGTCTTGAAAAAATAACGGCGCGAGGGATCGGCGATGAGTTCCACCGCGGCCGGCGCAGAAGAATATGGAGTTGACGCTGCCGGAGCAGCAGCAACACGGGAAGGCTTTGTATTGGTTTTGAGATGATATGCCGCTCGTAGCCAGGACCAGATTTTATCGATGCCGCTCACAAGTTTTACGGCGATATAACCAAAAAGTGCACTGAAAAACCATAATCCCGCGAAAACCGTGATCATCGAGGCGCGCGGAATAGCATGGCCGTGCCCCATGCGGAAGCCGTCCGCCATCACGGCGATACTGAGCAGAAGCAGCGTTACGTAAATAAGGCGCGCCACAACGCGCAGTGCCTGGCTTCCCCAGTTGGACGTCATACGCCAAATGGCGCGATACCAGAATCGCTGAGAGATAAAGAGCAGTCCAAAGATACCTAGCGCAATGACGCTGCGCACGAGCAGCCAAGTCCAGTTCAAAAGGAGGGTCCCCCTAGAGGCAAACTACAAGCTTACCATGCCTGACCGGGGCGATTTTCCATGACGCGGAGGGACGTCCTGCGTAAGATGAACCGGGCCAATAGGTCAGATTTGCGCCGGTCAAGCAGAGAAACGCTTGGCGACGCGGCCCGTCAGAGAGTGTGTACCTGCCAGGACTGGCCCGAAACAGCCCAGACGCAGGTCCAGATACAAGCCCTGAACGGGCAAAGATGAGGAGAGAAAAGATGAAGAGTTTTAGCAAATGGGGGACCCTGCTGGTGGCCTTGGTGCTGGGTACCATGCCGGCTCTGGCGCAGGATGCCAAGAAAGCTGCACCGCCAAAACCTGCGCTGAGTCCATCGGAAGCCGTATTGGAATCGTGGAATGATGTAGGAAGAAAGCTGATTGCCATCGCCGAGGATATGCCGGAGGATAAGTACACCTACAAGCCGAACCCGGGCTCGCGAACATTTCTTGCGCAACTCATTCACGCTTCCGCTTCCATGTATTACTTCACGGACACCGCGCAAGGAAAGAAGCCTCGTTTTTCTGACGATCCGAAGCTCGATGATTTGCAGACGAGAGCCCAAATTGTGGCTTTCGTGAAAAAGTGTGTTCAGGATGGGGCGGACGTAATCAAGGCGAAGGGTGACAAGGGATTGAACGAAAGTGTCGCTGCTGGCGGGCCGACATTGACTCGTCTCTCTGACCTGGCATACGGGCTGATCGAGCACACCGGGGAACACTACGGGCAACTCGTTGTCTATTACCGGATCAACGGCTTGGTGCCGCCTGAATCGCGGCCGAAGAAGTAAACAACATCGTAACGGAACTAGAACGGGCGCGAGGTTTTCTTCTCGTGCCCGTTTTCTTTTGGCGATAGAAGAATTCTGTGAAAATTCATGCAGTGGGTCGGAGGGCACGGCGTGCCGTGCCCCTACGAGGACTTGCTGACAGTTGACTACGAGCTTGCTGCCCCGGCGGCGCCGTTCTCCAGAAGCGCGGCTAATTGTACGGGGTCGTTGGTTGGTGGTAAGCAGGTTTGCCCGGCGCAGACTACTGCCACTGCTTTGTCGGCTGGTAGATGCGGCAACGTTTCTTTGAGTGCTCCCGCGAGATTCACGAGTGAGGCGCCAGGGGTGAGTCGCAAGACGGATTTTCCCAAACGATAGACACCGTGAGCTGCAGCTTCGAGAGCTTGCGCGACTGGATCATCGGAGCGCCCCGTTATGACGATCTGGAACGGATGTCGCGAGAAGAGAGTAGCGGCGAGACCATACGTCGCGGCAAACATCCCATATTGCGGCGCGATTCCCGCGAAAGCTTCGAAGGTTTTTTGTGCAAAGTTGTAATAGCGTTCGTCACCGGTGAAAGCGTGCATACGAATCAACGCGATCGCCGCGACAGAATTTGCTCCTGGCGTGGGCGAATCCTGGAACGGCTTGCGGCGAACATCGAGGCCGCCCATCGGCGCGGCGTCGAAAGGCCGGTCGAAAAAGCCGCCGCCTTCTGCATCGCCATAGCGTGCCATCGCAAGGTCCATGGTTTTTTCCGCTGCAGCAAAATAGCGCGGCTCGAGCGTGGCTTCGTAAGCATCCAGCAAAGCCAGCACGCTGAAAACTTGATCGTCGAGTGAGCCATCGAGTGCAGGTCCGCCGATGCGGTGGCCGAAGCCGCGGGATTCGCTCCACACTTCCTTCAACATGCGGTCGAGAGTTTTCAACCCAAATTTACGGCAGTTTGCGCCTGCGGATCCGCCGAGCACTTTCGCGGCTTCCAGATAGGCAGAAACGAACATCGCGTTCCACGAAACGTACATTGTCTTATCGACGAACGGAGTTGGCCGAGGCAGGCGCGCTGCCAGCATCTTCCCTTTGCCTTTGGCGATCATAAGACGCACGGAGGTTTCATCAAGGCTCAACTGCTTGGCGATGTCGGCTGCGCTACGCGCGATCCACAACACATTTTTGGCGGGGTTGTGGTGCATTTCGCCGTGCGGCTCAACGTCGTAGTACAGCTCCATGACGCGCGCTTCATCCGGCAACAACGCGGCTCGCAGTTCGTCGAGCGTCCAAGTGAAATAATCTCCGTCATCGTCGAGCGAATAGTCGGCGTCCTGGCTGGCATAAAAGCCGCCATTTTCCTGGTCGGACAGGACTTCGTTCACCCAGCCGATGATGCCTTCCGCCGTTTCACGCAGAAGAGGATTCTGCGTCATTTGCCAACCGTGCAAGTAATTGCGTAACAGCTCCGAATTGTCGTAACTCATTTTCTCGAAGTGCGGAACGAGCCAGCGTTCATCCACGGAGTAGCGGTGGAAACCTCCGGCAAGCTGATCGTAAACGCCGCCGCGAGCCATCTTCTCGAGCGTCGTCTCGATCATCGCCAGCAAATGTTTTTCTTTTGTTTGCTGGTAGCGTTCAAGAACAAGGTCAACCGCCGAGGCGTGAGGAAATTTCGGCGCACGGCCAAAGCCGCCATTCTTGATGTCAAATTGCTGCGTGACGGAAGTAATTTGCGCATCAACGACAGCGGGGTCGAACTCCGCACGCGCCCCGGTAAACACTTCTGCTTGCGCGACCGCATCGGCCAAATGGTCCGCCGCGCGAACAAGCTCGGCTCTTTTATTTTTGTAGGAATCCGCCACGGCCAACAGAATGCGCCGAAAACCGGGCCGCCCCATTTGATCTTCCGGCGGGAAATACGTGCCGCCAAAAAAGGGCTTTCCGTTTGGGAGCAGGAAGCCGGTCAGGGGCCAGCCGCCTTGGCCCGAGATGGCGCTGACGGCGGATTGATAACGTGCATCGACGTCTGGGCGCTCATCGCGATCCACTTTCACTGCGACAAAATTCTCATTAATAATTTTCGCGATCTCGGAATTCTCATAACTCTCGCGGTCGATGACGTGGCACCAGTGGCACCACACGGCGCCAATATCCAAAAGAATGGGCTTGTCTTCGGTTTCCGCGCGAGCAAAGGCCGGATCGCCCCACTCGTGCCAGTCAATGGGCTGGTGCGCCGCGGAACGTAGGTACGGACTGGCGGAATCTTTCAAGCGGTTTTCAGGATGAGACGACACGAAAAGTCCTTTCGGTTCTCGAAGCGCTCAATGGGAGCGCTGTTCTAGCGATAGCGCGAATTAATGCGGAGATGAACAACGAGCCGGTGCTCAAACTACTGCACGATGTCTCCGGGGCCGAGATCGCGCGGATCGAGCGGTTTGCGCCCGGCAAACCCTTCGTCCTGCCGGTGATAGAAACGGATGCGGTCTTCGCCAAGCTTCCAGCAAAGATAGACGTCTTCATTGTCGATTACGGCTGGAAAATCGAGCAGGCCCACGTCGAGGTCCTTAATGACGCATCCGGTTTCGAGAATGCGGTTCAGCGAGGTCTTAAGAGATTCGGCGAGGTGTTGATGCTCCACGCGCAGCGCGGCTAGTTTTTCGTAGGGGACGATCACGCCGCCCATCATCATGATTCGCGCGGAAACCGCTGAAAGATCATTATCCAGCGTGGACAATTTCTTGCGGCAGTCCATGGCTTCCACGAGAAAAGGTTCGAGGTCGCGGCGCGCGCGCTCCGCCTCGGTAAGAGTGAAGAGCCGCGGCTCTGGCTCGGGTGTTTCGTCCTGTCCTTCTTCGTCGTCTTCGTCCGCCATGGAAGGTCCATCCTTGCTGCGTGTTTCCCCGCTCTGCTTAATTCGATGCTAACGCAAACTCATGTTGTGGTCGAGCGCAATGCGTTCGCGGGGATGTGCCGCATTGGCAGCGTTCTACTATCCGCCGATAAATACCATGGTACGGGAAGGGGGCACGAAATCAGGGGCGTTGATGCGGTGTCCTTCTTCTTTTTCATCGACCACAGAACGGATATAGCTCGCGATATCGTCGTCCGTCGCACCTTCGCGGAGAAGGGTACGCAAGTCGTGATCGTCTTTGCTAAAGAGGCAGGTCCGCAGCTTTCCGTCGGCCGTCAAGCGAATGCGCGAACAGTGGCCGCAGAAGGGCTGCGTCACCGGCGCGATCAAACCAATCTCGCCAGGAGCGCCGTCGGCGAAGCGGTATTTGCGAGCAGTTTCGCTGCGCTCGTGCGGAATTTGAACGAGCGGCCACCGCGCGTGAATGCGCTCGTAAACTTCGGTGGCGGGCACCACGTGTTGGCGCGTCCAGGTGCGGTCGGCGTCCAGCGGCATGAATTCGATGAAACGCATGATCACGCCGCGCTCGCGGGCAAATTCTGCGAAGGCTTCCACTTCGTCGTCATTGATGCCGCGGACCAGCACGGCGTTGACTTTCGCGGGTGCCAGCCGCGATTTCTGCGCGACGTCGATGCCATGCATTACGGCATCAAACGATTTTGTGCGAGTGATACGTTCAAACTTATTTCGGTCGAGCGAATCGAGGCTGATGTTAATGCGGCGGAGACCCGCTTGGAGCAGCCGCTCGCACCGTTCCGCCAGCAAATGGCCGTTGGTGGTCATGGAAAGATCTTCGACGCCGAGAGCGTGAAGACGCGCGATGTAATCTTCGACGCCGGCGCGGACCAGCGGCTCTCCTCCCGTGATGCGTATTTTGCGAATGCCGAGGCTCAGAAAAATGTGAGCCAGCCGATCCAGCTCCGGCCAAGACAGGATTTCGTCATGGTCGCGGTAATTTTCAGGGTCGGCCGAGCGGCAGTAGACGCAGCGGAAATTGCAGCGGTCCGTGATCGAAATGCGCAGGTCGGTGATCTGCCGGCCGAATTTGTCTTGGAGGGTCATCACACGCTTTTTAGATGAATGCAACCGCCTGCGAACTTTCTCTCCGTGGCTATAAAACAAAACCGCCCGATCCGACTACTTGGATGCGGGCGCACGACGAAAATACACACTTTTCCGTCGAATCGCTCCTTTCCAAGTTCGGGAGGCCCGGGCGTTTCCACCCGAACCCTCAGCTCCGAGGTCCAAAGAAAGCGGCCGCCGAAGCATCGTTCCTGCGCCGTGGGTTATCTCTCCAGTAGGCCGCAGGAATCGGAGTTCGTGTTTAGTCTACGCTGCATACCTGGGGGGTGCAATTCAAGCACTCGCGACGCCTTCCCTGAGTCCAGCCCGGGAGTGTGGTAGAGTTTTTGGCACGCCATGCGGATCTTCGTTCTCGGGGCCGGTGCGACCGGTTCCCTTCTGGCAGAACTTCTCCTGCGTCAAGGGCACACTGTCTGGTGTGGGGACCGCGACCCTGAGCGCGCGCGCCGCTTTTTGGGCAAGAAAAGCACGATTGCCGTCACTGAAGTGAACGCTAGAAACATGCTCGGCATTGTGCGCGCGGCGCGCGGCTGCCAACTTATCGTCAATGCTTCCGCATCGGTATTTAATCAGATTGTAATGCGAGCCGCGCTTCGTCTGCGTGCCCATTATGTCGACTTGAGCTCCCACCTTACTCGAAATCCCTTCAAGGCCGAGCAATTCTCCTACGCGAAGCGCTTTGAAGAAAAAAACAGGACGGCGCTGATCAATGCGGGCGCCGCTCCGGGCCTGACGAACCTGTTGGTAAAGAGGGCGGCGGAAATGTTGGACGAAGTTCACTCCGTGCAGATTCGCCTGTACGAAAGCACGGAGAGCGACGACCCGATTTCACAGTGGTCGCCGGAAGTATCGTTCGATGAGGCCATTTCCAGCCCGCGCGTCTATCGCGACGGAAAGTTCGCCATGGAAAAACGCTTCGCCGAACTCGAAAGGTTTCGTTTTCCCGATCCGATCGGAAACGCCAACGTCGTGCTCGCCGCGCAAGATGAAGTGGCGACGCTGCCTTATGCGATTCCAATGCGCGATATGGACGTGAAAATCGGCGGCAATGAGTTTGACCGGCTACGCCGCTGGTACAAGCAGGGGAAATTGTCGAAGTCGCGCGGCATTGTGCGGCAGCGATTTCCGCAGACGTCTTCTCCCCGCGCGATCGCTAAGTTGATTCGTCAGGGAGTCCTGCAAAATGCCCGTTTTTCGGCGGCGGTGCTGGTGCGTGGTGTGAAACGCGGCACTAAAGAAGATCAGCATCTGCTCATACGCACCGACGCGATGTTCCCGACGCTATATCAGATTCGCCAGCAGGGCCGCTTCACCACGCCTGTCGCATATGCTACCGCCCACGTTGCGGCGCTCTTCATCAAGTATTTTCGCCGGGAGGATGCCGGCGTGTTCGCTCCGGAAATGCTTCCTCTCGAAACGCGCCGCGCAATCATCGCCGGAATCCGCGCTCATAGTGTGAAGATCACGCACAAAACGACGATCGTCAAACGGAACAGCGAAGACGAAGAAGAAGTCTGATTTGCGCAGCTGGCTCGCCGGCAGCTATGGCCGCGCTTCGAACACCAGGTTGAACGGCGTTTGCGTCGCGCGCCGGAATCGCGTGAAACCGCCGCTCGTCACAACTTCGCGAAGGCGCTTCTCTCCCGCTTGTGCGCCGAGTGCCAGCCCCACTTCTTGCGACAACGACGCCGGAGTACACAAGAGAGTGGAAGCTCCGTAAAATGCGCGTCCGATAGGATTGAGATTGTCTTCCAGCTTATCGCCAGCGAATGGCTCGACGATCATCCATGTTCCATCTTTCTTGAGCCTTCCGTGTACATGCGCGGATGCGCCCGCGGGATCGCCCATGTCGTGCAGGCAATCGAAGAAAGTCACAAAGTCATAGTCTTTGCCGGGAAACGATTTTGCGCTGGCTACTTCGAACTTGATGCGGTCGCCCACGCCCGCGTCGTGCGCGCGCTGTTTGGCGGTCTCGATCGATTTGTCGTGATAATCGAATCCAGAAAACTCGGACTTGGGATACGATTTCGCCATCAGAATCGTGGATGCGCCCAATCCGCAGCCCACATCGGCGACGCGCGCCCCGCTCTTCAATTTTTCATCCACGCCCTCGAGCGCTGGAATCCACGCGGCGATGAGATTTGCAGCATAGCCAGGGCGAAAAAATCTCTCGGTGCCGACGAATAGTTCGGCATGATGTTCATGCCAGCCCATACCCTCGCCCGTCTTGAATTTTTCGGTGAGGGCTTCCTCCGCCTTGATCGCCGACAGCGCCACCTGAAACGCTCCTGGCATGAACGCGGGACTGTTATCGTCGGCCATCGCGAATGCTTGTTCTTCGCTGAGATGAAATTTTCCCGCCGACGGATCGTACGTCACATAGCCGCCGGCGGCTTGCGCGCTCAGCCACTCTCGAACGTAGCGTTCGGCAGTTCCGGTGCGCTTTGCCAATTCCGCCGGGGTTTGCGGACCGCCCGCCACGAGTCCTTTGTACAAACCGAGCTTATCTCCGATACGAATCAGTGCTGCGTTAAACGTAGCGCCGAAATCGACCACCGCTCTTCCAAGAAATTCATGAAGCTTATCCATGTCGAGAGCCATATGTACCTCCGTCAGGTAGAAAGTAGGCAGGCTGAGTGCTAGCGGGAAATTCTAGGCCGTTTAGTTGGGGAAAGGCAAGAACTGTCAGCAGCAGCGGTTGGGCCGAGAATAGCGGCGGTTGATCTGCTCGACGTAAAACTCTTCCGCGCTGAGTGTGCGTTGCTCCGCATCTTGCCTGCCGCTTGCACGCAGATAGCGTTCGTATGCAGCGTCGCCACACCATTCCCGCAGGCCACGCCAGAATCGGCGAAGCGATCTTTTGGCGAATTTTGCCGCTCGCTGCATCAATCGTCTCCGTGAGCCGTGCCGGTAAAACCTTTGGCCCACTGCGTAGCGACATACGGAGCTTCATGCAACGGCGTTTCACGGCGCCCGCTCAGAATGGCATACCACTGGGCGAGAGCTTCCAACAGCAGCACGAGAATCATCAGCGCAAGCACTCCCGTAACAGCAGCGTCCAGCCGCTGATTGAAAATCAGCCGGTGCGTCTCGGCCACCTTTGCCACGGGAATTTGGCCGGCCGCGATTTGCGAGGCTAGAGAACTCGCCTTTGAAAGAAAACCGAGATTCGGGTTGGCGTCAAATATTTTCTGGTAGCTCGCGGTCATCGTGACCGCGACCAGCCACGCCATGGGCACAAGGGTTACCCAAATCCACCGTACTCGCTTCATCTTCAACAAAATCGTCGTGGCCACTACCAGCGCCACCGCAGCCAGAAGCTGATTGGCAATCCCGAACAACGGCCACAGCGAATTAATTCCACCCAGCGGATCGACGACTCCCTGATAAAGGAAATAGCCCCATATTCCCACGATGATCGCGCTCGAAATCAAAATCCCCGGCATCCAACCCGTGCGCCCGAGTGGTTTCCAGGCTCGCCCGCCGAGTTCTTGCACCATGAAGCGGCCGACGCGCGTCCCGGCATCCAGCACCGTAAGAATGAACAGCGCTTCAAACATGATCGCGAAGTGGTACCAGATGCTCAGCAATCGTTCGCCACCGATGGTGTTCGAAAAAATCTGCGCCATTCCGACGGCCAGCGAAGGCGCGCCGCCCGCGCGATTGAGAAGCGTCTGCTCGCCAACGGAGTGCGCGAGATTGGTCATAGTCTGTGCGTCGAGATGGTATCCCCAACTGCTAATCGTAGTGGCGGCAGCTTCTGGAGTTCCGCCAACAATGCTCGCCGGGCTGTTAATCGCGAAATAGACTCCCGGCGGCATCGCGCAAGCCGCAACCATGGCCATCACTCCGACAAAAGACTCCAGCAGCATCGCGCCATAACCGATCGATCGGGCGTGACTCTCGCGAAGAATCATTTTGGGCGTCGTGCCCGAGGAAATCAGAGAATGAAATCCACTGATCGCTCCGCAAGCGATGGTGATAAAACAAAACGGAAAAATCTTCCCCGCGAAAACCGGCCCGCTTCCATCAATGAATCGCGTAAGCGGCGGCATCATCATGTGAGGGCGGACAAACAGAATTCCCGCCGCAAGCGAAAAAATGGCTCCGGTCTTGATGAACGCACTCAGATAATCGCGCGGTGCAAGAAGCAACCAAACTGGAAGAACGGCGGCTGCGAAGC
>CAVUCM010000048.1:0-3625 GCA_963740015.1 uncultured Acidobacteriota bacterium | reverse complement strand
TGCTCTTCCTGAAGAAAACGGTAACGGCGCGCTTCCGCCGCTCGCGCGCGCGCTTCGCGAATTTCTCTTGGATATTCGCCCGGCGGAAAATTTGCTTGTTCTGAAAACGCCTCCCAGTGGCGCTCAGCCTCTCGCCGCCGCCGTGGACGCATCGAAATTTCCGGAAATCGCGGGCACGATCGCAGGCGATGACACAGTCCTCATCATCACCCCCAATAAACGAACTCGTGATTCCTTGCAAAAAAAGATTGAAGCCCTGGTGAAATGAGAGATTTGCGCCAAGTCGCCGTCGTTGGTGTCACCGGATACACCGGCCTTGAGTTGGCCGGCATTCTGCTGCGCCATCCCGCTGTCGCGTCCACCACGTTTTATGTGCGGGAAACGCGAGGCGCCAACTGTATCGCCGAACTCTTTCCGCAATTCCGCGGTTGGGGGCAAGCTCCGCTCCGTCCTCTTTCTCTAGACACGATCACATCCTCAGCTGCGGGAACTGCTTTCCTTGCCACGCCCCATGAAGTCTCCGCTGAAATCGTTCCCGCCCTTCTCGAAGCGGGCTTACGTGTTGTTGATTTGAGCGGCGCCTTCCGCTTTCGCGCACCGGAAACATTCACTTCCTGGTACAACCTGCCCACGCCTCATGCCGGTTACCTGGACGAAGCGGTCTACGGCCTTCCCGAACTTTATTCTGAAGAAATCGCGAAAGCTCGCTTGGTCGCAAACCCAGGATGCTATGCGACTAGCGTCATCCTCGCCCTGCGCCCTCTAGCCGAAGCGGGTTTTGTCGCTCCCAATCAAAATGTCATCTGCGATTGCAAATCCGGCGCCAGTGGCGCAGGCAAAGATCTGCGCCGGGATCTGCAATTCGTCGAAGTCGATGAAAACTTCAAAGCCTATAATCTTTTTTCACACCGCCACACGCCAGAAATTCTCGAGCACACCGGCATTGGCGAATCGCAACTAATTTTTTCGACGCACCTGCTCCCTCTTGCACGCGGCATTCTTTCGACGATTTACGTTACGCTTTCCGCGCAACAATCGCCCGATGCTATTGAAGCCCTCTATCGGAAGTTCTATGCCGGGCGTCACATGGTGCGTATCTGGCCCGCGGGCACGTTGCCCGAGTTGCAGCATGTCGCGCACACCAATTTCTGTGACATCGGCTTTGCCTTGGATAAGTCTGGCCAGCGTCTGATCGTCGTCTCCTGTCTCGACAATCTCGGCAAAGGCGCCGCGGGCCAGGCCGTTCAGAATTTCAACCACATTTTGGGCATCGAGGAGAAAACGGCACTTCAATGAAAACCGTAATCAAGTTCGCAGGTGCTTTACTCGAAGACGAACCCACGATGCGCTCCCTGGCGCACCAAGTGGCAGCCCTCGCCCTCGAGGGTCACGAAATTCTCGTTGTCCACGGTGGCGGCCGTGCTTTTACCGAAGCCCTCAAACGTATGGGCATCGAGAGTAAGTTTGTCTCCGGGCTTCGTGTTACCGACCGCGAGACGCGCGACGCTGCTGTCATGGTCTTCGCGGGCCTGTTGAATAAACGCCTCGCCGCCGCGATCTCCGCTGAAGGGTATCCCGCGATTGGCGTCTCCGCCGCCGACGCACAGTGTTTTCTCGCCGAGCCTATGTCGGTTGGAGAAGTGGCCGGTAGCCTCGGCTTCGTTGGATATCTCACCGGCATGAATATTGCTTTCATTGAATCTCTTTGGCGCGAACGCCTAATTCCCGTCGCTCCCTGCCTCGGCCTCGGACCCGACAACGAGCTTTACAACATCAACGCCGACCACATGGCTGCTGCCTGCGCCGAATTTCTCGACGCCGACCAGTTGATTTATCTCACCGACGTCGCTGGCGTGCTCGACGGCGAAAAAGTCCTATCTGCCATCACCTGCGAGGAGAGTGAACGCCTGGTTCAATGCCGTGTCGTCTCCGGTGGCATGATTCTCAAGCTCGAAGCAGCTAAGCGCGCTCTTGAGGGCGGCGTCCGCCAGGTACGCATCGTCGGTGGCACAGCTCCCGATGCTCTTCTCCTCGCGTTTCACTCGGCGGAACACACCACAGAAGATCTATCGTCGCCAGTTCCCGGCACGCGTATTCTGCGCGAATCTTTCCCGAGCGCCCAGACGGCTCTTTCGGCGGCGTGATGTCCAAGTTCAACACAAAAAAGACAATCGGCTCTGCCGTCCATAAAACAAGGAAGGCCGGCCCCCGCGCATCGAATGCGAAGTCCATTCTGCGCGATGCGAATCAGTTTCTCATGCCGACGTACAAGCGCCAGCCCATCGTTTTCACGCATGGGCGCGGCTGCTACGTGTATGACTCGCGTGGCAAAAAATATCTCGATTTTCTAGGCGGCATTGCCGTGAACGCTCTAGGCCACGCTCACCCCCGCATCGTCAAAGTCATCCGCCGGGAATCCGCGCGTGCCATTCATCTTTCCAATCTTTTTCACAACTCTTTCCAGGGCCCTCTTGCCCGCAAGCTCGCGCAATGGTCCGGCATGGACCGCGTCTTCTTCTCCAATAGCGGTGCGGAAGCTATCGAAGGCGCTCTCAAACTCGCCCGTCTCAACGGGCGCACTTCCGCTGATGCGCTGGTCTCCCCGGCTCGCAAGTACCGCATCTTGGCGCTCGAAAATTCCTTCCACGGCCGTACATTTGGCGCCGTCAGTGTCACCGCCACGGAAAAATATCGGCTTCCGTTTGCTCCTCTTGTTCCCGGCGTCGAATTCGTCCGCTTCAACGACATCGCCGATCTCGAATCGAAATTTGACGATACCGTTTGCGCCATCGTGCTCGAAACCATTCAAGGCGAGGGTGGAATTTATCCCGTCAACGAAGATTTCTGGAATCGTGCGCGCGCCCTAACCACAAAGAACGGCGCGCTGCTGATCGCCGACGAAATTCAGTGCGGCCTGGGTCGCATCGGCCGTTACTTCGCGTACCAGAAATTCTCCTCAAAACCCGATGTCGTGGTCGTAGCGAAGCCGCTCGCCGCAGGACTCCCGCTCGGCGCGATTCTCACGTCTGAAGCCGTCGCCCAGCGTGTGTCGCCCGGTTTGCACGGCACCACTTTCGGCGGCGGTCCGCTGGCGTGTGCTACGGCTCTCGAATTTCTCAGCATCATCGAAGACGAAGAGCTCCTGGAAAATATTCGCGAGCGAGGCGCAGAATTGCGCGAAGGCCTTTCCGCGCTGGCCACAAAATTCCCTTTCATCCGCGAAATCCGGGGCGAAGGCTTGATGATTGGCATCGAGCTTTCCATCGATGGCGCTCCGTTCGTCCAGCGAGCCTTGCTCAAAGGACTGCTCATCAATTGTACGCACGATTTCACGCTGCGCTTCCTTCCGCCTTTCCTCGTCACTCGGGCGCAGGTACGTCAATTTCTGCGTCTACTCGAACAACTCTTTGTAACTACTCCGCAAAAGGCCGCCGCCCCGGAGCCCGCGAAATCCGCGCCTCCGTCGCGTGCTGCCCTCGCCGCGGCAAGGTGAAATAATGACTACATCCGCACTCGTTACGCCTATTTCTTTGTCGAATGACCTGCTCACCGGAGCGGAATGGAGTCCCTCGCATACGCGTGACCTCCTCCAGCTCTCCGCTGAAATCAAAGCCCGCCCGGGCCG
>CAVUCM010000047.1:0-5661 GCA_963740015.1 uncultured Acidobacteriota bacterium | reverse complement strand
TTACGCTTCCTCGCTCACCGGCAAATTCATCGCCTTGATTTTCGAAAAGCCCTCCCTACGCACTCGCGTCACCTTCGACGTCGGCATCCAGAACATGGGCGGCTCGGTTGTTTTCCTCGATCACACGCAGGCTTCCGCATCTCTTGGCGCTCGCGAATCCATCGCCGATGTTGCGCGCAATCT
Organism: uncultured Acidobacteriota bacterium; assembly: GCA_963740015.1. Taxonomy (GTDB): domain Bacteria; phylum Acidobacteriota; class Terriglobia; order Acidiferrales; family UBA7541; genus Acidiferrum. The sequence goes on along the minus strand of CAVUCM010000047.1, from coordinate 5,478 downwards.
CGATCGCTGGGTTCATGGCATCGTCGCCCGCGTTTACAAACAAAGAGTCCTTGAAGAAATGGCGGCCAACGCTAGCATCCCTGTAATCAATGCGCTTTCTGACAAATTTCATCCCTGTCAGGCGCTCGCCGATTTCTTCACTCTCGAAGAAAGATTTGGCGCGCTCCGCGGCTTCAAACTCGCCTATGTCGGCGACGGCAACAACGTTTGCCACTCTCTGATGTATCTCGCAGCTCGCCTAGGCGTCCATCTGCGCATTGCCACGCCCCGCGATTACCAGCCCGAGCCGGAAGTCGTTTCCGACTCCAAGCGCGTCGCCAAAGAGACCCGTGCCAAGATCGAACTCATGACCGACCCGCGCGAGGCCGTCGCTGGCGCGCAAGCCGTCTACACAGATGCTTGGACTAGCATGGGTTTTGAAGCCGAAGAAAAAATCCGCAGCGAGGTCTTCGCGCCTTATCAAGTCAACATAGAACTAATGACCCTGGCCGCTCCCGAAGCCGTTTTCATGCACTGTCTTCCGGCGCACCGCGGCTTGGAAGTTACGCCCGAAGTCCTCGACGGCCCGCAATCGGTTGTCCTCGACCAATCCGAAAACCGCATGTACGTGCAGAAAGCCATCTTGCATACTCTTTTCTGATCTATCGATGCACAACATCGCATCGCAATTATTTTGTCCGTTTGTAGGGGCACGGCACGCCGTGCCCGTCTTTGAACCGTTGAACGCTTAAACTTCTTTTCAAACGAGGAACCGTGAAAACGCAACTGCCAAAACCAAAAAAAGTAGTTCTCGCCTACTCCGGAGGTCTCGACACCTCCATCATCATTCCCTGGCTGAAGGAAAACTATCAGTGCGAAGTCATCGCTATGATCGGCGACGTGGGCCAACAGGAAGATCTCGAAGCCGCCCGCAAAAAAGCCCTAGCCACGGGCGCATCGACAGTCTACGTCGAGGACCTGCGAGAAGAATTTGTCCGCGACTACATCTGGCCAACGCTCCGCGCAGGCGCGGTCTATGAACACACGTATTTGCTGGGCACCTCGATGGCGCGGCCCATTCTCGGCAAACGCCAGGCCGAACTAGCTCTGCAACTCGGCGCCGACGGCCTCTCGCACGGCTGCACTGGCAAAGGCAATGATCAAGTCCGTTTCGAACTGGCTTACAAAGCCATCGCGCCCAACGTGCAGATTATCGCTCCATGGCGCGAGTGGGACATCGATTCGCGCGAAGACGCCATCGCCTATGCTGCAAAACACAACGTGCAAGTGGAGCAAAGCAAAAAGAATATCTACAGCCGTGACCGCAACATCTGGCACTTAAGCCATGAAGGCGGCGAACTCGAAGATCCCGCGAACTCTCCGAACGAAGCCATGTGGCAGTGGACCGTTTCGCCAGAAAAAGCCCCGGACAAAGCGGAAGAAGTCGAAATCGGCTTTGAAGCCGGCACACCTGTCAGCGTGAACGGCGCGAAGCTCGGTCCAATTGAGCTCCTCGATACGCTCAACGAAATCGCCGCAAAACACGGCATCGGCCGCACCGACATCGTCGAAAATCGCCTGGTCGGGATGAAATCCCGCGGCGCGTACGAAACTCCCGGCGGCACGCTGCTCGTCACCGCGCATCGCGAACTCGAAGCGCTGACCATCGACCGCGAGACCACGCATTTCCAGCAAGCACTTTCGCTGCGCTACGCCGAACTGGTTTACTACGGCTTGTGGTTCTCTCCGCTACGCGCCGCGCTCGACGGTTTCTTCAACGTCTCGCAACAGCGCGTCACCGGCACCGTCGGCTTGAAACTCTGGAAAGGCACGCTCACCGTCACGAAGCGCGTCTCGCCGTTTTCGCTCTATCGCACTGACCTGGCGAGCTTCACCATGGGCCGCTACAACCCCAAAGACGCCGAAGGCTTCATCAACCTTTTCGCTCTTCCGGTAACAGTACGTCCCAAAGCAAAAGCCGAAAGCGGCAATGACTAAATCATCCCCGTAGGGGCACGGCATGCCGTGCCCTCTGCGTCGCAACCACTGAAGAGTGCCAATGACCGAACGCAAAGATGACCGCCTCTGGGGAGGACGATTCGAACGCGAGCCCAACGCTCACTTCGACGCGTTCCAGCGCTCCTTTGCGTTCGATCGCCGCCTCCTCCCTTACGAAATCGCCGTCGACCGCGCCTGGGCCAAAGCCCTCGAGCCCATTGGCATTTTCACTGCGTCGGAAGTGATGCAAACTCTAGCCGCGCTCGACAAAATTTCCGCCCGCGCCCAAAACGACCCCGCCTGGGTCGACACGTTTGGCGCAAATGCCGAAGACGTCCACCACTTCGTCGAAAAAGCTCTCGTCGAAGAACTCGGCCCGCTCGGCTGGAAACTCCACACCGGCCGCAGCCGCAACGAACTCGTCGCCACCGATTTCCGCCTCTTCGTCATCGACGCTGCGTCAGAAACTCAGCAGGGCTTGTCGGCGCTCTTGAATACGTTACTGCTCCAAGCCAAGGCAAAAATCTCTGTGCCCATGGCGGGCATGACCCACATGCAGCATGCCCAGCCGATTCTGCTGTCCCATTTTCTACTCGCGCACGCGGAAGCTCTTCTCCGCGATGTGACGCGTCTGCAGCACGCCGCGGCGAGCGCCGACGCCTGCCCCATGGGTTCTGGCGCGCTCGCTGGAAACTCCTTCGGCATCGACCGCAACGCCATCGCGCATGACCTCGGTTTTTCCAAGATCACTGCGAACAGTCTCGACGCCGTCAGCGACCGCGATTTCGCGCTCGATTATCTTTTCGCCCTCACCGGAATCGCCACCCATCTCTCGCGTCTCGCTGAAGATTTCGTGATCTTCGCTTCACAGGAATTTGCGTACGTGGTTCTGCCCGACGAATACTCGACAGGCAGTAGCCTAATGCCGCAAAAGAAAAATCCGGACTCCTGGGAACTTATTCGCGGCAAAACTGGCCGCATCACCGGCGCATTGCTCAGCCTGCTCACTACGCTCAAGGGTTTGCCTACCAGCTATCAGCGCGACCTGCAGGAAGACAAGGAAGCTCTTTTCGCCGCGCACGATCAAATCAATGACATGCTACTTGTCGCCGTCGGCGCACTTGCCGGAACGCAGTTCCGCGAAGACCGCCTCCGCGCCGCTGCTTCCAATCCAATACTATTCGCTACGGACGCCGCGGACTATCTTGTCCACAAAGGCGTTCCGTTCCGTCAAGCGCACGATCTAATCGGCAAAGTTCTCTGCGAGGCCGAAAAGCAAGGAAAACCCTGGACGCAACTTTCGCTCGCCGACGTCCAGAAAATCTCTCCACATTTTGAAGCTGATTTTCTGAGCGACCCGTCCGTCGAAAATGCCATCGCCACTAAGATTGTGCCCGGTGGAACAGCGCCGGAGCCTGTGCGCGCCGCAATCGCGATTTTGCAGAACCGTTTGCAGCAACTAAAAACGCCAATAGGAGCCACGTCATGATCACGCAAACAGCACTTCAGCTGAACACCATAACCTCCATCTCGGAGGAGAGGAGGTCGCTTCCGGGGACGGCGCGCTAGTCACACGGATATACCGCTGATGAAGCACGCACTCTCCGAAGCGTCTCTCCCGCGCGGATTCCGGTTCGCAGGCATCGCCTGTGGACTGAAAAAAACCGGCGCGCTCGATCTCGCTATAATCTCGAGCGACGTTCCAGCATCGGCCGCAGCCGTCTTCACGCAAAATCTCGTCGCCGCCGCTCCTGTCACCATTTCCAAAGAACATTTGCGCGCATCGAAAGGCCGCATGCGCGCTGTGATCGTGAATGCTGGCAACGCGAACTGTGCAACGGGCACCGCGGGCCACGCCGCTGCCCAAAAAACCGTTAGGGAAACTGCCAAGCGGCTCGGCTGCACACCCAACGAAATCATCGTCTGCTCCACCGGTGTGATCGGCGTGCCGCTGGCCGTCGAAAAAATCTTGCGCTCGCTGCCGAAACTCACGCGTAACCGACGACCATCGGCGCGGTCTTTCGCGGAGCTCTCGCTTGCCATTTGCACCACCGACACGCGCCCAAAAACGGCTGGTGCTTCCTTCAAAATGGCCGGAAAGAAAATTCACCTGGTTGGCTGCGCGAAAGGCGCGGGGATGATTCATCCCAATCTGGCTACTACGCTCGCCTTCGTGGTGACCGACGCTGCAATCGCGCCCGCGCTGCTGCAAAAGACCTTACGCGATGTTTGCTCGCGCACATTTAACTGCATCAGTATCGACGGCGATTCTTCAACGAACGATACGCTGGCGGTGTTCGCGAACGGCGCTGCGGGCACGCCCGCGATTCGCCCCGGAAGCGCGGCGCATCGCGCTTTCACGGCAGCGCTCGAAGACGTTTGCCGTTCGCTAGCGTTACAAATCGTCGCCGACGGCGAAGGCGCCCAGCGCGTCATCGAAATCGAAGTACGCGGCGCGAAAACCGAAGCAGCCGCCAAGCGCATCGCGGAAACGATCGCCACCTCGCCGCTCGTCAAAACAGCCTTCGCCGGTGGCGACCCCAACTGGGGCCGCGTCTTCGCCGCCGCGGGCCGCGCTGGTGTCCCATTCGATCCCGCCCGCGTCGATATCACCATGGCTAACATCCCGGTTCTGCGCAAAGGCCAACCGCTCGATTTCAACGAACGCGCCGCCAGCAACCGCTTGCTCGCCGAACACGTTCCGATTGTCTTGGATCTGCACGCCGGCAACGCCATCGCGCGCTACTGGACCTGCGACCTCACCGCGGAATACGTCCGCATCAACGCGTCGTATCGTACATAACGACCACGGGCTTAGCGCACCGGTTCAACAACTTAGGAAGTGCCCATGATTTCGAGCGGCTGTCCTGCGGCACAGAGTGGACACTGGGCGGGCACCCATAAGTTGTGCGGCATCTGGTATAGAAGTTCGAGAGCGACCTGATGTTCCGCTGCGAATTTGCCGATGGAATCGCCGAGTCCTAGAAGGGCACCGAGGACTACGACATCAGCGCCGACAGACCGCAAATCGGAAAACGCTCCGCGAACAGCTGACCCGGCACTGATCACATCGTTTATGATCGCGACGCGTTTACCTTCGACGGCCGCCTGCAGCGGCTTCGGGAGATGATACTCGACCGGATATAAACCCTCGCGCGCCGGATTTGCGAATCGTTCCGCGTAGAAAAAATCGCAACCGAGTTCTAGCGAGACCAGCAACGCAATGTAGGCGCCTTCCACGAGCGGGCCGCAGACGGCCTCCACCTTATACTGCCGAAGTTTTGTTGCCAGTTGAGCGGCAAACGCCTGGATCTCGCGCGGATGCATGCACAGCCTCTCGAGCTCCAGCCACAAATCTCCGTGATGCCCGGATTCAAACTGGAAGTGTCCCTGGCGTCCCCGCACAAGTTCTAGAAGCTTTTCTATCATCGCAGCTCTTCGATTCTTGGCACCCTCTCGTGAGCCCCTAAATATCAACGAAAACGGGAATTCTATCTATAC
>CAVUCM010000046.1:0-28021 GCA_963740015.1 uncultured Acidobacteriota bacterium | reverse complement strand
GATCATGATTCTAGCCACTCTAATCGGAAGAGATGAGAGAATTGCCCGGTATATAGTCGAAGGGCTGCTGAATTTCGATATTTATTCCAGACAGGCACTGAATGACGCCAAGTTCGAGCAAATCAATGATGATCCTAATTGCCGGCCCATATCGTTCGGGGACGAATGACGATCCCACTTTAATAAAAAGAAATGTAGAAGAGATGGAGTCTTATGCGTTGCCCATCTTTCGCGCTGGGCATATCCCGATTCTGGGCGAATGGCTGGCATTACCGCTGGTGGACCTTGCTGGTTCCAGGAAAATCGGCGACGAATTTTTCAACGAGATTTTTCACCCCCTTGCGGTCAGGCTTTTAGAAAAGTGCGATGCGGTGCTTCGCATCGGTGGACCGTCGGCTGGCGCGGATGAAATGGTCCGCGTGGGGCGCAACCTAGGCCTAAAGATTTACTCCACTCTCGCGGAAATTCCCTCTCAGTGAATGAAGACTGCGGTCGCAAGTGTATGCATCACCCAGCGCTACTCTTTTCATTGCAAAGCGGCCCGAAATGAAAAGGGGCACGGCATGCCGTGCCCCTACTGTCAGAACCTATGCACTACCTCACCTAGAAGGCATACCGCAATGAGAATTGGATTAACCGCGGTGCTCCCACCGTACTGGTGATCTTCCCAAAGTTGCCGCCTTCCACATCGGTGAAAGCGGGATTGGCGAAGTTGGCGTGGTTCCAAATGTTAAAGAAATCGGTAGTGAACCGCAGTTCCTGCCGCTCGGTAATCTTGAAGTTCTTGATGATCGAGAAGTCCCAGTTCTGTTGCCCTGGTCCGCGGAAGGTGTTGCGTCCCAGGTCTCCGAAGCCGGTCGTGCAGAAGTTGGGGTTGTTGACGGGATCGCACAAGCCCGGGTAGAGAAGCGGTGCCGGTGTGAACGCGCTGAGATTCAAATAGCCGTTGACGCGTGACCCGATGCTTCCGCTGGTCATAGCGCTCGCAAGCGTAGCCCCTGGCGCTAGACTCGCCGTCAGCACACCAGGAGCGGAACCTGCTCCGAGAAACCCGGTACCCGCTCCGGAATCCAGGACCGAAAATGGCGCACCGGATTGAATAATAGTGATGCCACTGATCCCCCATCCCGCTAGCAGCCTGTGAGTCAAACCCTCCGCGGACTTGAAGAATGGCAAATCGTAGCGGTAACTCACGGCCAGCCGGTGCGTGCGGTCAAAATCAGACAATCCGCGAGAATCGTTCAACGTGGATTCGTCGTTGAAGGCTGTATTGAAGGCAGTATTGCCCGTTGAAGTCGCGTCAGTCGACTTCGAAAACGTATATGCCGCCTGGAAATACCCGGCTCCCCAGCGCCGCGAGACTGTGGTCTGGAGCGAATTGTAGTGCGAGTACGCATCATTGGCGAACAGCTGAAACCCTGCGTAGCCGTTGATACCCTGCGCTCGCGAGCGAGCGACAGCGTTGTCGAACGTATTGGTCGTTATGACGCACGGGCTGGGATTGCAAAACGGGCTGGCAATATCCACTGGATTAGTCGGTGTGGCGTCCTGCGATTGCAGGGCGTCACGCGTTTCGCGCAAATGGATGGAATGCGTGCCCACATAGCCAACCTCAAGCACCCACTGCTTCCCCAAGTCACGCTGAACAGTCAAATTCCACTGTTGCGTGCTGGGCACGACAAAGTGGCGAGGAACAGCCAATCCGAAAATGCCGAGCGTATTGAGCGGTCCAGGGCAGCCGGTTCCACCAGCCTGCCCATAATTCGCTGCTTGCGTAGTATCTCCTCCAGGGAAGCCCTGGAAAACGTTTAAGCAGGGAACAAACGCGGGGTCCAGCGTGCCGGCTTGCGGCAACGCGTTCGGATTAGGATTCGGGCACCCCGGCAGCGGCGTCGCGGAGAAATAGGTTCCCAGGCAGCCTGGCTGGCCTCCGCCAAACGCCACAGGAAGAAAGGGCGTCTCGAAGGACAATTGGTCTGCGGTGCCCACGTCCTCGCGAACGTAGTAGATGCCGTATCCCGCGCGAATCGTCGTATTGTGATGACCGAAGAGGTCATAAGCCAGGCCAATGCGCGGCCCAACATTCGTCGAGTAATTGTTGTTAAACGTCGTGCCATTCGCGCTTCCGGACAATCCCGCCAGGTGCAAGCTGTTCACGCAGGAGGGATAGATGAACGGAAACTCCCCAGCATTCGCGAGCGATGGATCGAGATTGCCGATATGGCAAAGATCGTCATGAAACGCGCCGAATATTTCCGTTCGCACTCCGAGGTTCAGCGTCAGATTCGGCCGGATCTTCCAGTCATCCTGCGCAAAGACCGCGTAGTTATTGGATCGGTATTCGTGATTCGAAAGGCCTCCGCCGCCAAAGCTGAATTGTGGCGCGCCCAAAAGAAAATTCTGGAAGTCGGTCGTCGAGACACCTGGCAGAGGATTTCCCGAACCCACCGGAGTATTCGTGAAGAACAATTCCCCGTTGAACACCTGCGGAAAGTTCTTGTTTAAATTCACGCGCGTAAAGTCACCGCCAAAACGGAACACGTGTGCACCCTTTACCCAGCTCACGGTGTCCACAAGATTGTAGTTGTTTTGGTCCTGCGTCTGGTTCCCGAAGGGGGCCGGTCCGATTTCAAATCCCGAACTCTCGAAAATGAATTTGTAAATGGAGTCCGTCACACTGTTCGTCGGCCGGTCGATCCCCAGGTCCGTCGTGGTGACAGGCGGAACGTTGGTCAGATCGTCGTTAATATGCACGAAGCCGAATCTGAACTCATTCACGAGTGTCGGCGAAAAAAGATGCGTCTCGGTAATATTCAGGAAGCGGGCATTCACCGGCGTATCAAACGGAAAGTTGAGCGAGGAAGAGCTCACGCTGCTGGCTAGCGTGCTACCCAGGGATTCCTGCAGGTCGCCTCCGCCGAAAGGCAGAAAACTCTCGGAATCGGAAAAGAAAAACCGCGCGGAAAGTTTGTCCTGGCCGCTGCGGAATTCGCGGTCCCAGTTGGTCGTGAATTGGTTGTCGGTATATTTCCCCGCCCGGCTGATGGCGAACGCGCCCGTTGTAGGGTCGCTGCTCGGAATCAACAACCCGTTGGTCGTCCCGCCGAACTGGTTGCTCTGAAAATTCAACAAACTCAATACGACCGGATCAATCGGGGTCGTCGTATTCCCGAAAAATGCCTGCGAAATCGAAGCCTGTGTTCGGACCTCGGGAAGTGATGGAATCGTCGTGCTAATGAGCGTGCCCGGCGAATCGCCGCTGCGCTGCCGCGTTCCCTGGTAGTTCATGAAAAAATAGCCGAACTTCTCTTTTACAACCGGTCCGCCAAGGCTTCCGCCAAAAATGTTCTGATTGATCACGGGACGCGCCAAACCTTGGCCATTCAGGAAGAAGTCGTTGGCGTTCAAAACCGTATTGCGGAAATATTCGTAAGCGTCGCCGTGGAACTCCCTTGTGCCTGACTTTAGAATCGCGTTGACGTTTCCGCCGCCGTCCCGCCCCTGGCTCGCGTCATACAGCGACGTCTGCACTTTGAACTCCTGGATTACGTCGGGATTGGGAAGAGGAACGTACGTCGCTTGCGCAACGTTGTAGTCTGTGGCGCTGATTCCTTCGATCAAAAAGTTGTTGTTGTCTTCGCGCTGTCCGTTCACGAAGAGCTTCACCGAACCGCGCCCAAGCTGTGCCGCGGCATTCAGTTCGCTCTGTGCGCCAGTGGAGAGCGTCAGCAGTTGCTGGTAATTCTGCGTCGCAAGAGGAAGCTCACGGATTGTGGCAGTCCCAAGCGATTCGCCGGTCGTGGCGTTGCTGGTTTCCACCGCCGTTACTTGGGCGGAGATTTCCACTTTTTCCGTCACCGCTCCGGGTTTCAAAGTGATCGTCACGCGCGTCGTTTCCGTGACGCGCACTTCAATATCCGTGGCTTTTGCTTCTCCAAATCCGGATTTATTTACGACGACAGTGTAATTCCCGGGCGGCAAAAGCGTGGCTACGAAAATCCCCTCGCTGCTCGAGGGAAGCTTGCGCACGATGGATTCCGTCCGCGCTTCGATAACTTGCACATCCGCGCCGCCGATGGATCCGCCGCTGCTATCAACGACGACACCGCTGATGGCGCCAGTCGCTCCACCTTGTCCGTACGCGTTCACGCCCGCCAGCATTCCAGCGAGTAACAACACCCCCGCAAATAATCTAGAAATACCCCACATGCTTCACCCCCAGGTGATCAAACTTAATATCTGTCTTGCTCTTGAACAACGACAATCCCGGCGTGTAATCCTTCGAATCGCGCCAGTGTCCCCCGGAACACGACACGCGCCAGTGAATATTCCTATTTTGAAACTAACGATACGGCTTCCGTGTGTCAACCCGCGAAGGCGTATATTTTCGTAAAATGTTCATAAATATTTTTGATGAATCAAATCATCCATTGCGCCGTCAAACCTCTTGCTACGGCTTGTTTTGCTTGCCTGCCCGCACTCAGCACTTGACGCCGACTTTACCCGGCGAGACCATTACCCCCAGGGTTACATGGGCGCAACCTGTCCCGCTTGCCATCCGTCTTACGAAGATAGCAGATTAACCATTGTCCCCGATGGGGGTGACACATGACTTCTAGCACCACTTTCCGTTCGCTTCTATCTTTCTCGTTCTTCGCTCTCTTGGTGGGCATCCATCCGGCGGCCGCAGACTCCAGTCACGCCCGCGTCATTCGCCTTAGCCTCGTCCAGGGCGATGTGCGCTTCACTCGAGAAGCCCACGGCGATCCGCTCGCGGATCAAAAGGCACAATGGGAAACAGCCCAGGCGAACTTGCCAATCCGTCAGGGCTACGTGATCGCCACCGACAATGGCCGCGCCGAGGTCGAATTTGAAAATGGCGCGATGGCTTTCCTCAACGAGAACACCGTTCTCGAATTTTTCGATCTTTCTCTAGATGATGGCGCGCGCACCACACGTCTGGTTCTCCGCCAAGGCTCGGCTTCCTTCTACGTGAATCCCGCCAACGACGATTATTTCAGCGTGACAGGCGGCGACTTCACAGTTGAGGCTAACGGCAAAAGCTCCTTCCGCCTCAACAACTATGACGATGGAAGCAATCTGGACGTCTTGACGGGCCACGCCACCGTCCTGCACAAGAAAGAAACCACGCAGCTCAGCAAGGGTCAGTCGCTCTCCATGAAGGCTGGAGAAAATTCCGTGAGTATCGGCCGGCTCCCCTCCGGTGACGATTTCGATCACTGGGTCTCCGGCCGCATTGACACGGTCTCCACGGCGACGAACGCGTCCCTTCAATATACGAACACTCCCTATTACGCTCCCGGCTACGCCGATCTTTATACGTATGGCGCTTGGTCTTCCTGCGGAGGCTACGGCTACGGCTGGCGGCCCTTCGGCGCAAGCTTGGGATGGTCGCCCTTCACTATGGGCCAATGGATTATGGATCCCGGTTTCGGCTGGACTTTTGCCAGCTATCAGCCGTGGGGTTGGGCTCCTTACCATTATGGTGGCTGGCTTTTTGACGCCTCTTGTGGCGGGTGGTTTTATTCGCCGCCACCTTACTACGGCTATGGAGGTTACGGAGGATACCCGGTCAGGCGCACTCCGCCCATCGTCCATCCGCCTCGCCCGCTCTATCACGCAACGACCGCTGTTTTCGTTCGCCAGAACGGTCAGATCGCTATCGTGCCCATGCATCCTCTCGATAAGGATGGCAAGACTCCGCTCAATCTAGAGCACGGTATTTTCTCCGTCGATCCTGCCAGAAACGCCAAGGGGCCCGTGCTGTCCGCTTCAGCAGGACAAAAATGGGAAACCGTAAAATCTCCGCAGCGCGAGGCGCTTACCAGCGGTCTCGTTGCCACCACGGCGCCTGTGCGCACTTCGCGCACGCTTATAGAAGGAGGAAGCAGTGGAACGCGCGTCGTTTCCCTGAACCACGATTCTTCCATCACGTACGATGCGCACGAGCACCGCTTTGTGAACGCAGCCGCGGCTGCGGGCTCTCAGCGAGAGTCACAAGTTCTTGCGGAAAAAAATGGGCTGAACGGGACTAGAAACGATCACATTGTCGAAGGTCCCAAAAACAATCCGCCGTCTGGAACGGCCGCGCGCGTCGCCAATGCTTCCGCGCCCGCGCGCTCAGCAGCTCCGCCATCTCGCTCAATCGCTCCGCCACCACCAGCTCGCTCCTCGAGCGCTAGTAGCGGCGGTGGCACTTATTCAGGCGGAGGGGCGTCTTCGCGTGCGTCATCTTCGTCGTCCGCATCCTCGTCTTCGTCTCACGCCTCGGCACCTTCCTCCAGCGGAGGTGGTGGGGGTGGCGGCCGACCGCACTGAGGCATTCTTCATTTCAGAAATTTTTGAAAGAAAAACGGCTCCTCAGTTTGGAGCCGTTTTTCTTTATCTAGAAACATCGCCAGCCATATGCAGCTCGCACGTTGCTAAGCGAAGAGCATTCCCGCATACCCCACAACCGCTCCAAGATCCCCGGAAACATCCCCCGACGTCGCATACCGCACCAACTCTGCCCGCGTACTTCCCAGACTTTGCAGTGCCGTTAGCATCGCAACGCTTGGCCCCAATCCGCACATCGAGATCGCTTCATTCCGGCAAGTATCGTAGAGCCCGCGCGCGTCCAGCGCTAAAATTTGATCAATTGCCTTGCGGTCCTTGACGCGTGTCGTTGCGTCATTCTCGTAATGATTCAAATCGGAGGTGGTCAGCAGAAGAATCTCTTCGCTGGACCCTGCGATCACGCGCCCGATAGCTTCGCCCACAGCAACGAGATTCTCAAGTCGCACGGTTCCGAGGGCAATAGGCACGAATGTAAACTCCGGTCGTAGTGCCTGCAAAAATGGAATTTGCACCTCGAGCGAATGCTCGCTGCTGTGGGCCACACTGTCTTCGCGGAGCAATGGGCAAGCCGCAAGCAACGCCGCCGCCAAAGGCTCATCGATCATTGCATCTCCGAGCGGCGTGCGCCATGCTCCGCTCGATAGAATCGCGGCATTTTCTCCGCGCGGATAATGTCGCACGCCGAGAATCACAATTTTCTTAGGAATAGCAATTCGCGCGTAAACCGCACCCGCCACGTGCCCCGAATACATATAACCCGCATGCGGTACCAGGCAAGCCTTTACTCGCACTGGCATCACGGCATTATCAATTTTGGTGTATTCCCGAATCAGTGCGGCAAGTTCAGTTGGATTTGAAGGATAAAATCGGCCGGAAACTGCCGCCATGCGAAGCATCACTTCGCTCCGCAAATCAAAGTGGCCTGGAGGGTTTGCCTTTGACCTTGAGCGCTTTCAACGACGACTGGTCGTAATAAACCGTGACCTTATCGCCGTACTGGTAGCCGCCCTTATCGACAATCGTCTGCATTTCCGCTGACGCTCGCTCGGACAGCGCGAACGACTGCATGGACATATCGTTTCCCCGCGCGCGCACTGTGATCTGAGCAGTGTTCGCGTGCATCACGTACCCTTCAAATTTGCCAAGCCCGTCAGTCTTCGATTTCGGCTTGATCGTGTTTACGATAATCGGCACGGCCGTGTCCACAATAATGGGAGCAACTACTTCGGGAACGGTAGTAGGAATGGGAAGGGGAATCTGCGCCCGCACTGGCGCGCTGAAAATCCCCGTCATCACCAGGGCCGCGGCGCTCAATCCCGCGAATTTTATCTGTGCTTTCATTCGATGTCGTCCGTCGCAATCCTTAAAGATTTCAAAAAGCGCACATCCTGCGGCGTCATGGTAAGCCGTGCAGCCGGCTTCTTGTCTGGAATCTGATCAAACGATTCCTGATCCACCTGAATCCGCAACGATTCCAGAAACCGCCGGTCCTGCGTCGTCAGCTTCGCCGCTTCCGCCGCGGCCGCATCTCGCTTCGCCAACCCGATCGTAGCGTCCAGTTTCAGCACGATATCGTACCCGTGCGCGCGCACTCCCGCAATGGCGCCTGTGATCCGGTCGGAGTCGGACACCGTGTCATTGATCGCGTGTCCCAATTCACGAAGCAAATTCTTCAGGTGATCGTCGAGTTGCAAGGGCGGCTCCCCTCACTACATTTGCCATTCTAGGCCCGCATTTCTTAGGATACAAGTCACCTCGTTTCGCGTTGTCTCCAATAGGTTCACAGTACGTTAGTGCAGGTCTGGAGCCCCTCCCAGGGCCCTCCGAGCGCTATTCAGCTCTCACTCCCGACTGATTTTACGTCGTCTTTTGCGTTAAGATGCATCCATGTCCTCAGTAGCCACATCACCGGCAACTGCTCCCCGTCAGGGAGGCTTTCAACGTTTTTGGCGCGCCCTCAAGCAGCTCTTCCTCGAAGTCGCCGGCGCCATGTTCGCATTTCTTGGAATCCTCTGGCTCAATGCAGCTCTGCGCTCCTGGAGTCGCGACGTGGCCCACTGGCTCATTACCACAGCCGTTGCCATCGCCCTGGTATTCTTTTTTTTCGCACTAAGTTCGTTCCGCCGCGCCCGCAAGTTGTAATCTATTCCTTGTAATCTGCTCCCTGTAATCTGTAGGCGCGGGGCTTTAGCCCCGCTCTTTTCGTTTCATCCGGTGGCCGTAAAAATGTCTGACACAAAAACCAAGCCCTCCGCCGAACGCAAAGAGCATTTCGCAACTCTTTCCGGCCTTCCCATCGACCGCCTCTACACGCAAAACGATCTCCCCGCCTCGGATCCAGAATCGACCATCGGCTACCCCGGCGAATTCCCCTACACCCGCGGCATCTACCCAACCATGTACCGCGGCCGCCTCTGGACCATGCGCCAGTACGCCGGCTTCGGCACCGCCGTCGAATCCAACCAACGCTATCGCTATCTCCTCAGCAAAGGCCAAGCAGGCCTCTCCGTAGCCTTCGATCTTCCCACGCAAATCGGTATGGACTCCGACCACCCGCTCGCTCTCGGCGAAGTCGGCAAAGTCGGCGTAGCCATCGATTCTCTCGAAGACATGGAAACTCTCTTCGATAATATCCCGCTCGAAAAAGTCTCCACCTCCATGACCATCAACGCGACCGCCGCCATCCTCCTCTCCCTCTACGTAGCCGTCGCCAAAAAACAAGGCGCCAATCTCGCAAAAATCTCCGGCACAGTGCAAAACGACGTTCTCAAGGAATACATCGCTCGCGGCACGTACATTTACCCCGTACGTCCCGCCATGCGCATCGTCACCGACATTTTCGCCTGGTGCCGCGACAATCTCCCCAAGTGGAATACCATCTCCATCTCCGGCTATCACATCCGCGAAGCCGGCTCCACAGCCATCCAGGAAGTCGCGTTCACGCTAGCTGACGGCATCGCCTACGTCCAAGCCGCTCTAGACGCCGGCCTAGCCATCGACGAATTCGCCCCGCAACTCTCCTTCTTCTTCAACGCCCACAGCGATCTCCTCGAAGAAATCGCCAAGTACCGCGCCGCCCGCCGACTCTGGGCCAAAATCATGCGCGACCGTTTCGGAGCAAAAGATTCTCGCTCGCTCCTCCTCCGCTTCCACGCGCAAACCGCCGGCTCTTCACTCACCGCCCAGCAACCAGAAAACAACATTATCCGCGTAGCCATCCAAGCCCTGGCCGCCGCTCTAGGCGGCTGCCAATCGCTCCACACCAATTCTATGGACGAAGCGCTCGCTCTTCCCACTGAAGACGCCGCGCTAATTGCCCTGCGCACACAGCAAATCCTCGCGCACGAAACCGGAGTTACCAACACCATCGATCCCGTCGCCGGCTCCTACGCCATCGAACATCTCACCAACGAAATAGAACAGGGCGCCGTCGAATACATCTCCAAAATTGATGCCATGGGAGGAATGCTGCGCGCGATCGAATCCGGTTTCGTCCAAGGCGAAATCCAAAAAGCAGCCTACGATTTCCAGCGCGCCGTAGAATCCAAAGAACAAATCATCGTCGGCGTAAATGACTTCATAGCAGAAGAAGAACGTACCATCCCCACGCTCCGCATCGAACCCGAAATCGAGCGTTCCCAAATCGCGCGCCTAAACGCCCTCCGCGCGAAGCGTGATTCCACAAAAACGCAAAACGCGCTCGCCGAACTCCAACGCCGCGCCTCTACGACAGAAAATCTCCTCCCCGCCATCCTCAACGCTGTCGAAGCCCACGCCACCGTCGGCGAAATCTCCGACGCCCTCCGCCGCGTCTTCGGCGAATACCAAGAATCTGTCGTCATCTGAAATGAAACTCATCCTCGCTTCCACCTCTCCGCGCCGCGCCGAAATTCTCCACGACGCAGGCTTCTCCTTCACCGTCGTCTCTTCCGCCGTCGACGAAACCCCCATACCCGGCGAATCCCCCAGCCAGCTCGTCCAGCGCCTCGCTGACGCCAAAGCCGAACTAGTCGCCGCCCGCGCCACAGGCCCCGCCATCGTACTCGCTGCCGACACAGTCGTAACTCTCGAAGGCCGCATCTTCGGCAAACCCCGCTCCAGCGACGACGCGCGTCACATGCTAGAGAATCTCTCCGGCCGCACCCATGCCGTCGTAACGGGCGTCACTCTCATTCGCCTGCCCGACGCCGAGCGCCGCACTTTCGTCGAATCCACGCTAGTCCATTTCGCTCAGCTCTCCGCCGAAGAAATCACGCGTTACCTAGCAACCGAGGAACCCCACGACAAAGCTGGCGCCTATGCCATTCAAGGCCGCGCGGGCCGCTACATCCCCCGCATCGAGGGCGACTACTTCAACGTAGTCGGCCTTCCCCTTTCGCGCGTAACGCAGGCCCTAGCCGAACTCGGCTGGTCCGAGGATTAGTCCCGCCCCTTCGCCCTGCCCCGGAGCAGGGCAAGTTCCGCTGTTCAGGGATGTAAAAAAAAACCTAGATTGGCGCGTATACCCGTCGATGTTGGAGGATATGCGGAAGCGGAAAGACGTCCTCGAAGTAGGTTGACGTTGTGCAAGCCGTTAGGCACCCCAAGCTGGCACTTGGCGAACCATGTTCCACACCATATCGTCCAATGCACCGCTGATCTCATCGGAAGGTTCCGTCCGAGTGTTCGTCAGCGCAGCCCAACACATGCCCGTAGCCGTGCGGACCATAATCGTCGTTGTCCCCGGCAGGCTGCCGTTATGCCACCAATTTCCCGCTCCATTGTCCCTGACCATCCATCCCCTCGCGTATTTGCCGGCTGAACCTTGCGGGTATGCAGGGCTCGGCGTGGTCATGATCTTGATACTCTCCGGTTTTAGCAGGCTCGGAATCCCCGGGAAGCCAGTCACATGGTCGAGAAAACGCACCAAATCCGAAGGGCTCGCAATCCATCCGCCATGCGAATCCATGCGCGTGACGTTCATCTTGTACGGATCCTCGCTGTACTGTCCGTAGTACGCCACTTCATTCGGGAAGCGCTGGTTCTGTTTATTTCGCGCGATGTTCATATCGGTAAGGCCACACGGACCGAGGATGCTGCTCTGAACGTACTCCGCATACGGTTGACCTGTAACCTGCTCGATGACACGGCCCAGCACGCAGTAGCCAAAATTGGAGTAAGCCCAGTGTTGCCCCGGCGGATAGGTCAGCGGCAAATTCTCCAGCGTCCAGGAAATCAAGTGGGCTTGGTCCCAGGAATCGTGTTGAAACATCGGATCTGTGGAATCATTCGGCCAGCCTCCGCACGTATGTGTCAGCAAGTGATCGACGGTGATGTCTGTGACGTACTGTTTGTAAGGAGGCTTGCCGAATTTCGTTCCAAGAATTCCCGAAGGCCCAAAGACTTTGTCGGTGAGATTCAGCTTGCCGCTCTCCATCAAACTAAAAATGGTCACCGAGGTGATGGGCTTCGTGACGCTGGCGATGCGAAACAAAGTATTGGGAAGCACTTGTTGTGCTTCCGCTCTGTCTGCTATGCCGAAAGAATGCTCGTAGACGAATTTTCCATTGCGCGTAATTGAAATCCCAAGCCCCGGAACCGAATACTTCACCATGAAAGCACGCGCGATCCGGAACATTTCCGCGCGGCTTCCGTTCCCTTCTCTCTCTTGCGCCTGCTCCGAGGAAAATCCATGTAAACGCGGGACCATAATTCCCGCCGCCGCGGTTCCGCACAGATTTCTGATCACCGATCGCCTGCTAAATTTCCTCGACATGGCGCCCCGTCCCTCTTACCTGTTGTCAGAGTTTCCGCGGATGCAGCCATTTAAAGTTTGGCCCGGCGGAATTGCAAAAGTCTATCTCACAACCCTCTCCCTGAATATGCGTAAGCTGGACCGTTGCCGCTCGCCGATTAAGATGGAAGTGCAAACTGACGCTGGGTATAGAATCGATCGCGAAGTCGTAAGCCCTTTCCGTTCGTGGAGCATGTAATGAGGAACTTTACCCCGAAGTGGCTGCTCTTATCTTCGCTGGCTGTGCTGCTGGTGGTTGCGCATAGCATCTCTTTCGCGCAAGAGCCGCCGGCGGAACAACCGCCGGACAATGTGGCGGGCAACTGGTCGATTTATGCCAACGACCCCAACGGCACAACCTCAACGAAGTACATTCAACTCAAACAAGATGGCAACCAGCTCACCGGCCATTTCAAAGGCCCTCACCAGTCGGGCGGTCTCGAAGGCACGATTAACGGCCATCACATCATGTTCCGCACAAAGACTCGCGATGTGCTCACCTTCCGCGGAACCGTCGAAGGCAATCAAATGAGTGGAAATTTCGGCAATCGCGGCCAGCACGGCACGTGGAAAGCCGAACGCACGAACTGATTAGCTTCGAGAACTAAGTGGGACAGCCAATCCTGGCTGTCTTCTTTCTGCCCCCGGGTGACTACAGTCTTCCGGCCGCAAGCTCCTCTCTAACCCCTCGCCCAAAACAAAAAAGGCGCCCCGACCTTATCGGAGCGCCTCAAAAAACTAAACTCTAAACCCTTATACAAAAAACGCTTTTACGCCTTCTTATCTTCCGCCGGCTTCTCCACAGGAGCAGCCGCTGGCGGAGGAGGTGCCGTCGACGACGCTTGCGCACCAGACATGCCTTCCTTGAATCCGCGCACGCCCTCACCCAACCCGCGCATCAACTCAGGAATCTTGCGCCCCCCGAAAAGTACGAGTATCACGATCGCAACGATCAACAAATGCATTGGGCTGTCCCACACCGGGCACCTACCTTTCGCGCCGGGATAAGTGCACCCGCACGCAGGGGCTAATCACTGCAAGCAAGCTAAAGTATAACACGCTCATCCCCGGCCCGGCGCGTCACCCGCTCCCGGTCCAAGTATTCAAGCAGAGGAATAGCGTACTTGCGCGAAATGCCCGTGAGGTCCTTGAATCCGGGCACGGAAATTCGCTCCCCCTTCGCCTTCTTATACGTAGCAAGCCGCTCCTTCAGATGGGCAAGCGCATCGCGATGAAAAATAAGTTCCAGGCTCACCCTCACCAAGTTCTTCTCGCGCAACAGAATTTGCAGCAGCTTCTCCGCCCGCTTTGCCTCGACCGACAGTCTCGCCAGCACCTCTTTTACCGACGGCACCGCCAGACCCGCGTCAGCAAACGCCTTCTCGATCTCTCCCTTTGCTTTAGCCTCCTCCGGCAACAGCGAAATCTCCGATCCCGCCCGCTTCACAAACTCGCCTTGCACGTCTAGTTTCTTCTCCGCTGCCAACTCTTCCAGCGCCGCTCGAAACGTCTCCTCCCGAACGCGCCTTCCCAGACTGGCGCGCAGATCCTCCCGCGCGATTCCGGGTGAGAGCGGATTCTCCTTGTGAAAGCGTTCCACCCGCTCGCCGACTTTTCGCTTCACCTCGTCGAATGCCTTCCGACACAGCAAAATCAATTGCTCCGCCGAAACGATCTTGATTTTGCCCACTGCAGCAAGCTTCCGCGCCGCCTCTCGTATCTCCTGATCGAACCAGCCCGTCCGCGCGACAATCTCTCCGAGCGCCAACCCCAGCAACGCACGCTCCGTCATCGCGGCCAGCATCTCTTCACGTTTCCCTGCTTCCAGCGTTTCGAGAAACGCCGCGCGTCCCGTATCGCGCAACGTCGGCCTCCTCGCCAACGGATCCAGGACCACTCCTCCGCCATTCGTGATGACCGGCGATAATTGCCGCACAATAAATCGGTCGCCGGGCAACAACAACACCTCATCCTGCAAACGCAAATGCGCCAGCGCGCTCTGTCCTGACGAAAGCAGGCTTTCGCCGTAGAGAAAGACCTCGGCGATCGTCTCTATGGTCCCCGCATGAAAATGCACCCGCGCGCGATGCTTCAGCTTGCGAGAGGAAGGCAACAGCGTAAGCCTCACATCGACCCTGCGCGTCGTTCGAAAATGTCCCGGCGCGGCAAGCGTCATCCCGCGCTTCACATCGCCGTGATCGATACCCGCCAGGTTTACGGCCGTCCTCTGTCCCGCGATCGCGCGCTCTACAGATTTTCCGCCTGATTGCACACCGCGCACGCGCAATCGCTTGCTTCCGGGAAACAGCTCGACTTCATCTTCCGCGCCGATACTTCCCGATATCAGCGTGCCCGTCACCACCGTTCCAAACCCTTTCATCGCAAACGCCCGGTCGATCGGAAGCCGGAAGTATCGCGCCGCATCTTTCCCAGGAATTTCGGAAGCGACGACGTGCAATGCGCTCTTCAACTCGGCGAGCCCTGTCCCCGACTTCGCACTCACCGGAACAATCGGCGCCCGCTCCAAAAACGAGCCGCGCAAATACTCTTCCACCTCCAACCTCACCAGCCCCAGCATGTCGGGATCGACCAAATCGCTTTTTGTCAGCGCCACAACGCCACGCTTCACTCCCAGCAGCCGGCAAATATCAAAATGCTCACGCGTTTGCGGCTTGATCGATTCATCCGCCGCAATCACCAGCAACACCAAATCGATCCCCGCCGCGCCGGCCAGCATGTTGCTCACAAAGCGCTCGTGCCCCGGTACATCTACAAGCCCGAACCTCACACCGTTCTCTTCGAGAAACGCAAAACCAAGATCAATCGTTATCCCGCGCCGCTTCTCTTCCGCGAGCCTGTCCGGATGCGTGCCAGTCAACGCCTCGACAAGCGCCGATTTGCCATGATCAATATGCCCAGCCGTTCCAACAATCACATTCTTTGAAGTGGTATTCATGAAAGGGAAAGCACGGCACGAAACGTCGCGCGGCGCGTAAGGGTTAAAGTAGCACAGCCACTCCTGGCTGTGCCTGCGGCCACTCCTCGCCCGAGCTTTGAGCAATCATCTTTGTGATTCTTGAATAAAGGGAGAGGTGTATTTCGGTTACTTCGCGGCCGCGATTTCGTCAACAATGGCCTGGGCTGCAGCTCGAGGATCGGTGGCTGCTATGATTGGCCGGCCCACAACCAGATAGTCCGCGCCAGCCTTGATCGCTTCCATAGGTGTCGCCGTGCGTGCCTGATCGTCGCGCTTTGCATCGTCCCCGTTCTCTTGGTTATCGGGGCGTACGCCCGGCGTCACAATCAAGAAGTCGCGCCCGCAAGCCTTGCGAATAGCTCTCGCTTCCTGTACGGAAGCTACGACTCCATCGACCCCCACCTCTTTTGCTAGTCGAGCCAGCTTCACAACGCGGCTCTTCGGAGGCCCACCAATGCCGGTCTCGCGCATCGCCTTCTGGTCCATGCTGGTAAGAATCGTTACCGCGAGCAGGCGCGGACGGTCGGCGCCCATCGGGACTCCCGCACTGATTGCTTGGACAGCTGCCGCCATCATCGCGTGCCCCCCAAGGGCGTGTACATTGACGAGCTGCACCCCCGTCATGGCCGCGGCAGAAAGCACCGCTCCAGCAACTGTGTTTGGAATGTCGTGGAATTTAAGGTCGAGAAAGATGCCCGGACCCAGCGCGGCAATCTCTTTCACCGCTGCAGGGCCAGCAGCTGTAAAAAGCTGGTTGCCGATCTTAAACATCCCAACAAGATCGGAAACCTGTTTTGCGAATTTCAGGGCAGAAGATAGCGAATCAAAATCCAGTGCCACTATTAAACTGCTGCGGGGATGGGCGTCGAAGCTCAAGGTCATGTGAGACCCCGGTTTCGGCGGGGTCAGTGCTTCTCGGGCAATTCCATCAATTCGAGCCGAACCTGGCTCACACCCGAATTGATCAAACCGATCTTGCGTGCTACGCGATAGGATACATCAATTTCGCGTCCTTCTTGATAGGGACCTCTGTCGTTGATGCGTACTAGTTCAAACATCCCGTTCCGGGGGTTCACCACCCGGACGATGGACCCAAATGGAAGGTTAGGGTGGGCGGCTGTTAAGGCCTCGCAATCGAAGTGCTCCCCATTGGCGGTCTTCTTTCCGTTGAACGCGGGACCATACCAGCTGGCGTTGCCAACCCAAGACTTCACCGGCTTAACCGGAGCGCTCAAGCGCGCCACAAGGGGGGCGTCCATGACCGGAACAACGAGGAACATTAAGAGCACCCAACGGAATGCGGCCCAGAAAACAAAGAGTGGTCGTCTCATAGTGTGTTCTTTGTGCTACTCATATCCAAAAAAGTGTATCGCAAAATAGTCGTTATGTCAACCAAAATCTGCGAAAACTTTACCCCTTATCTCATTGACAGTAAACGTGTTAGCTCTAAAAAGAGCCCTCTCCAACCCTTCCACAAGTCGCTGACTGACCGTAGGGTCAGTAAAGCTGGCCGTCCCGACCTGTACCGCTGTAGCTCCTACAGCTAGATATTGAAGCACGTCCTCGACCGTCTCTATACCGCCAACCCCTAAGATCGGTATCTTTATCGCCTTATACGTTTCCCAAACCAAGCGAAGCGTGATCGGCTTAATAGACGGCCCCGAAAGGCCGCCCGTTTGGTTCCCCAAGCAAGACCTTCCGGTCCACGGGTCGATCGCCATGGCCGGATAGGTGTTCGCCACCGTCAGCGCGTCAGCCCCAGCGCTCTTCCGCCGTCCGAGCAATAAGCCCAATGTCTGCAACCAACGGCGAGAGCTTCACCCACAGAGGCCTCTTGGCCGCCGCCTTGCGAGCAGCCCCGACGACCTCGGCTACCAATCCGGGATCGCCCCCAAACTGCATCCCCCCCTTCTTCACGTTGGGGCAGGAGATGTTCAGCTCATAGGCCGTCAGCCCCTCGGCGTCCTCAAGGACCCTGATGACCTCGACGTAGTCCTCGACGCTGTAGCCGAATACATTGGCTATAATGGCTGTATCGTATTTTCTTAATATTGGTAGTTTTTCCAGTACGAACGCCCGGACCCCTATGTTTTGGAGCCCCACAGCGTTCAGCATGCCGGCTGGGGTTTCGCAAAGCCGTGGCGCAGGAGCGCCTTCCATGGGTTCCCGGGACAGGCCCTTGACGACAATGCCGCCAAGACGATTTAGGTCTACCAGGTGGGCAAATTCGACGCCGTAACCGAAGGTTCCGCTAGCTGCGAGAATGGGATTCCGCAGGCGCACCGCGCCAATTTGCACGGTCAGATCAACGGCGTTTTCGCTCGTCACATCGTCCAGAGAATATCATAAAGCCGCGCCCACCCTGCCCAAAATCCCGCTGCCCCCACATTAGGACTGTGGAAGAAATGGCACGCCTAAGGCTTTGCTTCAGAACTAACCGGAGCAGATTGCTTTCTTGCCGCTTGAGCTTGGGACGTCTTCGTGAGTGCTTCACCCAGCACGCGCCCATCCCGCGGCGCCAACGTTATCCCGCAAAGGGAAGCCAGTGTAGGTGCAATGTCCGCAGGCGTTATCGCACCGTAATACTCACCGGGCCGAATCCCGAAGCCCATGAATAGCACGGGCACACGTTGGTCGTAATAATAAGGCGTTCCATGCGTTGTCCCGTACCTGCGCGGTTTTCCTGGCGTTGAAAAATCCCACGGCCAGAAAGGCTTGGGCACGATCAGCAAATCTCCACTCCTGCTTTTCAAAAAGCTTGCCGCTTCTGCTCTTCGAATTGGGCTATCCGTCGCCGGACGATCCTCCAAATCTTCCGCGCGATAGACGTTTGCCACGCCCGGAACGCTCTCAATCGCCTCGATCACCGCGCGCATCGCAGCCGGATCCGCTTTCAATTTGTCGTACGTTCCCGGCGTAAAATACACGTCGCTTCCCCCGATATCCGCGACGGCTGGCTTCGGGTAATTGAGTGGCTCGAGAGCCTTCTCGATCCGTCCCTTCACCTCGGCCAGATTCAACCAGCCGGCATCCACTCCAGTTTTGACAAGATCCTCAGGAATCGGCGCACCGCCATGGTCCGCGCTAAGCGCAACAACGTAATTCCCGCGTCCCACCGCTTTATCAAGATGCGCAAAGAAGACTGCCAAGTCTCGGTCCAGTCGCGCGAGTTCATCCTGCACTTCCCAGCTACGCGGCCCAAACGCGTGCGCCACATAATCCACCGACGAAAAGCTCACTCCCAGATAATCGGTGCCCGGTCCTTTGCCCAATCCAAGCTTGTCCACCGCATCTTGCGCCATCTCCGCAAGATAAGTCTCCGCGTAGGGGCTTCCCTCCCACTGCTGGTAAAAAGCTTCATCCGCCGAGGAACTGCCAGGTTTCCCGCTAAACGTATGAGGAAAGGCCGGCCCAACCCCTGGAGGCGGCACCGCGCCAACGGCCGTTCCTTCATATAAGTACGAGGCCTTCGGAAGAAGGAGCGTCCAGGTTTTGCCGTAGTCGTTCGAGACCGGATGCGCCTTCGCGTACTCCTCGACGAATGCCGCGACTGGATACGCGCTCGACGTCGCCCACGCACCAGTACCTGGTTCAAACCAAGTCACGGCGTCCCCCTGATGGCCAGCCATTGTGATCGCCGCCCGCGCCTTCAACGAAAATGTCACCACCCGCGTGTCACCGCCGCTCTGATACTTCAATTCCTCCGCAAACGCAGGCATCAGCATCCTCGCCGCGCTGTCGCCGCCTTTGACGCTCGCCCCGCCGTATCCCGTATTCTTCACGTTCGGATCGGAAGTGCACGTCACGCCCTTCTGCTTCTCCCGGTCCCACCATTCATTCGCAACCATGCCATGCGTCGCCGGAAATGCGCCCGTCGAAATCGTCGAGTGTCCCACGCAGGTTTCCGTCGCAGCGTATGGATAAGCAGCTTCGCGGAACCACGCGCCTTCCTCGACCAGCCTCTTCAATCCCCCTGTCCATTGCCCTTGAAACTTGTCCACGTAGTCCGCACGCATCTGGTCCACTACCAGCATCACCACCAGCTTCGGCCGCGCGGCCGGCTTCATTACGACCGTCTTCGGTGCTTGGGCTCCAGCACACGGCGCAAGAGCTGTTCCAGCCCCCATACCCAGAACCAGCCCGCAAAACACGATCACGGTTCTCCAGTTCACACTCAGCTTATTCGGAACAATCATATGCACCTCGTCAGATGTTTCGCGCGGCAGTTTACCACGGCGCCCGGTCCCTCAAAGGACGCAGTAGGTCCGTACGCCGGTCGTCCACCAGTCACTAGTCACGACTCACCAGTCACTATGCTAGGATTACCCGACCATGCGCATCGTCGAAAAAGCCCAACTCATGTCTGCGTCGGAGATCGACCGCACCTTGCGCCGCCTGGCTCATCAAATTGTCGAGAAAAGCGGCGGCACCAAACATCTTGCCCTGATTGGCATCCGCCGCCGTGGCGTGCCTCTAGCCCAGCGCATTGCGCAAGCGATGCGCGGCATTGACGGCGTCGACGTGCCTGTCGGCACTCTGGACATCACCCTCTATCGTGACGACCTCTCCAAAGTCGCGACCCATGCCGTTCTACAGTCCTCTGACATTCCCTTTGGGGTCGACCAGATGGACCTGGTCCTCGTTGACGACGTCCTCTACACCGGCCGCACCATTCGCGCCGCCATGAACGGTCTTTTCGACCTAGGCCGCCCTCAGCGCGTTTCTCTTTGCGTGCTCATCGACCGTGGCCATCGCGAAATGCCCATTGAAGCCCAGTTCGTCGGTCGCACCGTGCAGACCAGCGACACCGAAATCATCGAAGTGCGTCTCCGCGAAATTGACGATGAAGAGCGCGTCGTTCTCGTCGACCGGCAGGAGCCGTAGTTGAATCAGAATTTCTCTCTCGTCATTCGAAGAGTGCAAATGTGACCTTTCACTTCCGCGATCTCCTGGCGCTTGAGCCGCTCTCTGCGGACGAGCTGACTTTTCTTCTAGATCAAAGCAGGCCCTTTCAAACAATCCAGCGCAATCCGCTCAAAAAACTCGCCACACTCCGCGGCAAAACCGTCGCTCTCGCCTTCTTTGAGAATTCCACACGCACGCGCATCAGCTTTGGCACCGCCGCTTCTCGCCTCGGCGCAGACACCATGAACCTCCAAGCCGAATCTTCTAGCGTGAAAAAGGGCGAGTCCCTTCTCGACACCGTGCAAACGCTCGACGCCATGAAACCCGATTGTCTGGTGATGCGTCACGCTTCTTCAGGCGCCGCCGATTTCGTGGCGCGACATCTCGATATTCCCGTCATCAACGCCGGCGACGGCACACACGAACATCCCTCGCAAGGACTCCTCGATGCGCTTACGATTCGCGACCGGCTCGGCAAAATCGACAATCTCAATGTCACCATCCTCGGCGACCTTCAGCACAGCCGCGTTGCTCGCTCCAACATTCATCTCTTGGGAAAATTTGGCTGCCGCTTCACGCTGTGCGGCCCGGCGATGTGGGTCCCGCGCGAACTCGAAAAAATTGCCGGTCCCAACGTGTCCATTCGCCGCGTTTTCAAACTAGAAGAAGCTCTCGAAGATGCAGACGTGGTCCTTGTCCTTCGCGTGCAAACCGAGCGCATGCACGAACCATCCATCTCCAATGAAGATTATGTTCTCGGCTATCAACTCAACGCCGAACGTCTCCGCCACGCGAAGCCCAATGCACTCGTTCTGCATCCTGGTCCCATGAATCGCGGCAGCGAAATCACGTCGGAAGTCGCCGACGGCCCGCAGTCTTGCGTTCTCGAGCAAGTCACCAATGGCATCGCTGTGCGCATGGCTCTTCTCTTCCTCCTGATCTCCGGCGCTGCCGAGGATGGTCGCGATCCCGCAAGCGCGGGTGCGAGTACGGGCACTGAAGAATTGCAAGCCCCAAGAAATCGCCGCTCCACCGACAAAAAGGATCCACCGCATGCTTCTGATTAAAAACGGGCGCGTCATCGATCCCACATCGAAGACAGACTCCGCGCAGGATATTCTTCTCGACGGCGAAAAAATCGTTGAACTCGCCGCGCCAGGCAAACTCACGCGCGATCACAAAAACGCCGAAGTTTTCGATGCGGCAGGGCTGATCGTAGCGCCTGGCTTCATTGATCTTCACGCGCATCTCCGAGAGCCCGGCCAGGAATCTTCCGAAACCATCGAGACGGGAACGCGCTCCGCAGCGCGCGGAGGCTTCACTGCCGTCTGCTGCATGCCCAACACCAAGCCCGTCAACGACAACGCCAGCGTCACACGCTTCATTCTCGATCGCGCCAAAACCGCCGCAGGCGTTCGCGTCTGGCCCATCGGCGCCGCCAGCGTTGGGAGCAAAGGCGAAGCCATCGCTGAAATCGCCGCCATGAAAGAAGCGGGCATCGTTGCCGTTTCCGACGATGGCAAACCCATCGCCACCGCAAAACTCACTCGTCAGGTGATGGAATACTGCCGCTCGCTCGACATTCCTGTGATTGAGCACTCCGAAGATGTTTCCCTGGCCGCCGGCGCCGTCATGCGTGAAGGCGTCACCTCATCACGTCTCGGCCTGCGCGGAATGCCCGCCGCCGCCGAATCCGTCTGCGTCGCTCGCGACGTTCAACTCGTCGAACTCACCGGTGCGCGTCTTCACGTAGCGCACCTCTCCGCCAAAGCTTCGCTCGAACAAGTCCGTTGGGCCAAGCAGCGCGGGCTCCACGTCACTTGCGAAGTCACTCCGCATCATTTCACGCTGATTGATGAAGACGTCCAATACGACTCGCGCTACAAAATGAATCCGCCTCTCGCCGCCCGCGAAGACCGCGAAGCCCTGATCGCCGGCCTCGCCGACGGCACCGTCGACGCCATCGCCACCGATCATGCCCCACACGAGCCCGCCCTCAAGGATGTCGAGTTCGATAAAGCTCCCTTTGGCATCCTTGGCTTTGAAACCGCTATCGCCCTGACTCTCGAGCAACTAGTCCACTCGGGCCGCCTGTCGCTCATGCGGATGGTCGAACTCTTCACCACTGGCCCGGCGAGCGTCCTCGGCATCGAACGAAGACTCGCCCCCAACCAACCCGCCGACCTCACAATTTTCTCGACCGCGCACGAATGGACCTACGACGTAAAGCAATCCCCCAGCAAATCCCGCAACTCCCCCTTCGACGCCCGCACCTTCAAAGGCGCACCAATAGCCACAATCGTCGCCGGCCGCATCATCTATAAAATGTAGGGAACAAAATGTAGGTGCCGGGCTTTAGCCCGGCATTTTTGCTTTGTAGCTCACTAATCTCGAATTGGTTGTCTCTTCTTCATCATCCTCAAAATCCAAAACCCCGCCGCACCGGCCGCCAAATGTTTCAATGTGTGTCCGCTAACCGTATGCTGGTCCACCGAGAAAATCCCCCGGTCCGCAGTCTCGAATATTTTCGCCATCACATAAAAACCAGAAAACCACCGCAAAATCCCATCTACACGTGTACCTCGGCCGCAACAAAAGCAAAACCGGCAAAATCAGCACCGCATACGCCTGCACCGCCCCATAAAAACGCAAGTCACCCGCGCCTCGCGCTTCGCTGTACCACCACAGAACCACGCTCGCCACGCCTATCGACACCAACACTGGAAGCAAATAGAAACCTGCCGGCACGCTCACTCGTTCCGAAATCATCGCCGATACCAATCCCATAAAGGCCAACGTCATAGGCAGACGGTCCCACACCAATCGCGCATTGTCCGGAGCAAGGTGGTAATAACCCGACCCAAAGGCGGTAAGTAACAAGCCCAGGAAAACAAAGACGTACGCCCATCGCTCGCGCGGATCGATAAACCCCTCGGCACCGCGCTGCCCGAACAGAAAACTCAATCCCCAGACGCCGCTCACAGCGAATAAAAGATTTGAAGCCACGTCTCCAAAGTTCGGTATTCCGAGCAAGGGCCGCTGATCGGCGAAGTCATGATAGGACAGTGGCTGAGGAATGCGAGGCAGCAGCACCGCCGCTGCCCCCACGGCAATCGTAAACACGACCAACACCCATACGCCTGTGCGCCGTGAAATCAATCTGGCCTCATTCGGAGCCGGGAAGTATCAATTTGAGGCTCATTTTAATAAATTCCTAACAAACCCCTCAGGATTTTCTTGCCCTTCCGCTCCTACTCTACATCTCGTGTGGACAACCATTCCCGTCCGCACGAAGTGAGTTAAAGAAGCGAGCGAACTATGTCAGCCACCGTATTTCTCGCGTTTTGCATTCTTGGATGCGACTTCCTTTTGTATGTCTTGTATCAATTCACCTACGGAGAAAAGCGCAGAGGCCTCTCCCGAAGATCGGCAGCTCCGAAGCAAGCCGCCATGAATCAGCCAGACGCTCGCCCATTCTTGGTCGCTTCGCGCAGAAGCTCCGCAGCAAGAAGCCAGCGGCTCTCAAGTATGCGTCTGCAAACTGCGAGGGGAGATGTCACGGATCTCGGCCAATCCGGCGAAGTAAGGGCTTACCGCCGCATCGTGTCGTCCTTCGCGCAAGCCAAGCGGTAAACATCCAACCCGCCGTGCAGCCGCAAGACCTTCAGGTCCAATCCGTTTAATTCCATGTGTGAATAATTTTGTAATGAAAAAATTCGCGCCCGAACTACGCGACGTAGCAAATTCAATCGATTTGGAGTGCGGCAGCTCTGCTGCCGCTTTTCTCAGCGACTCGCACAACACTGCACTTGGCGAGGCTCAATAAGGTCAATGTGCCGTAGGCTCCGCCGCCGGATGCATCCCATGCTGCGGCACTTCATGAATCCCCCGAGCAGGCGGCTCAATCCTCTGCCGATAAAAATGGTCGAGCGGCAGCCGCCCCTTACCAACGGGATACGCCTTCTCAATCGCTTTCGTCGCATACGCTTTCGCGAGCGTCGCCGCCTCAAGCAACCCGCGCCCCACGGCCAGATGAGCCGCCAGCGCCGATGCGAATGTGCAACCAGTTCCGTGCAGTTGCTCTTCGTTCACGCGCTCGCCGGGCAGCGCCACCATTTCCGTCCCATCGAATAGCACGTCCGTCGGCCGGCCCATGTGCCCGCCCTTGACGATCACCGCTCGCGCGCCCATCTCCACAATCTTTCGCGCCGCCGCTTCCATGTCCGCAATATCCTTGATTGTCATCCCCGTCAGAATTTCCGCTTCCGGTACATTGGGCGTAATCACGCTCGCGCGCTTCAATAATTCCGTCGCAAGAAACTTAACTCCACCCGCGTCAAGCAACTCTGTCCCGCTGGACGACTTCATCACCGGATCGTGCACCACGTGCGCAAAGGTGTGTGCATCCAAAAATTCCGCCACGGTCACAGCATTCCCGCGGTTTCCCAGCATCCCAATTTTTACCGCCGCGATATTGCAATCCTTCGCCAGCACCTCGAGCTGCGCCTTCAGCGTCGCGCTCGGAATATTGTGCACATCTTCCACGCCCTGCGTGTTCTGCACCGTCAACGAAGTGATCGCCGCGACTCCGTAGCATCCGTGCGCCGCAAATGTTTTCAAATCCGCTGCCGTACCCGCCCCGCAAGACGGATCAAATCCAGAAATCGTCAACAAAATTGGTGGCGCGGTCTGTGTATGTCCGTTCGTGCTCATTTTTTGTGCTTTGCAGCACCCCTCGAAGAAAATTGCCGGCTGCGCCACCCAGGCGCACCGGCAATTGCGAATGTACGCGCCTCGCTCGCCACGCGCAACAAGAATTTAGTTTGATTCGGGAGAGTTGCGGAAGGTTCCCTCGCAGAGTTAGCGGCGGCACCCGCCGTTGTTGGTCTGTGATCGAGAAATCCCCACTACTTGCAAATCGCGTCGAGTTTGTCCATTGGCCTATCGACATGCTGCGGATATTTCAGATGCTTTGCTTCCGTCAATTGTTCGAGAAATGTGCCGCCATGTAGCAGCGCGGCATCCGGATCGCTCTGGTAAGCCGGATCTTTCTCCGCTTCCTCAAGCGAAACAAAATCAAATCCTTCTTTCTTGAAAAGATCGAGCAGATCCGGCAGCAAAATGCTGTCCAGCGCGCCGATGTGCATCAGCAGCACATACTTGATGTCCCGGCCAAAGAGCATCACCGACAATTTTCGGTCCAGCGCAATGTCATCCTTCGCGGTCTGGAGATAACTCGACTTCAGCCACTCAATCGCCTGCGTGTCTTGCTTGGCCACGCACCGCGCATAAGGGTTGTTCCAGGCGTAGTCTCCGAAATCCAGCGTTACCTGTGCGATTTTATATCCGTGATCTACCAAATATTTTCGCACCGCGTGTCTTTTTTCGAGCGTGTCCCCTTCATGCAAATAGGGATAACGCAACCAATGCCAATCTCGCGAACCCATCAGCTCCTTCAGCACCGGTTCATTCGCCACAATCTCATCCTCGAACGCCTGCACACTCGCGGTGTTCAAATCGATGTGCGAAAACGTATGATTGCCCAGCGGGAAATCCGGCATCCGCCCATATCTTCAGCACGCTGTCTTTTTCCGTGTCCCCATTGGCCCCAATATTCTTCGCATTCACAAACCCGTAGACGCCCGGCACGCCCTTCGCCTTGAACGTCTCGATCAAATCTTCTTTGCAATTTCAGCGCGCGTCATATTCGCAGGCAAATCGCCATGTACAGGCAAGTCGTCAACCGTAATAGCAACTTCCGCCCGCTGCTGCCCCAAAGCGGGTGAAATCATAAATAGAATGCACATCGGGAGATATAGCCAGCGAGCGGAAACCGGAAAACCTGTCATGAAGTTGTCCTCACTGAGTCCCGCATTTTATTGGGATGTAGCGATTTGGAGTGCGGCAGCTCTGCTGCCGCTTTTCCCATCAACTCGCACAACTGTACAGTTAGCGATCCTCAAAAGTAAGCTTCAAAGTAAAAATCAGGGAAACAGCCCTCGCACCAAGGTAGCTTCCGCCACGCGCCCAACCGCCAAAATCATCGCCCCCGCCCGCGGCGGCACATGATGCTTCCTCATCGTCTCCACCATTTCGTGGAACGCCTTCACCATGCTCTTCTGCAAGCGCGCGTTCACTTCTTCCGCGTCCCACATAAGCCCTTCCATATTCTGCACCCATTCGAAGTAGCTCACCGTCACGCCGCCCGCATTCGCCAAAATATCCGGCAAAACGGTAATCCCGCGCCGCGCCAAAATCTCATCCGCATGCGGAGTCGTCGGCCCGTTCGCCGCTTCCGCCACAATCCGCGCCTTCATCGCTTCCGCATTGTGCAGCGTAATCACATTCTCCAGCGCCGCCGGCACCAGAATGTCGCACTTCATCGTCAATAAATCGTCGTTCGTCATGCGCGACGCACCCGGCATCCCCACCACCGTCCCCGACCGCTCCTTATACCGAATCGCTTTGATCGGATCGATGCCACGCGAATTCGTCACCGCGCCGCGCGTATCGCTCAGCGCAACAATCTTCGCCTTTTTCTCCGCAAACAACCGCGCCGCCGTCGCTCCCGCATTTCCAAATCCCTGGATCGCCACGGTCGCGCCGCGCAAGCGGAATCTTCTTCAACTTACAAGCCTCCTCCACCACGAACAGTAACCCGCGCGCCGTAGCCTCGCTCCGTCCTTCCGACCCGCCAATCGACACCGGCTTCCCAGTCACCACTCCATGCACGGAATGCCCCACCGTCATCGAGTACGTGTCCATGATCCACGCCATCGTCTGCGCGTCCGTGTACACATCCGGCGCCGGAATATCCATCGACGGCCCAATGATCGGCAAAATCTCGCTCGCGTACCGCCGCGTCATCCGCTCCAGCTCGGTCTTCGACATCCGCTTCGGGTCGCAAATCACTCCGCCCTTCGCGCCGCCAAACGGCACGTTCAGCACCGCGGTCTTCCACGTCATCCACGCCGCCAGCGCCTTCACTTCATCCAGCGTCACGTTAGGGTGATAACGAATCCCGCCTTTGCCCGGCCCGCGCGAAATATTATGTTGCACGCGAAACCCGGTATGGACTTTCACCTGCCCGTTGTCCATCTTCGTGGGAATCGAAACTTCCAGCACGCGCTTCGGCGTCCGCAAAATCTGCCGCAACCCCGGCTCCAGCTTCAAAAACTCCGCCGCCATATCAAATTGAATCTGCGCAATCCGAAACGGATTCAAATCCTCGCGCGGAGCAATGCGCGGCACCATCGGCGGCGCACCAATTTGTCTCAGCGGTCCTGTGGGCTTTACGACCGTGGCCATTGGCTTCGGTCCTTTCCTCTACGCGTCTAGTCTCGACTTCTCGTTCTGATAAAAATTTAAAAGTTTTCAACCACCCGGGGTTTGAAATTTGCTTTCATCTTTGCGACCGCTCGCGCTACCCGTTCGCCGCCATCCGTTGCGTGCTGTTCACATATTTGTCCCGGCACGCGGTCGAACAAAAATGCACCAACTCCCCGCTCTCCCGCAGCGGCACCGCCAAAACTTCCGCCACATGCATCCCGCAAACCGGATCGCGCACCAACTGCCGCGCCGCCACTCCACTCTGCGAATCTCCCGGCGCCGGCGCACCAACTCCCGCGCCACCCACCGAACTCGCCGCATCCCGATCGGCCTGCGCAGGCACCGCCCCGCGCAACATCCATGCCAAAACCCGCCGCAAGAGCGCGACGCTCCACGACACAATCACCAACCAAAACAAAAACCTGAAGATGCGCGCTAAAAAGTCGAACATGTCCCTGAGGCGAGTGTATGCAAGGCGAAAAGGTAGGTCAAACGAAAACACGTACTTTCAATAGCTTAGGCGGCGTAAAAGCCTCGTCCGATTAGCCTAGATCGGACCAATTTACAGATAAGCTTTGCATTATCAATGGCTTGAAGTCGTAGGGACACGGCACGTCGTGCCCGTCTTTCTTTTTCGCCCCAAACCGGCCAATCACGCCAAAAGTCCGATCCTCGCCCAA
>CAVUCM010000045.1:0-135739 GCA_963740015.1 uncultured Acidobacteriota bacterium | reverse complement strand
CTTATTTCATTGCCTCTTAAATTCATTACTTCCCAATTTCCCCCGCCGGTATCCTCTCAATCCCCATATACCCCCGCAAAACCTCCGGTACCACAATCGACCCATCCGCCTGCTGATAATTCTCCACCACCGCGATCCACGTCCGCCCCACCGCCAGCCCCGACCCATTCAGCGTATGCACAAAATCGCTCTTCCCGCCGCCCTTCGGCTTAAACCGTATCCCCGCGCGCCTCGCCTGAAATGCCTCGCAATTCGAGCACGACGAAATCTCGCGAAACTCCCCGCTCGACGGCAGCCACACCTCGATGTCATACGTCTTCGCCGACGCGAATCCCATATCGCCCGTGCACAGCAGCATCGTCCGGTAGTGCAACCCCAGTTTTTGCAAAATCGTCTCCGCATTCGCCAGCAACTTCTCGTGCTCCTCGTAACTCTTCTCCGGATGCGTAAACTTAAACAGCTCCACCTTCTGAAACTGGTGTTGCCGCAAAATCCCGCGCGTATCTTTTCCCGCCGCGCCCGCCTCGCTCCGAAAACACGCCGTCCACGCCGTGACGTAAATCGGCAGCTTCTCCTCCGCAATCGTCTCGTCGCGGTGCAAATTGTGCAGCTCCACCTCCGAAGTCGGCGTCAACCAAAAGTCCGTCCCCTCCACGCGAAATAAATCCGCCGCAAACTTTGGCAACTGCCCCGCTCCCATCAACGAAGCCGTATTCACCAAAAACGGCGGCAAAATCTCCGTATACCCATGCTCGCGCGTGTGTACATCTAAAAAGAAATTCGCCAAAGCCCGCTCCAAGCGAGCTCCCCAACTCTTATACACGGCGAATCTCGCCCCAGTAATCTTCGTCGCGACGCTCAAATCCAAAATCCCCGCCCGCTCGCCCACTTCCCAGTGTGGCTTAGCCACAAAATCAAACTTCGGCGCCGCGCCCCATCTCCGCACCTCCACATTCTCTTCCGCGCTATGCCCCACCGGCACCGACGAGTGCGGCACATTCGGAATCGTCAGCATCAACTCGCTCTGCGTAGCATTCAACTGCGCGATCCGCTCGTCCGCTTCCTTAATCCGCTCCGAAACCGCCTTCATCTCCCCAATTAACGAGTCCGCGTTCTCCTTCGCCTTCTTCAACCGCGCAATCTCGTCGCTAGCCTTGTTTCGCTGCGCCTTCAACT
This sequence comes from uncultured Acidobacteriota bacterium, assembly GCA_963740015.1. Classification (GTDB taxonomy): domain Bacteria; phylum Acidobacteriota; class Terriglobia; order Acidiferrales; family UBA7541; genus Acidiferrum. The sequence goes on along the minus strand of CAVUCM010000045.1, from coordinate 134,563 downwards.
GCTCCGTCGCGGTTATCAATTCCCGCCGCTGCCCATCCAAAACGCGAAACGCATCAAGGTGGAGCGCCGTCCCCCGCCTCTCAGCCATCGCCGCAAACACATCCAAATGATCCCGAAAATAATTTAAGTCATGCATCACATCAGTCTAACAAACTGTTTCGCCTTTTCATCCTCTGCAAAATTTCATCCCCATAGGGGCACGGCATGCCGTGCCCGTCTTCTCTTCTCTGCGCGTCTCTGCGTACTCTGCGTCTCTGCGTACTCTGCGTCTCTGCGTTATCCTTTTCCCTCCTCTCTGTGACCTCTGTGTCTCTGTGGACCTCTGTGTAAAATTCTTTCCTTTGTCTTTTCCCGCTTTCGACTTTCAACTGTCGACTGCTTGCCCTGAGGACGACCCAAGGGTCAACCGCATTCCACCAGCTTGACTCCTATACCCATCTGATCAACGATCCCGATCGATTAATGTGGCACAGACTTCAGTCTGTGCTCCGCCCATGCACAACTCTCTTCCCACTCCCGTTTACCCTGAGTCCGCGAAGGGCCTGGTCTTCGACGACCCCAAACACCACCTCCGCATCTACCAAGGCGACTGCCTCGACATCCTCGCCCAAATCCCCCCGTCCTCCGTCGACCTCGTCTTCGCCGACCCCCCGTATTTTCTTTCCAACGGCGGCATCACCTGCCACGCCGGCAAAATGGTCTCCGTCAACAAAGGCTCCTGGGACGTCTCCCAAGGCCCCGACGCCAATCACGCCTTCAACAAATCCTGGCTCGCCGCCGCGCAGCGCGTCCTCAAACCCAACGGCGCCATCTGGGTCTCCGGCACCGCCCACTGGACCTGCTAGGCTTTGCATGAAGCGGTATGGATCACATCCTCACTCTTATAGGGTTCGATGTCTTTCGTTCCACACTTTGGGCAGCGATCGTTGCAGCAGCAGCTCCACACATCTACCCATTCTGTCCCGTCATAGGGGCATCGATAGTAATTGATAAATTGCTTTTCGGGCATTCAGCCTCCCGCAAAGATCAGTCGCGATTAAATCCTACGCTGAATTGCGCGGAGTAAGAGTGAGGATAATTTCGTAGGCGGGAATTCGTGCTTTGCGCTTGGGCGTGTTCCCCCCGAGCGTGCTAAATCTGCCATTCGTGATAACTTTTTCGACCTTGAAGTATTTCTCCGCAACCCCTTCGACGATCGGCCCCGACAGTCCGTTAGAAGTCTTTTCCCGCGGGAAGGTAAAGATCGTACGAACGCCTCTTTCACCGAGAATTTTCAGCAATCGTTCCAGTGCCTGCTCGGACTTTGTCGAAACACTAAAATCTGACTTCGGCCTCTCGCTCGGCGGCGGATACCGGCCTACGCCAGAAACCTCGGAACACTCCCCGCGCGCCACGGTTTCCAACACATGATAAAAGCGGCTGTAATGCACTCCAGAGTAGGGTGGATCGAGAAAGGCAACGTCGCCGGGACCCATCTCCCCAGCCAGACTCTCCGCACTTCCTACTTTCGCCTTGCCGATGCTCTGTGCATGCCTCGGGCAGATGCTATCCAGGGCAGACTTTGTTTGCGTCCATACATCTCTGCGCCACCCTTCGAACAGAAACTCCGCAGCGCCGGGCGTGGGCTGAAATGGTTGCGCCGTGTGCCCCGGAGCGGCGGCACATCGGCTCGCGGCGGAGATGAGTGCGGCCAAAGCCACTGACTTCGTCGCGCCCTCTCTCGGAACGGTCGCCCTGAGAGCGTCAATGGCGAGGGCCTGCGACGGGCTAAAGTAATGACCACCGTAGGCACGCGTAATCGGCCCATTGCCCTCTGAACAAATTTCTCGCGCTTCGGCTACGCTGCGGCGGCGCGCCTTGCCCCAGTTCGCTTTGTCAAAGCCCTCTGCCCGTATGTAGATAAGAGATTCCGAAACTTTCGCCTTCGCCCGGGTATTCCAGTCCGCCCAAACGAGCCCCGAATCCAAAACCCCGACACGGCCAATGACCGCCTCGCACAGCACCGAAGAGAAGAGCTGTAGGTCGCTGGCAATAACGCTGCAAGCAAAGTTTTCAGCAACGTAACAGGCGACCGAACCCGCGCCAGCAAAAAGATCTCCGAATCGTTGGGCTCCCTTAACCTCGCGTTGAAGCGTTTCCCCCAACCCATTCAGGAGCATCGCCCGCTTTGAGCCCATGTATTTCATTACAGAGTGAATTCCGAATGTAAAGTACGCCCAGCCGTGAGTTGAAAGTCCATGAATTCCATTGCCCAGCTCGGATTCCGATAAACCTCCCAAAATCGATTCCTTCCGACAAGCAGTGCATCTACCAAGCCTCGAAACCTCACGATTCTGTGATACGCAACAATCTGAACAGCGTCCACGTCGGGGTATTTTCGAACGTCCGGAACCGGAGGTAGTGCAAACGGAATCTCAGAAATTCTTTCAATTCGCCCCTTAAGTGCATCTTTGTCGAGGGGCCGGAAAGGGCGGAATTCTGACAAGTGGTCGACATAATTTGCCCAGTCCCGGTGTTCAACGTCTACATTCGAGGGCGGAAAAAACGGATCGGATGAGAAGTGAGGGTCCTCCTTGACTGTCTTCCAGTATAGCTCGTGTTCGCGGCCCCCCGCGTGTTTGAAACTACAGATGTGACGTCCAGCCACAAACTCTGAGCGCAGCATACGCTTGTGGGTAAATTGTCGGAAGAAGCCTAGTAAGTGGGCAAATGCGCGCATCGAGTAGTGGCTAGAGTAATATCCGGTTACAGAAGCCCAGAGTGGACTGACGGCCGTCAGCGATCCAGAGATGAGAAAACTATGCACCGCCCGCAACCACATGTCCACCGCAGCAGTTGTGAACATTTGTGAGATTTCCGGGCCGATGTTTTTCGTGCCGATGGCCTTCTTCGGCCCCGGGGGAACCGCAATGTCTAGCGAGTCCGACAGCGAATTCGGCCCCGGAAAAGCGTTTGCAGCAGCGATGATATTTAGCAAATCGAAATCAGCCTGAACCCTGTCCCGCAGAGAGGCATCAATCTTCACGATTTCCTCTCAGTTGCGATCTGACATTTGTACGGCTGGTTGACGCAAGCCTTGCAAGCAAGTCGGGACTGAGCCTCGGGGGGACTTGCGTACGCGGTGAGCCTGCCGCCCACAGGGTGTCGCGAAATCGCGCAAGTCCGCCACTTCCCAGATAGCCCTTGGCCTTGAAATCGCTCTTTGCCAAGAACTTTCCGTCCTTTAGAAGGCGCGCCCGCACCATCGTTTTTCTCAGCCATTTCTCCAGTAAAGTTTTCGACTCGGGCGAAGTCATTGGCAAATCTTTCCTCTGTAATTCTAAAATGCAGGCGGGTATCAAAGTGAGAAACGAAACAATGGCTCGGCCCTGATACGCAACGTTTTCAGGATTAAGAGATTCCGAATCGTCGAGATCATGTCTTCTGCCAGTCGCATCGAGCCACGCCTCAAGGCACTGGGCCAGGAATTCGGCCTGAGCCTCAAGGCTCCGAATGCCCACCACAAATAGGTCATCGAGAATCTCTTCTATACCTGAGTTCAGAGTCGCGAGCGTGACGACATCTGAAACGCCGAACTTTATTCCGGGAATCTGTACCATTCCTACCAAAGGTCCGATTTCCAGCATGAGCTTTCGACCGAGATCTTGTGCGCGCTCCTTGTCATCCAGCGACTCGCGCGCCCCGCGGGCGGTCGGGAATAAGTCTGCAACGAGTGAGCGATCAACTTTCTTTTGGTAGAAATTCACATCGATGAAAATCTGTGCTTGGTGTCGGTGTTCGCCGGGCTTATCCAGATCGATGAAAATTTCTGCTGGGATGTCCCATTTGCTGTCAGGTCGCTCCTCACGCAAAATGCAAAGTGCAAAATAGGCCCCATTTATCCTGTGCTGACCGTCGATCACCGAGAAATCAAGAGACTTGTCTTCCCGAAACACAAGATCCGCGACGTCCTCTGCGCCGTCTTTTATCTCGAGCTTGGCGCCATTCACATGAAGAAGGACGTTTGAGAACGCGGGATATCCACTCCTTTGAAATCTCGTAACCTTCGATACTCGTGGAGGCCACTCGCGCCCAGGCTCTCCGGCTGCAGACCCATAGATATCGGTGAAATATTGCTCTACCCGGTCGGGTGCACCCACAATTTCTCGCTGGAGCAGGTATGCCGCGATCTGTGCAACGCGGTTCCAGTCCAGAGATCTCTGAATTGCCTGGACCTTGTTTGGATTACGATGTGGAAAGTGCGGCTTTCCGGGCCACCAATCCATTAACTTCACAACGTCGAGCGCAGCCAGACAGTGGCGAACGCCCCGAAGCGGATCACGGATGAATGGATTCGCGGGAACGATGACCGAAATCTTGTGGAATGACTGCACAGACCCATTCGCACTTCCATCTTGCGCGCCCATCCGCTCTCCCCACACCGCTGACTTGCGCAACTTGAAGGCGACCGCTAGTAATCTGTGCGTGATTATTCCAAAAGTCACTCATCGGTGCAAGAATTCTAGTTTGACCAGTGCGCCTAAAGGTTCATGGCCGACAATAGGGGAAGACCTTCGGACTTTGGAAATTTAGACTGATCAAACAATATGCCAGCTTTGGGAGAGAATGTCGGGGAGCCTCGAAATGGTTTCCGCTTCCCAAAACGGAGCCAAACAAAACCTGCAATTCTTTCGGAGCCTGTTCCTGAAATAGTGCGAGGCCAGGCAGAAGCCGCAGACGGCTTCGAACTTCCCGGAACCACTTTGTTTCTTATAGTTTCGCTCGAACATCCGCGCCTTCACGCCCGGGTGCTTTTTCACCCACTCGGCAACTGTTTTCATCGCTGCGCTCCTACTCACTATCGAGCATGTTAGCTGCCACGGATCGGCTGCCGGTTGCCGCAGCCTTCGGTTTTAAAGGCTGCGGGTTTTGAATTTTCCACCGCCACTGCGCCGCGGCCCCACCTTCGACCTTTTCCTGCGCACCAACTTAATCTCCACCCGACTCCCAAACGTGTGTGCCACCCGAATCAACGTCCCAATCGTCAGATTCCGCGACTCATTCTCCATCGCCGAAATCTTCGGCGCGCTCATGTCAGCTCAAGCACGATCTAGTGCTTTTCACCGATTCTTCCAGTATCCTTGGACTCTCAATGACCACCCGCGACTTCAAAGTCTTTCTCGAGCCCGATGAGCAATATGGCGGCTACGTGGTGGTTTGCCCCTCCATCCCCGGCTGCTATTCCCAAGGCAAGACCGTCTCCGAAGCCCTCGCCAATATTCGCGAAGCCATCGACCTTTGCCTCGAGGACATGGAAAGGCGCGGCGAAGAATTCCCCGACACCGAAAATGTCTTGATCGGAAGCGTCGTCGTCACCCGATGAGCCCGAAGCTGCCCGTTATCTCGGGCGCAGACCTCATTCACGCACTTGCTAAGTTTCGTTACGTAACCGTCCGCCAGAAGGGCAGCCATGTCCGCCTTCGCCACGCAAACGACCCTTAGCGTGTTCCCGTGACCGTCCCGCTCCATCCTGAAGTTGCCTTCGGTACCCTCCGTCGTATCCTCCGCGACGCCGCCATTACCGTGGACGAACTCCTCTCCGCACTCTAGGCCGCGTGCGGGTGCCGCAGTGTTCGCTTTTAAGGCTGCGCGTTCTGACTTTCCCTCCGCCAGCTCGCCACCATTCCTCGTCGCTGAAACCTCACTTGACAAATCCGTAATTTCTGCTATAATCCTCGACAGGTAAAAACACGTTTTACTTCATAGCGCCGACATCCCGTCGGCGTTTATTGTTTTCTGGAGCGCGCTTTTCGCAAGGCTTACCAGATTCTGCAAGAATGTGAAAACAAATAGCTTATAACTCCTTTGGAATCACATCTTTTGCACACCCTGCCAATCTAACCCCTATCGAATCACATCTTTGCAAAAAACAGGGGTGGGGTGGGGGTAGCAGACAGGGTGCTGCAGCCTTCGGTTTTGAGACTGCGAGTTTTGACTTTTCCTCGCGAGACCTTACTCAAATTCTTCCGGCCATTCCCGCGAGGCATGAAGAACCGCGAGAATCCGCACCTCGCTCTTTTCTATCCGGTACGCGACGACGAACGGCGTGCCCGAAATAACCAACTCGCGAGTGCCCGCCACGCGTCCCTCCCTGCCCGCCATGGGGTGACGTCCCAGGAGCTGTGTGCTTTCCCAGATTTGATCGGCAATGCGGGCCGCCGCCCTGCGATTTTCCTCCGCGATGTATTCAAACGCGCTGACGAACTGTTCCCGGGCCGGAGTGGTCCAGCGCACGCGCATTGCGGTGCGCTACTTCGCTCGCCGCATTCGGGCGATCAGCTTTTTCATCTCCGCGTCCGGCACAAAATCCCCTCTTTCTGCCGCACGCAGACCCTTCTTGATCAGCCTGATGTGATGCTCGTTGAGCCTCAGATAATTTCCCACGGCCTCGTTCAGCACGTGGCTGCGGTCGCGATCCATGCTCTCGGCCAGCTCATCCAGCGACTCCGCCGTGTCGGACGGAATCCGAAAACTAATCGTCTTTAGCGCACTCATAATCCGGCCCTCGTATTACTGAACAATACGCTGTAATACACCGTATTGCAACAGCCCTACTCCCGGAGCGTCTCAGGATCGCCACCCTATTCTAACGAGACTGGCTCTTACGGGTGTACCGTGCGCGGAACTTCGCTCATCAGTTGGTGAATGTTTCCTTCGCTATCCTTGAAGGCCGTCATCCACAGATCGTGCGTCGGCATCGGCGCGATCAGCCGCGGCGGCGCCACAATCTCCACGCCGTACTGCAACAGCCGCTGGTATCCCGCCTGAATGTCCGTCACTCGGAAATAGAAAATCGAACTCGGATGGTCGTACTCCGGCGATGACGCCGTGCCCAGCATCAGCCGCACCCCACCGCAATCAAAAAACGCCATGCTCGGCACCGTGAAGAGCAGCGCCAATCCCAGCACATCTCGATAGAACGCCGTCGCGCGCTCCACATCCTTCACGATGATCGAAATCTGCCCGATGTTCTGAATTCCCAAGCCTGCCGCCGCAGCGCTCATTTCCCTTTACCTCCGCGCGAAGATTAGTTAGCATAGCTAACTATCTTCCATGCCCCCTGTCAAGCTCAAAATCCGCCCACAAAAAACTCTCTCTTCTCCGCAAGCCTCGCCCGAATCACAGTCCACGGCGACAGCTACCGAAGTCGCCGACCAACTCCATTCCGCTGCTATCCACCTACTTCGTCGGCTGCGCGTCCGCGACCGCGAAACCAACGTCGGCCCCGCCCAGCTTTCCGCGCTCTCCGTCCTCGTCTTTGGCGGCCCCAGATCGCTCGGTGAGCTCGCCGACGCTGAGCAAGTACGACCGCCGACCATGAGCCGCATCGTCGCAGGCCTCCAACGCGCCAAGCTCGTCCGCCGCCATGCCACCGAAGACGGCCGCCGCATGCGCCTCGAAGCTACGCCAAAGGGCGTCACCCTCATGTGGGAAGCGCGCAAACGCCGCGTGGAATCACTGGCCAATGCCGTTGCTGGACTTCCCGAAAACGACCAGCAGCAGCTCCGCGATTCCCTAACCCTGCTTCAGCAAGTCATGCGAAACCTCTAGCAGTTCACCGCGTCCAAGTTTTTTCAATGGGGAAATTTAGCTACGCGATTCGACAAGCATTCAAGCTAGGAGGATTGCGAGTAAGGTTGAGTTGATGAGAATTTCGTGTACTCGACGCCGTAGCGGAAAACCAGGCCGCCAGAGAGCGGTTCGATGCGCTTGATCTGGGCCGGGACAAAAAGCGCCGTTTCTCCAGGCGAGAATGGTGCGGCAACCTCGATGAAAGAATCCAGCGGGTATTGTTGCAAGCTGTGGAAGCACACGCCGCCCTTTGAGACGTTTTCGCATTCTACGACTTCGTCCGCGTGCGCCGGATGGCGAACGCACGCGCTAAAACTCACGCGAATGCGAACGTTGCGCCGCTTGTTCAAGGGCCGTCCGTTACTGTCTAACTCTCGCGCGGGAACGTCTTGGAGCTTTGCCACTTGGTGCGCAGCTTTTGTGGCGGGCGGAGCAGTTACAGGTTCGGGCGCCTGCAGCACAGCTGTGGCGCTGGCCACGGATGGAGAATCTTGGATATCAGACAGTGAAGCGAATTCCGAAGTGGCTGATGAAGCGGAGTACGACGACGGCGCATCTGAGCCCGGCATGTAGGAAGCGCCAAGCACGGGCTCGAAAGACTCTTCCAGCGTAGGCGTATTTGGAACGGCCTTCGATGTTTTCGGTGCGGGTGTGAGTGGAAGCAAGTTGAGATTTGATTTGGCTGGGCGCACGGGCTGAGCGGGAAGAGCCTCGCCTACCGCTTTTTTCCAGGGCGTTGACGTGCCGCACTCGGCACAAAACCGGAGGATGTTTCCGTTGACGGCGTAGACGTCATCTTCGATGTCGCCTGGTTCAATATCCACACGGGTTTGGCACATGCTGCATTCGAGGGCAATTTGCTGGCTAGGTGATTCGAATGGATCGGGTGGAGGAAAGTCCATCGGCCAGAAATCAGGGTCGGGATCGACGAAGGTGACGCCGTAGACGTAGCGGCCCGGTTCACCGCCAATCTGCCCGACGAGGCGGATCGCAGCTTCTTTGGCAGTCCCGGTGAGCCGCAACGTCAAGAGTTCATCCGGCGAAAATCGATATCGCGTGACAACTCCAGCGCCGTGGCGGCTAAGGACGACGGTATTCGTTTCTTCCGAAAACACTTTTCCGGTTGCGTCAGTCCCGAGCAGGACGATGGGTATTTCTTTTGTGATGCGGCCGCTTCGGCGTTTTTGTGGCATAGATCTACGGGCAGCGCGCTCTTAATGGAGAGAGCCCCAGTAGGTTTGTTGGCAGCTCTCCCCTATGGATTAGTGGCTCTCTGATTTTCTTCAGGCCCTGCTATTCCTTCGACCTTTCATCTTTGCAGCTTTATATGCGTGGGAGAAGCGGCGAATGACTCGGAATAGGTACGTAGGTACTAAAATGAGCCTCGCAAGGACACCGGGAAGTACTGTGAAGAATGAACCGGTCGGCCTATCGACGCGGGAGAGGGTGGAGCGCAGAATCGTAACTGTAATCGGGAGTTGGTTGCGGCTTCCGGAGTAAAAAGGTTTGGGCCTGATTGCTCCTGTATAACGTTCTGCTGCTCGCGAGCGCAGCGGAACGATCGGAAGAACTCGACTGGCTTCAGGTTGCAAAGACCCTCCATCCCCCACGCCCGAGCGGCCGGTCCCCCCACCGGCCGCTCATTTTTTGTGTCAGTGATTTCCGCGGCGCTCGATCCACAAGTCAAAAGTTCAAAGTCAGAGAGTTAAAGCGGGAGGGGTGGGTGTGCAAGATTTGTACGCGGGACCTGTTTAGCATTCAGGCGGTTGGGCATGGCGGAGATCGGGATGCGCCTTGATGAAAGCTTGTGACTTACTGAAGAACGGGCACGGCCCTTCGAAGCTCAGGGTAAACGTGCCGTGCCCCTACGAACCAAGGAGCCATGGCGAATTCGAATGGGTGTGCGCAGAAATAAAAAGAGGGCCTAACGGATAGGCCCTCTGAACTGAACCACTTCGATGACACACTCGCGGAAGCGTACTTCCCGCACCTGCCCTCCACCATGATTAACGGTGGCAGAACAAAAGACCTTAATGAAAAAGGGGGCTGGTGCAAGCCCCCTTTTATAAGCTGACCCCCCAAAAAACCAGAACCGAGTCGAGGTTCGGTTCCGGCCACCCCGGGAAGCCAATCTTTTAAGTTGCACTAGGAGAGAGCAATAGTTGTGCCAGGGGAGGGGCAAGTTTGCAGTCTTGCAGAGGTGTATGATTCAAAAGAATTTACGGGAGATTCAAATTCGTAGACGGAAGAAACGGCTTAAGCCATCTACAAAATCTCACAGAATAAGGGGAATCACCTACATTCTTTAGGAGTATGGAATCGAAAATAGTGATGTTCAAAGTCATGGGACAGGGCTGATTGTGAAACCGTTGACGTTAACGCGCCTGAGCTGCGACGCCCATTCTCTCGTGCTATTTAGGCGTAATGCTCTGGGCTTTTCGATCGAGGCATCTTTTGGCTATGGCTTTGGTATCCGCCTGCTTAAACTCGAGCAGAGGGTTTTCAGCAGAATTCAAAATTCTCTGATCGAATTCCTTTAACGCCACGATCATTGAGAATCCCGACATAGCTTCTCGTCGAATTAATTCCGTCATGTAGTCGACATCCAAAGCAATATCAGCGGGCATTTGCTCCTTTAATCTTAAATCCTGAGGGCCAAAGTAAAGGAAGGCGTCGACAAAGTCTTCCATCGGTCTTTGCATGCTTTTGGAGATGACAATGCGCACATTGCAGTCACCATCTATCGAGAGACCTGGAGGTAGGAATTCACTTAAATCCAATGCCCCCAGCCACGTGCCTTTGGCCCGCGCGAACGACGGGATCGGCCAAGATACGAAAGGGCTGCTAGACAGAGCTGGCGAGTCCGTATCGAATGTGCCGAGGTCGCTGACTACAAATGTGAGGTTAGGATGGTCTTTTTCATAGATTGAGACGGCGCTAGGATTTTTCGGGTCAGCCGCGTGGGTGAGATGGTATACGCCGAACAGCATGAGCGCCTTGCGATGCTTAGAGAGTACCTCCTTCTCCATCACGGTGGCGGCGCTGATATCGCGGTCAAAACCTTTTTGAAAGTCGGTGCCGCTTTTGATCTGGTCCCAATCAAGGGGAGGATCGCAAGCCAGCACGCGGAGGCGTTTTCCCGGCGGACTTTTTTGATTTATAGCACGCACCAACGGGAATAATTGCTCGAAAAATGCCGACGTGCTGCACATGAATTGCGATGTGTTCCGCCAGGCTTTTCGAGCTTCGGTGAAAGGCACATCCTCTCCCGCTATATAACGATCCAGGACGGGTTGGTATAGCGAGTTGCCGCACTCGACGGCGATATCGTTGACCTTTTCTGAGAACGCGGGAGTGCGGATCAACAAAAGAATGAAATCATCCACATCCTTCATCCCGTGGGCTGCGTCTATGCCCACAACTTCGTATTTGTCGTAGGCAGCAAGGATGGCGGGAATAGCAAGCTCGGGAATTGGATTTGCGCCTGTTGACTTCGACTGCTCGGCCGTTTGGGCCCGGGCCATCGCCGGGATGATGACTAGAAATAATAGGGCACAGAACGAATGGATCATTTGGCGTACGCGAGGCCTCGCCGACTGGTTAGGAGATGTCGCTTGAAACATTCGGTTATCCATTTGAGTGCTCATAGTCTGGAGCCAAACCAGAGATGACGGATGGCGACATAGTACAAGAAATCTAGCGGGAGGCTCGTGATGTTCGGTGGGCGAGCAGATTGCATGAGAGTGCATCTCGCGTGAGGGGAGGCTTGAGCCTTCGCTAACGGTAATGTCGCGACATAGGGAAAAGTTCCCGGAGGATCGAAGAAAGAGATAACGCAGAGACGCAGAGTCCGCAGAGCCGCGCGGAGAGGACGGGGGCTTGGATGGCCAGGGCTATTTGTTGAACTTGAGAAACTCAACTGGGAGGGGAATCGCGAAGCGTTCACAGAGCGCTCGGACGTCATGATAATCGTTCTCGTCCAGCTTGTAGCCGGAATGGAACCTCACCAGCCACTCGGGCGAGATGCAGCGGACTGGATATCCGTTGATGGAGCCGTTCCCCGTGAGTTGTTCGCTCATGTACGGCACCCCGTGGAGATGATTGCCAGCGCCATCCAGAGTGTAGGAGTGAACATCGACCTCGAGTCCATGGGGATTGGCCAAGACGAAATTGCATTCCCAGCTGTCATCGCGGGGCTGCTCTCGATAGCCGCGAGCGCCTAGCAATTCGCGGATCTGTGAAACGTGCTTGTGAGGCGTGGCAATATCAAGGTCTGCATGCGGGCGCGTCTGTTGGCCGAGGAGAGCATCCACGGCCCAACCGCCATCCACGTACACCTCAAGGCCGTGCTGCTCAAAGAACTCGATGAGTTCCACGGCGTCCCGGGAATCCATGAGGTCACTCTAACAAATGGCCTTTCCGATAACGGACGGAGAGGGAGAAATCACATGGGACGATTGTAGAAAAATAGTGCTTGACATATTCCCATATCGGCATGTATTGTGCGGAGCATGGCACGAGCGGCAACAACTTCTGACGCTTTTAATGCTGTGGCGGAGCCGCGGCGGAGAGAGATACTCAACTACCTGGCGCTGCAGGAGCGGCCAGTGGGGGAGATTGTGGATGCTTTGGAGATGGAGCAGCCTTCCGTTTCGAAGCATTTGCGCGTCTTAAAAGATGTGGGGCTTGTCCATGCGCGGAGGGACGGTAGGGAGATGTTTTACAGGACGAATGCGGAGGCGATCCGGCCTTTGCACGACTGGGCGGGCACGTTTGAGCGGTATTGGAAGCATCAGTTGATTCGGGTGAAGGAACGGGCTGAAGAGAAGAGCGGGGCGGTGAAGAAGGACTGAGGAATTTAAGGATTTCGGGCTAGGTCTGGAAGAATTAACTTTTTCGAGGAGGAACGATGAGTTCGATGGCAGCGGCAATGGTGGCACTGGATAGCTTGACGTTGAATATTGTGCAGGAAATTCATGTGAGGGCTTCACTGGAGGTGACGTTCGAAACGCTGCTGGAGCAGCTGGGGCCGAGGAATGAAGTGATGAACGGGACGGCGATGCCGATGAAGCTGGAAGCGTGGCCTGGCGGGAGATGGTTCCGCGATTTGGGCGATGGGAACGGGCACTTCTGGGGACATGTGCAGGCGATCAAGCGGCCGACGCTGCTGGAATTTACGGGGCCGATGTTTATGTCCTATCCGGTGAGCTCCAATGTGCAGTACCGGTTGAGCGAGACGGATGACGGGACGCTGATCAAGTTTCATCACACGGCACTGGGATTGATTATGGATGAGCATAGAAAAGGTGTGACGGGCGGATGGGGATCGATCAACGAGCGGGTGCGGAAGGCGGCAGAGGCGCAGGGATCGTTTGCAGCGGGAGGCGGGAAGAAACAGTAACGCGCAAGAATCGGGTTTCTGGTTCGCTTTCGGCGAACCGGGAATTTGTTACGGAACGAAAGGAGAATCGATATGTCGATTGCAGAAGCAATGCTCGCGGAGTTTGAAGTACAGGCACCAGTCACACGGAAGTTTCTGGAGAGGCTGCCGGAAGATAAATTGACCTGGAAGCCGCATGAGAGATCGCTGACTGCGGGGCAGCTTGCCTATCATCTGACATCGGTGCCAAGCGGAATCATTCGCTTCGCGCAAAACAATCCAGCGCAAGCTCCCGAGTCTTTTAACTTTCCGCAGCCTGCAAGCCGCCAGGAGATCCTCAAGGCGTTTGACGAAAGTATCGCGGCAGTGCGGAGCCTGCTGCCCAAGTTCGACGACGCAGCCATGAAGGAAACCTGGCGGATGATTGCGGGCGGACGAGAAGTGCTAGCGCAACCTCGTGCAGAGTTCTTGCGAGATGTCATGTTCAGCCATTTGTACCAGCACCGGGGGCAATTCAGCGTGTACCTGCGAATGCTCAACGTAGCCGTACCGGCAAGCTGGGGTCCGAGCGGGGACGAGCCTCCGGCTTTCATGCAAAAGGCTCGATCGGCCTAGCCGGTCGGAGTTCAGGAGGAGCGTATGTGTCCTGCATGCATAGCGACAACGGCAATGCTGATCGCTTCGGCAGTGTCAGCTGGCGGAGTGACAGCTGTCTTGGCGAACAAACTTTTCGCGAAAAAGATCTCGCGAAACATGTACAGAGATTCACGAGCGGAAAAGAAGTAGTTGTTTGAATGGGGTGGGAGTTTTTTGCTTGTAAGGGAGCGGCTCCCGCACCGCTAGAGTGGTCGAGGAAAAATACTGTTAAGGAGAATTGGTCATGAGTGCAAGCACTGTGGAACACCCGAAAGTAGTGTCGGAAGCAGAGTGGATTGAAGCGCGGAAGGAACTGCTGGCGAAAGAAAAGGCGTTGACGCGGCAGAGAGATGCGCTGGCGCAGGAACGGCTGCAGTTCCCGTGGCTGAAGGTAGGGAAGAATTACGTGTTCGACACACCGGCCGGGAAAAAGCCGCTGGCGGATCTCTTTGGCGGCAAAAACCAGCTGGCGGTCTATCACTTCATGCTGGGAGTGGATTGGGAAGCGGGGTGTCCGAGCTGCTCGCTGGTCACGGACCAGATGGATCCGATGGCGATTCACCTGGCTCAGCGAGACGTGCGGCTCGTGCTGGTGTCGCATGCGCCGCTCGCGAAGATCGAGGAGTTCAAGAAGCGGATGGGATGGAAGCTGCCGTGGGCTTCATCGTTTGGAAGCGACTTCAATTTTGACTACGGAGTGTCAGTGAAGAAAGAAGACAAGGACAAAGAGAGCACTTACAACTACGCGCTGATGAAGTTTCCGAGCGAGGAACGGCCGGGCATGAGCATTTTCTACAAGAATGCGAACGGCGAAATCTTCCACACCTTCTCCGTATATGGGCGCGGGTTGGAAGACTTCATGGGCCTCTACGCGATTCTGGACCGCGTGCCGAAGGGGCGGGACGAGGGCGCAAAGGGAATGTCATGGGTGAGGCATCACGACCGGTATCCGGAGAGCAACATGGTTGAGGTTAAGGCTGCGAAGACGTAACTGGTGATTGGTAATTCGTGACTGGTGATTTGTGCAAACCCCGCGCTTGACGCGGGGTTTTTGCTTTAGGGCGCCTAGCGCGAGCCAGGACGCAAAGATCAGGCGCCGATGGAGGAGCGGAGGGCGTTGGCCAGGGATTGGCTGAAGCGCTGGACGTCAGCGTCGTGTTCGGCTTCGACCATGACGCGGGCTAACTGCTCGGTGCCGGAATAGCGGAGGACGACGCGGCCATTTTCGCCGAGGGCGGATTGGGCTTCGGCGAGGGCACGGGAAACTTCGGGAAGAGTTTCGAGCGGAGGCTTGGATTTTACTTTTACGTTGACGATGATTTGCGGGTAGTCCTTGAGACCTTCAACGAGGGATTCGATTTTGCCGTGCAAGGAAACGAGCGAGGCAATTTTCAGGGCAGTGAGAAGACCGTCGCCTGCGGGGCTGTCTTCGAGAAAAATAACGTGGCCGGATTGCTCGCCGCCGATGACGTTGCCGCTGCGCAGCATTTCTTCGAGAACATATCGGTCGCCGACGGAAGCGCGGGCAAGCGTGATGCCTTCACGGGCCAGGACGCGTTCAAGGCCAAGATTGGACATGGACGTAGCGACTACGCGATCGCCTTTGAGCTTGTTTTGGGATTTGAGGTAACGCGCGACGGCGAGGAGAACGCCATCACCGTTGACGATTTTGCCTGTTTCGCAGACGAAGAGGGCACGGTCAGCATCGCCATCGAAGGCAACGCCGAGCTGAGCACGCTCGGAGAGCATGCGCTTTTGCAAACCGTCGAGATGGAGCGAGCCGCAGCCGGCGTTGATGTTTCGGCCATCGGGCGATACACCCATCGAGACGACTTTGGCGCCGAGAGAGTGGAAGAGTTCGGGGCCGAGTTTGTAGGCGGCGCCGTTGGCGCAGTCTAGAAGGATCCGAAAGCCGGAGAGCTTGGCGCCGTGAACAATACGGCTGCGAAGAAAGTCGAGATATTCGGCGTCGAGAGACGCGTCAGCAATAAGGAGGGGCGGATTTTTCGGCGCAGGATCAGAGCGATGCTTGAAGATATCGGCTTCGAGCGTTTCTTCGACGAAATCAGGGAACTTCATGCCGGCGTGCGAAAAAAGCTTTACGCCGTTGTCGTGGTACGGATTGTGCGAGGCGGAAATAACGACGCCAGCTTGAAAATCATTTTGGCGGACGAGACAAGCAATGCCTGGCGTGGTGATGATGCCTGCAAAAGCAACAGACCCGCCGGATTGCGTGATTCCAGCAGCGAGAAGAGCGGCGATGTGAGGGCCGGATTCGCGCGTGTCCATGCCGATGAGGACGTGAGCGGCGGAGTGCTCGCGGAGCAGATACGAAGCGAGAGAGCGGCCCGTGGCATAAAGAGTGGCGTCATCGAGCGGCGAGGTGCCGGGAACACCGCGAATACCATCTGTTCCGAAAAGTTCTTTGGGCATGAGAGGTTAGCGGCCAAAACCTGAAGGACCGACCATAGGAAAGTTTAGCATACGCTTGAGAAGGGACTTGGAGCAGCGGGCCGGCGGGTTCGCTTGGGTAAATAGGAGCGTAAGGCCTACGCGGCAGTCCGGCTTGTGCCCTACTAAGGGCGATTCGAAATACGAAACGGTGGCGAGCGAAGTGGCCATGAGCTTGCATGAGTATGCTAACGTGAAGGGAACGGAGTGCTTCGTGCCCGAGATAGAGACGCCAACACCAACATCTGCAGTTCAAATTGATGGATCCAGCTTCAGTTTGAGGATTCTCGCCGCGGCGGTGATCCTGCTGTTCTTTTATTACGCAGCGGGAGTCGTGATTACCATGCTGCTGTCGATTTTGTTGGCGTACTTTCTCGATCCCGCCGTGGAATTGTTGGAGCGAATGCACTTGCCGCGCACGGTGGGCTCGATGGTGATGGTACTTCTGTTGATCGCGGTCTTAGTGGCGGTGGGATACGCTCTGGGGACACGAGCGGAAGATTTTGCGGCGAATTGGCCGAAATACAGCGGGCTTGTAAGACAAGCAGCGGGAGCAGTGGAAGGCAGAATTAACGGGCTGGAAAAACAGGTCACGCCTATAGAGCCCGGGGCTGTTGCCCAGCAACCAGGGGCAGAGCACCCGGAGACAGCTGCTGTACGCTCCATGCTTTTCCGTGGAATCGGATCTCTCTACGCGCTTTTTCTGGAAGTCACATTTGTACCATTCCTGGTATTTTTTATGCTCGCGGGAAAACGGGAGGTTTGGCACGGGACGCTGCAACTTTTTCCGGCATCGAAACGAACCCAGGTGAAGGAAACGCTGGAGGATCTGCGGGAAGTGCTGCGAGACTATCTAGCGGGAATGACGCTGTTGACTGTGATGGTGATTGCGGCGAGCAGCGCGTTCTTCTGGTTTTTGGGGCTGGACTTTCCGGTGCTTACGGGGATTGCGTCTGGTTTGCTAAATATGGTGCCGTACATCGGAGCGGTGCTGGCGTGGCTGCCCGCGTTCATCATTGCACTGGCCAAATGGAGAACCTTTGGGCAGTTCGCGTTGATTGCCGGCGGATTGATGACCATTCACGTGCTGGCGCTGAATTTAGTGGCCCCGCAATTGGTTGGGCGGCGCGTGCGCCTGAATGCCGTGGCGATAACGATTTCGCTGCTATTTTGGGGCTGGGTGTGGGGCGGCATGGGATTGATTCTGGCGATTCCCATAACGGCGGCGCTGCGCGTGATTTGCGATCACACGGAGTCCTGGCGGCCGATTGGACGCTGGCTGAGTGCTTGAAGAAGTGAGTAGTGGGTGGTGAGTAGTGAGTAGCGGATTTTCCTCACATTTGAGCTCGGCGCTTTTTTGTTCAAGAAATCTTCTTTAAACTACCTTTTGGTCTACCTTTCTCTTGATCCCGAGGCAGAACATCGAGAATGGAAACCTTCTCTCAAAAAATCGAACGGCTCAAACGGGAGCTATCCATGAAGCGGTTTGGAATTTATTTGTGTTTGCTATATGTGCTCGTGCTGCTTTTCTGGCCGGCCGCGGCGCAGGCGTGGGGATGCAAGGGGCACCAAACGGTGGCTTTGATCGCGGAGAAACATTTGACACCGGAAACGCGGCAATGGGTTGAGAAACTGCTGAGCGAGAACCCGATCGATCCGAAATTGAATCGCTATTGCGGAGGAGCAGTGCGCGACGTGATGGCGGATTCAGCCACGTGGGCGGACGACGTGCGAGGAGAGCGCAAGAATGGGCCATGGCACTACATCGACATCCCGCGAGGTTCGAAGCGTGGACCGATCGAGCCGTTTTGCGGAGCTGCAGGATGCGTAACGAAAGCGCTAAGCGAGCAACTGGCGATCCTGAAGGATTTGAAAGCCGATGCGGCCAAGCGCGCGGACGCCTTGCGATACGTGATCCATTTTGTGGGAGATTTGCATCAGCCGCTGCATACGACCACAAATGCCGATGAGGGCGGAAATTGCGTGCCGCTGAAATATTTCCGGCGCAATGCACATGACCACAATCATTCGTTTTCCCCAAACTTGCATAGCATTTGGGATACGGCGATTCCGGAACGCGACGCTGAGGGCGCAGATTCGTCGGAGTATGCCGACACGCTCGACGCTCTGTTCGCGGCGGACATCGAAGCTTGGCAGAAAGCTGGGATTCACGTCGAGGATTGGGTGTGGGAAGGCTACGATTTTGCGGAAAGCGTGGTGTACGGAGATCTGACGCCGAAGATCGCCATCGAACCCAATGTGGCGGTGCACAGTTGCTCGGACGACAACAATATCGGCGAACGGCTGCTACGCCAGAACATTGTGGCTGGCGAGGCGTACCAGGAAAAAGCGGCCCCAGTGGCGGAAAAGCGGATTGCCGAGGGAGGGATCCGGCTGGCGATGATCCTCAACGAAGCAGCGAAGGCGAATCCGTAGTTGCTTCTGATGGCGAGTTTGGTTCCTGCTGGCCTGGAAGTGTGCAGTAAGGAACACTGTCCCACAGACTCGTTGCGAATAGAGTGGGGAGTGATAAGCTCAGAGGCGCAGTGGATGTAACGATTCCCGATTGAATAAAGACTCGCGGATCCCTCCTCTCGTCTGCGAGAAACCCAGCCTTACGACGCGAACGCCCTCTCCGTTCTGAAAGAACATCAGGTTCTCATGCTGCTTAGCCCGCGGTGCGAGCAAGTGCTTGCTGCCATTCTGGAATCCGCCGAAGAAGCAATCATCGGTATAGCGCTCGATGGCTCGATTGAACTATGGAGCCGCGGAGCGGAGCGTTTGTATGGATATACAGCGGCCGACATGACTGGCATTGCCCTGACCTCGTTATTGCCAATTAACGAAGGGCCGTCGCTGCAAGCTGTTCTGGATGCAGCGCGCGACGGGAAGATGAGCGATTGCGATACGGTTGAGCGAGTACACAAGATGGGTTCAAGGCTAAGCGTCGGCGTAAAGCGGCAAGCCATACGGGATGAGCGGGGGGTGGTAACGGGCATCCTGGAGATTGGGCGGGCCACGCGCCAGAAAACGCAAGATACACCGTCCGAAACACAGCTACGGCTGCTCGTGGAGCAGATGCCAGTGCTGCTCTGGACGACGGATCGGAGCTTGCGGATCACATCGAATTGGGGATCGGGATTGCAGCACTCCGATGTACACGCCGGAGACCTAGTGGGGCGGACGGTGTCTGAGTACTTGAAATGCGATGATACGAATACTGGCCCGATAGCGCATCACCATGCAGCGTTGCGGGGAGAGTCGGCGCACTTCGAGTACAAGCGCCAAGACCGGATTCTGGAAATACATCTGGATCCACTGCGCGCGCCTTCTGGGGAAACCATCGGGTGCATCGGAGTTGGACTGGATATAACGGTGCGGAAACAGAGCGAGGAGTTGGTCCGCTACCAAGCAACACACGACGCGCTAACTGGACTCGCCAATTACAGAGAATTCATGGACACGTTGGAACGCGAGCTGCGGCGCGCCGAGCGCGGCCACCACGCATTCACGGTGCTGCTGCTGGACCTGGACGACTTGAAACGAATCAACGACCAGCTGGGGCATTTGGCGGGAAACAAGGCGCTGAAGCGGCTGGCAAAGGTCACTAAAGAGCAGTGCCGTGCGACGGATCTGGCAGCGCGATACGGCGGCGACGAATTTGCAGTGGTGCTGATCGAATCCGACCAAGGCATGGCACAGCAGGTGGCGCAGCGTATTGAGGCTCATGTGCGGGAAGAACAGGAAGAGCCACGCATCAGCGTGAGCATCGGCATGGCGATATATCCCGCCGATGGACGAACAGCGCACGAATTGCTCGAGGCCGCAGACCGGCAACTGTACCGGCGGAAGAAACTTTTGCAACGCCGGAAAGTGGCCGTCGGGTAGAGGGCACTCACCAAAATAAAAAATGAAAAACGATGAGACTCTGCGGTGGAGGTGTGTGCGCCCTCGCCTCGTGCGCTCTCTGGCTGAGGGAAAACGAGGAAAGAGTTAAACTTGGGAATAATGATGCGGAATTGGCTAGAAAATCTGGTCTGGAGAGCATCGTGAAGACACAAGAACTGGTGTTGAGGCTACTCGACGAAGCATACAAAAAGAAAACCTGGCACGGACCCAATCTGAGACAAGCGATTCGGGGAGTAAACGCAAAACAGGCCGCGTGGCGGCCCGGTCCGGGACGGCATAACATCTGGGAAGAAACATTACATGCGGCTTATTGGAAATACACGGTGCGAAAACGAATCGAAGGCGGCAGGAAAGGATCGTTTGCGCTGCCAGGGAGTAATTTTTTCCTGCGGCCAGAAAAAGGTAAAGCGGGCAACGCTGCGTGGCAGGCAGATAAGGAGTTGCTGGAGCGGGAGCATAACGCTTTGCGGGCATCTGTCGACGGAGTTCTGAATACACCGCGGGGAGTAAAGTTTCTGAAGCAGATTTATGGGGTGACTTTTCATGATGTTTATCACGCGGGGCAAATTCGGCTGCTGCGCCGGTTGATGGATCGCTGAGGCGCAGAGCAAGCTGGCGGTGAGTTAGAGATTTGAGTGGCGAATGGCGTCCACGATATTGGCGGGGTCCGCAGCGTCCTGGAAGAGGCGGATGGCGGCGATGCCGGAGGCACCAGCAGAAAGGCATGAGGAAACGTTTGCCAGAGTAATTCCGCCGATGGCCAGGACAGGAATGCTCACGGAGCTACAGACCTGAGCGAGACGATCAAGGCCTTGAGGCACACCGTAAGCGGCCTTTGAGGGCGTAGCGAAGACGGGGCCGAAGAAAATATAGTCCGCGCCAGAGGAGGCGGCGGATTTGGCGGCCTCGGGCGAATGGCAGGAAATGCCAACGATAAAATCGCGGACTGGCGTTTGCGCGACGGGGGACGAGAGCAGCAGACGTTTCGCTTCATCGACAGGCAGGGAGTTTTCGCCTAGATGGATGCCGCCAGCTTGTTCGGCGAGGGCCACATCAAGGCGGTCGTTCACAATAATTCGCGTTGTGGATTTGGAGTGACTTCCCTGTTTTGAAATGTGGTCTCGCGCTTGACGCACCAGCGACGCAGATTCTTTTCCCGATAAATCTTTCTCGCGAAGTTGAACCCAATCGACGCCAGCGGCGGCGATTGTGGCGATTCTCTCCAGAAGAGGCTGGATTAAATCGACCTGGGGTGCGGCTGGCAGACTGTGGCGATCGGTGACGTAGCAAAGAATGGGTTTGCCGTTGGCAGGGAGCGTGATGCCCGGCACCGAACTATTGGGGAGGGACACTGGAGGGGCTCGGACGAGAACCGATGAAACTGAGAGCCAGCAGTATATCCAGTACGCCAATACCGCTGATGGCGCCTCGAAACGAAGGATGGAGCACAACGTGAATGAGCGATGGAAAGTGGTTGAGAAAGAAATTCTGTTCCCAGAAGACGGACCACGGGAGATAAAGAAGCAAGGCTCCCATTTCGAAGCAAACAACGACCAGCAGCGCGCGGAAGACACGGTTCATGGTTGAGAGGGAATCGCCTGCATCAGTGAATGCCGGCCATCAACGGCTGGGCTTCTGGAGAGCAGCGATGCGATCAGCGACGTCGCGATAATCGATGTTCATCGCATAGACCTGGGAAAAACTCTTCAGTGCCGCTTCCGGCTCACCAGCGGATTCCTGGGCAACGCCTAAATCATACCGCAACGCGAGAATGCTTTCCGGTTCGATGCCTGGAACACGGAGAGCCCGCTCGTACCAGATGGCGGCGATGCCCGGCTGTCCTTTTTCCGTGAAGGCAAGGCCCAGCAGAGTGCAACACTGCATGACGTAACGGAAGGGCTTGCCGCTGTCGGTGGCTTTAGCCACTTTTTGAAATTCGCTGATGGCTTCGTCGACCAAGCCCATTTCGCGGAAGGCGATGCCGAGATTGTAGTGGGTCTCGAGGTCTTCGTCTTCGGCTCCCATTTCGCCAAGCTCGGCTCGGAAATCGTCAAATACTTCCTTGAGCGGGCTATGTTCAACCGGCCCGGCAGGTTTCTCTTCGGGCTTCGGCGCAGCTGCCTGTGGGGCAACTTCTGAATGGGAAGGCGTCAGAGCGTCAAGGCCGAGGTCATCGATTTCTTTGGCCAAGTCCGCAAGAAATTGGTCAGAAGCAAAGCCGGCTGCGGGCACGACAGGAACAGAATCCTTGGCCGTGGTGGCGGGTTCCGGCTCGGTCTGTGGGACGACAAGGGGTGTCTCGGGAGGCTTCTGGTCGTAGGCCGGGACAAGCGGTTCCGCCTCAAGGACCAGCTCGAAATCTTGATCGAGTTCGAATTCGGGTTCCGGTTCGACCGGCTTGGGAGGTGCTGGTTTTTCTGGCGCTACCGATTTTTCAGGAACGACGGGCTTTTCGGGAACGGGTGGCTTCTCCGGTACCGCGGGCGCGTGACTTTCCTCGACCGGCACAGGGGTGCTCTTCGGTTCATCAACCTCAGGAAGTTCCGCGGAAATGTCCGCGAAGGAATTTGATTCTTGTTCGAGAGCCGCGGGCTCTTCGACAGGCAGTTCGAATTCCGTGAGATCGTGGGACGTGTGAGGTGCGGCGGCAACTGGCGCAGCGGCAACTGGCTCTTCTGCAATCGAAAACTCTTCGTCGGCTACAGGCTCCGCGGCAACTTCGTGAGGCGGCGGAGGAGCGGGTGCGGCGGGCCTTGCCGGGGGCGCCTTTTCGGCGGGTTCCGCTGGATGAGAATCTTCCAGCATGGAGTCCCATTCGGCGGAAAGGTCAACTTCCTCTTGAGCGTCTGAAGCGTTCGAAGAAGCAGCGGCCTGTACCGTCTCGGCAGGAGTTGGCTCAGCCTCAACTGGTGTTTCAAATTCCAGCACGGCCTCTTCGACGGCAGGCTCCGGCTCGGCGGCAACTTCCATCATGTGGACTTCCGGGATGGTCGCAGCCGGAGGTTCTGGCTGAAGAGGTGCGGCGCTGGCAGCCAATTCGGCGTCAGTGAGGCCGGCGGCGCGCTGGAATCTGCGGCGTAGCTCGCCGAAGCGCTCGGCGCCACGCAAGTCGGCGCGTTCGATATGGATTTGCTCAAGCTGGGAGGCGAGTTCGGCTGTTCGGCGGTCGTCTCCCGCACCGAGAACAAAATCGAGAAGCTTTTCGAGGGTGGGCGTGTGGCGAGGCGCGCGGCGCAAAATAGCTTCGAGAAGGCCGATGGCTTTTTGCGTGAGACCGTAGCTGGCAAAAAGATCGACGTCCGTCAAGGACTGAGCGATGAACTTCTGGGTCTCTTCGTCAAGCTGAGGCTCTGCGGGAGTCGAAGGAGCTGCGGGCTTGTCCCCGGCGACAGGTGCAAAGGTTGGCTCCACATCGGGACGCAACTTTGGCGCGGGAGCCTTGGGGATTTCGGCCTGGAGATCTTCTTCGGGAGCGACTGGCTCCGCTTCGGCGCCGAGCAAACCCATCTTGCGCAGGCAGTTATCCAGTTTGCGCTTGGCGGAATCGCTGTCGGGCTGGCGGTCAACGAGTTGTTCAAAGATGCCTTTTGCACGCTCGAGCTGATTGGCAGCGACCAGGGCGTCACCCAAGTGGGCCAAGGCGTCGGGGAGACGGAAGGAGTCGCTGGTGCGGCCGTAGAAATCGACGAGCCACTCGAGAGGCTCGAGGCGCCCTGGCATGCGGCCGGCTAGTTCGTTTTGCATTCGACCGATGACTTCGTGTTCGCCAGCGTCGATCATGGGGACGCGAATCTGGCCGATGATGGCCATGGCACGGTCGCCCTGACCGGACTCCAGAAGGGCTTCGACGATTTTCTGGGCCGGGCCAAAATTTTTGCTGTCGGCTCCCAAAACGCGGAGCGCAAGAGCCGTGGCCTTGTCCCAATTAGCGCTTTTGAGATAAAGATCGAGGAGCAGTTCGGTTTGCTCGCCGCCTTTATCAAGATCGGGAACGTGCTCGAGGAGCTCCGCGGCTTGCGTGAGATTACCCTGCGAGGAAAAGGAACGGGCTCTCACAATGGTGGCAGCCAGGCAATTTGCGTCAATCTTCAGAGCTTTGTCAGCAAGCTTATCGGATTCCGCCTGGTCTCCACGGGCCAGGGCGCGCTGCGCGGCGGAAACGTAGGCGTCAACAGCCTCGCGCGACTGTCCCATGGCCTGATAGAGGTCAGCTAAGCGCACCTGAATACGAAGATTGTCTGGTTCGGCGAGAAGCAGTTTTTTTAACAGGCCGACGGCTTCGGGCTGGCGGTTGTTCTTGAGATGAATTTCTGCAAGTTGCAGGAAGAGCGGGCGGGCCTCGCTCATAACCCCCTGCTGGACGTAAAGGTCGGCCAGCTTTTCGAGGGGACGAATCTCTTCGGGAGCAAGCTTGGCGATGCGTTTATAAACCGCGATGGCTTTGGTGAGAAAACCGTCGCCAACAAAAATCTGGGCCAGTCGCTCGAAATAATCGATGGCTTGAAAAGTTTCGCCCTGGCGGATGTAAAGCTCGCCGATGGTCATGAGCGTGACCTGATCGCGCGGCTCGTACTTGAGAATTTGCTGGTATTCGGCGATGGCCTGAGGGACCTTGCCCTGATTCAGCAGCTTCTGCGCGGATTCGACAAATTTGCTCTTGGTATAGGCCATTCGTGTTCTCAGACAATACGCGGCCGACGCCTGCAGGAGGAGAAGCTCTCCGTCCCAAGAGTTGGAAAGGCAGACAGAAGCCGTGCTTGCTAACGCTAGCAGGCAGGGAAAAGGCAAGTCAACGAACCCAGAAGGGGGTGTGAGCAGCCAGTTATCCCCGTTAGGACTAGGAAACTAGTCGGCGAAGACAAGGCGAAGCGGGGGAAAGGCGTTTTGCGGGGTTTATGTGGAAAGAGGATCGGGAAAGAGGCGGATAGAGTGGATGCGGATTCGGGCGAAGTTGTAGAAAAACTGTACGGGAAATGATTTACTACTTGCGGAAATTGAAGATTTCGTCGGCGGCGATGGCCGTCGCGGTGCCGTTCCAGTGGGTGTCATCCAGAAAATAGAGATATTTTTTCTGTTCGAGAAGGATTGCCGCGTCGTTAGCATAGCGGGGTTCGAGAGAAACATAGTGAACGCCCGCGTTTTGAAGCGCGCTTGCGAAGTCTTCCAGGGTTGCGCGAGAGGCTGAGACGTCGCGCGGTTGGGCGAAAAGAGGGGCGTAGATTGTGCTGCGGTTGGGAACGAGGAGAACGATGAGATCGAGGCCATCCTTCCGCAATTGCGCGGAATACCAGCCGAAGTAAGCTGCCCAACGCTCTGCTGCTTTGCGCGGATCGGGCGGAGATTTGAATTCGGCGGGCAAGAAGACAATTGGTTCTCCGTTGCTAAGCTTTTCCTGGATTACGAAGGATGCGAAAGAGTTGGGCAGCAGGATATTGTCTTGGATTTTCTTTACGAGCTTGGCGGAAAGAGCTTGGAGTGGGGACGAGTGGAGCTCATTCAGCGGAGTTCCTAGACGATCCGTCCATTCCTGCCCCAAAACGCGGAAGAGAAATGTCTGGACTGCGCCGCGCGCACCGTCGGGAGTGGCGGACGGTGGATCTTGCAGTGCGCGGGATTCCAGAAACTCGAAAATGACAAGGCCGTGCTGAAGCTGGAGGCGTTGGGCAACGGCTTCGAGACTGCGTAGATGGAGCGGTTGGGGTGAGCCGGCATTGTAGAAATAGCCGCCGAAGCGTTCGGTAAGTTGCGCGGAGAGGGACTGGTCTTCGGGGAGTTCGCTGCCGACGGCGAAGGAGTCTCCTACCACGATGCCGATAGCGTTGCCTTGTGCAAGCGCGGGCGGATTGTGAAAACCAGAGGCGTCCGTCGTAAAGTCGACGGAGTGATAGTGGCGCAAGGTAGGAAGATTACCGATGCCGGCGATACCACCGTAGGAATTGTCGCGGTGATAGTGCTTGTTCGGGATGAAGGGCCCCACAGCGTTCGGGTAGTGACGGAGCATCGCCTCCCAAGCTCGAAACGTGAGGGGATCAAGCGGAATGAAACGCAGAACGAGATCCAAGATGAAGAAAAAAAACATCAGCCGGGGCAGAAGGCGTCCGATGCTCCAGATACTTGTCTGATTGGCTCGTGTACGGTTCATTTGAAAACTTCCTGTTCCTTGCTGCTAAAATTGAAAATAGAGAAACGGAGATTGCTGGCCGGATGCGATGGCCAGAAGCGCCGCCGTGTAGCCTAGACTGAGAACTGCGACTGTCCATGAATTCCATTCGTGATTCATTTCAAAGGTGTTGGGTGCGAAGTGCGCGATGGCGCCGGCAATGGCCAAGGCCACTAGGAGGCCGACGAGTCCGGGAAAAAGAGCGCCGGCAGAGAAACTGAACATGCGGGCGAGCATCGCTGCAGCAATGGAGAAATTATCCGAGCGAAAGAAGGCCCAGCCAATCACCACGAGAAAAAATGTTCCCGCACGCTGAAGCACTGCCGGCAGACGGTCCCAGAATTTACCGAACAGTTTGTAGAGACAAATCAGGGCGCCGTGATAGCCGCCCCAAAAGACGAAAGTCCAGTTGGCGCCGTGCCAGAGACCGCCGAGAAGCATGGTGATCATAAGGTTGCGGTAAACGAGCCAGCTTGCGGAGACGCGGTTGCCGCCCAGCGGAATGTACAGATAGTCGCGGAGGCAAGTGGAAAGCGAAATGTGCCAGCGGTGCCAGAAATCCGAAATATTGAGCGCTTTGTAAGGCGAGTTAAAATTCTGCGGCAGCCGGATGCCAAAAAGATAGCCGAGGCCGACGGCCATGTCGCTATAGCCGGAGAAGTCAAAATAGATTTGATAGGTATAGCCCAGGACGCAGAGCCACGCGCCGAGGCTGGAGAGATGAGTGACGTCTTTCCAAGCTGGATTGATGACGGCGGCGATGGTGTCGGCAAGCAGAACTTTTTTCATCGTGCCAATGGCAAAGAAGGACCAGCCAATGTTGAGCCATCGAGTGCGGCTGGCTTGATCGAGATTGTCCAGATCGGCTTCGACCTGTCGAAAGCGCGCGATAGGACCGGCGACGAGTTGCGCAAAGAGCGAGACGTAGCAGGAAAATTCCCAGAAGTTGCGCGTAGGCGTGATCACGCCGCGATAGGCGTCCACCATATAGCTGATGGTGTGAAATGTGTAGAACGAAATGCCAACGGGGAGAATGATATTCATCGCCAGCGGATGAATTGGCACATGGAGCCATGCCGAGAGTTCAGCAAAGCTAGAGACCGTGAAATTGAAGTACTTAAAGAATCCGAGGAGCAGAAGGTCGATGGTGACCGGGATGATCAGGAAAAGTTTGCGACGACGAGGATTAGCGGCGCCGAGCATGCCAAGGCCCGCAAAGTAGCTGACCGCGGTTGAGAAGGCCATGAGAGCGCAGAACTTGTAGTTCCAGGTGCCGTAGAAAATGTAGCTGGCGACCGTGAGCCAAATGTAGCGCTGCTTTTTTGTGCGGAGACGCCAGAAACCGAAATAGACAATCGGCAAGAAGAGAAAAAGAAAGACAAGGCTGTTGAAGAGCATGCGCTGGCGTCAGCGCTAATCGCTTCTGGCCTTTGAGGAGAATGAGCCGTGAAGGAGCACTGGCGGAGACGATGATAAACGCATCGGCATCGATTTGCTAAAGGAATGACGCGATGGCGAACGAGAAAAGGCGCTTATTTTTCGGAGGCCCAATAAATTGCGGACCCATGGGCCGGGAGCGTGACATCGACAAATTCTTTCGAACCCAAGTCTTCGTGTTCCCAAAGATCGCGGAGTTTGTAGTTGACGCGCTTGAGGCCCATATCTTTCCAGGAATAGTGAAACGACTGGGGTGCCGCATCGAGATTGAAGACGGCGACGTAGGCGCCATTGCCCGATTCCGGAGTGGATAGCCAAACGGCGGCTTTGTCGGTCGAGATGGCAGCATGGCTGCCGGTGGAATGCTGATCGACGCCGATCAGCTCGGCATTGGTGAGCGCAGTTTGGGTCCATTCGTCGCACAGCGTTAGATTGCCTCCCATGATGAGCGGCGAGCGAAAGATGGACCATAGGGTGAGAAGGGTGCGTTGTTCGTCGTGCGTAAGACGCGTTGTGCGCGGCTTTTCCCAACCGGCGGCGGGTTCCAGGCGCCCTATCGGAAGCATATCCGCATCGGGCCAATGGCCGGGGCCGGAGAACATGGCCCATTTCGCAGCACGGGTAAATTGATTCCCGACGCCCTGCGGAAAGTTCTTGTCGCTTTTCCAGACATCCCAAACGTCATCCGAAATGCGCCACATTTGCGCGTAGCGGCGCAACTCCGTGGCCTTGTCAAGAGGCGCTGGGCCGGGTGAGAGGCTTAACACAATCGGCCGGTTAACTTTGCGAAGCGCCTCACTGATCATGCGAATCTCGTCGCCTTTGTAGGGATGGCTGGAAATGCAATCGATTTTTAGGAAATCAACGCCCCAAGCGGCGTAGAGTTTCGCGATGGAGTCGTAATAGGCCTGCGCGGCGGGCGAGCCAGCTTTAAGTCCGTAGTTGTAGGGATTCCACGGGCAGGTATCGGTCATGTCGGCAGCAGCCCGCGCGCGAAAGGAAGTGCCCGCGATTGGCGTATTTCTGAAGACTGCTTCCTTAGGAATGCCGCGCAAAATGTGAATGCCGAATTTCAGGCCGAGCGAATGAACGTAATCGGCCAGCGGTTTGAAACCGGCGCCGTTTTCGGCGGAAGGAATGGTGTTGACGGCGGGAGTGTAGCGACCGTATTCGTCGAGACTGAACTCCGCGGCGACGGTGTTTGTTCCGGCGGAGTGATTCGTCACGTACCAGCCGGAGTCCACGACGACATATTCCCATCCATAAGATTTCAGATGTTCGGCCATCCAGGCTGCATTTGCTTTGATGTCGGATTCGCTGACGGTTTCGCCGTAAGCATCCCAACTGTTCCAGCCCATCGGCGGCGTGGGAGCGAGCAAAGTCTGTGCATCGGCTTCCGCGGAAATCGCGACGAATTGCGCGGCAAGAATCCAAATACAGAAAATCGCGCACGCCATTGTAAAAAGCGCAGCCGCGTGGCGCCTGGACCGGTTCGAGCACATCTTCCAAAACATTGGGCTAGCCTCTGGAATATCCGGCGGAGATTTTATGTGACGCATTAAGAAAGTGGTAGGGGAGTTTGCGTGGCGCCAGCAGCCCAACAATTGGATTCACGGACGGGTGCAAACGAATGGCGATGAAGCGGCGACGGACCATGCTGACGAAGGGCTTCGAGGTGGTCGGGAGTGGCGTAGCCTTTGTGGCGCGCAAGCCCATATTGCGGATAGACGACGTCCCATTTTTCCATGCACGCATCGCGATGGGTTTTGGCGAGGATGGAAGCAGCGGCAATCGAAACGCTGCGAGCATCACCCTTGATGAGCGACTTCTGCTCGATGAGAACATCGAGCTGCATGGCATCGATGAGCAAGTAATCCGGCTGAATCGAAAGTTGTTGCAGAGCGGCGGTCATAGCCTGGCGGCTGGCTTGATAGATGTTCCAAGCGTCGATCCGCTGAGCATCGATTTCTGCGACGGCCCAAGCGAGAGCGTGCTCGTGGATACGCACGGCAAGTTCCGTACGGCGTTCGGCGGGAAGTTTTTTCGAGTCATCGAGACCAACGATGCGGCGCTTGGGATTGAGAATGACCGCGGCGGCAACGACGGGGCCGAAGAGCGCGCCGCGGCCGGCTTCATCGAGACCGGCGATGCGCATCCAGCCAAGTTGTCGCGCCTCTCGCTCGAAACGGGAAGAGCAGAGTCGGTTCATTGCGCGAGGATTTTAGCACGGCACGCGGGCCGGACAAGATTAGTCGTGACGAAGCGCGGCAATGGGATCGACCTGCATGGCTCTGCGGGCCGGTATGTAGTTTGCCGCTAGCGCTACGACGGTCAGCAGTAGAGTGACGCCGGCAAAAGTGATTGGATCGATCGGCCGGACACCATAGAGCACTTTGACCATCAATCGTGAAAGCAGCAAGGCTCCTGCAATGCCTGCGGCGGAGCCGACCAATGCGAGCAGCATTCCCTGCCTCACGACGAGCCGGAACACATCGGTGCGGCTCGCACCAAGCGAAATACGAATCCCAATCTCGTGCGTGCGCCGGGAAACCGAATAGCTCATAACGCCGTAAATTCCCACCGCGGCCATCACCAGCGCGACGACAGCGAATATGCCGAGCAGAAGCATCTCAAAGCGCGGCTGTGCATTGGCGTCGGCCACGACGGCGTCCATGGTTAAGACCTGGGAGATCGGCAAATTGCGGTCGAGCGACCACACTGTGTTCTTCACGGTGGACATGAGAGCACCCGGATCTCTCGTCGTGCGCACGACCAAAGTGATATACGCCATATGGAGCGTACCTTCACCGTGCGCGCCAGGTTGTCCCAGGAAGTCGCGATTCTGAAATGCCGCGAGATAGGTTTCGGGAAAAGGCGGTGTCGCCCAATCTTCCTGCTTGGCATTTTTCGCAACACCAATGACCGTCAACCACGTTGGAGAGCCGCTATCGCCAGAATCAAACGAAATGTGTTGGCCCAGCGGATCTGCCCCGGGCCAGTAGGTACGGGCTGCTTTCTCGTTGATGATCACAACACCTGGAGCGGTGGCGTTGTCCGCTGCGGAAATGTCGCGGCCCCGGATCAAGGGCAACTTCATCGTTTGGAAATACCCTGGCGTCACCATACGGTAGACAGCAGAGGGTGATTCGCCCGGGCGAGGTTTTGGACGGCCTTCAATTACAAACGGCCAGCCCCACATATCGCCCGCCAGGGGCAAGTGATTGATCCCGCCGACTGCTTCCACGCCCGGTAGAGCTCGGACCTGCTCGAGAAGTCGCTGGTAGAAGATCGCTCGCCGATTTGGGTCGGCCTCGTTCGATCCAGCAACGGAGATCACCATCGAGAGAACGTTATGCGGGTTAAACCCGGGATCGACAGATTGCAGCGCAAAAAAGCTGCGGATCATCAAACCCGCCCCGATGAGCAGCATGAGCGCGAGCGCGAATTCGGAAGCGACCAGGAAGCTGCGCAGGCGATTGCGGCCGACGCTCTCGCCGGACCCGCGGCCGCCGTCTTTTAGCACGTCGCTTAGGTTGACGGTGCTCGCCTGCATCGCCGGAGTCAATCCAAACACCACTCCGGTCATCACGCTGACCGCGAGCAGGAAGACAACAGCGCGAGCGTCGATCGTCACGGTCTCGACACGGGGAATGTCCGCGGGGCTCAGCGCCACCAGCGCGTGCGTTCCCCAAATCGCAAGTAGAAGGCCTGCACAGGCGCCCATGGCCGTAAGCAGCAGATTTTCTGTCAGGAACTGGCGAACCACGCGCGCGCGGGGAGCGCCAAGAGCTGCGCGCACGGCAATTTCTTTCTGGCGAGCAGCGGCGCGGGCCAACAACATGTGAGCGACGTTGGCGCAAGCGATCAAGAGCACGAATCCCACCGCTCCCAACAGGACCAGCAGCGGCGCTTGAATCTTTCCGACGACTTGCTCCATGAGAGGTGTCACAGCGACGTCGCGGTTTGTGCCTGGGAATTGCCGCTCCAGACGCGCGGTTATTGTTGCAATCTCAGCGCGAGCCTGCACGAGCGTGACGCCAGTCTTGAGCCGCGCGAAGATTCGCAAACTGTTGCCGCCGCGGTTGTGGATTCGCTCGCCAAATGCAATCGGCACCCACAACTCCGCATGCGTGGCCCAAAAGGGTGCAAACCTGAATTCGTGGGGCATGACTCCAACTATGGTGTATAGCTCGCCGTCGAGTTTGATGGCCTTCCCGATGACATTGCCGTCTCCGGCGAAACGCCGCTGCCAGAGGCGGTGGCTCAGAATGACCTCATGCTCGGCCCCTTTTTGGTCCTCTTCCACTGTGAACACCCTGCCCAACTGTGGCTCGGCGCCGAGCATGGGGAAAAGGTTCTGCGTCACTTTGAGCCCTGGAATATGTTCGGGTGAATCAACATCGGTCAAATTCGGCGACCAGTATTCCGCCGCACCCATGGCTTCAAACGAACGACTCTGGTCTCGCCAGTCGATGTAGTTGCCGGCTGAGACGGGAGCCGTGCCGTCATGCAAGAGAGTGACCAGGCGATCGGAATCCTTGTAAGTCAACGGGCGAAGCAACACAGCGTCCACGACGCTGAAAATCGCCGCGTTGGCGCCTATGCCGAGAGCGAGGGTAAGGACGGCGACGCAGGTGAAGCCGGGATTTTTCGCGAACATTCGTGCACCAAAGCGGATGTCTTGGAGCAACGTTTCCAGGAACGGGAGGCCGCGGCGTTCGCGGTAGAGTTCCTTCGCTTGTTCAACGCCACCGAATTCGCGACGTGCAGCATAGCGCGCCTCGTCCGGTTTCATGCCGCGACGAATGTTTTCTTCGGTGAGTGCCTCGAGGTGTGCTTTGAGTTCGGCGTCGAGCTCGAGCTCGCGGCGACTTTTGCCAAACAGTCCTTTGATTCGAAGAGCCAAAATGCGCAACCAAGTCATGTTTGTACTCCCCATCGGGCGTTCATCAGTTTGCTCTCGCGACTATTCGTAACGCAGCGCCACGACGGGGTCGACTTGGGTCGCGCGCTGGGCTGGGAGGTATGCCGCTAAGGCCGCGACTACGCCGAGCAGGAAGCACGCTCCGGCGAACGCAAGAGGATCCGCGGAACCGACTTCGAACAGCATGCTGCCAAGCAATCGGCTCAACCCATAAGCGGCAGCCAGACCTACGGCCATGCCCGCGATCACCAGGAAAGCCATGTGACTCACGACGTTGCGAAGGATGTCGCCTGGCAGTGCGCCTAGCGCCATGCGGATTCCAATCTCGCGCGTGCGCCGGGCGACAGAGAAGGCCACTACGCCGGAAAGTCCAAGCGATGCCAGGAGGGTGGCAAGCAATCCAAACAAAGTGGAAAGCCAGGTGAGGAGCCTTTCTTGGACGAGAGATTTATCGACCTGAATTTCCAGCGTGGTAGTTGCGTAGAGAGGCAGGTTGGCATCGAGGTCGTGTACTTGCGCTCGCACGAGGTCGCCGATTTTTTCCGGGTCGCCGGAAGTGCGCACCTGAAGCGTCATGTCAAAGAGGCGCTCTTCCTGTGCCATCGGCGCATAGAAATGGCGGCGCGGCGCTTCGGAAAGATGCACATACTTGGCGTCCTTCACAACGCCGATGATTTCCCGGTCCGGAAGAACTTTCGGATCGTCGTCGGTTCCGATTTTTTTGCCGAGCGGATCTTTATTTCCGAAGAAATAGTGGGCCATGGTTTCGTTGATGATGACGACTTTCGCGCGCGCCGCCGTGTCCTGCTCGGTGAAATCTCGGCCCTCCACAAACGGAATGCCCATGGTTGCGAAATAGCCTGGCGAAACCACCGCAGCATTGGGGTTCATGTTCTCGTCGGGGCCGGGTTGATAGCCTTCCACTCTGACGCTTTCTTGATCCCAGCCTCCGGAAATAACGGAACTGGTGGTCAAGCTCGCGGCGCGGACACTGGGTAGGGTGCGAACGCCGGCGAGGAGATCTTCGTAGAGTGACTTGATTCTTTCCTGGGGATAACCATTCATGGAGGGATTGAGCGACGCTAGGAAAACATTCTCCTTAACAAAACCGGTATTCACGCCACGCAGGTTGCGCAAGCTATGGAGAAACAGGCCCGCGCCAATCAACAGCGGCAGCGAGAGTGCCACCTGTAGAAAAATAAGTGCGCTGCGCAGACTGAAGAGGCGCTCACCGGAAGCGATCGAGGGAGCGTCGGCGCGCAACGCGACGGACACACCGGCATGCGAGAGCTGCAAAGCTGGAGCAAGTCCGAAGAGCAACCCCGTAGCCAAGGATGCCAGCAGCGCGAAACCCAGGACTCGCAAATCCATCGGAGCGTGGACGTTGGCGCTGTAGTCAGCTGGAAGAAAACCGAGTAACGCCGTCTTAGCCCAATAGGCGACGACAATCCCGGCACATCCACCTAGCAAGGAGAGCAGCAGACTCTCGGTCAGCCACTGGCGAATCAGCCTTCCGCGGCCGGCGCCGATGGCCAAGCGCACGGAGATTTCTTGCCTTCGCTTCGCGTTTCGCGCCAGCAAAAGATTTGCAAGGTTCGCGCACGCAACCAGCAGCACAATGCCTGTCACGCAGAACATCAGGAGAAGCGGGCGTTCCATTTCTGTGCGCAGGTGGGCGAAGCCCTGATTTCCTGGCACAAGTTGGATGCGGCTGGCGAGAGAGCGCTCTTTGTCATGAGCATTGACGCTAGCTCCGAGTTCCTGCAACTCCGCCGCAAGAACTTGATGATAAAGAATGTCTAGCGAAGCCTGCGCTTGTGCGACGGTAACTTCCGGCTTGCGGCGCGCCAAAACAGTCATCCAGCGGTGGCGTGGATTTTGCAGGCGATTTGCCGGCACGGGACGAAAAACTGTAGCCATCATCATGGGTACGCGAATATCCGGGTTCTGCGCTAGCTCCGTGCCGTAAAATCCCGGTGGGGCGATGCCGATGACGCGGATTGGGTTCTCGTTAAGGATGATGTTCTTCCCGATGATCCCCGGATCGCTGCCGAATCGCCGCTGCCAATAGCCAAAGCTCAAAACCGCTACCGGATGCGAGCCGGGGACGCGGTCATCTTCCGGTCCAATCAAGCGGCCAAGAAACGGTTGCACGCCGAGCGTTTCAAAATAATTTCCGGAAACCAGTTCGCCGCCGGCGTGCTCGCTTTGTCCGCCGTAACTCGCGTTGAAGCTGAGGCTTGAGCGCGTCAAAACATTTGCGAAAACGGTGTTCTTATCGCGGATGGCCTGATACATCGGATAGGAGAAGTCTTCCTCTGCTTCCTGAGAACGGGCGTCGGTGTATTTGACGACGACGAGTTCTTGCGGATTGTGGACTGGCAGGTTGCCGAGCAAAACGGAATTGACCAGCGAGAACAGGCCCGTGTTCGCGCCAATGCCGAGCGCCAACGTCAGAATTGTTACCGCAGTGAACCCGGGACTTTTCACGAGCATGCGCAGCGCGTAGCGCAAGTCCTGCGCGAGCGTCTCGAAAAATGGCAACCCACGCTGAGCGCGATAGGATTCCTTCGTTTGCTCGACTCCGCCAAACTCGCGTCGGGCTGCGTAATTTGCTTCTTCGCGGTTCATGCCGCGCCGAATGTTCTCTTCAGTGAGCGCTTCGATGTGAGAACGCAATTCGGTGTCGAGTTCTCCATCCAGATCCCGCTTACGGAAGAGTCCCTCTAATCGCGTTGCGAAAATGCGTAACCACTCCATCTCAGGCTCCTTCGGCGCGTCCGAGCAGCCGCGTCATCAGCGCGGCCATGCGCTCCCAGCTTTCCGTCTCTGCCAAAAGCTGTTTTCGTCCACTGCGCGTGAGCGAGTAATACTTCGCTTTGCGATTGTTGTCGGAGACACCCCATTTCGAGGAGATCCAACCGCGCTGTTCGAGCCGCAGCAATGCTGGATACAGCGTGCCCTGGTTGAGCTTGAGAAGGTCGGCGGAAACCTGCTGAATGCGCACCGCAATGCCGTACCCGTGCTGAGGGCCGAGGGCATCCAGAGTCTTCAGCACAATCAAGTCAAGCGTGCCTTGCAACACTTCGCCGCGCGTTTGCGCCATCGCGATTCTCCTTTTGACGGTCAACAGGAAGCTACACTTGCTCCTGTTGATTGTCAACAGGTGGTCTTTCTTATAGACGAAGCCACGGAGAAGTCGTTTCGTGAATAGACAATAATTCTTGGCTTGCGCGCCATTCTCCGACGGCCTGCATTCCAATTGACGGGCCTTCTGGGGGCGTGGCAGCATACGCAGGCTACAGGCCCCGCAGCCAGCGGAAATCAGGAATCGTCTCCTCGAAGGAGCGGACCAGCCATGAAAATGAATTCATCTGCGCGCCGGCTTTTTACTCATCTCTTCTCTTTCGTTCTCTTGGCCTTAGCCCTTCCCTCGTGCCGGCCCGCCCTCGCGCAAACCCGCCACCTCGATTGGAACGATTACGCCAAAATCACTTCGGTCTCCGATCCGCAGATCTCGCCGGACGGCAAGACCATCGTGTTTGTCGTTTCCCGCCCGAATCTTGAACAAGACCGCAGCGACCGCGAGCTTGTTCAGCTTGATATCGCCACTGGCTCGCAGCACATCCTTACCTACGAACGCAAGGGTGTGGGCTCACCTCGCTGGTCTCCGAGCGGCGATCGCCTCGGGTTTGTCGCAGCCGATGGATCTGGAAAAGACGCGACTCCGCAGGTATTCATCCTCCCAATGGCCGGCGGCGAAGCCCGTAAAATTACCGAGGCGCCAAACGGCATCGAGCAGTTTGCCTGGCGGCCCAGCGGGCAAGAAATCGCATACGTCACCTCCGACGAGCCCGCCAACAAGAAAGAAATCGAAAAGCATCACGATGCTTTCGAGGTCGGCGACAACGATCTCCTCGCGACCGAAGCCGAGCAGCCTTCGCACGTTTGGATTGTTTCGGCGGAGGGCGGAAAAGCAAAGCGGCTGACCTCCGGGTCTTGGAGTCTTCCGAAAAGCGCTCCGCCGAGCTCGCCCGCCTCTCCCCTATCTTGGTCTCCGGATGGAAAGTGGCTTATGTTCACGCGGCAAGAGCATCCGCCACTGGGCGATTCCGACTTGACGACGCTCCAAGCACTCAACGTCGAAACCAGCGAGACTCACAAGCTGACGAAGCACGAAAAGTTTGAAAGCTTCGGGCTGTTTTCTCCGGATGGTTCCCGCGTCGCCTACTGGTATCCGCGTGATGGCGATCCGAGCAACGAGAATGAGATTTTTGTGGCGCCAACGTCGGGCGGCGACGGCTCGGATGTCACACGGTCCATCGACCGAGACATCCAGCGCGTAATCTGGATGCCGGACGGCAACTCGCTGCTGGTCGGCAGCCACGACGGCGTGCAAACATCGCTCTGGCTGCAGCCTCTCCCAGGTGCCGCCAAAAAACTGAACATTGGCGATGTATGTCCGTCCTGGTCGTTTTGGGTGGACGCTTTCGTCGGCCGAAAAGGCGAGATCGCCTTCACTGGCAGTTCACCCACCCATCCTTCAGAGCTGTACTACATGGCGTCGGCCGCGGAGACGCCGAGGCGCTTAACCGATTTCAATCACGAGATCGCATCGCTAGCGCTGGGCAGGTCGGAAGATTTCGAATGGAAAGGACCAGACGGCTTTCGGGAAGACGGCGCACTCATCTATCCGCCTGATTTCCAGAAGGACCACAAATATCCCCTTGTCCTGATCCTCCATGGCGGTCCTCAAGCTTCCTCCACTACGCAGTTCAGTTTTCTCTTGCAACTCATGGTTACGCATGGATATGTCGTCTTCTCGCCAAATTACCGGGGCAGCGACAATCTCGGCAACGCTTACCAGCGGGCTATCTGGAACGATGCAGGCGACGGTCCGGGGCGTGACGTCATGGCCGGGATCGATGCACTTAAGAAAATGAGCTTTATCGACGCGGACAAAATCGGCGTGACCGGCTGGTCCTACGGCGGATATATGACTTCCTGGTTGATCGGCCACTATCACATCTGGAAAGCTGCCATGGCGGGCGCGCCCGTGACGGACACCTACGATGAGTACAATCTCTCGGACGGCAATGTAAACGGCCGTTACAGCTTCAAGGGCTCTCCTTACATCGGAGATAACCTCAAGGACTATCGCGCGCAATCGCCCATTACCTATTTTGCGCAGATGAAAACGCCGACTCTGATCATGCAAGACACCGGCGACGCCCGCGTACCAATAACGGAGGGCTACTCACTCTTCCACGCTCTCAAAGACAACGGCGTTCCTGTGAAGTTTATCGCTATTCCTGTCGCTGGGCATTTTCCAGGAGACCCCGTCCGCCAAATGGACGTCTATCGCCAATGGGTTGATTGGATGGACCAGTACTTGAAGTAAGAAAACTCCGCAAGTTGAAACGCAGTACGAGGCGACCGCGGACGGTATAAGAATATTTTAGATCTAAGAGGAGAAGAACTCGATGTGTCTGCACTCGCTATCGAAGTCAGTTCGAACCGGTTTTTGTGTCTTCAGTGCTTTGGGTCTGCTCATTTCGGCATCATTCAGCAGAGCGCAAGGCTTGGTCAGCAGCGATCTTTCCCGCTTCCGAGCTGTTGGCGACGCGGTTCTATCCCCGGACGGGCATCACCTTGCCTACCCAGTGATTTCCTACGACCGGCCGGGCCGGCCCGCTCCTCAACTTTGGGTTATGGATCTCGCCACGCAAAAATCCATTCGCATCGGAGGCGAGAAAGATGTGACGGCCAATCCTCGCTGGTCGCCCGATGGGAAATGGCTAGCATTTCAGGGCAGAATCGGAGACAAACACGGATTACTTCTCGCCCGCCCGGACGGCTCCGAGATCACAACTCTCGTTGAGAAAATAGAAGGCACCAACAGTCCATTGCCTGGCGGCGGCCAGGATGTGACTTGGTCGCCCGACGGCAAACAGATCGCCTTCATTTCGTCGACGCCCGATGAACGAGCCGCCGAAGCTGGCGGCGATCCGATGGTCATCACGCGCTACTTGTACAAGCCCGACGCCGGTGAAGGTATGACGCGCTTCAACGACAACCAGCGGTTGCACATTTTTGCCGTGGATGTGGCCACGAAGCAGGTCCGCCAATTGACACAAGGAATCTACGATGAGCACTCCATTGACTGGTCACCGGACGGAAAGGAAATTCTTTTTGCGTCGAACCACGAGCCGAATCAGGATGAATTTTTCAACTACGACATTTTCGCGCTGAATGTCACAGACAACACCATCCGCCGTCTGACGGCCACCGAATACAACGAGTACGAGCCGCTCTGGTCACCTGACGGCAAACACATCG
Source organism: uncultured Acidobacteriota bacterium (assembly GCA_963740015.1). Taxonomy (GTDB): domain Bacteria; phylum Acidobacteriota; class Terriglobia; order Acidiferrales; family UBA7541; genus Acidiferrum. The sequence continues at coordinate 95,716 of CAVUCM010000045.1, read as the reverse complement.
TCTATCGCGGCACAAAGCGCGGCTTGACCGACCGCGAGACGACTATGGAGGACACGCACGTCTGGCTCATGAACGCCGACGGCAGCGATCGCCGCGAAATTGGCGCGGTGATTGACAACCGGCAGGGTGCGCCGAAGTGGGCGCCGGACAGCAGCGCGGTGTATTTCACGGTTCAGGAGCGCGGAAGCAATCATCTGATGCGATTGCCAATCTCGGGCGGCGGTCCAGAATACGTGGTGAAAGAGACCGGCAACGTGGGCGGATTTTCCATTGGGAAGGACGGCACGCTGGCCTACACGTTCACCTCATCGCGCGACATGGCGCAGCTTTACGTCAAGTCGGGCGGCGCCGCCGCTCGCAAGTTGACGGACTTGAACGCGGAGATTCTCTCGGGCAAGCAGCTTGGTGACGTTGAGTCTTTTACCTTCACGAGCAACGACAACAAATTTGAAGTCGAAGCATTTCTAACGAAGCCGGTGGGAATGACCGCGACTTCAAAGCACCCGTTAATCGTGAACATTCATGGTGGTCCGCACGGACAGAACGGCCCCGGCTTCAACTTCAGGAACCAGGTGTACGCCGCGCACGGCTGGGCGACGCTCAACGTGAATTTCCGCGGTTCAACGGGTTACGGACAAAAGTTCGCTGACGCCGTTTTCGGAGATCAGAATGGCAACGAAGGCCAAGACGTTTTGTATGGCGTAAGTGCGGCTGTGCGCCGCTACCTCTGGATTGATCGCGAGCGCATGGGCATTGAAGGCGTAAGCTATGGGGGCCAGCTCACGGATTGGCTGATTACACAAACAAACGAATTCAAAGCGGCGATTCCCACCGCAGGAATCGCAAACCTGGTCAGCTACAACTATATGACCTACTACAACCAATATGAGGAAATGGAGTTCGGCCAATTTCTGCATCAAGGCAACTTGATGGACGTGGCCTGGGAACGCTCGGCGCTAAAGCACGTGGCCGGAGCGCACACGCCGACCATGCTCATCCATGGCGAAAACGACAACGATGTGCCTATCGCTGAAGCGGAGCAGTTTTTCATCGCGCTAAAGGACGTGGGAACCGAAGCGGTCTTTGTGCGCTACCCCCGCGAAGGCCACGGCATCCGTGAGACAAAGCACGTGATCGATTGGACCGACCGGTCGATCGCTTGGTACGAGAAGCATTTTCCGAAAGCGGGTGCGGAGGGCATAACGAACGTGCAACCGTGATCGTTTTCGCTGAGAGTGAGGACTGAAAATTAAAGAGTCCCGGTTTTGCCGGGACTCTCTCGAGAAAAACGCTCTGTGGTTCGAATCGACGAGTCGCGCTTACGACTTGGCTTCAGCTCCAGCCGTCGCAACAGCGGCCACTTCTTCGCGCGCGGCGCGCTTAATGCGGGCGGCCTTCCCGCGCAAATCGCGCAGGTAGTAGAGACGAGCGCGGCGAACTTTACCCTTCCCGACCACTTCAATCGAGCTGATCGAGGGCGAGTGCAGCGGGAAAATGCGCTCGATGCCGACGCCGAAGCTCACGCGGCGCACGGTAAACGTGGCGCCCGAAGCGCGGCCCTTCTTGGAGATGACAACCCCTTCGAACGCTTGCAGGCGCTCTTTTTCTTTCTCGCCCTCGCCTTCCTTCAGACGGACGTTGACTCGCACCGTGTCGCCGGGGCGAAACTCGGGGAGGTCTTTGCGCAGTTGCGCTTCATGGAGTTTTGCTATAACCAGATTCATGTTCGTATTCCCTGCAGACCCACTCAGGCGGGGCCAGCTCTTCAAAAGCAAACCCCAATTATAGCCAAATATTCACAATTTACCTAGCGCTATCGGTTGTTCTAAAACAGCTTGCGGCGTCAAGGGAAAGGCCGGCCCCCTAGGCGGGCGCGACTGTAGATACGTTTCGCTGAATGACGCTTGTCGCGAAGCGCTCCATTTCCTCGAGTTGTGGACTGAATTGAAGCAAGACGAGATCGACGCCGACGGCTTCGAATTTTGCCAGGCGCTCCGAAACCTGTTCGGGAGTGCCCACCAAGCCCGAACGTAAGCCACGATTCGAAACGGAGTAGTCTTCGAGCGAAACGCGCTGCTCTAGCTGCGTTCCCGCAAGCCATTGCTGGTAATTCGCATTGCCGGCGGCGGACTGATTGACGTCGGTGATGCGCTTTAGCTCGTCCTGCGCTTCGCGTTCGGTTTCGCGCACGATGGTGTAGCCCGCGACGCCGAACTTCAGCGGGGGCAAATCATGCCGCGCGCGGCGTTCGCGCAAATCCGCGATTTTTTCGCCGACACGCTCCGGCGGATCACCATGCATCAGGTACGCATCGCACTTTTCCGCGATGAGATCCTTCGCCGCGAGCGATTCGCCTCCCGCATAGATCGTCGGATTCGGCTTGGAAACAGGCTTTGGTTCGAGAACATTGTCTTCGACGCGGTAATACTTCCCCGAATAAGAAAAGTGATCTTTCGACCACACGCCGTGCAGCACATCCAGCCATTCGTTAGTGCGCGCGTAGCGATCATCATGCTGCTCAAATCCCACGCCGTACTTCTTCGCTTCATCTGACCACCAGGAAGACACGACATTCAACGTGAGTCGTCCGTTGCTGATGTGGTCGATGTTCGCGGCTTGTTTTGCCAGCAGCGCTGGCAAATGAAACGTCGGGCGCACTGCAACCATCAGCTCGAGCCGTTCCGTGACCGCAGCCAGCGCGGCCGCCGTGGACCACGCATCCAGCGAAGGCGCTTCCACTCCCTTGATGTCGTTCAAATTCAATTCCGCAATCAGCATCAGGTCGAAGCCGATTTGTTCGCTGCGCTGCGCAAGCTTCTTTACGTATGGCCAGGTCGCGGGCATCTTTTCGTCAGCGACATTGCGCAGCCAGCCGCCAAAAACGGGGAGCCAGTAGCCGTATCTCATCGAATGCTCCCGGTGGAAACGAACCCATCGCTTCGACTGGCCTCGTGAATCCGCGCTTCATTGATGAGGTAATCCGCCAACCGCGCATACGGATTGAAACCAATCATGCGTTCAGGATCGGAAACAAAATTCGAGAGCGCGTTGATGTCGTAATAGAGCAACCGCCCGGTGCGGTCGTCGATGACGTACTCGATGCCGCCGACTTCGATGCCCGCAACTTCCATAATGCGCTCGACGTCGTCGATAACTTGCCGCGGGGGCTCGTAGGCTTCTACCGTAAGCCCTGATTTCGGTGCGTCAACGGGACATGCCAGACGCGTCAACTCTTCGCCCTTGGTGTTTTTGCAAATATCTGCCGGGCACAAATCAAACGTATCGCCGGTAATGTGAATCTGAATCGCGTAGAGGTATTCTCCGCCGAGAACCTCGACACGCGTGATTACACCGTCGCGGGCCTTGAAAAATTCCTGCACAAGCGCGACGCTGTCGATTCCAAACGACAAGCTGTTCTCTTCGACCGTCCCGCGCAATTCGTCCGCCGAATTGAACTTCTTTATCCCCGCTCCGCTTCCACCGATATTCGGCTTGATGATCAGCGGATACCCGATCCCCTCCGCGGCGCTGAGCGCTTGCGAGGGGTGGTTGATGACTCGTGCTTTGGGATACTGCAGGCCGAGCGCTTCGAGCACCGTGCACTGCAGAGCCTTGGAAATCTCATGGGTGAACGCGCGCGAGCCGTTGACCACGCGAACACCTTTTTCTTCCAGATGAGCCAAATAATTGAGCGTGTAAAAGATCCCATGGCCAATGCCACGCTGCCATCCGGAAGGGCTCATACGATTGAACAGAAGCGAATACTCGCGCTCCTTAGCCGCCACATCGTATTGATGATTCCGTGCATCCACCCTGACCCAGTTCGCACCCTTAGCGTCGAGTTGATCGAAGAGCGGCTTGAACCAATGCTGCTGCTCGTAATAAATGGCGATGGGCTTCCCAGCGCCCTGCTCTTTGCCGTTTCCGCTTGCCGCGTTGCTCATGGCACCTTGCTCCTCATTCACTTAACAATGAAAAAGGGCCGCTTATTCCGAGCGGCCCTGGATTCCTTTTAGGTTTAGTCTTGCGCTAGACCGAAGGACTTCCCATGCCGCTTGCAACGGTACACATACAAGCACACCATGGACACGCACAGGCCAACCCGCAATCCCAATCGCCTTGCGTGGCACGCAAATCATCGTTCTGAAGCGCTACTTTCATCGAAACCCCAGTATACCGCGAGCCCTTTTCAGCGCAAAAGCAAATCCGGCCGGTTACGCTGCGTCTTCTCGAGGGCCGCGGCGCGGCGCCAATTGGCCACCTCGGCGTGGTTGCCGCCGATCAGAACATCAGGGACCTTCCAGCCGCGAAAATCGGCCGGCCGCGTGTAATGCGGAAAATCCAAAAGTACCGAGCATTTATCCGACAGTGGCTTGCCGCCTGTAGGGGCGGGGCTTGCTTGTCCTGAGGTTTCTCGAAGGGCCCCGCCCGCGCCTCGCACGGCGAGAAATTCCGTATCTGGCTGAACGGGCACGGCATGCCGTGCCCCTACGGGAGAAAAGGCAGGATTTTCGCTGAACGATTCATTTTGAGATGACGCTTCATTTCCCAGCGCGCCCGGAACAAGCCGCGTAACCGCATCAATAATCAGCATCGCGGGAAGCTCGCCGCCGCTCAGCACATAATCTCCAACGGAAATTTCTTCGGTGGCAAGATATTCGGCCACGCGCTCATCGACACCTTCGTACCGCCCGCACAGAAGCACAATGCGATCCAGCTGCGCATAGCGTCGTGCGGTTTCCTGCCGAAAAAGTGTTCCGGCGGCCGACATCAATACGATGGCCGCCTTCGAATCCTGAACAGCGGGTTGCTCGGCACTGCCTAAACTCCGCCCAAGCAGCGCTTCGGCCGCCTCGAAAAGCGGATCGGGCTTGAGCACCATCCCCTCGCCGCCACCAAAAGGCCGGTCATCGACGCTGCGGTGGCGATCCTTAGTGAACACACGCAGGTCTTGTATCTGGACCTCAACTAGGCCAGTCTCGCGAGCTCGCCGCAGAATGCCATGATCGAGCGGGCCTGCAAAAAATTCCGGAAAAATCGTAACGAGGTCGAAACGCATCTTCAGCCAGTGTAGCCAAACAGAGGACCGCCTGCTATTGGGTGTTTCAAAAGCCAATATAGAGACAGGGATGCAATCTTGTGATTGCAAAGGTCAGGGTCAGTTTCTGTACCTCAGAACAGCTTGTACCACTCTCCTTCGCTTCGTAGTCTTGTCACACCCATTTACCGCCTGAATCCAGCCCGCTTGAGGAGTCACGCGATGGCGTTCCTTTGTCGGATCCCCGAGAAATTGCGCATCTTGTTGGTTGGCTTACTGTTTGTCCAGCTCGCGGGATGTGCCGGGTTGAGTTCCATGGGCAATGGTCCCGGCGGCAACAGCGGAGGCGGAGCGACGGCCCCCGCAGCTCCAACTGGATTGCTGGCAACAGCGGGAAACGCCGAGATCAGTCTTACCTGGAGCGCAAGCTCCGGGGCTACCGGCTATTACGTCCAGCGCACCACGGTGAGCGGCGGCCCGTATGTACAAATCGCTGTCTCTGCGACGAATAGTTACACCAACACCGGCCTGATCAATGGAACGACCTACTATTACGTCGTCTCGGCGTTCAATTCCGTAGGCCAAAGCGTAAATTCCAGTCAGGCCAGCGCGACACCGGTCGCTCCTGTCGCACCGCCCTCCGCGCCGACCGGACTCCAAGCCACCGCTGGCAATATGCAAGTGAACCTCGTGTGGGCTGCAAGCGCAGGAGCAACGAGCTACCACGTGAAGCGCGCGACGATCAACGGCGGTCCCTATACACAAGTCTCATCGCCAACAGCGACGAACTTTACCGACACCAGCCTCACAAACGGGACAGCCTACTACTATGTCGTCTCCGCGCTAAACTCCGCAGGCGAAAGCGCCAATTCCTCTCAAGTGAGCGCCACGCCCGTCGCCCCCGCAGCACCTCCTGCCCCGCCAACCGGACTCCAAGCCATCGCAGGCAATGCCCAAGTGAGCCTCAGCTGGGCCGCCAGTACCGGTGCAACGAGCTATCACGTTAAGCGCAGCACGACCAGCGGTGGACCGTACACCCAGGTCGCAGCACCGACAACAACGAGCGACACTGACACCGGTCTTACCAACGGCACGACTTACTACTACGTTGTTTCAGCGCTGAACGCCGCAGGCGAGAGCGCTAACTCCTCTCAAGCAAACGCGACACCGACGGCGCCCGCCACGCCGCCTGCCATGCCAACGGGACTCCAAGCCGTCGCTGGCAATGCCCAGGTAAGCCTCACGTGGTCCACGAGCACAGGCGCAACGAGCTATAACGTGCAGCGCAGCACGACAAGCGGCGGTCCGTACACGCAGGTCGCCGCACCCACAACAACTTCCGATACAAATACTGGCCTCACCAACGGCACGACCTACTACTACGTGGTCGCCGCGTCGAATGCCGCCGGACAAAGCGCCAACTCGTCTCAAGTGAGCGCCACACCTGCCGCACCTGCGAGTCCCGACGTGACCATCACGGTCAATCCTTCCGCTACCCATGCGATTTCGCCGTACATCTACGGCCTCAATTTTTATTCCGGCGTAACAGGCGCCCCGTCACTGCTCACCTTCGATCGCGACGGCGGCGATCGCTGGACCGCATACAACTGGATCAACAATGCCTCCAACGCTGGCAGCGACTACTTGTACGAAAACGACGATTACCTCTGCAACGGAACTTGCAACGCCAGCATTCCCGCAGAAGCCGTGCGCGGTTTCATCGCCGGCGATCGATCGAACAACATGGCCAGCCTGGTGACGCTGCAAATGCAGGGCTATGTATCCATTGACACGACCGTAGTGCAAGTGCCCATGCCGTTTCCGAACTTGCAGTATTTTCGGCCCACTGTGGACCAAAAGAGCGCCGTGTCTAGCGCACCATTCACTCTGACGCCGCCAGCCGCTTCGACGGACAACAACGTCTACATGGACGAGTTTGCCTGGGCACTGGACCAGGACTTCCTGAGCGCCAATATTTTTGGTGCCAGCCCCACGCAGCCGACTTTCATCAGCCTGGACAATGAACCGGACCTGTGGAACTCCACTCATCAGGAGGTTCAAGGCTCTACGAACGTCTCCTCAACTGCTTTCGTCACCAAAACAGTCAACCTTTCGAAGGCGCTGAAAAGCCTGAGCAAGAATGCGCAGACACCCGCCAGCCATTTTTCCGATCTCGTGATCTTCGGGCCTGTGAACTACGGTTTTGAGGGAATCTATAGTTGGCAGGGCGACCCCGCACTGAGCCCCACGCCGAATGGCGCCGATTGGTTTGCCGATAGGTATCTAACGGGAGTGCACAGCGCTTCGACGGCCTTTGGCGCGCCGCTGGTCGACGTCTACGATTTCCATTGGTACGCGGAAGTCTATGACTCGAACGGCACGCGCATCACCGACATGACCGGGACCACGCTGACTGATGCGCAGGTCCAGTTGATCGTGCAGAGTCCGCGCGATTTGTGGGACACAACGTGGACAGACACTGGCAACAGCAACCCGTGGATCGTAGAAACCCTGGGCGGGCAAGCCATCAACATGCTGGGACGCCTACAGGCCAAAATCAACGCCGAAAATCCCGGCATGAAGCTCTCCATCACCGAGTACAACAATGGCGGGTCCAATCACATCGCCGGAACGATCGCGCAAACCGACAATCTGGGGATTTTTGGCGCCCAAGGGCTGTTTGCCGCCAGTTTGTGGCCGCTCGATAGCGCGCAACCCTATATCCTGGGCGGCTTCCGCGCCTATCGCGGTTTCGATGGAGCGAATGCGTGCTTTGGTGACACCTCGCTGCAAGCCGCGTCGAGCAACGTGGGAAATGTGATGGTCTATGCCAGCACCGACTCGACCACCCCGGGCCGCACTGTGTTCGTGGCCATCAACCGCTCCACTTCCACGCAAGTCACAGCGATCAACGGCGCGACTCTCTCCGGCACCGCTCACTTGTACCAAATGACCGCAGCCTCAACTCAAGGGCAAAACCCCGTCGCGCCCGTGTCGATCGGAACAATGGCCGTAAGCGGCTCGTCTCTGACGATCTCACTCCCGGCGCTAAGCGTCACAACCATCGACGTTCACTAAAAAGCCGTTTCATAAATGGCTCCAGGGAGGGCACGGCTTTCAGCCGTGCCGAAAACGCCACGGAAAGGGGCTTCAGCCCCTGAGGAAACTCCCCGCTCCTCCGTTTGAACCATTTATGAGACAAGTTCTAACGACCACGGGCAAGCCGAAACCCCTTCGGTTTATACGTTTAGATCGCGGAGACCGTCGGGAAGCACAACATCGATCCGCCGTTCGGCAGTACTAACGCGCGTGCAAATGTCTTCCGCAAGCGGAACGAGAAGTTCTCCTGCAGAAGTATCAACGACAAGAAGCGGCGTGCCAGCCACGCCTTCGCCAGGGATTTGCACCTCTTTAACCACGCCCAGCAAAGACGGCGCACTCGCCAGCGAACAAGGTGCAGAAGAAACGATAGAAGGCTCCGCAAAGTTTTCGTACACCAAACACCCAACAAGATCATCCAGAAAATATTGGCCTGCGGAAAGCTTCGCCCTTTTTTCTATTGGCAGCAATACATCGAGCCCGCGAAACTTCTCCGCCTCGGAGATCGAATTGCATCCTTCAAAGTGAAACACGGCCTGGCCCCTATGGTTCTGGCTGAGCCAGCAAGCTTTCAACGCGGTAAGACGCGGCTCGACTACAGCTCGGCCGCTTGCTCCAAGAAAAACTTCTGTCAATTTTGTCAGCCGTTCAGGAAAATCCGTGAGGAGTTGTGCAGCCACTTCGCCTTTATTACCGCGGGGCCGTAAAATCCGCGCGACAATCACCCAACGTTGGGCTTCGGCGCTCAATCTTCCAATATCTCAAGCGTGTAGCGTTTCTTCACTTTCATGCCCGCAGCGCCGAGCAGCGTGCGCACCGCTTTAGCCGTGCGTCCTTGCCGCCCAATCACTTTGCCCAGATCCTCGGGATGCACCCGTAGCTCAAGCACGGTCACCTGTGAACCGTCGACAGACTTGACCTGCACTTCTTCGGGATGGTCCACCAGAGCCTTCGCGATGGCTTCTACCAGCTCTTTCATCCTTCACCTCCACGTCCTCGATCTTCCACTGGGCCGTGGCAAACGCGCCCCGGTCTCGCCGGGGACGCGCAAGGTATGGATACTTCGCAGGGATTACGCGATCTTCTGTTGGTGGATAAAGCTACGAACGGTGTCGCTGGGTTGCGCACCGACTCCCAGCCAATGCTTGATGCGTTCGGCGTTGAGCTTAACCTCCGCTGGCTTCTTCAGCGGATCGTAGGTTCCCACCAATTCAACTACACGCCCGTCCCGCGGCTTGCTGCTTTCAATCACCACCACGCGGTAGAACGGCTTCTTCTTCTTGCCAATCCTGGATAAACGAATAGTGAGCACTAACAGATGCCTCCACCAGATATATTAGCCTGTCCAGGCAGCCCCCGGCAATCGAAGAGTCAGGGGCCGCGCGGACGCTTAGGGGGTGGACGGACGGGTGGCGCGGACGTTTAAGGGGTCGGAGCTTTCTTGGCCAGAGGGACGAAGGCAGCTCCGACATAGAGAAGCGGAAAAACGAGGGCTTTAGCCCCTGAGGAAACTCCCTGCTCCGCCACTCGATACATTTATGAGACGTGTTCTACTCACTACTCACTACCCGCTACTCACTACAACTCATCTCATAAATGCCACCCGGGAGGGCACGGCTTTAGCCGTGCCGAATAAGCCCGCCTATCGGGGGCTTTAGCCCCTGAGCAAACTCCGCGCCCCTCCTCAAGATCCATTTATGAGACGAGTTCTACTCACTACCCACTACTCACTAAAGGTCATCTCATAAATGCTTTTTAGGAGGGCACGGCTTCAGCCGTGCCATAATCGGCTCGGAAAAGGTGAGCTTTAGACGGGTGGCGCAGAGACGAGGCCCGGAATCCGCGCAGTTGGTTTTCTTGAGGGGGGTGCCGCGCCCTTCGGTTTTAAGGGTGCGGGTTTTGACTCTCGCCTTCTCCTCGAATCGAATCCATCCGAATTTTCACCACTCCTTTTCCCGCATAGTGCGTCCAACTGCTCCAAGGCCAATCCCTCGGATGCTGCACTAGCTTTCTTTGCACCGGGTTAGCGTGCATGTAGTCCAGTTTCTCTTTCAGTTTCTTCTCGCTCCACACATTGAAATCATAAAATCGCCGCTGCCAAAAACGCGCCTCTTCCATCTGGCTTCCATCGAAGGGTAACGACAATTGTGTGCTGGTTATTCGACTTCGTCGTTTCAACAAAACGCGCGCCACCTTCTGCTTCAGCACCTGTAAAATCTTCGACGGATTTTTCTTGATCGGTTCGCTCATCAGCAGGTGCACATGTTCAGGCATCACGACATACCCGACAACACGAAACCCATGTCGGCGGCGAACTTCATCCAGGATTTTCACAAACTGATTCCGCGCCTGAGCCGTTCCAAGCAGCGGTCTTCTCCGATAACAACTGAAGGTGACGAAATGCAGATCGCCTCGTCCGTAATGACGTTTGAGAGGATTGCGCATCGATAAAAAATCAAAACCCGCACCCTTAAAACCGAAGGGTGCGGCACCCCGTATATCCCCCTCGGCTAATTACAGAAGTGGTATCCTAGTCGAGTGCGCCACAGTCAGGAAGAAGAAAATATGTCCGCGCCACCCGCCGCTACTCACTACCCGCTACTCACTTCGGAATTGGACCAGAATTGGCGACAGAAACGTTCCCGCTTTCTGAGAAAATCATCACCGCGACACAAAGCTCGCACAATGCAATAGAAAACGTACCGTCTTCCTCCGTTCCCAATGATCTCCGCGCACGGCAGGCCGGGCCTTCCAGCCCGGTCTTTTTGTTTTTAGACGGACGGCGATGCGCTGACAGAGTATTAACGTTCACGGCAAGTACCATTGAGAGGAAAACACTAGGAAGGGATTCTGAGTCCTCAAGGACAATTCAAATCTGAAATGAGGAGAAACGAAATGAAGTCAGTTCTGAAAGGCTTGATGTTCGCGGCAATCTTTTTGGTCGGTCCAGTGGCCTTTGCTCAAGCCCCTGCTGGAGCGGGAACAAAAGACGCGCCGCAGGCCTCCCTTGTTCCTGTGGTTGCTCCTGTAGGAGATCGCAGCAAGCCCCCGCGTGTTTATCTGGATTCGGTGAGCAAAGGCAGCAACAGAAACTCAGACAGAGATCAGTCCATGGAAATGAGCAAGGATATTCTCAAGTCCTGCCCCGACCTCAGAATCACGATCAATCAACAGACGGCAGATTATACGATTCGGCTTAACCATATCGAGCATGGACTCATCGTCCGTGACAACCAAATTCAGGTTTTCAACAAGGACGGAGACCTGATGAAAAACAAGGAAGGCGGCAGCATTAAGGGCAACATCAAACAGGTTTGCGAACTGATTCACCAGGATTGGGGGCGGTAGTAATTCCGAACCCTCGTACACTGGCGAACGAGTGAGAACGGCCCACGAGGCTCGCGCGCCGTTCTCATTTTATTTTGCCCACTCAGGTTTCAACTCCATAATTCGTTCTCTGACGCACTCACGTATCCCATTGGCCATCCAGCCTTCCTGGTCCTCAACAGCGCCTTCGTAGGCATAACGAAAGTGCTCAAAGGCCTTCGCGCTTGCATGAAGGACAAAATCAAAATCTGTTTTCGGTACAGGCACACCCTTGACAGACGCAAACATGATGTCTGCCTTTGCCTTATAGGGTTCGTAACTCGCGCGAATTGTCCTTTGGCTCGCGGGTGTGGTCTTGGAAAATAGCTCTTCTAAGTCATGTCCCTTCGATGCGCCTGCCGCAGTCGTGTGATGGGGTGCCGCATCCCTGCGGTTTTCAGGGTGCGGGTTTTGACTTCGCTCCCCTCCGGAGCCTCGTGCCTTAGCCGCGCCTCACACCAACACCATTTTCCCGCACCAAATTCCGGTCCATCCCCCTTCCTCTTATCACCTTAGGCCCCATCCGCACGCTGTTCGAATCATTACTATATAAGAAATTCCTTGACACGTTATCACGAGTTGCGGTAACATATACCGTGAACATAGCCCTCCACCCCGCTCCCTCTTCCCATTCTGGAACTCGCCCTCTCCCTGCCCTTCGCATCCCGCCGCACCCCCGAACTCTCTGCGCACGGTGTCTACCCCGACCCGTTCGGGGTGTCGGCGTTTACCCCGACCGGGTCGGGGCGTTTAGCTCTCACGATCTTTGCCCTCTCAACTTTAAACTGCTTGCCCTGAGCGTAGTCGAAGGGTCGACTGTTGACCGCAGTTCTCTCTCTCCTTTCCTTAACTCCCATAGAATCACATCTTTCGCACACCCCCACCGCTTAACTCCAATCGAATCACATCTTTGCAAAAAACAGGGGGAGGGGGTCCCCCTTATCCGAACCGTGGGCGCCTGGTCTCATGTCGCTGCGCGACACGCAGGAATCCTCGCAACACGATTCCTTTCATGCGTTTACTTCACAACTCGCGGATACCCCCGGGTGGGGGCCCCTCTCCTCATCCATCGTCAGAGTTCTCCGCTCAAACACCCGATGCGGGATACTCCATGGTTGTAGGGCTTCCAAATGAAGGGCACCACCCCTCTTGTAGGGGCGCGCTTCAGCGCGTCCCTTTTTCGTTCGCTCTAGTAGGGGCACGATTCATCGTGCCCTCTTTCTTTTTCTCACGCCCAACGGCGAACTTAGCATTCGCAAAGTACGGGCCACAGCGCGATAATGCCCGCATAGCCGAGGGAGCAGCCCATGACTGAGAAAAACGACTTGTCGCGCCGCAAATTTCTCACCAACGTCGCCGCAGGAGGTGCCGCAATGACCATCGTTCCCCGTCACGTCCTCGGACGCGGATTCACTCCTCCCAGTGACATGCTCAACATTGCTGGCGTCGGCGTCGGCGGCATGGGCCGCACCAATCTGATCAATCTCTCCAGCCAAAATATCGTCGCGCTCTGCGATGTGGACTGGGGCTATGCCAACAAAGGTTTCGACCATCTCGACACCGAAATCCCAAACCTGCAAAAGCGTCTCGACAATCCCGATCCGCAGCCCACTCCCGGTCAACCTCCTATGGAGTTCGATCGCGTCAAAGCGAAAGCCCACCTTGCCGGAATGATTCGCCTGAAGAATGACCAGCTGCCGAAAACCAAGCGCTATCAAGACTATCGCGACATGCTCGAGCACCAGAAAGATATCGACGCCGTTTTCATCGCCACCTCGGACCACATGCACGCGCCGATCGCTCTCGCCGCCATGGCCCTCGGCAAACACGTTTACGTTCAAAAGCCGCTCACCTGGTCCATCGACGAAGCGCGGCAACTCTCGAAGCGCGCCAAGGAAACAAAAGTCGCCACGCAAATGGGCAATCAAGGCCATTCTCTAGACGACGCTCGCCTGACCGTCGAATACATTCAAGCTGGCGCCATCGGCGAAGTCCGCGAAGTCCACGTTTGGACCAACCGCCCGCTCGGCTTCTGGCCGCAAGGCGTACCGCGCCCCGAAGCTCTGAAAGAACCCGCTGACACTCTTCGCTGGAATGGCCCTGGCGTAAACGCGCGCCTCGCCGCCGCAATGGCTGGCGATTATCCCGTTCCGGACAAGCTCTCCTGGGATCTTTTTCTCGGCGTTGGTCCGCACGTCGAGTATCACCCCATCTACCACCCCTTCAACTGGCGGGGCTGGTCGGATTGGGGCGTCGGCGCCATCGGCGACATGGGCGCGCACTTGATCGACCACTCGATGTGGGCTCTCAATCTCGGCCTGCCGACAACCATCGAGACCGTCTCGACGCCGTTCAACGGCGTCTCCTACCCGCACGCCACGCAAACCTTTTACGAATTTCCCGCCCGCGGCTCCATGCCGGCCGTCAAGATGATCTGGTACGACGGCGGCCTCATGCCAGACAAACCCGAGGAACTGGGCGACGAAGAACTGAACAAAGGCGGCGGCGTACTGCTCATCGGCAGCAAAGGCAAACTGCTTCACGATACCTACGGAATGAACCCTCGCCTGCTGCCCAAATCCCTTCACGATTCATACGGCAAGCCGCCGCGAAAGCTGCCGCGCATCGAAAATGAAGACCACGAAATGAACTGGGTAAACGCCGCCAAAGGCAAAACGGAAGCTTCCTGTCCATTCGAGTACGCCTCGCGCCTCACCGAGGTCATGCTCCTCGGCATAGTCGCCCTGCGCGCCGGAAAAAAAATCAACTACGACGGCGCAAACATGCGCGTCACGAACGTCGCTTCGGCCAACGATTTCTTGCGCCGGGACTATCGCCAAGGCTCGGCTTAATGGGTGGTTGAGTTCGACATTTTGTGAATTGCCGCCTCAGTTCAGGCGGTTGAGGCCATTGAACGCCGCTGTCTTATAGCATTCCGCCAGCGTCGGATAATTAAAGACTGTGTTGATGAAATATGTGATTTTGCCCTTCAGCTTGAAGACTGCTTGTCCAATATGAAGCAGCTCCGCGGCGTCTTCGCCAAAAATATGCACGCCGAGTAACTCGAGCGTCTCGCGGTGAAATAGAAGTTTCAGCCGGCCATCCGTGTGACCAGAAATTTGCCCGCGCGCGATCTCGCGATAATACGCTACGCCAACTTCGTACGGGACATCAGCATCGGTGAGCTGTTCTTCCGTCTTCCCAATAAAAGAGATCTGCGGAATGGTGTAAATCCCATACGGATAACTCTCGGGATCCGTCTGCACCTGCAGTCCGAACGCCCGCGCCGCGGCAATGCGCCCTTGCTCCATCGAAACCGACGCCAGACTTGGAAACCCAATCACATCGCCGACGGCAAAAATGTGCGCTTGCGTGGTGCGAAAATCCTCGTCGACCTTGATGCGCCCGCGGTCGTCGCATTCGATGCCGGCAGCGGCAAGATCCAGCTTGTCCACATTGCCTTGACGGCCAACTGCGTACAGCAACGCATCGGCGTTGATGCGTTTCTTGCTCGCGAGGTTTGCAGCCACTTTACCTTCGGGAGTTTCCTCCACGCTCTCGACTTCCTCATTCAGACGCAGTGTGGCGCGGTGATCGCGCATGTGATACATCAGCGCCTCGACCATTTCCGTGTCGGCAAATTCCAAAAGGCGCGGCCGCTTCTCCACGATAATCACGCGCACGCCCAGCGTTGCAAACATGCACGCGTACTCGACCCCGATCACGCCTCCGCCCACAACGATCAGTGTCCGAGGAATCTGCGGCATCGTCAGGATCTGGTCGCTGGTAATAATGTTCCGCCCGTTGATGGGCACTTTCGCATTGATGGCTGGCTTTGTGCCTGTGGCAATGACGAAGAACTGCCCTTCGAGTTCCGAATAACCGTTGCCGTTCTGCACGCGGAGGTGGTGCGCATCAGTGAATTTGCCGAAGCCGTGTACCACGTCTACGCCGTTGCGCTTGAGTTGATCTTGTGTGACCGCAACTTCGTTCTCGATCACGCGCTGTACGCGGAAATTCAGGTCCGCCATCGTGACATTTTCTTTTACGTTGTAATTCGATCCGTAGAAACTCTTCGAGTAGAAACCGGAAAGATGTAGCACGGCTTCGCGCATCGTTTTGCTGGGAATCGTTCCCGTATTAATGCACACGCCGCCGATTGCGGCCTGCTTCTCAACGACCGCGACGCGCTTTCCAGCTTTCGCTCCCTGGATGGCGGCTCGCTGTCCGCCCGGTCCGGAGCCAATGACGATCAGATCATACGGTTGCATTTGACGATTCCAACGAGTCTTCTTCTTCCGGGGCTTCACCGAGCGGGGCAATCATGGTGCTGGGAGTATAAACGACGCTCTGCTTTCGAAGCGTGGGAATTTGTTGAGTCTCACCATCGCCGCCTGCTCGCCGCATAAAATGCTCCTGCGCGGAGAATCCGTGGCCATTGCGCACAGAGCGTGGACGCGAATACCCCCCATCCGAGCCAAGGATGCGCGCCTTGCGTGTGTCGGCCAAATAGGAGGAAAGAATTTCGTTGCAGACTCGTTCACAATGCTGCGGGTCTTTCAGCGGAAATAACACTTCGACGCGTTCATAGAGATTTCTCGGCATCCAATCCGCACTTCCCAGATAGACTTCTGGCTTCCCTCCATTTTCGAAATAAAAAATCCGGCTGTGCTCTAAAAATCGGCCGACAATGCTTCGCACGCGAATACGACTGCTGACACCGCGAAGTCCCGGCACTAACCCGCATTGGCCGCGAACAATCAGGTCAATTTCCACGCCCGCGCTTGAGGCACGGTACAAAGCCTGGATGATCGGCGGATCGATGACCGCGTTGATCTTGACGATCATCCGCGCTGGCCGGCCTCGGCGAGCATGGCGCGTCTCCCTGTCGATCAGTGCGAGGCAAGATTTCGCCATATCGCGCGGAGCAAGGAGCAATGGCTTGTAACTGGGCTGCTCCGCATACGCGGTCAGAAAATTGAACACGTCGTGTACCGCCGAGGTGATCGCCTCGTCGTTCGTGATTAGACTCAAGTCGCTGTAGTACCGCGCGGTCGAGGGATTGTAATTCCCCGTGCCCAGATGCGCGTACCGGCGAATCTTGCCATCCGGATCTTGCCGAACGATCAACATGAGCTTCGCATGCGTCTTCAGCCCTACAAGCCCATAGAAAACCTGCACGCCCGCATCCTCAAAGCTCCGCGCCCAATGAATATTGGTTGCCTCATCGAAGCTCGCCTTTAATTCCACCACCACTGTGACTTCCTTCTTGCCAGCGGCTTCCAGCAGCGCACGCGCGATCGGCGAATCCGAATTCGTCCGGTAGAGCGTCTGCTTAATGGACAAAACCCGCGGATCCCGCGCTGCAGTTTGCAGAAAATTCACGACCGTGTCGTAGCAATCGTAAGGATGGTGCAGCAAAAATGCTTGCCGGCGAATCGCCTCGAACATTGAGTCGGCGTCGTGTCCTACGCGTACCTGGCGCGGCGCGAACGTCGGGTATTTCAAATCAGGCCGCGGCGTCTCCTCATATAGGTGAAACAGTCGCTGCAAATTTACGGGTCCCTGCGCGCGAAAGACCAGCGATTCATCCAACTCAAAGGTCGAGACAAGCCGGTTGATAATGTCAGGATGCGCCTCGGCATCGATTTCCAGGCGCACCGCGTCCCCTTTGCGCCGTTGCGATAATTGCGCATCTACAGCGTCGAGGAGACTTCGCGTCTCTTCTTCTTCCAGATAAAGATTGCTGTTCCGCGTGATCCTGAACGGCGCGGAAGCGAGAATTTCATATCCGCGATAGAGTTTCGCGGCGTAAGCAGAGATGATCTCTTGCAGTGCTACGTAGTGAATACCGCCGTCCGGCGCGGGTACACGCAGAAGCCGCGGCAACGCGCGCGGCACAGTGACAACTCCAAAATACGGCTTCCCGTTTCCATTCCGCCGGCGCCGCAAAAGAAATGCAATGCACAACGCCTTGTTGAGCACGTGCGGAAACGGATGCGAAGGATCGACAGTGACCGGCGTCAACATGGGAGAGACGCGTCGCTCGAAGAAAGTTTTCGCGGCTTGCGCGGCTTTCCCTTCGAGCTGGCTCATCGGCAAAACGCGAATCCCTACTTTCGCGAGCGCGGGTAGCAGTTCGTCGTTCCAGCATTTGTACTGGTCGCGAACCATCACATGCATCGCGGCCGACACTTTCTCCAGCTCCTGCTCCACGGTCAAGCCGTCTGGACTGAGCGAGCGCGAGCCGTGCTCGATCCGTTGCAGAAAGCTAGCAACCCTCACCTCGACAAATTCATCGAGATTGTTCGCCGTAATCGCAAGGAACTTCACGCGTTCGAGCAGAGGATTGCCTATGTCCCGCGCCTCTTCAAGCACACGCCGGTTGAACTCCAGCCATTCCAGATGGCGGTTGAGATAAAAGCGCGGGTCATCAAGCGCAGTGCGGGTCATATAGTTCTCAGGGAACTAAGAGAGATAGCGTAGCTGTGTTACGGGCAGATAAACGCGCCAAGGAAATGATATCCTCTTGCGACGATTTGGGGTGTAGCTTGCGGCCTAAAATTCCTTGGATAATCATTTCTGTGCTGTGGCTTGCCCTTCTCTGCGCTGCGGATTGTCCAAGCCAGAATCCAGAGGCAACCAATAGCTTGGCAGACTCAGTCTTCGCGGGGCTGGTCAAGGCAGATGAGCCGGGTTTCGCAGTGCTGCTCCGATATGGCGGAAGAAATGCCTTTATGCGAGCCAGGGGAGTGCGCGATCTACGCTCGAAAGTGAAAATCGACACGCGTACTAACTTCCGCCTCGCCTCTTTCACAAAACAGTTTACTGCCATGGCTGTTATAATGCTCGTCCACGACGGAAGGCTTCGCTATGACCAAACACTGACCGAGGTATTTCCGGATTTCCCGCCCTATGGCAAAAACATCACCGTCCGCAATCTTCTGAATCACACCGGCGGCTTGCCCGACTACGAAGATTTAATGGATGCCCAGGAAAAACTCAAAGGCCCTATCTGGTCCCCTGAACACCAAATCCAGGACGACGAAGTTCTCACTCTCCTAGAAAAGGAAAACAAAGGAAAATTTGCTCCAGGAACGAGTTGGTCTTACAGCAATTCCGGCTACGTCGTGCTCGGCCTCATTGTCGCCAAAGCGTCCGGGCAATCCTATGGAAACTTTCTCCAGGCGCGCATCTTCGCACCGCTCCAAATGGATCACACCATCGTCTATCAAAAAGGGAAAAATGAAGTTACGAATCGCGCCTTCGGTCACTCCAAAGAAGGTGACGCGCTAAAGGAAACCGATCAAAGCTCAACATCCGCCACGCTGGGCGACGGCGGCATCTATTCCAATCTCGATGATCTCGCCAAATGGGACGATGCCCTGCGCAATCACACTCTGCTCACCGCCGACGAGTTCAACCCCGCGCTCGTTCCCGCAAAATTAGCGAATGGCTCGCCCACGTATTGGCCCACTGCGCCCAACGACGACAATCTGCATCCCGGCAAACCCGTCTCCTACGGCTTCGGTTGGTTCCTCGATCCGTACAAAGAACACTCACGCATGTGGCACACCGGAAGCACCATGGGCTTCCGAACAGTCATCGAACGTTTCACGACCAAGCACCTAACGATCATCATCCTGTGCAATCGGACCGACCTCGATCCAGAAGCGCTCGCCTTGAAAACAGCCGATCTTTCTTCGGTAAAAGCAAGACAGTGACCTCGTTCTTTCACCTTGTGACGGAGTTTCACTTCTCCTGTTTCCATTATAAAAAATTACTTGCAAAACTAATATTCCGATGCATAATGCGCGGTCATGAGTGAGGCAACATGCAGCGCCTGTGGCCAACAGGCCTCGGTTAAATCTCTCTTCGACCTGAACGGCCAAACCTACTGCCAACCATGTGTCCGTACGGCGTCAGAAAGTGCCCGCCGGAGCGGTCAGCCAAGCATCTACATGCCTCTTATCAGCCGTTCTATCTGCGCGCGCTGCAACACGTTCATCGGAAGCGACTCTGGCGGGTTGCAAATCGGCGGCGCACGCTTTTGTTCGAACTGTGCGCCACTGATCAAAGATTGGGATTATCCGGTCTGGCTCAAAGCTAGTCTTGCTTTTCTTCTGCTGCTTCTTGCCGTCGCGCTCGTTCATGGCCGCAAGTACTTTCATGCAGGTCGCGCGATGTACATCGGCGAGCGCCTCGTCCAGCAAGGAAAATATGCCGAGGCTCTGCCGCAGTTAAAAGAAACATTAACAATCGCGCCCGGCTCGGACAAAGCTTCGCTGCTCGCCGCCAAGGCCGCGCTTATGATCGGTGACGTCGCTAGCGCAGACAAAGCACTTCATGATCACGATGACGGTCACTACGAGGACGGCCAAAACGCTCAGTTCCTCGAAGTCAATGCCTTGTGGGATCGTGCCAATCAAGCGTTCGAAAAGGCCAGCCAGGCAGCAAAGCTCGCGCAACAAGATGGAAACAGCGCCGAAGCCGCCAAGCTCATGCATGTTGCTGCTTCTCTCTATCCTCAGCGCCCAGATTTTGCTTTCGCTGCCGAATCGCTCGATGGCGGCGCCGCTTTTGAGCGCCGTGATTTTGATTCCTTCTTGGCAATTTCCAATAAACAATGGAAAGAAGAACCCGACTCGGATACCGCCGCCCAGCTGGCGAGTGCCTTTGCGTGCAAATTCGCGCTCACAGGAACGATTGATTCCCGCCAACGTGCTGAGGAAATGCTGGACAAAGCTCGTCAACTTGCCCAAAGCGATCCTGAGACTTTGAAATCGATCGAAGAATATGCTCCTCGCATTCAGTACAGGCTGGACTCTCGAAAGATCATCACTAAGACCGAGTATGACCGTCTGTTCCGCAGTAGAAAATCTTCGGCTAAATAAGGAGGCAGATACGTGTTTTTCATTCCTGGCCCCGTTATCGCCGCACTGACCTTCCCCGGCGTCATCATTCACGAAGCGGGGCATCTTTTCTTCTGCCGCTTATTCAAACTGCACGTCTTCAACGTCTGCTTCTTCCGCTTCGGAAACCCTGCGGGCTTTGTGGTGCACGAGCAAAGCGAAAACTTCACAGCTCAGTTTTTCGTCAGCATGGGCCCTTTTTTTGCCAACACACTCCTCTGCATCATCTTTTGCAGCGCGGCCTTCCTGCCTGTTTGGGAACTCAAAATCTATGATCCACTCGCCTACTTCTTCTACTGGCTTGGCCTCTCCATCGGCATGCACGCCTTTCCCTCGACCCAGGATCTTTCGCATCTCTGGGAAAAGGCTCCAGCCCTCGCAAAAAAAGGTAATCCACTGGCAGTTCTGAGCTTGCCGCTGGCCGGTCTTTTGGTTGTCGCGAATTACGCCCGAGTAGTCTGGGCCGATTTGGGATACGGCATTTTGGTGGGTGTCTTGGGCCCAATAGCCATCTTCAAGGCCCTTGCTCATTAATTCAGTCTATTTTTCACGAAAGTCCGGCGAGCTTCCCAAGCCCCTTCAACTTCGCTCGCGCTGCCATCGCGCCGTACTGCTTCATCATTGTGCGCATCTGAAGGTACTGCTTCAAAACTTGGTTCACATCCTGCACGGTCGTTCCGCTGCCCATCGCGATTCTTTTCCGCCGCTTTCCATCGATAACATTGTGATCACGCCGTTCCTGGTTGGTCATCGAGTTGATGATCGCCTCGACCTGCTTCAGCTTTCCCTCATCCACCTTCGCGTCTTTCGGCAAATTCTGCAGCGGCCCCATCTTCGGCAGCATGTCCACAAGCTGCTCCAGCGGCCCCATCTTGCGGATCTGTTTCAACTGGTCGCGGAAATCTTCCAGCGTGAATCCATCTTTGCGCAGCTTGCGTTCGAGCTCTAAGGCGGCTTTCTTGTCGACTGTCTGCTCCGCGCGTTCGATGAGCGACATGATGTCGCCCATGCCCAGCACGCGCGAAACGATGCGCTCCGGATAAAATCCTTCCAGCGCGTCGTACTTTTCGCCTAATCCCACGAACTTCACAGGCGCTCCGGTCACTTTCCCAATCGAAAGCGCCGCTCCGCCTCGTGCATCACCGTCCAATTTCGTCAGAATGACGCCGGTCAGCCCAAGCCTCTTGTGAAACTCTCCCGCCGAACGCACCGCGTCCTGCCCGATCATCGCGTCCGCGATAAACAGAATTTCGCTAGGCTGAAGCTCTTTTTTCAGCATGCTCAATTCGCTCATCAAGTCGTCGTCGATGTGCAAACGCCCTGCAGTGTCCACGACGATCACGTCGCTCGCGGAAAGTTTTGCTTCCCGAATCGCACCCTTAACAATCTCCAGCGGCTTATCGGTCCCCGCCCCTGGCCACAGCGCCGTGCCCACAGCTTTCGCCACTTGCGCCAGCTGCTCGCGCGCCGCCGGACGGTACACGTCTGTCGAAACGACGAGCGGCCGGTGCCCATGCTGCACAAGCCACTTCGCCAATTTACCGGTAGTCGTCGTCTTACCAGAACCCTGCAAACCCACAATCATCCACACCGAAGGAGGCCGCGAAGCAAACAACGGCTTGGCGTGTTTTCCCAGCATCGCCGACAACTCGTCGCGAACCACTTTGACCACTTGCTGGTCTGGTGAAAGCTGCAGCATCACTTCGCTGCCGAGCGCCTGCTTGCGAATATTCGCCAGCAACTCGTCCGCCACGCCTACGTTGACGTCGCCCTCGAGCAGGGCTTCGCGAATCTCTCCCAGCGCCACGTCCAGGTGCTCGTCGGTGAGCTTCCCCTGCCCGCGCAAATTCTTAAATGTTCGTTGCAGTTTCTCTGTTAAGTTTTCAAACATTGCCGTCTTTCTTCTCTTCCTATCAAACTCCTCTATTGTACCGCAGCACTCTCCGCGAAACTCAGCGTCCTCTGCGCCTCTGCGTTATCTTTGATCTTTTTTCTTTATTTCCGTACCTCATTACTTCCCATCAGTAGTGCCACTGCTTCGTATCCTCTCCCTCTGCATTTTTCTCCATGTGCTCTGCCATCCATTTCACCAGATTCGCATTCGAAGTCGGCTGCCACCCATGTCCCTTCATAGGCCTTCCATACTGAAAATCGCAATCGCACGCCGGATTCGTCAGCTTCTTCATCTCTTCTTCCAACTTGTACACCGCCAAGTTCAAATAAAAATTGTCCATGTCTCCGACGTACACATGAATCTTCCCCCGCAGCTTCGGCCCCAGCGTCGCCCAATTCGTCCGAATGTTGTAACTCAGATCGTATCCGTGGTCGCGCATATAAATCGCCACGCTACGATCGATCTTGCCAGTCTTCTTGTCCCAAAGCGGCTTCGGATATCCATCATCGCCAATCGGTCCATACGCCGCGTCCCAAATTTCGATTTGCTCCCCTGAGCGGTTATGGCTGCCCAAAACATCTTCCATCTGACTGAACTGTTGAATCGTAATTTCGGGCTGCCCCTCCGAAGTGCGCATGATGTAGCGAGGCACTTGCACCCATTTGTGGCCCGGCTCAAAAAACGCATTGTCATCCTCATACGCGTTCACCGTGCCATACCGCCGAAAATCAATCGAGTCCGGATAAAGCGTCCACGTCCCGCCGAAAAAATCCGGATAAAATACTTGCGCCGCCAGCGACTCCCATCCGCCGGTTGAGCCGCCCGTCAAAACGCGCGCGTACGATTTCGGAATCATCCGGAAATGCGCCTCGAGATACGGAATCATCTCCTTCACGAGCGCGTCGCCGTACGGCCCGTTGTTCACCGAGTTCACCGCATACGAATCGTCGTAATACGGCGTCGGATGCTGAAACGACACCGCGATCATTCGCGGAAAGTTATCCGAAGTCCAAGCCCCAAAAAACTCGTGCCCCGTTTCGATGTTCAAATCCGCTAGCCGTGTTCGCATCTCCGGACTCACCTGCGGATTCTCCTCCGTAAATCGCAACGGCGGCCGCAGACTGAAATGGTTTTCCTCATAAATCACGGGATAGTGCGCGCTGGGATGTTCGTCGTAACCCTTCGGCAAAAGCACAACCGCGCCGATGTACATCGGATGGCCCCAGAACTTCGTCAGCATCTCGCTCTGAATCTTGATGTGTTTCACCCACGCCGTATCCGCGGGCAGCTTCACCGCAGGAATTTCCTTCGTCAAGCTCAGCTTGATGTCGTAACCCACCGCCGGATCCAAATGCACTTTCTGCACTTCGCTATACAAATTCCCTGGCGAACGATTGAAATGCTGCCCTTCCCACTGATCCATGTGCAACCAGAGCGTATGCCCGTCCGCGCGATGAAACTCTGTATAAATGTTTACCAGCGCCTGTACGTAGTAATCTCCAGCAGGAATTTCGCGCAGACTTCGCACTGGTGACCCCGGCGTACTCGCATCAATCACAGCAGCCTGCTCCGGCGCCAGTGCATTCACGTCAACTCCGAAGAACGGCCCCGAGTCGCCCCAACTTCCTGCCTGCAGGCGCGGCTCCGGCTTATCCGTCGTGCTGACCACCACGAACACGCGCCCGGTAATCGTTCCCGCATGCGCCGCCGTTGGAAACGACACCTCGAATTTTCCCCCTGCCGCCTGCGGAACTGGCGCGGCATGCGTGCTCGCCGCGTACAAAATAACCACCCCGCACAACAGCCCAATCACTCTCAATCCAATATTCACTTTCATTTTCGCTCCCCCACCGGTGCCGAGAGCCTACTACACACCGCGCTCCGCATCCAAAACCTTCTGGCTTCCTTTCCCTCGGCCCAGTCAACATGTCTTTTTCGCGCAAAAGAAACTCTCGATAGTCCTTGACACACCTGTCTGCAAAGAACACTATGAGTCGTGGTTTCGCTGTTTGAGGCGAGACTCCCGCTTCTCAGTCCATTCGCAGTTTCTTTTAGGACAAGCTCCGCATCGAGCGCCAACAGGGCAGAACCTATCAGGTTCTTTATATTCTCTCGCGCGGGGCCCGACCTCCTGTTCGACGTACAGGTTTACACACCCAGACGCCAGCGGTTTCAAGTCACATCGCTCAAGCCCAACTCGCTACAAGCGAGGAGGAAGTCCGCGTTTAGAAAAAGGAGATTCATCATGTCTGAACAAAACAAAACTAATGTCCGTCGTTTATTCGAAGAAGTTTGGAACAAAGGCCAGATGCAAGTAACAGACGAGCTCATCGCACCCACGTACACTCACCACGACAGTTCCTCGCCCGATGTCGGCCGCGGACCCGAAGCGGAGAAGAAGAGAGTCACTCTTTACCGCAATGCTTTCCCCGACATCCGTTTCACAGTCGAGGACCTCATTGCCGAAGGTGAAACCGTTGTGGCTCGCTGGTCTTGTCGCGGTACCCATAAGGGCGAACTCAACGGCATCGCCCCCACAAACAAGCAATTCCACATCACCGGCGTAAGCATCGCCCGCTTCTCGAACGGCAAAATGTTCGAAGGCTATGTCAACTGGGACGCTTTGGGACTCATGCAACAGCTCGGCGTCGTTCCCCAACTCGGCCGCGCTAGAGCCGTCGCCGCTTCCGCAAGGTAGATGCCCAGACTCACTCAACAAAACTGGGAGGCCCGACCACAAATCGGGCCTTCTTTTTTCTAGCAACAGTCGATTCCTTTCCAAATCGCGCGCCGTTCTCCCCCTCGGCCGGCAAAATTGGCGAGCCTCTGAATTCTCAAGGAGTCTCAGGCAGTGTGTAATCAAACTCGTAAAAATGTTTCTTCTCGACGATATTGATCAATAGTTTTCCCGTGATCCCTAGCAACTCCCCAGTCCCTGAGTCAGGCACCACAGTGACATTAAGCTGCGGTTCACCTCGCGTCATAGTCCCGCTATGTTGCAGCGCAAATGTGCCTGTGCGCCCATGCAAGGTTCCGTTGACGCGCTCCATCGCCACATACCCCGCCGAGCCTTTCACCTCCGTGCCCACGCTCAACATCTCTCCCGCGCTCGTCCCTTCCAAATCCCCGTGGAATTGTTTCTCGATCGACATCCTCCCCAGCTTCGCGCTTTCGGCCGCCGTGTTGTCCGCCTTCTGCACATTCAGCTTCACTTCAAATGTCCCGCTCGCATGCATTGTCATCACCGCTCCCTTTTTATCTGCACTTGCAATCCGCCAACTCGCTCGCGTGTCGTCGCAAGTACAAAATAGCCTTAAACTGGTCGTCATGATTGGAAAAACGCGACGACCGCCCGCCGCCCAAGTCGAAGAAGTCTTCGATCCCGAAGTGGGCCGTGCCCGGGGAATCCTCCGCCGCCCTCTTCCCGCTGGCAAGCTTAGTCATGCCCGCCGTAGTCCGCCGCCAGACCTCGCATACTGGATTGCTCACTATTGGATGATCAGCTGGGATCTTCGCGGCTGCGAACCGCACTTGGCCGAGAACCTTCCCCATCCCAATATTCATCTGATCTTTGAAAACGACACCGCCGTGGTAAGCGGCGTCCAAACCCGCAAATTCTCGCGTCTACTCGAAGGCCGTTCACAAGTCTTCGGTGTCAAATTCAAACCAGGAGGTTTCCGCCCCTTCCTGAAATCCCCCGTCTCTTCACTCGCCGACACCACCGTCCCCGCAAAACGCATTTTTGGCCCAGCCGTCGGCGCACTAACAGCCATCCTGGTCTCGTCCAGCCGCGAAACCGAAAAAATAGCAGCTGCCAATGCTTTCTTCCGCGAGCATCTCCCTGAACCCGACGACACAATCGCTTTAGCCGATCAGTTAGTCGCTCGCATTCTTGCGGAGCCCGCTATCAAAAAAGTGGACGATCTGGTGATTCGCGCGGGAATCGGCAAGCGATCCCTCCAGCGGATTTTCAGCGACTACGTTGGCGCCAGCCCAAAGTGGGTCATCCGCCGGTATCGCTTGCATGAACTTGTGGAAAAGTTCAGCCCTCGCAGCCGCCCCGATTGGGCCCAACTCGCTCTCGATCTCGGCTACTTTGACCAAGCTCATCTCATCAACGATTTCAAATCCGTACTCGGCTACACACCAGCCCAATACCAAAGCCAATTCGCGAAGCGCTCTTGAACGCGCCGCGCATCACAGCATGTGCGCATTAGCCCGACAGGATATACAATGCGCCCTGCAAGCATGCTTTGAATAAAAGGCGGCAACCATGGAAATCGAGCGGCGCGACTTTCTAAAGACCACAGGAAAAGCAATCACAGTAGGCGCAGCCACTCTCGCGCTCGGCGGCAAAATTCTCGGCGCCAACGAACGTGTCCGCGTAGCCATCTGCGGAGTGCGCGGCCGCGGCAACGATCACATCCATGGCTTTTCGCATGTCCCCGGAACAGAAATCGTCGCCATCTGCGACATCGACGAAAACGTTTCGAGCCAGCGCATCGCCGAAATCGAAAAGATGGGACTGCCCAAGCCGAAATCCTACGTCGACATTCGCAAACTCCTCGAAGACAAAGACATCGACGCCATTTCTATCGCCACTCCCAATCATTGGCACTCGCTCATGGCCATCTGGGCCTGCCAGGCCGGCAAAGACGTCTACGTCGAAAAGCCCTGCTCGCACAACACCTTTGAAGGCCGCCAACTCGTACGCGCCGTAAAAAAATACAATCGCATTTGCCAGCACGGCAGCCAATCGCGCTCCAATCCCGGCATGCTCGAAGCCATTCATCATCTGAGTGACGGCACCATCGGCGATGTCTACATGGCTCGCGCGCTCAGTTACAAATGGCGCCCTTCGATCGGCCACGCTCCGCAGGAACCCGTTCCGGCCGGCGTCAATTACGAACTCTGGACCGGTCCCGCTCCCATGAAACCTTTCACACGCAATCGCTTCCACTACAACTGGCATTGGATCTGGGACACCGGCAACGGCGAAGTTGGCAACCAAGCCATCCATGAAATCGATATAGCACGTTGGGGTTTAGGCGTCGGCTTCCCGACGTCCGTCTCCGCCATGGGCGGACATTTCATGTTCGACGACGACCAGCAAACCCCCAACCTGCTGAATGCCGTTTTCTATTTCGACGCTCCGCAAACCAACGGTAAGCGCAAAATGATGGAAGCAGAAGTTCGCCCCTGGATCACCAATCACGAAGCCGAAATCGGCACCGGCGCGTACGGCACCAGCGCCGTTCCGCCAGCGGGTCTCACGCCCGATGCCAACGCCGCCAAGAAACCCGCAGCCGCGCAGTCAGCACTGGGTCCCAAAGACGCCAAGACCAACACTGTCGGCAACATTTTCTACGGCTCAAACGGCTATCTAGCCATCGACGGCTACGACGCCTACAAAACCTGGATCACCGATCAAGTCGAACCCGGCCCCCACGGCAAAGCCTCCGGCGATCACTACGCCAACTTCATCGAATGCGTCCGCAGCCGCCGCGCCGAAGACATTCATTCGCCAATCCTCGAAGCCCACATCTCCACAACGCTCGTCCACCTGGCCAACGCTTCCTATCGCCTTGGCCGCACGCTAAAATTCGATCCCGCCACGGAGCAAGTCATCGCCGATGACGAAGCCAACACGCTCCTCCGCGGCACCTATCGCGCTCCGTTTGTCGTGACCGAAGATATGTGATCCGGCAACGGCTTGGCTACAGCTGACTGCTCAATTCGCAGTCAGCTTCTCAATTTTTCGTTTGGGGTTCTCCTGCGCTGATTCACCGCGGACGCGCTTGGATTCCCTGGACCAGCTCCCGCGAACTTTCAGCTGCTTCCTTCACCAAAAATCCCATCTTCGGATGCGAAGCTTCCAGCTCCACCGATAATCCGTAACTGCGCAGAACTTCCGAAGTCGTCGGCCCAATGGAAGCCTTCACAACGCGCTCCATCCCTGTCTTCAACGCGTCTTTCTTCCCCGCCTGATCGGCAAGCTGGAAAAGATGATGGATCTGCACGCCCGTCGTAAAGAGTGCAACGTCGATGCTCCCGGCGATGACTTCCTCCACCGCTCGCTGCAACGGCCCGGTGTCCTCAGGCAAATCCCACTGGTAAACCGGCACCGCCGTTACCTCCGCTCCCCTCTCGCGCAATCCCGCAAGCAGTTCCGGGTTGGAAACGCCGTACTCCTGCACCGCAACCTTTTTGCCGCGCAATTCCTGTTTGCTGTCGTCAATCGCCTGCAATAGTTCGCGCCACGTGTTCGGCTCCGGCGCGGTAAGCGCGACGGGCACTCCCCATTCCCTTAGCACCGCCACCGGCTTCGGCCCGCGCGCAAAGACCGCCACTTTTCGCAGCGCTCCAAGAAACTTCTCCGCCGGATGCGCCCCTTCCACAACAATCGAAAGCGCGCGTGCTCCGACGCCTGTAAGAAACACCAGCACGTCGAATTTTCCTTCGAATAACGCGTCCGCGAATTTCAACGCTTCGAGATTGGAGGAAAGGGGTACTTCGCGCATCGCCGGAGCATGAAACGGTTTGCCGCCGTACGTTTCAATCAGCCGGCTAATTTCCTGCCCGCGCCGGCTCTCCAGAGTCAAAACACTCAATCCTTGAAAATTTGTGGCAGCCATTTCCGGTAGTCCGCCCGCTGACTATACCTCGCTAGGAGTTCTCCTGTCTGCCCTCAAAGGGTCCTATCGGTACCTGCGATAGGCCATCTGGGAGAGCCCAAGGCGGGGGCGCTGCGCCGTAACGTTTTCCAAGCCGGCAGATTATTATTCTTATGTAGTCAATGACGGCATTCGCGTGGTAGGCGTAGTTATCGTGAGTAACAAACAGTCGATCACCAACCTTAAGCTTTAACGCAGGGCATGCTTGGATGAGACGCAGGTCGGCACGCGAATCACGATGCACGATTACATTTCTCATGTGATTCATTTCCCATAAATTAGTTCTGATGTCTTCTTCTACCGGTCCGGATAACTCGAATACTTCAAGCACGTTTTCAAAAGTATTTGCCCCCTGGGCTGTGCCGGAGCTTTGCGTTCTTTGGACATCATTTAACAAAAAGCGCATGCGCTCTTCTTTGTCCAATAGTTCATATTTTGCCAGAGGAAGTTTAATCTTCGCGAACGCATCTCCATCTAAAACTTTAGGCTCGTTCACCAGAAGGCCGACAAGCATGTCCTCGATGCCGGCTTCGAGCGCCGCCCACTGACCAACCAGGGTATAGGCGTGGAGATAAGGAAAATCGTTGTCGCGTTCGTTCGTTGTAAAGATAGAGTCTTCGACGGCTTTCTGAAGATCCGACTTCAGCTCGGATGTGACTTCCTGCTTCGCCGCGACGGTGAGGTCGATGACGCGCTGAACCATTTGTGGCCGCTTGGAGATTATTTGCAACCCACTCACCGAAAGATGTAGCAAGCGGTTCGCCAAGAAGATCGAATCCAAGCATCTTCTAAGCGGATTGAACGCATAGGAGGGAATCTCGGCGCTCATATAGTTTTGTGAACCGATCGTATCATGTCACGCCTGGAAGAGATTCGGGACGGCTTGTCAGATTCGTACGGCGGCGGGCCAAGCGTCCGCGGGACTCTATATCTCCCACGGGTTAATAACAGTCACCGGTAAATCCTCGAAATGTTGCGTGTTCCGCGTCGCTAGCGTCGCCCGGTTCGCGAGCACAATCCCCGCGATCATTGTGTCGCGCACCTCTGCCGGCCGTCCCTTGCGCTTTCTCTGGGCCATCAACTCCGCGGCCTGAACTCCAGCTTCGGCATCAAACGAAGCGATCCGCCCCTCAATCATGCTTTTGAGCATCAACTCGAACGCCTGGATCAATGCTTCCTGGCGCCGTCCTTTCGGCATGGTCTGCAAGCCAAAGCGAATTTCCATCACCGTGATAGCTGTGATCCAGACCGACGCAGTAGGCTGCGCGTCCAGCCACTTCACGACCGGTTTTTCCGGCTCCTTCCTCATCAGGGCGGAGATCACGTTTGTATCGAGAACGATCATTCCTCAAAATCCGCTCGTTCGATCTCGATCTCTCGCAGCTCGCGGATTTCCTCGCCCGGCTTCAGCCCGGCACGCCGGAAGAGCCGCGCAATTTCCGTTCCCAGCAGCCTGCTTCCCCTGCCTTCGCGCTTCGTAGCATCGCGCAGGATTTCACGCACTTCTTCTTCCACGCTTCGCCCGTGCCGCTTCGCGCGCCGCCGCAATTTATCCTTCACCTCGTCCTCGATCTTCCGAACAACAAGTTGCGCCATATTCCTCATGATATCGTGATATCAACACCACGGCAAGCGTACGCCTTTGTGAGTGAACGCTCCTCACTAGCAACTATTCGCTACTCACTCCACTCCCATTCGAATGATACCCAATAAATAATAATAATTGAAAGTAATAATATTCCATGCTACTGTTTCCCATGTTTACCCTGAGCCTCGGAGGGTTCCCGTCGCAATCCAGCCAATCACCTTCCCTTTCCCCCGGCCTTTCTCTATTCCGAAGCTCTCTTACTCGCCTTCGTAGCGCGGCGGCTTTAGCCCCGCAGCTTTTTCCTGGCTCTTGTACTGACGGATCTCCAGACGAACGTCCCTCCTCCGTCCGCCCATTCCTTCACCGCCCATTCGTTGCTTGCCCCTGCTCTCTTACAGAGCAAAATGAGAGCAAAATACGCCCTTTGTTTTCATACTCTTGCAAACGCAAAAATCTGCAACTCCTTTGTTGTTATATATTTACAAAAACAGGGGGCTTCGAACTTCCATTTTCATCCGAGAAGGAGTTCGTTACCTCGCGACTTCTTTACTTCGCTACTTCGGCTTCCTCCCATGGAACAAATGCCCCGCTCCCACGTCTTCACAGGTGCAGAGGTGAACTCCATGCGCAAATTTACGATGTGGCTGGCAGCGGCAATCTTGATGACGGGAATTCTGACGACGCGCGTCTCGCGCAGTGCAGCCGATGACACCATTCACGGTGACTGGTCAGCCAAATTCATATCGCACTGCGACACGGCGTCCATCGATCTGGAGGTCGAGCGCTCCAGCTGGGGTCACCACAATACCTGGGGCAACACGCACAAACTTAGTGACTTCGTAGACCTCGACGCCAGCCTTGCCACGGCGAAAGACTCTCCCGTCCACTTCGAGCTGCGCCGCGACGCCGGCATCATGAATTTTGACGGCCGCTTCCGCAACGGCGAAGGCAGCGGCAAATTCAGTTTTGCCTCCAGCGCCGAATACGTCCAGGGGATGAAGTCGCTCGGCTACTCCGGCTTGGACCAGGAACAACTTTTCGCGTTCGCGATTCATGACGTTTCGCGTCAGTTCGTCAAGGACATGAACGACGTCGGCTATCGCAATCTCAGCATCGATGAACTGATGGCTTTCCGTATTCACGGCGTCACACCGGAATTCGCGCGCGCCATGATCGACCTTCTTCCGGAAAAACCGTCTCCCGACAATCTCGTCGCCATGCGCATACATGGCGTCAGCCCCGAGTTCACCAAGGAAATCAACGCGCTTCTGGGAAAGAGATTTTCAGTCGATGAGCTTGTCGCCTTCCGCATCCATGGCGTCTCTCCCGATTTCGTTCGCGCGGTCCATGAATCCGTCTCAAAAGATGTTTCTGCGGATGATCTAGTAGCTATGCGCATCCACGGCGCCGATCCCGAATTCGTCAAGTCCATGACCGCTCTAATGGGCCGCAATCTCCCCGTCGACCAGCTCGTCGCCTTCCGCATTCATGGCGTAAGTCCCGAATTCACCAAAGACATTCAGAATCTCGTCGAGAAGAATATTTCGTGCGACGACTTGGTCGCTTTCCGCATTCACGGCGTCAGCCCTGAATTTGTAAGGAGCATGAAAGAAGCAGGCTACGCGAAGATCTCACCGGATCAACTGGTGGCCATGCGCATTCATGGCGTTGACGCCTCATTTGTAAAGGAAGTCCGCGAGCATGGATACAAGGATCCGTCCATCGATGACCTGATCGAATTGCGCATCCACGGCCTGCGCAACCGCGAATCCTTGTAAGCCGCGCAGCCTGTTGTGACCACTTCGCGGCCCTCTTGCATCTGTAGGTGCCGGGCTTTAGCCCGGCCTCCTGGCGGTGTTTTAGCTATCGCTAGAAGGTGAAGCGTACGCCAAGTTGAGCGGCGAACGGAATACCGACAGTGGTCCCCGGCCCAAAAAAGTCGCCCAGCGCGCCGGCTGGAACGAGCAACTGTTTGCCGCTCGTCACCGGTGCAGTTGACGTGCAAGTCACATTCAAACAGACGGCCGTGACGTTATTGGGATCGTTCACCGGAAGAATGGCGACGTTGGTCACGTAGTTCGCGCCAGGATTGTTGCGGTTAAAAAGATTGAAGAACTCAATGAACGGTGTCGCCGTATAACGTTCCTTGAAATGAATCGGCCGGCTGACGCGCAAATCTGTTTGGATGTAAGGCGTTCCGCGGAATTCGTCGAGCGTCGTTTTGACGCCGTCCACAACAGCGCGATCGGAGCCATCCGCGTTTGTGAGCGTAATAGGCCTCCCGGTTTCCGCTTGCGAAAGAAAACTTACCTCGAAACCGCCGGGCGCGTGGAATGTGCCAATGAGCACGGCGCGGTTCGTAACGTCTTCGCCAGAGGGACCATAATCTCCGGGAGCAAACGCGTCGAACGGATTGCAAACGCCATTAACGTAATCGAAAAGTTCACCAAGCACGCAGCCCCAGGTCTTTGCGCTCGATAGCGTGTAGTTGGCAACGATACTCAAACGCTTCGCAACGTTCCCTTGCAAGTGAACTTTGAGCGCTTTGTAGCTGGAGCGATTGTCGCTGCGAAATACGGCGATGCTTCCAAACGTGGGGTTGGGAAAATCGTAATGCCGGTAACCGTGCATGCCGGTTTCTAGAGTGAAATCCGTGCTCAGCATCCAGTTGGCATTAAACGCGTGCTGCACGCCGGCGGTGACGTGAATCGCATACGGCGTGTGATAGTTCGGATCGATGATCGAAGGCGGAATGATGCCGCCGCCGGTTGAGACGTTTGTATCGTTGACGGCTTGAAATGCGTTGACCCAGCCGTTCTGCGCGAGGTCGTCGTAGTACATCCCGAATCCCGCGCGAAAAACGGTGTTACCTAAATTTCCCGGCGCGTACGCAACGCCGACACGCGGCCCGAACGCTTTTCGATAATCGTGCGGCGCGCCGCTAATGAATGGCGCCATGGTGGGATCAAGCGCCAGCAAAAAGGGATTTTGCGACTGGCTGCGTCCGGAGGCTTCGAACAGACCAAAAGTCGTGTCGTAGCGCAGACCGTAATTTACGGTGAGATTTCGCGTGACGCGCCAGGAATCTTCGGCGTAGACGCCGAGCCGCTGGACATTTTGCGAAAAGCTGCCGTCGCCGGCTGGAGTGACGCTGCAAGTTGTGCCGGGCGTAACAAACGGAGAAGGCGTGGCCGAGCAGGCAGTGAGATCGGTTGTGAATTGTGCGGGGTCCGCGGCGTAATCTGTGGGATCGAGGACGAACGCAGCCAGCGTTTCAGGATTTGCGGTGAGCGCACCGCTCATCACCGGCTCGTGAATGAAATTAATTCCGAAGCGCGGCGCATGTTTCCCGGTTGTGTGCGTCACGTCATAGCGCACCTGATATTTTTCCTGATTTCGCAAAACGGGGAAGGCCGTGATCGCTGTGACGAATTGATTGTCGCCGAAAGTTTCCAGGCCCGACGTAGTGGCTGTTGTGGAACTGAACGGAAACGCCAGCGCGAAGCCGAGATCGGAATTGCGCGTCTGAGTCAGGTGCAGACCGCTGCCGCCGAATACGAACGAGGCGATCCAATCGGGGCTGAAGGCGAACTGATTGCCAATCGCGAAACTCCAATAGTTGTTGTGCGTGGTGGCGCCGGTCGAAGGCAGCGTCCCTTGCTGGACAAGCGCATTGTTGGTGATATAGCTGTCCGCGGAAAAACGCAGAAACCATTGCGAGCGATTGGATTGCTGCCAATCGAAACGAGTGGTGCCGAGATAGTCGCGGAAAGGTACGGCAACGGAGCTGGGAACGGGGATGGAATTGACAGTCGTGCCGTTTACGTCGACAAGTCCATCTGCGGCGAGTTGAGACAGTGCCTGGAATTGGGTTTGGCTGGCATTGCTATACGCGATGCTGGCGTTTTCGCGGACATATTCGAAGGACGTATAGAACCAAACTTTATCTTTCACGATGGGTCCGCCGCCGGTGAAGACATAGTTTTGTCGGGAGAACGGCTGCTTCGGATTCGGCGAGGGATTGTCGATTGGAAAGCGTGCGTTGAGATCGGCGGCGCGGTCGAAGAAAGCGTCGTCGGTGTGCCACTGGTTGGTGCCGCTCTTGGTGGTGATGACCACCGAAGTACCCGTAGTGCGTCCTGTGTCCGCAGGTTCCTGAGCTGTCCGAATCGCAAATTCTTGAATGCTTTCGGGAGAGAAATTTTCCAGAAACCCGCCGATCCAATCGTCGGAGTTGTCTACACCGTCGACGGATGATTCGTTGTTAAGGCCGGAGCTGCCACCGGTAGAAACCGCCGTGATGCGAGCTTTCGTAGGATCGGAAGGCTCGACGGGCTCGGTTCCCGGCGCCATGTAAGCGATATTGGCAAAGCTTCGCGCAGGCAATGGAATCGTGTTGAGGTCGTAAGCCGTGATAATGGCTTGCTGGACGGCACTGGAAGTGTCCATCTGTTCCGTAGTAATCGAGGAAGCTTGACCCTGAACGTTTACAGTCTGCTGAACGGCTTGCGGCCGCAGGACGACAGTCATTTCTTGCGTGGAGCTGATATTGACTTGCACATCAGAGCTGGCGTCAGCAAAGCCCTTAGCGGACACGGTGAGGCGATATTTCCCGGCGACAAGGTTGTCGATGCGAAAGTCGCCTTGATCGTTCGCAATGGTTTCGCGCTGGAGAGCCCACTCGGGAGCTTCCACGACAATTTTGGCGGACGAAATTCTGCCGCCGCTGCTGTCTTGCACGGTGCCGCGGAGGGAGCCCCGAGGATTCTGCGCAAGCAATACGAATGGCAATAGTAAGAGCGCTAAAAACATACTGCTGCGCAAAAAACGTAATTTCCTTGATGCAAAATAGGTTTTCATAGGGAACATTAGGCTACCGGAGGGGAGTATCTACTACCACGGGTCGTAGAAGGCGGCACTCAACAAAAGGGTGGGGTAGAAGCGAGCCTACTTCAAAGTTGAGTTAGCGGAGAAGAAATTCGAGAAGTTCGTGAACGGAAGAAAGAGCCGAAGGTGCGAGAAGCAATGCGGCGAGGGCGCCAACGAGCATTAAACCGGCAGTGCGCACCCCAGGCCGAATTTTCGAGGCATGGGGCAGAGTCATCGCGTCGGCACGGAGCAAGCGATCGACGCGGGCAGAGAGATCGCTGTCGCAGGCGAGAAGCGAAGTGGAGAGAAATGGAAGGCGCGGAGCGGAGCCCATGCGCGCGACTTGAACTAACGCAGCGGCGAGACAAACGGCGCGGCTAGAGTCGCCCGCAGTAGCTTGATCGTCGGCGGCCCATTCGGCGAATTTTGACCAACTGTGTTCCAACAGACGAAGCGAGCGGACGAACGGAAACATGTCGGGCGCCAGGAGGATCAGCAGGCGCTTAACATTGTCGCGCGAAGTGCGGTGGGCATGCTCATGGGCCAGAGCGGCGTCGAGTTCCTCGGCGGAAAGTGCACGGAGAACGCTGCGGGAGATAAGTAGCCGCGGACGAAGCAAACCGGATAAGGCCAGAATCGGAGCTTCCTCTTGGAGGACTACCACCGGCTCGACGACGAACACCGAAGAAGGCCCTGCCGGCTGGCGCGATTCGTGGCCAACTGAGCGGCACAGCCAAGAATAGCGCATGGAAGCACGGAGAGAGCGAATCGTTCGAGCGATGGAGACGGACCACGTCGCAGCACCGAGAATTCCGAGAATGGCACAGGTTATTCCTACGCGTTCGGCGGTAGCGCCGGGTTCGAGCCAGAGATAGCTCGGTACGCAGAGAGCCGAAACGAAGAGAGTCGCGAGCGCAAACGGGAGCAGACGCAAAATAAGAAGAAAACGGGCGGCTGCGTTGGGCGATCTCGATTCCGCGAAGCGAATCGCGGACTTGGCCGAGAAGCGCACAATTAAGCCTGCAGCCGCGTTCAACACAAAGAAGGAAGCAAAGCACAAGCACAACAACCGCAATAGATAGGGGAGAATCATGGCTGCCCCTGCCGCAGAAGTTCTTTGCGACGGTTGCGAATTTTCTTTTCGAGATCGTCGAGGAGCGTAGCGTCATGTTCGCCGACGGCATCGAGTAAGCAAGAAAGCAGGAGTTCACGGGAAGGATTGGGGCCAGAGAGGAAACCAGCCACCAAATTGCCCGCACGTCTACGTTCCCATTCTTGATGGGAAAAACTTGGCGAATAGACGAAGGCGCGATCGGATTTGTGGCGGTCCAGGAGACCTTTTTTGAAAAGGCGATCGAGAGTGGTCATTACCGTTGTGTACGCGAGCGGGCGGCTCAGTTTCGGGACGACGTCACGGACGCTGCTTTGTCCGTTGGACCAGAGAATTTCCATCAATTCGAACTCGAGGGTGCCGAGAGCCAAGGACTGGCTCGGGCTGGCACCGCGATGGATGCGATTTTTCAGAAAGCGAATCACAATGGCCCGAATATTATCACGTTTTAGCGAGGATCGAAGAAATCAGCGTCGGTGGGGAGATATCTGAAGCGTGGGTCGGTTCAAGTGTTTTGGTTTACCCGGACTGGAATACCGCCTTTAACCCTAGAAAATATTTTCTATATCCCGTGCACCGTGCAGGACACGCACAATTTCAATCCCGCTGGTGACCGCCCGGTAGAAAATGATGTATCGGCCAAAGGGAAAACTTTGAATCCCGGGAGCAATCTCCTCCCGATGACGTCCAGAGCCGGGCTGGCGGCTGAGCACTTGCATCGTCTCGTAGAGTTTATCAATAAAAGAATCCGCATTCGCCAAGCTGTCATCCGCAATATAGCTCCAAATCTCGGTTAGATCTTCGCTTGCCCGAGGGCTAATGCGGGGCTGAGACACTTACTTTGCACTCTTCGCCGATTTCCTCTCGCGAGCAATGCGTTTGATTTCTTTTGGGTCGAACACCGTCGACGGTCCACTGTCCAAGCCTTCCCGTATGTCATGGCGGAGTTTTTGCATCTTCAAAGATCGCAATTGATCTTCTTGCTCTAGAAGGCGCAGCGCCTCGCGGACGACTTCGCTGGCGGAGTTATAGGACCCGGAGGCGATTTTTTGGCGAATCATTTCCTCAAGGTGGGGAGTTAGGCTGATATTCATGGGCATGATGGGAAACCTCGGAAGCAGGGTAATTCCGAGGGTAGCGCTGATGTCAAAGCATGTCAATGTTTGCCAATCAAAGGTGATGCGGGCCAAGTGGCGTGAGAGCAGCGGCTTCGAGGAAGATACAAGACCCGCTGCCCGCTTATTCCTGGCGCAAGGCTTTTAGCGGATCGAGCCGAACCGACCTGCGCGCGGGGAGATAACACGCGAGCATCGTCACGGCCGCGAGGAGCAGGGGTGCGCCGATGAGAAGGCGCAGATCGCCGGTGCCAACGCTAAACGCCTGGACAAAGACGTCCGTCAACGCGGAAAGAATTCTTGCCATGGCGATTGCACCGAAGAATCCCAGAACGGTTCCGGAGATGACCAGCGCGGCACCTTCACGCAGCACCAATCGCAAGACTTGCGCGCGAGTTGCGCCCAGGGCCGTGCGGATGGCGATCTCCTTGCGCCTTTGCGCGACGGAGTAGGCGGTGATCCCGGCGAGGCCGATGGCAGCCAAGACCAGACCAAAAACTCCTATGCCGCCGTACGTTTGGACGGCGAATCGCGTGGAGGCGCGGCTGCGCTCCAGGAATTCGCTAAGCGTTTGCACATGGAAGAGATTGAGATTGGGATCGATCAGAGCAATTTCGCTGCGGATGCTGGCTAGCGCATCTCCCGCAAGCGGCCCCGCATCTGACCGCACCATGATGGTGATGCCATCGGCGGGCGTGCGCGCAAAATCACGCGCAGTCAGCGGCAGATAGGCTATAGCCTGGAGAATACCGATTCCGTTCTGCAAATCATGGACGACGCCGACGACTTCGTAGGATTGTTGATCGTCTCGAAGGCGCTTTCCGAGGGCATTGCCATTTCCGAAAAATCCGCGAGCGGCGGTCTCATTCAAGACGACGGGCAGTACCGCGGGCAGAGCGGACGGGCTCGAGCCGGCGGCTTCGATTTGTTGATCGCGCTCGAGAAATTCCCGGCCGGCGAGCATCGGCTCGCTTAACGCGGCGAAATAGCCCGGGCCCACGGTTTCCTCGACCGCGGGCACCTGCACACGCGGAGAATGCTCTGCATCTTCCGCAGTCAACTGCCTGGCATCATTTTCATCATCCGCGGCGGAAAATGGCGGCTGAGCCGCAAAAGCGATGCTCCGCGAGGCTGCGGCGGACTTGAGCAGCGCGGGAAGCTTTTCGAAGAGAGCTTTCGCCTTTTCCGGCGAGTAGCCATTACGCACGGGATCGATGGATAAGAGAACCATTGTGTGGGGATCGAATTTGGTCTGGACGCTGCTTTCCTTTCCGATGCCGATCACCAGGAAGCCAGTGAGAAGAAGCAGCATGAG
This sequence comes from uncultured Acidobacteriota bacterium, assembly GCA_963740015.1. Taxonomy (GTDB): domain Bacteria; phylum Acidobacteriota; class Terriglobia; order Acidiferrales; family UBA7541; genus Acidiferrum. The sequence continues at coordinate 56,735 of CAVUCM010000045.1, read as the reverse complement.
CGACGCAGCAACCTGGGCCACCATCAGCAAGTTACGGAGACCGAATCGCCGGTAACCCGGCAACTGCAGCGCCGAGCCTTCTTTGAGAGCTGGAGTCAGATCGGCTTTCGTCGCTTGGAGAGCGGGAGCAAGACTGAATCCGATGCCGCACAAAAGCGCGAGGCCGAATGCGAAAAGCGCCGCGCGCCAATCCAGGCTGAAATCCCTTTCGAAGGGAATACCCGTGGACGGGCTGAACTGGGAGTTCAGCACCATGAGGATGTATGCGATAGCGAATCCTGCGACGCCACCGAGGAGAGAGAGCAAAATGCCTTCGGCCATCATTTGCCGGATGAGCCGAAAACGGCCTGCGCCGATTGCCAGTCGAATCGCCAATTCTTTTCGGCGATTGGCACCGCGAGCGATGAGCATGTTTGCCAAGTTGGTGCAGGCAAGCGTCATCACCAGGCCAGTGAGCAAGAGAAAAAAGCCGAGTAAGACCGGCCGCAATTTCCGAGGAAGGGGAACACGCGTGCCTGCCGGTAGCAACGTGACGCGCCGGCCTTTGTCGGTGCGCGCCGGCAAGGAAGGATCCTGCTCGTCGAGGCGGCGCGTGATGGCGTCAAGGGCGGCTTCCGCGGAATCGATCGTGACCCCTGGCGCAAGGCACATCATGGCAAGGAATTCTTTGGCGTTGCGCTGATGCAGAACGTCGTTGGCAAGCTCTGGAGCGAGTGCGGCGGGGCCGGTGGTCGAAACGAAAAGCTCAGCGGGATTTATTGATAAGGCGCCATTGAATTCCTTGGGCGTGATTCCCACGATGGTCGCAATTTGGCCATTGAGGCGAAGAATTTGGCCCAGGGCATCGGGAGAAGAGTTGAGGTGATTGCGCCAGAAACGGTTGGTGATCACGACCACGGGCGCGTCGCCGGGCTTGTCCAGTGCGGGGCTGAGCACTCTGCCGCGCTGAGGCTGAACACCGAGGACGGAAAAATAATCGGGTGAAACAAGCTGGCCGAAGATGCGCTGCGGCTTTGCGTTTTCAGCGCCCTGAAAAGTGACGTTGAAGGGAACCCCGATCTGAAATGCCGCTACGCCAGCGAAGAGACTCTTTTGTTCGCGGAATTGCTCGATGTAGTAGTAGGAGACGGGCTTTTCGGGCATCACTAAGTTTGGCGCGTTCGCGGCAGCGGGCAGATCGCGGAACAGCAACGCCCATTTTGAGCTGTAGACGTTTGTGGTCAGGCCAATACTGAGCCCCATCGAAATGATGCCGACCAGCGCGAAGCCGGGCGACTTGATTAACGCTCGCATGGCATAACGCATGTCGCCGCGGATTTCGCTGAGGTATTCGAGTGGGACGCGAATCGCGATGTCCGCGATTAGCCGGAACAGCCCCGCGGTGCCATGTCTCTTGGCAATATCTTTTATGGAATCTTCGCCGAGCTGCAGGACCTCTGCGCCATACGCCAGTTTGAATTCGTGCGGAAACGCTTGCGCCAGACGCCAGTAGATCCGCCACGCGAAATTCATTCTGTCACCAGGGCTTGGCCTTGCTTCAGGCGAATGGTGCGAACTAATTCCTGCAAGCGATCGCATTCGGCGTCGAGCACCCGTTTGCCGAGAGACGTCAGCCGATAGTAGCGACGTCGAGCGTCGTCCAATTCTGGGGCGGGGCGCTCTTCGGATTCTTCGATCAGGTCGGCCTCGATCAGGCGCTTGATCGATCCATATAATGTCGCCGGCCACAGCCGCACCTTTCCTGTGGTGCGATTCAGAACTTCCTGCATGATCCCGTAGCCGTGCTGCTCTCCACCTGCGAGCGACAGCATGATGTGGAACCAGTGGGCTTTCAGGGGAAGGAATTTGTTAGGGTCAATCTCGGTCATGTCAATATCTATATCATTTTATATCTATATTAGTCAATATTGCCAATATGCGCTCGCTGCTTGACGCCAAGGTACGAGAAAAAAACTGAGCGAAAGGGAGGCAGAGATGGGTTGAAAGATGTCTCGGGATCGAGGCCACAAACGAATGCGCCTGGCAATCTGGCGATCGAGCCCGAGACAGAGTGGCTGGTTAAAATAGGTCGGCCAACACCCGCTATTGGGGAGTGGGACGCATGCGAGCGCGGAACGGTTACATCAGAATATTTGGACGGCGCGATTCCACATACCCATTACTTTAGGTGAGAGTCGAACCAGGCTAGGGTGCGCTCGACGACGTCGCGGCGGTGCTTGGGGCTCGAGAACATGTGGCCTTCGTGTTCGTAGACTACGAATTGTGTTTCGACGCCGAGCGTTTTGAGGGCGTGCCAAAATTCGTAGGATTGCGGGGCGGGGACTTCGCCGTCGCTGTCGCCGACTAGGATTAGCGTGGGCGTTTTTACCTTCTTGATGAAATTGATGGGCGAGCTTTTGGCGTAGACCTCGGGATCGTCGTAAACGGATTTGCCGAAGAAGGGGATCATCCACTGGTCGATGAGATTTTCGCCGTAGTAGCTTTGCCAGTTGGAAAGACCGGCGCCCGCCATGGCGGCTTTGAAACGGTTGGTTTGCGTGACGGCCCACATGGTCATGTAGCCACCGTAGCTCCAGCCGCAGATGCCGAGGCGATTGGGGTCGATGGGCGCGGCGTCGATGGCCGCGTCGACGGCTGCCATGATGTCCTTAAAATCGCCGTAGCCGAAATCCTTGACGTTGGCGCGAGTAAAGGCTTCGCCTTCGCCAAAACTGCCGCGCGGGTTGGGTTGCAGGACGAAATAGCCGGCACCGGCTAGCGGCGAATAGTAGTCGGAGGCGCTGGGCCATTCGGAGAGGACGGCGGCTCCCGGACCACCGTGAACTCGGACGACCAGGGGATATTTTTTTTGGGGATCGAAATCGCGCGGATAGAGGAGCCAGGCTTGGACTTCGTTTTTCAAGCGGAGGCTTTTGGCTTCGCCCCAAGCAGGCTTGATGGACTTGTTGCGTTGGGTGATCTGCGTCCATTCGACAGTGGGTCCGGCCCAAACTTCGGGAGGAGTGCTGAACGAGCTACGGATGACGGCAGAGGATTTTCCGTCGCGGGAAAGAGAGAGATTAACGCCCCAATCGCCGGCAGTTATCTGACCAGCTGTGCGGAGCAGTTGGGATTTGGTGCCGTCGGCAGGATTGATAGTGGCGAGGGCGGAATCACCTTCGAGGTATTCGCTGAAGAGGATATTGCCCTGCGAAGTCCACGCGAGCCAGCTTGCGGAGGCCTTCATTTCTGGTGTGATATTGGTGGCCTCGCCTCCCGTGGCGGCGATCGTGAAAATATCCCCGCCGACGCTCGGCTCGTCGCTCATAAGGCCACCAATGAAGGCGATGCGCTGGCCATCGGGGGACCATGCGGGATTGGCGATTTGCAGCGGCGGCTTGTAGATGGATTTCATCAAGCCAGTGGCGGCGTCGAGAGTGAAGAGTTCGGCGATGTACCAGTTATTGTCGCCATTGCCGAGGGCGGCGGTTACGGCGAAGCGAAGGCCGTCCGGAGACCAATCGTATTCATAGATGTAGGTGTCGGCGGGAGAAATTTGATCGAGCTTGGCGGTGGCGACGTCGACGAGGGCGAGGCGTTGCTCAAAGAAAGAGTCTTTGATTTCGCCGGTTGCGGGAGTTTCGGCGACGAGTGGGCCCGCGGCACGTGTGGCGTTTTCGGTGAAGAGAACGGCGATGGTTTTGCCGCTCGGCGACCAGCCAGGAGTGGAGAGAAAGCCTTTCACTTGCGTTAGTTTTCGCGCGGAGCCGGATGGGCCAGCAACATCCATTATATAAAGTTGAAGCTGGCCGGCTTTTGCAGCGTCGGAAAGGAATGCGATTTTTTTGCTGTCGGGTGACCACGCGACGCTGCCTTCGGCATGAATGGCATCTGCGACGGCTGCGCTTAGGCGCTTAGGGGGATTTTTCCCGCCGATGTCGGCGACGTAAATTACGGTATCTCCGGTGGAAACGCCGTGTTTTGTGATGATGTCCTCAACCCAGGCGACTTTTTTGCCGTCGGGCGAGATGGCGGTTTGTTCGAAACGGTGCGTGGCGGAGAGAGTGTCGATGACATCTTGCGCTGCGCCGGAAGCTTTGGGTTTTGCGACGGCTTTCAGGCGCGCTTCAGCGGATTGTTTGCTGCCGCTCGTTTCTTGCGGAGGAATTTCTTGAGCGAAAGACCGGTGCGAACCGCAGAGAATAAACAGTGAAGACGCGGCGATCGCTAACCTTGGTCGAAGATGAATCATAATTATGTCCTCTTGAGAGCTGTGATTATGTGTGGGAGTACCATAATGCGCTTGGCGATGACCTGCAAGCTTTGGTTCGAGATTTCGAGAAGATGATTTCTGGAAGATGTGTTGTTGAGTTGCGAAGTCGCGAGTAGAATCCGCGCAGACTGACCTTGGAGGGAATGATGCTGGATCGCCGTGGATTTCTTTCGTCGCTTGCCGGAGCTGCGGGAATCGCAGGCACACTGAGTCTATCGCCAGCGTGGCCGAAATTGCTGGAGCAGGCACCCGCGCAGTTGCCGGATCATGCGCTGCTTGATTCGAACGAAGAGGCGTACTGGACAGAGATACGCAAGCAATTTTTGATTCCGGCGGACGAAGTGTATTTGAACAACGGGACGGTGGGATCGTCGCCGGCGCCAGTTCTGCGCGCGATTTTCGAGGGGTACAACACCACGGAAAAGATGGACCAGAGCGACCCGGAAGACTATCCGATATGGGGCTACGGCATCTGGAACGAGTTCCGCGATCCGCTGGCGGAATTCGTGGGATGCACGCGAGATGAACTTTCGCTAGTGCGCAATTCCACGGAGGCGAACAGCTACATTTGCAATGGGCTCGATTTCAAGGCGGGCGATGAAGTGTTGATGACGGATCAGGAGCATCCGGGAGGCGAACAGGGCTTTAATTTGCGCGCGAAGCGTCATGGAATTGTGGTGAAGAAAGTGACGCTGCCGAAGCCAGTGCCGAACGCGGCGACAGTATTGAATCTTTTTAGCGATGCGATTACGCCGCGGACAAAGCTGATTTTCTTTAGCCACATCACGACGGTGACAGGCGTCGTTTTGCCAGTGAAAGAGATTTGCGCACTGGCACGTTCGAAAGGAATCTTGAGCGCGGTGGACGGCGCGCACGTAATTGGAATGATGAAACTGAACGTGCGCGACCTGGGTTGCGACATGTATTCGTCGAGCCCGCACAAATGGCTACAGGCGACGAAAGGCACAGGATTTTTGTACATTCGCGAGGAAGTACAAGACCGCTTGTGGAACACGATTGTGACGGGAGGATGGGACGATCCGAAGCTGAAGGCGGCGCGGTTCCAGCAGATTGGGAGTTCGAACGTGCCGACGCTTTATGGTTTGCGCGCAGCCGTGCAGCTTGCGAATTCGATCGGGATAGAGCGGATTGAGCGGCGGCACCGGCAGTCGGCGGACTACATTTTGCAAGAGATGATGAAGCGGGGGGCGGTTTCTTGGGCGTCGCCGGACCCGGCGCTGCGGTGCGCGATTGTGTCCGTGAATGTGCCGCCAGTTCTAATCAGCGAGCTGGAAGCATGGATGTGGAAGCAAAAGAAAATCCGGATTCGCGGCGGGGCGCCTTCGAAGATACGGCTGTCGACACCGTATTATTTGCTGCGGAAGGATGTGGATCGCTACCTTGCGGCATACGACGAGTACAAACATGTGAAGAATGTGCCGTAGATCGGCGCGAGGTACCTGGGAGTATTTGGAGTCGTCATAACATCACTATGCGGATTGGAACGCGACACGGATAACCAGAATCGCTGCTGCGAGTCCAATCGGGTATGAAATCCTTTGTTCCCAGATATGTGCTACCTGTTCGAAAACATCCAAAATTTCTGGCTGCGAGGCACCTGCGCGGCTGGCGTTCCGTCTTCGTTCTTGCCTCCGTTCTTCCGCTTGCAGCCTGCACTCAGCGAAGCTCAACGCTGCCGGAAAAATCGTCCGAAACACACGCTGCGACTGAAGCAGTCGTGCATTTTGCCAGCGGAAAGATGACGCTCGCAGGGACGCTTGTGCTTCTTGCAGGTTCCGGGCGGCATCCAGCTGTCGTTCTCTTCCATGGGTCCGGCGCACAGGAAAGAGATATTTTCACGGCGCGCTGGTTCGCGGACCAAGGCATTGCGGCACTGGCCTACGACAAGCGAGGAGTGGGCGAGTCCACTGGAGACTTTCGCGCAGTCCCGTTCATGGACCTTTGCGACGACGGGCTCGCCGCTATCGAATATTTGAAATCGCGTAAGGAGGTTGACGCGAAGCACATCGGCGTTTGGGGGCTCAGCCAGGGAGGATGGCTGGGACCGCTCGCAGCTTCACGCTCGGCGGACGTGTCGTTCGTCATCGCCGTATCCGGTCCTGGAGTTTCTCCCGGCGAACAGATGATCGTTTTTTACGCGAATGAGCTGCGCGCAGAGGGCGTCGCGGAAAGCGATGTGCGGGAAGCCAGCACTTTGCGTCGAGACATTTGGAATTACGTCTCCAACAACACTGCGAGTGCCGCGGGATACGAGAAGGCAAAGGCTGAGCTGGAGCAGGCGCGCAGCAAACGCTGGTATAAGCAAGTGAAAGCGCAGCAGGATGATTTGTTCGGGCCGCTTCAAACGCCTGCCGAACTCAGCAAACCGGATCATCCCGGCTTCAATTGGTTTCAACACGAAATGAACTATGACCCTGTTGCGACGCTGCGAGCGGTGCGAGTACCGGCGCTTTTCTTGTTCGGAGATCGCGACCAATTAATCCCGGTCGCGGAAAGTGTTGCGGCGATTCGGCGAGTCCTCGCGGAAAATGAACATCACGATTTCACCATTCGAGAATTTCCGAACGATGACCATCAAATGAGGCTGACCATGGACGCAACTTATGGCGAAATCGATCCCGAATATTTGGAGACGATGCGCGCCTGGCTGGCGTCTCGCGTGCATTAACGCGGTTCGCCGTGGCGGGCCATCGAATATCGAAGACTCAAAACATCCGCTCGAAAGTATCATGTATCGCCGACCAAGGCTTAGAGTTCCACCCAGGTGCATTCCCTATTGAGTAAAACTTGACGAAGTGTCCGAATTGGCCGATTCTAAAGGGGAAGAGTTGGATGGTAAAGGACGGCGCAAGCATGACTGAAAACCTCTCGAAATTGGCGGATTCCTTTGTTGAAGCGACTCCGGACGGCCTCCTGGCAAGCAAAATTCTGAAGAATGCCCCGGAAATCAAACAGGCGCTAGCGACAACGGGCGAATACGTTTTGAGAGACGAGTGCGGGATTGAGTACCACATTACATCCAACAACGGCCACGGAGCCGCGACCAAGTAGACTACCCACGGCCCTAAGGGGATGCTAGCGCTCATCGCATCGGCGGGTTTGGTTTTTTACCTGCTGGTACCCGGAATTCTTTTCAAGGGCCTGTTTTCGCTGTTCATTCCTCTGGACAAATTTCACCGCACAAGAAGCGAACAACTCACATTTGGAGCATTTGCCTCGCTACTTCCGCTGGCTTTGACGTTTCTTGTGGTCTTGAGCGCGGGCTGGATTGGAAATCATCCATTCTATTTTCCAGATTCTGCCGCTCAGACAACAAGCGACTACCAAACCGCTTTTTCATCTGCGTACAGCGAGACCTTTTTTTCGCAGCACCAACAAGAATTTTGGGGCGCGGCTTCCCGAATAGCTCACCGCCAGGCTCGCATCCTTGTGTGGCTGTATTTCTTCACGGCTTCCGAGGCTTTGCTCTTTGGCTGGCTGGGCAAGAATTTCGGCCGATTCCACAAGTTCAAACCTTATGATTTCGCCGCAAACAAATTTCTCCTCCCGAATATTTCGCCATGGTATTTCCTGCTCACGCCATTCATGTGGCCGCCAAAACCGGAAAGAAAAGTCATGGTTGATCTGCTTACGTCCGACGACCATTTGTACCGCGGTCAGGTGGTCGGGCATGAAGTGGACACAGACGGGAATCTTCGCGGAGTGTTGATTAGCGAATCTCTAAGATTTGACCGGCGGTCCTACCTCAAGGACAAGGATTTGGACCCGTCGGTGAATCCCGATGACTATTGGAAGAAAATCCCCGGAAAGAATTTATTCGTCTTCGCGGATAAACTCGCAACGCTGAACTTGAGTTATCTGCCGCCAGCTTCCACCATGCCGGAAATTCTGCAACAAATATTGAGCAAACTGAAAATCGACGCTCAGGTTTCTGTGGAAAGCCCGCAACCTCCTCATCCGAGAGAGTAGGCTGGAATTATAGGCCCCGGCCAGCCGATGAACCGAGCAGGAACCTTGTCACGTTCCGCTGCCATGTTAACGTACACTCGGAATGTGGCCTTTCTTTTGTTGCGTAAATCGCGCCTTGCTTTGGACTCCGCCAGGGCCAAAGTCAAAAACTCGTTCTATAGGCTGAGAGCGATCACCAGACGTGCGTGGTGGCATTCAATAGATGGCTGGCGCCGGCTTACTGCGGGAATAGAGCTTGAGGAACTTTGGACGCAATTTAAGGCTGAAGCTGGTGAAAGCTCCCGTCTGTATAAGCAAGACGTCGATGAACGCGCAGGGCTGCGCGAGCAATCCTGGAAAAAGCCCTTTAGGATCTTCGGGACTCTGTTTTGGAGCATTCTTAGAAAACTCTCTCCGGCCCGGCGGCTTTTTTTGCTCCTCACCGTGGTCCTGGCGGTTCTTTCTGTCATTGGCTTTCACTTCTTTTTCTTTACGCGGGGAATTGAATTCATCCTGGCGTTCGGCGGCCTGCTGATGCTGCTCGCTCTGACCTTGGGCGATCACATCTCGATGAAGCGAGACATCGAGATTGCCCGTGAAATCCAGCGCTGGCTAGTGCCTCGTAGAGCTCCGGATGTGCCCGGTATAGATGTTGCGTTTGCCACACGTCCCGCAAAAACCATTGGAGGAGATTATTACGACGCATTTCGGCGTGCCACGGATGGCCCGCTGTTAATCGCCGTGGCCGACGTTTCAGGCAAGAGCGTACCCGCTGCAATGTTGATGGCTACATTTCAGGCTAGCTTGCGGGCTCTTGCGAGTGCCAAAGGGTCGCTTTCTGACCTCGTAGCAGGTCTGAATCGACAGGTCTGTGCCAACAGTCAAGCTGGCCGTTTTACAACCGCTTTTCTTGCCGAACTAGATCCGGCCACAGGAGATCTGAGTTACCTTTGCGCTGGCCACAATCCACCCGTTCTCAAACGTCAGGACGGGAGCTTCGAGCGGCTGAAATCGGACAATATTCCTCTCGGGATCGAACTGAAAGAAGATTACAAGACCGGGTTTACGCGACTCGAACCTCATGACCTATTGGTGATATACACGGATGGCGTGACTGAGGCCCGAAACGAGGACCGAAACGAATTCGGAGAGGCTCGCCTCCTATCAATTATTCAGATGGCAGGCGGGGAAAGAGCCGCTCTGACGCTCTCGACCATCATGCGAAACCTCGACGAATTTGTCGGCGCTGCCCCCCAACATGACGACATCACTTGTATGATTGTTCGTCGAACCTAGATTCAAGTACATTGCTCCCACAACAACAACGATCAGTGTCGTGGAAGGAAAACCAGTCTGTATGTCGCCGGCTTATAGCCAACCCCATGCGTTTTCTTGACCCTGTGCTTAGCGGTCGACTACACTAATAAATTCGATACCTGTCGCTCAGGCGGCCTGACGGTCGCTTTGTGTCTGCGGGAAGAACCGGCCACATCCGTATAAATCGGGGGCCGCGCAACTAAAGGGGGATTGCTTTGCCAAAGCGCACATTTCAACCGCGGAAACGCCGCCGCGCGAAGACGCACGGATTCCGCGCGCGCATGAAGTCAGTAGGTGGCCGCAAAGTTCTGGCGGCACGCCGCAAGAAGGGACGCCATCGTCTCACGCCCTAGTAGTGCTGTGCGCCTGGAGTTTCCGCGCGAGGCGCGGCTGGTGCGGCGGGGCGATTTCGATGCCGTCTACCGTGCTGGGAAACGCCGATCCAGTTCCCACTTCACAGTTTTTTTCCGCGCCAACCAATTGCCGGTGAGCCGCTTCGGTTTCAGCATTAAAAAGGCGTTGGGCGGGGCGGTGGTGCGCAATCGCATGCGGCGGCGAATGCGAGAGATCGTGCGCTGCCATCGCATGGAAATCCCCGTGGGATGGGACATCGTGATTCATCCGAAGAGCGGAGTGGCGCGGGCGGAGTTTGCAGGGTTGACGGCGGATTTGGTGCGGTTGATGAAGAGCGCGTGAATACATCCATGAGTATGCGTGGTGAAAACAGCGAGAGAGAAGAGGACAGACTGAAGTCTGTCCCACCGTGGGCGGTTGACTCTGGGGCGCTGGAAAAGCAATCCGCTGCCGTGAAAGCGGCGCTGGCGGCGGTGCGTATTTATAAGGTGTACTTGTCGGTTTTGTTTGCAGGGAGTTGCCGATTCGAACCGACTTGTTCGATGTATACGTACGGAGCGATTGAGCGGTTTGGTGTGATGCGGGGGTCGTGGATGGGCTTGAAGCGGTTGCTGAGGTGTCATCCTTTATCGCGAAAGTTTGGTTACGACCCAGTGCCAGAAAAAACAGAAGCTACTGCGTTGCTGGCCGGTGAAATTAGGCACGATGCAGGCCGAACCGGCGTTACTTCCAGAGAGGCTCATTCGTGAGCGAGCCGCAAAAGAAAAAAGAACTCTCTTCAGAAATGCGCATTTTGATCGCCTCGATACTTTCGATGGCGGTGATTTTGTTGTGGGCCAAGTTTTTTGCGCCGAAGCCACCGGCGAATTTGCCGCAAGCAAACAGACCGGCAATCACATCGCCGGCGGGCACAAATTCAGCAGCGACGTCGTCTTCTCCTTCGACTCCGGGAAACAATTCGAACACGCCAACGCCTGCGGGAGTCGCCACCGGGCTCGCACCCTCAAACGCAGACGCGATGCCGCCAAAGGCCGACGCGCAAGAGCGCACGATTGTCGTGGAGAACACGCTCTATCGCGTGGAGATTTCAAACCGCGGCGGAGTGGTGAAAAGCTGGCAGCTCAAGAAGTACATGGACGATTCTAAGCCGCAGCGCGTGCTGGATGTGGTTCATCCACAGGCTGCAGAAGAAGTCCGCGGCTGGCCTTTCGCGCTGGTGCTCGACGATTCGCAGCTGGAGACACAAGCTAATGCCGCACTTTACGTGGCTGGTTTTGTCGAGCCGGGCGGCCATGCGGGAAACGATGCGGCGAACTACGGAGCTCTCCCGGCTAATCCGCTGCAGGCCCCGTCCGATCTGCAGTTCGTTTGGAGCGATGGTCACCTCGAGGTAACGAAGAGATTTCGGTTCGACGATTCTTATGTGGTGCGCGTAGAAACCACCGTGAAGTTCAACGGCGCGCCGATCAAGTCCGGACTGGCATGGCTGGGAGGATTCGGGGATTTGACGGTGCAGAATCCTATCCCTGTCGAGACGGTATCGACGTTTTACAGCGAAGGCGGCAAAGTTACGGATTTGCTCCACAAGAAACTTGAGGGACCGGAGAAATGGGGCCCCGGCGGCTGGTCGGGCAATAAGGATTTTGCGGGAATTGAGGACCGTTATTTTGCGGCGGCGTTTTTGCCCGTAAATGGAGTTGCATCCGGTTCGCTGGAAACGCGGTACTGGAAAGTGATGCGCACCATCCAGGTTGAAGGAAAGGATGCGCAAGAACCGGTGGCAGAGGTGGCGGTGGCGACACCTTCGCGACCGCTGGCTTTACGCGTCTATGTAGGGCCGAAAGACTACGACGACTTGAAGGCGATGAAGCCGCCGCTGCAATCCCTGGTGAACTTTGGATTTCTCGAAATTATCGCGGAGCCCCTGTTCCACGGGTTGAAGTGGCTGCATAAATACATTCCCAACTGGGGATGGACCATCATCGTGATGACGCTGTTCATCAACATGCTGCTCTTCCCATTGCGCATTTCGAGCTACAAAACGACGCTGAAGATGCAGCGGGTCGCGCCTGAAATCAAAGCAATTCAGGAGCGCTATAAGAAGTACAAGATGAACGACCCGAAGAAACAGGAGATGAACAAGGAAGTAATGGCCATTTACAGCCGAGAGGGGATCAACCCCGTAGGCGGCTGCTTCCAGATGTTTCTCCAAATGCCGATCTGGTTCGGGTTGAATAGCGCCCTGCGCGGGTCGATTGAATTGCGGCACGCGCATTGGCTTTGGATCAACGACCTGGCTGCAAAAGATCCTTATTACATTTTGCCGGTGGTCGTGGGCGTATCGATGTACCTCGTTTCGAAAATGACGCCGATGACGTCCGCCGATCCGCAGCAGCAGCAAATGATGAAGATCATGCCTATTATGTTCGCGGGGAGCTTCATTATTTTTCCGTTTTCGAGCGGACTCGCGTTGTATATTCTCACCAGCAGTTTGGTGGGTATCGGACAGCAGTGGTATCTGAATAAGACGCATCCCGCACCCGCTGCTGCGAAACAGATCTCGCGCGGCAAGAAATAAGAAGTCCTGCAAAGGTCGCCCAAGGCTGGCGAGCAAGACTGTAGTTTCTACGGAGGCCCATGGGTCCGGATCTTATTCGCGACGGCAAGCTCGACCGGCAGGCAGCGGGCGAGACGCTGCGAAAGTTTCTGGAAGAAATTGTTCGCGTGTCTGGATTGGACCTGAAGGTGAAAGTGCAGGTGGTCGATACTCCCACCGCGGACGTTTCGGGTGGAGCGGAAGTGATTGCTGATCTCGATGGGCGAGACAAAGAGATTTTGTTGGAACGTAGCGGAGAGGTCTTAAAAGCGTTTGAGCATCTGGCGTTTCGAGCGCTGCGGCTGGAACCTACCTTCCACGAAAAAATTCATCTGGACAGCGGCGGGTATCGCGCTTTGCGTTTCGAAGAACTGCGCATGACGGCGCGCGTGGCGGCAGAACGCGTGCAGAGTTCCCACCAGGCATTTCGGTTGAATCCGATGTCTTCGAGAGAGAGGCGCATCGTGCATCTGGCGTTGAAAGAGATTCCCGGCGTGCGCACTGAAAGCGTGGGCATGGGTGAAGAGCGCCAGGTAGTGATCCATCCTGCGAAGCCGAAGTAGTTTTTCTCTGTTAGATAGTAGTGCAACAGCTGGACCGCTTTATCCCCGTCTATTCCCGCGCCCATCCTTTTGAAATGACTTGGCCGGATTCATCCATTTTTGCGCGGTACATGAAGGAGGTGGGCCGATCCCTGCGGATCGACGAGAATCGCGCATCGAAGAACTCCACAACGGCTACATTGCCTTCCTTGTGAAAACGCGTGACGGGGAAACGCGAAAACCACAAAACCTTTTGCACTTCCGGCAAGCGCTTGGCTGCATCGATGTATTGATTTGGTGGAGCGTCGGGATAATAGCGATGCTCGACGGATGCCAGATCGGGCCGTTCGCTTAGATCCACGCGGACTTCGTAGACACCGTGCGGTGTATTGATCAGTCCGTCCCAGTGCCAGAGCGATGGCGGTAGCGGGAGCGCTCCGAGGGATTCCCCCTGGAGTTGGAAGAGCGAAGCGAATTTTTCCACGCGTTCAAGAGCTGAGCGATGAGCATAGAAAGCCGCGGCGAGATAGAGAATCGCTGCTGCGAGGCCAACGCGATTCCATGTGGCATAGCGAACGCGGAGTCCTTTGCCACCGAGAGTCGGAAGAAGAACGAGTGCCGCGAGCAGAGCGAGGATGGCGACGGCAGTTTGTTCAGAAATCGGCGCGCCGACACTTTTCGCTAATGCCGCGACGCCAAGCGAAACGAGCGCAAGTACGCACCAGGTGATGATGGCGCGATTCTTCAAGCCTTCGGCTTGACGATAGACCCAGGCGAGAATTTGTGGACCCAGGAGAAGCGCGCTGAACGTGAAGTCGACGATGAAGATTAAATCCCAGGCGGGGCGCGACCATTGGAGCGGCGACCAAATCATCGTGCCAAAGCTAGTGACCAGATCGAGAAAAATGTGGCTGAGAATGCCGATGGCGTAGAGGCCCGTTAAAACTGCGAACGAAGGCGCGTCCCATTTGCGCCAGCGTGCAAACCAGCGGGTGATCGCGGCGAGAAGAAGCGCGAAGATCGGCATGCAGACCAGGGAATGCGTAAAACTGCGATGCCACGTCAAAATCAACATTTGATTGTTCGAGAACCAGTCGCGAAGAATATCCGAATCGGGGAAAATCGCTCCGAGCATCACCGCCCAAGTAATGATGCGGGCGCGATTCATGGGCTTGGACGCGAACATGTCTTCGCCGTGGAAGACTGCTTTGCCGATCAACGCGCCCGCGATGCCGTGAGTTATTGTGTCCATTCGTTTTGTTTAGACAATGCCTTTCCGTCGAGCGGCAGCATTTCTCCTGACAATAGAGTGAGAAAAAACCGCAGTTTCAGAGCACTTTAATCAAAGGAGCTGTTTTCTGAACGGCGCGGCCGACGCGGCGGGCGTTAACACCGTGGCGCGCAAAGGCTGCCAGTGTTGAATCCGCGTAATCCTGCGCGATGGCGACGAGAAAACCGCCAGACGTTTGGGGATCGAAGAGTAGGTCTTGATATTCGGACGGGACGCTGGACTCGAATTCCGCGCATGCGCCGACAAAGGCGCGATTGTTTTTTAAGCCGGCAGAAAGATGGCCTTCGCGTGCGGCTTCGACGGCGCCCGGAAAATAAGAGAAGGATGTGTGATCAATTTCGAAGGAGACGGGATCGAGGCCGCGGGTTGGATCGCCGAGCGCCATCTCGCGAGCGTGGCCGAGAAGGCTGAAACCGGTTACGTCGGTGACAGCATGAATGGGCCTTGCCTCCTGCTCCTTCTCATCGATTTCCTGGAGCGCCGCCGCAGCCGCGGCGTTCAGAGTGCTCATCGCGGCGATAGCGGCCGCGAGCGATTCCGCTGAAGCGCGATCTTTCTTCAGCGCAGTGGTAATGACGCCGGTCCCGAGCGGCTTAGTAAAGAGCAGCACGTCACCTGGCTTGGCACCCACGTTGCGCCAGACGCGTTGCGGATTGATGGTCCCTGTGACCGCGTAACCGAACAGCATGTCTTCATTCCGAATCGAGTGGCCGCCGATCACGCTGCACTTTGCTTCGTTCATTTTGGCGAGTCCGCCGCGAATGATTTGCTCGAGAATTTCTGGATCACCTTTTTCCGGAAAACCTACGATGGACAACGACGAAATGGGCCGGCCGCCCATCGCGTAAACGTCGCTGAGCGAATTGGCTGCCGCAATCTGGCCGAAGAGAAATGGATCGTCCACGATGGGTGTGAAAAAATCGACCGTCTGAACGAGAGCGAGACCTTCGCTGATCAGATAGATTCCGGCGTCATCGTTGGTGTCGAAGCCGACAAGCACATTTGGATCTGTTTGGCGCGGGAGCTTGCGCAGGACCGCATCGAGCGTCGCGGGATTCAGTTTTGCCGCGCAGCCGGCCGCTTTGGCCATGGACGTGAGTTTCACCTGTGTCGCCAAAAATTCACCTCGCTGGTTCGCAGACCATTATAACGATGCAAAGAGCATTGCGCTGGTAACACGCGCGTTCGGACGAAACGGGACAGAAAAGAGTATGCCGGAGAGTTGCGCCGAACTTGCGAACGTGGTCTCATCGCCGGATGCCTTGGGACTTCTGGCTCATCTTTTTTGTGCTTGGCGTGCTACTGCCCTTACGAGGCCGGCTTCGTCTGCAAAAATTGATGGTCATTTCGCAGGTGGGAACCCGAGAACGCCTCTCGCTCTATGCTTCGACCATTGGGTTTCAGTGGCTGGCAGCCGCAGCCGTTGCCTGGCGGGCGTGGGCACGAGGTCTCAGTTTCGAGCAACTAGGCTTGGTGGTCCATGGGTGCTGGCGAATCCTGATTGCGGCAATTGTCGGCGCCGCGACTTTAGGAGGGCTGCAATGGCTCAATTTGAGGAGAATGGGGAAGTCGTCGGGGAAAGCCCGGGAATTCATGCAGGTGCTCGCCGAGCGTATCCTGCCCCAGTCCCGTGCCGAGCTGATTCCCTTCCTTGCCCTGGCGGCGACGGCCGGACTCTGCGAGGAATTTCTGTACCGCGGATTTGCGATGGCGGCTTTGACCAAGGCTGGACTTCCTGGCTGGGGCGTGGTGCTATTGTCCTCTATTCTCTTTGGGTTAGCGCACCTTTACCAGGGGCGCGGTGGGTTGTTGAGCACACTGGTCATCGGCACAGTGTTCGGAACGGCGCGAATCGCGTACGATGGATTGTTTCCGGTGATGCTCTGGCACTTCACTGTGGATGCGGTCGCGGGAGTGGCAGGGCCAAAGTACCTGGTTAGAGCACTGCCGACGACTGCGGAAATGGAAATCCAAAGTCCAGTTGGAAATTAGTTACTCTTATGACAACACCAACCCCAGCGGTGCTATCAGCGGAGACGATTCGCCGTGCCCTTGGCGAATTTCAGATGGAAGTTAGCGACCAGCAAATCGTTTATATTCAACGATATATGGCGCTTCTGCTGGCCTGGAACGAGAAGATAAATCTCACCGCGATCCGCGACCCCTTAGAGATACTATATCGTCATTTTTGCGAGTGCATGTATGCAGCCGTCGCCGTGCCTGTGGAAAACGGTCGGCTCGCCGACGTAGGTTCTGGGGCCGGATTTCCCGGCATTCCGCTCAAAATCATGCGACCGAACCTGAATATGTTTCTGGTCGAGTCGAACATGAAGAAGGCCACTTTTCTCGCCGAAGTGCTTAGAAACATTGAACTTCCGGACACGCGCGTTCTTGTAAGCCGCTATGAGGAGCTAGGCGAAGAGATTATGCCCCTGGATTTCGTGTGTTCTCGAGCGGTAGGAGACTTTGAACCATTTTTGGCGTGGGCCGCCTCGGAACGTGTTGCAGCTAAACAAGTTATCTTGTGGATTGGCGGGCGCGATCTGGACCAGGCGCGACGCGGAATGGACTGGGAATGGCGCGAACCCATTCCGGTGCCGCAATCCCTGCGGCGATACCTACTTGTCGGGGCACGAAAAAGCTAAGAGTGTCGGCGCAACGACCTGAAAGATAAAGACTTGCGACGTTTTCAAATTTTTCTTCAGATCCCTTTTAGATTATTCCGCTACTCAATCAGATCTGATAAGCCGAATCGATAACGCATCGGAAAGAAAGCCAAGATCCCCGGCCTGTTGATCTGTTTGACGCTACGAAACACTTTGGCCCAACAACCAGAGCGTGTACAGGCGTTCCACGTGGAACAAGCCACCTCGCGCGAGTTCATTCTCATTTGTCACCCATCCCTGACATCAGCAAATGGTGCACGAATCCGAATGCGAGACGTCCACGTTCCACGTGGAACGATCTGGGATAGGGATGTCAGGGTCTGTCGAGAGCATCGAAATCGAAGGGGGCGGTAGTTCCACGTGAAACATTCAGTGACCGCGAATTGGAAGTGGCGCCGGAAAATAGAAAATGCGCGCCCAATAGTTCCACGTGGAACACCACTGTTTTATCGCTGCGACCTAAGATCTGTTTCACGTGGAACATAAATGTCAGCATCGTAGGAACGTTGAGCATGTTCCACGTGAAACGTTCGGACTAAAATTCCACAGGCCGACTGATGTTCCACGTGAAACAAGTTGCATCCTCAACCCAGTTCTGCTAACTTTTCGCCCATTGAGAGGTCTTGTTGGCGCGGATCATCGCAGTTGCAAATCAAAAGGGTGGAGTAGGAAAGACAACCACCGCGGTAAATCTGGCGGCATGCCTCGCCGCCTCTGAACAATCAACCCTCCTGGTGGATTGCGACTCGCAGGCCAATGCTACGGCCGCCATCGGATTCCCCAAAGATCCTTCCCGCAGAACGCTCTATCAATGCCTGATCTTGAACGAACCCTTCGACAAAATCGTCCAAAAGTCGCAAGTTGACGGTCTAGATGTCGTCCCCGCCGACAAAAACCTTGCCGGAGCTGCGGTCGAACTGGTTCTAGCGGAAAATCGCGAATATAAGCTGCAAGCGTTGCTGAACGAAATTCGCGATCGCTACAAATTTATCATCTTGGATTGCCCTCCGGCGCTTGATCTTTTGACCTTGAATGCGCTTGTTTCTGCCAGTGCAGTGCTGGTCCCCATTCAGTGCGAATATTTAGCATTGGAAGGCGTCTCAGAATTGCTAGACACGTTGATGAGAATTCGCCGTACATTGAATCCTAGCCTGGAAATCGAAGGCATCCTCCTAACGATGTACGATGAGAGAACAACCTTATCCAGGCAAGTTGCCACCGATTTGCGCAGTTTCTTCGGCGCGCAGGTGTTTCAGTGCGTAATTCCGCGCAATGTCAGGCTTGCCGAAGCGCCAAGTTTTGGGAAACCGATCATTTTTTACGATATTCATAGCAAAGGGGCGGAGGGCTACACACAACTCGCCCAGGAGGTCATTGCCAATGACGAGAAACGCTCTGGGAAGAGGGCTAGGAGCGCTGATTCGGGAGCCTGAACCGCAGGTTCCTGCGCCGCCGACTCCGGCTCCAGCAGTCCAGCCTCATGCCACGAGTGGCAGTGGCGCCGCCGCCGCAGCACCCGCACGCGAAACGGTGCACGCTGGTCCACTGCAGATCGACATCGATTTGATCGAACCCAGCCCCTACCAACCGCGCACGCGATTCCGCGAGGAAGCGCTCGACGAATTGGCAAGATCCATTCAGTCCAGTGGCATCATCCAGCCCCTAGTGGTTCGTCCCATCGGCAATCGATTTCAATTAATAGCCGGCGAACGACGATGGAGAGCCGCGCAGCGGGCTGGCCTGACCAAAGTCTCGGCGATCGTGCGGCAGGTCCCGGACGAACTGGCTTTGGAAATGACGCTGGTAGAAAACATCCAGCGCGAAGACTTGAACGCTATCGAAGCTGCCCGGGCGTTCGAGAGATTGATGGATGAATTCCAGCTTACCCAAGAATCCGTAGCCGAGCGAACCGGCAAAGACCGGGCTACGGTTGCCAATTCGATTCGACTGCTGAAACTCGAGCCAACGATTCAAGACTGGATTGAAGAAGGCAAGCTCACCGCCGGCCACGGCCGTGCTTTGCTGGCTGTAGCAGATCCGCCGCTGAGGATGCGCTACGCCCAGCGAGCTTCGCGCGGCGGCTTAACGGTCCGGCAGATTGAACGGCTGGCATCCCGACGCTCACGTACAGCAAGCCCCGCAGCGCAGGTTCATGCCGACGCAAATATCAGAGCCGCGATTGATGAACTCCAGCGTCATCTGGGAACCAAAGTCCTCCTCCGGCAGAAGACAAAGATGCGTCCTGGGCAGCTGGTTCTGGAATATTACGACGACGCGCAGCTAATGGGAATTTACGATCGATTGATGAAGTAGAGCCACAGTCCTTGCGATAATCAAGCCTGTCCATTCGTTCCACCGTATCCTTTGGACAACTCAGCATGCGCGGTGCGTTGACTTGTGCGCGCCGGACGCTAGAGTAGGAGAGTCGCTCTAGCTTTAGGAGAAAAGTCATGGCATGGAAGTGGCCCGGTTCCTCAAAGAATGGTGTGAGCGAAGAGTGGACCGGCTTTATTGACCAGGGTGTGACCCTTGAAGGCACGCTGCAGCTCACCGGAACATTTCGCATCGACGGCAACGTACGCGGAAATATCATCTCCGAGCAGACGGTCGTTTTAGGCGAAGGCGCCAGAGTCGAAGGACAGATCGAAGGAAACCGCGTGGTGATCTCCGGCCGCTTCGATGGCGTGATTTTCGCAAAGGGACGCGTGGAGATTCAAGCAAAGGGCGTGGTTACTGGCGAAGTGCATTCGCCGTGCATGGTGATAGACCCGGGCGGAATCTTTGATGGCCGTTGCCACATGCTGGCATCGTCAGATGCGGCCTCAGGAGTGACAATCCCCATTCGAGCGGTTGGCCAAGGATAGAAGCAGCAGAAGTCCTGCGGACCTCCGGGACCTTCTTCAGGCGGCAATATAACTCTCGCGCCGCTAACCTTCTTAGTTACTTATAGATATACATTAATCTTCAAGTACTGGACCGCCTGCCATTTAGGCTCACTCCGCGTGGACGCCCGACTGCGAGGGGTTAGTCTCGCTCGGGTAGTTGAAGAAGAGCTGATTGCCGTCGGGATCATCGACCACCAGCAGCCGGTAGCCCCACGAACCTTCCTTGACCGCGACGCCCTTGGACTCGAGCTCCGCGCGCAGCGCGTCCAACGCGGCGACCTGCTTCTCCGGTTCGGCGTTCAAGGAAATGAATATAAGCCCCTTGCCAACCTTCTCCGGCCACGTGTCGGCCAGGATAAGCGCGCAGCCTTGCCGGTCCACCTGTGCAACGTGCGCTCTGCCGTCCTCCTCGTGGCGCCATGGACTAGTGAAGCCGAGCCGGTCAACGTAAAAGCGGAGCGAAGCCTCAACATCGGTGACGTGTAGGACGGGCCGCACGAACCAGTCTGTCATAAGCTAGCTATCCTCGAAGGAAGACAACTTCTTCCAGGTTTTGAATTCCTCGGCTATGGCGTTAATCAGGCGCTGACTAGGGTCGATGGCCGCTTACTCGAACCTTTCTGAACTCTACCGCAGTGGGTCGAATTCAGTGGCGCGGTTGGCGGTCGTAACTTCTCAGAACAGGACTGCCCTCATGCACTTTCTTCATATTCGCCTTGTTCGTTGGCTCTTTGCCCGGCCGTGCCCGAGAGAGGAATTCGAACCTGAATTTGCGTTCCATGCGAGGGCTTCGATTCGATGGAAAGGTGCCCCCCGACCAACCGCACCCGCTCGCGCATGCTGATTAAACCAAGACCGGATTCTCTCTTAACAGGCTCAAGCGTGAATCCTGCGCCGTTGTCTGAGACGCAAAGATCAATTCCATTGGCATGACCAGACAGCTCAACCTTGGCATCCTCGACTCCACTGTGCTTCGCCACATTCTGCAAGGCCTCCTCCACAATCCGAAACAGGCACAGTCTCACGTCCTTCGGGATATCCCCCGGAATGTTATGGTGAACAAACCGGACTTCCAGCTTATGCCGCTGAGAGAACTCTCTGCAAAAGCTCCCTATGCAGGCCGTAAGACCCAGAACGTCCAGCTTGGATGGATGAAGCTGGTGAGACAAGTCGTGGAGACTGGACGAAACTTCCGTGGATACTTCCGTAAGGGCGTGCAACTGTTGCCGCGTCTGAGACGAAAGGCCGGGCGTATCCTGTTCTAATTTCGTCAGTCCAATTTGCAGAAGCGCCATCATTTGACTCATATCATCGTGTAACTCTCGGGCAATGCGTGCGCGTTCCTGCTCTTGCGCTTCAATCAACCTGCGGCTCACGCTGGAGACGGCCTCTTCTGCAAGCTTGCGCTCGGTAACATCGGCTACCATGCCGATTGTCCGCAGCAACCCGCCTTTGCTGTCGAAGAAACCATGAACGCTCTCCTCCAGCCAAATCACACTGCCGTCGGGACGTAGCATCCTATAGCTGGTTTGATAGGAAGGATGTTTGAGAGTAAGCCGAGTTGCTGTAGCAAGATATTCCTCGCTGTCGTCAGGGTGAACTCTCGCGATAAATTGCTGACCAGTATCGCGCGCTGGATCGCCCAACCAATCGAGAACATCTGAGTACCGTCCCGATCGCACTATCGTATCGCTTACCGCATCCCACTCGAACGCATACATCCTTCCTGCTTGGACCGCCAGGCGTAACCGTTCCTCGCTTTCTCGCAACTCTTGCTCGGTCCGCTTTCGCTCAGTGATGTCCGCTATCATGCCTACTATCCGCAACACCTTGCCCTGCTCGTCAAAGTGCGCCCGACTGCTCATTTCCGCCCAGATCACGGTATGGTCTGGACGTGTCACCCGAAAGCTGGTTTCAAGGCAGGGCATTTCAGGACAAATCTTAACAACCGCAGCCATAAGTCTTTCTAGATCCTCTGGGTGGACCCTCGCCAATACTTGCTGGCCGGTTGTAGGCGTCGCCTCATCCATCCTGAGAATCTGAGCGCTCTCTTGTGAACATACGATCTCATCGGTGGTAGCGTCCCACTCGTAGGCGAACATCTTTCCGGCCTGAGCTGCAAGATGAAACCGTTTTTCGCTCTCACGGAGTTCTGCTTGTGCAAGCCGGCGTTCTGTAATGTCTTGACCCGTGCCACGAAGTTGCACCACGCGGCCCGCGGCGTCTCGCTGCGCCTCGCCACGAGCAATAACCCATTTGGAAGTGCCATCAGGGCCGAGTAACTCGAGATCCAATTCGAATGGTGTCCCGGCGCTTGCCGCTTCTTCTACTGCGCCTTGCAGCCGTTTCCAACTCTCCGCGGTATAGAGGTGCCGCTGTTTCTTGAAGTTGAGAGCAGGCAGAAAGGGATCGCGGCCAACAATTCGATAAAGTTGCTCAGACCACGTCGCAATGTCAGTGTTTGGATCCCATTGCCAACTGCCTACCTGTGCCAGGCGTTGGGCTTCATTCAATTCCGCTTCTCTCGTCCGTAATGCACGCTCCGCCTGCTTACGTTCTTCTACGAGGGCAGCCAGAATCATGAAGGGGATCGCAGTAAAAACCAAGGATAGCTGCAGCGAGAACAGGCTATCGAAAAGTCCGCCCCTGGTGAAGGGGCCGCGGCCATGGACTGCAGCCCAAATCGATAGAAAGGCAACTACCGAGACGGAGGTGCTGAGGCCTAAGGTCCCGAAACGCAATGCCGCCCACAGCAGAAACGGAACGACAGAATAAAGCAATGCCGGCGAGCTGCTGGTCTCCGACGCTGTGAAGGTGACGTAGCTCAGAAGAACCAGCCCCGTCATTAGCGCGAAAAATTCCAAATGGTAGGCCAGTGATTTTCGCGCCCATGCAGGTCCCTCGCTGACCCAACTCAGGATGGTCGGCGTCAGGGTGATAAAAGCTAGTGCCTCAGATAGAAAGGACACCCTCCAATTGGTCCAATAGTCGCCTGGGATGCCAAACGCGCTGAGAAGTGCCGCAACGTACGGTGCGAGGATCACAGCGAAAAATGCATATTTGGTGAGGTTCTCTGCACTATTGAGCCGCGGCACCCCGTCAAAGAAATGACTTACCAAGAGTGCAGCTATCAGGACTTGAACCGTATCGGCCAGAAGAAACCAAACAACCGACCCGATCGGCACGCCTGCGTGCAGGTCGTAGAGAAGGAACGCCGCAAAGGCTGCGGGGATTATGCTGGGCCAGGCCCTCCGCGGCACCAGCAGCAACATGGACACCAGCAGCGCGCAACCTGGCCAAAGCGGCCAGACCGTTTGGGGATGCAATAACAATGCGCCTGCTAGTGTTATGGCCACGTACAACAGCAGGGCCACAAGGCACGCCAGGATCACTGTATGAAACGCGGAATCTACCTTCACTACGTTCCAGGACAGGCGACTTGGGCCGGTTTCCACGACCTACCTCCGCAGCCGCGTGAACGGTTCGCGGCCAAATGGAACCGAATAAACAGCCCCTCAATGATCGGTGCTTGGTAACGGCTATGCTACATCCATACACCTGATAACTGTCAGATTTCAATGGTCTTCTTAGCTAAGAGGCTCCGCGCCTCTAGACCTGATGCGGCCTCACGAGTGACGATCCCCATTCGAGCGGTTGGCCAAGCATAGCGGCGTCAGAAGTCCCGCGAACCTTCAGGCGACAATACAACTCTCACGCCGCCAAGGTTATCAGTTACTTTTAGTTATACATTAATATACAAGTACAGGACCGTCCGCCATTTAGGCTTATTGCGCGTGGACCACCGGCAACGAGGTGTTAGTCAGCTTGTCCATCATGGAGGCAGCGAAGAGCGGAACGCTTGCAGCCCGCAGAGCTCGATATCAAGCTTGTCGAGCAAGAGGGTGCGAGCTCCCCTCACGAGAACATTCTGATCGAATGGCGTGCCTATCTTTGCTCGTTTGCGCGACTTATAGCGACAATTACGTGACACTTTTTCGATTTTGCTTTCGCGCTTGGGTGTCACATGCTTAACCTGCTTCTAGGGAGCGCTTAGTTGTCCCCGGCAACCGCGCTGCGGGCCGGCTTGGGAATCTGCCCAAGAATCGCGAAATCCGGAGCTTGAAAGGGATATAACCGAATCGACTCGGCATTGGTAGGCATGAGAACGATGTCAACGCGGCGATTGTAGGCCAGCCAGATCCCAAGAGAATCGGAAACCCACTTTTCAGGAAGCTCGTTTGGATTTTGGGCTTGCAGGTTGCTAACCGTGGTTTTGTCCAACGGTTTCTGTTTACCGTACGCTGAGACATCTATCTTTTCTGCGGAGATGCCCTGCGAAACCAGGAAATCCTTGACGAGTTGGACCCTGCGTTCGGATAAGGAATCGTTGTACTTATCCGTGCCGCGATCGTCCGTGTATCCGCCAAGCGACATTTTCGCGTCAGGGTCAAATTCGAGATAACTTTTGAATCCGATCGCGAGGGTTGTCAGTGATTCCTGCTGACTGCGAACGAGTCCCAGCGTCGGGTCCTCCTCGGTAGGATAGGCCGTCGGGAAGAAAACGCTTTGGAGCAGCACGGTGGGAGTGGCATCAACGGAGCCCTTCAGGTGTACCACCACCGTCTTGGTTTCCGAGCCACCACATGCATTCGTCGCGTTCAGAGTGTATTTGAACTCTTCGTCCACCGGGCCGTTGCCGCTCCGCGTTGGGCTCAGCGTAATGGACTTCGTGCCGCTGGCATCAACGGAGCCACCCGGATTCAGCGAGGCTGCGTCGGAGTTGGAAGACGACCAATTCAGAGTAGTGCTCCCTTGTTCGATGATCTTGTCGCCGATGCGGTGATAACTCACTTCCATAGGCGAAGCGCTAAGAGATGATTGCACTACCGGGTTGACTTCCACCGTTGTGCTCGGAGTTGCCACGCCACCGGGTCCTGAAGCCGTAAGCTGATAGACGGTGGTTTGCCGAGGCGAAATTGTTTTCTCACCCGAGGTCGGAACAGGGCTCATGCCGCTCATCTCCGCTTCGACGGTTTCGCTGGAAACCCAGGCTAGCTGGGTACTTTGGCTGCAATCGATTTTCGAAGGATTGGCAGAGACAGATCCACTGACAGGCGCCACAACGACTGTGGCGCTCGCAATGCCGGCCGTGAAGCGTGGTGCCGATTTAGGCAGATCGCATGAGGGGCGATATTTTGGGCACGCCGAGCCGCGTTCCCAGTGCTTGATCTTTTCTTTTCCATTCTTGATATCAAGAATCACGCGCTGGTCGGCCGCGACAGTGATGGGGCCGGACCACAGCTCCTTGCCCTCCCGAGTGACGGTCACTTGGTGCGTTCCTGGCGGCACAATCAATTCCTGGTGCCAAATGATGTCGTTGTTGAACTCATCCACGTGGCCTACGAAGTACAGTGGCTTCTTGCCGTTTAGAAGAACGGCAGCGGAAGTTGCACCGTGGATCCCTCCCGTTTCAATCTGGATGCGGCCACGCGGGCCTGGCACGCCGTCGCCAACGGGTTCCAGCTTTATATGCACTGGCACCGTCTTGTTCGAATCCATCGAGACGTCTTGCTCGACAAACTTATACCCGTAGTTGGCAACGACCACATGGTGGGTGCCGACATCGAGCTTGATAACACGATTGCCGGGACCAATCGCTTTGCCATCAACAAACGTGTAGGCCTGCTTGGGGCTCACCTCCATCTTCAATTTTCCTGGTTTAGGGTCTTGCGCAAAAGTAACCGAGCCCGCTAAGACTGTGGCACCTGCCGCTAAGCAAAACTTTTTGATTCTTTGAGCGCTCATAAAATTGTCTCCTGCCTGATACCTCTGCCCTTGCATCAGCCAATTCTGCTGACTGTCGAACAACTTGGACGTCTGACTGTGGCCGCGCAATTGGCAATTCTGACAGCACCGGGTCCGTACACTTGAATTACTCGCAAGCGACACCGCGGTTTTGGGGGAGTTCCAACACCCTCGTTGAAGGTGGAGCACTCTGCGTACGAGCAACGACAAGATCGCCGCTCCCTGCTAACCACTTAAGTCGGCTCCTGTTAATTCTGCTTCCAAGGAGGGGCAGGAACCGATGTATTCTATTAGTCCTAGGAGTACTGATGCTTAAAAAGCCCTCTCTGCGTGCTGTCGCCGGGCTACTGGCCCTGGTCTTTGCCACTCCCCTATTCGCCGGTGGGCGCTTTTGGGACTTCTTAGGCTACACGCAGGTCGACAGCAGTAAGGATCATGGCAGCATCCAGATCACCCGTCGCGATATTCACTTTCACACCATTCAATTGCGGGTCAGCGGCGAGGCTATCTTTTTTGACCGCCTGGTCGTTCACTTTGCCGATGGCACCTCGCAAGAGCTGATGGTCAGCGACCAGATTTCACCCGGGGGGAGGAACTACGACCTGCTTGACGGACGTTTCCTCGAAAGCGTAGAGCTTTGGTATTACAAAGACCCTCGGGCGCACAATCCGAGAGTCAGTCTGTATGGTGTCCCTTCGCCAGAAGGCGACGGCCCCAATATCTCGCGCCAACCGTAGCTATCGTGGGCGAGCGGCTGAATGCAGAAGCTCCGTACAAATCTCCTGCTTTTCTGGAACTTTGGACGACTTAATAGCCAGGTCCCGATAAGTCATGCCAGCTCAACCGGCCGCTGCAATTCCCTGCAATCAGTTGATCCGATAGTACTTCCCGCGGAGGGCCGCTTTGCTGCACCCCACATCACTCATAGCTAGTCAGGGTGGTTTCAGTTTGAATTAACGCGCGTGAACGACTCTCAGCTATTGAGGCCTCTGTAAGTGTATTTAAGCTAGTATTGCGTTGATCTATTGAGACCACCCGCGTAATCGGAAACTAGAATTTCACATGGACGGTTTCCGCATTAATCATGACTTGAGAGGTTTAAGCAGTTTCTAGATCCGCAGTTCTCCTCTTGACAATCAGTAGGAGAGGCATATTCTTCCTCTTGACGCTCAGGAGGAATCGTGACGGACAAGCCGAGTGATCTAGTCCAAGGCACTCTGGACATGCTCATTCTAAAAATGTTGGCGCTCGGACCTATGCACGGATACGGGATCGCGGTGCGGCTCGATCAGATGAGCCAAGGCGTTTTCCGTCTCAATGCAGGTTCGCTGTTTGTAGCAGTGCAGCGGCTGCAACGAGATGGCCTCATTCGAGGCGAATGGAAGGCCACGGAGAACAGCAGGCGAGCAAAGTACTACGCTTTAACAGAGCAAGGGCAAAAGAGGCTCAACAGCGAAACACGAGAATGGGGAAGGCAAGTGGCGGCAATCGCCAGAATTCTGGAGGCGTCATAAAGGCTTATGTCCTTTCTGCGAAACATATCTATCGGCCTCCGATCGCTGTTCCGAAAGGAACAGGTCAGCCGGGAGCTGGACGAAGAGCTATATGGCTTCCTAGAGATGGCAGCCGAAGAAAAGATTAAACAAGGGATGAGCCGCAAGGACGCACTTCGAGCCGTGCGATTGGAGCGAGGAAGTCTCGATGTAGCAAAAGAAGAGGTTCGCTCCGTGGGGTGGGAATCGTACGCAGAAACCGTGGTAAGAGACTTGCATTTTGCGCTGCGGCAATGGACGAAGAATCCGGGATTTGCTCTAAGTGCTGTGGTGGTTCTGGCGATGGGCATGGGGGTGAGCCTGACAATCTTCGGGTTCGTGGATGCGGCTTTGCTGCAGCCGCTTCCCTACGTGAATCCCGAGAGACTGATGTCAGTGAACGAGAGCAACTCGGAATCGCCGCGCTGGCCGCTGTCATATCCGGATTATCTGGACTGGCAACGGCTGAACAAATCTTTCCGCTCGCTCAATATTTACAACGGCACCGGCTATTTGCTGCAGACTCCGTCCGGAGCAACAGCTGTGCAGGGGGAGCGCGTGAGCGGCGGGTTTTTCCAAACGCTGGGGGTGCGTCCCATGTTGGGGCGGGACTTTTCCCTCGACGAGGACAGACCCGGCGGGCCTAACGTCGCGATCCTCAGTTATGGTGCGTGGCTTCATTACTTCGGTGAGCGACGCGATGCGGTGGGGCTGACGGTCAACCTGGACAACACGGCCTACACCATCATCGGCGTTCTGCCGCGTACGTTTTCGTTCGCCAGAGCCGGCGACGCGGAGTTTTGGGTGCCCATCAATACCTTGAGTCCTCACGAACAGATGCGGACTTTCTATAATTTTTGGGGAATTGGAAGGCTGCGCGACGGAGTGACAGCGCGGCAAGCACTGGCGGAAATGACAGCCATCTCAAAGCAATTGCAGATGCAATTTCCCACGTCCGATCGCTCGGAGAGCGCCAGCGTCGTTCCGCTCTCCGAAGTCATACTTGGCGACGTGCGACCTATTCTGCTGACACTGCTGGGTGGAGCGGGATTGCTGTTGTTAATCGCATGCGTCAATGTGACCAGCCTGGTGCTGGTGCGCTCCGAAAACCGCAGGCGCGAGATTGCCGTCAGGGGGGCGCTCGGAGCGTCCCCGTCGCGACTGGTGCGGCAATTCGCCACGGAAGGACTGTTGCTTGCCGTAGTCGGCAGTTTAAGCGGCGTGATATTTGCCGATTGGCTCACGAAAATTCTGTGGCGCCTCGTGCCCAAAGACATGGCGGCGGACATGCCCTTTCTGGGAGATGTGGGATGGAATACTCATACATGCGCATTTGCCGTCACGATTGCATTGATGGCCGTGGTGTTGTTCACAGCGGCTTCTATTCTTCGCCTGATTTCGCAGCAGGAAGGCGCCGGATTGGCGAACGGGGACCGCAGTTCTGCAAATCAGCTCTGGCAGAGACTCGGAGCAAGAATGGTAGCCGTGGAACTGGCTGTCGCCGTCGTACTTTTGACTGGCGCGGGCTTGCTGGGGCAGAGTCTGTATCGGCTGCTGAACGTACCGTTGGGATTTGATCCAGATCATCTGGCGACCGTGGAGGTTGAAGTTCCCGCGACAGGCGCAGAGAAAAATCAGCATACGGTGGCCCTTTACCGGGAGATTTTGCAGCGAGTCACAAGCTTGCCGGGCGTGGAGTCCGCAGGAATCAGCAGCATGGTTCCTGTGCAGTGCAACTGCCCCGTCGACTGGATCACCTTTCCCGGCAGGCCATTCCACGGCGAACACAACACCGTCGACGAGCGCCACGTGAGTGCGAACTATTTGACGACGATCAAGGCCACACTAGTGCGCGGAAGATTCTTCACCGACACCGAGGATGCCTCCAAGTCGGAAGTTGTCGTTATCAATCAAACCTTGGCGCAAAAATTTTTCTTCGGCAAAAACCCCATCGGCCAGAGAATCGCCGATTTCGAGGGCGGGCGTCCGTCGGAGCGGGAGATAGTCGGCGTGGTGGCCGATGTTCGCGAGGGGCCATTGGATAGCGACATTTGGCCCGCGGAATATTTCTCCATCAACGAGACGCAGGACTCTTATTTCAGCCTGACGGTGCGCACGAGGCAAGATGCCGGAGCCATGCTGCCGCTGCTGGTGAGCACCTTGCACGAGATCGACCCAGAGCTAGGCGCACTCCATGAGATGACACCATGAATCACCAGATTGAAGACACGCAAACGGCACTGCTGCACCATTTTTCCGCGTGGCTGGTTGGGGGATTCGCAGCCATGGCGCTGATTCTCGGAGTTGTTGGGCTGTATGGAGTAGTGGCGTATTCGGTTAGCCGGCGGACACGGGAGATCGGTGTGCGTATGGCGCTGGGCGCCGAGCGGAAAGGCGTTGTCCTTATGATATTGCGTCAGGCTGGGAAGATGGTGACATTGGGTGTCGTTGTTGGCTTGCTTGCGTCGCTTGGAGTGTCCCGTTTGATGGCCAGCATGCTTTTCGGCGTGAATTCCTACGACCCACTGACCTTTGTGGCTGTCGCTGTGATTTTGACTACTGTTGCGCTGGCCGCTTGCTACATTCCGGCGCGGCGGGCGGCGCGAGTCGATCCCATGGTGGCCTTGCGTTACGAGTAATGTATGTGGAAGCCCGTCTGTGCCTAACCGATGCACGTGCCTATCGGAAGGAATGAACTGCTGATTAAGTTCCACCTGGACGCGTAGTCGGGTAATCGGAAACTGACCCGCAAGCGAAACCTGGCGCGAGTTGACACGATGTTTTGGGGCGACTATCGTTCGAGATGAATTTTTCGTGAGGCCTTCAGAATGAAGATTTTGGTAATTGGCGGCGGAGGGCGCGAGCATGCGCTGGTTTGGAAGCTGAAGCAGAGCGGCTGCGTGGAAAAAATCTGGTGCACGCCCGGGAACGGCGGAATCGCCGGGGACGCGGAATGTTTTGCCGTGGACGCGGGCAAAGTTGCGGCGCTTGTAGTGCTGGCGGAAAAAATAGCCCCGGATTTGACAGTGGTCGGCCCAGAGTTGCCGCTTGTGAACGGCATCTCCGACGCTTTCACGCAGCGAAACTGGCCAATTGTCGGCCCTTCGCAGCAAGCGGCGCAGCTCGAAGGCAGCAAGATTTTTTCGAAAGAATTTCTACTTCGACACAATATCCCGACAGCGAAAATGTACGGCGCGTACGACTCGCCGCAAAAAGCGTATGCCGCGCTGGCCGGTGTTGAATGGCCGCTGGTGATCAAGGCGGATGGATTGTGCGCCGGCAAGGGAGTCGTGCTGCCGTCGGACGCGGAGGCTGCCAAACAGTTTCTCGAATCCGCGATGGAAAGGAACGAGCTGGGCCCCGGCGGGCGTCGCATCTTGCTGGAGGAAACGCTCGAGGGAGAGGAGCTTTCTTTCATCATTTTGACCGACGGCGAACGCTATGCGCCGATGGTGCCGACGCGGGACCACAAGCGCGTCTTCGACGGCAACCGCGGGCCGAATACCGGCGGCATGGGCGCCTATTCTTCTGACGAGTTGTTGCCCCCGGCCTTGCGCGAAACCGTGATCTCCTCGATCGTGGAACCCACCCTCCAAGGGCTGACGAACGACGGTATTCCCTACCAGGGCTTTCTCTACATCGGCCTGATGCTGACCAAAGATGGGCCAAAGGTTCTGGAGTTCAATTGCAGATTAGGAGACCCGGAAGCACAAGCGATTGTCGCGCGAATGGACTTCGACCTCGCTGAGATCTTGGCAGATGTGGCGGCCAAGCGACTCGATCCCGCCAAATTGCGCTGGAAAAAGGGCGCGAGCGTTTGCATAGGGCTGGCCTCGGGCGGATATCCAGGAAAATTCGAGACTGGGAAGAGGATCGAAGGGCTAACCATTAACAATAATAATAGCGGTGTTGAAATATTCCAGGCGGGAACGAAGAAAGAACACGATTTCATAGTTAGCAGTGGCGGGCGCGTCCTAGGCGTGACAGCGGCGGCGGATTCCTTGCGAGTAGCATTGAAGCTAGCCTATGAGGCGGTCGAAGGAATTCATTTCGATGGTATGCATTATCGCAAAGACATTGGCGCAAACACTGGCCATGTAAAAGCCGCTGGAGACTAGGGATTTTACTGGGATTTACGGATTCGGCTTTTTCCGCAACGTCGGCGCTTCTGGCGGCTGGTTTTTATCCTGTTTAGCCTTTTCAACCGGCTCATCCGGCGGAACGATCCAATCGAAACCCCTCTCGGTCATGGTGCCGAAGATAAACTTGGCCTTCTCGGCCACAAGCGGGAGAACATCGCGCATAAATTCCGTGGCGTCCTCCGGAACCGCCTTGTTGGCTTGGCCACGGTCGATGTCTTCCGCCACTTTGCTGAGCTTCGGATCTCTGCGATAGGCCTTCTCAAGCTCCGGATCGTTTCCCTGAATGAGTTGTTGCAACGTCGGTCCCTGAATCGTGCTTGGATAGCGAATTTCGACGAGAGTCTTCGGTGCGTGCTTGTCCGGCGGGTAGAGCTGAGTGAAACGCGGGCGGAGAAGACGGGTCTGCCAATAATCGCCACGTGTGGCGATTTCATCTTGCTGGATGCGGTATTCAATGGTCCAAATTTCAGGGCCATAATCATTCGGCGCAAAACCAATAAGAACTACTTCAAAAATGGCCTCATCGGGTTTGAATTCGATTTTGTGGTGAAGCTGGGAGACGAGCGGGCGCAGGCGCTCGAGAAACGCGACGCCGATAACATCCAGATCCGGCGCGACTTCGTCGGGATTGACGTCAAAGTGGGGGTCCTTACCGGAAAGCTGGGGGAAATCCTTGTCCAGCCGCACGGGTTTCGGATCGGCTGGGATGCGCCATTCGGAAGCGCCCAGAAGAACGCCGATATGAGCGCGGTCGATGCTCAAAACCCGCGGAGGGATGGAGCTAGGTTCGACCGGTAGATCGATGGCTGCGAATACGATTTTGTCGCGCGCGACGTGCACGATGACGCGGCCTCCCGCGAGATTGGCCACGATCTCGTCGGCGTGCTCGCGGTCCTGCGCGGGAGACATTTGAGGAGGGACGACGCACATCAATAGAAATAGAGACAGCGAAATCGGGATCATCCATCGGCGGCTGTAGGTAGTCAAAACCTTCACAAATACTTCCATAAATGCTTCGCGCGAAAGCCGGCACTCCACCTGAACGGTAGTTCGTATCGCCACAATCCTAAGGCTGCTCCTCGGAAACGGCGGCTGCAGCCTCTTTTGCCCTGGCAAGTAGTGTATCGAGAGACGCACGGTCATAGTAGCCGCCATTGCGGATCACGGCCCAGACCTTTCGCGTGTTCGCGATGCTCTCTACCGGGTTTGCGCTTAGCACGACAAGGTCGGCCACGCGCCCCGTTTCGATCGTCCCAAACTCCTTGTCGCGGCCAAGAAACAGCGCTGCCCCATGGGTCGCTGCCTGTAAGGCGTCCATCGGGGTAAATCCCGCGCGGACCAACTCGGCGAGTTCGTGATGGAAGCTGTCGCCGGGGAAGACGAATGGATCGAGTGAATCCGAACCAACAAGCAGCGGCACACCGGCTCGATGTAATTCACCGGTTAGTTTCCAGTCATTGGACGCTTGACGGCCCAGCCACGCCGCGCGCTGCTTCATCTCAGCGTCATTGAAGGATTCCCGCCACTGCTTGGCCATAGCTGGCGGGACGAAAGCAAGCAAAGGGTCGTCGGTGTTCCAGTTCCCGGGATGGGCGGTGATATCCAGGGAGGCGAGTGTGGGAGTGACCCAGGTGCCGTTCTTCTTTAGCGCCTGAATGAGAGCGGTGGCTTTTTCCGGACTGTAAGTGGCGTCGGCTTCGTGGGCAATCTGCTCCCAGGCAGCAGCGTCACCATTCTTTTCTGCCAACACGAGGCGCGGGCGTAGCTCGGTTTCCTTTGACGAAAAGGAGAGAGCAAAGGCGCTGTAGAGAAGATGTTCGATGCTGTGCATGCCGGCGTCGCTGGCTTCGATGACGCCGATTTCGAAAGGCAAATGGCCGACAAAGGGAATATTCTGCTTTTTGGACTCGTCGCCAACCGCGAAAAAGGCGTCGCGCGACGGCATCGTAATGATTTTTATGAAATTGGCACCCCGTTTTTTGAGGTCGACAACGGCGGCGCGGGCTTCCTCGGCGTTGTGAACGGGATACTGCTCTGGAGTTTTCTTGCCACTGGCGGCAAGGAATGGCCCGGAGGCAACGATGTGCGGTCCGAGTAGTACGCCGGACTCGATCTCGCGTTGCCAAGCGAGGAGTGCGTCGAGATCGCCGCCCATGTCGCGTACACCAGTGATGCCATTGGCCAGAAGCAGCGGGAGAAGAACCTGTTTGCTCCAGGAAGGATCAGCGTTGATGCCAGCGAGATGTACGTGCATGTCCCAGAAGCCGGGAACCAGAAATTTTCCGGAGGCGTCGATGGTCCGCGCGGTCTTGGGGACCTTAATCGTTGCTGTTGCGCCCACGGCTGTGATACGGCCGCCATCGATCAGAACAGTTTGGTCAGCTTGTGGCGCGCGGCCGGTGGCGTCGATGACAGTGACGTGCGTTATTGCGAGCTGGGAAGAAGGCTCGGCCGAGGAGAATGAAGTCACGACGAAAAATGTGAGCAGTAGGGGCAGCAGAAACTGTCTAGACCTCAATGGAACGCTCGCCTTCCGGGCAACCGGGCATTTTTAGAAAGCTATCACAAACAGCGGCGGGTGCGGGGGTTCTTGCAGAAGGCGTCTGAGCGGGACGAAATTCGCGGAAGCGCTCGTCATGGCCGCGCGGAGCAGGTAAAATAGAGCGTTCGAACAAGGAGTGGAAAGCACGCCATGGGATTGCGAAAAGCAAAAAGCATTAAGCACAACGGCAAAAAGTTGATGGACATTATTGAGGCGCACGCGTTATTTTTTCGCGGAAAAGAAGGCGGCGCGCGCGCGGACTTGGCGGGAGCGGATCTTTCGCGCGCCGATCTTCAAGGCATTAATCTTAGCGGAGCGATTTTGCGCGGCGCTAATTTCGAAGGCTCCGACTTGCGAAAAGCCAAGCTTCCCGGCGCGGATTTGTCGGGAGCAAATCTTCGGAAGGCTGACCTCCGGAACACGGACATGACGGAATCGATTTTGCCGGGTGCGGATTTGACGGAAGCTCAGGCGAGCGGTGTGGAATTTTTTCGGTGCGACCTTTCGAACGCGATTTTTCATCGTGCCCGTTTGCGAAACGTGAATTTGAGACTCGCTAATGTGAATGGCGCAAAATTTACTGGAGCGGACATGGGCGTTGCGATTTTGCGAGAGACGGATTTAACCGGAGCGGATCTTTCCGGCGTGGACCTTACGACTACGCTCATGCCCAAAGGTTACGCTGCGGCGCAGGCTAAGCAAAAAAGCGCATAGCTTTAACATGTAACTATGACACGTAGCTCCGACACGTAGCTTCGACGCGCAATTTCTGTTGCTATTGGAGGTAGGTGCTGAGGAGAAGAAATGGCCGCATACGTCGTGATCACACGCGAGAAAACTCGTAACGCGGAGCGGATGGCTGAGTATAAAAAGCTGGCGCCGGCCAGCTTTCAGCCGCACCCCGTTATCTTTCGCGTCCTGCATGGGCGTCATGAAGTTCTGGAAGGCCCCGCACTCGAGGAAATCATTATTCTCGAATTCCCTACTTACGAAGACGCGAAAGCTTGGTATCACAGCCCGGAATACCAGACGGCAAGCGAGCACCGCTTCCAGGCTGGAGACTACCGCTTTGTCGTCGCGGAAGGGAAAGAGTAGTGCGCCGAGGCTCGTTCTCCAAATGCGAATCTTGACGCCTAAGTTATTCGAGCTGGGATGCTCGCGTTGATGGCAAATGATGTGAGCGCGTGGTAGCCTCTGGCGGAAGCGAGATTGTTCTTCATTTAATTTGTGTGACCTGTGGCGACTCCCGCAACACAACTCGATGCTTCTGAAGTACGTGAACGCGTACTCGAGGTGATTCGCAGCCTTTTAGAAGAGCTGGGCAGCCGCGGGGCGCTGCCGATGCTCAGTGGAGCGTCGCAGCTCGATCGCGACTTGGGACTTGGCAGCCTGGAGCGCGTGGAATTGCTTGCGCGGTTGGAGACGGCGTTTGGCGTACGGCTGGCGGATAGCGTTGTAGCGGAAGCAAATACGCCTGAAGATTTGACGAAGGCCCTCTTGGTGGCGCCTGGAGCAGAGACTCAGAACGACGAAGCGGCATCTGCTCTGCGCGCGGCGATCACAACACAAAAACTACATCGCGAAGCGGAAGACGCCGGCGTTTTCTCGGCGGAGACTTTGCTGGACGTGCTGCGCTATCGCGCAACGCACGACGCCGAGCGGACTCACCTGTTAATCACCGAAGAGACGGAAGGTAAAGAACGGAACATCACTCTGACGTTTGGCGAACTGTACGCCGCGGCGCAGCGTTGCGCGGCGGAGTTGGCGCGGCGCGGGGTGCCAGCAGGCGGACGTGTGGCGCTGATGCTGCCGACTTCGCGCGCGTTTTTTGTTTCGTATGCGGGAATTTTGCTGGCAGGCGCAATTCCCGTGCCAATCTATCCGCCGTTCCGTGCAGACCGCATTGAGGAGTATGCGTCGCGGCAGTCGGCGATTTTGAAAAATGCGGGAGTGTGTTTGCTGCTGACGTTTCGGCAAGCCGAGGCCGTGGCGCGATTATTGAAACCGCGGGTGCATTCGCTCTCGGAAGTGGCCGACGCAGAAAAACTGATCGACGCTGCGGATAAAGCGCCGCCGTCTTCGCCAGGCGCGTTGCCGTTGCACCTCACTGGCAGCCGAGTGCGTAAGGCCAGCGACATTGCTCTGTTGCAATACACTTCCGGGTCGACCGGCGATCCCAAAGGCGTTGTTCTCACGCACGCTAATTTACTGGCGAACATACGAGCGATCGGCGAAGTGGTGGAATTGGGCCCCGGCGATGTGGGTGTGAGCTGGCTTCCGCTGTATCACGACATGGGCTTGATCGGTGCGTGGCTTACGCTGCTGCATTTTGGCGTACCGCTGGCAGTGATGTCGCCGCTCGCCTTTCTCACGCGTCCGGAGAAATGGCTGAAGGCGTTTCAGAAATATGGCGGAACGATTACCGCGGCTCCGAATTTTGCTTATGAGCTGTGCGTACGAAAGATTGCCGACAAGGATATTCAGGGGCTGGATCTGAGCAAGTTGCGCGCGGCGCTGAATGGCGCGGAGCCGGTGAATCCCGATACGCTGGATCGCTTTGCGGAACGTTTTGCGCCGTACGGATTTCGGCGCGAGGCGCAATTGCCGGTGTACGGCCTCGCGGAAGCGTCGCTAGCGGTGACGTTTCCGCCGCTGCATCGCGGGCCGCTGGTCGACCGTATCGAACGCGAGACATTCGCATCGCAGGGTCGCGCTGTGCCGGCTCGAACGGACGACGAAACGGCGATCGCGTTCGTATCTTCCGGCAGGCCGATCCCGAAACATGAAGTGCGCATCGTGGATGCGAGCGGAAAGGAAGTGAGCGACCGGAGCGAGGGATTTTTGTGGTTTCGCGGAGCATCCGCGACCAGCGGCTACTATCAAAATGCAGAGGCGACGGAAAAATTATTGCCGATGGGTCCTGCGGCCGCGGATGGCGAATATGCGTGGGTAAATTCGGGCGACCGCGCTTACCGTGCGGACGGAGAAATCTACGTCACGGGGCGCGTGAAAGACATCATCATCAAAGGCGGAAGAAATCTTTATCCGCATGAAGTCGAAGAATTGGCGGCGCGCGCGGAAGGAATTCGCAAAGGCTGCATCGTGGCGTTCGGGCAGAAGGATGAAGCTTCGGGAACCGAGAAGCTGATCGTTGTGGCCGAATCGCGCGAGGGTGAGGCAGCGCGGCGCGCGGCGATTGTGGCGGCGGTGACGGAGCAAGTTTCGCAAGGACTGGGTCTGCCGCCGGACAGAGTCGAGCTCATACCGCCGGGGAGCATTCCGAAAACGTCCAGCGGAAAGCTGCGCCGCGAAGAAACCAAGCAGCTTTATCTCGCAGGAAAATTGTCCGCGGGCAAGGCACCAGCGTGGGTGCAGATCGCGAGGCTGGCTGCGGCTGGCGCGACGCGCACCATAGGTGCGGCGATTTGGTCCGGCGTGCGGCGTGGCTTGGAGATTCTGTACGGTTTGTATTTTGTCGTCGTGTTTATTTTATGGATCGTTCCGACGTGGACGATCGTGAATTTCATCAGCGACTATCGCAAAGCGGGCCGTTTTACTTCCGCTGCGCTCAAGCTACTTTTCGCACTGGTGGGCTGCCGGGTGCGCGTCGTCGGCAAAGAATACGTGGATGCGCCCGGGGCAAAAGTGTATGCATCGAATCACACCAGCTATTTTGATGTGCTGACACTGATGCTCGGTCTCGGCGTGCCGTATCACTTCATCGCCAAAGTGGAAGTCGGCGGAATGCCGTTTATCGGGACGTTTTTGCGGAAGATGGGACACACAAAGTTTGACCGCAGCGATCCACAGTCGCGGTTGCGGCAATCGGAAGAGATGGAAAAATTGCTGCGCGAGGGTGAATCGATTTTTGTTTTTCCCGAAGGAACGTTTACCGAGGAAGACGGTGTGCGGCCGTTTCAACTAGGCGCGTTCAAAGCTGCCGTGGATGCGGGCGCGCCGGTTGTTCCGGTGTCGCTGGCAGGCACGCGAAAATTCCTGCGCGACGGGACGTATTTGCCGCGACCGACCAGCGTGACCATTACAGTGTCTCCGCCTATTTATCCCCTTGTTGTGAGCGAAACGGCAAAAGCCGAAGAAGGTTCGGCTTGGCATGAACTGATTCGTCTTCGCGACACCACACGCGAAACGATTGCACGCTATTCCGGCGAGCCACTGCTCTAGCAGAACCTGCTCTTTGGCGGCGCCAATGCTGTACACATCATTTCCGTTTCGAACTCTGGGTAAGTGTTTGTATGATCGCGCCAACGCCAGTATTCATCCGGATATGGACCCCAGAGCGCCCACCTTTGAAGAAAACCGCAAAAGGTAGGCGACCCCCAGAAAAAATAAAGTCAAAACCATCTCGGCGCGTTAAGGGGCGGCCACCCGTCCGCATTGTTTCATCAACCTGAAGATGTCTTGGAGAATTTCGTCAGGCTGATCCTCCCGCATTGCGCGGCACGCGTGAATGAAGGTCTTGTTTACGTAGACAAGCACATTGAAAAGTGCCAGTCTGCCATAGTCAGAGTCTCGCTCGGGAGCGCAGCGTACTCTGAACACGTCTCCAGGCGCGATTCCATGCGCGTCAAGCGCCTTTATCGTTCCATGCGCGAACTGGCTGGTCCAGAAATAGAAAGCGTCATAATCTATCGCGCCCGTCAGAGGCTCACCCGATTCGTTCGTTTCAAATTCGTCCGGCTCCAGGGCCATCAGTTTTGCTTGGCCCCCGTGACCTGTCCAATGGCCTCTACTCTTAAATTTTCCGGCAATCTGGACCGTTTCGGTTCCGAGCGTGTTGGCGGCATCTAATTTATTGGGGAAATGTTTGTTGTGAACGTCCAGAAACTCCTTCCGAATCCTATCCCTGTACTCCACGAAGGTCGTGGCCCGCTCTTCCGTGTCGTTGTTGCTTATGTAGCGCACAGAAAAAAACAGGTCTATGAGTGTGCGGGAAAACCCAAACGCTTCGGCGGGGAAGCCAGAATCCACAAGGGCGCAAGTGGCGCGACCAACCGTGAGCAACTTGGAGAGAAGAGCGAGAAGCACTTGATTGCGGAGTGCTCCCGTGGCAGGAATCATCTGCCAGCCATTGATGAACTGCTCTAGCTTCTCAATCTGCGTCAGAACTTCTCGGCTGGTCGGACAAGGCATTGCTTATTTTAGCATTCTGCGCCAGACGCCGTTTTGACACGTGGACGGACGGGGCGTTTCCGAATCATTTTGCCTGAAACTGTGGCTGAGTCGAGCAGCGGTCGTTCGACGTTAGGAGAACGCTTCGGTCGTCCCCTTTGGCAAAGGCTTGTTCTGTTGTTAACTAAGGAGTATTGTCTGTAGCAGCCTATGGCCCAGGTTCCTATCTATCGACGGGAATTCAAATCACTCGCTGATTTGCGAATCGAAGATGCGCGGTTGCTCCTAAGAAGTGGCAGGCAGCAGGGCGCGTATTATCTTTGCGGTTATGCTGTCGAATGCGCGCTGAAGGCATGTATCGCCAAAACCATGAGGCTGTATCAATTCCCGCCGAACAAGGAATATATCTACAAAATCTATTCGCATAATTTGAATTCTCTTGTAAATGCTGCTGGACTCGATGGCCAACTTCAAACAGATATCAACGCAACTTAGCATTCGCTGCGAATTGGAATACTGTAAAGGACTGGAACGAAGAAAGCCGGTACAAAGGATCGGGATTGAACGGCACAGACTTGTATAATGCTGTCACGGGTGCTGATGGGGTTCTAGCATGGATAAAGAAACGTTGGTAGCAAATGACGTTGAAATCGAAGGTGCGGTAATTGCAGCCCTCAGTCGCGCCCAGATACCGGTGACCGCTGTGGATTGGGCTTGGGTGCCGCAGCTTGATGAGTGGCAGCTAGTCGTGGTGACATCA
Organism: uncultured Acidobacteriota bacterium; assembly: GCA_963740015.1. Lineage (GTDB taxonomy): Bacteria > Acidobacteriota > Terriglobia > Acidiferrales > UBA7541 > Acidiferrum. Next base: position 16,952 of record CAVUCM010000045.1, on the reverse strand, counting down.
CTCCACGACACAAAAGGGCCTCACCAGACATATTCGCGCATAATTGCTGCACTTTCAGATGCCGGCATCTACCAAAGTGTGCCTATTCGAAGGCTATTCGTGAAAAGCCCCGAGGACCCCATTGCAAAAAAGTTGGTTCAGGAAATCAAGACCACCAGTGAGGGGTCAGTTCACATTATTAGAGATACCGCGAACAACGGTCATCCAAAATATGCGGCGGTTTTTGCACCATATTCAGGGAGTGGCGGACCCATACCTTCGGTGCGGCTAGAGAATGACCAAAAACTTAGGGATTTTCTCGGGAAGCGCGTCGGAATCGCGCCGTACCTGATTGACCAAGCTCTCTCTTTGCTCGCCACAAAAGCAAGTACATCCATATTCAACGTTCGGCTGAGCCTCAAACGCGCGAGGGCTTTGAAGCTCGTGGCGTAAAACAACAGCCAGGTTCGGCTATCAGACTGGGGGTGCCCCAGGCGCCGGAGGGTGGGCCCAGGTTCAGATTTTTCGAACTTGGGTCTTGCTGTTTCCTTTCTTTCCTGTATTTCCTGAAGGCGCAAGGCTCGATTCCAATTCGCTCACGCGTATTCGTATTCGAGCTTCTCGGGATCCACTTCGACGCGCACGCGTTTCTGCTGGTTGGCAATCTTTTCGAAGGCTCGAATGTGGTCCGCGGCACGCTTCTCGAGCCGTTTGTCGCGGGAAATCACGATAGCTCTGGCCAAGAGGTCACTCTGCAGTTCAATAGGGCCCTCGTTGTTTTCCCACTTCGAGAGAGTTGTCTTGTTCACGCGGAGCAACCTGGCAAACTGCTCTTGACGCAGATCAATATGCTTTCGCAGAAAACGGAGCTCCTCACCGCGAAGCCGGTAAGTTTTCTGAAGGATGGCAACAGCCGCTTCCCGGCGATTTTTGAAAGATCGTAAAGACGGGCACGGCGTGCCGTGCCCCTACATTTCCCGCCGTTCCCGTATATTTTCGTGGCGGTTTCTGCAGCTCGTCTCATCGTAACTTTTCTTCCCCTAAATATTTCTGTTGTGTTGCAACTTGCGGCTGCGGGGACGCATCTTTATGAACAAGACAAAAGAGAAAATGCGGATTGCTGCCTTCCTGCCTTAGGCACACCGCCGGACGCGAAGCCGTGCATGGAACACGCCGGATCGCGCGGAGAATTCAAACTATTGGAGGGTTCATGAAGATGCGGATAGTGGTGTCTCTATTGGCTTTTCTTACTTTGTGCGGAGGAGCCGCGTATGCGCAGGACACCGCGAAGGTAGATATTTTCGCGGGCTATTCCTACGTGCGTGAAAATCCCGACACTTCTGGGATTGATAGCTTTAGCTTGAACGGAGGAAGCGCTTCCTTCGCGTATCACGTCAAGGATTGGCTGAGCGCGGTCGGAGATATCGGCGCCTATCACAACGGAAATATCCTGGGGACTGGAGTGGACGGAACACTCACGACGTATGTGTTTGGTCCCCGGATTTCTTACCACAGCGACAGACGAATTACTCCTTTCGCCCAAATTCTTTTCGGCGGGGCGCATGCGGGAGAAAGTATTGCCGGAGGCACGGCTGGTTCGCAAAACGCATTCGCGATGACGATCGGCGGAGGCGTGGATTACCGGATCAACCATCGATTGTCTTTGCGGCCGCTTCAAGTCGACTACTTGATGACGCGGTTTCAGGAGGGGACGACCAGCAATCAAACGCAGAATAATTTGCGGGCGTCGACTGGGATCGTGGTTCACTTCTGAGAACTGATAGAGCAGAAAAAATTTGCAGACGGCTTGCGCGAGACAATGCCGTTGCAAAAGAGTCGGTTGTCCGGTGCAGGCAGGGGGTCGCGCATACGTAAAGGCAGGCGCGGCCCTACGCACCTTTTTGGGAGGGACAGCGCGGCTGACAGGTTACAGCCGACAGCTGAGAGTTCGGAAGACTAGATTTGTTTTGGGGCGCGCGGCATGGCGTGGTAAGAAAAGCGGCAGCAGAGCTGCCGCACTCCATGAAGTGTCGCGCCCAAACGGAGGGCCGCCTTTTTCGGGCGGCCCTTTTTGTTTTGCGGAGGCGAATGCGTGCGGCGCAGCTGCGCGTACGGTTAGTGCTGGAGCGTGTAGATGACGGTGATATAGGTTTCGATCTCGACGGGCTGGCCGTTGAGAACGGTTGGCCGGTAGCGCCATTGGCTGACGGCGTCGGTGGCTGAGCGCACGAAGAGTGGATCGCCGCTGACCACTTGCAAGGACTGGATCGTCCCGTCAGTGGCGATGACAGCGCGTAATTCCACTTGGCCTTCGCGATGAATTTGCCTCGAGAGCGCTGGATAAATGGGCTCAACGCGGTGGATCAGCATGGCCGGTTCCAGATGCGCCACGAGGAGACGGTGCGGTGGTTGGGGACGCACGTCTGCGGGCCGTTCCGGTTGGCGCCTTCCGTCATCGATAGGAATGCAAGCGGGGCACGGAGCACCTGGCCCCGAGCCAGTCGGAAAATCTGGTGGATCCTGTGGTTCCCCGACGGGGCCGTTAAAGACTTGCGTTGGAATGCTTGTCGGTACAGAAATGGGGTCACCGAAAAAATGATGGTTGTGTTGGATGGGCTGTCTTGGATCGGAAGGCGGATGAGTCGGACCACTTTGGTGAAAATACGGCGGAAGCGGCATTACGCTGGCGTGGGCGATGCTCTCTGGTTTTCCGAATAACGGAACCAGAATAATGGCCGCAAGAATCGCGGCTTGCGCGGCGACGGAAATGATCAAGGCGCGGCGGCGAATGCGCCGTTCGCGTTTACGTTGCTCGGGACTGCCTTCGACGAAACAGCCTTGCAGGGAACCGAAATCATTTTGCGGGCTTGCGCTGGAACTGGGACCGGGACCGGGTTCGATAGACATCACACACCTCCACAGAAAAATGCTGCGAGAGAGAACGGAGATTTTTGCGACGCCGGCCTCCTGAGGGTTGCTCAACTACCGCAGGAGACCGGCGCCGCACTCGCAGGGATGTGAGGTGCGCGCGTCCTCAGTAATTGGACACCAGGATGGTGGACAAGTTCCCGGGAGCAGCGGCGGAGCATCCTTGCGGGAAAAGGACTTCATCGGTTCTGACGCGAAGGATCGAGTCAAGGCGCGACCCTAAGACGGGCCCGGCCCTTCGAGGATCAGGGTAAACATGCCGTGCCGCTACGGGATTATGGGAGGCGGGTTCGAGTGATCGAGACGACCGAGCGTGGGCAGGGTTGGAAGTTCAGGCAGAGACGGCCAGCCCAGCCTCTGCAAGAAATTGATTTTAATGGGCTTATTTGGATGAACCGAAAACGGGGTCTGGCGCATCCCATGGTTGTGGACGTGGATCTGAAGGAGGGTTTCCCGATGGATGGGCGTAATGTCGAGACAATAGGTGTGCGCCGCACGGGTTGGGCTGCTCTAGACCGCGATCCGCAGCAGGACAAGGTCGAGTTTGTGTGTCCGTACTGCGGTGCGCGGGACGAGAAAAATGCCAGACGCGAGCGGATGCTGTATCACTTCACGGACGGCTTTCTGCAGGATTTGCAAGGCGAAGTGACGCAGTGCCATTCCTGCAAGAGATCGCTGCGCGTGGTTCCGGTGGTGCTGTTGCACGACCAGGACGAAGAGCGGCGATTTGAAGCGGTCTTTTCTGACGAATTGGCGGCCGCATCGAAGAATTAATTCGTTGAGTTGATTCGTTCGACGATTTGAAATTCGAAATGATTTGAAAATGGAAACGGGGCGCAATTGATTGCGCCCCGTTTTTCTTTTTGCGATTGACTGAATTTAGTAGCGGTGCCAGCAGCCGAAGCGGTCGTAGTAGCCGCGGGCAAACACTGGGCGCCGCTCGAAACGGTGGTCGAAGCGCGCGTCGCGAAAGTCGCGATGGACAATGACTTCGCGGCGAACGATGCGCTCGGCGGCTTGTGCGTTAGGCGCGCCGGCAAAAGATAGAGCGCCACCCAATACGACAGCTGCTAGAACTGCTTTGCCAAACATGGACTTCAAAATATTGCTAAACATTGCGTCCTCCCGGGCGTCTCCAGGACTGCTCTCGGGTTGCGCCCTATAGTCTATGAAACACTCGCGCTCCCCAAATGTTGCGCGATGCAGAGAGGGAGGCCGCGGCGACGATATTCGGAAGCTCTTTAGAAAAACAAAAAGAGCGCAGCGGGATCCCGCTGCGCTCTGAAAAAGAGAGACTCCATCTCAATGAGGTGGATGATCGTGGTCGTGATCGTCCCACCGCTCGGTACGCCACGCCTTGGCATCTTCATCCCACCAGCGATGGCCATGATCCCAGCACCACGCGCGAGCGGAATTCAGGCGTTCGCGCGCCTTTGCGGCTTGAGGACTGTCCCAGCCGTGCTTCGCGGCGGCTTCGTGTAAATCGTGATCGGCATGAGCAATGCGGTCCTGACAACCTTCGGCCCGCAATTGTGGCGTGCCGTAAAGTGTCAGCGCACCGGCAAGAATGGTTCCGGCCAACAGCGTTTTGCCGAACAACGGAAATTTCCAGCGAAATTGCATATTGTTTTTCCTCCCTCGAACTGGCCGCCAGCATACTCAACGCGAGTTGTGCACCCCATCGGGTAAAAACCTTAGCGAAGGAAGGAGGAAACTCTAGTGGAAGAAAGTGAATTCGTCGCTCAGTAAGCCTGCAAAAAGGGATCAACTTCCATGTGGTATTTCTCGAGGCCGGCGCGGATGTGGTCGAAGGCTTCGTCCACGCTGTCGGCAAATTGCAGCATCTTGTACTCGTCTTCGTTGATGGTGCCCCAGTTCACCATGGCTTTCCAGTTTAGGACTTTGTCCCAGTATTTGCGGCCATAGATGAGGATGATGTTGTGTTTGGCGAGCTTCCCCGTTTGTAGAAGCGTGAGCATTTCCCAAAGCTCGTCCATGGTGCCGAAGCCTCCGGGAAAAACGACGAGAGCTTTGGCGATTTGCGCAAACCAAAGTTTGCGCATAAAGAAATAGTGGAAATTAAAGCTAAGCTCGGGGCTGATGTAGGCGTTGGCGAATTGCTCGTGGGGCAGTTCGATGGAAAGGCCGATGGATTTGCCGCCGGCTTCACTGGCGCCGCGATTGGCGGCTTCCATGATGCCGGGACCACCGCCGGAGCAAATGACGAAACGGCGCGGTTTTGGTCCGAGGGTCAGCGACCAGGAGGTAATTTTGTGCGAGAGTTGGCGCGCTTCCTCATAGTAACGGGACATTTCGAGAAGGCTCTTGGCGTGGCGCACCTCGCCGCGGTGTCTGACCAGCGCTGCCGAGGAGAGCTTTCTCACATTTTCTTTTTTTAGCCGCGTGACGCGCGCTTGCGCCGTTTCGTGAGATTCAATGCGTGCCGAGCCGAACATGACGATGGTGTCGGCTATGCCCTCTCTCTTGAGCTGCACGAGAGGATGGAGATACTCCGCCAGAATGCGGAGTGGGCGCGCGGGGGTACTTTCGAGAAACCGGTGATCCTCATGGGGCGCCTTTGGCGCGTGCTGGGGCTTGAGCTTGGGCTGACCTGCGGACATGGGCTGTTCTCTCCGAACGATGTGAACAATCATTGTAGGAATCGGGGAGGTTCGCGGCAACGTCTTCCGGCGAGGGTGCGTCGAATTGAGTACACTGCGGAATTGGGCCTTTTGTATCGGTGGTCGTTCGGGAGACGGAATGAAGCAAATCGCTGGACATTGCGCGCTGCTACTCGCTGTTCTACTTGCGGGTGCGGGCGCATTGCGGGCGCAGGCTCCTGAAGGACCTATGGCGCCCAGGCCGGGCCAGCCGGTGCAGCAAGTGCCGCCGAACACACAAGCCAAGCTGAAGGTTCAAGTGGCGTTGGTGAATATGCCGGTGACGGTGCGCAATGCGAAAGGCGATATGGTGAATGACTTGGACGCCAAAGATTTTCGCATCACCGATAACGGCGTGGAACAGAAGATATCGCACTTCGATCTGGGTGGAGATCCTCTTTCGCTGGTGATATTGATTGAGACCAGCTCGCGCATTGAACCACTTATGCCGGGGATGCGGAAAACTGGAATTCTTTTTACGCAGACGGTGATGGGGCCGGAAGGCGAGGCTGCGGTGGTGGGCTTCAACGACGCGGTAGACAAGCTGCAGGATTTTACGAGCGATGGCGACACGATTGAGAATGTTGTGGCAAACCTGAAAACGGGGACTTCCGGCTCGAAGCTCTACGACGCTATGGCCGTGGGAGTGGACATGCTGAGCGGACGCATGCCGCAGCCGACGGCAGATAGGCCCGGACGGCGGCGCGTAATGCTCGTGATGTCCGAGACTGTGGATGCGGGGAGCGAAGCGAAGCTGGGCGAAGTTTTGCGGAAGGCGCAGCTTGCGAACGTGACGATATATAGCGTGGGGCTTTCGACTACGCGTTCGGAATTGAAAGGCAAACCGAGAGACAACCAGCCGACACCGATAGCACCTCCGGGCATTATGACGCTGCCGGCACCGCCGGGAACAGTGCAAACTCCGGCGGGCCAAGACATCGCCAACGCCAGTGGCGTCGATTTGTTGGGGCTGGCGATTTGGGCGGTGCAGCACGCGGACAATAAGGTGAAGGATCACGCGATGGAAGTGGCTTGCGTAGCGACGGGCGGGGCGCACCTTTCTACCTATAAGGACCGTACGATTGAAAAGGTGATCGATGAGATTGGTGGCGAGCTGCACTCCCAGTACACCATTAGCTACGCGCCGTCGGATTCCGACGCCATCGGGTACCACGAAATTAAAGTGGACGTGGATCGAAAGAATTTGAAGGTGCGAACGCGGCCGGGGTATTACGTGGCGCCGCCGGAAGGATAATGCGCGTCATCCGATTGCTGCTTCCGCCAGCGCTTATGAGTGCTGTACACGCCAAAACCGCCTGAGATCATCCACCCTAGCGGGGCGAGCCATCTGTACCATCGAAAGTCCCGATCCGAAGAGATCGAAAAAAAGAAGAGAATCGCGGCTGCCAGATAAAAGACGATGGTCCAGTGATATCTGCCGGAAGTGAGCGGACGATTAAGCCTTTCTACCCGTTCGCGGACGCGCTCGGAGGCGGGCTTACCGGTGGTTGCCGTGTAGAGAATATCCCAGAGGAACAAAAGCAAAGCGCCAACTGCAACCGAGCCAATTAAGGTGAGAGCGGTGAGTTTTATTTCGTTGTTCATGACTGCAGGCGGCAGCTGGAAAACTACGTAAGTCCGATAATACCACGAAGAAAAATGGCGTCCCGTGAGATGCGCTTTAGACGACTTGCTTCCAATAGGTAACGTCGCGGGAGGCTAGGAGCGCGTCTTTGCGGGCGTTCCAGCGGAGGAAGTGCGGCGTATTGGTGTGGCGCGAATGGGCTTCACGGCTTGCCCAGACTTCATCGAGCAGAAAAGCGCTTGGGCCTTCTGCGGAACGATGCAGGTCGTAGGTTAGGCAGCCGTCTTCTTTGCGCGTGGGACCCACCAGAGCGCGCAGTTCGGCCTCCAGGAGCGTTTCCTGTCCTTCCCGCGGACGCAGTTGCACGATTAGGGTTACCGCGTCTTTCGGGAGCTTCGTGCTGGTGGCCTTCCTGGATTTGGGAGAACGGGCTGGTTTTTTCTTTTTCTTGGGCTTCGCCATAGTGGGCGGGATTCTACTCCAACATGGGCGAAAAATCCCAATCCGAGGGGACGCGCTAAAAGAGCGTCCCAGTTCAGTAATTGAGAGGCAGCAGCGAGCTCGACGCTATTTCTCTGCCAGCTTGCGGCCGGCGTTGAGGCTGTCAAAATTCAGGATGGTGTTTAGCACGAGTGAATATGTGCCGCGCGTTTCGCCGCGGTACACCGGATTGATGGAAAAAAGCACGACGTGGCCATTGCCGGTGGGCACATCGACGACAGCGGGATGCTGCGCGATTTCATCGCCGCCTTCGACAAGACCCGAGATGAGAAGATCTTTGCTATCCGCGTAGCGGAAGATCACGCGTGCGCGATTCGCCGGAGGAATCACGCGGAAATTATTGTGAAGTTGCTCGTCGGTGAGCAGAGGATTCTCCCAGATTTCGGCCTTCGGCTCCTCGGGGACTTCGGTGCCAGGGCGACCGATCGTAAAATCCGGATCGTCCATCGTGCCGCGGCCTGTGGGACGCGTGCGCGACTCTGCACCCAAACGACGCCCGCCGCGTGCGCCAGAAACGCTGGTCAGGGAAAAAATCGGGCCGTTGTCGCAGTAAGCGGAGAGCTTTTCGTCGTAGCCGTAGGCGATAGGGCTTGCGCCGTCGACCAGGCGCGTGCCAACTACGGAGCCGACGATTTTCATTTTCTGAGCGTTGCCGACGCTAACGCCATCGGCGAGGCCGATGGACAGTGCAAACCGCGAAGTGTCGGTTGCGGTCAGGAGAACGCCGCCCTTTGCCACGAAATTTTGGAGATTGGCTACGCCTTCCCAGCCGAGACCGGGGCGCATGTCGTCCGTCGAATCATTTTTGCCGACGAGGTTCGGAGTTTCGGGAGTGTTCTTCCACGGGAGAGGATTGCCCCATGCGCTCGGCATGCCGTTGATGATGGCTGTCGGGCCCGAAAAAAAGCCGACCGGAGGAAAGAGGATGACGTCGTACTTGGCGTTGAGGTCGCTGGCCTTGGAAATTGTTTGCGTGCTGATGTAGTCGTAGGGGATGCCGAGATTGTCGAGTGCGATGCGCCACCAGCCTTCGGCCTGCGTGCTGAGCCAAGTGTGGACGAAGGCGATGCGCGCGGCGCGAACGGGATGCGTTTTGACGCTGGGCATAGCGGAGACGGGAGTGGCCTGCAAGCCAAGATTGAAGATGGCGTCGTTGAGTTGCGCGCGGGTGGCGTTGCGAATCAAGAAAGAACCGCGGCTGAACTTTTTGCCGCCGGTTTCGAAAGGTTCCTCGGCAGCTTCGATCGAAGCATCGTGCAGTTTGTAACGCAACGTGGCCAGGGAGGGCTCGGCGTTATTGTTGATCGCGTAGATTGTGGCTTCGCCGCTTACGCCTGACGGGGCCTGAATTTCTTTTACTTTTTCCATGGCGACGTCGAGGACTTTAGGGTCGACGACGCGCGTCACTTGTACGCCAAAGAGTTCGCCAAACGTCCATCCTGTGTCGTCATAGGGCGTCTTCTGAGGATCGTCGGGACTCCAGTATTGGTAATCGAGTAGAGCGTCGGCGATGCGCGAGTAAGGCTGATCCATGCGGACGATGTAGCTGCCGGCGGGAAATTCGCGAGTAGTGGGAGCGGGCGGCGCGTCCTTTACATCTTTCGCGTCTTTTTTGGGCTTTGCGGATTTTTTCGCTGGAAGCGTTACTGAGAATGCGGCCGTTGCGCGTGAGATTTCGACCGCTTGCTTTTGCAGGACGCGCAGCAACTCGGCTTGCGAACCCAACCGCGGATCATCCGCAGGCAAAACATACGCCGAAGGGCCTTCCGCGCCGGGTTTGGTGACGGACCGTTTTGCTTTGAGATAAAAATTCTTCAGGAAGAGCCGTTTGTTTTCGTTGAAATAGTGGAGCGAAGTAAGCAGGCCGGTCTGTTCGTAGTTATTGTTGTCGCGCTGCGACCAGAGGACTTTGGGGAGCGGCGGATTTTGGCGGTACCACGTGCGCGAATATTCGTCGGCATCGAGAGTACGCGGCAGAGTGTCCGCGCCGCCGTTGCCAAAGGTTTCGTAGAGGCGGCTGATGCCGTTGTGCATCGCCGCGATGAACATTAAATAGCCTGGCGACCAGGTATCGAATACGCCGTGCGTGAAAACGCCAGGCATGCCGAACTTAGTCATGTCCGAAACGTTGCGCCAGCCGATCATTTCCCATTCGTCGGTGAGAATCGGATCGACCCAGGCGTTAAAGGGGCCGTCGCCGGCGGTGTTGTCATAGAGATAGGGGACGGATTCGTGGAGGTCGTGGAGAACCTGGGCTTTCCAGTCGACGTAGGTGTTGAGGACATTTTCGGTGAGTTTGAGCGTTACGCCCATAGCATCGCGATTGTTGTCGTGAGCTACGTATTTGCCCCAATAAATCAGCGGCGGGTAAAAATCTTTCGGGTGCGAGAGGTGCCAGTGGTAGATGTCGACCATGCGATCGCGGCCGTCGACTTCGACGACCGGAGTGATCAGCGTGATCATGCCGTCGCGGATTTCGCGGATATAGGGGCTTTCATCTACGGCAAGGCGGTAGGCCAATTCCATTAATGCGGTGGGCGCGCCGGTTTCCGGCGAGTGAATTGTGCCCGTGATGTAGTAGACGGGAACGGCTTGCGCGACGATGCGGTCAGCCTCCGCGTCATCCAGTTTTATCGTGCGCGGATCAGCGAGCTTCGCCAACTGCGCGCGGTTCGCTTCGAGGTTTTTCAAATTCTCCGGCGAGGATACTGCCACGGCGATCATCTCGCGCCCTTCTTCCGTCTTGCCGATGGAAAAAACTTTTACGCGCGGACTGGCTTTTTCGAGAAGGCGCATGTATTTGTACACGTCTTCCGCATAGGGCAAGATTCCGGGCGCGCCGGCTACGTCGCCGAGAACGGCTTCAGGAGTTGGAACCGTTTTCGAAGCGGGGAGATAATCGACGAGCGGCGAAGTGAAAAATGGCTGCGTCGTATACTTCTTGATTTTCGCGGTGTACGCGTCGTCGACGGGCTGCTTGGCGTCGCGAGCGGGGGCGGTTTCACCGTCACCTAGCGCCGCGGTTCCTGCGACGGAAAGAAACAGGAGCAGGGCCAGACAACGCAGGATGTGCATGCGAATTTCTTCATTGCGAATCATTTGGTTCCCCCGAAGTTATGAAGTGGAAGGCGGATTGTATCGCTGCTACGGTGCGGCGACAAATGTTAAGCACACCGGCGAAGGTACTTCGACCGTCTGTCCCGTCGGCGTGAGGCTTCCGGTTGCGGCGTCGATGTGGAAGATAACGATGTTGTTCGACTCTTCATTCTCGGCGAGAAGGTATGAGCCTGTGGGATCGATGGCGAAATGGCGGGGCGTTTTGCCGCCGGTCAGGACCTGCCCAAGAGATCTCAGCGTTCCCTTCTTTTCGTCGATCGCGAAAACCGCGATGCTGTCGTGACCGCGGTTTGAAGTGTAGAGAAATTTTCCTGAAAGATGCACGGCAATTTCAGCGGCTTCTTTGTGACCAGAAAAATCCTTCGGAAGCGCGGAGATGGTTTGCAAGGACGTAAGTGCGCCAGTCTTTGGCTGGTAGGAAAAGACCGTCACCGACGACTCTACTTCACTCAACACGTACGCAAACTTGCCGTCGGGATGAAACGCGAGGTGTCGGGGGCCGGCGCCGGGCTTTACCTTCGCAAAGCCGGATAGCATCGTCGTAAAAATCCCCGTACTGGAATTAAAGCCATAGACGATTACTTGATCGAGGCCCAAATCGACGGCGAGAGCGAAACGATTGTCCGGCGATGTAGCAACCCAGTGGGCGTGCGGCCCTTCCTGGCGCTCTTTATCGGGGCCGGAGCCGGAATGCTGGACGAAACCGCTGGTGGTGCCGAGACTGCCATCAGCTTGGACGGGAAAAGAGACGATGCTGCCGCTGTCATAATTCGCAACCAGAACGAATGCGCCAGTTTTGTCGAGGGAAACGTAGCAAGGTCCTGCGCCCCGCGTGGGCACTTGATTCAGAAACTTGAGCGCGCCGGTTTTCGCATCAATGGCAAACGCACTGACCGCGCCGCTGGTTCCTCCGTTGAAATTGCCGATTTCATTCACGGCATAGAGATACTTTCCGTTGGGGTGCACAGCCAAAAACGAAGGATCGGTGGTCTCCGCGGCGACGCCGATAGGCGGTGAGTTGGCCCTTCTCTGAATCGAACCGGAAGGCGTAAATCCCTTTGCTGTTTGTTTTTGACGTGTATGTGCCGACGTAAGCGATGTACTGGCCCGCCGCGGCAGGTTTTGCCGGCGTTTGCGCCTGAGAAAGCAAAAGCAGGGGCGCAGAGAGAAGGAATAGGACTGCAAAGAACCGTCGCGTAATTTTCATAAGGGAAAAGATTCTAACACTAACTATCGGAGTTGTAGGGGCACAGCATTCGCTGCGCCTCGGAAAGTGCGCCCCTAGAACGGCAGAGCCAGAGGCCCGGCTATTTCTTTTCTTCTTCCTGCTCTTCCTGCAAGACAGCGGCAGCCGCGACGGAATCGTCTTCTTCGAGGCGCAACAGGCGAACGCCCTGCGTGGAGCGGCCCGCTTCGCGAATTTCGTTCGCGTGGACGCGGATCACTTTTCCGTCGTGCGTGATGATCATCACGTCGGACTCTTCCGTTACTTGAAGCGTGGCCACGACAGAGCCGTTGCGGTCGGTGGTCTTCATGTTGACGACGCCCTTGCCGCCGCGCGAAGTGATGCGGTATTCCGCCAGCGGTGTGCGCTTGCCAAAACCCTTTTCCGCAACCGTGAGCATCAGGGTCACCAGCGAATCCTTGATCTGTTCGTTTTCGAGTTCTTCGAGATTCTGCGTGGTGATCTTGTGTTCCTTGGCAATGATTTCGAAATCGGGCTGGACGGCGTCCATGCTGACGACGTAGTCGTCCTTGTCGAGGTCCATGCCGTTCACGCCGCCGGCGTTGCGGCCCATCGGGCGAACTTCCGTTTCGCGGAAGAGGATGGCCTGGCCTTCATGGCTGGCAAGGAAAATCATCTGCTTGCCGTCGGTAAGTTTGGCGCCGATCAGTTCATCCTTGCCATCGAGATTGATGGCGATGATACCCGTCGAGCGCGGATTCGAAAATTCGGCCAGTGTCGATTTTTTAACCGTGCCGCTCTTTGTGGCCATGAAGACGAAGCGGCCCTCTTCTTCGAGGTTTTGTGCCGCAACGAGAGCGGTCAGCTTTTCGTCTTCCTGGAATTTCACGAGGCTGGAAATCGCTTTGCCTCTGGTGGCTGCAGCGGCTTCCGGCAGTTCGTACACCTTGAGCCAATACACGCGGCCTTTTGAAGTGAAGAGCAAAATGTAACTGTGCGCCGAGGCGATGAACATGTGCTCGACGAAGTCTTCTTCCTTGGTGCGCGCGCCGATGCGGCCCTTGCCGCCGCGCGACTGATGCCGGTACGTGTCAGCCGCGGTGCGCTTGATGTATCCGGCGTGGCTCACGGTGATCAGCATTTCCGTATCGGCGATCAGGTCTTCGAGTTTGATCTCGTCGACCTTATCCACAATTTGGGTGCGCCGGTCGTCGCCGTAAGCTTTTTGGACTTCGCGCAACTCGGCGGTGATGACCTGCTTCAGCTTTTTCTCGCTGGAGAGAATTTCTCTCAGCTCGGCAATCTGCTCGCGGATGGACTTCAATTCCTTGAGAATTTCATCGACCGAGAGCTGCGTGAGGCGATGGAGTTGCAGTTCGAGGATGGCGTCCACTTGAACTGGGCGTCAGACCGTCAGAGACAGAACGTGTGATTTCGCCTTCGAGCGCGGCGACTCGATACTTCCTGCCATCCAGCTTGACGCCTTCGATCTTCCTGGACTTTCCGTTTTCCGTGATGGTGACGTCTTGCTCGGAAAAATAATTGAGCAAGTTTTGCTTGGCGTCGGCGCGGCCCGAAGAACCGCGGATGATCCGGATGACGGCGTCCAAATGATCGAGAGCAACTTGATAGCCGACGAGGATGTGCTCGCGCTCTTCGGCTTTGCGCAGTTCGAAGCGCGTGCGGCGGAGCACGACGTCGCGGCGGTGTTCGAGAAACAGCTTGATCAGCGGAATCAGGCCCAATTCGCGCGGCTGGCCGGCGACGATGGACAGCAGGATCATGCCGAACGATTCCTGCATCTGCGTGAATTTGAAAAGATTGTTGAGGATGAACTGCGATTCCTCGCCGCGCTTGATTTCGATGACGATGCGCATGCCTTCGCGCGAAGATTCGTCGCGAACGTCGGAGATGCCTTCGATTTTCTTGGTCTGCACCAATTCGGCGATGCGCTCGATCAGCCTCGATTTGTTGACCTGGTAGGGAATTTCGGTGACGACGATATTTTCGCGGTCTTTGCCGACTTCCTCGATGGCGGCCTTGGCGCGCATCATGAAGCTGCCGCGTCCCGTTTTGTAGGCGGCTTCGATGCCCTCGCGGCCGGCGATGTACGCGCCGGTCGGAAAATCCGGACCGGGCACGATCTTCATGATTTCTTTCAGCGGCGTATCCGGCTTGTCGAGCAGAATGATTGCGGCTTCCACGATTTCGCGCAAATTGTGCGGCGGAATGTTCGTGGCCATGCCGACGGCGATGCCGCTGGCGCCGTTCACCAGCAAATTCGGAATGCGTGAAGGAAGAACGAACGGCTCTTCGCGTGTCTGATCAAAGTTGGGAACGAAATCGACGGTTTCTTTTTCGAGGTCGGCGAGAATATCTTCGCTGATCTTCGCGAGACGCGCTTCGGTGTACCGCATGGCCGCCGGAGGATCGCCGTCGACGGAACCGAAATTCCCCTGGCCGTCGATCAGCGGGTAACGCATGTTGAAGTCTTGCGCCAAGCGGACGAGCGCGGGATAGATGACGGCTTCGCCGTGCGGGTGATAGTTGCCGGAAGTGTCGCCGCAGATCTTGGCGCATTTGCGGTAGCCGCGATTCGAGGCGAGGCCGAGGTCGTTCATGGCCACGAGGATGCGGCGCTGAACGGGCTTCAGGCCGTCGCGCACGTCGGGCAGCGCGCGCGCGATGATCACGCTCATCGCGTAGTCGAGATACGACTTCTTCATCTCGGCTTCGATATCGACCGGAAGGAGTATCGACTTGTTTGTTTCGTCCGCCATTTATCCTCGCTGGTGCTTAATTTCTCCGTTGTAGGGGCGCAGCATGCTGCGCCACTACAGGCAATATCTATCGTTTTGCTGCGTACTCCAGCACGTAAGCCTTCACGGTGTCGAACGCATCGGCTGAGTTCGTAAAACGCATGGCGCAAAGTGCTCTTCGAGTTGCTTCACAAAACTGTCGCGTTCAACATCGCTCGCAAACTCGATCGCTACGCCGCGCTCGTTGTCTGGCGTCTGTTGGCGTCGCGCGAAATCCGCTGCACGCTCAATCCACGCAGCCCCGGCAACGTCGTCCAACCCAACTGATAAATCATTCCGCGGCTTTCGCTTTCGGCCGCAATACATAAAAAGCAGCGATCCCAATGGCCAGCACGACCAACACACCGATCAACTCGACGTTGAGAACCCTGTGCCAGCCTTCTGCGGCGGCGGATCCCCGAGAACAAGAGCACCTCGCCACGCTCGGAATTCGTTCACAAGCCGCGGTAAACGAAACGTGGCAGTGGCAATCGCCGCTAACAGCAAACCCCAACGGATAGCGTTTCGAATGGAACCCGCATCCGCGTTGTCCTGCGCGGCCACGGACTAAATATCCAAGTTCACGACTTCAAGAGCGTTTTCTTCGATGAACTTGCGCCGCGCTTCGACGTTTTCGCCCATCAACGTAGAGAAAATGTCCTCGGCGGCGACGGCATCTTCCAGTTTTACCTGGAGCAGAGTCCGTGTGTCCGCGTTCATCGTGGTATCCCATAGTTGCTCGGCGTTCATTTCGCCCAGGCCTTTGAATCGCGTGATCGTGAAATCTTTCTTCGCGTCTTCCACGACGTAATTGAGAACGTCATGCACATTTTCCATGCTCGCCTTGTCGCCGTTGCGAGCCACGGTGAATGGCGGCTTGTTGTACTCCTCGATTTGCTTGGCCAATCCGCGCAGACGTTTGTAGTCCGCGGTCGAAGCCAGCGCCCAATTCACTTTTTGGTTGTGCGGCAAGCCGAACTGAATTTCGTAGAGGCTGTGCTCTTCGTCGAAAGCCACTTTGCCTTCGAGCTTGAGCTTGGCTTTGTCCACTTCCTTCAAAAGTTTGTCGAGCGCTTTTTTGTCCTCGAAATCCGTCTTTTTCTCGAGGCCGCTTTCCGCAAGCAATTCGACCAGGCCGTGTTCGCGCAAACGCCGGCCGAGTTTCGCTGCAGCAGCTTCGTACTCCTGCACGTTGAGGAGAAACTTCGTCAATCCCGCGCCTTCGAGCGACACGCCTTCTTTCGCTTTCACGACGTGGTCTTCGGTGGCGCGTTTCATCAGTTCGTGCGCGAATTCGCGTTCATCGCGGATATATTTTTCTGTTTTGCCCCGCTTCACGCGGTACAGAGGCGGCTGCGCGATATAAATATGGCCGCGATCAATCAGTTCTTTCATGTGGCGGAAGAAAAACGTGAGCAGCAGCGTGCGGATGTGCGAGCCGTCGACGTCCGCGTCGGTCATCAGAATCACTTTGTGATAGCGGAGTTTCCCTGCGTCGAAATCGTCTTTGCCGATGCCGGTGCCAAGGGCAGTGATGATGGCGCGAATTTCTTCGTGCCCCAGCATTTTGTCGTAGCGCGCTTTTTCGACGTTGAGAATTTTTCCTTTGAGCGGCAGGATTGCCTGGAATTTACGGTCGCGGCCCATTTTCGCCGAGCCGCCGGCGGATTCGCCCTCGACTACGAACAGTTCGCAGCGCGAAGGATCGCGCTCCTGGCAGTCGGCAAGTTTTCCGGGCAGCCGCTTGAATCCATCGCGGACTTGCGCCGCGTCAGTTCGCGGGCTTTGCGCGCGGCTTCGCGGGCGCGAGCAGCATCGATGCACTTGGAGATGATGCGGCGGGCCACCGTGGAGTGCTTGTCGAACCATTCGCCGAGCTTTTCGTTGACGAGTTGCTCGACATCGCCCTTGATGTCGCTGTTCAGTTTGCCTTTGGTTTGTCCTTCAAACTGCGGCTGCGGCAAGCGAACAGACACGACTGCGACAAGGCCTTCGCGAACGTCGTCGCCCGTGATAGTCACTTCATCTTTTTGTTCTTTTAGCATGCCAGCCGACGGACGCGAAATTGTTAATCGTGCGCGTCAGCGCAGAACGAAAACCGGAAAGGTGCGTGCCGCCGTCCACCGTGTTGATGGTATTCGCGAACGCAAAAACGTTTTCGCCATAAGTGTCGTTATATTGCAGCGCGATTTCGATTT
>CAVUCM010000044.1:0-27602 GCA_963740015.1 uncultured Acidobacteriota bacterium | reverse complement strand
CAAATACGTAAATTCCTTCGGCTGGACCATGGCCATGGCCATACTCGTCTCTCTCCCTGGTGGCTTTCACGCTAACGCCGATGATGTCTTCGCGTATCCTTCGCATCAGCGAAAAAGAAAAAAAGGCCCACGCCACCGGAATCCTGCACTGGATTGAACAATCCTATCTAAGGCTTCTGCAGTGGTCGCTAGCGCATCGCTGGGTCATCGTCATCATTTGCGTCGCGACTTTTCTCTCTACCTTCGGTCTCTACCATCTCGTGGGCCGAGATTGGATTCCTTCCGACGATCAATCCGAGCTGATCAGTTCCTTCACGCTCCCCGAAGGTACGGCGCTTTCCATCACCACCCAGCGCGCGGCGGAGATAGCGCAACGCGTCGTCGCGCTGCCGGAAGTCGCGTTCGTGCAATCTCTAACGCACGGCCCGACGAATCACGCCCACCTCTTCATCGGCCTCGTCCCACGCGGCGAAAGAAAACGCACTCACGAGCAACTCGCCACCGAGGTCCGCGGAATTCTGGGGACCTATCGCAATATGGTTTCCAACGTCCGTCTGCCTTCCGTCTTCGGCGGCGAAACCTACTTTCCCATCGGCGCAGTCATTCGCGGCCCCGAACTAAATCAACTGGCCGACCTCAGCAAACAAGTCGCTGATCTGATGCGAAAGTATCCCGAGCTCGTCGACGTTAACCCTAGCCTCAACCTCAACACGCCCGAGCTCCAAGTAAAAGTCGACCGCCAGCGCGCCGCCGATATCGGCGTCCGCATGAGCGATGTCAGCGACGCCGTCCGCCTCTTCTACTCCGGCGAAGACGAAATCACGCGCTTCAAAGAAGGCTCCGAACAATACCCGGTCATCATGCAGTTGCTCGAGCGCCAGCGTGACAATCCCGACGTCCTCGCGCAAATGATGGTCCCATCTACTAAACTCGGCCAAGTCCGCCTCGAAAATGTCGCCACCATCGTCCGCGGCGCAGGCCCTGCCACGCTTTGGCGCTACAACCGAGAATTCGAAGTCACCGTCTACGCCAACGTCGCGAGTGGCTATCCGCTCGATCTCGCCGCCGCCCACACCATCGACTCTATCAAGCAAATTGGCCTCCCCGCGGGCTATTCCTACCGCTTCACGGGCCAAGTCAAAGTCCTCGAAGAAACCACCTGGAATCTTTTGCTAGCGATGTTGCTCGCTTCGATTTTCATGTACATGGTCTTGGCCGCGCAGTTCGAGAGTTTTTCGCATCCCTTCATCATCATGCTCACGCTCCCGCTGAGCATCCCGTTTGCGCTGCTCTCCCTCTGGATCACAGGCCGCGCCCTAAGCCTCTGGAGCGCCCTCGGCATGTTTCTGTTGTTGGGAATCGTAAAGAAAAACGGAATCTTGCAGGTCGACTACACCAACCGCCTTCGCGCCAGCGGCATGCCGGTCCGCGAAGCCATCCTCGAAGCCAACCGCGTCCGCCTCCGGCCCATCCTCATGACCACGCTCTCCATCATCGCCGGTCTAATCCCCGTAGCCATCGGCATAGGCGCCGGCTCCGAACAACGCGCCTCCATCGCCGTAACCATCATCGGCGGCCAAACACTCTGCCTCTTGCTAACTCTCTTGGTCGTGCCAGTAGCCTACTCGTATCTCGCCGAATTTGAGACCGTGCCCTGGGCCACGGCCGCGCGTCGCCTCTTCACCCGCACACGCCACCCAGTCGGCGATTCCTCCGCCGACTAATCCGCGAAAAGTCAGAATGAATTCTAAACTCCATTACTAGAGACGATCTTTGAGGATTTGTTCTACGTCGCGACGCCCGTGGAGGATGGAAACCACCTGTAGAGGGTTCGTATCGGGCCTATAGACTATCAAGTAGGAAAAGACAGAAAAGAACTTCACAGCCTCATCGGTTAAATCCTTGCGCCAATGCCCACCGCTAGGCCATTCCGCGAGAAAAGCAACTTTATCCAGAATAACTAATTCAACGTGGTCGGCTATTTCTATGCTGCTTTCCTTTTTTAAGTAGCGCCAAATCTGGACAAGGTCGAGCGCTGCTTCCGGCGCAAGAACGTACCGCGCCTTCATTCAGGCTTGGCTTTCAATTCTGCTAAGTGAGCCCGGAGTCGCTCTTCAGGAATCCCCTCGCCCCGGTCGAGTTGCTCCATGCCACGCCGAATCTTCGCACGAATCATTTCGCGGTTCTCTAGTACCCAGCGATCTTGTTCTTCCTGCGTGTCGAGCAAGCGGTTCAATACCTCTTCTACGCTGCCGGATCCAGTCGCTTGCAGCTGCTTTTTTAGCCTGGCCTCAATGGCCGCATCGCGAATTTCGATGCTCATCGCTCGCTCCTATTACCCAATGTCCGCAGCCCTTTTTCAATCGCAGCCACCGGGCTCAAGGCCGCGACTAAAACGAGTTTAGCACGATTAAAAAGGGTTGGATGGTCGCGCAAGGCATCCAGCAGATGTTGCGCAGGGTCCACTCTCCGAGGCGGACCGCCACCCAGATCCTCAAACTAACGCCACCTCTCGCTCGAAGTCGGGTTTCTTCTCCGCGTAAAGTGTCAGTCCCACCCCGCAAGCAACCGCAATTCGCTCCAGCATCGACAGCGAGTGACCCGTGTATTCCGCATCTTCAAGCCGCGCAATCACGGATTGCGTGGTACCGGCCTTTTTCGCCAGCTCCGTTTGAGTCAGCCCCGCATCCTCGCGCATCTCCCGCACCAACACCGCCAAATCAATCTGGTGCAACGTCCGCGCAAACGTCTTCCTGTAAGTCGCGCTCTTCCGCGACCGCTTCTCCACAATCTCACTGTGACGATCTTTCTTCATCTTCCCCACTCCTTAGCCAGCACATCTCTTTCTCTCTGAGAAACCGGATATCTATTCCGGTATTTCAGCCAAAGCTTTCTGAGTCGTTCCGCCCTTACGATCTCTGCCGGCGGTGTTTGCTCCGTCTTCTTTTGAAAACCTGAGGTGACGACCACCAGCCTTCCCGGCTGATAGAAGAACAAAATTCGAAAAATCCTGTCGAACTGTTTGACCCTTAACTCAAAGAGGTCGTCCGCCAGCTTCTTCACGAATTTCCCATCCATGCGATTGCCGTAAATGCGCAGACGCTCAATGAAAGCATCAATCCGCGCAGCGGCCTTTTCATCAAGCGAGTCTACGAATTCCCGGCCTGGAATTCGTCCATTCGGCAATTCTACATAGTCAATCGTGAACCCGTTGCTCACACAACTGCTCCCGCTCTGCATTTTAGTATAGCAATATTGCGATAACCGGGCAAGGATGCCCTTTTCTTGATTTTTCCACACATTTCCACATCCGTGTCGAGCCAATCAATATCCGGCCAACTCATTCCAATCCTGGACTTTCGCGATCTTCATTCGATCCTACACGCTGCGTTCGAATGAGTACTAAATATGATTATAAATGTCTTGACAACAAGCCACTTCTCCTGCTACCATATCCCATGTTTCGCTCGCGATCCGCGCCAACAAACTTCGAGTCATCCCTTCAGTGTCTTAGCTTCCCTCTCCTCGACCTCCTCTCCGTGAACTCTGCGATCTCTGTGTTAAAATCCAACGTCCACCCCAGCTCGGCTGTTCCGTCCAGAGCGAATCAATCCAACCCCTTTAGAATCCGCAGTTCCGCAAAACACACCCGTAACTCCATTAGAATACGCAGTTTCAAAACACAGCACTTAAAGTCCTTTAGAATGCGCAGTTACAAAAAAACGGGGTGGGGGCACCCTCTCTCCGCTTGCGCCAACCCTGCCATCGCAGGCACAATTCGCGTGCTCGATCCGATCATACTTTCCAGTCAGGAAGGCGCGCGATGCGACGAATAGCCTCGGCTCTCATCTTGTCATTTGGTTTTTGCATTTCGCTTCACGCACAGACGAAAGCCCCCGTGCAGCCGCCCGACTACGGCCAGTGGGAATCGCTCGCCGTGCCGCGCGAATTTGGCGGCCTCTCGCCGGACGGCAAGTGGATCGCCTACGGCATAAACCGTTCCAATCGCGAAAACGAACTGCGCGTCACAAATATCGCCGACGGCACCACCAAAACGGCTGCGTTCGGCACGCAAGCCGTTTTTTCTTCGGACTCGCGTTGGGTTGCCTACGCCATCGGCTACTCCGAGGCGCAAGAAGAGAAAATGAAGAAGGACAAGAAGCCCGTGCAAAGAAAGCTCGGTCTTCTCAATCTTTCGACCGGCGAACAAATCGTCGTTGACGGCATTGAGTCCTTCGCCTTCAGTCCCACGGGAACGTACTTGGCGATGCGAAAGTATGCTCCAGAAAAAAAAGAGACGCCCGATGCGTCCGCAAACACAGAAAGCGACGACACGCCAGGGGCGACGCTGATCCTCCGCCAGCTCTCCTCGGGACACGACACCTCCTTCGGCAACGTTTCTGAGTTTGCGTGGCAGGATCTTCCTGGGCGCGGCACGCTTCTCGCCATGACCATCAACTCCGAAGACAAAACCGGCAATGGCGTGCAACTTTTTAATTCTGAAAACGCGTCCGTCCGGGTCCTCGACTCTTCAAACTCGGTTTACAGTCGTTTGGCATGGCGCAAAGACGGCAATGACCTCGCCGTTTTTCGTTCCAAATCCGACGAGCATCGCGAAGGACCGACGCAAGTCGCACTGGCGTGGACGCATCTCGGCGAAAGCTCCGAAGCCAGCCATGCGCACGACCCCACCGCCGACGCGAAGTTTCCCGCAGGCATGCGCACCGTTGGGTTTCAAAAACCATCCTGGTCCGAGGATGGTGGAACGGTCTTTTTCGGCATAGCCAAATGGGAAGAAAAGATTCCCGAGGCCAAAAAATCTACGAGTAGCACGGATGGTGACGGCGGCAAGGCAAGTTCCCCAGCGAAGGACAAAGACAAAGCCAAGGAACCAGAGGAACAGGCCACCGTGGACATCTGGAATGCGCGCGACACGGAAGTGATGCCCAAGCAGAAGCTCAACGCCAAGAACGATCGCCAGAAAAATATGCTGTGCGCCTGGCATTTGCAGAACGGTCAGTTTGTGCAGCTTGGCAAAGACCTCGACGAAGAAGTTGTGCCTTTCAAGAATCAGCAAACAGCGTACGCCGCAAACTGGTCCGCGTACGCCATGGAGCGCAGCATCGGCAGGCCTGCCGCGGATATCTACTTCGTGGACCTGGCTACAGGGAATCGCACAAAAATTCAGGACCGGCTCAATGACGACTACTATCTCCAGGCAAGTCCTGCCGGCCGCTACCTGCTCTACTTTCACGAGAACAACTACTGGACCGTGAACACCGCAACGCGCGCGGTCGTCAATATCACCAAGACCGTCCCTACGGCGTTCGCCGACCTCGAAGCCGATTACACCATCAAGCAGAAGCCCGCCTTCGGATTCGCCGGATGGACGAAGGACGACGCGAGCATCATCCTCTACGACAAATTCGACCTATGGCAGGTTTCGCCCGACGGCTCACACGCTACAAAACTCACCGATGGCGCGGCCGACCAAGTCCGCCACCGCTATGTAAAATTAAATCCCCGCGACGAGTTCATCGACATCGATAAGCCGATGTACCTCAGCATGTTCGGCATTTGGACGAAGAAATCTGGTTACGCGCGGCTCAATCCCAGTGGTTCAGGCTCGCTCAAAGAAGAACACCTTGTCTGGCTCGATAAGAGCGTCGCCCAGCTGGGAAAAGCTAAGGACGCGGACGTATTTGAATATGTCGTTCAAACTTTCATTGAATCGCCCAACGCCTTCGTCGGCGGACCCGCTCTGAAAGATCCCAAACAAGTCACGAAAACGAATCCATTCCAAAGCAATTATGCGTGGGGTAAAGAAGAGCTGATCGATTACAAAAATAGCCACGGCGAGCATCTCCAAGGAGCGCTCTACTACCCCGCCGGCTACGACCCCAGCAAGAAATACCCAATGGTCGTCTACATGTACGAAAAATTGTCTGACGGCCTGCATCAATACAGCGCGCCTTCGGAACGCAATTACTACAACGTCGGAGCGGTAACCAGCCATGGCTATTTCATGTTGCAACCGGACATTGTTTTTCGTCCCCGCGAACCGGGCGTTTCGGTCGTCGATTGCGTTACTTCGGCCGTCAAGCGCGTCATTCAGATGAACATCATCGATCCCAAGAAAGTCGGCGTGATGGGCCATTCCTGGGGCGGCTTTGACTCCGTCTACCTCGCTACGCACACGACGGATTTCTTCGCCGCCGCCGTCGCGGGGGCTCCCATCACCGATCTCGTCAGCAACTATGGAAATCACCACTGGAGCTCTGGCATTGCTGAGACCGATCACATCGAAACCGGACAGCAGCGCATGGAAGTCCCACTCTACGAAGACCTGCAAGCTTACATCCGCAACTCCGCCGTCTTCGGCGTGCAAAATATGACCACGCCTCTGCTCATCGAAGTTGGCGACAGCGACGGCACCGTCTTTTTCCACCAGGGCGTCGAGCTCTACAACATCGCGCGCCGTGCAAAAAAGAACGTAGTCCTTCTCGAATATGCTGGCGAAGACCACGGCCTGCGCAAGAAACCCAACCAGATCGATTACCAACGCCGCATCTTTGCCTGGTTTGGCTACTATTTGAAGGATGAGCCTGCTGCTCCGTGGATCACGAATGGCGAAAGCTATCTAGACCGCGAAAGGGAACTGAAGCAACTGAAAGCCGGTGAAGGTAAGGATTGAAAACGTGGCGCGCGAATTGAGCATTCGGCTCAATGCTCTCCTGCTCAGCAGGGGTATGACAGTGCCGCTAGAACTCTAGAAATGGCGAGCCGCCAGGCGAGTAAGCACTGGGTCGTGCTCCTCTAAAATGGAATCCGCGAACCCGCGCGAGGGAGCGCGTAAAAGAAGGAAAAGTTCGCCAGCCCACAAAAGAATGTCCAGCAAGCGCCCACGTTGCAGATTGCTGATGTCATCGCAATGCAGCGCCACATCGAGAGCCCGCCGCGAGCACTCTTCGATGAACGCGCGCAGCGAAGCGAGATCGAGATTTGCGCGCCCCATTTTCTGGCCGCGCGGATCAATACGTTGCAAATTTTCGTAGCAGAGTTCGATGAAGTGGTTCAGGCAAAATTCCTGCTGAGCTATGGATGTAACCGCGGCCCCTTCACAAAAATCCACTGCACAGATCTTGTCTTCAAACATCTTGGACATGGCCCCTAACTCAAAACTCTTCACTCCCATACCGCCCGCAACTGTCTTCTCTATACAAGCCCCCATAGAGTTAGACGTTGCGAGGGCACTCAGCCGTTGCCGCAACCTCTACAGAATGGTGCCGCAAACGTCACTGTCAGTTTTACTCATGCCATACACAGCGCGGCTTCCTCGTTCCGCCCAGGTTGCATCGCTCCCTCCGAGCAGGACGCTTCGAACTCGCGCGGAGCTTGCGCTGCGGCGGGCGCATAGGCGGCCAGGGTTTGGACGCGCAGGCAGCGATCCAGATAGGGAGCCAGCAAAGCCCGCACCCAGCGCACGTTTTCGCTGCAGCGCTGCATGCGGTCTTCTCCGCTCCAGAGTGTGACAACCGTTACGAGGCGTGCTTCGTGGTTTGCGATCATTACGAAACTTCCGGCGAAACCGGATACCTCTCCAAGCGCTCCATCGATCGCCGCGGGCAAAGCGGCGTGGATCTTGTGTGCTTCATCGGGCTTGGCAACGAACTCAATGCTGAGTGCTGTGATACGAGAACTGGTGTAGCACATACCAGGTGTCCGCGCATTAGTACTCAGAGCGTTTGAACCGAATTGAATCGATGCGGGAGTGGAAATGCTGTGGGTTTCCAACAAACGTGACACGGAGCCTCCAGTTTCAATGGTCCTCCCCTTTAAGGGGGGAGGCGCATCCTCGTGGGTCCAGGTCCGACTTGGATGCGCCCTGGTGGGACACGCGGGGGACAGGGGAACCGTCCCTTCGCCGCAGGACGCCCAAACATTCAATGGGTTCCTACAACCGAGTAGTGCAGGAGGAATGAATTTCGTTTCACAGATTCGCGCCAAAATGGGAACCATTGCTCCCGGTAGGTGGCACGGCTATACTCGTCGGCAATAAAACTGAGGCGTACGTGGAACTCTTCGCATTCACCAGGGAATACGTGGAGCGCCTCCGCGAGGGAGACCCCTCGACGGAGCTGCATTTTGTGACGTATTTTGATCAACTCCTGCGGATCAAATTGCGGGCGAGAATGCTCGCCTCGGAAACCGTCGAAGACCTTCGCCAAGAAACCTATATAAGAGTGTTGGTTACCCTGCGTAAGGATGGGATTCGGCAGCCGGAGCGCTTCGGCGCGTTTGTTAACTCCACTTGCAACTACGTCTTGCACGAGTTCTACCGAGCCTCATCGCGAACCAGCCCTTGGGATGACTCCTACCTGGAAGTGCCTGACCACGCCGTGAACATAGAAGGCATGTTGGTCACGAAACAGATGAAGGATCGGGTTCGCCAGGTCATCGAGGAACTGCCCAAAAAAGACCGCGAACTGCTTAGGGCCTTCTTTCTGGAGGAAAAGGATAAGGATGAGGTTTGCAAGCAGTTTGGGGTAGACCGGGATTATTTGCGGGTATTGCTCCACCGAGCAAAGGATAAGTTCAAGATTTTGTATGAGAAAGACAGGGACGGTCACCCTGGATAGCGGTCTGATGATGAGGAAACATGAAACGAACTGGTTCCCACCTGCACTACTCATCGGTGGATGACAAACAATGAATATCATGGATCATAATGAAGCCGTGCGGCTACAGGCGGCTGAGAAGTACCTCCTTGGAGAGCTTCCCAAGGAGCAACACGCAGCGTTTGAAGAGCATTTTTTTGATTGCCCTGCGTGCGCTGAAGAGATGAAGGCTACTGCGGCATTCATGGAAAGCGCGCGACAAGTGTATCGCGAACAAATTCCGGAAACTATTGAAGTGAAAGGTCTTGTTCCGGTCTCGCCAAAGAATCGAGGCTGGTTCGCATGGTTGCGGCCCGCGTTCGCGGTTCCTGTGTTTGCGGCTCTTCTGTTGTTCATTGGCTATCAGAACGGGGTTACGATTCCCAACCTAAAGCAAGCCTCGACAAGCGTGGTCATCGGGGAGGGCGCTAAGTCCTTCTCGCTCCTGTCTGCGGGTTCGCGGGGCGAGGGAACCTCAGCTCCGAAGATCGCCGTGGGTGCTCGCGAGGATTTTCGGCTTGAAGTGGACATGCCTGGCAACTCTTCGACCGGCTATAGCTGCCAGATTCAGGATGAATCGGGCAAGGTTCTGGCCTTCTTCACAGTGTCATCTGAGGAGGCAAAGAACACGGTTACCCGCATCATTCGTGGAGGGTCCTTGAAGCCGGGCCGGTACACCATCGCGATTTTCAAGGGCCAGACGCCTGCTCAGACGGACAATCAAAGCGCTGCTGCTAAGAAATCGTTTGTTGTTGAATTTGTTCTTTAAATGAATGACTATATGGCCCCGATTTAATACTGCTGTTTTGAGGTGTCCCCCATGCCCCCGACCGCGAAAGACGTCCCTTACCACTTTCATGCAGGAGGCCATGCCTTCAGCGCCCACTTTGTCCGTCCCGTGGACGTTCCGATTGCAGCGCAAGCGGCCACATCGCTGCCGCCGATTGGCGGCTTTGCGCACTCGCGCGTCGAGGACTTTGCTGTTTCGCGCCTAGCTTCTTTCAAGGTCGGCGAAACTCACGTCGCGGGAAGCTGGGAAGAGCCCACCGTGGTCACCACCAGTGCCACGGCCCTACTCGAAGGCCTAAGCGTCCTCGATGTCCTGACGGCAGACAAAATCGTTGCGCGGCTTTCCGGTCGCTATGAGGAGGCCAAAGAGAATAGAGAGTCGCATATCATGGCTCTCGGCAGTTATTTTGAAAACCTACGCCTCGGCGGTTTTTACGTGAACGTAACCCTGCGTCATGAGTTGCTAGTCGAGTCGGAGACCTTTGCCCAATTGACGAAGCGTTTGAAGAGCGATAAAAGAGCTGTAGTCAGACGCGAGGTTGCTTTTTGTTCGCTTGTCGAAAAGATCGAAGTCGATCCAAACCTGCTAAAGATCAAGGGCTTCAGAATAGACGGCAACCGCATGACCGTCCCCAATTTTGGCAAGATTGCTCTGGGCGAGATCGTCGCCACACCGGGATCCATCTCGCTGACCATGCTCCGGTTCAAACTGGGCTCTCCCGACGGCGGTGGTGGCAGCGGCGGCTCGAGCCACACCAACGGACAGCCGCCCAACCCGTGAGATTTGCCGGGCGGCTCGGTATTTTCGCCGCCTGCTTGGTTGTGTGGGGCTGTGCGCCCCGCGCCAGCCCGCAAGCTGCCCACGATCAAATCGCAAAACAGATCGCTCATGGCGATTACAATACGGCTTTTTCGCAAGTCAACCTCGCTTCCGCGAAGTTCGCCGCGGATAGCCCACAATGGGATTGGAGCTTTCGCATCCAGAAAGCTCAAATTCTGATTGCGCGGTCTGAGGCAAAAGAGGCGCTGGACGTACTGAATGGCCCTCTGCCTTCTTCTCTCGACTCTACCGAACTGCCTGCGCTAAAGGCATTGTTTGAAGGTAGTGCCCACATGAATCTCCAGCAGCTCGATAAATCGCAGGCAGAACTGTCCGAAGCGGAGCATCTCGCCACGGCTTCGCAC
This sequence comes from uncultured Acidobacteriota bacterium, assembly GCA_963740015.1. GTDB lineage: Bacteria > Acidobacteriota > Terriglobia > Acidiferrales > UBA7541 > Acidiferrum. The sequence continues at coordinate 16,971 of CAVUCM010000044.1, read as the reverse complement.
CCGCGGCTTCTAAGTCAGGTGGCGAATACGCAGGCAACCCTGAGCGCCTATCGCGGCAACTACGTCGAAGCTGAGCGCGGGTACGAGCAGGGGCTGAAACTCGCGGGCGAGTTCGGGCGAGAGGATCAGAAGGTCGTAGCGCAGGTCGGCTTAGCTTGGGTGGCCACCCATCAGGGGCATTTCGATCAAGGTGCAGAGCGAGGCCAGACCGCCCTCCAACTTGCTCGCTCCCTCGGTATGCAGAATCACGTGGCCACCACCTTAGGGAATCTGGCTTGGAATTACCAGGAGCTCGGCGACTTTGAAACCGCTCTCGACTTTTTTAACCAGGGTGCGCAGGAATCCGCCAAGAGTGGCATGTCGGGGCGTTCTGCGTATTGGTTTACAGGCATGGCCAACGCCTACATCGTTCTCCACCAATATGCCTTGGCGGAAGACCTGGCCCGCAGCACGCTGCAACGTGCCCGCGAGTTGAAAAACGCGGAGGTCACGGTCACCTGTCTGAACACCCTCGCCGACATCATGCTTCACACTCATCGCGATGCCGAGGCGGAAAAATTCAACCAGGAAGCGCTCGAGATCGTGGAGGCTGGTCAAAATAAGTTTAGCGCTCTGGATACCTGGGCCATGGCTGGGAGAATTTATACAACCAGAAACGATTTTGCGTCCGCAGAGCAGATGTACCAGCGCGTCCTTTCCGATCCAAGCGCAGGGGCGGAATTGCGTTGGGTTTGCTATGCCGGACTCGCCCGCACCAAAGACGATCAAGGGAAATACACCGAAGCCGATAGATTATTCTTGCAGGCCATCAGCACGATCGAAGAAGCGCGGCAGTCGGTGGACCACGACGAACTGCGCCTCAGATTTCTTACCAGTGGAATCGCGATCTACGGCCAGTACATCGATTTCCTGATGCGCCGCGGCAGGCCCGGAGACGCCCTCAATGAAGCGGATTTGAGTCGCGCCCGCACACTCGGAGAGGGTCTCAATTCCTCTTCCAAATTGACGAAGACCCCGTCGCTCCGCGTTCCGCCTCAGCAGCTCGCGCAACGCTTTAAGGCCACCCTCTTGTTTTATTGGCTAGGTGAACGGCAGTCGTACCTCTGGGTCATCACCCCGAAGCAGACTGCTTACTTCACTCTGCCTGCAGCCGCGCAGATCGAGCCGATCGTAAAATCCTACGATGAGGCACTCGTTAAAATAAGCGATCCGCTGGTTCCGGCCAATCCTGATGGCCAGAAGCTCTATTCGATGCTCATCGAGCCAGCGAAGAAGCTCATCCCCGCCAACTCTCACGTAATTCTGCTCCCCGACGGGAGCCTATACGGTCTGAACTTTGAAACGCTCATTGTCGCTGACCCCAAGCCCCATTACTGGATTGAGGACGAAACGCTATCGACCGGAAGTTCTCTCACGCTTCTCGCGTCGTCTGGAGCGCGTGCCGCGCCAAAAGAAAAAACTCTCTTTCTTGTGGGCGACACGATTTCGCCTAACGACAATTTCCCCAAGCTGGTGCAGGCCGCCGATGAGATGAAAGACGTGGAAAGGCATTTTGCGGAGTCCCGGACGAAAGTGCTTTCCGGAATAAGCGCAACACCCGCCGCCTACCTCAGCAGCGATTCCAGACAATACAGCTACCTCCACTTTGTCACACACGGCACCGCCAGCCGCTCGCGTCCGCTCGAATCCGCCGTTATTCTGAGCAAGGAGAAAGACAAAGATTCCTACAAGCTGTACGCGCGAGATATCGTCACGCGCCACCTCTCGGCTGAACTAGTGACTATTTCCGCATGCAATGGCGCGGGGACACGAGCGTTCTCTGGAGAAGGACTTGTGGGCCTCTCTTGGGCCTTCTTGCGCGCCGGCGCTCACAATGTTATTGGAGCTCTCTGGGAAGTGAGCGACACGTCCACGCCTCAGCTTATGGACGGGCTATATGACGGGCTGAGCCACGGGAAAGACCCCGCCACCGCGTTGCGTGCGGCAAAGCTCTCGCTACTACACTCTGATAGCGTTTTTCGAAAGCCCTACTACTGGGCGCCGTTTCAGCTTTACTCGGGATCCTGACCTCCCAACCTCGCAAGTCCCCCTCGTTCGGAAGTGAATGACTCGCTAGCCGAAGATAGAGAGAGCGTGAAACGATTTCACGCTATTGGGCACTACTTAGGGTCAGGCAATTCTTTTGCAAGGGGTGTTTCAGTGAATCTAGATCATTGCAGTCTTCCTACAGAGGAACAAAATTCAGTCGTAGTTGCGCAGCACCTGAACGTCAGTCAAGTTGGTCCAAGAATTGAACGCTGTGAATTTGAGCGCTTGCTCCAGCGCGCGATGGAAATACTCAATGCGCGCGATCTCAAAGCTCGACTTGAGACGATTTCATCGACCTCGGCCGTTTGATCTAGGCACAACGGACGGCGACCAGCGCGATAGTTTAATCGCTGCTCACCGTCCGTTTTTTATTTCAGCCAAGTAGTCCTACGTTAAAGAACTATTGAGCCTCGTCCAAGATAGGGGCGTGCGAGGCGCTGAGAAAAGCGGCAGCAGAGCTGCCGCACTCCCAATCGCGTGGGACATGGTAAGAACACGAGCTTCCTATCTGAAGATGACCGATCTCGAGATGACAGAACTCACGACGTCAGGGCTTGAAGGAGGCTTTGACCGTTCGGCGTACCGAGCCCTGTGCAAGCGTCCCAGCCTGTACCGGCTTTGTAGTCGCCATTGTTCCCTTGCGTGATGTCGCGGAACGTAGCGTTCGCGGGCGCGGCGTAGAGAAGGGGATTAATGAAGCCCGCGGGCTTGCCGAGGCCTTGATTGATTCGCGCGATTAGGCCAGCCCAGAGAGGCGCGACGGCGCTGGTGCCGCCGACCGGAGGAATTCCCTGCGAAGGATCGGGGAAACTCGTGCCATCGCAAAGTATGCGATAGCCGGACGCGGGAGCTGCGTCGCCGGAGACATCTGGTACTCCGCGCATTACTGGACCAGCGGGATCGGAGGCTGGCGGGACTCCGGCGTTCTGTTGATAGCTGGGTAGCTCGAAAACTCGGCTTACGCCGCCGCCGGTGCCATCATTTTTTCCATCGTCCCATACGACTTCTTTCGTGATAGCGGTTCTTGAAGCGGTCAATTGCGTGCCTCCGCAGCCGAGTACGAAGGGATCCGAGGCTGGGAAGTCTACGTGCGTTTTGCCGTCCCAGTTGGGATCGTTGGAAGCGAAGTCAGCGGAGCCGCTGTCGCCGGCTGCGACGCAGACGGTTATGCCAAGGCTTGCTGCAGATTGCAGAAGCTGATCGAACTCGTTTTGGAATTGCGTGGTGGCAGTATCTTCGGGACCGCCCCAGCTGATCGAGACGATATTGGGCTTGTTGACGGTGTCGCTGATGATGGCGTTCATCACGCCTAGAAAACTTTGGTCGCTGGCGTCCGGGGCGAAGTAAACGACGATTTTTGCGCCTGGGGCGATCGAGCCGCTGACTTCGATATCCAGCATGACCTCAACATCGGGATTATTGGGATCGAGCGCGTTTGTGCCAGGGCTGTTTGTTCCGCCGTTTGTGTAGGTGGCCGCGCTTACGCTTGGCGGCTTGGCGATACCGAGATTCTCGAAGTAGGTCGTCAATTCCGCTGGATGGAAACCGCCGCCGAGTTCGAGGATGGCGATGGTTTGGCCTGTGCCATCAAGATTTGTTGGAAAACTGTAGAGTGAGGCGAGTTGCAGCGGCGTGAATCCTGTGGGGATCGAAGCTGACGCCGCCGCCCTGTCGGCGACCGCGCCGACTCCTGCAGCGCGAACAGTGCCGCGGCTGATGCGGTAGTGCGGCTTAGCGAAAGGGCGATCGTCGAGGCCTATGACGCTGGTCACGATGCCTTGCAAGTCTTCTGGGATGTGAATGTCGCCTTCTCTGCCGCGATAAGCAACGTCGCTGGACTTGTACATCTTGAGGTCGACGCCGAAAGCTTTGCTGTAGGCCGAGGCGGTGCCGAAAAGTGTGACGGTACGCTGGCTGGCGTTTGTGTCCGTGACGCGCAAGCCGTTTTCCGTGGCGAAGGCTTCGACTTTTGAAATGTCGGCGGGATCGGCTCCGTGTTTTTCGGCGTGTTCTTCGCGCGTCATGTAGGTGCGGTCGGCGGGTTTCTGTCTGCTTTGGGCTTCAATCGAGGGGAGCTCGTTGCGCCGACGCACGGTGACCGTGACGCGGAACTCCGCGCTGGGCACTTCTCCGACGATTTCTGCATTGGGCAGACGATGTCTTGTGCTGCCCGCGAGACGGGTTCGTCTTTGTCCTGAGTTCATGATTGGAAGCTCCTTCCTTATCTTCGATGCCTCCGCATGTTGCTAGGTGATTTTCTTATTTGAGAATACCGCGCGGGGTCAAACTTTGACCAGAACAGGAAGAAAATTCTGCAGTACTGAAATTAGTGCGCCGGGGCGATGAAACGTTTCGCGTGTTTGGAGTCACGGCCTGCCTGTGGAGAACGAGCAGAGTTTCAGAGACTGGCTTGGATAGGGGCTCTTTGGACGGGAGCGGCATCAGATCTCCGCCGACGACATCGCGCGCACTTCCTCTTCGGAATAGCCGAGATCTCGCAGAACTTCGCGCGTATGCTCGCCGAGCAACGGCGGCGGCAGCCGGTAACTCACTGGCGTCTCGGAAAACTTGATGGGGTTCCCGATACTGCGCGCCACGCCCAGCGCAGGATGCTCAAGTTGTACGATCATGTTTCGCGCTAGCGTTTGCGCGTCGTTCACAGCTTCCTCGACGGTGTTGATCGGCGCTGCGGGAATTCCCGTAGCGCCGAACTGCTCGAGCCACACGCTCGCGGCATAGCCATCAAACAACTTTTGTAAGAGGGGAATCAGTTTGGCGCGATTTTTTGTCCGAAGCGCGTTTGTCCTGAAGTTTTCATCCTGGCCGATGCCGTTCTCGATTCCCAGCAAGCGCACAAATTTTTTCCAGAGCACCTCGGTTCCAATGCCTACAACGAAGGAGCGGCCGTCCGCGCCACGAAAAACTTCGTAGGGGACGATATTGGGGTGGGCGTTGCCCCAGCGTTTTGGTGAAGCGTTCGCGTTCAAGTAACTGCTCCCGATATTCGCCAGCCAGGTCAGCTGCGAGTCGAGCAGGGCCATGTCCAAAAATTGGCCGCGGCCCGTTTTCTCGCGCGCGTAGAGGGCTGCCAAAATTCCCATGGCTGAGTACATGCCGCAAGTCATGTCGGCAATCGCTATCGGATAGCGCATCGGGCCGCCGTCGGGCTCGCCAGTAAAGCTCATCACGCCAGCCTCTGCCTGCGCGAGGATGTCATAGCCTGGGCGCCCTGCTTTAGGTCCCGTGAAACCGTATCCTGTGATGCTGCAATAGATGAGGCGGGGATGTTGGGCAGACAGAGTTTTCGGGTCGAGCCCGCGTTTCTGCAGCGAGGCGAGCGAGGGTTGATTGCAAATGAAAATATCTGCTGCGGCGATCAGTTTCCGCAGTGCTTCGAGACCTTGGGGATGATCGTAATTCAACGCGACCGAGCGTTTGTTGCGGTTTGTCCCAAGAAAGTACGCCGACTCGCTCCCTACAAATGGCGGTCCCCAGCCACGCGACTGGTCGCCCACTCCAGGGCGCTCGATTTTGAGTACGTCCGCGCCAAAATCCCCGAGCAGCATCGCGCAATAAGGGCCGGCGAGCGCCTCGCTCAGTTCGAAGACACGCACATCATCCAAAATATTTTTCGCGGACACGGTGCGTGATTATAGCCGACATGAAGCCATTCCCGTTTCGGAACCGTGGATTCTCAGTCCGCAGCTTGCGGCGCTTGTTTCTCGGCGCTGTGCATCAAAATTTTGAATTCATTGCAAAATCAAAATATCCAAGAAATATTTTCCTCCGCAACTCTTTTCAAACCTTACTTTTGTCTTGACACTTCTCTTGGCCGGACGCTAGCCTACGCGCACGGGTGCAACTGGGGGATGTCTGGAGATTGTTAACGTTTATTCACATTCGTGGCTTCGCTTAGAGATTGTTTCCGCGGTCTGTGCCATGACCCTGCATTGGATTTCTTCTTCGTTCGAGTGTTCTGGTCCTGTACAGTATTTGGAATCAATAGCTGCCGAAACTTTTTTCAGCTCCATCCGAGATAGCAAATTTTGAGCAGGGGCTGCGCAATCGTTGTAAACAGGGGTTGTCGAAAGGGGTGTTACGTATGAGGTTCAGAATACTTTTTCTGATGTTGGTCTGTACGATCGCGCTTTCCGTTTCTCCGGCACTCTACGGACAAGCCGCTGGCAGTTTTTCGGGCACGGTCACGGACAAATCCGGCTCGGCCATCAGCGGGGCCACAGTTACTGCCACCTCACAAGGAACCGGCCTCTCACGGCAGGCGAAAACGGACGAAGACGGACACTACCTTATTCCGCTGCTACCGGCGTCAATCTTTACCGTGCGAGTCGAGTTTCAGGGTTTTCAGAGTGCCGAGAATAAGGATGTGCGCCTGCAAGTTGAAGAAGCGCGCGAATTGAACTTTGCGCTCGCGCCGTCCACGGTTTCCTCGACGGTAGAAGTGTCCGCTTCCGCCGTAACGGTAGAAACTGCCAATCCTTCGCTCGGGCAAGTCATCAACGCGCAACAGGTCGCGCAGCTTCCTCTGAACGGACGAGACTTTGTCCAACTCGCCACGCTCACCCCCGGCGCAACGGCGGAGACGAACCCCAATAGCTTCTTCACGGCCGCTGCAAGCAGCGAGGTGGCCGCACGCGGATCTTTTTCGCTATCTGTAGGCGGTTCGCGTCCCAACGCCACCGACTGGATTCTGGATGGCGTGGACAACAACGAATTGACGGCCGGCGGTATCGGGACTTTTTCCTCGATCGATGACATCCAGGAATTCAAGGTCTTGACTTATAACTACTCCGCCGAATACGGAACCCGCGCAGGTCCGACCGTGCTGGTCAGCACAAAGTCCGGATCCAACGCCTTCCACGGCTCTTTGTTCGAGTTCTTTCGTAACACCTCACTCGACGCCAAGAGCTTCTTCGCCACCACGCCAGAAAAGTTCAACCTGAACCAATTCGGCGGCTCCATCGGCGGTCCTATTCGCAAGAATAAAACTTTCTTCTTCCTCGATGGCGAGCAAAAGGATCAGCTTCATGGCATCACGTTTACCGGTCTAGTCCCGAGCGCTGCGATGCACACGAGCGCGGCGCAGCCCTACGCGGACTTCAGCGCCGACCCCTTCGGGGCTCCGGTTTCTGCCACTTCCATCACCAACCCCTATACGGGTGGTACCCCTTTTCAGTGCGTCGGCAGTGCCGCTGGCCTGCCAACCGCCGTCAATCCGGACGGCAGCCAGGTTCCCGGCGTCAACTGCGCCAAAATACCGGCTGCTTTGATTAACCCACTCGGTGCGGCCTTGGTGAATTTGTATCCCTTTCCAAACGCCAACAATCCCGCTCAGGGGTTCAATTTCGTAAGCGAGCCGGTACGCAGCCTTTATGAAACGAAGTTTGACATTCGCGTGGATGACAACCTGACTGCCAACGACACTATCTTCGGCCGTTTTAGCTACGACGATGCGGACTCCTTCGTTCCTGGCGGCTTTACCGGTGGTTTTGCCGAGGCTAGCGCCTTCGGCAGCAACCAGGGCATCGTCAATCACGCCCGTAACGTGGCCCTCAGCGAAACCCACGTTTTTTCACCTACAACGGTGAACACAGCGAGCTTTGGTTACAACCGCATCTTCGACTACATCACTTCTCAGGGCACGGGCAGTTGCAGTTCTGCGAACCTCGCCGGCATCGGCATCCCCGGCGCCAACCTCGGCTGCACCGGCGCGCCCGGGAGCGCGACGTGTACCCCGGGAGCTTATAGCTGCGGCTTGGTTTCGGTGTTGTTCAACGGCGGCTTGTGGTCCCTTGGCGATCGCGGCTACAGTCCATTTCAGGGTGGAACCAATATCTTTACGTTCGCTGATTCCCTCGATTTGATTCGCGGCAAGCACGAGTTCAAAGTCGGAATTGACGTCCGCGCCAATCAAATGAACGTCGGCGCCGAAGCTTTCCAGGATGGTTTCTGGATTCCCCTCGGGGCATTCTCCGGTAATGCCGAAGCTGATCTAAGCTTGGGCTATGTGAGCATCTCCGAACACGATCAGACTTTCAACGGCCCGGTCACCGGCCGCCGCTGGAAAATCATCCGTCCCTATGTTCAAGACGATTGGAGAATCACAAAAGACCTCACCCTCAATCTGGGCCTGGCGTGGGATTTGAGCACGCCCATCACCGAGGCCGCCGGGCGCATGGCCGATTTCCTTCCGCCCACCATCGCTACCGGCGCATTTGCCACCACAGGTCAGCTTCTCGTCGCCAATCAGAACGGCATCGGCGGTTCAGCCGGCATCAACATGGATTGGCAGGCTCTTGAGCCGCGCATCGGTGCCGCCTATAAACTCCTTGGCAGCGACAAGACCGTCCTCCGCGGCGGCTTCTCCATCTACCACGATTCTGCCTGGAGCCAGGGCGCGCAGGGTCTCTGGCAGAACCCTCCCTTTTTCGCCGAGGGCGACATCTTCCAATTCGGGGGATGCCCGGTTTCTACACCGTCCGGTAATACCCCGGCTTGCGGCCCGGGCGGCAACGTCGTGAGTATTTCCAATGGATTTCCAATCTTTAACACTCCGCCGACTTTGTCCACCTTTACGGGGACCTATTTCTTCCAACCACGGGATTTCCGGCAGGGACAGGTGCTGCAATATAACGTCAACATTGAGCGCCAGTTGCCCGGCAATATCGTGCTCACTGCTGGCTATGCCGGTTCGCGTGGCGACCACATTCTGGTCGCCGGTAACGCCATGGACACGAATGGCCCTTCGGGTTGCGGCACGATTAGTGGCTACACCCTCGGCTGCGCCCCAGGTGGGGCTCCTTTCATCTCGCCCTATACTCCACCACTGGGCAACGCCATTCTAGAATTCGGGGATCTCGGCAAAACCACTTATAACTCCTTTCAAGCGAAGGCCGAGACCAAGAGTTCCCGCTACGGTGTTTACGCGCTGATCGCCTACACGTACTCGCATACTTACGACAATGGGCTCAGCGACGGCCTCGGTTCATTGCTGAGCGCGCCGTACTTCCCGCTGCCGAATTGGCAGAAACTGGATTGGGCCCCGTCTCAGCTCGATCTTCACAACAACTTTACTGCCAGCGTCATCTATGATTTGCCGTTTGGCAGAGGCAAGAAATTCGGCTCCGACTGGGGCAACGTGACGAATTCGCTGCTGGGCGGATGGCAGGTAACGGTTATCGAAAAAATCACTTCCGGCTTCGCCTTCCCCCTGATTGATAGCAACAATACCTCAGGCGTCTCCTTCAACACGGGCGGCAACGGCAACGCTTTTATGCGCCCGGACCAGGTTGCCGGTTGCAATCCCTACGCCAACCAGACCAAGACCCAGTACATTAACCCAGCCTGCTTTGCGCAGCCCGCTGCGGGTCAACTCGGCAATGCCAGTCGTGTTCCTGTCTATGGTCCGGATTTCGTCAATACCGACTTCTCCGTGATCAAACAATTCGCGCTACCTTGGGAAAATATGGGTCTGAATTTCCGAGCGGAATTCTTCAACCTTTTTAACCACGCTCAGTTCGGCATGCCGATTAACGACTTCGCCGCGGTAAGCGGTTTTGGCGCGGTCAACTCAACGGTCAACAACCCGCGACTCGTGCAGTTTGGTCTGAAACTCACTTTCTAAACCGCGCCGGTTACCAGCACTTCGTATCTCGATAGAGCGGCCCACTTAAGCTTCGGTGGGCCGCTTGTCGTAGGAACCATGAGTTGGCCCTAGGCGTCTGCCTGGTCTATCATCCTCACTCGATTCTTGACAATCCATTCCGGAAAGGAATGCTCCATGCCTTGGGTTCGCCCATTCGCGCTGCTCACCGTTCTCGCTGCGGTCTTTACATTGCCACTTCACGCGCAGACGAAGCGCAAAGTCATTATCGATCAGGATGCCGCTGGTCCCGGCGGCACAGACATGCAGGCTATTCTGACGCTCGTTAATTCGCCGGAAACTGATGTTCTGGGCATTACCGTTCTCACCGGCGACGCGTGGCGCGACGAGGAAGTACAGCACACGCTGCGTTTGCTGGAAATCATCGGCCGCACCGACATTCCTGTAGTTCCCGGCGCCGTTTTTCCACTTGTGAGTTCCAAGGAATACATTGCCAAGTGGGAGACGTTCTACGGCAAGATCATTTATCAGGGCGCTTGGAATTTTGCCGGCCGCCACCCCGTTCACGGCCCGTACGAAGTTCCTCCCATGCCAGAGGGCACTCCTACGACTAAGCCCTCAACGGAAGACGCCGCACATTTTATGGTTCGCTTGGTTCATCAATACCCGCACGAGGTCACGATATATGCGGCCGGACCGATGACCAACCTGGCCCTAGCCATTGCTCTTGACCCGCACTTCTCTGAGCTTGCCAAGGAGCTGATCGTTATGGGTGGGAGCATGAATCCCCAGACTGACGATCCGGAATTCAGCCTCAGCCCGCAGCGCGAATTTAATTTTTGGATGGATCCGGAAGCGTCGCAAGCCGTGTTACATGCCCATTGGCCTCGGGTCGTCCTCACGACCGTGGACATTTCCGTCAAGACGCGCATGGAGAAGGGTCTTATCGAACAGGTCGCGAAGAGTCCCACTCCTGCCGCGCAGTATGTTGCGAAGTATGCGGAAGCGAATTATCTCTGGGATGAGCTGGCCGCCGTCGCGTGGCTCGATCCAAGCTTCATCACCAAGTGGCAAAAGCTCTACGTCGATGTGGAAGTCGATCATGGCGCGTCCTATGGAAACACGCTGGCTTGGGCGCCCGGCCTCCAGCCCGGAATGGGCGAGGTCCTCGTCGAAGTGCAAAAAGACCTCGATAAGGAAAAGTTTTATAAGGAGTACGTCGATTTGCTCACTCGGCCTACGCCGCAAGCTCGTCCCGCGCCCGCGAAAGAGTAGAAATGTGTTGAAAAGGGAGACAGGCATTCCTGGTTGCCCTCCCGCAGTCCTTTGCACAAAGCTTCGTAATCGTGCTGAAACGTACATGGCAACCAATCTTTTCTACTTGCTTGATTGAGCGCGGCGTTTCCCAGACAATTAAAGGTCAGTCGTTGCCCATTTTTCCCGCAGGGCTGAGGTCTCGGCGCCCAGTGGAGAAGCGAGAGAGATGTCCACGTCGGCGAATTCGGTTAAGCGCTTTGTTGCTTATTTTTCCATGGAGATTGCGCTCGAGAACGCCATGCCCAGCTACAGCGGCGGCTTGGGCGTGCTGGCGGGAGACACCATCCGCGCCGCGGCCGACCTTCGCCTCCCGATGGTGGCTGTATCTCTCCTCTACCGCAGGGGATTCTTTTCTCAGCATCTTTCCGAAGACGGCACCCAAACGGAAGAGCCGGTGGTGTGGAACGTCGAAGATTTTCTTAAGGAAGAAGCGGCGCGCGTAACCGTGCCTTTGGAAAACCGGCGCGTCGAACTTCGCTGCTGGCGCTATGACGTTAAAGGCGTCCGCGGCTTTGTAGTGCCGGTCTATTTTCTGGATGCCGATCTTCCTTCGAACGCGGAATGGGACCGCAACCTCACGGGCGGACTTTATGGCGGCGATTCTTATTACCGGCTGTGCCAGGAAGTTCTGCTGGGCGTCGGCGGCGTGCGCATGCTTCGCGCGCTTGGGTACGAAGATCTCACGCGCTATCACATGAACGAAGGCCATGCCGCGCTTCTCTCGCTGGAGCTACTCGGCGAGGAAGCGGTGGAAGCAGGGCGCACAGCCATCAATGGCGAGGACATCGAAAAAGTCCGGGCCAAGTGCGTTTTCACAACGCACACGCCGGTGCCTGCAGGCCACGACCGTTTCCCGATTGAATACCTCACTCGCGTCTTTCCGCAGCAAAGCAAGTTCTTCGATTTGAAGGACGCTGCCGTTGCCGAGCTCGTGAAGCGCTCTCTACAAACCGAACAAAACTTTCCTGACCTGCAGGAAGCGGCGGCTCGCGGCGCTCATTTGAACATGACTTACCTCGCGCTGAGCCTCAGCAAATACGTCAACGGCGTGGCGAAACAGCACGGTGTCACTTCACGCCAGATGTTCCCGGAAGTTCCGATTGAGGCCATCACCAACGGGGTGCACGCTGGGACGTGGACCTCGCCTCCGTTTCAGCAACTCTTTGATCGCCAGATCGCGCAGTGGCGCGAAGACAATTACAGTCTTCGCAGCGCGCTCGGGCTCCCTCCTGAAGAGGTTTGGTCGGCGCATCTCATCGCCAAGCACGAACTTTTGGAAGCGGTGCGCGAAAAAACTGGCCTCAGTTTGGATGAAGAGGTTTTCACGATTGGATTTGCTCGGCGCGCCACAGGATACAAACGCGCGGACCTAATTCTTTCGGATTTGGACCGTTTACGACAGATCGCCAAAAACGCGGGGCATTTCCAGATCATCTATGCCGGCAAAGCTCATCCCAACGACGGCGGAGGCAAGGACATTATTCGCCGTATCTTCCAAGCGAAAAAGGCGCTGCGCAAAGCCGTGCCTGTTGTTTTTCTCGACGAGTACAATCTCGATCTGGGCGGCAAAATCACTTCCGGCGTTGATCTTTGGCTTAACACACCGCAATTTCCTCTCGAAGCCTCCGGCACGAGCGGCATGAAATCAGCGCTCAACGGTGTGCCCAGCCTGAGCATTCTCGACGGCTGGTGGGTGGAAGGCCACATCGAAGGCGTCACCGGATGGTCGATTGGCGAGCCTCGGCGCACTATGGACCCGACGGATATTGCCACCGACAACAGCAAAGAGGCGGAAGCGCTCTACTCGAAACTGGAAAACATCATTCTGCCGATGTTTTACAAAGAGCCGCGGCTATACATCCAGATCATGCAGCACGCCATCGCGATCAATGGATCGTTCTTCAATACGCAGCGCATGGTGCAGCAATACATTACTGACGCGTATCTGAGATAAGCGGTTTTGCCTGCGGAAATAACTTGCCTGTCGGGGAAACTAGAACGAAATCAAAATATAGAATCTATTGTGGGTCGGCAGGTTTAGGGAGCTGTTTATCGCCGCGCAGCTCTTTCGCCATATCCAAAATGTTACGTTTCGCAAAGTAATCGAATAAGTTCCAGTTGCCGTACTTCTGCTTTAGCCCTGGCATTATGGCGTTTATGAGCGCGTCGCCCATGAGGCCGTCTTTCACCGGCTGAGTCATCATGGCGCGCAAGTCGTTGAGGTAGCCGCCGAATTCCTGAACGTCCGCGGCGTTCCCAACATCTCCATGACCGGGAATGAACGCGGCTTTAGGGGCTTCTATTGCCAGCTTGGCATCGGTCGCTGCCCACTTGTCTGTCGTGCCGTCGATAAGATTTGGCAGGGTCTTATTCCAGAAGAGATCGCCGCAGAAGACCACCTGAGCATCAGGAATGGTGACGACGGAATCGCCGCCAGTGTGGCCGGGATAGTAGCGCACCACGACTCGCCGCGTACCCAAGTACAATTCCATTTCGGAATCGTAGACGACTTGCGGCGCAACATATTCCTCAATCATCTTTTTTTGGTCCGGCTTGATGTCTTTGCCGAAGAATTTCAGGTTTTCTGTGTGAATCCATGTGCGAACATTTCTGTGGCCCACGATCACCGCGCCCGCTTGCGCAAAGACGCCGTTGCCTGTCACGTGATCCAGGTGATAGTGAGTGTTGACCACAAATTTGACGGGAAGTTTGGTGAGCTTCTGAATTTCGGAGAGCAATTGTCTAGCGGCAGCTTCATCCTGGAACGTGTCGATCACCACGACTCCGTCGTCGCCGATCACGAATCCAGCATTCGAGCCTGCGGCGCTCTTGGGTTTATCGATAGCCGCGTAAACGTTGTTTCCCAAAGGTTTTAAGGTGAAGAGCAGGGAATCGGGCGTAGCAGATTCTTGTGCTCGGATCGCACTCGCAAAAAATAGAAGCAACAGAGACAACAAGATTGCTTTTCGCATGAGTGCGTATCCTATCGCAAGTTTGGTTTGAAGCAAGGGGCTAATTCGGTTCCGCGAATGCATTCCACTCTTCCTGTCGATTTACACGGCAATGTTTTCACCATGAACTCTGTGATCTCAGCGACCTCTCTGTTAAATAAATCTGTTACCACGCTGCGTATTGACGATTGACTTAGCGAAGTCGGTTTTTGTAAACGGCCATGCCGACGGCGGCGTCCATGCCGATCTTTTCGAGGGCAGAGATTTCACGGAGGGTCTTAATTCCGCCCGCGGCGATGATGGGGTGCTTTGTCGCGGTGCGGAGTTTGCGGAACCAGTCGAGGTTTGCGCCGGACATTGTGCCTTCGCGGTCCACGTCGGTGCAGAGAAAAGCGGCGCAAAATGGTTCGAGCTGCGACATGACATTTTCTGCGCGCAAACTTAGTTTGCGACGCCAGCCGTTAATCGTGATGTGGCCTTTTGCGGTGTCGAGAGCGATCACAATTCGAGCCGCCGCTAACTTTCTTGTGAGCTGGCGGAGAAAGCGGAGGTTAATCTTACCTTCGCGAAAAGCTGCGCTGCCGATGACGATTTGGTCCGCCCCCCACTTGGTGATTTCTTGGGCGCGAGGCGCTGTTCGTATGCCGCCGCCGACGCGCACTTTCAATTTATAAAGCTTGCGGGCGCGGAGGCAGAGTTCGCGGGCCAGTGCGTTGTTGTCTCCGGTACCGATGGCCGCATCGAGGTCGATCACATGCAGCCATTCGTAAGATTTGAATTTTTCGAGCAAGCCGAAAACGTCGGCGACGGCTAGTTCGCGTTTGCGCCCGTGCACCAGTTGAACGGCTTGGCCGTCCTGCAGATCGATGCACGGAATCAACACGGCAGACGGACCTCAATGTTGCGGGCCGCGAGAAATTGCTTCAGTTCTCGAATGGATTGCGCATTGTCGTGGAAGATGGAGGCGGCGAGCGCGGCGTCGGCGGCACCTTCGGAAAAGATTTGAGCGAAATGTTCCGGAAGTTTTGCGCCCCCAGAGGCGATGACTGGAACGGTTACTGCTCGCGAAATCGCGTTTGTGAGAGGCGTGTCGAAACCGAGTTGCGTGCCGTCGCGATCGACGGAAGTGAGAAGAATTTCGCCGGCACCGAGCTTGACGCCTTGTTGGGCCCATGCCAGTGCGTCGCGATTTGCAGAATCGCGGCCGCCACGGACCATGACGCCCCAGTGATCGCCAACGCGTTTCGCGTCAATCGCAAGCACCAAGGCTTGCGCGCCAAATTCCTGAGAAAGTTCAGAGATCAGTTCGGGGCGAGCGACCGCCGCGGTGTTAACGGTCACTTTGTCGGCCCCAGCGCGAATTACGGAGCGTGCGTCGTCCAGAGATCGAATGCCGCCTCCCGCCGTTAACGGAATGGCGAGTTCGGCAGCAACTCTGCGAATCGTTTCGAGAAACGTAGGACGCCTGTCACGGGACGCCGCAATATCGAGGACGACGAGTTCGTCTGCGCCTTCCGCGTTGTAGCGCGCAGCAAGAGCAACCGGATCGCCGGCATCGCGAAGCCCAACGAAATTAACGCCTTTAACGACGCGCTCACCATCCGTGTCGAGGCAGGGAATGATGCGGTGTACGAGGCTCACGCCGCGAGCCCCAGAAAGTTTTTCAGCAGCCGCGCGCCTGCGTCGGCGCTTTTCTCAGGATGGAATTGCACGGCGAAGATATTTT
This sequence comes from uncultured Acidobacteriota bacterium, assembly GCA_963740015.1. Classification (GTDB taxonomy): domain Bacteria; phylum Acidobacteriota; class Terriglobia; order Acidiferrales; family UBA7541; genus Acidiferrum. The sequence continues at coordinate 1,268 of CAVUCM010000044.1, read as the reverse complement.
TCTTTTCGACCACGGCGGCAAAATCCGTGCCGTGATTGCAGAGAGCGACGGATTCGCCGTTCGCGTCGGTGGCGCCGAAAGAGTGGGCGAAATAGAAATAGGCGTTGGCAGAGATTCCCTCGAGTAGACGCGAAGTGCGGATGAGCTTGAGCTGGTTCCATCCCATGTGCGGGAGTTTGACAGAGGCCGGCAGAGAACGAACAGAACCCGAAAAGAGTTTTAGGCCACGTAGCTCAGGAGCTTCTTCGCTAGTTTCGTAGAGGGCTTGGAGACCCAAGCAGACACCTAGAAAAGGAACGCCACGTTGAATGGCATCGAGTAGAGGCGCACGAAGAGAGCGCTCGTCTAGCGCGCGAATTAACGCGGCATAGTGGCCGACGCCGGGTAGAAGGAGCACTTCAGCTTTTGCAATGCACTCGGGCGACGAGGAGCGCTGGCTCACCGCGCCGAGGCGCTGCAAGGCGCGCTCAACGCTAGTGACGTTGCCCGCACCGTAATCAATGAGCGTGACCTTCACAGGAGGCCTTTCGTGCTGGGAAGGACGTGGCGAAGGCGTTTATCTCTTGAAACCGCGAAACGCAGTGCGCGCGCGAAGGCTTTAAAGATGGCTTCGACTTGATGATGCGATGAGCGCCCGTAAAGGGCGCGCAGGTGAACGTTGGCGCGAGCAGCTTGCGCGAATCCCTGAAAAAAATCCTCAGTGAGCTCCGTTTGGAAATCGCCGACACGTTTTGCGGAGATTTTCGCCTTGACGACGGAATAAGGCCGGCCACCGAGATCGACGGCAGCGGCGGCAAGTGTTTCGTCCATTGGCATCAGAAAATATCCTGCGCGCAGAATTCCACGTTTTGAGCCGAGGGCTTTTACGACGGCTTCTCCAAGAGCGATGCCGACGTCTTCGACAGTGTGATGCTGGTCCACGTCTAAGTCGCCCTTGGCGGTAATTTCCAAATCGAAGGCGCCGTGCCGCGCCACAAGATCCAGCATGTGATCGAAAAAGCGAATGCCAGTGGTGACTTGCGATTTCCCGCGTCCGTCGAGATTCAGCTTCAGTCGAACGTCCGTTTCATTTGTTTTGCGATGAATGGTTGCGGATCGCGGCATGTGTTTACGTGTAGCGCTTGATCAGTTTCAGCAAGCGTTCCATTTCTTTCTGCGTGCCAATCGAGACGCGGACGATACCAGGCCCGATGTCTTTCGCGCGATCCCGCAGCAGGACGCCCTTCTTTAGTAGTTGCGCGCACATTTCAGATCCGCCCGGGCCGAAA
>CAVUCM010000043.1:0-12755 GCA_963740015.1 uncultured Acidobacteriota bacterium | reverse complement strand
GTTTTGCAGAAGGCGCGCGCCAGCGTCGGCGCTTTTCTTCGGGATGGAATTTCCGCCCGGCGAAGATATTTTACTTTTCGACCACGGCGGCAAAATCCGTGCCGTGATTGCAGAGAGCGACGGATTCGCCGTTCGCGTCGGTGGCAGCGAAAGAGTGGGCGAAATAGAAATAAGCGTCGGCGGAGATTCCCTCGAGAAGACGTGAAGGGCGGATGAGCTTGAGCTGGTTCCATCCCATGTGCGGGAGTTTGACAGTCGCCGGAAGAGAACGGACAGAACCGGAAAAAAGTCTTAGGCCACCAAGTTCAGGAGTAACTTCGCTCGTTTCATAGAGGGCTTGAGAAACATAACAGACACCTAGAAAAGGAACGCCACGTTGGATGGCATCGAGCAGAGGAGCACGAAGAGACTGTTCGTCCAGCGCGCGGATTAACGCGGCATAGTGGCCAACGCCGGGGAGAAGGAGCGCTTCGGCTATTGCAATGCACCCGGGCGACGAGGATCGCTGGCTCACCGCGCCTAGACGCTGCAAGGCGCGCTCGACGCTGGTGACATTGCCCGCGCCGTAATCAATGAGCGTGACCTTCACAGGAGGCCTTTCGTGCTGGGAAGGACGTGGCGAAGGCGTTTATCTTGTGAAACCGCAAAGCGTAGTGCGCGCGCGAAGGCCTTAAAGATGGCTTGACTTGGTGATGCGATGAGCGTCCGTAAAGCGCGCGCAGGTGAACATTGGCACGAGGAGCTTTCGCGAAACCTGAAAAAAATCTTCAGTTAGCTCGGTTTGAAAATCGCCGACACGTTTTGCCGAGATTTTTGCGTTGACCACGCAATAAGGCCGTCCGCCAAGGTCGACGGCCGCAGCCGCGAGGGTCTCGTCCATAGGCATCAGAAAATATCCCGCGCGGAGAATGCCGCGTTTTGAGCCAAGGGCTTTCAACAGGGCTTCGCCGAGCGCGATACCAACGTCCTCGACGGTGTGGTGTTGATCGACGTCTAGATCGCCCTTGGCGGTAATTTCCAAATCGAAGGCGCCATGGCGCGACACGAGATCGAGCATGTGGTCGAAAAAACGAATCCCTGTCGTGATACTCGACTTTCCTCGGCCATCGAGATTCAGCTTCAGGCGAATGTCGGTTTCGTTGTCTTGCGATGGATGGTTGCGGTTCGCGGCATGTGTTACCTGTAGCGCTTGATCAGTTTCAGCAAGCGTTCCATTTCTTTTTGTGTGCCGATGCTGACGCGAACGATGCCGGGGCCAATATCTTTCGCGCGATCCCTCAACATGACACCCTGTTTTAGCAGTTCCGCGCACATTTTAGATCCGCCGGGACCGAAATCAGCCAGAACAAAATTGCCCGCGCTCGGGTAGGTCTTTACGTTCAATCGTTGGAGTTCCTTTTCAAACCACCCGCGCGTACGCAGTATGTTTTTGACGTAGAACTTCATCGTTCTGGTATCACCCACAGCCGCTTCCGCAGCAGCCAGCGCGGCTACGTTGACGGGGAAGGGAGCTGTGGCGCGGCGGAGAACAGCGAGCGATTCCGCGCAAGCAATGACGGCTCCAAGGCGAAGTCCCGCAAGTCCTGCGGCTTTCGAAAAAGTTCGCGCCACGAAAAGCTGCGGATATTGATTGATCCACGGAATCACTGTCAGCCCGGAAAACTCGGCGTAAGCTTCATCGACAACAACGGCTGTGTGAGTGGCGGCCTTGAGAATCGTTTCGATCGTATCTTTTTGCAGCAGCGTCCCCGTGGGATTGTTGGGATTGCAAACGAACAAAGCTCGTGGCCGCAAAGCGAGCGCCTGCAGCACTCCATCGAGAGGGAATTCCATCGCGGGCCCATAGCGCTCGACTTCAATTTTCGCCCCCGCCACTTCTCCCCAATAGCGATACATCGGAAACGTTGGCTCGCAGATGACGACGCTGGTACCGGCATCGACAAACGCGTCAAAGAAAAGTCGCAGAGCATCATCGCCGCCGTTGGTTAGGAGAAGCTCCTCAGGTGATACTTGAAAGTGACGCGCAAGGCGGCGAGTGCCACGCTCGTACTCTGGATACATCGAAAGAAGCTTCGGCGTGAGTTTCGCTAAAGCTCGCCGCACAGCTGGCGAGCAGCCTGCGGTATTTTCGTTGAAGTCGAGGCGCAGCTTATCTGCGCGGCCCTCGCCTGGAGGTTCGTAGGTGCGGCGATCAAGAATGGCTTGTCGAACGGGGAGTTGCGGTTTCATTTGCGAACCTTCATCGCCGAACCTCGACGGCGTTGGCGTGCGCGAGCAATCCTTCGGCCCGCGCTAATCTTACCGCGTCATCTGCAAGCCGCTGGAAGCCTCCACGCTTAATCGTTTGCACGGTGATGCACTTCACGAAATCTGCCGCGGAAAACCCGCCGCGCATCCGCGCCCAACCGCCGGTCGGCAGAACGTGATTGCTGCCACTGATGTAGTCGCCGAGCGGCTGCGCGCCCCATGGGCCAAGGAAGATCGTGCCTGCGGCGCGGATTTTGTTGAACAGCGCGTTGGAATTGTCCGGAAGGCTCAGGTGTTCCGGCGCGAAGCGGTTCGAGAAAATGCAAGCGGCCTCGAGAGACGGCGCAAGCAAGATGGCTCCCGTATCGCGCATCGAAAAATGAGCAGGATTGTCGGACGCAAGTTTCGCCAATTGTGATTGCACTTCTTTTAGGACGGCGTTCGCGAGTTTACGGGACGGAGTTACAAGAACTCCCCGCGTCAGGTGCATGCTCTGCCTGCGCGAGAAGGTCCGCGGCGATCCACTTCGGATTCCCTTTTGCCGCGAGCACAATGGCTTCAGTCGGACCTGCCGGAAGATCAATCGCGCAATCGCTGCTGACCAACTGCTTTGCGGCCGTGACGTAGCGGTTGCCAGGGCCGAAGATCTTATCTACCCGCGAAACAGTTTTTGTGCCGTAGGCGAGCGCGGCGATTGCTTGCGCGCCGCCGATGCGGGCGATATGCGTTATGCCCAGCAATCTTGCAGCGGCGAGCAGTTCTGCGTTGGGTTTTGGACAAACGACAGTGATGCGATTCACTCCGGCGACGCGCGCAGGGACGACGGTCATCAGCAGCGTGGAGACGAGAGCAAAACGGCCGCCGGGAATATAACAGCCGACCGCTTCGATAGGCCGAACCAGCTGAGAGATCGTAACTCCGGCCTCTACCTTAAGAGACCACGCCCGCGGCAGTTGTTTTTCCGCGACGCGGCGAATGTTGTTTTCTGCGTGGCGCACAGCACGCAGAAAATCCGGGCTGACCCGGTAGCTAGCCGCTTTGATTTCCCGTCGTGAGACCCAGACGCCGCTTCGGCGGAGATTTATTCCATCCAGTTTCTTTACCCATGCTGCGAGCGCTATATCTCCGCGCTTGCGGACATCGCCGATGATTTCGGCGGCAATGCGCTCGGCTTCGCGATCACGCTCGTGGCGCGAACGGAGCAGATTCTTTTCGACAGCGGCAGTGAGTTTTAGGATGCGCATCAGAGCACAATCTTGTTCAAAGGATATTCGACGATGCCCTGGGCTTTGGCCGCTTTCAGTTTCGGCAATATTTGCCGCACCACTGCTTCTTCAACAATGGTATTGATGGCGACCCAATCCGGATCGCTGAGCGCCGAGATGGTGGGTTTCTTAAGAGCGGGCAGCACACCAAGAACGGCGGCGAGATCATCGCGATGAACATTAAGCAGCAACCCCACTTTGCTTGCCGCGGCGATCGCCCCTTGCAGCATGAGTATGAGGTTTTCGGCTTTTTCGCGCTTCCACGGTTGGGCGGCTGCAGTGCGATTCATGATGAACACTGTAGCGGATTCCAGCACCGTATCGACGATGCGAAGACGATTGGCTCGCAAAGAAGACCCCGTCTCGGTGACTTCGACAATCGCATCGGCAAGCTGTGGCACTTTCACTTCCGTCGCGCCCCAGGAAAACTCCACGCGAGCTTTTACGCCGTGCCGCGCAAGATATTTTTCCGTGATCTGCACGACTTCCGTGGCGATGGTTTTTCCTTCGAGGTCTCGGACATCGCGCATCGCGGAATCTTCAGGAACGGCGAGCACCCACCGCACGCGTGCCAGTCGCTGCTTCGCATAAACGAGTTCAGAAAGTTCGTCAACGGCGGCGCCGGTTTCGACTACCCAATCGTGCCCTGTGATTCCTGCGTCGAGCGCACCTGTTTCGACATAGCGTGCCATTTCCTGGGCGCGCACCATAAGGCATTCGATTTCAGGATCATCGATGGTAGGCACGTAACTGCGCGAGCTAAGCGTGATTTTCCAGCCGGCCCGAGCAAACAGTTCGAGCGTCGCGTCCTGCAAGCTGCCTTTGGGAATGCCGAGCTTCAAGCAGCTCATACTTTTTTCTCCTGCTGCTGGCCGTAAACAGATTCTGGAGCGAACGCACGTTCTTCCGTGATTTTCGCGCGCACCATTGGATTCCAGTCTGCGGAAAAAACAGCTTCGATAGCCTTCGTGGCAGACGCCAGGACCGATGGCTTCCACCCGCACGAGAAGGGCATCGGCGTCGCAATCGACACGCAACTCGCGCACTTTGAGAACATGCCCGCTCGACTCACCCTTTTTCCAGAGCCTATTGCGCGAGCGGCTGAAAAACACCACTTCGCCGGAACGCTGAGTCTCCGCCAAAGAGACGGCGTTCATGAACCCGAGCATGAGCACGTCGCCGGATCGGTGGTCCTGAATAATAGCGGGAACCAGCCCGCCAGCTTTTTCAAAATCAATCTTCACGGATTCCATTGCGTCCCTCCCGCAAATCAGCACCCTAAAAACAAAAAACCCGCCGGGGCTTACTGCGCCAGCGGGTCGATGAGTGCTTTGTGTTGCGAAACTCTATGCACACCTCATCGGGCGCGGCGTGTGGCCGTGATGATGATGGTGGCGATGTGCCCGAGAGTTCACACTAAGAAATTAAAGAAAATCGCGTTCAGTGTCAACAACGGCTTTTTTGCGCGATAGTATGGTGAATGTTTCTGAATGCGTGAGGCCCGATGAATCGTCTGTCCCGTGCGGTGTATCCAATACCCAGTGGCGAAAAGGCAAAACAGGCCAGACACCAAAATCGAGGGGAGTAGGAAACAGCCATGGACGAGAAAATCCGCAAAGATGAAACCGCTTGGAAGAAGCAACTCACGTCGAATCAATATTATGTCACCCGGCAAAAGGGCACGGAACCGCCCTTTACGGGAGAATATGCGGACACCGAGACGCCTGGCGTGTACAAGTGCGTATGCTGCGGGCAGCCGCTGTTTCAATCCGATACCAAATACCACTCCGGCTCCGGCTGGCCGAGCTTCTACGCGCCCGCGAATGAGGCCGCCGTCGAGACCGAAACGGACGCCAGCCACGGCATGGCCCGAACCGAGGTAAAGTGCAGCCGCTGCGACGCGCACCTGGGGCATGTCTTCGAGGATGGCCCAAATCCAACGGGATTGCGCTACTGCATCAACTCTGCTTCCCTTGATTTGGATGCAAAGAAAGACGCAAAGAAAAAAGACTAAAAAGCGCCCCGGCTGGGCCGGAGCGCTTCTCAGATTTTTACGCTCTCAGGAGAAAATCGAAATTACGCGGCAGGACAAGTGCAGGCCACGAGCTCCGCTACAGGATCGCTTTCGCGGTCCCAAACGCCAAGCAGCATTACTTTCGTTCCCGTAGGATATTTAAAAACGTAATAAACGTTTGAACGCCCTTCGATTTCAAAGAACCCGGGCCGCCGCGGATCTGGCCGCGAAGGAGCACCGGAATAAAGCAGCATGCGCAATTCAGCGATCTGCTCCTGCGGATGATTTCGCAGGTCTTCCACGAGGGGCGGGTGTTTCGTAATTGTCATAATCATGTTCATTCTCCGCCACATCCAGCTTATCGTTACCCTCACCAGTTAAGACGAAAAAAGCCGGAGAAAGTTTCATGGATGGCAACTTCTTTTAAAGAATCTTTCGGCGCACCCGCGGCGATTTTTGGAGGAAATCGCCAATTTGCTAGCATTTTTGCAGGAAAAGGGGTATGGGAGGGTGGTCCAAATTGGCTCCCAGCCAGCTCCACGTTCAACCTCACCATATGTTTTGATGCGAGAAACGATGAAGCGATACTTTCAAATCGCACGAGTCCCGGGGATACCTCAATTGCCTAATTTTGCTGTAATAAATGCAGCGTTACTATCTATAGCGGTACTTGCGCGAGTGGCGCTTCCCTGCGATAGTGGACGCAGTGACCTACCAACCTAATCAGGGATGGCCTCTGTGACCAAAACTCCAACAAAAAAATCCCCAAAAAAAGAGAAAACCAATTTTGGTAAAGACAAGCGGCGCAAACATCACCATTTTCTGGTGACCGTTTTTTACGCTGACGGCGAGAAGTTTGGCCGCGTCTACACCGATAAAGATAAAGCGGATCGCTTCGCCGACCGGCAAAAGCGTTCGCCGGTGGTAAAGTCCGCACGCGTTACGATGGTTTCCTAAAACCCCAGTTCGGTATGAATTCAGTAGGAGTGAGCGGCAGGCGAAACGGAAGCCACGCAAGGCTTGTCGCTACCTCGCGGTCATGTTATAAAAAGAACTGTCGTTGAGCGGCCTTAGTATAGTGGTAGTACGGAACCTTGCCAAGGTTCAGGTGTCGGTTCGATTCCGATAGGCCGCTCCATAATTTCAACTACTTACAGCGACTCCATCTTCAGCGCGGGACCATAAAGGACCAATTGCTGTTTCTGCCGCTGGATGAATCAATCCAACCAACTTCAGATGTGCTGCACGTTTAGCCGGGGTCAGAGCCTGCGCGTACACGTCCAGCGTCAATCTGCTGCTTGCGTGCCGCATCAGTTCCTGGACCGTCTTTACGTCCTCACCGCCACCCTTCAAGAGCGTTGCGAACGTTCTGCGGAAGGAATGCCATCCCAGAGCCTTGGTTATGCCTACGCGCTTCGCAGCGGGATGCACGTAGCACTTTAGCGGCGTCTCTGGCCAGTACGGTTGTTTGCCGTCCATATCCGGGCTAGCAAACACCCAGTCACCCATCTGCCGGTACGGTGCCTGTCTGCTCCAATCCTGCAGAGCATCGAGCAGTGCGCCATCCATAGGCACGGGCCTCTGGGAAGCCTCTGTCTTCATGTCGCCGACATGCTGATGAACTACCGCTCTGCTGAGCCGGATTTCACCAGCGGCGAAGTCAACGTCTGACCACTTCAACCCCAGCGCTTCAGATACCCTTAACCCCGTGGCGGCTGTCAGAAAGACCAACGCACGCGCCGGGTTCTCAAGCTCTGCCAGCAACTTCTTCAGTTCATCCAGCTCCAGAATGTCGGGCAACCTCTCACGCTTCGCACTCTGGCGCACGAGCGTTATAGGATTCGTCGCAATCCACTCGTGGCGGCCGCCATGGGCAAAGATGACGTGCATGGTGTTTCTGACCTTCGCCTTTGTCGCGTTCGCAAGTGGCAGTCTGTGAAGCCAGCCTTCCACTGCCACTGTGCGCACGTCTGAAAGCCTGTGTTCTCCCCACTCGGGAAGAACCCAAGTCTTCAGCGACGTCTGGAATGTTCGTTGTGTTGAGAACGCCTTGCGCGGCAATTCGTTCTCTTCATAGTGCTTGACCAATTGCCTTAAGGTCACGGGCACTGCGGGATTGACCGCGTTGATCGTGGAGCGAAATGTTTCAACGGCACGTTTCGCCGCTGTCTTGGTTGGGAACTGTTCGATGGTACCCACAACCACCTTCCGGTAGACCCTTCCTTCCGTTGCGTTCTCGCGCCAACGGAAGATCCAAACTGCGGGGCCGGCCTTCCGCACTTCGCGTGACAAACTTCCTGATTGATAACGTTGCCGTGTGAATTTCACTGTGTCTTCTCCTGTGTGAAATCCACGCGGTCAGCGGGTTGGCAATTCGAATTTATCCGAGATTGCAGCCATGCGTCCAGCTCTGATACTCGAAAATACCAGCGGCCGCCAATTTGGTATCCGGGAAGACTTCCCGTCCGCGCGTAGCGCTGCAGGGTCTTGACGTGAATGTTGCCCAGCAATTTCGCCGCTTCGGGACTGCCGATCAAGGCTTCGAAGGCAGGCTTGGATTCTCGTGAGGGTTTGAGTCTGGACGCTTGGGCCGACCGCTCAGCACAGGTCCTCCCTTCTCCCTCCGTGGCCGCGTGTTGTGACGTGGCATGCAGAAGGCTTTTGCTACCTTCCGCGAGCGCCTCGGCTAGAAGGGAATGTTCCGCCACTTCTGAGTTCTCCTCTTCAATACAAATTGCATTCGAGCGAGGATTTTCTGCAAAGCGCGGGGCATGCCGTCTTGAGGACGCTGTGTTCTCGCGCGCACCGAATTGGGTTGGACGGGACTTCATCTTTGTTAGACGGCCTTCGCAAGAACGTCTCCTTTAGCTTTTCCATTGTTGTGGTTGTTTGCGTGTTGGTCTGCCCAGCGTCTGAAGTCGTCGTCCTTGCGGAAGAGCAACTTTAGGGCTTCGGTAATCACATAAGACGGCGAAGCATCGATGAACTCAGCATAGAGCTCTAGCCGAGTTTTTACCGATTCTTCTACACGCGCTTGGATAGTGACTGCTTTGGGCTGTTTTGGTGGTGACTTCAATATAGACAACGGGCTTCTCCTTTCGTTTTCATACAAAGTGTCAGACTGTTTGTCTGACAAATTCTCGGGTTTGTGTATACAAGCGCGCAAAACGCGGCCCCGAAGTTCCTGAAAGGCGGGAGCGACCACACGGCAACCGTGACGCACCGTGCGTCAAAGGGTGGGGTCGCTCCCGCCTCAACCGCGGTCTGGGCCACGCACAATTTCGTTCTTCGGGACGATTCATCTGATTGATTTCCTTAATGCTGTGCTCGATCGAGAGTGAAGTAGCAGGTGAGGTTGCGGTGAAGTAGGGGGGTGAAGCCCGCTTCACCGGAACTTGAGGATTTGACGGCCAGGAGCGAGGCCGCTTCGCCCTTGGCGAACAAACATGCGCACCGGAATGCAGCAACGGGCGGGAGCGACCCGGACAAAACTTTTGGGCGGATTGACTGCCAAAAAGTGGGGTCGCTCCCGCCCAATCTGGTGTTTTTTTCTGTGTCACTCTTCTCATTCTCGTGTCGTTTATTTCCTCGCTTTCCCGGCACTTACGCACATTCCAGCGTGAAGAAGGTGGTAAAGACGAAGTTGCAGTGGGTAATTCCTGCCTTCTGCACCTGCTTCGCCTAAATTCTCGCCGCGCGCGCACCGCACGAAGTTTCTTGTTGGGCTGGAGCGACCCGCGATTCACTTTGGCCACGCAATCGTGTGCAAAAGTGGGGTCGCTCCAGCCCAACACGGTGTTTTGCCCGCGTCCAAATTGATCGTCGCCCCATGCGCAAGTTCTTGTTCCTTGGGTACTTGCTCGATCGCCATGGTGACCGCGCGGGTGACGGGTATGGTGATCTTTGTATTTCATGCACACTTCACCTTCCCCGCTGCAAGTAGCGATCAAGGCTCCTTGAAATAGTCATGCCCCACATCAGTAAGAGGCCTCGGAAATGAAAAAGCCAATAACAATTTTAGCCGCCTAACCTACAAGAAACCGTAGCGAGCCGCTTCATCGCAAAAGCTCCAACGGCGTCCTCTACTTGCTAGGGAACATCCAGTCGGAAAAAAGTAAGAAAAAACTTTAATCCCTCAAGGATCCCGGGTTGCCAGGGAAATCCTGGCCACAGCCCCCTACTTATTAAAGGAACATCGAGAAGGGAAAAAGTAAGAAAAAATCTTAATTCCCCGGAAAAGTCCGAGCTGGCAGAGCATTCCCGATGACAGCCCTCTACTTATTTAAGGAACATCCAGAAGTCGAAAAAGGAGAAAAAATCTTTGGTACTAGTACATTTTTCTTGAAAGCGCCTGGAGGAATGTGCCTACAGAGGGGAGTAGAGAACAGAAGACTAAATCCATTAGATCGCATCGTTCCGAGTCTTGAGAACTCGTCGAACGAAGTGCATTGATAACCGTTCCAACGCCAGGGACCGACGGACTTCCACGTCTTCGTGAACGGACATCCTTTCTGGACGGTGCGGACCGGTAGAGCGAGAAAGTTTCGGATGTCTTCCATCACCGCCTTGAATTCAGCCTTCTCGATGTAGGACTTGTTCTTCGCGCAAAACGCGATCCATTGCCTTTTCTTGTTTACGTCGTCACAAAACTCGGATGACTGTTGGTCCAATGTTGGCCGTGGCGACCACGCAACCCGTCGACCAGTAGGAGGAGGATGCGCCTCCATCCTAAATGCACTTTCTGACGCGCTTGGCGATGAGATTTTTCGGCGCGCGCCCGTGAACGCGGACACGATTCTAACTTCGCTGGAAGCAGGACGGCCCATGCAGCATCCCCTGATGGCGCACATTTAGAAGCGCGCATCAGCGGAAACGCGAAAGGAGAGCGTATGGCTATAATCCGAGACGTGATGCCGGCCTTCGATTTGCTTCAGCCGAGCTCGATTGTCGATGCGCAAAAATTGCTCCGGCAGCAAGGAAGCGACGGCTGGGTGCCCGCCGGAGGCATGGATAGCTTTGACTGGCTTAAGGACCGCATCAAAAAACCCAAGGTGGTGGTCGATCTAAGCGGAATCGCCGAGCTTCAGGGAATTCGCAGCACGGCGGACGGCATCGAGATCGGCGCGATGACCACGCTTACGGAAGTAGTCGAGCATGCCCTCGTCAAAGAGAAGTACAAGTTGCTGGCAGACAGCGCAGAATTAGTCGCCTCGCCGCAAATCCGAAACCAGGGCACTATTGGCGGAAATGTTACGCAGGACGCTCGCTGTTGGTATTACCGCGCCGGCTGGCCTTGCTATCGCGCGGGTGGAAACATCTGCTATGCCGACACTCCGGAAGGCCGCAACCGCGAGCACGCGATTCTGCATGCGGAACGATGCGTGGCCGTGAATCCCTCGGACACTGCCCCTGCGCTTATCGCGGTCGACGCCAAATTTGTGATTCGTACACTGAAAGGTGAGCGTGTGATTGATGCCGAAGACTACTTCGTTGGCCCTGAAATTGACATCACGAGCTTGCATGTCTTGAAACCCGGAGAGCTTCTAACGGCTATTCGCATTCCCTCCGCTTGGGCCGGCGCGCAGTTCTATTTCGAGAAAGTGCGGGATCGAAACGTGTGGGACTTCCCCCTGCTGAACGTGGCGTCGGCAATGGTCGTGTCGAATGGCGGCATTGAGCGAATCCGCATAGCGGTAAACGGCGCGGCAGCGCGGCCTCTCCGCCTGAAGGCCGTCGAAGATGCCGTTCGCGGCAAACCGTCAAATGCAGCGATCGGTGAGATGGCTGGGAAACTGGCTGTGCAAGGTGCGGTTGCGCTGCAATTCAACGCTTACAAAATCCCTCTGATGAGAAATCTGGTGAAGCGCGCAATCGGTGGGGTAGAGGAGGCTGTGTGGACTTCCTAGAGTGGGCGAAAAGCCCGTGGGGGCAAAACGTTCCCATCCATATCGCTTGGTTCTTGATATGGGTAGCAGTCATCTCAGGATTTCTCTTCTTCATCGTGCACGCCACCTATCTGCGATATTTCGCCAAACCCAAGGAGTTTGCGAGCAGCGGTTCACCGCTGATTGCAGCGCGCATCCCCGAGCATGTACCCAGGCATTCGCTGACCGCTCGGTTGTTTCGCTGGATTATGGCCGCCAGCATGTTCACGCTGCTATTTACCGCCTTCCTCCCGAAGGTAGGCTTCCGGTTCGACTGGGTTACCTATCACTGGATCGCGGGCTCGGTTCTTACTGTCTCCATACTCTTTCATATCCTCCACGCCTCCTTCTTCATGGACTTCTGGTCGATCTGGCCGGACAAAATTGACGTGCGCGACGCAGGTAGGAGAATTCTCCGTTTTATGGGGAAGGCTGCGCCACCACCGGACAAATTCGCAAAGTATCCTCTCGAGAACAAGCTCTACCACGGCGCCATCATTGCCCCGGGACTCTCGGCAATCGTGACCGGTGTGTTCATGATGTTTCGCCTGCGCACGATTTTCTTTCCCCGCAATCCGTATCTGTTCGGTGATATGACCTGGGGCATGATGTACGTGCTGCATGGGTTGGCGGGAGTTGGACTAATTGCGTTGATTATGGTGCATGTCTATTTTGGTCTCCGGCCGGAAAAGCGCGCGATCACGAAATCCATGATCTTTGGCTGGATGAGCCGTGACTTCTATCTGAAGGAACATGATCCCCAGCGCTGGCCCGTCGAGTCTCCCACTTCATCGCCGGCATCCGAGGGAGAAGCCCCAGAGGGGCTAAGAGATGCTGGCTGAAATCGCCGAACGCTGCGACACGATCGAAGAATGTTACGAGTTCATGCTGGCTTATGCGGCGCAAGGGCTTCCCAGCGATAAAGGAAGCCGGTCCGGCGGCCAAATTCGCGAATATCTGGGCCGCGCAGTGAAAGCTATCTCTGGCCTGGCTGACAGCTGCGCGACCGCATTGAAACAAGGACGCCTCGATCCGGCGGAAAAATATCGCGCATTCTTCGCGGTGCTCGAACGCGACGCGAGCGATTCGCTCGCCGCCATTGAGCTTGTCCTGGCGCAACCCGCCAATCGGCTCTCCGTTGATCGACAACCTGAACGCTTCCATTCACTTGCGTGCGCTTCTCACCGATCTGTTTCTTCTGACCGAGATCGCAAAGATTCAACGCACGCCGGCGAAGCCCATAGCGTCGAGCGGTTAGAGTTTCATTTTTCGCGGCGTATGTTTTAATCCGCTAAAGCCACGACT
>CAVUCM010000042.1:0-143199 GCA_963740015.1 uncultured Acidobacteriota bacterium | reverse complement strand
GCTTGGGAAGAAGACAAGTACGTCGTGGCGCAGGCCAACGTTTCGCTCGATGAACGCCTGAAGATCACCACCAAGCTCGTCAACTGCCGGCAAGCCGGCAACTTTGTGCTCAAGAGCCGCGACGAAGTCGATTACGTCGACGTTTCGCCGAAGCAGCTCGTTTCCGTAGCCGCCAGCTTGATTCCGTTCCTCGAGAACGACGACGCCAACCGCGCGCTCATGGGTTCCAACATGCAGCGCCAGGCTGTGCCTCTCATTCGCGGGGAAGCGCCGCTCGTCGGCACCGGCATGGAGCGCGTTACTGCGCGCGATTCCGGCGCGGTTGTGCTTTGCAAGCGCGAAGGCATCGTCGATCAGGTCGATTCGGAGCGCATCATCGTGCGCGTCGAATCCGATCACTCCGGCGTGCTTAGCCGCGAAGTAGGCGCGGACATCTATCAGCTCATCAAGTTCAAGCGTTCGAACCAGAACACTTGCATCAGCCAGAAGCCGTTCGTTCGCGTCGGCGATCGCGTAAAGAAAGGACAAGTCCTCGCGGACGGTCCTTGCACCGAACGCGGCGAACTCGCTCTTGGCCGCAACGTGCTCGTGGCTTTCGTCCCCTGGCGCGGTTACAACTTTGAAGACGCCATCCTCGTCAGCGAAAAGCTGGTGAAGGACGATTACTACACCTCGATTCACATCGAGGAGTACGAAATCGAAGCGCGCGACACCAAACTCGGTCCCGAGGAAGTTACTCGCGACATTCCCAACATCAGCGAATCGTTCCTTCGCAACCTGGATGAAAGCGGCGTCATTCGCATCGGCGCGGTGATCAAACCAGGCGACATTCTGGTCGGCAAAGTCACGCCCAAGGGCGAGACGACGCTCACACCGGAAGAAAAGCTTCTGCGTGCCATCTTCGGCGAAAAGGCCGGCGATGTTCGCGACGCTTCCTTGTACTGCCCGCCGGGCATCGAGGGCACCATCGTCGACGTCAAGATCTTCACCCGCAAGGGCGGAGAAAAAGACGAGCGCCACAAGGCCATCGAAGCCACGCAAGTCTTCAAGCTGGAAAAGAACCTTGCCGACGAAATCCGCATCCTCACGGATGAGCGCCTCAAGCGCCTCTCGGATTTGCTTGGCGGAAAAATTCTCCAGGCGGACTTGCACGACGAAAAGACCAACAAGCGCCTGTTGACCAAGGGCACGGACTTGACCCGCGAGCTGATCGAAAAGATCTCCACGCGCAACCTCAAGCGCCTGAAGCTCAACGAAAAGGATCCTCTCCTGATTGAAAAGATCGAAGAGATCGAGGAGATGACCTCGCGCCAGATTGACGTCCTCCGCAAGATCACCGAGGAGCGCAAGGAAAAGCTCAAGAAGGGCGACGAGCTGCCTCCCGGTGTCATCAAGCTGGTCAAGGTCTATATCGCCATGAAGCGCAAGCTTTCCATCGGCGACAAAATGGCCGGACGCCACGGCAACAAGGGCGTCATCGCCCGCATCGTGCCGCAGGAAGATATGCCAAGCCTTCCGGATGGCACGCCAGTCGAGATCGTTTTGAATCCTCTCGGCGTTCCTTCGCGTATGAACGTCGGACAGGTTCTCGAGACGCACTTGGGCTGGGCTTCCAAGGAACTGGGCAACAGCCTCAAGCGTTTGCTGAGCAAGGAAGTCAAGGCAGAGGCTTTGCGCCGCTGGTTCCGCGAAGTCTTCACCGAGACGACCGTTTGGAAGACGCTTTCGAAGCTGAGCGACGATGAATTGCTCGACTACGCCGAAGGCTTCAAGGAAGGCATTCCGTTCGCAACGCCGGTATTTGACGGCGCGCGCGAACCGGAAATCCGCCACTTGCTCGAAGTAGCAGGTTTGCCGCATGCCGGGAAGATCAATCTCTTCGACGGCATGACCGGGGAACAGTTCGATCAACCGGTCACAGTCGGCTACATCTACATGCTCAAACTTTCGCATCTCGTCGACGACAAGATTCACGCGCGGTCCATCGGTCCATACTCGCTCATCACCCAGCAGCCGCTCGGTGGTAAGGCGCAGTTCGGCGGCCAGCGCTTCGGCGAAATGGAAGTCTGGGCACTCGAGGCCTACGGCGCAGCGCACATCCTGCAAGAGCTGCTCACGGCGAAGTCCGACGACGTTTATGGCCGCGCGAAGATCTACGAGGCCATCGTCAAAGGCGAGCCGGGCATCGAGCCAGGCGTGCCGGAATCGTTCAACGTGCTCGTTCGTGAGTTGCAGTCGCTCTGCTTGGACGTCGAACTAATGAAGCGCCAAAAGCCGCCGTCAGAGAAGGCAGCCGACTAATAGCAATCAAGCTTGTAGGGGTGCAGCATGCTGCGCCCCTACCGGCAACATTTTGAGAGTTAGCAAGTTTTGGTTTTTGGGTTCTCAGCCGGTCCGGTGCAAAACATCGGATCGCGTCCCCGGTGAAAGCCGGGGAGGGAGGAAACAACCTTGTATCGCAGCAGCCCTTATGATCGCGCCAGTTTAATCGCCGACTTCGATTCGATTCGAATCAGTTTGGCGAGTCCTGAAAAAATCCGTTCGTGGTCCCACGGCGAAGTCACCAAGCCGGAGACCATCAACTACCGCACCTTCAAACCCGAGCGAGACGGCCTTTTCTGCGCTAAGATTTTTGGCCCCGTCACCGACTGGGAGTGCCTGTGCGGCAAGTACAAGCGCATGAAGCATCGCGGCGTTATTTGCGATAAGTGCGGCGTGGAAGTCACGCTCAGCAAAGTCCGCCGCGAGCGCCTCGGCCACATTGAGCTGGCTTCGCCCTGTTCGCACGTGTGGTTCTTCAAGGGCTTGCCCAGCCGCATCGGTTACTTGCTGGACATTTCCATGCGCGACCTCGAGCGCATTCTGTACTTCGAAGCGTTCGTAGTCGTGGATGCCGGCGAAGTCGCCGTTCTTCGCGAGCGCGAAGTTCTGCTCGAAGACAAATATCGCGAACTGCAGAAAGAGTATCCCGGCCAGTTCACCGCCAAGATGGGCGCGGAAGCCATCAAGGAACTACTCCGCCGCGTCGAAGTGGACAAGCTTTCCGAAGAACTTCGCGAGAAGATGAAGGCCGATCCTTCGCTTCAAAAGCGCATCAAGTTCGCCAAGCGCCTGAAAGTGCTCGAAGCTTTCCGCAAGAGTGGCAACAAGCCGGAGTGGATGATTCTCGACGTGATTCCGGTTCTTCCGCCGGAGCTGCGCCCGCTTGTACCTCTCGACGGCGGCCGCTTTGCAACATCCGATCTCAACGATCTCTATCGCCGCGTCATCAACCGTAACAACCGCCTCAAGAAGCTCATGGAGCTTCGCGCGCCGGACGTTATCGTCCGCAACGAAAAGCGCATGCTCCAGGAAGCCGTTGACGCTTTGTTCGACAACGGCCGCCGCGGTCGCGTTCTGCGTGGCACCAACAACCGCCCGCTCAAGTCACTCAGCGATACGCTCAAGGGCAAGCAGGGCCGCTTCCGCCAGAACCTTCTCGGCAAGCGTGTCGACTATTCCGGCCGTTCCGTTATCGTTGTCGGCCCGGAGTTGAAACTTAATCAGTGCGGTCTGCCCAAGAAAATGGCGCTCGAGCTTTTCAAGCCCTTCATCTATCACAAGCTCGAAGCGCAAGGGCACTGCACCACCATCAAGCAAGCCAAGGAAATGGTCGAGCAGCAAGAGCCGGTCGTTTGGGACATTCTCGAAGACGTCATTCGCGAGCATCCCGTGCTTCTCAACCGCGCTCCGACGCTGCACCGTCTTGGCATTCAGGCGTTCGAACCGGTTCTCGTCGAAGGCAAAGCCATCCGCATTCACCCGCTCGTCTGCACCGCGTTCAACGCGGACTTTGACGGCGATCAGATGGCCGTGCACATCCCGCTTTCGCCGGAATCTCAGGTCGAAGCGTCTGTGCTCATGCTCAGCTCGCGCAACATTCTGTCCCCCGCGCACGGCTTGCCTCTCGCCGTTCCGTCGCAGGACATGGTGCTTGGCATCTATTACCTGACCAAGTCCAAGCCTGGCGCCAAGGGCGAAGGCCGCGTCTTCGGTCAGTCCGACGAAGTCGTCCTTGCGCTCGAAGCCGGTGAAGTCGAGTTGCTCACTCCAATCCGCCTGCGTTACAGCGGCGAAGTGATCGACCTCACCACAGCTTATGACGATCAGGACGTGCCGCACACCGAGCCCGTCAAGATGGAGCGCCAGTTCATTCAGACCACTGTCGGCCGCGTTATTTTCAATTCGCACTTGCCGGCAAAGTTCCCCTACGTGAACGGTCTTCTCAAAAAGAAGGGCGTTCAGCAGCTCGTCTATTACGCCTACTTGCGCTATGGCCTGGAAGACACCGTCGTTCTACTCGATCACTTGAAGGAGCTCGGCTTCACGTACGCCACGAAGTCCGGCATCTCCATCGGCATCGACGACATGCTCATCCCCAGCGACAAGTACAAGCTGGTGGAAAACGCCGAAAAGGAAGTCGTCAAGGTGCAGCAGCAATACCTGGACGGCGCCATCACCAACGGCGAGCGCTACAACAAGGTCATCGCCATCTGGGGGGACGTTACCGAAAAAGTCGCCGACGAGATGTTCAAAGCCCTTGAGAATCAGGACAAAGAGGGCAACATCAACCCCGTCTACGTCATGGCGGACTCCGGAGCACGCGGTTCGAAACAGCAGATCCGCCAGCTTTCCGGTATGCGCGGTTTGATGGCCAAGCCCTCGGGCGAAGTCATCGAGACGCCTATCACGTCCAACTTCCGCGAAGGCCTCACTGTGTTGCAGTACTTCATCTCGACGCACGGCGCGCGTAAGGGCTTGGCCGATACGGCGCTCAAGACCGCCGATTCCGGCTACCTCACTCGCCGCCTCGTCGACGTGGCTCAAGACGTCATCATCAATGAGCGCGACTGCGGCACCACCGACGGCATCTTCGTCGAACCCATCATCGAAGCCGGCGTCGAAGTCGAGCCGCTGCGCGACCGCATCGTTGGCCGCGTTTCTCTCGACAAGATCAAGGACTTCGAGGGCTCGATCATCGTCGACGTCAACCAGGAAATCACCGAAGACCTCGCCAATCAGGTGCAGGCTGCCGGTATCGAGCGCGTGCGCATCCGTTCTGTGCTCACCTGCGAATCCCGCCGTGGAGTTTGCGCTCTCTGCTACGGCCGCAACCTCGCCTCCGGGCGCATGGTTGAACTCGGCGAAGCAGTCGGCGTCATCGCCGCGCAGTCTATCGGCGAACCCGGCACTCAGTTGACGATGCGTACATTCCACATCGGCGGAACTGCCACCCGCGTTTCCGAGCGCTCGACGCTCGAAGCGCGCAACAACGGTGTCGTGAAGTTCGTGGACCTCAAGTTCGTCGAGGGCCGCGGCGGCACTTCCATCGCCATGAACCGCGCTGGCCTCATCGCCATCGTGGACGAAAAGGACCGCGAAAAGGAACGCTACCACGTTGTTTACGGCGCGCGCCTCCGCGTTGTCGACGGCGAACATGTCACCCACGGCCAGATTCTTGCCGAATGGGATCCGTTCACGTTCTCGATCCTTACGGAAACTGCCGGCTCCATCCGGTTTGACGACCTGAAGACGGGCGTCACGATCGAAGAGCAAGTGGACGAAGTGACCGGCCTCTCGCAGGACGTGGTCACTCTGCCTCCCGGCGACGAAAAACATCAGCCTGCGATTCTTGTCCGCGATTCTTCGGGCAAGGTCCGCAAAAAGTACCTCATGCCTTCTCGCGCTCACTTGATGGTCAAGGACGGCGACGAAGTGCAAGCCGGAGACGTGCTCGCGAAAATCCCGCGTGAAACCACCAAGACGAAGGACATCACCGGTGGTCTCCCGCGCGTCGTCGAGCTCTTCGAAACTCGCAAGCCCAAGGATCCTGCCGTCATCAGCGAAGTCGACGGCGTGGTTCGTTACGGCGATATCGCCAAGGGCATGCGCAAAGTCTACGTCGAAAGCGAAGATGGCAAGACCACCAAGGAATATTCGATTCCGCGCGGCGTGCACATCAACGTTCAGGAAGGCGATCACGTCAAGGCTGGCGAAGCCCTCATTGATGGCCCGCTCAACTTGCACGACTTGCTCGCGGTCCTCGGTGAAAAGTTCACCCAAGCGTACTTGGTCAACGCCATTCAAGAGGTCTATCGCCTCCAGGGCGTCAACATCAACGACAAGCACATCGAGACGATCTCTCGTCAGATGATGCGCTGGGTCAAGGTCGAAGACGTTGGCGACACCACGTTTCTTCTCGAGGAACAAGTGGACAAGTTCCGCTTCCGCGAGGAAAACGATCGCATCATCGCCGACGGTGGCCGTCCCGCAACGGGGCGTCCGCTGCTCCTCGGCATCACCAAGGCGTCGCTCTCGACCGATTCGTTCATCTCGGCCGCGAGCTTCCAGGAGACCACGCGCGTACTCACCGAAGCGGCAGTCGCCGGCAAGGTGGACTACCTCCGCGGCCTCAAGGAAAACGTCATCATGGGCCGGCTCATTCCCGCTGGCACGGGCCTCGAGCACTACCGCAGCATTCAATTGCTGACGGAAATGCCCGCACCCGCGCCCATCGAGGAAATTCCGGAAGCCGCCGAGCTCACTGCGGAAGAAGCCGCGGCGCTCGACTTCCTCCAAAAAGACAGCGAAGCCGACGCCGCCACAGAAGGCTAGTCGGTTTCCACGGCGGGTTTTTTCCCGCTTACAACACGCCTAAACTCACAAAGCGTCCCGGTTCATACCGGGGCGCTTTGTTTTTAGCCAAACCGTAACCTGTACCGTTCAGGCACTTCACGCGCCATGTGTCATTGCCCAGGTGCGGCGCTATTCCTACAATGATTTGTGCAACTCTTGGACGGCTCCTTGGTTCCTTTCGCCAGGCGCCGACCGCGTTCTAATGCCCAAAAACGACGAGTTCTCCTCAGATTCGGCGAACAATTCTCTCCCCGGCGGCCCCACGGTCTCCTCGCGCCTCAATCAATTTGAAAAACGTCAGCGGGATCTCTGGCGCGTTACTTTTCTCCTTCTTTTTCTGGTCTCTATCGGATTTGCGGTCGTCTCCTGGGGCACCATCCGTAGCCTTACGCAGCGACTCGAACCTCTTCTCCCCGGGCTGGTAGTCATCGTCGTTCTCTTCATTGCCTACGCCTGGAAGCGCACACAGGAAATCTCCGAGCTGCGCGGTCTGGTCCACGGCCTCGAGCAGCGGGAATCAGCGCCTCCGACCGAGAAACAGTTTGATCAGCTTTTTTCCGTCATCTCCCGCTCCCAGCAGGGTTATCGCGATCTCATCGATTCGTTCGACGACATCCTCATCGCGCTCTCGCTCGAGGGCGAAGTTCGCGCGGTGAACCGAAGCTTTGCAGACCTCGTCGGCTTCAGCTACCAGCAAATTATCGGTCGCCCGATATCCGATTTCCTCGAAGAGGGCAGCGGCGACGGCCCCGAACTGATCCGCCGCGCCCTGCCGCGTTTTATCGAGCGCCGCCATTGGTCCGGCATCATTCAAGTTCGCCTCAAGAAGCAAAACGCTGTCTGCTATTACGATTGCGTCGCGCATGCCATGACTCGCGACAACGAAGTCCACGGGCTAACAGTTCTCGGACGCGACATCACCGCGCTGCGCAAAAACGAAGCCCGCTTCACCGAACTCTTCGAGACACTCCAGGAAGGCATCTATATCGCTATTCCCGACGGCACCGTCCTGGACGTCAATCCCGCGCTCGTCCGCATGCTCGGATACGACACCAAGGAAGAGTTGCTTGCGAAGCGCGTTCCGGAAATCTTCACGGACTATACCGAGAGAAAATCGCTTATAGAGGAAGTCGAACGCCAGCCCTCGCCGCAGGGCCGCGAAATTACTTTGCTGCGCAAGGATGGCTCTCCCATCTACTGCCTCAACACGACCAGTACCGTGCGCGATACTTCCGGCCGCGTGATCCGCTATCAGGGTTCCCTGATGGACATCACCGCTCGCCGGCAAATGGAGCGCCAGCTCCACAAGGAACAGGAATTCGCCCGCCGCCTCGTCGACAGCTTTCCTGACCTGATTCTCGTCTTGGATTCCACTGCCCACTTCACATTTGTCAGCCCGCGCTGCAGCGAGGTACTCGGTTACGAACTCTCCGAAACCACGAATATGCAGCTCGGATCGCGCACTCATGTTGAGGACCTTCCCACCCTGCTCGCTTTATTCACGGACATTCTCGCGGGGCGCCAGGCTTTTGCTTCTCTCGAAGTGCGAGAGCGCCACAAGTCGGGCGACTGGCGCCGCATCCGTTTCAACTTCAGCCCTCTCGCCGATGAAACTGGAAAAATCGAAGGCGTGGTCCTCTCCGGCCGGGATGTTACTGAACTCAAGCGCCTCGAAGAGCAGCTTATTCAAGCGGAAAAGCTGGCCGCCATGGGCCAGATGCTCGCTGGTGTCGCGCACGAGCTGAACAATCCCCTCACCGCCATTCTTGGCGTCACGGAGTTGTTGCGCGAGGGACAAACGGACCAGGAAGCCACCAAGCGGCAGCTTGAAATAACGCATCGTCAGGCGCGCCGCGCCGCACGCATCGTTCAGAATCTTCTCGAGTTTTCGCGCCCTGCGTCGCCTCAGAAAAAACCCGTCGATCTAAACAGCATTATCGACCGCACCGTGCAGCTGCACGAACACTCGCTCCGCAGAAATAACGTCGAAGTGGATTTCCGTCCTCAGCCGGATTTTCCCGGTGTTGTGGCCGACGCCAATCAGCTGATTCAAGTTTTTCTCAATCTGGTCACCAATGCCGAGCAGGCCATCAGGGAAGTGCGCGAATCAGGCCGCATACAGATTCGGCTCGCCCGCGTGGGATCACGCATTTCAGTCACCTTTCAGGATGACGGCGTCGGCATTCGCCCCGAATCCGTACCGCGCCTTTTCGATCCCTTTTACACCACCAAGCGCCCCGGAGGCGGCACCGGCTTGGGCCTTAGCATCTGCTTGTCGATCGTTCGCGAGCACGGCGGCACGATCGAAGCGGAAGCCCTGCCTGCGGGAGGCTCTGCCTTCACGGTTTATCTCCCCATTGCCGCCGACCAGAAAACTCGCCCATCAACCGACATTTCCGGCACGGTTGTGGCAGCGGCGCCCAATCTCAGTTTGTTAAGGGGCAAATCCGTTCTCGTCCTGGACGACGAAGAAAGCCTGCGCAGCTTGCTCTTCGAAGGCCTCACTGCCCGCGAGCTGCACGTGCAGTGCGCCGCTACGTTGGAAGAAGCGCTGGCGTTCCTTGCCGAGCGCTCTCCTGACGCCATCCTCTGCGATATAAATCTTTCACACGATGGCGGCCATCTCGATGGCAAGCACGCTGCACAGCGCCTCCTCGCGGCGGCGGGCAGCCGCAAGCCTGCGCTGATCTACATATCTGGGGAGCTGATCGAAATGTCGGAAGAGGCAGAGGGCCCCAGTGTCACTCGCCATTTGCAGAAACCCTTTCGAATATCCGACGTACTTGCGATGCTTCAGGAAGTCTTCGCTGCTGCTCCAGCTGACGCAAGACCCGAGTGAACTTTTGCCACTCACGTAGCTGGCTGCTGTGGCAGCCCGCCTCCGCTGCTTTCGACCCCTCTTAGTAATCGTGAGTTCGCTACAATTCGCGGCCGCTTCGGTGTAGAGTTTGCCCGTATGGGAACCTACTTCGATGGTCTCGCCCGCGACTTCCGCTACGCCCTCCGCAACCTCCGCAAGAATCGACGTTTCTCGCTCATCGCCATCTTTGCCCTGGCTCTCGGCATCGGCGCTTCCACGGTCGTCTTCAGCGTCGTCTACAACTCTATCTTCCAGGCACTGCCCTACAAGAATTTTCAAAGGTCCGTTGTCTTTGGAATTCGCAATCTTGCGAACGCCGGAGGCTGGAAGGGAAGGAACTTTTTTTACCCGGCCGAATTTCGTGGGTTTCGCGAGCAGAATCACGTGTTCGAAGACATGATCGCTTACGAAGGTATCCGTCTTCAGTATGATGACGGAAAAGCGATCCACTATTGGCCCATGGGAGCGACAGTTTCGGGCAATGCATTCACATATCTCGGCGTCGCTCCTTATATCGGCCGTTCGATCACGGAGAATGATGCCCAACCAGGCGCTCCACTGGTTTTCGTGATGAATTACAGATTTTGGCAAAGTGAATTTGGCGGCGATCCGAAGATTCTTGGCAGGAGTTTCGTCTTTTACGGCAAACCGACAATTCTTGTCGGAATCATGCCTCCTCATTTTAACGCTTTTGAAGCGAGCTACTGGCTGCCAGACCACCGGGACGAAGAGGGACCTTCTCTTCATGGTGGAGGGCAACTTATGGGGCGTCTTAAGCCGGGCGTCAGCTTAAAAGCCGCAGGTGCGGATCTTGATGCCATTGCTCACCGCCTTCAGAAAGAAAACCCCAAAGGAATTTTCCCCGAAAAATTTGCCATCGTTCCGCAGACGCTGCTCGATAGTCTGATCGGCGATTTCAAGAACACGCTTTACGCTCTTTTGGCCGCGGTTTTTCTGTTGCTCTTGATCGCCTGTAGCAACGTCGCGAATCTTCTTCTGGCTCGAGCTACTTCCCGCGAGCAGGAAATCGCCATGCGGGCCACTATGGGCGCGTCCCGAGGCCGGCTGATTCAACAGCTCCTAGTGGAAAGTTTCGTACTTGCGGCGGCTGCCTCCGGCGCTGGCTGTGCATTGGCATACTTTGGCCTGAAAATTGTCGTCTCACTCATTCCAGGCGGCACCCTCCCCGACGAAACTGTGATTCGCATGAACGCGCCCGTTCTTCTCTTGTCGCTGGGTGTAACGCTGCTGACGACCATCCTTTGCGGCCTCGCCCCAGCACTTCATGTCATTCGTGGGGATTTGCAGCCGCGGCTCACTGGTAGCGGCAAGAGCGTTGGCGGAAGTTATCGGCACGGCAGGCTTCGCGCCGGGCTCGTAGTCAGCGAAGTTGCCTTCTCGATCCTCTTGCTCATTGGCGCTGGCCTTCTGATGCGCAGCTTTCTTGTTCTCACTCGCGTGGACTTGGGATTCAACCCCAAGAATGTTCTCTATTTTCGACTTGATCCCACTATGTATGCGCAATTTTCGGACCGCCGGACAAGGCAAAATGTGCTGACTCGGCGTCTCCTGGATCGCCTGAGCGCCATCCCCGGCGTACTCTCCGTCTCTGAATCCGTACAGGAACCTCCTCTAAACTACGATTGGAGCGACACCATCATTCCTGGCAAGCCTCATGCCGAACGCTGGGAAACTAGGTATGAAATATGTAGTGAAGGCTATTTCCAAACGCTCGGTCTGCCGTTGCTTCGAGGCAGATTTTTCTCTAAGGATGATGTGGATGTCGAGCGATACGTGATGGTTGTAAACCAGGCTTTTGCTCGCCAGTATTTTCCTGGCCAAGACCCCCTGGGGCATAAGGTCAAATTGGAGATTCTCGATCGTCCTTTTCTCAACATGCCGCAGAATATTTACTTCGAGATCGTTGGAGTCGCGGGAGATTACAAGACCCGCGGCCCCGACTCCTGGCAGACTTTTCCGGAAGTGTTTATCCCTTACAGCGTCCAGGGATTCAGCTGGCGAACCTTCATGGTCCGAACCGCCACGGACCCCAATTCCTTTTTGAAGAACATCGGCCGCGAAGTACAGGCGCTTGACCCCAGCGTCGGGGTCATCAAGTCCGGAACTCTTGAAGGTTCGCTGCGCGAATTTTATCGCGGTCCACAGTTTGAACTGGTCACTCTGGGAGCCTTCGCTTCCGTTGGATTGCTTTTGGTTGTTATCGGAATATTCAGCGTGATGGCTTACACCGTCTCCTTGCAAATTCACGAGATTGGGATTCGCATGGCGCTAGGAGCGCAACAGGCAAATATTCTTCGGCTCGTGCTCCTTAACGGCCTCCGTTTGGTTGCGGCCGGTATCTGTCTCGGCATTCTCGCAAGCGTTGTCCTCACCCGCTTTCTTGCGAGCCAGGTCTCCGGCGTTTCTGTCACCGACCCCGCCACATTCGCGGTTGTCGTGGCTATCGTCGTTTTCGCGGGCCTAGCCGCATGCCTCTTGCCTGCCCGACGCGCCGCCCAAACCGACCCTCTCGTTGCCCTCCGTTATGAATGAGGTTTCCGGCCTTGCCTTAGGTCGCCCGCCCGAAAACTAGCGACGCCCTGGCTCATATATTCAAACGCTCTTCTAATCGCTGCTATGTCGCGTCGTACAAGCTGACTGCCCTTTGGTACAGCTCCCTCAACGCAGTACGTTTGTACTATCGTCAGCGTGCTTGTAGCCTGCAAAAATCGAGTGTTGTTAGGGCCGTCGCGTGTGGGGCTCTCCGCGGCCTGATCGTTCATTGAACATGCGCCGTCCTCCGGCGCACGAGGAACAACCCTATCGTGGCTTCCGCAGTGGACACTCGGCCTTCGACTGTTTCGCCCTCGGCGAGCTCCCCGAAAACCTCTGGGGAAACCAGCTCGCCCAAACCCAGGATGAACGCGGTTGCTTGCGAGGTGCAGATTACCGCGACGGGCGCGCGTCCCGCCGAAAAGGGTGGCCAGCGCGAGCTCTTCACGGAAGAAACAACCACGGCTCTGGTTTTTGAGAATGGCGGAGTCCTACGGCTGGCTGCAGCGGTGGTTCCTGGCCAACTGCTGTTTCTCACCCACAAGGAATCCAAGCGCGAAGTCGTCGCGCAAGTGACGCGGAAGCGCGATTTTCGCCCCATGATTTGTTACGTCGAGGTGGAATTCAGCGAGCCCGCTCCCGGATTTTGGGGCATCGAGTTTTCGGAAGCCCCTGCGCTCTCTGCGGCGACACCCCTGCAAAAAGAACCGGATGAATCCGCGCAAGACGCAGAAGCCATCTTCTCCAGCGAGCCAATCGCACCTGCACACGCTCCCAGCGCGCAGGAAATTGCCATGCTGAATGAGGAAGTCGAGGCGCTGCGTGAGCAATTGAAATTGCTTCAAACGCAGAACGCGACAGGGAGTTTGCCCGCTCCCGCTGCGATTCCCGAACTTTCCCTCTCCGCAGCTCCCGAGCCTCCACGTGCTACCGTGGACGTTCCCGCCCAGGCTCCTGTTCTCGCGGAGGCACACGGGGAACAGTCGACAAAATTGCCCACTAGCACCGCCGAGCCTGCATTTTCCGAAGAAGATCTTCTGCCGAAGCCCGCGCTCGATTTCAAGGCCGCAAAGCCCCCGGCGAAGTTCGCTCCCAAGCCTGAGCAGAAAGTTGCCGCGGCCAGCCATCCCGCGGCGATGCGCAAGGACTTACTCTTCGCGGTGTTTGTGCTCATCGTGGCAGGCGCGGCGTGGTACCAGAATTTGCTTCCGGGCCTGCCGCTGTTGAAAAGTCTTTTCTCCAACACCACTCCAAATAGCGGCACGCATCCCGCTGCTATTGCTCCTCAGAAGACAGCGAGCGCCCCCGCCGTTTCCGGCAAGTCTCCGCAGCCAAGCGTGGCTCCCGCAACTCAATCAAGCGCGGCCTCGGACGATGCGTCACAAGCTGCAGGGCTAGGAAAGACGAAGGATTCCACGCCCGCCGCTCCTGAGACGGCGCTTGAAGCCAAGTCAGCGCCGGATTCTGGCGCCGATTCTGCGGTGTTGGAAAAGCCAGAGGTCGCTGCCACTGCCGAGAGGCGTTCTGCGCCAAGGACTTTGAGCAAAGCCGCGATGGTTTCCGCCGCGCCGCCTTCAGACGAAACGGGTATCGTCCCGCCGAAATTGATCAAATCGGTCCGCGCGGTTGCCTCGCCGAATGCGTTGCCAGACTTCGCCGCAAACAACTCTGAAAACGTGACGTTTGACGCTCTCGTGGATACGTCGGGACAGGTCAAGTCCATGAAGCCGCTCTCGGGGTCTCCTGCTTTACAAAGCGCTGCCATGACAGCACTCAAGCAGTACCAATACGAACCGGCAACACGACACGGAAAGCCAGTCCCCGCTCACGTCACCGTCACCGTCAAATTCCTCTTCGAGCCATAGCTTTCTCCCCGGCATTCTTGCTGTGCGCCGACTGCTTTCATTCGGCCTGGCCTTCTGACCAGTTGTTTCAGCCCGTGACGCTGCTAGAATAATTTGAGGAAGTATTCCGCGAAGATTCGTGCGGCAGAAAGTCTGCCGCCATTTTTTTTGGGTAAACCAGCGGCACAGCCAATCCTGGCAGTGCTCTTCTGAGGCTCTTCCCGAATCATGAAATGAGCAACCCGAGAACGTAAGGCAGGTCAGAGGTTCGGCCGTGCGCCCTCATCTCGACGCTAAGTCCCGTAGCATCCGCACTTTCGAAAAACATGCCCGTAACCCCTTTGGAATGCGCAGTTTCAAAACACAGGACTTAAAACCCTTTAGAATGTGCAGTTCCAGAAAAAACGGGGTCGAGGGGGGTCTTATTGTTAACTAGAAATTTCCGCCTAATGACCGGCCGGCTTGGATGAGGGAGCGGCGTCAACGCCGAAATCCCAAACGTACATATTGATTCCGTCAGACAGGACCTCCGCCAGCACGTACTCTCCAGGAGGGAGCGGCGCGCTCAGCGTGAATCTGTATATATCTGGCGCGACCTCCCAACGCTGGATCGCAATTTCTTGGACGTCCTCCGACAGCTTCTGACCAAATAAGCTACTTATGGACTCAAGCCGCCGCTTGTCGCCCTTCACTAAAGTGTGCACCAAGGCCAATTCCGGCCCCCCCTCGCCCTGCCTCTTTGTTCTCAGCAAGGTGGAGTCGTGTTCCGGGTCGGTGGTCGCTTCGCGCAGATAGAACTCCGGCAGCGCGCTGCTGAGCCGGACAGGCGCTTTGGCTCCCGGGAGTTCAATGTAGTGTTTGCTGGGTATCATCGGTATGGGAGAAAGTGACTTGAGGACGTTTTTCTTGTCAGCTCTCACCTGCGAGCCAGCCTGTTCGATCTTCTTGATCGACTTGCCTTCCAGCGCAAACATGCCTTCGCCATCTGGCAAGAAGACTCCCGGCGCCACCCGCAAACTGGCGTCCACATCCACCGGGGTTTCGGCTTTCGCCGCCGCCTCCTGGATATGAACCTTTTCTAGAAGAGCCGAAGACGTCTTCTCGTCAGCTGCTTCCGCCTTTTTTGTCGCGTCCCAATCCACCAGCGCCTCGGGAATCTCTTCCCAGTCGCCCCGTTCGACACTGAAGTAGCGAACTCGATCGCCCTTCTTTTCATAGCTTCGGACGAGTTGGAAGGTTCCATCTTTCAGCACCAGCTTCTTGCCGCGAGGCAGATTTCTAGGTGCTGCTGGGCTGGTTGTGGGTTGGGAGTCAGGTTTCTTGGCGCTGGCCGGATCCTGCTGCGGGTCGGATGCCGCGGCGTATGGCCCATGCCAAGTTGTTCCCGCCCAACTTAGCAAGGCTATTTGCAGGACGAAAGTACATGTAGAAGGCAGTCTCATGAAGGTCGTTGGTTTATCAGATGCCTGTGGGCATAGTCGGTTTGCCCTCGGTCGAGCATACCCCCTGTCTATGGCCCCGGCAACTGTCCCACTTCGCTGTCAAAAAAACAAAAAAGCTCTTCCCGGAGTACCGGAAAGAGCTTTTTTTCGATCGAAACTCGTCGAGAATTTAGTGTGTGCAGCGCGGAAACAAAGTAACCAGCACCATCAAGTCGGACAGGGTAAACAACCACTGGTCCGCCTGCTTGCCTGCCGCTTCCGCAGCGCGCGCGATAAAGCCCAAATGGCGGCTCTTCGCAAAATTGCGAATGTGATCCACGCAGATCCCTGTCAAGCTGGCAATTTCCGCGTCAGTAAAGATTTTCTGGCTTGATTTTACGGTGACCATGGCCTTGTCCCTCTTACTGTTTGCCACACCGCGCGTCTACTTCTCGCTCCTGTTACCTTTGATGCTTTTTTCAGCGTACGCGATGCACCATTTGTAGAGCAATAGTAGTTCCGTTCTCTCTACCTAAAACGAAAAGGCTAGTACTTTTGTTCCAAGCCCCTGTGTAAAAAGACATTATCTAAAACTGAGCGCTTAAGAGCGTCTGGTACGAATCGAAGGAAGGAGGAAATATGAGGGAAAAAATGTCCTACTTTTGCAAACTCTATATGGGTTTCGGTAGACTGCCCGCGATTTCACGCATCTGTTTTGTGTGCCGAACTTCATGCGACGCGACAAACTGCAGCCATTCGTAGACGTTCAACGTTCCGAGAGCCGGATGTGCCCAGCAGTATTCGCCCATATTTCGGTCTCTCGTTTCTTCCAGAAACGCCAGTGAGCGTTCTCGCACTGTGCGTAATTCCGCGAGCATCAACTCTTTATCGCGTAGCATTTCCGGCTCGACGGGCGCTGGCGCCTTACGCCGAATCCACCGCGACTCCACAAGGACCATCGGGATGTGAATTCTCTTTAACAAAGAAACGCGCTTTGGCGGCTTCTGCGCTACCCGATCTGCTTTACCGATTACCGCTCTTTCCACCATCATCAAATGCGCGACCAGTTCCGCCGCCGACCATCTCCCTTCGCTTGGCCTGGTCTTCCATTCCTCAGGGGGCACAGCGTCGGCTGCAGTCAAAAGCCCTTTCCTCGTTTTCACCAGGTTGGCAATAATGGGATCAAGTTTTTGCATCGCAGCTAGCTAGCTTCCACAGCGGCTTATCAAAGGGAGCCGCCGCCGGCCTGCTCGAACGCGTGCGCCAGCTGCAGCACGGTTGCTTCGCCGAAAGCTGGACCAAAGATTTGCAAGCCTACAGGAAGCTTTCCGCTGATTTTTCCGCAGGGAACGGAGATCCCCGGCACTCCCGCTAAAGATCCCGTAACCGTATATATATCAGCAAGATACATCTGGAGGGGGTCGTTCGTTTTTTCACCGAGTTTGAAGGGCGGAATCGGTGAGGTCGGCGTAACAATCACATCCACTTTGGTGAAGGCGTCTCGAAAATCCTGAGCAATTAGCGCGCGAACTTTCTGGCCCTTCAGGTAGTATGCGTCGTAGTAGCCCGCAGACAATACATACGTGCCCAGAACAATCCGTCGTTTCACCTCGGCACCGAATCCTGCTCCTCGCGTCTTGCGGTACATCGCTAGCAGGGAATCGTCTTCCACGCGCAACCCATATCGCACTCCGTCGTACCGCGCAAGGTTAGAGCTCGCCTCGGCCGTGGCGATAATGTAATACGTCGCGATGGCGTAATCCGTATGGGCCATGTGGATTTCGCGCAGCTCGCAACCGAGCTTTTTAAGAAGCTCAATCCCGGCTTCGATCTTCTTTCGTACCCCATCGTCCATTCCCTCGGTGAAATACTCCCTGGGAATGCCGATGCGCAGTCCTTTAACAGGTTTCTCCATCGCGGCGCGATAGTCCGGAACAGGAGCGGTGGTCGAGGTCGAGTCGTTTGCATCGCGTCCCGCGATTACTTCCATAATGGCGGCCACGTCGCGCGTGTTGGTTGCAAACGGGCCGATGCGGTCCAGAGAAGACGCAAAGGCGATGAGTCCATATCGTGAAACCCGCCCGTAGCTTCCCATCATTGCAGGGATGCCGCAGAACGAACCCGGCTGCCGGATCGATCCCCCCGTATCCGTTCCAAGCGACGCCACGGCCAAACCAGCTGCAACCGCGGCTGCCGACCCGCCGCTTGATCCCCCCGGCACTCGGTCCAGCGCTTCCGGGTTTCGGACTGCCCCATAGGCGGAGTTTTCGTTCGAGCTGCCCATGGCAAACTCGTCGCAATTGGTCTTGCCGAGAATCACGGCTCCAGCGGCTTCGAGGCGCTCTACCGCCGTTGCGTCGAACGGCGGTATGTAATGCTCAAGAATCTTGGAACCGCAAGTGGTACGCACACCGCGCGTGCTGATTACGTCTTTGATCGCGATGGGGACGCCAGCCAGTGACGGCAGTGCTTTCCCATCGGCAACCAGCGCATCCATGCGGTCCGCTTGGGCATAGGCGCGCTCTTCGGAGAGCGTCAGATAGGCGTTTAGCTCCGTGTTGCGTTCTCCAATTCGCTTGTAAAAATCCGATGCTAGCTCGCGGGCCGAAGTCTTCTTGGCCGCCAGCGCTTCTTTTACTCCATCGATCGTCCAGGTCGTCATAGTGGGGAGGGGCGTTTTTGCCGTCTTCTTAATTTTTGCCTAATTTCTCATCAAACCCGGACAGACAGGAGTGTCTGTTCATACTCATCGCTCAATTACTTTCGGTACTCTGAAGTACGGAGGTTCGGGATCGGGAGCTTGTTTCAGAATTTCGGCGGCTACATTGCAAGGCACTACGACGTCTTCCCGCAATGTCGCGTCCGCAGTTTGGTCGTCGGACAGGACCTGGGCCATCGGCTCAACACCGGCAGTGTCCAGTTCGTTCAACTTGCCGATGTATTCTAGGATTTCGTCAATTTGCGCGCGGTACATCTCGAGCTCGGCTTCGCTCAAGTCCAGATAGGCCAGCTCCGCAACCCTTTGCACATCTTCGCGGCTGATTTTCAATGTAGTTCCCCGCCTTTGGTTCGCTCGAAACGCAGCAAAATTCTAGCATATCCCCGGAGGTTGTCCGGGTGGCTACTGGATCACGTGGGACGCCTTCGGATCGGAGATAAGCACTACAAAATCGTAGCCGAAGATTACGCGCTCGAGTTCCGGGTCGATCTTGCCGTACTTCGAAAAGCTGTCGCGCAATGCGCGCAAATCGTAGAGTGTCCAGGAATTCTCAATTTGTAAATCAAACAGCGGCTTGAAAAAGAGAAATGGAGAATCTTTGTCGCCTGCAAGATCGAGCGGCGCGGCTTCCGAAGGCTTTCCGATGCCCGCGAAGTGCAGTTGCTCGCCTTTCACCCCAACGATGAGTATGTTCACGGACTTCAACTGATTGGCCTCCGCCGCCTCAGCGATGAGGTTGCCCAGTTCGCTCGAATGCAGAGGATTGATCCCGCGAAACATGTGATACGCGCCGAACTTGAAAAAAACTTTGGGCAAGACGCCGTTGCTTTGGGAAGAAGCAGCAAACGGCTCTGAGAAATTCTTTTTCATGAGCAGCGCCCGCTGCCGGTTCGATTTGTAGAAGTCGCCGCTCATATTCTTTTGATAGATCTCTCGACTTACCAGAAAGGCGTCAAATAGCTTCTGCGCCTCTGGCTTGCCTTGTTTTTTGAGGAGATCCCGCAAGTGATCCAATTCATCTTGTTTTGCGGTCATCATGAACAGATCGCCCGGGTTGCCGCTCTTCGCTGCGTTGGCACGCGCTTCGATCGCCTCTTTTTGCAGCGTCTCGACGGCGGCTTTCGCTTCCGGGCCTGGATTAGTTGCCAGAATCCTGTCTGCCACAAAGCCCGTTGCGCCCATGAATTCTTGATCCAATCCCCAGATGGTCATGTGCCCCGGCGAAGCTGCGTTCTCGCACTTTTGCAGCATCGCGAATTCTTCCTGCCAGTTGTAGAACGCGATCGTCTCCGGATATTTTTGCTCGAACTCCGCGAGTTGCTTTGGACCGTCCGCGCTGCGCGCCATTTTTTCAAGCTCCGGCCCAACGTACGTCCCGATTTCCAGCCCCATGTGGTGGAAGCCATAGGGCGCAAGCTCCGCGCAGAGGGCTGCAGCGAACTCGGGAATCTGCCGGATGCCGTGATCTTCGCCGAGCGCCACGAACTGTGCATCTGCCAATGCCCCTCGAAGAATTTCCGCACTGGGCCCCGCAAGCTTGCCGTCTTGTACGCTGATCGCTCCACGGCTTTTCTTCAGGGTTTCAGCAAACTCCGCGTTTTGCGCCCGTAAACAATTTGCAAACAGGAAACTGGCGGCGAGAGCGAGCACAGCAATACGATTCATTTTCATTGCTTCTCCGTCGGGGTGAGCCATTCTCAGAGACAGTATGCTTTACGCATTCTAGAGAAGAAAGGTTCCTGGCGAAACCTCCAGGAGTCTGATCGGCGCGCTTCGTCAAAAGGCTCAGGCTTAGCGTTTTTCCGTGGGAAGCGCGGCGGACTCCAGCTCTGCGATGGAATGATGCATGCTCGCCATCCGCCAATGTCCTTCGGACTTCTTGCACATAGCCATGCCGCGGCCATGGAGCCTGCCCCTCGCGGAGTCAATCGTAAATTCATACTCGTACCACACCGCTTCGCCGATGGGATGAAAGGCGCTCTCGCGGATTTCCAGCTTTGAGGCCGGCTGCTGATGAAAATATTTCTGGCGGAAATAGCCGACGACTTGCTCGCGCCCGTAGAGTTCCGTGTCGGTCGAGAAGAGCACGATCTTTGGATCAAGGCAGTCTCCAAATTTCTCCTCGTCGGATGCATTGAACGCGTCGACGCACCGGTGCATCTCGTGCTGCATCGCCGTGACCATCTCAGCGCCGTGCGTTTCGTCCGCTGTCGTGACATGAATCGTCTGCTCTCTTAGATTGATGCTGGCACCCAGTTTTCCCAGAAGATCGACTCCCAGGATGCCGTCGATTTTTCGTCCGCAAGCCTTTCCAATGGCGGAAAGATCGATGGCCGGCAGCTTTAACTCGATAAGTTTGGTTTTACCGAGAGACAAGTCCGGCAGCGTCACTTCCTTGGCGCTAGTCGCCAGCGTGCCGCTCCAAGACGTGACGTGAATGTCCCGCGCCTGCCCTTCCGCAAACGATTCCAGATTCAACATCGAAGTCGCCGCCGTATCAACAAGGAACCACTTGTGCAGCCCAGCGATCTGGACTTCGATCATCGGGAGCACGTCGCAGCGTTCCAGTGGAAGCTCCTGCGAGCAAACGATGGGCGGCGCGGTCGTGGCGCTGAAGAACATTGCTGTAAGAGCTGCGACGCGAAGCAGGCGGGATGAACGAAGGGGACGAAGGAGGATGGTATGGGCCATGAGGACACCTCAGGGGGAAGAGGATAGCACAGAAAACGAACGTTCGTGCTTATTGGTGTGCCGTGTTACAGTATCTTCATGCCGCGCGCTCTTCGCTCGAGTTCCCGCAAAACGCTAGTTAAAAAGCGCGTCAACAAGCGCGTTCATAAGCCCGTGCTTCGCCGACAAGAGAAAGGCCTCCGTACTCGCGAAGCTATTCTCGCCCGTGCAGTCGATATCGCCTCCGCGCAAGGCCTGGAAGGGCTCACCGTTGGCTCGCTTGCCGAGCAGCTTGGCATGAGCAAAAGCGGCCTCTTCGCCCATTTTGGCTCGAAGGAAGAGTTACAACTGGCTACCGTTGAAATGGCGCGCCAGGTTTTCATCGATAAGGTGACGCGCCCGGCCATTGCCGCTCCCAAGGGGATGCCGCGACTTTGGTCTTTGATTGATCATTGGCTGATCCTCGTTGAAAAACGAGTTTTTGAAGGCGGCTGCTTTTTTACCGCTGCTTCTTTCGAGTTCGACGGCCGGCTGGGAGTTGTGCGCGACCGCATTGCGGAGATCATGCACGAATGGATTGGCGCGATCACTCGATCGGTAGAGGGGGCGCAAAAAGCTGGCCACCTCGACGCAAAACTTGACGCGAAACGCCTCGCCTTCGAGTTTCACGCCATCGCCATTGGGGCGCACTGGGCGCATCAGCTACTTGAGGACAAACAAGCCTATTCGCGCGCGCGTCTGATGGCGCTCGAGAAGCTTCGCAGCGTCGCAACTCCTCAATCGCCTCGGGTTCCGTAATTTAGTTTTTCTTACAGGTCAACGGCTGGCGGGAACAACTTTCGCGGTCTTACGTGGATATTTTTTCGCGATGTAATTATCGACGAGCGTCTGGAACGCCACGGCTAGCTCGTCGTAAGTTCCTTCGAGCGTCACGTCTTTTTTTCCATCAATATATATAGGGCAGCGGGGCGCTTCTCCTGTGCCCGGTAGACTGATGCCAATATTCGCGGCTTTCGATTCGCCCGGACCATTTACGATGCAGCCCATGACCGCCAGCGTCATTGTTTCCACGCCTTCGTACTGCGTTTTCCAGATGGGCATGCTTTCGCGGATGTAGTCCTGAACGCGTTCCGCCAGTTCCTGAAACGTGGTGCTTGTGGTGCGGCCGCAACCGGGGCAAGCCGTCACGCTCGGCGAAAACGATCGCAGCCCTAGCGCTTGGAGGAGTTCGCACGCGGCATAAACTTCTTCGCGACGGTCGCCGCCAGGTTTCGGTGTCAACGAAATGCGAATGGTGTCGCCAATTCCTTCATAGAGCAGAACGCCCAGCGAAGCTGCGGACCAAATCTGGCCTTTCATCCCCATGCCTGCTTCGGTCAGGCCGAGATGCAGCGGCTGCTCCGTTTTGCCCGACAAATCGCGATACACGGTAATCAAATCGCGCGGCCGCGAAGTCTTGCAGGAAATAATGATTTGATCGTGGCGCAGCCCGCACTCGAGAGCCAATTCCGTGGATTGCAGCGCGGAGAGCACCATGCAGTCGTTAATAATTTCTTCGGACTCCTTGCCCAGGTTCTTGTCCGTGTTCTCCTGCATCTTGTGCATGACGAGCTCTTGATTCAGCGAGCCTCCGTTTACACCGATGCGCACGGGTTTGCCGTTGTCGCGCGCAATTTTACAAATCGTAGAAAATTGTTCGTCGCGTCGCTGCCCGGCGCCTACGTTGCCAGGATTGATCCGGTATTTGTCGAGTGCCTTGGCACATTCCGGATACTTCGTCAGGAGAACGTGCCCGTTGTAATGGAAGTCGCCGATGATCGGAGCATCGCAGCCGGCATCCAGCAATCGCTTCTTAATCTCCGGCACAGCCGCGGCAGCCTCCGGTACATTCACCGTCCAGCGCACAATTTCAGAGCCCGCTTCTGCCAACTCCATGGTCTGCTTGAAAGTTGTCGCGACGTCAGCAGTATCCGTGTTGGTCATGGACTGCACGACAATCGGCGCGTCGCCGCCCACGAGGACATGGCCAACACGCACGCCGTAAGTTTTGCGCCGCGGCCGACCGCTCGCAGCGGCATCAGTACCTTTGATCTGAGTGAGCATTACTTCTTCATTTTAGCCTGACTTCGATTCGAATACGAATGCGGTGCAGGATTCTCTACTACCTCGCACGAACAACGCCTAGCAAGAACCAAAAGTGGGCCTCGCTCCATGCATTCTGGCTAAACTTCGCTATTTCTTGCGTTGAACCTCAACGATCACTTTCTTCTGATCGTTTTCCGTGATTTGCAGAACCTGCGCTTTTTCGAAGTATGCTTTCAGGACAGCCCAGTTTGCCCATTCGATATCCCACCCATCCTCAATCGCCAAAAGGAAATATTTTCCTGGCAGGATTCCATTCAATGCGAATGTTCCGTCGCTGTCGCTTTGGTCCAATCGGGAATCTTCCGTCAGATTCTGTCCTGAGTCTGGCACCAGAAGGATCATCACGCCAGCGGTAGCCTTGCCATCGACCTTCGCCACACCTGTCACTTGGCCGACTCCGTGCCCCATCTTTATGCTGAGCTGTACATCGCCCGCGCCGGCAATTGTAACTTCGCGCCCAAATACCTTCGCCCCGATTGCGGAAACCCTCTCTACGTACTCGTCGTTTCCAGCAAGATTTATGACCACCTTGTACGTGCCTTCTTGTAGCGGTGCGAAAGAAAATGTCCCGTCCTTCTGCAGCTTGGGGCAAGTGTTCGAATTGTCCTCACTGATAAGACTCACCTGCGCTTGCACCGGTCTCGCATTCTCAGCTGAAAAGATCACACGTCCTGAGACATTGGCGATTGCTCCTGTTTCGGCGCCGTTCAGCGTGTCACCCTCGCTCAGATTCGCCTTTATCGTTCGAGTGCGCCACTCCTGATTTCCGCCCTCGCCGACGGTCAATAAAACATCTCCCGGCGGGAGTCCCGCTACTTCATATTCGCCCGGAGCGATCTGTGCGTACGCGACACCCAACCCCGTATTTAACGATCCAAAGAGTTTCTCGTTCGCCCCGATCTGGACTCTGCCCTGCTCATCCACTGGCAAATTCGTTAGTCGAACATGGACTGCTGGAACGGCTTGCAAATGAATGTCTGCCTCTTCCTTTTCGCCTGCCGCCAAATTCAATTCCCCCGCGGTAGACTCCGATGTCACCCCCGGATAAAACGTAATTGGATAGACGACGTCGAAAGATGGATCCGACTTCGTCCTTCCGGCATTGCGTCTAAAATTGGAATTCTCCTGCTGGGGCACTTCGCTGAATCCTGTTTGTGCGTACCAAGGCCTTGCTACAACAGCAATGTAGTATTTGCCGGCATGCAGGCGGGCAAAACGGTATTCGCCTAAATCGTCCGTCTGCATTTGTGCTTGGACAAATCGAGCGCGTCTGCCGCTTCTACTCTCCGTACCAAATAACATCACCTGGGCCTGACGCACGGCTTCTCCATGCTCTTCGGTCACTCTGCCGGTAATTACGGCTTGCGGATGCAGTCGGAAAATCACGTGTTCGGAATCGAGCCCGCTCCCTACAGCGATGCCTGATGAGTAGAACCCATGCTGGTTGAATCCTTCCAATACATACCCTCGCGCTGTGGCAGAGAGCATGTACTTCCCAACATTGACACCTTGAAAGACAAACCTCCCGTCATCCCCTGACGTAGTCTTTGTTTGCTCGGTCCCTTCAGAAATAGATACTTCCGCGTTCGTCACCGGCGCACCGGTCGCCGCATCAACGACAATGCCGACAATGCGATAATTGAGCGGAGCTTGCTGCGCCGCACCGGCCGGAACCGCGGCGAGTAGTAGTCCAAAGAAAAAAAACAGCATCATCATTGCCGTTGCACCTGTAGCTCCTGCATCTCAACTCGCAGATTTGTTTCGTCTCCGGGTTGCAGAATCACTGAGCTCGCATGTCCTATGTACTTTTCCATCGCTGCGGGATTGCGGAATTCCAGATCCTGCGCATCCTTCACCGCGATAACCCGGTAACTGCCGGGTGGAAGTCTATCCAGCAAGAACATGCCGGTGCCGTTTGCTTGCATCAGGAGAGACCGCTTCGGATATTCATCCGAGTAAACCACCACACTTGCGGCTGCAGTCTGTCCGATTCCGGCTATTGTGACGTTCAATCGCGCACCGTCATTTCGCAGCGTCGCGTCGATTGGTGGTAGCGCAACTCCCGGCGTAACTGTCAGGTCGTCACGCAGCAAATCGATGTTCCCGCACCGGAGTGCGACTATATATCCCGGAAAATTTGGCGTTGCCTCCACAGTATAGGTTCCAGGGGGGATGTCTTCGATTCTTGCCGGTTTCACTCGTTCACCTTCTCTTGTTGGGGCCATGATTGCGCGCGAGTATTGCTGAAATTCCATGTAAATCAACCGCACCGTGACCCGATGCAGATTATTTGTCCCATCTGGAGGGATTTCATCGCGCACTTGAACTCCAAGTGAGTTTCCGAGCCCTAGCGGAAGGACCACGCCGGTCAGGTCGGAATTCAAGTGGATTATCTGCACTGCGCTCCGTGGAGGCCTGTTTTCTTCCGTCACAGATTCGCTCGGAGCTTGCGCCGTGGCTGACAGCATGTAGGTCCCCGCGGGCACTCCAAGGATTTGGAATTCTCCGCTCTTTCGATCGATGCGCACGGTCTGCTGCACGAGATCGCCCGTCGTATTCATCAGTGTGAGGTTGAATCCGCTATCCGAGTTGACGCCACGCACCACACCCGTAACTTCGAACAGTTTCTGCCGTTTCATGGCTTGCGTAATGTGCACCTGGGTACCGGCCCGCACGTCCATCGCCGTTGCTGACTCCGCATCGGCCACCCCAGGGTAGAATTGAGCCCCGTACCCTTCCTCTGTTTGTTTTTTCCGGCTCAGTCTGTCGTAGGTGATCCAGCCACCGCGGTTCGTGGGAACAAACAATAAGTTGTATTCCCCAGGGGCCAGCTCTGCGATGCGAAAATTTCCTTCGTCATCCGTAACGGTATCACGCGTGTTTTGGAGACGTCTCCGGCCATCTTCAATTTGCCATCGTTGCGCTCGCACAGTGATTGCTTCGACCGGTTCGCCGTTTTCATTCTTCACTTCGCCGTAGATGATCCCTTCCGGCGTCAATTTCAATGCCACTTCCTCATTTGACGGTACTTCTCGCATGGAGTTCATCCACGCGTTCCCGTGTCCCAATTGTTGATCGCTGAAAAACCCCGGCTTGCTTACTACCAAGAAATATCGGCCCCGTGGCAGGTTCTTGAATACAAACGTCCCATTTGCCCCCGAAAATTGAGTCTTCCCCGGAGGGGCTTGCATTTGGACAAGAGCACCACTGATGGGTTCCCCAGTGGCGGCATTGAGTACAATCCCGCCCAGTTCGAAACTATTTGTTTCTGTCTGTCGTCCTGTTGCCAATGGCAAACACAATAGCCATGCTACGAATGTGCACGAAATTGTGAAGGCAGGGATTTTGCGTAACATCTGTTGACCTGAACCCGAATCTTACCTGTACTCGCCAGCGTATAGCCACTGCTTCAATATCACCCAAGGTTATGCTCCGCTAGATGCTCTCTGCGCACGGGTAGTTGTATCCGCTCCTGTTCTATTTCCTTCTTCCACTTTTCCTTCCCCTTGTTTATTGACAGGAGTGGTTGCATAATCCCTGTCAGTAACTAAGGGGAGCCGCATTGACTAAGCCGACTGATCTTGTGCAAGGCACTCTCGATCTGCTCATCCTCAAGACGATTGCGCTTGAGCCCATGCACGGCTGGGCCATTGCTCAGCGCATTCGCCATGTTTCCAAAAACGTCTTGCAGGTGAATCAAGGCGCACTTTATCCCGCGCTGCACCGGCTCGAGCAGCAAGCATGGATTCAGGCTAAGTGGGGAGAATCGGAAAACAATCGGCGAGCAAAATATTATTCCCTCACGCGAGCCGGCCAGAAATACCTCAAGTCCGAAGAATCCAATTGGGAACGCCTCTCATCGGCGATTGGGCTCGTCTTGAAGACCGTCTGAGGAGGAACTCGCCATGCGGTGGCTACAAAACTTATCTAACTGGCTGCGTTCTTTGACGCAAAGAAATACGGTCGAGCAGGAACTCGGCTCTGAACTGCGCTTTCATATTGAGCGCCAAGTCGAAGAAAATCTTGCGGCCGGAATGTCCGCACAAGAGGCGCGTCGCGCTGCAGTGCGCGAATTCGGGAGCGTGGAGCAAGTGAAGGAAGATTGCCGCGACACGCGTCGTGTAAATTATTTGGAGAACTGGTTGAACGATGTGCGTTTCGGACTTCGCATGTTGCGCAAGAGCCCCAGTTTTACATTTTTCGCCGTCGCTGTTCTCGCTCTCGGAATTGCCGCGAACTCTGCCATTTTCAGTATTGCAGATAACGTCCTCATCCGGCCTCTTCCGTATCGCGATACGAACCGGCTTGTCATGGTATGGGAAGACGCCTCGGCATATGACTTCCCGAAAAATACTCCGGCCCCCGGGAATTTCAATGATTGGAAGGCGCGAAACCAAGTCTTCGAAGATGTGGCGGCGATTGCGAATGCTTCTTTGAATCTCACCGGAGACGGCAATCCCGAAGACCTGATTGGAAAGCGAGTTACGGCGAATCTGTTTTCGGTACTGGGCGTAACTCCGGCGCTCGGCCGCGACTTCCGCGCTGAAGATGACCTTCCAGGTTCGCCCCATGTAGCGATTCTCAGTCATGGTCTGTGGCTGAGGCGATTTGGAGGTGATCCACAGATCGTTGGGAAGGAAATTACGCTGAACTTCGAGAAGTGCACGGTCGTTGGCGTAATGAAAAGCGGCGTGCAATTTCCCGATCGCGAAACGGAAATATGGGTTCCTACGCGCTTTACCACGGAGCAGCTGACCAATCACGGGAATCATTTTCTGCAAGTTGTCGCCAGGCTCAAACCCGGCGTGCCGCTCAAGACCGCAAATGCCAATCTCGCCACCATTGCGGCACAGTTGGAGAAAGAGGATCCTGAATCGAACGCCAAAGTCGGCGCATTTGCAGTACCGCTTCGTGACGAGCTTGCAGGAGATGTTCGCCCGGCCATCCTCATGCTCGTCGGCGCGGTGTGTTTTGTGCTGCTCATTGCCTGCGCCAACGTCGCAAATCTTCTGCTCTCCCGCGCGACTGGGCGTCGCCGCGAACTCGCCATGCGCCTTGCTCTCGGCGCGACCCGTGGCCGCGTGATCCAGCAGATGCTGACGGAAAGCATCTTGCTTTCTCTCTTCGCCGGCGCAGTGGGGCTGCTTCTCTCCGTCTGGGGAACAAAGTTTCTCGCTACTTTGATTCCCGCTGGCATCGCTCCTATGTCAGGAAGCGGCGTCGACGGCCGCGTTCTTCTCTTCACGCTCGTTATTTCTCTCTCGACCGGAATCCTTTTCGGGATCATTCCCGCTTCCCGCGTTTCACAGTTTCATCTCACGTACTCATTGAAGCAAGGAGGCGGACAAAGCGGCGTCGGGTCGGGCGGCCATCGGCTGCGCGATGCACTCGTCGTTTGTGAAGTAGCCCTCGCTATTGTCTTGCTCGCCGGGGCTGCGCTGCTGATTCGAAGCCTGCAGAATCTCTACCATCTCGATCCGGGCTTTCGCGCTGATCACGTGCTCGTGATGCGCACACCTCTGCCGCGCCAAAAGTACGAAGCGTTCGCTCCAAGGACGTCTTTCTACAATCAAGTTCTCGCCAAAGTGGAAGCTATTCCCGGTGTCGTTTCTGCTGGTTACACGACATGGGTTCCGCTGACGAATTACGGCGGCGCAACGGGCATCACTATCGAGGGAAAACCAGAGCCCGCGCCGGGAAATGTTCTGATTCCCAATACGCGCATCATCAGCCTGGACTACATGAAGACGCTTCGAATGAAGTTGGTTGAGGGCCGCGCCATCGAACCGCGCGACAGCGCGGGCACTCCTCCTGTTGCGCTCATTAACCAAACGATGGCGAGGAATTATTGGTCGGGAGAAAACCCTATCGGCAAGAATTTCAAAGTTGGCGAGTACAAGGAAAAGGTTCCGTGGATTACGGTGATTGGAATCGTCGGCGACGTTCACCAAGCCGGTCTCGACGCTCCGGCGAGGGCAGAAATGTATTTGCCCTATCAGCAGCAGGACTTTGGCTACGAGCCGGAGTATCTCGCGGTGCTAACTTCCGGCGATCCAATGGCGCTCGCGGAAATCGTGCGTCAGCAAATCTGGTCAGTCGATAAAGAACAGCCCGTTGCTGGGGTGATGCCGCTCGAAGATCTCGTCGACGAGAATCTTTCCTCGCGCCGGATGCAAGCTTCGTTGCTCAGCGGATTTGCGGGACTGGCGCTGTTGCTTGTCACGCTCGGAATCTATGCGGTGCTCTCGTTCGCAGTGACGCAACGCACGCAGGAGATTGGTGTTCGCGTGGCGTTGGGCGCGCAGCCTGGCCAAGTGTTACGCATGATCTTTTCTCAGGGCCTCAAATTATTTTTGATCGGCGCCGCGATCGGATTGGCCTGTGCTATCGCTCTATCGCGCGCCCTCGTGCACTTACTCTACGGGGTGAGCGCGTATGATCCTGTATCGTTCGCAGTTGTGACGATTCTTTTGGCCGTCGTCGCTCTGCTGGCTTGCTATATTCCCGCGCGTCGCGCCACGCGCGTGGATCCACTTGTTGCACTGCGCTATGAGTGAGCGCGAAAAAGCCTGCCCTTCAAATTAGGAACCGGCGACTTGGGTGCCGATATTGCCGCGGAGGCCGAGGGCGTCGGCTTCCTCGCGCATCGCGGAAATGCAAAAGCCTATGTGCTCTTCAAGGGGGATGCCTAGCTCTTCCGCGCCTTTGCGGACATCTTCGCGGCTCACGCCTTTGGCGAAGGCTTTGTCTTTCAAACGGCGCTTTACGGAGTCGACTTCAAGATCGAGGATGCTTTTCGACGGGCGCACGTAGGAGCAGGCGGTGAGGAATCCGGCAAGCTCGTCGCAGGCGAAAAGCGTGTGCTCCAGAGGCGACTGCCGCGCGACCCCCGAATAATCCGCATGCGAAAGAATTGCGCGCACGATTTCTTCGGAGTAACCGCGCTCGCGCAGAATTTTCGCGCCTTCCGCAGGATGACCGGCGTCGGCGGCGTGTTCGTTGTTGGGCCAGCGCTCGTAATCGAAGTCGTGGAGCAGCGCAGCGAGGCCCCAAGCTTCTTCATCGGCACCTTGCTTGCGCGCATAAGCTCGGACGCAGGCTTCGACGGCCAGCATGTGCTTGCGCAAGCTCTCCGATTCTGTAAATTCGCACAGCAACTTCCAGGCATCGAGGCGTGTGGGCATGCGTTTCTCCAGGTTGCGAAGGCAGTAGTGTATCGCAGGAAGTAATTCTGGCGCCCTTTTACTCACAGCTTCCCGTCGCACGCGTCTTCTTAGGGCGTCCTACGCTAAGGAATGTAACCGGACTTCGAGTTCGAATAATTAAGGAATGCCAGCTCGGCTGCGAACTGGCATCTCCGGATTGCTGCTCCGCCCGAAACAGTTTCGTCAGATGCGCTTCGGACGCGTTAGCTGAGGCGTCCCTTATTGATTTGTTCCTCCGGAACCGCCCGTCGGAGGAGAGTCTTGCTGGACTTCTTTCTCGGCTTGATTCGCCTCTTGTTGTTGTTTTTGCAAGTCGGCGACGGCGGCAGGATCCGGAGCAGCTGTGCCGTCAGGATTCTTTTGGGGATCGGCGGCCGGTCCCGTGGGAATACCGTCCTTACCTTGTTGTTGAGCAAGTGACTGCAAGCCGGTGTCGAGTTGCTCAGCGAATTGGTTGTGCATGTCCTGAAGGTCGGCGACCTGGATGCGCGGATTCGATCCGCCTGCGCAGTCCGTCTTCTGGCTGCTGACAACATTCACCGCGAGGGTGTTGTTCTGGTCGGGGGTGGTTTCGGTGCGCATAAGGACGTCACCGGGGCTGAGAGTGCACGGCTGATCGTTCGCGGTTACATCAAGGCTCGTCGTGACGACGAAGACGCGAAGGTTGGGGTCGAGAGCTGCGGGGACGTCGTCGGTGCTCGTCGTAGGCGGCTGCGAATCGGGCGCAGGGGCGGCACCGGACGCCGACGTCTGCTCAGCAGCGGCTTGCTGGGCGGCGAGCTGGCGCTGCACTTCCTGTGAGATCAGTTCCTTCACTTCAGGAGTCAACGTGA
This sequence comes from uncultured Acidobacteriota bacterium, assembly GCA_963740015.1. GTDB lineage: Bacteria > Acidobacteriota > Terriglobia > Acidiferrales > UBA7541 > Acidiferrum. The sequence continues at coordinate 112,274 of CAVUCM010000042.1, read as the reverse complement.
CCTGGGCGTCGGCCGTTTGTTGCGGCTGAGACGCTCCCGCCTGGTATTGAGCCTGTGCGGCGGCGTTTGCGTTGGCCGCCGCTGCGTTAGCATTTGCTGCTGCGGCATTAGCGTTGGCGGCTGCTTGAGCCTGAGCCGCATAAGCGGCCTGGAGGTTCTGTGCGATCAGGTAGTCGGTCAGCCAAAACGCAGCCGAAGGATAAACGGGATAGGGCGCGAAATAATAGCCGTAGGATCGATACCACGGAGAGCCGTACCAGCCCCAACCTGTATATACGATTGGCGGGCCCCAGGGACGGTAACCCCACCCATAAAATGCGGGACGATAGTAGTAGGGCGGAACGTAGCGGTAATAGGTAGCGCCGCGGTAAGGATAGCCGCGATAGACAGCGACGGTCGTGTGGCCGCCATAGACGTAAGTGCGGCGCATGTAGGTTGCGCCACCTGTTTGATATGTCCGCTCAGCATACCCGCGATTGGGACCCGTGGTAACGACTCGACCATTTATCTGACCGTTGGGGCCGCGATATACGGTAGTGATTTGGCGCTGGCCGCCGGGGCCACGGAAAACCGTGGTGCCATTGGTAGTTTGAATTGTTCGGACGCCACCCTGTGGATTGTAGCGGGCCACAGTGCCGCGATTTGTCACCACACTATCCAGCCTGCCGGTTTTGTTGTATTGGAGAGTGTTCCCGTTCTGCGTTCTTACCGTCTTGCCGCCATCCGGGCGATTCACTTGACCACCAGCTGCGGGCCTGCCGCCTCCTTGCTGGCCGGGTTTATAGCCATTTTGAGTAGTGCCACCCGGTCTGCCACCATTTTGAGGGGTGCCATTGGACGGAGCAGGTCTGCCACCTGCTTGCTGTCCAGGCTTGTAGCCGCCCTGGGGAGTGCCCCCGGGTTTGGCGCCGTTCTGAGGGACGCCATTGGAAGGAGCTGGTTTGCCGCCAGCTTGCTGCCCAGGCTTGTAGCTACCTTGAGGAGTGCCCCCGGGTTTGCCGCCATTTTGAGGAGTTCCATTGGAAGGAGCTGGCTTGCCGCCAGCTTGCTGTCCAGGCTTGTAGCCGCCCTGAGGAGTGCCACCGGGCTTGGTGCCGTTTTGAGGAGCGCCATTGGAAGGAGCCGGCTTGCCGCCCCCTTGCTGCCCAGGTTTGTAGCCGCCTTGGGGAGTGCCACCTGGTTTGCTGCCGTTCTGAGGAGTGCCATTGGAAGGAGCGGGCTTGCCACCACCTTGCTGCCCGGGTTTGTAGCCACCCTGGGGAGCGCCACCCGACGGCGCAGGTTTAGTACCGCTCGTGGGCCTACCTTGGTTTGCAGGTGATTGCTGTGTTCCAGCGGGTCGTTGCGGCGGGGGAGAACTCTTCTTCGGAGGAGGGGGAGGGTTCTTTTTTTCTTCGGACTGCGCCGAGAGAAGCAGCGGACAGGTGAAAAGTAAAAACAGCGCCAAGATATATTTGGCCGCGCGATGGAATGCCTTGCTGGAAATCATGCTATCTCCTCTGAAACGGCTCAACCTCTTATGATGCCTTCCAATGCTGGAACAGCCGCATTGAGAAATTTTGCTAACGCTGGAGACGGGATTGGAAGTTTTAGCGCAAGGGCTTTTTTTCCCTCACAGCCAGTACTGCCAGATCACGCGAACACAGTCTAACTTCCGAAAATTGAACGAGAAATGAACCGCGTCTCCACGGCATTGGCCTTCTGAACACGGACTACGCTATTCCGGTCGGCCAGCTTCAATTCATTGGCAAGGAGCAAAATCTTCTTTCAAATTATACCAGCTGCCGTGCAATGCATACCCCGAATTGAGCAAAGAGGTTTACGTCGTGAACGTCATGTTTCTCCCGAGGCGTGGACCAAAGGAAGAGAAGAAAAAATCTACTTGCCGAGGATAACGCCGACGCCCGACAGCACCAATTCCAATTTTGCAGGCGGGAGCTTCCCAACGCGAGCCGTCAGAAACGATTTGTCAACAGTGACGATTTGGGAGACATTAGCCACCGAATCCTTGGCCAGCCCCGTGAGACGCGCAGAGAGACGCGCGTTTCCGGGCGCCAAGCTCCACTTCAGGTTGCTGGTCAGCGGAACGCATACGACCGTGGAAATTCGGCTACGGTTTAGAGCGCCACATTGGATGACAACCACGGGCCTTCGAAACCCCGGGCCGGAGCCTGCGGGAGCGGGCAGGTCCGCCCACCAAATCTCGCCTTGCGAGATTACCACTCGCTTCGCTCAAGAGTCCGGCGAGCAGCTGACGAAATAAAAGAGTCTGCCTGGTCGCCAATTTCGGCACAGGCGATGTCCATTGCCTCGGTTACTTTGTCGGGCGTGTGGCGCGCTAAATATTCCTTCAACGCATCGCTGAACAAACGACTCCGCGACCGTTTTGTTCGTCTCGCGAGGCGCTCCGCACTTTCGAAGACATCATCGGGAATGGAAATCGCCGTTTTCATACCAAAAGTATAACCATTCACTGTGCAAGAGGCAAGTTACTGTTTGTTGGAATGAGATCCGGGAGCGATCGAGGAACTCTGGAAGCGAGCGCCTATTTAGGTTTAGAGATGAGCAGGTCGAATTCATCGAGCGAGCGGGGCCAGTCTTCGCGGAGGAGGCGGGAGAGAGCGCGGTCGGCGAGGAGTTTGCCGCTGGTTTGACAGGTGGGGCAGTAGTTGGTTTCGTTGCTGGCGTAACGGATGCGTTGGATTTTGCTACCGCAGCGTGGGCAATGTTGCTTGTAGCGGCCGTGGACAGCCATACCTTCGCGGAACGCGGTGACTTTTTCTGGAAATTTGTCGGCAGCGTCGCTTCGGAGACGATCCGTCCACTGCGTAAGGCTGAAGCGGATAGCTTCGTAGAGGCGCTTGATTTCTGGGACGGAGAGTTTTTGCGTTAGCGCAAGAGGCGAGAGCTTGGCCTCCCAGAGGATTTCGTCGGAGTAGGCGTTGCCGATGCCGCTAAAGAGGCGAGGGTCGGTGAGCGCACGCTTAAGCGTGTGGTTCGCGGAGAGAAGCACGGCGGTGAATTGCTCGGGAGTGGAGTCGAGTACTTCGAGGCCGCCGGGATCGAGAGAGTTTAGACCGGCTTCGCCAGAGACGACGTGAAGTGAGGCTCGCTTTTTGGAGCCAGCTTCGGTCCAAAGTAGAGAGCCGTTGGAAAAATCGAAGGCGGCTAGACCGCGTGGCGGGGAAACTTTGACGCGACCAGGCTTAGCGTCGAGCGGATGCCAATGAAGGCGTCCTGCGATCATCAGGTGAAGGATTAGCCAGAGGTCGTCTTCGAGGCCGATGCAGATGCGCTTACCGAGGCGGCGGAGTTGGAGGACTTTTTTGCCGGAAGCGTCGGCGATTGGCGGGTTTGCGGAGCGAAGGAGGAAAGGGCTGACGATTCGCACGGCTTCGAGTGTTTGGCCAAGGATGCGGGTTTCGAGGGCTTCGATGTAAACGGTGATGTCTGGGAGTTCGGGCATGCGGCCTGTTCGTTTGTGTGCCGACTTGGGACAGGTGACATCGTACAACGTCGGGGCTGCGCTGGGGATAGGAGGGAGCTTGCAAGAAAGGAAAAAATAGCACAGCCAGGATTGGCTGTGCCACCTGGAGAGGCCGCACAAAAGGATTGATGCTTGGCAGCGAAGCACACAATAGATTGTGGAAGAGCGTAGAAATTGGCGGAGACTGGCCGAAGGTACAGCGAAAATTTTTCGTAGAGACGCGCCAAGAAAAACTGCATATACAAAAATAGTTCAAAAATACTCTTGACAGAAAATGGCCAATCGCACGATACTCCCGTCGCGCCAGTTTTCTGCCTTCCCCTGAACGACGTTCCGGGGTTCCCCCCACTATCCGCACGCCGCACAAAGTCAGCGAGGAGTACCGGTGTCTGTGCAAATAGAAAAAGAAACGATCAGTACGTTCGAAATGGATAGGGAAGTCATTCGCTGTAAGACATGTGGTCTCGTCCAATACCGGACGCGCACAGGAAACTGTCGCCGATGTGTGCGCGCCTTGCCCCAGCGTCTGGAGTTCCTGATACCTCCACCGGCACCTCCGGAGGAAACAGTCGCTGAGCCCACGTCCGAAAAGTTCGCCAACCAGCAGACGGTCGAGAATATCGGCCAGCGCATTCGCCAGTTGCGCGAATCGCGCGCGATGACCCAGAGCCAGCTGCAGTCGCGCTCAAAGGTCTCGCGGTCTTACTTGTCCCGCATCGAGAGCGGCCAGATGACGCCGAGCCTCGGCACTTTGGAGAAGATCTCCGAAGCGCTGAATGTGGGCCTGAACCGTTTCTTTATCCCGGAATCCGACGGCGAAGCGCTGCTCGAGGATCCGTTCATCCAGGGATTGCGGCCGTTCCTGCGCCAATTGGACTGGGAACAATGGCAGTCCATTCTGAAGAGGTTGCAGGCGATCAGCGATCACGTCCATGCAGTGCCGGTTACTCTCCGCCCTATCGGTAATCCGGCGCGGATGCCGCAGCCCGCGTCGGCAAATGGCAACGGCAATGGTCACAACGGACATATCGGTGCCGGCCATTCGAATGGGCATGCGCATACGCATTCCCATGGGCAGCCGCAGGGCTATGTGTTGCGGCGACCTGGCACGGGACCCATATTTCAACGGCCTGTAGCACGGTAAGTTTTTTCGTTTTTAAACCAGAGCACAAATTGGCGCGGTGTGACTTTGAGAGGTCACACCGCGCTTTTTTTGTGCGTTTCCTTGCGGCCGGCCATCGGAACAATTGGACTTGTACGGTAACCGCTGCCGGTACCTAGTCCTCTTGTGACCAGCATCATGTAGCGAATTGAATTCTTTATCGTAAGATTATTGTCCAATAATCAGTGCTTGCTTGGGATGTTAGACTGCCATGACCTTAGGTTGCCGCAATAAAGCTTGGTTCGGGTCCGCGCTAGCCGGCTCAGAAGTAGCGGGTACAGGAGGTCAGCGTGTGTGATCGCTACGCGTGGTGTCGTCTTATGCTTCGAATCATCGCGAATGTTGGACGCATCCCCTGCTTGCTGCTGATCCTGCTGGGTGTGTCTGTCCCCGCCCGGTCCCAGACTCAAACCGTGCTGTACAGCTTCGGCAGCACGCCCACCGACGGCTACTCCCCCGCGGGAGGCTTGATAGTAGACAGTTCGGGCAACCTGTTTGGGACCACAGCCGAAGGCTCTGGTACTCTCTGCGACCTTGCTGAGGTTTATGGTTGTGGCATCGTCTACGAGTTAGTGAAATCGTCAAGCGGCTACACAGAAAAAGTGCTTTACAGTTTCGGGAGCAGCTCACCTGACAGTGACGGCGCAAGCCCACTAGCGGGCTTGATCATGGACGCTGCAGGCAACCTCTACGGAACCACGACCTACGGTGGCTCCTCCAATTGCCTCATTGACCTTGGCATTGACGGCTGCGGGACCATATTCGAGCTCGTCAAGTCCTCCACGGGTTACACCGAGAATGTGCTTTACGCCTTCACTGGGTTCAATGGTGCATATCCTCTTGCAGGTCTGCTGATGGATTCGTCTGGCAATCTCTATGGCACGACTAGCAATGGAGGTACCTACGGGTACGGCGTGGTATTTGAGTTGGTCAACTCATCAGGCACTTACGCGGAAACTACGCTATACAACTTCGGGGGTTCTCCCACCGATGGCACGGATCCCGTGGCGGGTCTGCTGATGGACGCGACAGGCAACTTGTATGGAACCACGAGTGAGGACCGTGGTCCATTCGCGTGCGGCCTGTCCTCTTGTGGGACGGTTTTTGAGTTGGTCAAAACCTCCGTTGGTTATAACGAACATGTGCTCTACCAGTTCACTGGCGCCGACGGAGCAAACCCGCAAGCGGGGCTGATCATGGACGCCTCGGGCAACCTCTATGGTACGACTAGCAGTGGAGGTGCTTACGGGTTCGGAACGGTATTCGAGCTAATAAACTCTTCGGGAAGCTATACGGAAAAGGTGCTGTACAGTTTCGGAGGCACTGCCGCCGACGGCACCGACCCTGTCGCGAATCTCCTCGTGGATGCCTCCGGCAATCTGTACGGCACTACGAAAATGGGTGGCTCGACAACGGCATGCGGTGGCTTCGGGTGCGGGACGGTGTTCGAACTGGTCAATTCCTCGGGAAGCTATGCGGAGCGTCTGTTACACAGTTTCAGCGGTGGGAGCGATGGCTCCAGCCCAGCGGCTGCGCTGGTCATGGACAGCAGCGGCAACCTCTATAGTACGACCGACGTGGGGGGCTCGAGCTTGCAACTCGGGACCGTTTTCACCATCGATCCGACTGCGGCGGCAGCGGATGCAACGCTTTCGACCACGAGCCTCACCTTCAGCAATCAACTGATAAACACGTCCAGCCCCGCGCAAACCATCACCGTGACGAACATCGGAAAAGCCAACTTGACCTTTGGGCCGAATGCAGTGACGCTTTCGGGCGGGCAGCCGACGGATTTTGCGATTAGCGCAGACCTATGCAGCGGCACGAGTGTGGCACCGAGCGCGAGTTGCGCGGTGAGCATCATGTTTACTCCCGCGATTGCGGCCACGGATATAGCCACACTCACTTTTTTCGACAATTCCGTGACCAGCTTGCAGGCAGCGAACCTGACCGGCATCGGCGTGCTCGCTAACTCTCCGGTGGTTGCGCTTTCGCCCCCGAACCTGACGTTTTCCGCACAAATGGCGGCGACGAGTAGCTCCCCGCAAACGATAACGCTGACGAACACCGGCAGCGCTGCGCTTAACATCATCAGTATTTATTCCACCACCACAAACTTCAATCAGATGAATAACTGCGGCTCGAGCGTGGCCGCAGGGGCGAGCTGTGTCGTCAGCGTGAGCTTTACGCCGACCACGGGAGGCCCGTTGACCGGTATTATTTCGATCAACGACAACGCCTCGGGAAACTCCCAGGGCGTCAACCTTTCTGGCACCGGCGAGGATTTCATCATGGGTCTCGCAGCGGGCGCGCCGCAGTCCGCCACGATCTCAGCGGGAGGGAATGCTAGCTATTCATTGAGCGTCACGCCGACAGGCGGATTCAGTCAGACTCTGACGTTCGGATGTACTGGCGCGCCTTTGCTGGCGACTTGCTCCGTTTCTCCGTCTCCGGTGACGCTTGATGGCACGCACGCAGTTTCCTTGACGGTGAGTGTGACGACGACGGCGGGGACGTTGATCGCTGGGCGCGTCTGGAAGACTCCCTCCGGCCTGCTCGGGACAGGTCTTGTATGCCTCTATGCGCTAGTGAGTCTCCTCGCGCTCTGGCTGGCAGCACGGAATGGCAAAACTTTCCGCTTGCGCCTTGCGTGCCTGAGCATGCTCCTGGTGGCAGGTCTGATGTGCTGTTCCTGCGGCGGAGGTTCAAGCTCTCCCCAGGGTTTTCCCGGCACTCCCTCTGGTAGTTACACGCTCACCGTGACAGCGACATCGGGCAACTTGAGCAACTCGACTGAATTGACTCTGATTGTCAAATAACGCACGATTCTTCCGCCGAAAGGCAGAATCACCGTAAATATTCGCGCGACCGATCCGCTGAATCTTAGCTCAGCTCGCGGAGCCACGATTTTGGAAACTACGCGCTATGGAAGTCCGCTGGGTTGGACGGATCTGTCAGTCGCGGACGACGGAGACTTTGGCGGCGGGGACTTCGAGGCGCATCAGGCGATGATTCGCATCGAGATAGAGGTCGACTTCGAGGTCGGCGGTGCTGACGCGGAAGCCTTCGTAGGATTTGCCATCGAGCGTGGCGGCGCCGGTGGATTCGGCGGTGATGGTGCCGGGCATGAGCTCTTGGGGGATGAAAACAGGGAACGTTTGCGGGCCGCGTTTGGACCAATCATATACGCGCGCGAGGACGGCGTACTGGTGATAAAGGTTATTGTCGAGGACGGCGATGATCGGAGTTCCGAACGTGAAGGTCTGATCGAAGGGATGAGCGCCCTGCATTTGCAGCGTCATTTTTGCGATACCGTTGGCGAAGAGAATGTTGGCGCTGTTGGTCTTCTCCGCTTGTGACGTCCATTCATAGCTGACGGGAGCACCATCGGGCAGAAGTGTCAGTGAGCCAGAGACCTTGCTGGCAGGGCTTTGCGATGGCTTGATGTCCGCGATGCCTTTGGCGAGCCAGCCGCCGGCGGCTGGCGTGATTTCGAATTCTTCGTGGCCAACGGTCTGTCCTTCGAGCTTAATGGTGAGCTTGCCTTTGTCTTGAGAGAAGACGGAAGCACCCGGCGCTGCGGAGTTCTTTTTTTGATCGGCCAGACCTGCGACGGTGCACGCGAGAATCAGAGCGACGCCCAGGGAGAGAGAGAATTTGGGCCAAGGACCAGAAAGTTTTTTATTCATAAAAAAATCCCCCTCGCAGCAGCCTGCGAAGCAATACATAAAATTAGCGGAGAAAGAATCTCCGATGCCTATTCTAACGAAGGCTAGTCAAGAATTTGGTTTTTCGACGACGAGATGTGCTTCGCTGCCACCTGCCACCACAATGCCGCGGCCGAGGATTTCCGCAACGACTTGGGGGGGATCGCCAGAGCTGTCCACACGATGATCCGCCAGCTGATACGAGGGAAGCCGTTGCGCATGGAGTGCGCGAAAGCTGGTTTCATCGCGAAAAAGGGGGCGCCCGGTCATAGTCATACAGCGAGAAAGTAGAAGCTCGATCGGCGAATCAAGCCACAGAACAGGAACTCCAGCATTTCGCAGAAATTCTGGGCAGCCGGGCTGAGCGTACGTGCCGCCGCCGAGCGCAAGGACAGTGGCCTCTTTTAGTTCGGATGCGCGGCCCAGGACGGCGCGCAGTTGGTCCGCTTCAATCTGGCGGAAAGACTGTTCGCCAAAGCGTTCGAATATCTGAGGGATGGCAAGCCCGGCGGATTGTTCGATGCGTTCATCCAGATCGACGAAATGCCATGCGAGCTGCCGTGCGAGAAGAGTGCCGACAGTGGTCTTGCCGGAACCCATGAAACCGGCAAGGCAAATAACTTGGGCGCGTGCGGAAGCGCCGCGCAAAGGGGGCGATTGAGTCACTGGTTTGTGCAGAGAGCAGCCAGAAAGGGCACGCTCTGTCTGTGCGCGACCAATTAATCGCGCTTCATGATGCGGATTGTACCACTGTAGGAGGAAAGTTCGACTTTCGCGAGGCCCTGGCCGACGGTGCCGAACAAGCCATGGGTCCACTTGGAAGCGATGTGCTTTACGCCGTGGGAATCAGGCTTGAGAAAGGCGACCGCTTGATTATCGACGACGCCGGTGGCTGTCTGCGCCTTCAAGTCAAAAGAATCGGTACTGGAGAAACGTACTTCCACAAGGCCTCTGCCGCTCTTCATGGAATAAAGGCCCGTGCGGACGAAGTCTCCATCGAAGAGAACATTTCCCGTCGTGGTCATCAGGTTGACGTTATTCAGCTGAGGCTGAAGTATCTGCGCGTTCCCGCCGATGGAGCTGAAATCAAGCTTGCCCGCGCACTGAGTACAGACAAGCGAACCGCTGGTGGTCTTTACAATAATGTAGCCCGAAACTTCTTTGAGATGGACGTCGCCGGCATAGCTTTCGAGCTTCATGTCGCCTACGACCTGCTCAACGTAGATGAGGCCAGTTTCGGTCTTGAGCTGAAGTTCGGTTTCTTCCGGAACGGTGAGCTGCAGATCGGCTTCGAGTTCCAAAGGCCGAGCCGTTGCGTCCAGGACGTTGGCAGTAACGTCGATTCGGTCTCCCACTTGCTCGATATCAAAACCAATCTTGTTGGAAGTTTGCGTGCCGACGATATTCACTTCGGCATTCTTCCAGGATTTGACTTCGATACGGCCATTGGCCACGTTGTGAATCACGACGACCGGCCGTCCCGAGACGCTGAACTGTTTTTCAATGCGCTGTCCGGTGCCAGCGGCGCGTGCAGGCGCCGCGCTCCAGAGAAAAAGCCCGGCGCTCAAAACCGGCAAGATGCTCTTCTTCGCCCAAGTAAGCGGCCCCGCCACGGTGATCTCCATCATTCCAAGGCACATGTCAGTTTATGCTCCTTCCGCGCTCGATCATCGCGGACAGTAATTCGGCTTTTTGCTGGTAAGCGGCCGACAAGTATTCGCGCGTCAGCTGGTCCTGAGGCTGTTCCTTGAGGTGGCGCTCGCACTCAGCAATAAATTCGTTTACTTTTTTCAGATTGTCGCGCAACGAGGCGTCGATCGGGGAACTGCTCGTGAGAAGCATGCCGGTAGCAACCGGCTCTTGATCGTCCAAGTCCCGCGCCGTGCGGTCAAACTCCCCGGATGGCTGCGGGCTGACAGACTGCGCGACGGTTTGCGCCGCGACTGTTTGCGCTGCAGCGGTTGGTTCCGCCACGGTCTTTTTTACGGGAGCAACCACGGTCTGGACCTTGGCGGTTTGGACCGCCGGCACCTCAGTCTCGACCCGGTCTCTGCGAAGCTGGAAAACGATAGCAGCAGCTAGAAGGATGCCAACCATTCCGGTTGCGAGGGTACGGTTGCTGAAGAATGCGCTGATCGATTGCCACCAAGAGGCTGTCTCGACGGGAATAACGTCAGCCGGGGTTCGGATGATCCCTTCCTCTTCCAATTGCGCTCGAAGAGAAATCCAAATTCGATCTGGAGGCGTAATTTCCGGAGGCAACTTCTTCGCGGCGTCCACGAGACTGGTGAGGTCCGCAATATAATTGCGGCAATCGCGACACCCCATCAAATGCGCGCGGGCCTCTTCGGGAAGAGGCTCCAGCCCTTCCTGCTCCAACACAAGTTCTACGTCTTTGCACTGCATGGCACTTCGCTCCGCGGCTAAAGACCTGGTAGCCTTTTTCCCGCTCGACTACTACTGTGACTACTAAGACGCTTCCCCGGGCCAGACAGTTGGCTGCATTCTAACTCAATCGCCGAGACCCGCCTGCGTTTTCGCAGCGTGACGTTCCGCCCGAGCCTGGTCGCGAATATCTTCTTGGAGCAGCTCGCGCAGACGCGTCCTCGCTTTGTGCAATTGCGACTTCGAATTGCCTACCGAACAGCCCATGATGCCTGCAATCTCGTTGTGCTCGAATCCCTGGACATCATGAAGGACAAATACGGTCCGATATCCCGGCGGCAGCTTTTCAATCGAGCGTTCCAGATTGACCCGGTCCACTGCCCCGCTGAGGCGCAAATCGGGAGCGCCAATGTCTTTCCTTGGGCCGCCAGTCTCTTCATCGGGTTCCGTCGTTTCTTCCAGAGAAGCTGCAGGGAGCGTCTTCTTGCGCAAGCGCATCAGGACTACGTTAACCGTCATCCGGTGCAACCAGGTGGAAAAAGCCGACTCGCCGCGGAAGGTTCCGATCTTGCGGAAGAGCTGCAGAAATGCTTCCTGCATCAGGTCTTCCGCATCGGACGGGTTGCCAACCATACGCAAGCACAAGGCATAAACGCGTCGGCTATGGAGCCCATACAAGTGCTCAAAAGCCGCTTCATCCCCTGCCTGGGCCAGACGTATAGCTTCCGCTTCAGTCGCCGATCGAGGAGACTGCTGGGCATTCACCCGATTAGGCGACGGTAGTGCAGTCGTCACACTGGGCTCGCTTGGTCGGTTCCGGGCCAACGGTCCAATTGCGGCGCATCCAACGTTTCGGATGCACCGAATCCCTCCTAGAGTTGTCCTCGCAAAAGTAGGCTGTTCTCAATCAATCAAACACGCGGGGACACTTTATTATGCGCAGGCTCTTCGAGTCTGGCGGTCAGCCTTCAGGCTGAACACTTCATTCTCCCCCGATTGGGGCCATACGTCTATGGCGGAGCAAGCGCTGGCTGAAGGTCAGCTTTTTGGGCTGAGATACGCCCATCTGGGTATGGACGGTAGCCTGGAAGGCCTCTAACTCGTCATTGGGAAGCGCCATGAGAAAGGATTTCAACAAAACGATAGCTTCCCGGAGGCAGGTATTCAGGTCGTAATGCGCCGCGTCCACCGCTTGCCACTCCGAGCCCGAATCTCTCGCTCCGCTGTTGGCGATCTCCGTAGCGGCGGCACAAAAATCGCGGCTGAGATCATCGACCATCTCGCCCAGCGTGCTGAGCTTATAGAGAAACTGGGTGCGTTCACTGAAGAGCACACGGCAGAGCATGCCGCTCACACGCGCCGCGCGCTGGCCCCTGGCTCCCTGGAAATTGGCGGGATCGAGAGGAGCGGCGTTCGGCACCGTGCCGTGATGTTTGGCGTGTTCGCCGAGCGACCACAGCAAGGCGACTAGAGGATGAGCAAAGCGGTTACACAGATCGGGTGTGACACAAACTGCTAGGCTGGCCTTGGTGTTGTGTCCACCCTGGCGAAACGCAAGAGCTTCGTCCAGAGAAACACTCAGCATATTGTAAGAGATTTCCAGCAGACGAACATAAGCGCGGAATACCTGGTCCTTTTCTTGCGGTAACCAAGCTCGCCAGTCATCTTTTACCGTCGTACCGCGGGCTGAGAGGGGGCGCACACGGTTTCTCACAATGGATCTCCCGGGGAACAGAACCGGGAGTATAGCAAATTCCATTTGCAAGAGAACGGTTTTCTTGCCGGTGTGATTCGCCGCTGGTTGAGTACTAACATCAGAAAGCAGAGGCCGGATCCGTAGGTTGTTGCTCCGAAGAGGCGCTGACCGCTATACTCGCGTGGTTCCGCTCCGAAAGGATTTCCGATTGCAATTTGAGCCCCGCGAGCAGTTTGAACAACGCCAGAAGAAACTCGAGCAGATAGAAGCTCTGGGATATGAGCCGTTTCCAAGAGAATTTCGCTGGACGGACACACCAGCCGCTCTTGTGGACAACTATGGCGAGAAGTCTGCCGCTGAATTGGAGGCCGACAAGCGTGAAGTGCGCGTAGCTGGGCGGCTAGTTTCTCTCCGGCTGATGGGCAAGGCTGGCTTCGCGCATCTCCAAGGTTCCGGCAAGCGGATACAAATCTATGTAAAGAAAGACGTTGTCGGTGAGCGTGGGTTTAGCCTTTTTCATCTTCTCGATCTTGGCGATTTAATCGGTGTCCGCGGATATCTCTTCCGGACCAGAACCAACGAACTTTCCATCCATGTTGACGAGCTGACATTTCTTGCCAAAGCTCTGTTGCCGCTTCCGGAAAAATGGCATGGACTGACCGACGTCGAACTGCGCTATCGCCAGCGCTATCTGGACCTGCTTGCCAACGACAAGTCGCGAGAAGTGTTTGTCGCCCGCGCGAAGATTATTCAGGAGCTCCGGCGCTTCTTCGACGAGCGCGGATATATAGAGGTTGAGACGCCGATGATGCATCCCATTCCGGGAGGCGCGGCGGCTCGGCCTTTCATCACGCATCACAATACAATGGATATTGATTTATACCTGCGGATCGCGCCGGAGTTGTATCTCAAGCGGCTGACGGTGGGCGGGTTTGATCGCGTGTACGAAATCAATCGCAACTTCCGCAATGAAGGTATCTCGACGCAGCACAATCCGGAATTCACGATGCTCGAGTTTTATGAGGCGTACAGCAATTACCGCGATTTGATGGAGTTGAACGAGGATCTTTTCGCGCTGCTGGCCATAAGCATCACGGGGTCGACCTTGGTGAAGTACGGCGAACAGGAGCTGGATTTTTCCAAAATGCAGCGGCTCTCGATGCGCGAAGCGATCGTGAAATACTGGCCTGCTGGGGCGGGGTCCGCGCCTACGGAAGCTGAGCTTGCTGCTCCCGGCGGCCCGCGAGCAGCAGTAGAGCGCTACAACGCGTGGGCAAAAACCGCAGGTGGGCCCTATGCTGCCTCGAAAGGCACGTTGAAAGACGGTGAGTGGACTGGGCTGCTGTTTGAAACCATGGCGGAAGACAAGCTCATCCAGCCCACGATTCTGTACGATTTTCCCACGGATATTTCGCCGCTTTCGAAGCAGAAGCCGGAAGATCCAACTTTGACGGAGCGATTCGAGATTTATGTGGCCGGCATGGAAGTGGCCAACGGCTTCTCCGAGCTCAACGATCCCGCGGAGCAGGAGCGTCGTTTCTTGGCACAAATCGCGCAAGGCGGGGAAGAAGTTCCTAAGCAGGTCGATACGGATTACATTCGCGCTCTTTGTCACGGCATGCCGCCCACAGCTGGCGAGGGCATTGGCATTGACCGCCTCACCATGCTGCTGACTGATTCGCAATCGATACGCGACGTGATTCTTTTTCCGCTGCTGCGGCCAGAACCTCGGCAAGACTCCGCTACCGAAGCGGGCGGCTCGTAAAGTATCCTTTCTATAATGCGATTCTCCCATGCGATTTGAATGGTTCGTAGCGCGGCGATATCTGCGCTCGCCCTACCGGCCGGCGGTGCTGCGGCTGGTGACCATATTTTCGATTCTCGGTGTGGCGGCAGGCGTGGCAACGTTGGTGATTGCGCTGTCGATGAACACCGGATTCCGTGAAACCTTGCAGGATCGATTGTTGGAAGTCACCGCGCATGTTTCGCTGACGCGGCCCGGTGCGGTGATTCACGACTACGAAATGTTGGCGACGAAACTCGCAACGATTCCCGGAGTCCGCTCTGTGACGCCGGCGTCTTATCAGACCGTGCTGCTGTCGTTCGGCGGCCAGGCGCGGGGCGTGGTGGCGAAAGGTGTCGAACCCGAGCGCGAGCGGCGCGGAGATGAAGCGCTGCAGAAAATTGTTGCTGGCCGTCTGGATTTCACGCCTGACGCGGACGGCATTGACGCGCTGATGGTTGGCAAGCAACTGGCCGACGAATGGAAGATGGCACCGGGCGACTATGTCACGATCACGAGTCCTCAGGGGCGCCTGACGCCGTTTGGTTTGATTCCGCGCACGCGCCGCTATCGCGTGGCCGGAGTTTTCGATTCCGGCTTCTACGACTACGACGAAAACTGGTGCTTCTTGACGCTCCACGCGGCGCAGGCTTTGGCTGGTACGACCGACGTGGTCAACGTGCTGGAATTTCGGCTGGACAATCCCGAGCACGCGAGAGAAGTCGCGCGCCAGGCAGAACAAATGGCTGGGCAGGATTTTATGGCCACCAGCTGGATGGAACAAAACTTCGCGCTCTTCCGTGCGTTGCGCCTGGAAAAGCTGGTCACCGCCATCTTCATCGGACTGATAACATTTGTTGCGGGATTGAACATTCTTGTGGTGCTTTCGATGATGGTGACGGACAAAGCGCGCGACATCGCGGTACTAATGTCCATGGGAACGCGCCGAGAACAGATTCGAAAAATTTTTCTATGGCAGGGAATTGCCATTGGATTTACTGGCACGTTGATCGGACTCTGTGTCGGCTATGCTTTTGCCCTGATTGCGGGGACCTATCATTTGATTCCGCTCGATCCGCAAATCTACGCGGTTTCTTATGTGCCGTTTCATCCTAGCGTGCTCGATGGCGTGTGGATCACGGTAGCCGCTATGGGGATTTCGATCGGAGCGACCATTCTCCCTGCACGCGCAGCGTCACAGTTATTACCGGTAGAGATTCTGCGCTATGAATAGCCGTCCGAGCATGTGGGTTGAATATAAAGGCTTTACCGGATTGGTTTTGGCGCGTCATTTGCTTCAATAACTGTGCAGAGGCCAGCGGGCCAAGCCGGGTGTTGCCCTCGCTACCCGGAAGAGTAAAAGCCCGCCACAAGTGATTGAAAAAAATCGGCTTAGGGGTGTTCCAAAGCTGACGCTCGCCGGGCACTTTTGTGACGGGCAGACGTTTGGCAGAAACAGGAAACTCTTTGGCAATTGCGCTGCATTCTCGGCGCACGAGCCGACCATCACTGCGACGCCATAAGTTGCATCTAAGTAAAGAGAAGGAATGTAGCAACCCGGGGCAATCGGGATTCAGGCTTGAGAGCAAAATGACCCAGCTGCAAAACAACGCGAGCCACGCAGTCCCGATAGGAGCGCCGGGTGCGCGAGGCGTAAATCCAGTCGTGATGGAAGCGCGTAGCCTGAAGAAAATTTACGGCAGCGGCGAGAAGAGCCTAGCGGTTTTGTCCGATGCGAACCTGAGTTTGCGGCAAGGCGAGATTGTTGCCATTGTCGCGCCGTCCGGCGCAGGCAAAAGCACTCTCTTGCACTTGCTGGCCGCGCTAGACACGCCAACGAGCGGTACAGTATACTTCGCGGATAAAGCCATTGAAACGAATGATGACATCGCAATCGCGGAGTACCGAAACCGCGCGGTGGGCTTTCTCTGGCAACGCCACCAGTTGTTGCCTGATTTTACGGCTGCGGAAAATGTAGCCATGCCGCTGTTCTTGCGCGGCGAGAATTTCACTTCGGCGCTGGGAATGGCGCGGAAGTGGCTTGCGGAGGTTGGCCTGGAAAATCGGGCTGATCACCGCGCAGGGGAACTCTCCGGAGGGGAACAGCAGCGCGTTGCGATTGCCCGGGCGCTCGTCACTGGGCCGCAGGTGCTGTTGGCAGATGAACCTACCGGAGATTTGGACGAGCAGAATGCTTGGGCTGTGTTTGAGCTACTGGAACGGCTGCACCGCACGCATGGTTTGACGTCGCTGATCGCGACTCATAACCTGGCTCTTGCTGCGCGGTGCGACCGGATACTCGGACTCGAGCATGGCGTTCTGCAAACTCGCGGGGCCGCGGCCTCAGCGAGCAAAGCCCCCGGGGGAGAAGCGAGCTAACGTGTTCGAACGCTACACAGAAAAAGCGCGTCGCGTCATATTTTTCGCACGATACGAAGCGAGCCAGTACGGCAGCCCGTACATCGAAACCGAGCATTTGCTGCTCGGCTTGATGCGCGAGGACAAAGCGCTGGCAAACCGTTTCTTGCGGCAGCAAGGATCGATCGAATCGATCCGCAAAGAGATAGAGGCGCGCATCACGATTCGCGAGCGCATCTCGACCTCCGTGGAAGTGCCGCTCAGCGCCGAGTGCAAGCGCATCTTGAACATGTCGGCGGAAGAAGCCGAACGGCTCGGGCACAAGCACGTGGGCACCGAGCATTTGCTGCTCGGAATCCTGCGCGAAGAAAAGTGCTTTGGCGCGGAAATTTTGATGGAGCGCGGGCTTCGTCTCTCGACGTTGCGTGAGGAGTTGGCACGTACCTCTGGTGAGAAGACGACCGCCGCTCGTCCCAAAGAAACGTCGCTGCTCGCCGAATTCAGCCGTGACCTTACCCAGGCCGCTAGCGAGGGTTCGTTAGACCCGCTCGTTGGACGCGAAGGGGAAGTCGAGCGCGTCATACAGATTCTTTGCCGTCGGACAAAAAACAACCCGGTGCTCATCGGCGAACCTGGAGTTGGAAAAACGGCTATCGTCGAGGGACTTGCGCAGCGTATTTCCGATGGCGACGTTCCGCCCTTCCTTGCCGACAAGCGCATCCTCTCGCTAGACCTTTCCTTAATCGTCGCTGGAACAAAATACCGCGGACAATTCGAAGAGCGCCTCAAGACCATCATGAAGGAATTGATGGAGAGCCAGAACTCGATCGTATTTATCGACGAGCTGCACACTTTGGTGGGCGCGGGTTCTGCGGAAGGCTCGCTCGACGCCGCGAATATCCTGAAGCCCGCTCTTTCGCGCGGCGAAATTCAATGCATCGGCGCAACAACTCCCGGCGAGTACCGCAAATCAGTCGAAAAAGACCGCTCGCTCGAGCGCCGCTTTCAGTCCGTAAAAGTTCCCGCTCCTAACGAAGAAGAAGCCGTCCAAGTCATCCAAGGCGTGCGCGAGCGTTACGAAAAGTTTCACGCCGTCAGCTACACCGATGAAGCGCTACGCTACTCCGTTTATCTTTCGAACCGCTACATTCCCGACCGCTTTCTTCCAGACAAGGCTATTGACCTGATCGATGAAGCCGGCGCCCGCGTCAAGCTGCGCCAGGCCACCGTTCCCGAAGAAGTAGGCGAAGTCCAAAAGCGCGTGAAGTTCATTACGCACCGTATGGAAACGGCTATCGCCAATCATGAATTCGAAAAGGCGCGTTTCTATTCTGAAGAAGAGCGCAAGGAAAAAGAAAACCTGCGCACACTTCGCGAACGCTACAAGCTGGATGATGCCTCGACCGGCATCGTTTCCCGCGAAGACATCGAAGAGGTAGTCTCGCGCTGGACCGGCATCGGCGTCACTTCCATCAAAGAAGACGAACAGCAGAAACTTCTGCGCATTGAACCGGAACTGCACAAGCGCGTCATCAGCCAGGACAAAGCCATTACCGCACTAGCGCGCGCCATTCGCCGCAGCCGCGCCGGTCTTAAGTCTCCGCTGCGCCCGGTGGGCTGCTTCTTCTTCCTCGGGCCAACGGGCGTCGGAAAGACCGAAGTTGCGCGCCGCCTTGCGGAATTCTTGTTCGGTTCCGAGAAGTCGTTGGTGCGCTTCGATATGTCGGAGTTCATGGAAAAGCACTCCGTGTCGAAGCTCATCGGCGCCCCTCCGGGGTACGTGGGCTACGAAGAAGGCGGGCAGTTGACGGAGCGCGTCCGCCGGACGCCGTACTCGGTCATCCTTTTGGATGAAATCGAGAAGGCGCATCCGGACGTGTTCAACATCTTGCTGCAAGTGTTCGAAGACGGGCAATTGACGGATGGTCTCGGCAACACCGTGGATTTCCGTAACACCATCATCATCATGACTTCCAATCTTGGCGCGCGGCATTTGCAAAGGCGCACCTCCATCGGATTCCAGTCTGGTGCCGATGAGGCAAGTCAGAAGTCCATCGAAGAGATGGTGATGAATGAAGTAAAGAGGGCGTTCAATCCGGAGTTTCTCAACCGGCTGGACGAAGTGATTATTTTCAACGCTCTCAGCGACGAAGATTTGCTCCGCATCATCGATTTGCTCGTGGGCCAGCTGAACGACACGCTGATCCACCGGCAGGTGCAAATCGTCGTCTCGCCGGAAGCACGTCAGTGGATCCTCGAGAAAACGTGTGCGGACCGTAACTATGGGGCGCGGCCGCTGCGCAGGGCTCTTCAGAAGTACGTCGAAGATCCGCTCTCGGAGGCTCTCATCCAGGGTGGTATCCAGAGGCCGGCGACGCTGCAAATTTACGTTGCAGGTGAAGCCTTAGCCTTCCGTCCTGTGGTTGAGGCAACCCCGGTTATCCACTAGCGAATCTGACACAACGCACGGGTGATCTCGACCAGGTCGGGGTCAACTTAACGACCAGCCCACACCGGGTTCGGCGGGAGAATAACAAATTGTGTTTTGGGGGCGCGGCCTTGACCACCTCAATGGCCGCTTATAGGAGAGTCTGTTTGCCGTTTGGAGTTTTGGCGTTTCGGGTCACCTGGCTCGCGGTATTCTTTCTGTCTTTCGCGGCCAGCTCACCAGCTACAACGCAAAAAAATCTCCTCGCGGGACCGTCTGCATCCGCGGACTCGGAATCGCTTTCTCTGTCCTCTGATTCTGATTCCCCGAAAACCGAATCCGTTACACCGGCCGAGCCGCAAGATGCTCCGCAAAGCGCGCAGGCGCCCGCCAACGGCCAGCCAGCAGCCGTCGTCGAGCGCATCGAATTTTTCGGTAACCGCAGAATTCGTACCGACACCCTCAAAGCGCGCATTTTCAGTCGCGAAGGCGATCCCTACAACGAAGATACCCTTCGCCGCGATTTCCAGGCGCTCTGGAATACGCAGTTTTTTGAGGACGTAAAACTGCAGGTGGAAGATTCCTCCGACCGGCCAGACGGCAAAATCATCATTTTTAACGTCAAGGAACGCCCGCAAATCCGCCGCATCCGCTACGAGGGCAATAAATCGGTTTCGGAATCGGATATTCTCGACCGCTTTAAGGAGCGCAAAGTCGGCCTCTCCGTCGAAAGCCCGTTCGACCCCACCAAAATCAAGAAGGCCGAAGTGGTGCTGAAGGAGTTAGAGGGAGAGCACGGCCATCAATTTGCCACCGTGACTCCGCAGTACGAACGCATCGCCTCGAGCAACGCGGTCATCCTCGTCTTCAAAATTGACGAAGGCCCCAAAGTTAAAGTCGGCACCATTAAATTTGTCGGCAACAAATCGTTCAGCGACCGCAAGCTTCTCCGGGCCATGAAGCACGACCGCCCCTACGGAATTCCGCTCTATTTCTGGGACATTCCCGTGATGGCCAAGACCTATGACCGCGAAAAACTTAACGAGGATCTCGAAGTAGGCATCCGCGGCCTCTACCAGGACAACGGTTTTTTCCGTGTCGTGGTCGCTCCCAATGGTCCCATTCTGCAAAATGTCGATGTGACAAACAGCGGAATTACGATTCCCGGAGTGAGGCCGAAGACCGGAAAGGCCGTCAACATCACCATTCCCATCGAAGAAGGCGAGCAGTACCACATGGGAACGCTCAAGATCGTAAGCTCAGACCCCGACAAAGCTCTTTCTCTTAAGGTCGAGCCCCTCAAGTCCCTCTTCCCGATGAAAGAGGGCGATATCCTCAATGTGGACAAACTCCGCAAAGCCATCAAGAACTATGGAGATGCTTACGGACAATACGGCTTCATCGATTTCACCGCCGAGCCGGATTTCGACATTGACGACGCCGCCAAAAAAATCAACCTCACTCTGCGCTTCGACGAGCAGAAGCAATACTACGTCCGCCGCATCAATTTCAGCGGCAACACCACCACGCGTGACAAAGTAATCCGCCGCGAGTTGCTCATCGACGAAGGCCAGCTCTTCAACAAGCGCTATTGGGATATCAGTATTCTCCGCCTCAACCAGCTTAATTATTTCGATAAAATCGAAGCGGACAAGGCTGTCGAGCTGCAGAAGAACAGCAAAGACGGCACCGTCGACATCAACCTCAAGTTGAAAGAAAAGGGCAAACAGTCCATTGGTCTGCAAGGCGGCGTGAGCGGACTATCTGGCGGTTTTATCGGCCTTACTTATCAAACCAACAATTTCCTTGGCCTGGGCGAAACGCTCACCTTCTCTGCGCAATTTGGGGAAATCCAGCGTACCTTCCAATTCGGCTTTACTCAGCCTTATCTTTTCGACCGTCCCATCTCCTCTGGCTTCACGATCTTCTCAAGCAAGTACAATTTCAACCAAGCCAGGCAGGAAGCGCAGCTTACCGGTGAGCAGGTCAGCGTCAATCCTCAATATATTCAGAATTACGACCAGGACAGCACGGGATTCACGACTTATATGAGCTACCCGATGAAGCGGTTTTCTTTCGCCAGGGTAGGCGTCAGCTATGGTCTGACGCACACGAATATCACTGCGTTCAACGCCGCCTCTACTCTCTTATTCGAGCAGCTGCAATTCCGCGCCATTGCCGGTCCTAGCGCGCTGAACGGTATTATAACGAGCAGCATTACGCCCTCGATCAGTTACAACACCATTGATAATCCGATCAACGCGACCAAAGGTAAGAGCATTTTCTATTCCTTTGCGTTTACGGGCTTGGGCGGAAACGTAAAAACGATCGCTAACGTTTTCGACGTCAAGTATTTCCATCCTGTCTACCATCACCGTAATGCTATCGGCCTGCATTTCGGCACCGCCTATATCACTGGATACGGCGGAGGAGAAGTGCCCCCGTTCAACCGGTATTACATGGGCGGCGAAAACGATCTTCGCGGATTTGATATTCGTTCTATCTCTCCCGTGGTTTTCATTCCCGTGGTGACCCAGCAGACGATGTTCTACCGCGATCCAACTTCTGGCGGCGCGTTGCGATCCTTCGGACTTCCTGTCCTGGTTTACACCGCTACATTGCCCGGCGGCGACTTTCAGACTTCCGGAAACATAGAGTACCGCATTCCCATCGCCGGCCCCGTCACGATGTCTCTCTTTGGCGACGTCGGAACGGATGGAATTTTTAAGACAAGTGCCTTGCACCTGGATCCCACTGGCATCGCGAACATAACTTCTACGTTTCCGAATGCCCCGCAAACCAGCACTCTGAGTATCTACCCAGGAACGAACTTCCGTATCAGAGATTCGGTGGGCATCGAGTTCGGCGTCAATCTTCCCATCGTGCAGGCGCCATTCCGGATCTATTACGCCTACAATTTGAACAGATTGTATTCGCAGATCGCGGCTCCAAATCCGTACGTCAACCCAGCCACTCTGGCTCAGTGGAAGTCCACCCTGGATGGGATAACGCCGAATATTTGGGATACGCAAATTCAACCGCAACTGAACTTCTTGAACAATCCAGGGCGGTTGAACTACTTCGAGCCCAAGACGACATTTCGTTTCACCGTGGGAAAGACGTTTTAACCGCCAGGGGCGGCCGAAAAATGGGAATCGTCTGAGGAATAATTATGTAAGGCGTGGCCGCAATATTTGCGGCGCGTGCTAATTGGGAGGCAAGGGAAATGAAGTTGTGGAAGATTTCGAGCTATCTCGCGCTGGCAATCATAGCGCCTTGTTTGTTCCTGACTGGATGTGGCGGCAGCAGCGGCGCCACCGTGACTTCTGTATTCGTAAGCTCATCCGTCGGTAACACGCTGATTTTGGGTCAGTCGACCACCCTTACGGCCACGGTTACCGGTCCGACCAACTTGGATGTCACCTGGGTGGGTTGCACCTATACAACCACCACCGTCCCTTCCAACGGCGGCACGCCAGTAACAGCTACAGCCAAAGCGTGCCCAGCGGATAATTCCTTCGGCACGCTTTCTAATGAACAGACCACTGGAACCGCGACATTTCTTGCTCCGTCGATTCTTCCTGATCCGACAAAATTCCCCTTGCTGGCGATCATCATCACCGTGCAATCCGTTGCGGATTCAAGTAAGCACGGAACTGGAACCATCACGCTGAACATCGATTCCGGCATCACTGTCTCGCTCACGCCTACGACGGCGGCCGTGCCTACACTTGAACAGCAGCCCTTCTTCGCTATCCTCACCAATGACCTTCAGACGAAAGGTGTCACTTGGTCCCTCACGCAGACGACTCCCAGCTCAACGACTCCCACGACACCAAACGCCTACGCGGCTCTTCCCACTTGCACCGTGACCGGCAACGCCACGGGATGCGGCTCGATTGATGCTAATGGTATCTACACTGCTCCCGCGGTTGTGCCCACAAATCCGACTGTCCCCACCACTGTCACCACCACTCCTCAGAACGTCACTATCGTTGCAACTTCCGTGGAAGACCCCACGCGCTTTGCCCTTGGCACCATCACAATCACTGCCGGGGGACCGATCACCTTTAGCGGTATTACCCCGACTATCGCCCCGCAGGGTGCCGCCTACTGGGATATTTATCTCAATGCTCCCAACTTGTCTTCCGCTTCCATCATCACTCTCACCGATGCAAACAACGGCAAAACGACATTGACATCGGGCTCTAACCAGATCAAAGTCCTGTTTCCGATTCCCACGGGGACGCTCGCGAATCCGCCGTCGTCGGGTGCCCGCCTTCGCCTCTTTTCGGCGAACCTTGCCAACACCGGCCCGGTCACCATTTCCATCACCGATCCCGGCGAACCAGTCACCACCACTCCTGGTGGGGTCTTCACTTACAACATAATGCCTGTTCGCCCGACGTCATTGGCTTCCTATCCCACCGACATTCTTCAAGGTGGCACGCCTTCCGGTAACATCACCCTCACAATCGATGGAGGCTACTTCGGGTTGAACGGCCAGTTCGCCAACGTAGTTTTTCAAGGCAATACCATTCCGGGCGCGACGAACGGCAATGGTCAGCCGTTATCAGGTCCAAAGCAACTCCAGGTGCAATTGCCTAGCGGCGCGATCAACACCGGGCTCCCCGGACTTTATTCTCTCGCCGTGGGACGCACCTCGCCCCCGGTTCCGTTTACAGATAACACCTCCGTAACGGATTTGGCTGTTTTTCCGAGTTACTTGACGAATCCACCTGTCCTCACGGCAGGTCCCATAGCTGCTGGCACAAATCCCAGCGCCATTGGGATCGATCAGACGCTTGGCGTGGCCGCAGTCGTCGAGACCGGCTCAAATGCCGTCCAGTTCTATACCATCGGCATCGGCACCCTTACTCCCCTCGGTGGTCCTGTCGCCGTGGGTAATGTTCCTACCAATCTGTCAGTGAATGCCACCAACCACACTGTTGCGGTGGTCAACTATCAGGATCAAAGCATAACGGTTCTTCCGATTCCCGGCGCTCCCGTTGCTCCGGGCACTCCGTTCACTCTAGACATTTCCGGTGCGCTGCAGGGCCAGGTTATGCCCGCTCCGCTGCCTTATGCCATCGGCGTGGATCCCGACACAAACATGGCCGTCGTGGCTTATTCCTCGACCTCGGCATCGTCCGCGGCCAACCTCGGGTTCCTGGTGAACTTGAATACCGGAACCAATCCTTATGGCTGCATGACTACCAGTGCCACGGCTCCTTGCCTCTTTGCACAGGTCACTTTAAATTCAGGAGCCTACCCACAAGTTGCCATGGCGCCTGAGGGCCATATTGCTTACGTAACGCCAGGAGGCTCGGGCGCTCTGCAAGGCGTAAATGTAACCAAACCATCTACTTCGGCATTTATTTCTACCCTTACGCTCGCCGCTGGAATAGTCACGGTCACCACGACGGGATCGAATGGTTTGGTTCCTGGCAATTCCGGCACAGTTCTTATCGCTGGCGTGCCGGCTCCCGGAGCCGCTGGTTCGGCAAACCCCACGACGGCAAACTTCAACGGTGTCTACAATGTCGCTGCGATCAGTGACACTGCTTTCACCTTCGTCATCAACTCGACTTCCAGCGGCACCGTGACTGTCCCTGCTCTGCCTAGCCCTGCCACAGGCACCGCAGCGCAGGTTTTTTATAGCAGCCCGAATTTGATCTTTGGCGGTTTGTCCCAGACTGCGCAAGGGATCTCCATCAATCCCATCACCAACACTGCTGCGCTTGCCGATGCCAATGCCACGGGCTCAAACGGTCCTCAGATCAATTTGATCAACGATTTGGATCAGACCATCAGCTCCATATCCTTCTTCGCTACCTGCACGTTTTATACGACCACGCTCCCCTGCGCCAATTCGGCTGAGCTGCTTGGCACGGCGGATATAGCTTGGCAACCCTACTCGGACTCCATCGTTTCCTATAACCCCAAGTTGAATCAGGTTTCCGTTTCCGATCCGGTCACCCAAAGGCGTTACGCTTTTGTTTGCAATGTGACGCCTAATTCTTGTTTGGTCAACCCGCAGAATGCCGCGCAGCAAGCAACGTTCAACACCCAGACCACTTTGCCCGGTACTGGCACCGCCACGATTACCGTAGCGAATGGCACCAACAACACTCTTACGCTGTTTGGTGGCATCGCTGTTGATCCGGCCACCAACCAGGCTTTCGTCGTCATGTCCGGCAGCAGCCAGATCTATATTGTCAATCTTGGCCCAGTACCCGCGAATACCCTAAAGGCCGCTCAGATCTCCAATATCTTGGTGCCCAACCCCAACCCGGGATTGGGTGTCATCGGCGGCATCCCCAACGCCAGCGTGCCGCAGGGAACACTCACTTCAACGGTGGACTTGGCCGGCGTACAAGTCTTCGGTTCAGGTTTCGATTCTGGCTCTATCGTTCGGTTGGACGGCACGGCGATTCCCGCGAGTGACGTTCAATTTGTCAGCAGCAGAGAGCTCATCGTCACCATTCCGGCGGCGAATCTATCGTTCCCCCACAAATATGCTCTCGACATGGTTAACAGTACCGGCGTGCAATCTAACCCCACGGACTTTTTCGTGATTCAAGCCGTCGATATGTCGAAGATCTGCACCAGCACAGGCGGTACGCTGCCAAGTTCTGTGGTCATTGCCGACCAGCTTGCGAATGGGCCTTTTTCCCCGATTGCCGTGGTTACCAACAGCGGCTGCAATAACATTTCGGTGATCGATATAAATCCGACCGCGACAGTCAACGGCCAGACCGTCCAGAACCCCAACTTCGGAAAGATTCTCACTTCCATTGCCGTCGGCGCGACTCCGCAAGGGATTGCGGTCAGCCAGCCGTTTGGTATCGCCGTGGTTGCCAACAATACCGCCGGCACGGCCTCCTTCGTTAATCTACTCACCAACTCTCTCGTTGTCCCCGATGTCTCCACCGGGACGAACCCGACAGGCGTGGCCATCAACGACGCCACTGGTGCGGCTATCGTCACCAACACGGGATCAAACACTGTCACGGAAATTGATATGTCCCCGCTCTTTGGAGCCACTCCGGCGACCACGCTCACCCCGGTGAGCATCGGCGGTTTCCAACTGCCGACGGCAGTGGCCATCGATCCAGACCGCGGTACCAATAATCAAGGCTTGGCCGTAGTCACGTCTCTGGAGCTTCTAAACGGGTCAGCGCCTGCCGGGGCACTGCTGGCCGTGGACATCGGAGCGGCTGTTCCCGTTCTCAGCACCACGGCTGCGACTGGCAGCGTAACTGCGCCGACGACCGGTATCGTCTTTGATCCTACGGCGGCGACTAACACGGCTAACCCCGGGCTGTTCTATGCAAGTTCCAGTGGCGGTAACGTAATCTCTTCGTTTAACCCGGATTCCGGTAGCGTCGTCCCCGTAAACGTGGGCATCAACCCCACGGCGCTGGCCATAAATCCAGAAACCGGCGCCATCCTTACCACAAACGTCGCAGGCCAGACGACCTCGCTCGTGGATACGAGCGCGAGCCCGTTGAAAACGATTGGCACGATCGGGCTTCCGGGTTCGCCGCAATTTGGCGTTGCTATCGACCAATTCACGAATCTTGCCGTCATCGTGGATCAGGCCAATAACCGGGTGTTCATCTACCCGATGCCGAACTAAGGCGGCTGCGCCATGGGCGGCCGTGAGAGAAAGGAATTGGGCTGCAGTCAAGGAACGTGCCTGAACCACTAATGCTTTCTGATTGCAGCACAACGAACGGCTCGCTATACTTTGGGGTTTGTGTAGTGCCCGCGTATCGGCGCGGCAAGGCGGAATTAGTTTCAAGCCAGCCAAGGGTTGGCTCCGGTTGGTTTCGGTTTCATCGGGATCATCCAAAAACAAGGAGAATAAAGTGAATTTGAGAATTGTTTTGAAATGCGCTGCTCTGTCCGCAGCTTGCCTCATTGGCACGGCAGCAGCCTCGGCTCAAGCCGCCCCAGCGGCTGGCGCCGCTTCAGTACCCAAGTCCGTGGGCATCATCAATCTTCGCGGTGCGATCGGAAGCACAGCCGAGGGTAAACAGGCCTCCGCAGAATTGCAGTCGCAGTTTGCTCCGCGCTCCGCTGAAATCGACAACCAGACGAAGGCGATCACTGATCTGCAGCAGCGCCTTCAGTCAGGTCAAGGAAAACTCAGCCAGGAAGAAGAGGCACGTCTCACCGCTGAGGGACAACGCCGCACGCAGAAACTCGATCGCCTCCGAACCGAGTTTCAAGATGACGCCAGCGCCGCGCAACAAGACGTCCTCGAGCGCATCGGGCGCAAAATGGTTGACGTTTTGGACCGCTACGCGCGAGAGAACGGCTTCAGCGTGATTCTGGATACGTCCGGCCAGAACTCGCCGATCCTCTATGCGTCAAACCAGGTCGACGTCACGCAGGACATCATTCGCTTGTATGACCAGGCATATCCCGTGAAGAACGGCCCGGGTGCCGCTCCTGCAACCGCAAAGCCGGCGACACCTAAACCGGCCACTCCGCCACCAAGCACGAAGCCGCCTCAGAAGTAATTTGCTGTTAGGCAGTGCACAACAATTTGTCTTCTCAAAACGCCCCCGATAACTCGGGGGCGTTTTTCTTTTGTTCCAATAAGTCGAGCTGTATCGCGGCAGTCTTATTCAAAGCGCGCGTTTGAACAGGTGAGAACTTCAAGTCTGTTGCTATTCACCGCTCTCTGCTAGCTATTTACTCGCCTCAACTTCTTCAACTTCTTCGCTCAACTTCACGCTTCGCGATTATTGTTGCTCAAGGCCTTGCTTCGGTGCCGCTATGTTATTCCCGGTGTCCACCGAAAATAACATGTAGTTTCTCAGCGTGTGCGTGTGGTGGTATCGCTTCCCGCGCAACTCCATATACATCTCTGCGTTCCACGGGAGCCATAGCGTTGTTTCGCCGTGGTCAAACTTCACAGGGCCATAGTCAATCAGCAGATGATCGCGTGTAAGTGCGAGATCCTTTACTGGCTCGCGAAGATCCGTTTCTATATGCAGGACGTCGTAGCTGCTCGCGGCAATCCACACGCGGCCTTTCAGAGGGATGGAGTATGTGCCGCGAGAATTCTGCCATATGCGGATGCGCGACGGCACACCCTGTTTTTGCTCGAAGCGCAGCCGCCAAACGGCTTTGCCGCGCCACGTCCCCAGGCCTTCGCATTTATAAACAAGATCGTTTTCGTAATTGGGATCAAACACACTTAGAGCGAGAGCGGCCAGTCCCTGCGTCGCAAGCGAAGTTGGAAAAGAATTAAGATTTTCTCCGCCATCGCGCTTCTCTTCCAGAAAAGACATGCCTGGCCTGGGGTGTTGCACGAAAATAAGATAGTTGAAATCTTTTTCGCGCACTGGTCCTGGTATTCCGTGAGCGTCCACTTCTTGATGCTCGATATGTTCGGTGGCCAAAAACTTCTCAAAGTTTCCGAGCTGCCGCATCATTTTGGCCTGCGTCCTCTGCACCAAATCGTTTTCCGAGCACGGGACATCCTGAACGGCCGGATATTCCTTGCTGTCAATATCCGCTGGCGCCCACGGGCGCACGGCTACCGGAGGTAGGACTGGCGGGGGCGCAGGCTCAAGCGTAGGTTGAGTTGGTTGAAGTGCGGAAACCGTAGTGACCACCGGCTTACCGAGCGCGGCAAGCTGCGTTTTTGCTTCAGGCACGACGGGATCGTTCGGAAAACTCCGAATCACTGTCTCGAATGCCCGCTTCGCTTCCTCGTCTTTTTTCTCCTGGAGCAGAATTTGGCCCAGGAGCATCCATGCCGGCGCCGCATGATCCTTTCCGAGTTCCGCGGCACGCGTCGCGTGAGGAAGCGCTTTTTCATAATTCTTCTGCTGAAAATAGGCATTGGCCAGCAACCAGTGGGTACGCCAGTCCGCGCCATTTACCTGGTAGGCCTTCTCGAGGGTCTCTGCAGCCGCTGCGGGGTCGCCAGTCCGAAGTTGTAGTTCCCCGAGCGACAACAGGGAACGCTCGTGCGAAGGATTGAGAGAGAGAGCCGCCTGAAATTTTGCGCGAGCGGGATCGAAATGTTCCTGCGTATATTCCAGCATGCCGAGCAAATACTGGATGTCTGGATTACCCGGCGCCATTTTCGCGGCCTTCTCGAATTGAGCGCGAGCCGCGTCATACTGATGGCGGCGCATCTTGTCGAGGCCCTTATCAATTTCTGCCTGGAGGCGCGGCGTCATGACAGAACCGCTCGGCGCAGCGTTTGCTAAAGGATTCTCGTTTTCGTTGTGCAGATATATGTAGACACGACAGCTGCCGCCCGCAAAAACGGAAACGTGCTCAGTCGCCGTCTTGTAACCGAGGGCCGATACTTCAACTTCGTACTCTCCCGCGATAATTTGCGGGAACGTGGCCGTGGAGTTGTCTTGCGTGGCGGCGGTTAGATGCATGCCGCCTCCGGAAGAAAGTTTGACGAAGGCATTGCCAGCGAGCGGCATGCCGCTTGGCTCTCGCACGCTGACCTGGACATCTACCGGTGTGACCATGGGAAGGCCTGGAGTCGGGGACCGTTGCCCTGCAGATGGTGCCGGCGATCCGCCCGATGGCCGCTGAGCGCGAAGGGCCGGAACAAAAAGAAACAGGGCGCAGAGTGCCAAGAGACCTGGGAAAGACTTTGCGAGCGGAATGCGCTGAGGGGACATGCGAGCCTTGCCTGACTACCAAATCCGTAGAAACAGTAACGGAGAGCGTCGGGATGGTCAAGTAAATCGTGACGACAGAGGGCGCCGGGGCGGTCGGTTGGCGCGGACTGGGCCTTAAAGCATGAGAAACGGTCGTCAGAATGACTGGGAATTCGATATAGTAGGCGAATCAGAACCAGAAAGAGCACAAGCGCAAGGAGGACTTTATGCCGCCAACAAAATCGCGAATGGAACGGATGCCGCGCCCGCCAGTTTTTGCAACGCCCGCCGAGGAGCGCCGCCACCGGAAAGAGAGGCTCGCGGGAGCTTTCCGGCTGTTTTCGAAGTGCGGATTCGATGAAGGCGTAGCGGGACACATCACGGCGCGCGATCCAGAAAAGCTGGATCATTTCTGGGTGAACCCTTTTGGAATGCATTTCAGCCAGATTCGCGCGTCCGATTTGTTGCTCGTGAACGATCACGGCGAAGTCGTCGAAGGAGAACGCGAAGTGAACGGTGCGGCATTTGCGATTCACTCGCGCATTCACAAGGCGCGCCCCGACGTGATTGCGGCCGCACATGCGCATTCGTTGAACGGGAAGACGTGGTCTTCGCTGGGCCGGCTGCTCGATCCGCTGACGCAGGATGCGTGCGCGTTTTATGAAGATCATGTGGTGTTTAGCGATTACAGCGGAGTGGTCTACGAGACGGATGAAGGCGACCGCATCGCCAAGACGCTGGGCGACAAAAAGGCTGCGATTCTGAGCAATCATGGCTTGCTCACGGTAGGGCATACCGTGGACGAGGCGGCGTGGTGGTTCATCACGATGGACCGTTCGTGCCAGGCGCAACTGCTGGCGGAAGCCGCCGGAGAGCCGCGCAAGATTCCTCATGAGACCGCCAAGCTGACGCATTCGCAGGTTGGCAATCCACTGGCGGGCTGGTTCCAGTTCCAGCCGATGTGGGACCGGATAACGCGCGAGCAGCCGGACTTGTTTGAGTGAAATAAGAGTCGAAAGCAAAGAAGTAAGGAAGTGATGAGGTAAGGACTGCTGCGAGCGAAGTACCCCCCACCCCCGTGGTGTACGCGAGTTGTGAAGTAACCCATGAGGAGATTGAACTTGCGGGCATTCCTGCGTGTACACAGGAGCCGGAGGAGGTGTGATGTAACGAGGTAACGAAGTAAGGTAATAGAGACGGAAGGAAGAAAAAGCAGATTCCTCGCTGCGCTCGGAATGACAGTAGCTTGGGGGTGACGAGTTTCAAAACTTCGGACCTGGAACGGGACACCCCTCCCCCCGGTTTTTTGTAAACATTGCTGATAAAGGACTTAAAGTGGAGCGGAATCAACAGTTGTGGAAGTGTTGATTCTGAACGGGTTCGTAGAGAGCGGTTTTTACGAAGTGGTAACCTGGGAGGGGCTGAAGATTTTGCGGGAAATTTAGGGACCGCGCGGCGGAGGCGCATGACTTGCCGGGATGACGGACAGAATCCGTGTCCCAATCAACACAACAAGCATAACATATTGGTACTGGTTGTCAAGCGTAAACTTTAAGCTGTTTGTTTAGTGCGGTTTGACGGGAGAGGGTCGGTGAGTAGGGAGTGGTGGGTAGTGAGTAGCGGGAAAAAGCAGGCCTTTCCGACAAGGTAGGAGCTTTCGGTTGCTTCGATCAGGGTGTAGTTTTAAGGGCGAAGAGCGAGTGCGGCGAGTAGATAGTAAAGAGTGGAGAGTGGCGGGTTTTTGCCGTAGAATTGCGGAAGAGTAGAGCAATGGCCAATCCCTCCATTACGATTCCGCTGGACCCGCAGACGGCGCGAGCTTATGACTCTGCAGGACCAGAGCAGAAGCGGAAGATTCAGGCGCTGCTTAGTCTTTGGCTTCGAGAGTTGGCCGCGGGAGAATACCCGTCGCTACAGAAAGTGCTTGAAGACGCGGGCCGCAAAGCGAAAGACCGCGGGCTGACACTGGAAGTTCTGGATTCTCTCCTCAAGGGCGCGTAGTTGCGCTGCGTCTTCGATACAAACGTTTTGGTTAGTGCGTTGCTCCTTCCCGACTCGAAACCTCGCCAGGCGCTCGAACAGGCACTCCTAAAAGGGAGAGTCCTGCTTTCCTTTGCGACGCTCGCCGAACTCTATGAAGTTCTCGGCAGGAAGAAATTCCTTCGATACATAGACGAGGAAGATATTCGGAGTTTTCTGGCGGCTTTGACGCGTGAGGCGGAATGGGTCGAGGTTAATGTGCGAATTGGGGTTTGCCGTGATCCAAAGGATGACAAGTTCCTCGAACTTGCGGTGAGCGGGAACGCGACGCACATTGTTACTGGCGACGCTGACCTGATTGCGTTGAATCCTTTCCGGGGGATCGAGATTCTGCCACCGCATCGATTCTTATGATTGCGACTCTCCAGCATGAAGGAGAAAGACCCACCTTTTCAAAAAACCAAACCCGAAAAGGTGGGGCACCCCGGAAAAAAGACAAGGTCAAAACCGTCGTCCTTCGCTAACGCTGTCCCACCCGCCCGACGCCGTCATCCAATCAGCCGGCCGAAATGAATTTCCTAATGGGATCAAGAAACGCATTCCGGTGACTGCTTGGCAATGTATCAAGTGCGCGCAGCAAATATTGAGCGGCGCCCTTCAGGGCGACCTTCACCTCCTGCGGTAATTGTGGCATTAGCGTCTGATTCTCATACGATATTGAAAGCAAGCCGGAGGGCAGAATATTGATTGAGATTGCCTGCCGCTCCTCGGAAACTTCGACGTTAATGTGATTCGTTTGCCGACTTCGATTGTAACCAGAGATCAAAGCGGCCAACCAAGAATCCAAGTAGGTCGTCCGTATAGCAATGGTCGAGGCGCCGTCCGAGATCGTTAAGTCGCCGAGCGGATCAATTGCGTCAAGTCCCGTTTCCTCCTCGAAGGCAATCTTGATGGTTAGCATTTTATTCATCAATTAAGGGATAGGCGGTCCGGGCGGCTGGCCCGGATTCGGGAAATTGGTGTTTGTGGGCATTAGGATCGCGGAGAGAATATCACTGCGGCATTTCTCGGGAAAGTATAGAGACGCAGGGGCCACCCTACATGTTTTCTACAGTTTGAGCAGAAGGCGAGGGACTATCTCAAGGCCACCCGTCTACGGCGCTAGCCTTCCAGTACGCGCTGGACCCCTTGCGGGCTGCGAGCAATAACCGTTAGATAGGCTTGCGTTGGCTGATCGGGTGTCGCGCGGCCCTGTTCCCAATCGCGTAGCGTGCCGAGGGGAATGTGAAACCGCTTGGCGAATTCTTGCTGAGTCAAACCCAGTGCGCGGCGGATGATTTGTGCTCGCGGCGTCCGCTTCATTCGCTTTACTTCGGCGCTGTTCAAAGGCTGCGCATCGGGGTCAGCAAGCGCGGCGCGCTCGATTGCACGTCGCGTCATGGGACGAAGCTCTCTATGGGTTTTCCTGGAGATAGGTTTCCTGCTCATGTTTCGTCGCCCTCCGGGCGGATATGATTCTGATAAGGTCCTGCCGTTCGGTATAGGCCACGTAGAGAATGTGGGCGGCAACCATGCCTATAATCACAAAACGTTCCTCTCCGTAGTCATGCCGGTTGTCAAGAAACTCGACGGCAAACGGGTCTCTAAATACTTCTTTAGCCATTTCAAAACTGACTCCGTGACGGTCGAAGTTGTCCTTTGCCTTGTACTTGTTCCAATCGAATTTCAAAGTCATAGAGTACGGGATTCCAGTAGTTAGGTCAAGCGCCCAGATTCTATCTTCTCTTAGGCTACCAGGCATATAAGCTACCAAGGCGGCTGTCGCTGATTTCCCAAGTCAAAATCCCGGCGTGGAGCTAAGGCTGTCCACTTGTTACCGCAACGGGTGTAGAATGCGGCTTTGCAGTCTTTAAAAGAGAATTGTCATCTAAGGATTGTAGGGATTTGGAACCGAGGGTAGCGATATGAAGAAAACCATTTTGTTTCGAGTAGGTATTCTCCTGGTGGCGGTGATTGCGCTTAGTTGGTTGCCGCAGTCGGCGCTCGCGCAGCGCGGTGGAGGCCATGGTGGCGGGGGTGGAGGAGGATTCCACGGCGGCGGCGGTGGCGGCGGATTTCATGGCGGTAGCGCGGCAGCGTTTCATGGGGGTGGAGGATTCAGCGGCGGAGTCCACTCTGGGTTTGTCGGTGGACACGCGTACGGCGGATATCATGGCGGCTACTACGGAGGGCGGGGCTACTACGGCGGATATCACGGCGGTTACGGCTGGGGCGGCCGGTATTGGGGCCATGGATATGGTTATGGATGGGGCTGGGGAGTTGGCTTCGGCTGGCCGTACTGGGGCTACGGGTGGGGATATCCGTATGGCTCCTACTACTACCCGGGATATTACGCGCCTGGACCTTATTACTCTTACCCGCCCTACGGTCCTTCGGGCGATCCCACGGGCTCTCCGGATCAAGGCAACGGGAACGACAATCCTCCACCAGCAGATCCCAACACACGGCCACAGCCTAACCAGAACGGGCCCGCAAGATACGGGACTCCACCGTCACAGGGAGACATACTCAGTACGGACTACAGAAGCACTGCCGCGCCGCGTGGGCCGGTTCAGTCCGTTGACAGGATGAGCGTGACACCGGCCAGTTACCAAACTGCGGCTTCGAGCCCGGCACGTTACATCACTTCACGGACTACTACGGAGCGGGCCTCTGTGGAAAAGGCTTCCGCGCCGCTTCGGCCGGAAATGCAAAAAGCGCTGCAAAGATTGAGCGAGATGCCGCCGTTTGCTCGCGAGCGCGAAATCGAAACTGGGCGCTACAGCCAGTTTTCCTCCGCGGAGAAGCAGATTCTAAGAAACGGCGAGTAGGCGATAGCGCAGCGAAGGGATAACGCGGAGGCGCTGGGTTAGTACAACCCATCTCATAAATCAGAGCTTTGGAAATACCACAATTCTTCAGGGGCTGAAGCCCCCTTTTCCGAGACATTTTCGGCCCGGCTGAAGCCGGGCCCTCCCAAAAAGCATTCGTGACATAGCTCGCAGGGGTGTGCTGAGTTAGTACAACCCATCTCATAAATCTGAGCATCGGAAATACCACAATTCTTCAGGGGCTGAAGCCCCCCTTTCCGAGGCATTTTCGGCCCGGCTGAAGCCGGGCCCTCCCAAAAAGCACTCGTGACATAGCTTGCAGGGGCGCTGAGTTAGTACAACCCATCTCATAAATCAGAGCTTCGGAAATACCACAATTCTTCCAGGGGCTGAAGCCCCCCATTCCGAGGCATTTTCGGCCCGGCTGAAGCCGGGCCCTCCCAAAAAGCACTCGTGACATAGCTTGCAGGGGCGCTGAGTTAGTACAACCCATCTCATAAATCAGAGCTTCGGAAATACCACAATTCTTCCAGGGGCTGAAGCCCCCCATTCCGAGGCATTTTCGGCCCGGCTGAAGCCGGGCCCTCCCAAAAGCATTCGTGGCATAGCTTGCAGGGGTGTGCTGAGTTAGCAGAGAGATGCAGAGAAGAGGGGCGGGCCCCAGGCATAGTGGGCCCGCGCGTTAGAAGTAATAGATTAGCGAGGAGTTGAGAGGCTAGAGGAATTGTTGGATCTGGCCGCGGTTCTGGGCCGTATCTTGCTTTTACCTTGCTGGCGGAATATACTCTGTTTTCGCTCTGAAGCGGGTCGCACGGATAGGTGGGCGCAAGCCCACTTTTTTGTTGGGCCGGTTGGAGGGCAGTGGACACCGGCATTACTCGGGGAGTCTTCGTTTGGATTTGGAAAAAATTCGGGATGCCGCCGAGCGCGTGGCGCGGTCGGAAGGGCTAGAAATATTTGATGTTGAGTGGAAGGTAGGGAAGCAGCGCTTCTTGCGGGTGACGATTGATCGGGCTCCGAAAGCTGGAGCGGCGATGAGCGACTCGGCAGGACAAATTTTGGCACCTTCGGAGGCGCGCGAAGGTGGGCAGCAGGGAGTGAGTCACGCGGATTGCCAGCGCGTGAGCCAGCAGTTGAGCGTGATTTTCGATGTGGAAGAGCTGATTCCGGGGGCCGCGGGGTACACCCTGGAGGTGAGCTCGCCGGGGATGGACCGGGCGCTGCGGAACGCGGCAGAGTATGAAAGATTTCGCGGACGGATGGCGAAAATTTCGACGACCGAGCCGGTGGAGAATGAAAAGTATTTTGAGGGGCGGTTGGCGGGATTTGTGGATGGGAAGGTGCGGTTGGAGTTGAAGGGGAAGGTGGCGCGGACGGTCGAGTTGCCACTCGAGAAGATACGAAAGGCGAATTTGATGGTGGAATTCTAAAGACAGTTAACAGTTGAAAGTCGAAAGATAAAGACGAAGGGAAAAGATAACGCAGAGGGCGCTGAGGAAACGCAGAGAAGAGAAATTTGGGGACGGACGAGTTTAAAAGAGAAAAGATTTAGGGACAGAGAAGATTTTAGGGATTTCAGGAACGGGAAGACGATCGGGATCGAACATGGCGAATCTGCTCTATCAACAAATTGAGATGTTGAGCCGCGAGAAGCACATCGAGGCGACCGTGGTCGTGTCTGCGATTGAGGACGCGATGGTGGTAGCGGCGCGGAAATATTACAAGACGGAAGAGGATTTGCGCGCGAAGTTCAATCCGGAAACCGGGCAAGTGGACGTGTTCTCGGTGCATGTGGTCGTGGAAGAAGTGACCGACCCGAAGAAGGAAGTGAGCCTGGCGGAGGCGAAGAAAAAGAATCCGTCGGCGGAGATTGGGACCGAGGTTATCGCTGCGAAGCCCACGGACGTGCTGGGGCGCATCGCGGCACAGACGGCGAAGCAAGTGATTCTGCAGAAGGTGCGCGAGGCTGAGCGCGACACGATTTACAACGAGTATCACACGCGCGTGGGCGAGCTGGTGACGGTGATTGTGAAGCGCGCGGAAGGCCCTGATCTGATTGTGGATATGGGGCGGACGGAAGCGCGTTTGCCGAAGCGCGAACAGTCGAAGCTCGAGACTTACAATATTGGCGAGCGCTTGCGCGTGGTAATCAAGATGGTGGATCGTGCGGCGAAGGGGCCACAGGTAATTGTTTCGCGCGCGGATGCGAGTTTAGTGCAGAGATTGTTTGAGATGGAAGTGCCGGAAATTTACGACGGGACGGTGCAGATTCGTTTTGCGGCGCGTGAGGCGGGCGAGCGGACGAAGGTGGCCGTGGCGAGCCGGGACAAGGACGTCGATCCGGTGGGCGCATGCGTTGGAATGAAGGGGATGCGCGTGCAGTCGATTATTCGCGAACTGCGCGGCGAGAAGATCGACATTATTCCGTACAGCGAAGAAACCGTTGCGTTTGCGCAGAAGGCGTTGAGCCCTGCCAAAGTGACGCGCGTGCAGATCACCGACCCGGAAAACCGGAAGCTTGAAGTGATTGTCGAGGATTCGCAGCTGTCGCTGGCGATTGGGAAAAAGGGGCAGAACGTCCGTCTGGCGAGCAAGTTGATCGGCTGGGACATCGACATCAAGAGCGAGGAAGAAAAGCGGCAAGAGATTGAAGAACAGATGACGGCTTTGACGGCACCGGCGACGCCTTTGACGGCGCTCGCGGGTGTTGGGCCGAAGACGATTGAGAAAATCGAGGCTGCCGGGATTACGAATCTCGAGAAGCTCGCTGGGATGACGCCGGAGCAGTTGATGGAGATTCCTGGAATCGGCGAGAAGATGGTTGACAAGATTTATCAGGCGGTGAACCGGTTCTACGAAGGCGGAGCAGATGCCGCCGCGGCTGCACCGGCTGGGGAAAATACGGACGATATGGCAGTGGAAGGCGAAGAGGCGGCTGCGGAAGGTGAAGCGGCGGCTGAGAGTACTGAGGCGGCTTCTGAAAACGCAGAGGGTGCGGCGGCGGAGGAAACTACGGAGGGAAATTCGCAGGAAACTGCCGCGGAGGGCGAAACAGCAGCCCCGGCAGAAGGTGAAGAATCGCCAGCGCCAGAACATTCCGAGGACAAGGCCAAGCTAGACGAAGAGCCAAAGCCTTAAATTAAGAGACAGTACCGGCCGAGTTAGGGCCGACTGAGTTTTTTGACCGTGGAACGGTCCATAAGCAGCATGAGCGAAGCAAACCAAGTCCGAATCAACGAATTGGCCCGCGAACTCGAGGTCAAGGCCAAGGCGATCATTGATCTTTTGCCGGGTTATGGCGTCACGGAAAAGAAGACGCATTCGAGCTCGATCCCTGAAGATGTCGCGGAGAAAGTTCGCAAGAACCTTTTGGGACAGGCTGAAGCTGAGGCAAAGGCGGAAGCTGATGCCAAGGCGGAAGCCGTAGCGAAGGAGGCTGCAGCCAGGGCTGCGCGGATGCGGCCGGCTGCTCCTCCAGCTCCAGTGGCCGCGGCACCCAGTGTGGTTGCGAAACCTGCTGCTCCTGCGGCAGCGCCAGTCGCGCCCTCGGTCACTGTTCCACCGGTTGTAAAACCAGCGGCTCCCGCGGCGGCTCCTGCTGCTCCGGCAGCAAGTACGCCAGTAGCTGTGCCCGTTGCTGCTTCTAAGCCGCCTGTAACGGCTGTTCCAGCGGTATCGCCGGCGGTGGCTCCTCCGGTTGCAAAACCGGCTACTCCCGCAGCGTCTCCTGCGACGAGACCTCCGGGGGCTACGCCGATTCGTCCGTCGTCACCGGCGGGTCATCCGACGTCGTCTGCTCCTGGTGCGCCTCGGCCCGCAACACCTTCTGCACCTCGGCCCGGGGCTCCGGGCGGGGCTCAACCTTCTTCTATTCGTCCAGCGGCAGCGGCACCTGGCGCGCCGGGTGCACGTCCGAGCGTGCCTTCTCGTCCGTTGCCCACGGGCAACCGGGGACCAGTGCCTGGAACGACGCCCGGAAGCGGACAACGCTCCGGCGGAGGACCACGTCCCGGGCAGCCAATGCGTCCGATGCAACCAGGTGGACAGGGAAGACAGTACACACCGCGGTCCGGTGGACCGGGTGGAACCGGGAGTTCGCCAGCGAATCGACCTTTTGAGCAACGACGTGGATCGATGCCCACTGGAACTCGCCCGGGTCCGCGTGCGCCAGGACGTCCTGGCATGCTGCCCGCGTTACCGCCGGACAAAGTGCCGCCGAAGGCGGAGCCGGGCAAACCACTCTATACGCGCAAACCTCCCCAGAGGCAGCGGCCTGTCATGGACAAGCGGGAGCAAGAGGGTGAGCGCAAGCTGCACCCGACTCGCCAGCGTCCAGGAGCAGGGGATCGCCGGTCTGCCGCGGCAGTTATTGCGCCGCCGGAACCGCGTGCTCCGCGCGAAGTGACAATTACGGAAGGCATCACTATCCGGGAACTCGCGGAAAAGCTCGATGTGCGTGCGAAGGATCTTTTGAAGACGCTCCTCGACCGTGGAGTGTTCGCCAGCATCAACCAGGCGCTAGATGTGCCGACGGCGACCACGCTTGCGGAAACGTTTAGCGGAGTCGTGAGTGTGGTATCGCTCGAAGAAGAGATGGTGCTGGAAGTTGCGAAGGAAGAGACCAAGGAAAGTCTGAAACCGCGGCCGCCGGTCGTGACAGTGATGGGGCACGTGGACCACGGCAAGACGAGTTTGCTGGATGCGATTCGCGAGGCGGACGTAGCGGGCGGCGAAGCCGGCGGAATCACGCAACATATCGGCGCGTACAAAGTGATGGTGAACGATCGCAGCGTGGTATTCGTGGACACGCCGGGCCACGAAGCGTTCACGCGGATGCGCGCGCGCGGCGCGAAGGTGACGGACATCGTGGTGCTGGTGGTAGCAGCCGATGACGGAGTGATGCCGCAGACGAAAGAAGCGATCGATCACGCGAAGGCCGCGAAGGTTCCTATCATTGTGGCCATCAACAAGATCGACAAACCGGAAGCGCAAGTGGAGCGCGTGAAGCGCCAGCTTTCCGATGCGAACCTGGTTCCTTCGGAGTGGGGCGGCGACACGGAATTTGTGGAAGTCTCTGCGAAACAGAAGAAGGGCATTGACAGGCTACTAGAAACGATTTTGCTGGTGGCCGATTTGCGCGAGTTGAAAGCCAACCCGGATGCGCCTGCGAGCGGCACCGTGCTGGAATCTCGCGTGGATAAGGGACGCGGCCCGGTGGCTACGGTCCTCGTGCAAAACGGAACGCTCAACTCCGGCGACTTTTTCATCTGCGGCGCGGTGTTCGGGAAAGTTCGCGCGATGTTTGATGATCGCGGGCGAACGATCAAAGATGCGCCGCCATCGACGCCGGTGGAAGTGTTGGGTTTGCAGGGCGTGCCCGATGCTGGCGACCATTTCCAAGTGACCGAGGAAGCCAAGGCGCGGCACATCGTCGAATACCGCCAAGGCAAGCAGCGCGATGCACAAATGGCTCGCTCCAGCGGATCGCGCAT
Organism: uncultured Acidobacteriota bacterium; assembly: GCA_963740015.1. Taxonomy (GTDB): domain Bacteria; phylum Acidobacteriota; class Terriglobia; order Acidiferrales; family UBA7541; genus Acidiferrum. The sequence continues at coordinate 72,277 of CAVUCM010000042.1, read as the reverse complement.
CACGCTCGACCAGTTGCACGAACAGCTGAAGGCTGGCGACGTGAAGGAACTGGGCATCGTTATCAAGGCGGACGTGCAGGGTTCGGTGGAAGTCCTCAGCGAAATGTTGCCGAAGCTCTCGACCGACCAGGTGAAGCTGAAGATTATCGGCTCGGGCGTAGGCGCGGTGACGGAAAACGACGTTTTGCTGGCTTCGGCCTCGGGCGCGATTGTTATTGCCTTCGGCATCCGGCCGGATCGCAAGGCGATGGAGCTCGCGCAGCAGGAACATGTCGATATCCGCTCGCACACCATCATTTATGAGGTGTCCGACGAACTGAAGAAGGCCATGGAAGGCCTGCTTGAGCCAGTCATCCAGGAGACATATCTCGGGCGTGCGGAAGTTCGGAACACGTTCAAGGTCAAAGGCTCCGGCACCGTTGCGGGATGTTATGTGGTGGATGGCGTACTCAAGCGCGACGCGCAGATTCGTGTTGTGCGCGACGGCGCGGTCATTTACACGTCGAAACTAAGTTCGTTGAAGCGCTTCAAGGACGATGCGAGCGAGGTACGAACTGGATTTGAGTGCGGCGCTGGCATTGCAAACTTCAATGACGTGAAAGTTGGCGACATTTTGGAATGCTTCAGCGTCCAGAAGCTGAGCGCGGCGGAAGCAGCCGGTCAGGGCGGGGGGCCCTCCGGCAGGAAGTAATTCCCGGAGTTGTCGTCCCCCGGAGCACTCATGCCGGTTGGCCTGCTCACCCTTGAGCTGCACATCCCAGACGCGCAATCGCTAAAGGACAAGCGGCAAGTGCTTCGTAGCTTGAAGGATAAGCTGCGAAGGCAGTTTAATGTTGCGGTGGCTGAGTTGGACCATCACGACACGTGGCAGCGGTCGGTGGTCGGCGTAGTCACACTTTCTAACGAAGAGAAGCATCTCAATGAAGTGCTGCAAAAAGTCCTGGATGAAGCGGACCGCATCCTCGGCTCGTTTTTGATCAACCAGGCCATCGAAATCATTTAGGAATTTTCGCGGGGACGGAAATGAGTCCAGCCAATCACCGTCACGAACGGGTGGGCGAGGAAATCGCACACGAAATCAACGCCATGCTTGCGGGCGAGCTAAAAGATCCGAGGCTCGAGGGCATGGTGGTGGTCAGCGAAGTGCGCGTGCAACCGGATATGAAGCATGCGCGCGTGTTCATCAACATTCAGGGATCCGCAAAAGAGCAGAAGGACGCGATCAAAGCGCTGGAGCATGCTTCTGGATTTATCCGGCGCGAGTTGGTTGAGCGCTTGCAGCTTCGCCGGTTGCCTGAGCTTCATTTCGCATTGGACCATTCGCAGGAGTACACGGAACGAATCGATCAGCTCTTGAAAGAAATGAAGAAGGACAAGCCGGCGGCATCTTAAATTCATTTCGATTTCAACCGGTAACAGCTCACCGACCACTCATCCTATGCCACGCCAGCCACAGCCTGCGCCGTTTGACGGCGCGCTCGTCATCGATAAGCCTCGGGGAAAAACTTCCCACGATGTCGTCGACGCGGTGCGTCATCTCGCGGGATTCCGGCAGATTGGGCATCTTGGAACGCTTGATCCGTTGGCGACGGGTGTTCTGGTGTTGCTGCTCGGACGAGCGACGAGGCTAGTGCAGTTTTACAACGGGCGCAGGAAACGCTACTCGGCGGGCTTCCGGTTTGGTTTTGCGACGGATACGTACGATTCGGACGGCGAAGCCCAAGGTGCGGACGCCGCGCCGGCGCTTGACGCGGCAGTTCTCGAGAAGCTCGCGGCTGAGTGCGTGGGCCGGTTCGAACAGATGCCGCCCGCTTTTTCGGCAAAAAAAGTCAAAGGGGTGCCAGCGTACGAACTGGCGCGCAAGAAGCAGCCTGTTGAACTGAAGGCGGTCGAGGTCGAGCTCTTCGAGTACAAGCTGACCGGGATCGAAGGCAACGTCGCGCGCTTCGTCATTGAATGCTCTTCGGGCACGTACATTCGCTCGCTGGCCCACGACATGGGGCAGAAACTGGGTTGCGGGGCGCACCTGTCGGAAATTACGCGGACGGCGGTCGGCGAATTCTCGCTGGAGCAGGCGATCAAGCTGGAAGAGTTGGCGGAAGCGTCGCGCGCCGGAAAATTTGCCGACTGCATGATTCGGCTGGAAGGCTTGCTGCCGAATTTTCCACGCGTAAACGTGCTGCCTGTGATCGAGAAGCGCGTGCGGCATGGAACGAAATTCAATGTACAGGTCTCGCAAATTCAGCCCGGCAGGGTAGAGTTGCCGCCTGGCGCGACATTGCAGCTCGATGCCGGAGAATTGAAACCGCCGCGTTTGCGTGTATTCAGCCAGCAAGACAAACTTGTCGCCATTGCTGAAGCGCTGGTGCCGCGCACTTATCAACCTATCGTCGTTTTCGAGCCATTGCCATAACTGAGCAGCTAGGCTGCGAAGGCATGCTTACCGCGTACGCGCGCCGTTTTAGCTAAGGCTGCCGCGGAGGAGGCGCCTGCGCTGGCTCACGTGCGGAACCATGGCCCACACTCGTATCCCGACCGACATAGATTGAGCGTGAGATGCGGTCGCGAAGGCGCAGTTTGTGCGGCGTGATCATAATCAGCATTTCGGTATCCTGCGCGGTGTTGTTTCTCTGGCCGAAGAAATATCCGACTCCGCCAGGGAGATTTGCAAAGCCGGGGAGGCCCGTGAGCGTGCGAGTCTCCTCATTGTCGAGCAGGCCGCTGATGATTGTGGGCATTTCTTCCTTAATGCGCACAGTCTGCGAAATAGTCCGGTTGGTTATGATCGGGATGCCATTGATGCTGGAGCCGGCGAGCGCGCGAATCTCGAACTCCAATTGCAAGGTGACGTCGTCATTCGCATGAAGGGTTGGAGTGGCTTTGACCTTAACCCCGATATCTTCATATTCCGCGCCTGGATATGGCGTCTGCGCGATGGACCCCGACAAATTTGAAAACAAGCTCGCTGGGCTGAGGACTACGGTCACCTGGCCCGCAACGCCGGAGGGATTGTCCGTAATCGCCACGTCGGGCAACGTGGCGCCGCTTAGGCTGGCAGCCAGAATGGCCGTGGGCGTCGTGCCTGCAGGAAGTTCAAAGGCCGACGCGAACAAACCTTGACCGAGGCCAAGGAATACCGACACGCTATCCGTTTGTGGGTCGGTCACGACAATGTCTGGAACACCGTCCCCATTCAAATCGGCAAGGGCCACGGATGTGGGTGCCTGCCCTGTTGCGAGCGGCGAATTTGGCGCTGAAGTAAACGTGCCGTCGCCATTGCCCAGTAAAACGCTGACCGTGTTGTCGATCTGGTTCACGACCGCGAGGTCAGGGTGGGAATCGAGGTTCAAGTCAGTCGAGGCGATGGCGACCGGAGATTGACCCACGGTAAACGGTGAGCCCGTTGCGAGGGAAAACGAGCCGCTCCCATTGCCAAGAAGAATTGCGACATTGTTTGTCGTTTGATTGGCGATCGCCAAATCCAAATTTCCATCCGAATTGAAGTCGGCCGAAGTCATAGCTGTGGGGCCCGTCGCGGTGGTGGGTAGAGCAAAAGGCGAACCCGTGGCTTGCTTGAAGGTTCCATCGTCATTGCCAAGAAAGAGAGAAAAAGTGTTGTCCTTGAAATTCGTCACCACAAAATCTTGAATGCCATCGGCATTGAAATCGCCGAGGACGATGGAGCTGGGCTCCTGGCCAACTGTGATGGGAGAGCCGGTGGCCTCTTTGAAAGTATCGTCCCCATTGCTAAGCAGAACCTGCACGGTGTTGGCGACCGGATCAGTGACGACGAGATCATGAAAACCGCTGGTAGTGAGTACCGCGGAAGCAATGGAAGGGGCAATCGCGGGTGCGGTTGTCCTGGCCGCGCCGAGCGAGATGGGTGGGCTGACTACGAGAAAAACTCCCAATCCCTGATTTTGGAGAATCGTGACGGTGTTGTCGATTTCGTTGACGACGGCGATGTCTTGCACACCCAGATTACGGAAGTCGGCTGAGGTAATCGCAACGGGCCCGATGCCGACGTTGTATGAAACGCTGGGCAAAATGCTACCGGTCGTTGCACCAACGGACGTAGCGGGAGTGGATGCGCCGAGGCTCCCGGAAAGCAGGGAAAGAGTGACCGGGTACCGATCTCCGACAAAGAAAGAAGCAGGTTTGCCATCCTGTGCGCGGAGTAATACCTGAGTCCCGCTGTGCACGAGTGTCAGCGCGTCAGAAAACTGCGCTGCGAATGTTGGCATCGTCAGGAGAAAGGTGGTATTGCCGCCTCCCACCCGAGCTACTGGAGGGATAAGCGAGCTTAGGGAAGATCCGGCGCTGGCTGCGGTGCCGCCGTTTCCGAAAATGCTCGCCAGAAGCGTGACTAGCGTGCCGATGTCTTTCGCGGCCTCCAATTGAGAAATTATGCCGGTAGAGAGGGAAATCAGCTCTAACGAAGCAGGTGGAAGAATACCCAGAGTGCGAGCCTTGTTTCGATCGACTTCGAGGATCTCTATGTCCAGCAGCACTTCGCCGCGCGCTTTCTCGGCTTGATGAATGAGTTCGCCCGCAAGCGCCAGTCTCTCCGGAGTGTCGCGAATGGTGACGGCGCGGGTTTGTGCATCGAGTTCAACGCGCGTCGACCCAGTCATTTCACGCAGAACGCGTACCAACTCGGTCATCTCTTCGGTGCCTACGGAGGCGGGCAAGACGAACGTTTGCTTGGCTTGCACAGCGTATTCGCGGCGTTTCTCTGCATTGTCCTGAGCCACGAACAAGAGATTGGAAGTCAGCGCGCGGAAGAAGGTGCCAGTCTGAACACCGAGGATTTTCAGAGCGGTTGTGAAGTCGACGTCGATCGCGTGCAGCCGGACGGTTCGCGCAGGCAGGTCCGGATCGAAAGTGACTTTTATCCCGAATTGCTGCCCCACTTGTTCATAAACGGACTTGGTGTCGCCGCGCAGGTCCAGGTCTAGTTTGACAGCGCGGGGCTTCAGCTCTGGCAAACCTTCAATTTTCTGGTTAGGCGCGATCGGCTCATCCTTCATCGCCTTCATCTGGATCAATCGCTCGGCGACGATGGTGTCGTTCGGATCGATAAGCAGAGCCTTTGCTAATTCCTCCGTGCCTACGTCGGCGTGGCCGGCCAGGGCTTCGCGCTCGGCGGCTTCGACGTGGGCGCGAATGAGTTTCGAGCGCAAGGACGCGATGCGCTCGAGGAGGGAGGCGTCCTGCGGCGCGTATCGCACGGCTTGCTGGTAGTAGTTCAGTGCTTCATCAAAATGACCGTCGGCGAGCGCTTTGTCGCCAAGCTCAGAAATTTTCTTGGCGATTTTTGGATTGGGATGGGGAGACATATCGAGCTGCGCTTCATTGGGAACGGTCTGCGGTGTGGAAGACTGGCTTTGCGCGGGAGACGATTGTGCCTGAGCGAAAGATGGTGCTCCAGAAAGTAGAATAGCCAGGAGGAGAGCAAGGGCTTGGCGGCGATAGGCGGAAATCATGATTGAATTAAGTGACCTATACATTCTACCGTGTCTATAGCAAAGAAATCGGACTAGATTGGTCCGGTTGACGTAAATTCATACAAAGCGTAGACTTAAACTGTAGTTGCAAATGAATAACAACTGGGGATTCTTTGCTTCCTGCTTTTCTCATCGCTCTCCGTGAAGGTGTCGAGGCCTCTCTCGTTGTCGGCATTATCCTCGTTTATCTCTCGCGCACGGGCCGCTCGCAACTGGCTCGTTTTGTTTGGTATGGCGTCGCTACCGCCGCGGCGCTGAGCTTGGCCGTGGCGATTGCCTTGGAGCGCTGGCGGATTAGCGAAGACGGGTTCGAGGGGGTAATGTACCTCGTCGCCGCAGTGTTCGTTATTACGATGATCGTATGGATGAATCGCGTTGCGCGCCACTTAAAAAAAGAAATCGAGCAGAAGATTGAGAGTTACGTAGGGCGGGCCGGAGCTGCGGCTGGCTGGGGCATTTTCTTTTTTGTGTTTTTGATGGTTTTGCGCGAGGGAGCGGAACTCGCGATTATTTTGCGCGCGGTGGAGTTGTCGAGCGAGGGGTTGCAGACCTGGATTGGGACGGCTTTGGGGATTGGAGCAGCTGTAGCGGTGGGCGTGTTCTTTTTCAACGGGACTCTACGCGTCCCGTTGCAGCGATTTTTTAGCGTTACCAGTGTGATCCTCATCATGGTGGCGTTTCAGCTCGCGCTGACTGGATTGCATGAGCTGAGCGAGGCGCAGTGGATACCATCCAGCAAGGCGGAGATGGCGATCATCGGGCCGGTCGTGCGGAATGAACTGTTTTTCTTTGTATTGATTTTTGGCGCTGCTGCGCTGTTGGTTTTGCGCGAGTGGCAATCCGCGTCGCATGCGCGGGCCGCGAAAGAGACGGCCGGTGAAGCGGAGAAGCGGTTGCTCGAGGCGCAGAATCGGCGTCAGCGTCGGTGGATGATCGCGGCCGCGATTGGGTGCCTTTCGGTGATTCTGCTGCTGACGGGAGATTTTGTTTATACGCGTGTGAATGCCGCGCCGCCTTCGGCACGGGCGATCGCTGCGGTGGGTAATGAGGTGCGTATTCCTGTGAGTGAAGTGCAGGATGGCAAAATGCATCTGTTTACGATCAACGCCGGAGGGCAGTCCTTGCGGTTCATGATTATTAAGAAGCCGACTGGGTACGGCACGGCACTGGATGCTTGCCGCATCTGCGGGGCGGAGGGTTATCGCCAGGATGGGCAGAATGTCGTTTGCCGGCATTGTGGGTCGGCGATTTATGTGCCGACGGTCGGCGAGGCGGGCGGCTGCAATCCGATTGGGGTACCGTCGCATGTGGACGGTGCTGATCTGGTGATGGATGTTTCTTCGCTTGTGCAAGCGACCAAGGAGATTCCGCAGTAGGGCATGATGTTTGCCTGGGCGAGCGATCTGAGAGGATTCGCACGCGGGCACGATGAATCGTGCCCCTGCAGATTTTATGTTTCTGCGACTTGTTGCCGATTCGTTTACACGCCGTCCGCGCCGCAAGGTGCTGACGGCGGCGGCGTTGTCGTTGGGCATGGCCGTGGTGACGGCGGCGCTGAGCGTTTCGCTGGATGTGGGCGATCGCCTGGCTAGCGAATTCCGGAGCCTCGGTGCGAACTTGTTAGTTACACCGCAAGCCGATTCGCTGCCGCTTGAAATTGGCGGGGTGGACTATCGGCCTGTCAACGCTGGCGCGTATCTTCCTGAAGCCGACCTGCCAAAGATCAAGACGGTTTTCTGGCATAACAACATTATTGCCTTTGCACCCATGCTCGAACTCCAGGCGGAAGCCTTGCCGTCGGCATCGCGGAATTGGATCGACAATGTCTCACTGATTGGGACTTGGGCCGACCACACGGTCCCGCTTCCCGACGGTGGGAAGTTTCAAACCGGAATTGCTAAAACGAGCCCTTGGTGGCAAATCGACGGTCGATGGTTTTCCGAGGATGCTAAAGAATGCGTCGTGGGTGCCACGTTCGCGCAGAAGAGCAACATCAAGGTCGGAGACTCAGTTTCCCTGGCGATTGGTGCTGTCGCCAGAGTTCCCGCTCCAGTGAAAGTCACGGGGATTCTCTCTTCGGGCGGCCCGGAAGATGATTCTATTTTGGTTCCGCTCTCCGTCGCACAATCGCTCGCAGGCAGAGTTGGTGAATACCGCAAGCTCTACGTCAGTGCGCTGACGAAGCCTGAAGATGATTTTGCGCGGCGCGATCCCAAGACAATGAAGGCCGACGAGTTCGAGCGGTGGTCGTGCAGTCCGTATGTTTCTTCGATCGCGTATTCGATTAAAGGAGTGCTGCCGGGGACGGATGTGCGGGTGATTCGTCGCGTGGCTGAGGGCGAAGGCACTATTCTCACGCGTGTTCGTGCTTTGCTCTGGATGGTGACGCTCGCGGCCTTGTTAGCTGCGGCGCTGGCCGTGGGTGCTTCTTCGGCGGCTTCGGTGATCGAGCGGCGTACCGAAATTGGGTTGATGAAGGCTTTGGGCGCGGGTTCGGGCATGGTTGGCTTTCTTTTGGCGGCAGAGCAGCTTTTGCTTGCGTTCGTCGGCGGAGGCATTGGTTATTCGCTCGGGATTATTCTGGCGCGCTTGGTCGGACAAGAGATATTCGGCGTTGCTCCTGCGCCGTCACTGCTTGTGCTGGTTGCGGTTCTAGTGCTGGCGGCGGGAGTCACACTGCTAGGCAGTGCTCTTCCTTTGCGCCGCGCGTCACGTTACGAGCCGGCGCCGATTCTGCGGGGCGAATGATGAGCGCGCCTGGCACCGGCAATCGATCCATGTTCTGGCGCATCGTTCGCCGTTTGCTCGGCGCAAATCGTGGGCGTCTGTTCGTTATATTGCTCGCCCTTAGTGCTGGAGCGACCGTAACCGCCGCACTCCTCAATCTTCAAATCGACGCCAAGCGTCGCATCACTACTGAATTTCGCGCGTTCGGCGCTAATGTCTTCCTCACGCCTCGCGATTCGAACTCCAACGCGCTTCGGCCTGGCGAGCGTACTATTGATGCGGCTATCTACAAACGAATTCCTCGTAGCAACGGCTACGACGTAGCCGCGGCAGAGCTTTTGTACGGCGTCGTTCAGCTTTCACCTTGGGATGTCCGCTCTCAGGTCTCAGATCCGCGGCGCGCAATGTCTGCTGTTCTGGTTGGTTATCAGTTGTCAGGAAATGACCTTAGCGAAATATTTCCGTCTACGATTCTCGCAGAGCCCGAGGGGCGAGTACTCATGGGAGTGGAGCCGGGTATTCGTGTTTCCACTTGCGAGTTGGGCGAGCGATTGGCAAAGCGGCTGGGCGTTCAAGTCGGGCAGTTTGTGGAGGTCCAGGCTCATGGTTCCAATGTTCTGTGCGATATCGGTCGCATTAGGCGTTTCGGAGGCCCCGAAGACGGACAGATTCTGATGTGGCTTGATGCCGCTCAAGAACTTCTGCGTCAGCCCAGTCGACTCACCGCAATTGCGCTAAGCGTTCCCGGGAATCCCGAGAGTGTCCAGCGGTATCTTGCGGCGTTGCAATCGTCGTTGCCGGACGTCGAGGTGCGCCCCATTCGCCAGTTCACCGAAGGCGAAGCCAAAATCTACTACCGAATCAGCAGCTTGTTGAACGTTACGGTGGTGATTGTGTTGTTGCTCACGGGCCTGTGCGTGATGGCGGCGATGACGAATGTGGCTATGGAGCGGAAGAACGACGTTGGTTTGATGAAAGCGATAGGCGGAGCGACACGGCGGGTTTTACGGCTCTTTTTGATGGAGGCGGCGCTGCTTGGTTTTGCGGGAGGCTTAATTGGCGCTGCGGCAGGGATTTTTCTTTCGATTTGGTTGGGCAAGCAGGTGTTTGGTGTGGCAGCGCAGCCGCGGCTGATTGTGTATCCTGTAGCTGTGGCACTCACTACCATTGTCGCGATTCTCAGCGCGTATCCGCTTCGGCGGCTCGCCAGCGTTCGGCCTGCCTCGGTTTTTCGAGGTGAAGCGTGAGCGCGCCGGTCCAGATTCTGCCGGAAGTAAAAGCGCCAGCTGCGGCGCCGCAAGTCGCCATTGAGAACCTCGTCAAGAAGTACGGGGTGCTGAGGGCTATTGATGATCTTAGTTTCAGCGTCGGGGGGGCCGAATGGGTTGCGCTGATGGGGCCGTCCGGTTCGGGCAAAACCACTCTGATCAACATTCTTGGGGGGCTCGATAAACTCAACTCCGGCCGGGTCATTGTGGACGGCGTCGACCTCTCGAAGCTCGGCGAAAACGAGATGGTCCGCTACCGTGCTGAAAAAGTTGGCTTCGTTTTCCAGCAATTCCATCTCGTGCCGTACTTGAACGCGGTTGAAAACGTCATGCTCGCCCAATATTTCCATAGCGTGACGGATGAAAAACAGGCGGAAGAGGCTTTGCGCCGCGTCGGCATGGGTGAACGTATGACGCACCTGCCGGCACAACTTTCCGGCGGCGAGCAGCAACGGGTGGCGATAGCGCGCGCGTTGATCAATCAACCGAAAATCATTTTGGCCGACGAGCCCACCGGTAACCTGGATGAAGCCAACGAAGAAATCGTTCTGAAGATTTTTCGCGAGCTGCATCACGCGGGCCACACGATCTTGATGGTCACACACGACCCGGACATCGCGCGACAAGCCGATCGCCGCATCGAGCTAGCTCACGGCCGGCTCCACTTTGATACGGCGCAGCACGGTCCCGGACATCCTCTCGCCTGCCCTCTCGCAGACACCGCCGATTGCTGCACTCCGGCTTCACCCGACGACGAGATTCGCTTCGATCACTTTCTCGAACAGATCTGGATTTGCTGCGAAGAGGGCAAGTCGGCAAACATTAAGACGCTTCTGCAAACCTCCGGACCCGCTGGCGAACTTCCCGTTCTTCCCGACGGGTCGGCGGCAAAAACCTTGAGCCGCATGAGCGAACGGCATCTGGTCGAAATGCAAAACGGCGAAGCGCAACTTACTCCGGTGGGCAGCCAACGCGCGCGAGGCGTAGTGCGCCGGCATCGGCTGGCGGAACGCCTCTTCAAAGACACTTTCGCCGTAGATGACACCGAGGCGCACACGCAAGCATGCCGGTTCGAACACATCATCAGCCCCGAACTCGATCAGCGCATCTGCACGTTCCTTGGCCATCCGAAGACTTGCCCGCACGGCAATCCCATTCCCCCGGGCGATTGCTGTAACGGAAAACCGAAAAGCTGAGTTCGTCCTTACGCATGCCTATTCCAATCGATCCGCGAAGGAAGCCGGCCACCGTGAAAGTACACGTCAAAACTGGCGCGGGAGTCGACATCACCTGGGCCGATGGCCACGCCAGCCACTACGATTTCGCCTACCTGCGCGAAGAGTGTCCCTGTGCGACCTGTAACGATGAGCGCGGCAAAAAAGAAGCTTTCGCCACCGCGGCCCCAGCCTCCAACGCATTTTCGCCGCTTCCTATGTTCAAGCCCAAAGCCAGCGCGCAAGCGGCTACAGTCGTCGGCAACTACGCGGTGCAAATCAGCTTTACGGATGGCCATGCCACCGGCATCTATAGCTACGAGCATCTCCGCGCCATTTGCCCTTGCGCCGAATGTGCAAGGGCCTTCCCCGCTTCTGCTTCCTAAATCGTTTCAGCGTTAACAAAAAGCGGCGTTCGGCTAGACTTCGCGCTGGAAAAGTGCGAGCATTTTAGTCCGCTGATCGAGATCACCCGTACATGAGCAGCTCATCCAAGATCCCTGCTGCCGCAGGCAGCCGAGGGAACGGCGTTCCGCGCGTCATTGTCGCGACTACCGCTCTCCTTACCTTTATTTCCTTCTGGCGAGCGGCCGCCATTGTTTTGAACGATCTGGCTTCTTCGGCTTATTACGCAGGTGGCGAAGCGGAAGGCTACATCGGCAAAACCGCGCCGTGGTTCATCCTGGCCATCATGCTGTTTTCGTATGCGGTACGCGCGGTGTACGTCGAAAGCTGCAGCATGTTCGTGCGCGGCGGCGTGTATCGCGCAGTGAAGCAGTCGCTCGGCGGAACTCTTGCAAAATTCAGCGTTTCCGCGCTGATGTTTGATTACATCCTGACGGGTCCGATAAGCGGTGTGGCGGCGGGACAATATCTGGCCGGACTGATCAGCGAACTGTTGCAGTATTCGCACTTGGGCAATGCGCTCACGCCGAACGAGGTGAGCTTCATCGCGGCGAGTTTTGCGATTCTTGTCACCGTTTATTTCTGGTGGGAGAACACCAAGGGCATCCCCGAGTCCAGCGACAAAGCCCTGATCATCATGAAGCTGGTGACGGTGATGGTGGTTCTCCTGATCGGATGGTGTATTTACACCGCGATCTTGAGGCATTCTCCGCTGCCACCCTGGCCGCACCCGCGCAATCTGCGTTTGAACGCAAGCGCCCTCGGTTGGCTTGCGGGTAGTCCGTTGCCGCACATGTTCGGAATCATCGCGATCTTTATAGCGCTGGGCCATTCAGTGTTGGCGATGAGCGGAGAGGAATCGCTCGCGCAGGTTTATCGCGAAATCGAAAGCCCCAAACTGCCGAACCTGAAAAAGGCAGGCATGGTCATTTTCATCTACAGCCTGGTTTTCACGTCGCTGGTTTCTTTCTTTGCGGTGATGATCATTCCCGATAGCGTCCGGCAGAGCTACCTGGAGAATCTTATCGGCGGACTGGCGATGAGCCTGCACGGCCCGCTCATCGCACGTCTGATCTTTCATGCCTTCGTGGTGGTGGTGGGCACGCTGATCCTGGCTGGAGCGGTCAATACGGCTATTGTCGGTTCAAATGGCGTGTTAAACCGCGTCTCTGAAGATGGCGTGCTCAGCGCGTGGTTCCGTCAGCCGCATCCGAGGTTCGGCACGAGCTACCGCATCATTAATATCGTCGTCCTGCTGCAAATCATTACGATTTTCATCAGCCGCGGCGATGTTACTTTCCTAGCGAACCTCTACGCTTTCGGCGTCATCTGGAGTTTCACGATGAACGGCTTGGCCGTTCTCGTGCTTCGCTACACGAGGCCGGGAGTGCGCGAGTTCCAGGTACCCTTAAATTTTTATATTCGCGGCGTGCAAATTCCTGTCGGGCTTAGCTTGATCACGCTGACGCTATTCATCATCGCCGTGGTCAATCTTTTTACCAAGCCTGTAGCCACCATGGCAGGGGGCACCTTCTCTGTTTTGCTCTTTATCGTTTTCACCATCTCCGAGCGTCGCGCACACCGAGGTGGCGCGGCTCACATGGAAATGGATCAGTTCAATCTTGAGCGGGAATCCGAGCTGACACCTGAGGCTGTTGGCGCCCGTGCCGGCAATATTCTGGTACCTGTAAGCAATCATTTTAATCTCTACCACCTGGGCAATGTGCTCGATCGCATCAAGCCTGGCCGCCGCGATGTGGTCGTCTTACACGTACGCTTGCTGCAGCGATCGGCTTCCGGCGAAAACGAATTGGACGCCGATCAACTGTTCGGCAGCATCGAGCAGCACCTGTTTTCGCAGGCGCTTTCGATGGCGGAAAAGCGGGGGAAGTCGATTCGGCTTGCGGTCGTTGCGTCAAATGACCTGTGGGAAGGCATCCTTCGCGCGGGCGCTTCGCTGCAATCCAGCACGATTGTGATTGGCCGCTCGGCCAAGGACAACACTGAAGAGCAGGCCCGGCAGATAGGCGATGCGTGGGAAAAACTTGGCGACATCAAGCCGCAATTCAACCTCGAAATTCATTTGCCTAACGGCGACAAAATCTACAAGGTGCTTGGACCGCACGCTCCGAACCTTACCTCCAACGAAGTCAATCTTCTGCATCGCATGTGGCTGCGCTTTAGCGACGTCCTAGCGCCCCAGGAGCTGCATCATCACGATGTGGTGCACTTTGCCCTCGAAGAGGTCAAAAAGGAAATCGATGAGGGCCAGGAAGATGAGGTCGTCAAACGGCTTCGGGCGCACCTTGAAGCGAACCAGTCAAAGAAGCCGCCGTCCTCTTAAGAGGGAAGTGAGCCACGCTCATTTTCTTCCAAAACGAGAGTTTATTTTAAGCGAGCTGTGTTGTGCAGTGGCCGCAGCGCTTGGCCTGAATCGGAATGCTCATGGCGCACTGCGGGCAATCTTTCGTCGTGGGCGCTGCCGGAGCGGGCGGCTTGGTGGTCCAGCGATTTACCATGCGGACCAGAAGAAACACGGCGAACGCAACGATCAGGAAGTTGATGATCGTGTTCAAGAACAGACCGTAGTTCAGCGTCGGGTCTCCAGCCGTTTTAGCGAGGGCAAGGGAATCAAAATGCTTGCCGTCCAAGCTGACGAACAAACTCGAGAAATCGACGCGTCCCACCAAACGCCCTAACGGCGGCATCATGACGTCTTCGACGAAGGATGCCACAATCTTTCCAAAGGCCGCCCCGATAATGATGCCGACAGCCATGTCCAGCACGTTGCCGCGCATGGCAAATTCTTTAAATTCCTTTAGCATGTGCGTCTCCTTTTTTCTGTGGCGTGGGCCAAACGATCGCCTCTGCGCGGTTGCAGAAGCAGAGAGGGTCGTCCGTTGTGCGGATTATAGCCGAAGCAAAGAGAAAATCAGGTTGGGAAAACGCCTGACAAAGATTAGCGTGGCCGGAAGACGAGCGCAGCGCCGATGATTCCGCGCAAGCTCATCAATACGCCAGCGGTGGCCAGGAGTGGGCCAACCCACGAGAACGGGACTCGCGAAATCGCCAGCATTACCACGCCAAGAAGAATCAACGAAAGACCGCGAGTCCAATTCTCCCAGCGAGCCCACGATTTGTTGGAGCCAAAGAGGGCTCGCAGTCCCCAAAGAATCAGCGCACCGCTGAGAATGAGCCAGGATGGTTTTTGGCGCTCGACAAGTATTCGGCCTGTGAGCGCCAACCATATGACAAGCACGCCCAGCAGCAGGAAAATCACTTCAATCGTTAGCCGCAGAACGCGCTGAGGTGTCAGCATCGTAGAACTGCGCGTTTAGGGGATTCGCTCAATGAGCACTTTCTGCAGCACGACGGGGGTCTTCGGGCGGTCATTCGAATCGCGTGGCAAGTTGGAAATTTTATTCGCCACGTCTTGGCCCTCGATTACTTCGCCAAAGATGGAGTGTTTGTTGTCGAGCCATGGTGTTGCAGCCACGGTGAGAAAGAATTGGCTGCCGTTCGTGCCCGGCCCGGCGTTGGCCATGGAAAGCTTGCCGGCCTTGGAATGATTCAAGGAAGGATGGAATTCGTCGGGGAATCTGTATCCCGGCCCGCCGCGGCCTGTGCCCTGCGGACAGCCGCCTTGAATCATGAACTGCGGAATCACGCGATGAAATACGAGACCGTCGTAAAAATTCTTTTTTAGCTTTTTGCCGGTGCTTTCGTCGGTAAATTCCTTCGTACCTTCAGCCAGGCCGACGAAATTCGCTACAGTGTTCGGCGCTTCCTTCTCAAGCAGCTTCACCACAATGTTGCCCTGCGATGTTTCGAAAATCGCGTACATCCCTGATGGTCGGCTCATGCGTTCTCCTCGTGTACCAATTCATCCTACACGAGCGGCCGCAGCCCGCGCCACTCGCGCGCGTCACCAGCCTTTTTGTTTCCGCAGTTCGGTGATGTGCGCCGTGTGGTGTTTGCCGTGCCATTCATAGAGAAATAAAAGCCAGTCGACGTTGCGTTCTCCATTTTCTGGGTGCACCAGAACACGCGCAAAATGTTCCGGCATCAGCGATCGCCACAGCCGGTCCCAGCGCGCATGCACGGAATCGAGAAGCAGTTGCGAGCTTTCAATGGGCGCCGCTTTCGAATCTGCAAGTTCGGCCCAGGCCGCTTCGTTATAGGGCTTGATTGTCGGCTTGTCCTCTGTGAGAGCGAGTTTCAGCCTGACGAGCGCGTTGACGTGGCTGTCCGGAATGTGGTGAACGACCTGGCGCACCGTCCATCCGCCGTCGCGATACGGCGTGTCCAACTGCGAATCATTCAGGCCCTTCACCGCGGCGCGCATTTTGGCGGGCGTTGACGCAATTTCTTCGATGGCTTGCTGCCGTCTTTCGGGTGTTATTTGTGCCGGCATGGCAAATTTTCCAATGGGATAACGCGAGTCCATCTGATTTTCTCCTCGGGCAACCTGGCTTTATCACTCGACGATGGTTTTGACTATAGACGCGGCGTTCACCGAGGGTCAACGCGGCGACCCCAAAATGCCTCTCCATTTTGGACGCTTGGCGCGCCGGTTCGCAACTGCGGGGATGCTACAATAGCGAGCTTTGAGTTCTAGTACACATATGAATCGAACGGGCATTCTGCCGAATCTAATCGTACGGAGATAATGGGAATGTACAACGTCGTGATTATCGGCAGTGGCTGCGCCGGCCTCACCGCTGCGATTTACGCCGCGCGCGCCAATTTGAAGCCCTTGGTGATTGATGGCCACGAACAGGGCGGTCAGCTCGCTCTCACCACGCATGTCGAGAACTATCCCGGTTTTCCCGAGGGCATTATGGGACCGGAACTTATCGAAAACATGCGCAAACAGGCGCAGAGATTCGGCGCTGAATTCAAAGCAGGAGCGGTAAACGAGGTCGACCTTACGAAGCGGCCGTTCAAGATCACGGCTGGCAAAGACAACTACGAAGCACAGGCGCTCATCGTTGCCGCAGGTGCCACCGCGCGCTTGCTGGGCCTGCCGGGCGAAAAGGAACTCATCGGCCGAGGCCTTTCGACCTGTGCGACCTGCGATGGCTATTTTTTTCGCGAGAAGGCGATTGCTGTCGTTGGCGGCGGCGACTCCGCGATGGAAGAAGCTAACTTTCTGACGCGCTACGCAAACAAAGTCTACTTGGTTCACCGGCGCAACGAATTTCGCGCCTCTAAAATTATGATCGACCGCGCCAGGGCGAATCCGAAAGTCGAATTCGTAACGCCTTTCGTTGTAGAAGAGATTCTCTCTCCGAAAGGGCATGTCGAAGGCGCTCGCCTTCGCAACTTGGAGACGAAAGAAGCTCGCGAAATCTCCGTTGACGGCATATTCGTCGCCATCGGCCACGATCCCAACTCGACCGTATTCAAGGGCAAGCTGGAGATGGACAGCAACGGCTACCTTATCGCTAAACATGGCACTCTGACCGCTATACCTGGGGTATTCATTGCCGGCGACGTGCAGGATCATCGCTACCGCCAGGCCGTCACCGCCGCGGGCTCCGGCTGTATGGCCGCCCTCGATGCGGAAAAGTTCCTGGAAGGGCACACGGACTAGTTCCCGCAGATTTACACGGGCATAATCATATTGCATGCTCCGCGCGACGCTTCTTAAACTCTCCGAGAGTCCCGGCTTCGCCAAATGGGTTACCTCCAACGGCACCACGCGCCGCATGGCGCGCCGGTTCGTCGCCGGCGAAACGCTCGACGAAGCCATTGAAGCGGCTCGCGCTTGCAACAATGCCGGGATGCTCGTAAGTCTGGATTATCTCGGCGAGAACTGCGCCACCACCTCCGACGCCCAACGTGCGCGCGATGCCTACCTGGAAGTTTTCGAGCGCATCCACAGGGAAAATCTCCACGCCAATGTGTCCTGCAAGTTGACTCAGCTCGGGCTGGACCTCAATGCCGATTTCTGCCAGGGCCTAGTCGTGTCCATTGTTGAATTAGCCGCGCGGTATGACAATTTTCTTCGCGTCGATATGGAAGGATCGGCCTACACGCAACGTACCCTCGACGTCGTGAAGAACGTGCGCTTACGCAATCCCGCCATTGGAACAGTCATCCAGGCTTACCTTTATCGGAGCGAGACAGACGTTCAAGCTTTGCTTTCCTGCGGCTGCCGCATCCGCCTTTGCAAGGGTGCTTACAAGGAGCTGCCGGATGTCGCCTATCCCCGCAAAAGCGACACGGACTTTAACTACATCCGTTTGATGAAGATTCTCCTGCCCAGCGGTTTTTACCACGGGATTGCCACACACGATCCGCGCATGATTGCAGAAACGATTCGCTGGGCCGCTGCCCAGCAAATTTCCAAGGATGATTTTGAGTTTCAGATGCTCTACGGTGTGCGGACTGATTTGCAGCGCATGCTTGTGAAAGACGGCTTTCGTCTGCGCGTTTACATTCCCTATGGCAGCGACTGGTTCCCATACTTCATGAGGCGGCTTGCCGAGCGTCCTGCCAACCTCGCTTTCATGCTGCGAAATTTCTTCCGCTCATAGCTTCTTCGCCGTCTTACTGTTTGCGGCAAACCGTCACGCCATCCCGCAGCGGAATTAACACGGGATACAGCTCTTTCGAGGCATACACCAGCCGGTTAAATTCTTGCACGCCGAGCGTCGCAGTATCGCCCGGGGCTGCAGTACGCGCAGCCTTGCCAGACCACAGGGTATTGTCCGTGATGAACAATCCACCCCTTTTGAGTTTCGGGAGAGCCACCCGCAATGCGTCGGGATACTGGTGCTTGTCAACGTCGTTGAAGATCAGGTCAAATTTTCCAGGGGTTTTCTTAAGCAATTCGAGCGCGTCGCCCACCTGAATATTGATGCGCTTCGCCACTCCCGCCCGCCGGAAATACTCTTGTGCACGTTTTGCGTTCGCTGGATCTCCGTCGGTGTAGAACACCTTTCCTTTTGGTCCGGCAGCCCGGGCTAGCCAAATTGTCGAATAGCCGATAGCTGAGCCCATCTCGAAAATACGTTTTGCACCGGAAACTTGTGCGAATAGCGCGAGCAAGCGCGCCACCGCCGGCCCAATGATGGGCACGCGATGCTCCGCGGCATACCGCTCCATTTCGTTGATGACGGCGTCTCGCTCCGGCAACAGTTCGTAAAGATACTGCTCAACGTCGTCCTGTATATACCCACTACGCAAGTTCTCGGTGCGAATCACAGGTGTTCTCCAGGTTTGAGCGCATGAATCTCCAGGCCCGCAATGTCCTTGGATTCGTGCCGCAACCCTTCCACGGTGCCGGTTAAAACCGGGAATGTTGCGTAGTGCATGGGAATCACGTGCTTCACTCCGAGCAGCTTGATCGCATATGCCGCTTCCCGCGGCCCCATCGTAAAGAGATCGCCGATCGGTAGCATCGCCAAATCAGGCTTATATAGCTCTCCAATCAATTTCATGTCTCCAAACAAGGCCGTATCTCCCGCGTGATAAATCGTGAATCCTCCGGGCATGCGAATGACAAGGCCAGCCGGCTCACCTGCATAATGCCGCACGCCATTTTCATCCCAGGAATTCGAATGAAACGCATGGGTCATCGTCACTTCAAATTCGCCGACTTTCTGCGAGCCACCCTTGCCCATCGGACAAATCTCTTTTTCAAATCCTTTGCTCGCAATCAGCAGGCACGTCTCGAAGATGGCCACAATTTTCGGCTTGTGCTGTTTTGCCAACGCCAAAAGATCGCCTGTGTGGTCCGTGTGCGCATGGGAAACAAAAATTACGTCCAATCGCGGCACGGTTTTCAGCGCCTCCGGGCACATCGGATTTGTCATGACCCAGGGATCGATGATCGCCACCTGCCCTGACGGTGTCGTTAGCGAAAACGTGCTGTGACCAACATAAGTGATTCGATTACCCTTCGTGTCGAGCATCCCTTGCCCCCCGCATCTCTTCTGATTTTGAGAAGAATTGCTACTTTCCCGGCGACCCCGCACCGTCGGCCAGCAGCGCACGAATTGCCTCTTCGTACTGTTCCCGGCTCTTCTCGCCGATAAAGTGGGTTACTTGGCGGCCATCCTTCGCATAAAAGACGGATACCGGCATCGATCCGGTCCATCCCGCGAGAACGGATTGCCTGAAGGCCGCCTCAGCCCCAGCGGTCTTACGGAAATTCGGAAAAATAGGTTTGTATCGAGCAAGAAATCGCCGCATCAGAATCAAATCGCCGTCGTCATCCATGCTTACACCAACGACCTGCAGTCCCTTCGGCGCATACTGCTTCGCCAGTTCGTTCAGCATGGGATATTCGTCGCGGCAGGGCTCGCACCAGGTTGCCCAGAAATTCACCAACAGCGCTTTCCCGCGGTATTGCTCCACAATCTTCTGAAATCCTTGCGCATCGATCATCCCAGGATCGTTCGGAGCTTTAGCTTGCGGCGCCGCCAGGGTGGTTCCGGCGGCCAATAACAACAGTGCGGCAACAGCAGTACGAATTCTCATCGGTGTACCTTCTCTCACCATTCTAGCTGCATGCGCGGAAGTTGAGAATCCTCTCCTCGCACAGTACAATCAATCCAGTCGTTTGTTGGCCCCGGCAGGGGCGTGATATAAGAAAATTCCGCCGGGCGCGTCCATTCGCTGGAACCGCTCTCGGCTCGTTGTCCGAACAAAGGAGATTTGAATGGCTTACGTAATTGCTGAGCCCTGCATCGGCACAAAAGACACCGCCTGCGTTGACGTCTGTCCCGTCGATTGCATCCACCCACGCAAGGATGAACCGGGGCACGAAAACGTTACGCAGCTCTATATCAATCCCGTGGAATGCATCGACTGTGGCGCCTGCGTCCCAGTCTGCCCGGTAACCGCGATTTTTGCTTTGGAAGACCTGCCGGAGAAGTGGAACAGCTATACGCCAGTCAACGCGGAGTTCTATACTGCGAAATAACGCTGCTCATCATTTTTTAGAAGGGTCGAAATTTCACTGCGGCACGCTTCGGCGTGCCGTTTTTTTTCAGTTTTAGAGTCGCGCTGTTTCCGCACGGCGGGCTCCGCCGCTTAGCGTCCGTTTGCGAACTTCTTCAAAGCTGGTCGCAAACAATATCTTTTCCACCGCCCCTTGAACATCCTTCCAAATTTGTTTCAGCCCGCAGCTTTCTCCCTCCACGCAGACCCCGCCCATAGCTTCATTGTGCACGCAGCTGGACTCGGCAAAAGCCCCATCGACCACTCGCAACACCGCGCCCACGGAAATTTCTCCAGGCGCCCGCGCCAGCGTATAGCCTCCGCGCACGCCTCGCCGGCTCTCCAAAATGCCTCCGCGCTTCAATTCCAGCAGGATCTGTTCGAGATACTTCAAGGGGATATGGTGCCTCTGCGCGATTTCATGGATGGTCACCACATCGGGATACTGCAGGCTCAAGTGCAGCACTGCTTGCGTCGCGTATTCGCCTTTTGCTGTCACTCGCATCGTGTACTCTTTACCTGAGTTAGCCTTTCACACGCGCGAAGGAGTGTCAATCTTCCTTCACCTGTGCCTTTGTGCCTACCTTCATGCGTCTAAGCAAAGTGCGCCTATTGCGCATTTTTATCATCCTTTGAATTTGAATTCTCGCGCCGCACGGTATGATGATTGAGAGCAAAATTGTCCCCATGCCAGAACGCTTCCATCTCGTCCTGCTGATACACGCACACCAGCCCGTGGGCAATTTCGGCCACGTGCTCGAAAAGGCCTATCAAGATTCCTATCTGCCATTCGTCGAGCTCTTGGAAAAACATCCGGGCGTCCACATGGGCCTGCACTATTCCGGCCCGCTGCTCACCTGGATTGAAGAGCATCGTCCCGAATATTTCGCGCGCCTCAAAGCCCTCGTCAGCGCGGGGCAAGTGGAGTTAGTCGGCGGTGGCTTCTACGAACCCATCCTCGTCTCTATTCCACCCGATGACCAGCGCGAACAAATTACCCGTCTGGCTGCCTATCTGGAGAAACATTTCGGCCGTCGCCCGACGGGAGCCTGGATCGCCGAGCGCGTTTGGGAGCCGCAGCTTCCTTCCGCGTTATCCGCAGCGGCTGTTAACTACACCGTCGTCGACGATATCCATTTTCTCTCGGCGGGATTTGAGCCCGAAGAACTCTTTGGCGCGTACATTGCCGAGGACCGCGGGCAGAGCGTCTGGCTCTTCCCCGGCCAGAAGGCGCTTCGTTATTTCATCCCCTTCGGCAAAGTCGAGGACGTAATCACTTACCTTCGCAATGCTTCAGCCGTGCATCCCGGCGGCATGGCGTCGATGGGCGATGATATGGAAAAATTCGGCGTTTGGCCCGGTACCAGCGCCCACTGCTACAAAGATGGCTGGCTCGAAGATTTCTTCACCGCTCTCGAAAAGAACTCCTCGTGGCTTCGCGTTTCGACTCCCGGCGAATACCTTGCCGATCATTCGCCCTTAGGACGCGCCGATCTTCCCACCGCCTCCTATACCGAAATGATGGAGTGGGTGCTGCCCACGCGTGTTCGTCAGCGGTTCAACGCTGTCCAGAAAGAGTTCAGCTCTCGCCCCGAAGTACTTTCATTCCTCCGCGGCGGATCCTGGCGCGGTTTCTTCCGCAAGTACGCCGAATCGAACCTGCTCCACAAGAAAATGCTGCGCGTCTCAGCGCGCATCGCTGCCGTGCCTATGCGCCACAGCAGTTCGAAAGCCTCCGATGAGTTGATCCTGGCGCGCGATCTGCTCTTGCGTGCGCAGTGCAATGATGCCTACTGGCACGGGGTCTTCGGCGGACTGTACGCTCCGCATCTCCGCACCGAACTCTGGCGCAGTTTAATTCGCGCCGAAGCCATCGCCGACCGCCAGACCGCCGCCACACTCATACCTCACGTCGAATTGCTGGACTACGACGCTGACGGCGCGCACGAGCATCTCTTTACAGCGTCCGAGTATCAAGCTCTGCTGAAACCGACTGACGGTGGAACCCTCGCTGCGTTTGATTTTCGCCCCGCGAACGCAACTCTCATCAATTCCATGCAGCGCAGGCCGGAGGCTTACCACGCACGACTTCGCGAAGCAGCGAAAACCGCCGTGCCCGGCGGTGTCTCCTCCATTCACGAACAAACTCTCGTCAAGGAGTCCGGCCTCGAACGCTTTCTCCGCTACGATCGCTGGCCACGCCACGCATTTCGCACGCTGCTTTTTGATCCGGAGTGCACGCAGGCCCAATACGAGACGCTGGAATTGCAGGAAGATCCTGGATTCGCTGGCGGCGCCTTTCACGTTAACTCCTCTTCCGCCAACGATGCGCAGTTAATTCGGGAAGACGAGTTGAAAGCCAGCCCGAAAGGTGAGTCCGTGGCGCCGAGGCTTTCCCTTGCGAAACGCTTTTCCTTCGGTCCCGCCCCGAATGGTTGCGAGGTCGGCTGCGAGATCGGGTTGAAGTTGAAGAACTCTCTCGCAAAGCCCATCGCGGTCGGGATCGAATCGATTATCAATCTACTTGCTCCCGACGCGTCGGATCGTTTTTTTGAAACGCCCAACGGTCCCCAAAATCTCCGCTTCAGTGGCGTTTTGCCGGGCCCGTTACTTCGCATGGAGGACGGATGGCAGCGCGTACGCATCACTCTGCATGCGCCCGGCGTAAAAGAATTCTGGGTCGCTCCTATCGAGACAGTGTCTGAATCCGAGGAAGGTTTCGAACGCGTCTACCAGGGCTCTCAGATTCTCGCCGTCTGGCATCCGCCCCTGGTGGCCCAGGAACCGTGGTTTGCGCGTCTCGTCTGGCGCATTGAATCTTTTTAATTTCCGTCTGACACAGAGAGAGCTGTTTTGCGTGCCTTACGCCCGTATCACTCGGCGATGAGCAGATTCTGCGAGAAGGGCCACTCTTCATCCACCCACTGGCCTTCGCATCGAAAACCCGTCCGCGCCGCCATCTCCGCCGCTTCGCCGATTCTGTATTTATGCGAGCTCTCCGTCCAGATCGTTTCATCTTCATCCAGCGACATGCGAAGTCCCGCCGCTGGTATCTCCACACGCTGCCGGCAGGTGGACCGCAAGTGCATCTCCATCCGCCGCTCGATCGCATTCCACCGCGCCTCGTGCCGGAAATTCGCCAAATCGAAATCCCCTCGCAGCTCGCGGTTAATCCTCGCCAGCAAATTCATGTTAAACGCCGCCGTCACTCCGGCTGGATCGTCATAGGCCAGCATTTGAACTTCGACGCTCTTTTCCAGGTCCGTGCCCAAGAGCAACGCATCGCCCTCTCGCAATATATTGCGCACACTCAGCAAGAAGTCCTCGCCCGCATCGCGATCGAAATTCCCGATTGTGCTTCCGAGAAACAGCACCAACAGATGATCGCCATCAGCGCGTCCCCGGGCCACTGCACGCAGACCTTCCAAATACGGCTGTTCATGGCCGACGATGCTTACCAGATCAATCTGCCCCAATTCTTTTTCGCATGCGGCTAGAGCGGAGGGCGAAATCTCAATCGGGAAGTAGTACGTTTTCTGCCGCCGCGAGAGTGCTTCCAAAATCCAACGAGTCTTCTTTCCGCTTCCACTGCCTAGTTCAGCTACGTGCACAGGCGACGGCAACAGGTTCACAATCTCGCGAGCATGTCTCTCCAAAAGCCGCGCATCCGCGCGTGTCAGGCCGTACTCAGGCAAGACGCAAATTGCCTCAAACAAGGCCGAGCCCACTTCGTCATACAAGTATTTTGATGGCAGTTCGCGCTGTCCGCTTTTCGTCAGGCCTTCGCGCACATCCGCAGCGAACTCGGACACATGTCTCAACAACGGAAGGGTTTGCGTCGTCTGCATGTCAGCTCCCAAGGGCCCAGGATTGTCGGTGCTAGTCTTCCACGCAACGGAATGTCGCGTAGACGTACGGATAGTGCGGTTGAAACCAGTTCCGGAAGGATCGCCGCAACATGCAAGCCGCTGTTCGCGGCGACCCTCCCTTCATCACATAGTGTTTGCCATCGAAGAAATTCGCGGAATAGCCGGGGTAAAAGGGCATGGCCACAAATCCAGGGAACGGCGCGAATTTCGTTCGCGTCCACTCCCAGCCGTTGCCCACCAAATCGTGAACACCAAATGCGCTCGCTCCGTCCGGATGCGAGCCTGATGGCGCAGGATCCCACTGCTTAAAATCAAAATTCCCATGGCGTGCGCTGGGTGCGTCCTCTCCCCACGGATAAGCCCGTTCGCCCCGGCCCTCGCGCGTTCCATAAGCCGCACGGTGAAATTGTTCTTCGCTCGGCAGTGCGCGCCCAAGCCACTTCGCATATGCCGTAGCCTCTGCGTGGCTTACGTAAACGGGCCAGTCCAACGGCAGGCGGACCTCACCGAACATCGCGCGGTACATCCAAAGATTTCCATCCTGCTTCCAAAACGCAGGGTGCGCAACGCCTTCCTTTTCCTTCCAGGCCCACGCCTCTTCACTCCACAGCGCAGGGTTATCGTACCCACCGGCTTGTATAAACCGCAGAAAATCCTGATTCGTAACGTTGCCGCTCTCGATGGCAAACTCCGCCACGTCCGTCGCAAGCGCTTCCAGTTCGTTGTCCCAGCCGAATTCATCACCGGAAACGTATTTCAACCCCAGCGTCGCTCGCCCCGCAGGTATCTCGACGAGCCTGGACTTCATCCGCTCGGCCCCAAAGCTCGGCCCAATGGATCCGCGAATTTTTCTATCGGTCGGCAGCCGATGCAACATATAGGCCAACGTCTCCGCATGCATCAACCTATGCTCGATAGCCACTTCTAGCATGGCAATCAACTGGGGATGCCCCTCGGCCGGTCGCGCCAGCGCACGTTCGATAGCCGAGTCTAGTTCATTCCGCAATCGACGGTTGTAGTGTTCCACTTCTTCGCGCTCAGGCCAATCGCTCGGCCCATCGCTGGGCAATCCGCCCCCTACGGGGTCGATTCCGAACGCAAAAAGGTCATCAAACGTTCGCTGCACCGATTGCAATCCAAACGCGCGTTGCGCGAGAAGGTTCCAATCAAAAGCTTCGACGTGGCCCAGGTAAAAAATGATTCGGTGTCGCTCTGGAATAGGCCTATCGTAGATGGCCTCGCTGCGCACGATCCGAAACAGGTCATCGGTTTGCGCACGCGCGTCTAACAGGCGGGTGTGAAGGTTGTGCCGAATGCGGACAGATGTAGCGGTGGCTGCCATGGCTTCTTCCCCCCTAACTTGGATGCGGTTAGCGCAAGAAGGATGCGCCGAAATTCGGCGTCCGGAGGGCTGAGTGGGGTACGATGTTCCCCCTGTGGCGTGAGGCTGTCAACCGAAATGAATGCGAAACCCGAAGCGCCGTCGGACGTAGCCATTGAATTTCGCGGCGTGAACTACTGCATAAACGATATTCCTCGCCGTGCAATCGTCTCCAATGTGTCACTAACCGTTTCGCGAGGCGAAACCCTCGTACTGCTGGGTCGCAGTGGTAGCGGCAAAACCACTCTTCTAAGGCTCATTAATCGCATGCTCGTCCCCACGCAAGGACAAGTTCTTGTCGAAGGCCGCGCCACCACTGACGCCGATCCCATCCATCTCCGCCGCGGCATCGGCTACGTCATTCAGGAGGCAGGTCTCTTTCCACATTTCACCATCGCGGAAAACGTCGGCCTCGTGCCCTCTCTCGAAAAATGGGATTCCGCGAGGGTCGCTGCTCGTGTAGAAGAGCTACTTCAACTAGTTGGTCTCAATCCTGCCGAATTTTCCGCTAGGCATCCGCGCGAACTGTCTGGCGGTCAGCGCCAGCGCGTGGGAGTCGCACGCGCCCTCGCCGCCGATCCGCCCATCCTGCTCATGGATGAGCCATTCGGCGCTCTTGACCCCGTCACCCGAGCTGAACTGCAGCGCGAATTCAGCGCCTTGGCTCGCCGCCTCAATAAGACTATCGTCTTCGTTACGCACGACATTCGTGAAGCCCTTCTCCTCGGCCATCGCATCGCACTTCTTCAAGCCGGGCGCCTAGTCGCTCTCGGGTCTCCGCAAGACTTTCTTCGCCTCGACCACCCCGAGGCCCACGCATTCCGCGCCTGCCTCGAGCCATCCGAGAGAGCACACAAATGAATCCCTGGACCTTTTTCCTAACTCATCGCTCCGAAATCCTCAGCGCCACGATGGATCATGTCACTCTCGTCCTCATTGCCATGGCTTTCGCTATCGCCATCGCTGTACCGCTCGGCATGCTCATCGTGCAACATCGACATCTCCGCTCTATCGCCCTAGGCATCGCCAGCGTTTTTCAAACCATTCCCAGCCTCGCGCTTTTCGGCTTCTTAATACCAATCCCCTTTATCGGAGGCATCGGCCGCCGCACCGCCATCGTCGCCCTCATTCTCTATGCGCTTCTTCCTATTCTCCGCAACACATATGTCGGCCTTAGCGTCGTCGACCCCACGATCCTCGAAGCCGCCGAAGCTATGGGCATGACCAACACACAAATTCTCCTGCGCGTCCGTTTCCCGCTCGCTCTCAGTATCATCCTCGCGGGCATACGCACTGCCACTGTCATCACCATCGGGGTAGCCACGATTGCCGCTGCCATTGGCGCCGGCGGTCTCGGTACGTTCATCTTCCGCGGGGTCGCAATGGTCAGCGACTCTGTCATCCTCGCGGGCGCCATCCCTGCAGCGCTCCTGGCCATCTTCGCCGACCTTCTCCTTGGCCAACTCGAACGCCGCCTAAAAGTCGTCTAATCTCTTGCTCCCTTCTTCTCTGTGCTCTCTGCGACCTCTGTGTTAAATTCCAAATTCCAATGGAACTCACTACCTAACATGCGTCGCATCGCGATCTGTCTCGTCAGTCTTTTGTGTTTCGCGGCAGCCTGCGGCAAGCCTGCCCAATCTCATTTAACTATTGGTTCCAAATTTTTCACCGAGCAAGTTATCCTCGCCGAGCTCCTCGCCCAACATATCGAAGCCCGCACCAACATCCACGTCGAGCGCAAAACCAATCTCGGCGGCACCCTCCTGGTCCACAAGGCACTCCTCGCCGGCGATCTCGATCTTTACGTTGAATATACCGGCACCGCCCTCACCGCCGTTCTCAACGAATCCCCCGGAACGGATAACTCCACCGCCATCTACAATCGCGTGAAGCAACAATACGCGCAGCGTTTCAATCTCGAACTCACCGAGCCGCTCGGCTTCGAAAACACTTTCGCCATGGTTATCCGTGGGGACGACGCCAACAGCCTCCATCTCCGTACCATGTCCGATCTCGCCCCAATCGCTCCCAAGTGGCACGCAGGTGTCGGCTATGAATTCCTCGAACGCCCCGACGGCTTTCGCGGTTGGAGCGACCGTTACAAGCTCCGCTTCGCAGCCTCGCCCAAGGTCATGGATCTCGGCCTCCTCTATCGCGCTCTACTCGATCATCAGGTCGATATCGTCGCTGGCAATTCCACCGACGGTTTGATCGACTCGCTTCACCTCGTCGCTCTCGAAGACGATCTCCACTATTTTCCGCCCTATGACGCTGTTCCCATCGTTCGCCATGACGCGCTAGAAAAATTTCCTCAGCTTCGCGCCGCGCTAGCCGATCTTTCCGGCAAGATCTCCGCCGCCGAGATGCGTCACCTCAATGCTGAAGTAGACGCCGACCAGCGTGATGTCGCCGCCGTCGTCCGTGCGTTCCGCGCCGCAAAAAATTTGTAAACCGTAACCTTTTGCCCGCCGCAAACCGTTTAAAGACTAGTTTTGCTTCACCTCGGTTCAAGGGTCCAAAGGTTCAAGCTTCACAAAAGCAACTTTCGCGGCGCTTTCGGGTTTTATTTTTTGTAAGCATTACCGGCCCGCTCGGCACGAGGTTGCATAAACTCCCGGTTCAAGTAGGTAGGAAATACAAATCCACCTCGGAGGTTCAAATGAAATCACTTCTAGGAGTTCTTGCACTGTTCTTGATCTGTTCTATTCCTGTTCTCGCGCAAGAAAAGCACCCGTCAGCTCCGCCGCCTTCTCACCCCCCGGCTCATGGTCCCGCGCCGGCCAAGGCTAACGCTCATCCCGCTGCCACTCCCAATTATGTCGACAAGGCCGGTCATCCTAATGCCCCACACGTCCACTCCAATGGCAAATGGGTCGGTCATGACACCGGCAAGAACGATCCCCACTATCATGTCGATCATCCCTGGGCTCATGGCCACTTTTCTGGCGGCTTCGGCCCCAGCCACGTCTGGCGCATCGAAGGCGGCAATCGCGAACGCTTCTGGTTTGGCGGCTTCGCCTTCAGCATCTTCCCCGCCGACTACGGCTTCTGCGACGACTGGAATTGGGGCACCGACCAAATCACCGTCTACGAAGATCCCGACCACGACGGCCTCTACCTTGCCTACAACGTCCGCCTAGGCACCTACTGCCACGTCGAATACCTCGGTGGCGTGTAGTCCCGCTTCAAGCGTCGGCCTCTCGCCGCCGATCACAGCTCAACTCCAGAGAGGGGCACTATTCATCGTGTCCCTCTCTTTTTGGCTAACTGGATATACCTCGTGATTTTCATCACGCAATGCGAATTCCGCTTCCAGCAGGATTCGCTCTGATAATCCACCCTCCCGCCCCAACAAACTTCAAATTTGTATACAAGTGAACAGACGTGCGTCGTTGCAAAGCCTACGATGATCCTGCATTAAAAGGACTGTAGTGTTGGTCAGTTCACTCCCTTCAGCTTGAGCACCCCGATCCCCCAAAAGAGCTGAGGACATCGAACAACACATCATTCGCATTGCCGAACCGCTCGAAGTCCGGCCATTCGTTGAATGGAACTGGTTCAGCGAGTTCTCCGCACTGGGTAGAGCAAGCAGGAATTCTTGGGCTCGGCGTGGAAGTGTCTCGCAGAGCAGACAGAAAGGTAAAAAGCTATGCCTCTCATTCAAGTTTTCATAGCCCTGATCGTGGTGGGTGTCCTTCTGTGGTTGGTGAATCGTTTCATCCCCATGGCAGGCAGTATCAAATCAATCTTGAACGCAGTCGTGGTTATTTGCGTCGTTCTCTGGCTCCTCAATGTTTTTGGATTGTTCCATTCCCTCTCAAACATCCGCGTTGGATAACCAGCGAGGAAATTTGGCGGGCAAGGGAAGAATCGTGGGCCCGGATAGCCGTCAACGGTTTTAGACACTAGGCGCACCATTTTCTAAGAGTGACGAGCGCATAAGTAGTTGCAATGGAGGCATCACATGAAGCCAATTCGAGTAATGAGCACAGCAGCCCTATTTTTGCTTTTGGGAATCGCCGCACCTGCAAACGGACGCCAGGAAAAACCCGAAGAAAAGGCTCCGCCGCCGAAGCAGCAAGAGGCTAAGCCTGCTCCGAAACAGCAACAACAAGCCAAAGCACCCAAGCAGGAGCCGCAGGCTAAGCCTGAAAAGCAACAGCCGCAAGCTAAAGCCCCCAAGCAGGAACCGGCCAAGCCTGAGAAACAGCAACAACAAGCCAAAGCCGCCCCTAAGCAGGAACAACACGCTGCGCCGGAAAAGCAGCAGCAAACCAAAGAGCAACAACAGCAAAAGACCAACTCCGCAAAGACACAACCGGCGCATTCGCAGCCGGCGCATCAGCAGCAGGCCAGCTATTCACACGCCCCACAGCGCACTCAGCAGGCCATGGCAACACAGCGCGCGCAGCCGGCGCTCCGTCTGAGCGTAAGAGGCAGCGGCCGAATTCCAGATGACCGTTTCCGCGCCAATTTTGGTAGTGGACATAACTTCCACATGGGTAACCCAGTCTTGGTCGGCGGATATTCTCGCTTCCAATATGGCGGCTTTTGGTTTGGATTCGTTCAACCTTGGCCAGTCGGCTGGTATTACACGGACGATGTCTATATCGATTACGTTGACGGCGGCTATTACATGTTCAACCCGTATTATCCCGGCGCGCGCTTCTCTCTCAGCGTCGTGATCTAACGCACGGAACTGTCTGTGAATCGAGTACCACCCGACCCGGCGCGGAAATGAACATGGAAATAAGAACGCAGCCGGGGCGGGGAATTTAGAACCGCCGGATAAATTCGCTCACGAAGGAGAAAACAATGCTCGGAACTATTTTGATTATTTTTTTGATCTTGGCGCTCTTTGGCGCACTCCCCCGATGGTCGCATAGCAGAGAATGGGGTTACGCCCCGACCGGAGGCCTCGGTTTCATTCTCGTCATCGTCGTAATCCTGGTGCTCCTCGGACGCATTTAGATTTGCCACTTCTGTCAGGCCGGAGGTAATCGATGGATGAATCCAGACGACACGCAATCCAGTTTCTCGAGAAAGAAATCAAAACCTACCTGGCGCTCTCTTTATTCTTGTCCAAGAGAGGGATTAAGACGGACCTACTTTTGGGAACGAAAAAGGTCCTGATCAGTCCTTCTTTCTACAAAGACAGAATGAAGGAAGCCAAGAAACTTGTCCGAGAACTCAGAAGGACATGATCTGTTTTTCTACTATATTTGCGAACTTCTAGTCTTCCTGGCCCTCTTTAGTGTGGCTTTCCTTGCCCTCGCCCTCATAATTCTGACAGTGATTCTCGCTTGGTCGGCAAGCGAGCAGATAACAAGCAAGAGTGGGCCAGCGTTGCGAAAAGTGATCGCGTTCTCCCGTCGTCTCCTCGCCGCCCACGCAAAATCTTGAACCGCTGAGAAGCCTTTCATCAAAATGAGAGACTTTTAATGGCCGCCCAACTAAGTCCGATTTTTCCACCTCGCGTCAAAACGCAACTCCTCCATCCGACGCTTTCTCGCTTCGCCGAATCTGCAAATAAACGAGGAAAGTGTGTCCTAGTGCACAGACTTTGGCTGCGCAGCGCACTACTCTTATTACTCCAGAACTAAATCAATTCGTAAAATCTTGGGAGGAAATGTATATGAAGTTCGTAAAGACAATTTTCGCAGTGTTTGCACTCACACTGCTCGGCGCCACGCTAGCTCCTGGCGCTCGTGCTGATGAGTGGAACAAGAAAACCGTATTGACATTTAGTCAGCCAGTGGAAATCCCCGGGCAGATTCTGCCGGCTGGAACCTACACGTTCGTCCTGCTCGATTCGCCGGCCGACCGCCACATCGTTCAGATCTTCAATGCGGATGGCTCGCATCTCATCGCCACCGTTCTGGCAATCAACGACTACCGTCTCAAACCAACGGGCGATACCGTCGTCAAGTTCGCCGAGCGTTCGGGCGATAACCCGGAAGCACTCAAGGCGTGGTTTTATCCCGGCGATAATTTCGGCCAGGAATTTGTTTATCCGAAGCAGCGAGCTGTCGAACTGGCTGTGATCGTGAAGGAACCAGTTCCCGCACTCGCGGCCGACACGGACATCAAAGTAGTACCGATCGTTGCGGAAACTCCGGAACAGAAGGAAGTGCCCGTAGCCGAAGTGATTATGGTCACTCCTGCAGCCACGGAAGCCGTAACCCCTGCTCCAGTCGTTCAGGAAACTACTCCTACACCTGTCGTAGAAACTCAGCAACTGCCGCAGACCGCCAGCCAGCTTCCTCTAATCGTGCTGCTCGGCCTGGGCTCACTCGGCGCAGCGCTTGCTCTCAAGCGCTTCTCGAGCTAAGGCTCATACAGACGCGCAATGAAACTCCAGTGCGCCGCGGGCTTGATTCCTCAACTTCAACCCGCGGCGCAAGGGGATTTGCCAGTGATTCCGACCACTCGACAGCACAATCTCGCCCTGCTCTCTTGCTGCTACCCACTTGCTGCTCTTCTTCTCTTGTGTAGCCCGGCGGTTACGGGCCATTCGCAATCCCCGCCATCGACTCCTCCCGACTCTGCAGCCTCTGCCACAATTTCGGTGAATTCGGCGCTCGTTGCCCTCCCTGTACGCGTTACGGACACAAAGGGAAATGTCGTCTCGGGATTGACTCTCCAGGACTTCAGCGTGTTCGAGGATGGCCGTCCGCAAAAGCTCACTCTTTTCCAACAAGAAGACGCTCCCGTGACCGTCGGCTTGGTCGTCGACCACAGCCGCAGCATGGGCCCCAAGCTCGCAGGAGTCATCGCTGCCGTTTCCGCCTTCGCTCATTCCAGCAATCCTCAAGACGAAATGTTCGTCGTCGATTTCAATGATGACGTCTGGCTCCAAATCCTCGGCGGGAAGCCGTTCACCCACAGCGCAGACGATCTCGAAAAAGAGATCTCAGCCGTCTCCGCCCGCGGACGGACCGCCCTCTATGACGCGGTATCCGAGGGCCTCAACCATCTGCGTTTCGGCCATTGCGAGAAAAAAGCCTTAATTATCGTTAGCGACGGCGGCGACAACGCCAGCCATATCAAGTTTTCGCAGATCCTCGATCTAGCCCAGCGCTCGCAAGTCCTGATTTATTCCATCATCTTGGAGGGCGATGGCCAGGAAGAAAATCCCGGCGCACTTCGCAAACTCAGTAAGAGCACCAGCGGGATCTCCTACTCTCCAAGCTCCAAGGAAACCATTGCAAGCATCTCGGCTCTTATCGCCCGCGACCTCCGAGATCAGTACACTCTCGGCTTCGCGCCGGAAAAATCGGCAAACGACCTATCTTTCCGGAAAATTCTGGTGAAGGTGTCTGCTCCCGGCCGCGGCAACCTGCGCGTCCGTTATCGCCCTGGCTATTTTGCCGTCGACGCAAGCCATTCTTCCGCTCAATCCGGCAAGGGTGCGTCATGAAATTGGCGAGCCCCGCAACTCGCCACTGGCGAATAAGTGCCTATATCTCCCGCTTGGGATCTTATTTCTTTATGGCCGTCGGCCTTCTCGCACTCGGCTACGCTGCGTATGTCGTCGTCGATGCCCACGCCTTTCAGGCCTACGAACAATCAAAATTCGAAGATGTCAGCATTAAAGAACCGCCTGCTCCCCTCGTGGAAGGCGGCGTAATTGGTGAGATCCAGGTCCCTCGTCTTCAGCTGAAAGCCATCGTCGTTCAGGGTGATTCGCACACGATTTTGCGCCGCGCCGTCGGTCACATACCCGAAACGGCCTTGCCCGGAACCCCAGGCAACGTTGTTCTCGCCGGCCACCGCGACACTTTTTTCCGCCCGCTCCGGAATATTCGGCTGGGCGATGCCATCACTTTCAAAACGTCCGACGGCGCTTTTCAGTACCTTGTGGAATCCACCGAAGTTGTCCCGGCCAGCGCCGTCGAAGTCCTAAACGCGACCGCCGGCCGCACCTTGACGCTCATCACCTGCTACCCCTTTGACTACATTGGCCCAGCCCCGAATCGCTACGTCGTCCATGCCCGCGAAATTGTGTCTTCATCCATACAAGCGCCCTCACCGCGCTAATCGATTTCCTAATATTTGCGGCCCAATAACCAGATCCCCGCTGCCCTGCTATCTTTCGCTCCAATCAGTCAAAATCCCAATATGGAACGAAATCCAGATGTGTGCACAACTGGACAGACGCCCTTTCTCGACTCGTCTAACATTCTTCATTGCAGGGCAGCCTGAGCGCTGTTTCGCGGATTCCCCCACTCGCTTCCGCCTAATGGTTTCGGCTGATAACTGCCTCTTCGGAAGAGGCAAAACGGGATCAGCAGGCTTTAGACGTTTCGACAGTCAGGTTTATTCCTTGCGTCTTGGGGTTAGCTACTTCCTTCTCTCTCGTTGGGTTCTTCGACACTTTTTTGGGCTTGGGCCGTCCTGACACCTTATGCAAGGTAATTCAGGGCCGAAGGATAACTTTCTGACTAGTGAGTCGAAAATATGAAACCAGTCTCTCTAGCTGGAATTGTGTTGGTAGTGTTGGGTGCGCTGGCCCTCGCCTATCAGGGCTTTGATTACACTCGTCGCGATCATGTTTTGGATGTGGGCCCAATGCATGTCACGGCAGAGACCCAAAAAAGAGTTCCCATCTCGCCAATTCTTGGCGGGTTTGCGCTCGTCGGTGGAATTGCTTTGCTGGTCGTGGGGAGCAAGAAAAGTTCTTAGTTCGAATTCGCAAAAGTGCCCGCCTGAGAGTCGGGAAACGCATAACCCTCTCGCGCATGGAATCGAGTTGAAGGTTCTTCAACCACGGATTTTGTAGAAGTAAAATTAGAAGAGATGTTTTGACCATCGGAGGTCAGTGATGAAGAAACTTTTGGTTACGGCAGCATGTCTTACATTCGCAGCGGGTGTAGTCTATGCCCATAATCTGAACAAGGAACAACGGCGCCTCGAAGAATGCGGCGTTGTTATGTCAGAAGTTCTCCACGTGCCAGACGACATTCCCCAGGATCTTTTGAACAAGGCCGAATGCGTCATCGTAATTCCAAGCGTCAAGAAATTGGCTTTCGGAGTTGGCGCTGAGTACGGACGTGGCGCCATGGTTTGCCGCACAGGAGAGCATTTCCGCGGAGCTTGGGGAGCCCCGGCGATGTACGCTCTTGAAGGCGCCAGCATCGGCTTTCAGATCGGCGGAGAAGGAACAGACTTAATCCTGCTGGTCATGAATGCCCGCGGTATGGACTCCATCCTCAGTAGCAAAGTGAAGTTGGGCGGCGATGCTTCCGTTGCCGCAGGTCCAAAGGGACGTACCGCTTCCGCGGATACCGATGCTTGGATGCGCGCTGAGATCCTCAGCTATTCACGCGCTCAGGGAATTTTCGCTGGAGTTTCTCTCGAAGGTTCTACGATTCGCCCTGACGACGACGCCAGTGCCGACGTTTATGGCCGCCCCATGAAGGCGAGTGAAATCGTTCGTGGCGAACATACTGGCGTTCCGGAAACAGGCCGTCATCTCGTTGGTGTTCTGGAGAAGCATTCACCAGTCAACGATTCCAAACGCGGTTCTAACTAATAGTTGGAAGTGATCAATTCGCCGGGATTTTTCCAATCCCGGCGAATTTTTATTTCTGGATTTTGTTGTCTAAAAATGCATTTCGGCGAGCATCCCAGCGGACCGTTCCACTGAACTTTCCGCGGAGGCTATCTGTACAGGCCGCAGTGCCGCGACCATTCCTTGCAACAATCCTGCCCTCAGGCAAATTGACGCGAATGGAGGGCTGCGGTCCCATACCTCGCGACAAACAGTTCTCGCAGCAGCCGCTACTCATCACTCTCTATTCACTACTCACTATTTATGCCGCCGGTCATTTGCATGTTCCGCATGCCCGTTAGCATCCAGCCAAGTCAGCAGCGAACGAATGCTCCCATGGGCCAAAGCAATACTTGAATCCGCCGCGCCGTAATAGAGGTTGATCGTATCCCCGTCCGCCGCCACCGTATACCCGCAGGGGAAAACAACATCCTGTACATCTCCGTGTCGTTCATACTCGGCCTCGGGCGCAAACATCCAGGAATCCCCGCGAATCAGACATTTCTCCGGCTGCTCGAGATCGAAGAGCGCTAGCCCTAGCCGATAGATCGAGCTCGAAGGCGTCCTTCGCACTCCGTGATAAATCATTAGCCAGCCTCTCGGCGTTTCAATCGGCGGCGGAGACATGCCAATCTTGTTCGCATCCCACCAAGCGCCCCGGCGGGCTTCCAGCATGAGTTTGTGATTTCCCCAGTAACGCAAATCGGGAGAGTAAGAGATCCATACGTGAGCTCCGAGTGGAGTCATCGGCCGGTGGATCAACGCCCAGAATCCATTGATTCTTCGCGGCAGCAGGGCTGCGTCCTTGTCGTCCGGCGACATCACAACGCCAAGTCTCTCGAAGCTTCGGAAGTCGCTCGTCAGTGCCAGCGAAACTCCCGGCCCGCCTCGTGAGTAGGACGTGTACGCCACGGCATATTTTTTGAGTTCCGGGACGAAGGTAATTCGCGGATCTTCAATCCCCCATATTTCCTCGGGGTAGCGCTCCGCGTCCGGGACCAGTGTTGGTTCGTCGTCGATCTGCCAGTCGTCCACGCCGTTCACCGAACGGGCCGCGCACAGGTGTGATAGCCCGCGGCGATCCTCCACACGGCAAAGCAGTAACGTGGAACCATCCGGCAAAAGCGTTGCGCCGGCGTTAAACACGCTGTTGATCGAATACGGCCAATCCTTTCCCGTCAAAATCGGGTTACCGGCGTATCGTTCAAATAGCGTCTCGTATTGGTTCATCTTGGGCTTCGTGGGGATTGTAATTACATTCATGGAAGAGCACTCCCGCAATTTCGATTCATTTCTAAAACCATTGCATCTTGCACAGATCTATTTTCCCGTACCGTCGTTTTCTTCTACGTGACGCATTTCCAGAAGTGCCATCAGGAACGACAGCGTGGACTCCGCTCCCTGATTTTCATTGGCCCGGTCCGGATGCAGCCCGTCTCTGCAACCGCCTGTAGCGGGATCGTACAGCGCGATCTGAAGATCGTTGTCTCCCAGGAACCAATTGAACGCGGACCACGCCTCTTTGCGCCAGCGGCCCTTCCCGGTCGCCTGATAGGCTTGCAGGCACGCCGACACCGCCGCGCACGCCTCCACCGGTTGTTGATCGAAGCGGGCCTTCTCCGTTGTCTTGGAATAGAAACCCTGCGAACCAATGGGCACGAAGTGGCCCTTTACCTCGCATCGCTGCAGCGCCACCAGCCAGTCCAACGCCTCAAGTCCCGCCGACAACATCTCTTCGTTCCCCGCGCGTACTCCCGCTCGCATCAGCGCCTGCGGCAATCGCGCATTCGAATATGCAAGCCCATTTTCAAACCACTTCCAATCTTCAGTTCGGTGTGCACGGTAGGAACTCAGCAGCCGGTTGGCTAGCGCGTCCGAAGCACTTAGCGCCGCGCGATCCCCTGGGAAAGAGTCGAGATACTCCTGCACTCCCAGCAACGCGAAAGCGCACGCACGCGGGCTCTTAAACTCGACAGCTGCGGGCACGGCCAGTTCGAACATGCGGCCAGCCGCTCCGCGCAATCCCGCGTTCTTGGATCGCCCTAGAACGGTTCCCAAACCCCAAAGGGCTCTTCCATGACTATCTTCCGAATGTTCCGTTTCATGCCATTGGCCTTCGTACGTCAGCGAATTTCGAAAGCGCTTAATCGCGGGATCGAACGCATGCCACAAGAAAGCCAGATAACGGGAAGCCAGATCCGCCGAGTTTGCCGGCGCGTGAACCCCAATCTCTTCCAAAAGTGTAGTCACGATCAATGCCCGGGCATTGTCATCGGTCGAATACCCTTCCGGATAGTTTGGCACCACGAAAACCGCATGCTCCACCATTCCCGTATGGTCCGTCATTCGGTAAAGGTGATCCAGCTTGATGGCCGGAAGCCGGTCGAGATTCTTTTCCGTGTTGCGCGCCGAAAATGTGGCGCGCGGATTTCGCAATCGCTCGTTGTAAATCCGCTCAAAGCTTTGCATATACTTCTGCGCCACGCGGCTCCAGACCATGTCTCGCCCGTACAAATAAGCACGTTTCCGCATGGCGTGTCTTGCCGTCGCGTTGTCCAGAAGCTCAACCGTTTTTGCCGCGATCGCTTCCGGGTCATCAAACGGAACGAGCGCGCCGCGTTCGTCATCTAGAAGCTCGATGGCGTGCAGGTACGGCGTCGAAATAATTGCTTTTCCCGCGCTCAACGCATACGCCAGCGTTCCAGAAACCACCTGCGCCTTATGCTTGTAAGGCGTGATATAAATATCCGCCGCCCCGATCAATTCAACCATCTCCTCCGGACTCACGAATCGATTGCGGAAGATTACATTCGCTTCCACGCCCAGCTCTTTCGCCAAATTCTGCAAGTACTGCCGGTATTTATCGCCTTCCCGCCGCAATATGTGCGGGTGCGTCACGCCGGAAACCATGTAAACGACATTGCTGTGCCGCGCCAGAATTTGCGGCAGCGCTTTAATAACGTTTTCAATCCCTTTATTCGGCGAGAGCAGCCCAAACGTCAGTAAAACCTCTTTTCCCTCCGTGCCAAATCCGTCCTTATAAAAACTCGGATCGGTGAACGGCAAATCAGGGATGCCATGTGGGATCAGATCAATTTTGCCGGGCGGAACGTGAAACACTTCCTGCAGTATCTCCGCGGACTGCTGACTCATCACGATCAAGCGGTCCGAGAGCGTCGCAATTTCTTCCATCACCCGGCGTTGGTCCGGGTTTGGTTCGCGAAGCACCGTGTGCAGCGTCGTCGCGAAGGGCATCCGCAGGCGCCGCAAGAGCTCCAGAATGTGCGAGCCTGCCGGCCCTCCAAAGATTCCGTATTCGTGCTGCAGGCAGACCAGATCGACGTTGCTGAAGTTTAGAAAGTCTGCGGCTTGCCGGTAGGAAGCCAGATTGTCTTCGGACAACTCGAATCGCACTCTCGCGGGATATGCATAGCCCTCCTCCGTATCGTTAACCGGAAGCGCCAGCAGTTCGGTCGTTCCATATTCCGCATGCAGCGCGTCGCACAAATCTGTTGTGAATGTCGCGATTCCGCATCGTCGCGGAAGATAATTCCCCACGACTGCGATCCTGTTGGGAAGCACGGATCGCGGCGGGATGGGCGTCAATGAGACTGGCCTCTCGTCCAACACGAGAGACTGCAACTCAATCACTGCTTCGGTTTCTGCAAGGGGCAATATTTTTGGCAAAGACATTCGATTTCCAGTGAATCCGTGATCCGCGGAAGCGTCGCCGCGTGACAGCCCAAGAAACGCGCGCTCTGGAGGCGCTTGGAACATCGTGCTTTTCTGCGGAAACCCGAATCGCGTCCCGGTTATGGGAAAGGAGGGCTCTACTCGTGCAAGACCACGGTCAACAACGACTTGTTAACCTTGATCTTACCATTATATTCGATAAAACCCAGCTTCCTGAATTTGTTCATGAAGAAATTCACGCGTGAACGCGTCGTTCCAACCATGCTCGCCAGCGTCTCTTGCGAAACCTTCGGCAATGAACGCACTGGCTGGTCCTGTTTTCCATATCGCGCCAGAAGCAGCAACGTCCGTGCCAGCCGCTTTTCGCTCGAATTAAACAGCTGATCGACCAGGTCCTCTTCCACCCGGATGTTATGCGCCAGCATGTACCGGATGAAATGGTCCGAAAACTCCTGCTCCGCGTGCAGCACGCGCAGCAATTCGGCTTTCTCGATCATGAGAATTGTGGATGGTGTAATTGCAGTGGCCGTTCCCATCCGGATCGTCTGTCCCGCCATGCAGCCCTCGCCAAAAAAATCTGTCGGGCCAAACATCGCCACCACCGCTTCTTTTCCGGACCCGTTTACCACCGATAGCTTCACTCCGCCCTTTTGCACGTACATCACGCTATCCGCGGCGTCCCCCTGGGTGTAGATCGATTCTCGCCTGTGGTATTCGGCGATTTTTCTCGCCACTCCGGCTGTATCGAGAAACTCTTGCGGGTTGAAAACGCCGGCCTTTCCATTTTTCCTCGGTTTTTGTGATTTCATAGTCGGGCCAAAAACACCCTCTCGATATGCTCGAGAGGGTCGTTTCGCGACCCTCCTCACCCTAGCAAGAACACCCCCTCCTTGACTGTATAAAAGGGGACAGCGCTCGCCAGCGCTGGTCTCTAGCATCACGATGTTGTACGGCGAGCAGGAGCGAAATTGGCCGGTACCCAGGGGCGGGACGGGCAGTTTCCCTCCCCTCGCCGTTCTTCTTCTCATCGCCACCCTCGAAGGCGCGGTCCCCCCAATCTCGGTAAGCTGTTCAATTCAGCTCACCTCAAGGATTAGAAAGCTCCAACGAGGGTTTAGAAACAATCCATTCCCCAAGCGAAACCGTTCGCTTGTAAAGTGGCACAGCCAATCCTCGCTGTGCTCTGTACTTCTGATGGTGTGTTGCGCCCATCCCGTAGGGGCACGGCACGCCGTGCCCGTCTTGGATTGAGCCTTCGACTTTCAACTGTCGACTGTCGACTCTCTTCGCCCCTCTGTCCTTTGACTCTGCCGCCGCGGCAACATACAATCCCGCGGGATTCAGGGGATGCAGGACAATCCAACTCAGCAGGTGGGGGACAACGCAATGAAAAAGTGTTTCTGGATTTTTGCAGCGATGTTTTTCTTGTGCTCGGGACAGGCAACGCGCCTCTCGGCGCAAGCTCCCGAAGGCGCCGCACACGCGCCAGAAGCCAA
The DNA here is from genome assembly GCA_963740015.1 of uncultured Acidobacteriota bacterium. GTDB lineage: Bacteria > Acidobacteriota > Terriglobia > Acidiferrales > UBA7541 > Acidiferrum. Next base: position 32,212 of record CAVUCM010000042.1, on the reverse strand, counting down.
GGCTCCGGACAAGTGCGACGCCGCGGCCACAAAGGAAGAATCTTCGGTAACCGATCACACCATAAAAATCGGCAACCAGGTCATTCCTTACAAAGCTACAGCGAGCACCACTCTTCTCAAGAACGACAAAGGCGAGTCCACTGGCCTGCTCTATTCGGCGGCCTACACGCGCAGCGACGTAAAAGATCTCAACACGCGCCCCGTCTCTTTCCTCTACAACGGTGGCCCCGGCTCTGCCACCATGTGGCTGCACATGGGCGCCTTCGGCCCGCGCCGCGCCTGGACTGTCGATGGCACCTTCACTCCTCCCGCTCCATACAAGCTCGTCGACAATGGCGAAAGCCTCCTCGACAAAACCGATCTCGTCTTCATCGACGCCATGGGCACCGGCTATAGCCATGCCGTCTGCAAAGCCACCGAAAAAGATTTTTACGGTGTCGACGAGGACGTCGAAGCCTTCGCGCAATTCATCGTCACCTATCTCAGCCGCAACGATCGCTGGAACTCTCCGAAATTTCTGATCGGCGAAAGCTACGGCACCTTCCGCTCCGCCGCTCTCGGCAACTATTTGCAGCAGCACGACAGCGTCCATCTCAACGGCATCGTCCTGATCTCCTCCGTACTCGATCTCTCCACCATCACCTTTCCCAGCGGCGATGATCGCTCCTACGTCTACTATCTCCCGAGCTACGCCGCCGTCGCCTGGTATCACAAAGTCTTAAAGGATCGCCCCGCTGATTTGCCCGCCTTCATCGAAGAAGCCCGCAAGTACGCGCAAGGCGACTATGCCGCAGCACTTTTTAAAGGCTCTGAACTTCCCGCTGCTGAAAAAGCCGCCGTCGCAAAAAAACTTTCCTATTTCACCGGTCTAAACGAGGACTATCTCACTAGAGCCGACCTGCGCGTCAATCTCAGTCAATTCATGGCCGAACTCCAGCGCAGCCGCGGCCTTACCACTGGCCGAATTGACGCCCGCTTCAGCGGTTACACCTTCGATCTGCTCGAAGAAAACGCCCAGGGCGATCCGGAAGGCCCTGCCGTTGGCGGCGCGTATACCGCGCTTGTCAATTCCTACAATCACGATGAACTCAAGTTCGGCAAAGACAAGATCTACCACAACACCAGTGGCGGCGGTGGCGGCTGGAACTTCACTCGCCAAAATCGCGGACGTGGTTTCTTCCCGAGTGGTCCGAACGTGGAAGGCGATCTCGCGCAAGCCATGGTCACCAACCCTAAGCTGCTCGTTCAGGTTGAAAACGGCTACTACGACATGGCCACCCCGTTCTTCGCGACCGAATTCACTATGGAGCACCTCGGCCTGCCCGCCGACCTCCAGAAAAACGTCAAACTCGACTACTACAACGCCGGCCACATGATGTATCTCCACGACGAGGACCGCGTCAGCCTGCACGACCACATCGCCACCTTCATCGACAAGGCGACAAAGCCGTAGGGACGGGCTTCAGCCCGTCCTCTTTGCTGTATTGGTAGAAGGAGAAGTAAGAAAGATCGAGCCGAACGGAAAGAAAGAAGATTGCATCTTTCCGTTCGGCTCTAAAACTTGAGAAGAGAACTCGGTAAAGAGAAATCAGCAAGAAGAAATCAAGCCGGCTACTTTCGCTTTTGACCGGCCGCGCTAACAAGAGCCTGATTCTTCTGCTCGGTATACGCGACGAACTCTTCGTACGGACCTTTGAAGTCCTCGATCTTGCCGTCGTGGAAATGCCAAATTCGCGTCGCCACTTCATCGATCACATCGTGGTCGTGAGTCACAAGCAGCACGGTTCCGTCGTAGCGCTGCAAAGCAATATTCAGTGCGTTGATGGATTCCAAATCGAGGTGGTTGGTCGGTTCGTCGAGCACCAGGAAATTTGGCTTCTGCAGCATTAGTCGGCAGAAAATCAGCCGCGCCGATTCGCCGCCCGAAAGTGCGCGAGTCGGTTTCAGTGCATCTTCGCCGCTGAAAAGCATCTGGCCCATCAGCCCGCGCAATTCTTGCTGGTTGGCGCTCGGATCGAACTGCCAGAGCCAGTCGATGGCGGTCATGCCCTTGGTGATTGATTCGCCGTGATCCTGGGCAAAATAGCCTACCGCGACTTCGTGGCCCCACTTCACTTCGCCGCCGTTGGTTTTGAAATTGCGGTCGTCGTCTTCGATGTAGCCGGGAGCATTGAGGACCAGTGATTTGAGCAGCGTTGTTTTCCCGGTGCCGTTGCGGCCCATCAACGCAATTTTTTCGCCGCGGACCACGGACGCCGAAAAACGCGGAATCACTTTCAGGTCGTCGTAGGATTTTTCGACGCTGCGAATTTCCAGCGGATGTTTGCCGGAGTTCCGCTTCATGTCGAACTTGATGTACGGCCGCTGGATGTTCGATCGCGCCAGTTCGGTGGTTTGCAGCCGTTCGACTTCTTTTTTGCGCGAGGTGGCTTGCGCGGAACGCGTGCCGGCCGAAAAGCGCGCAATGAAATCGTTAAGCTGTGCGATTTTCTTTTCGCGATTTGCATTTTCCGATTCGATGCGCGCACGAACCTGCGTCTTCGCCACGACCATGTCGTCGTACCCGCCGACGTACATGATGATCGTTTCGTAATCGATGTCCGCTGTGTGCGTGCAAACGCTATTGAGAAAATGGCGGTCGTGCGAAATCACGATGAGCACGCCTTCGTACTCGGTCAAGTAGCGTTGCAGCCAGTGCACAGAATCGAGGTCCAAGTTGTTGGTGGGCTCGTCGAGCAGCAGGGCAGTGGGAGTGCCGAAAAGCGCTTGCGCGAGCAGCACGCGAACTTTCTGTCCGCCTTGCAGTTCGCCCATTTTGCGTTCGTGCAGAGAACTCTCGATGCCGAGGCCATCGAGCAGCGTGGCGGCGTCGGCTTCGGCGGTATACCCGCCTTCTTCGCCGACGACGCCTTCGAGTTCGCCGAGGCGCATGCCGTCGGCGTCGGTCAATTCCTCGTGGGGCTTGGCGTAGAGCGCGTCGCGCTCTTCAAGAGCTTTCCAGAGCGAGGCGTTGCCCATGATCACGGTGTCGATCACGCGAAATTGATCGAACGCAAATTGGTCCTGACGCAGGACGCCCATTTTCTTCGGGCGCGTGATCGAGCCTTTCGTCGGCTCAAGTTCGCCGGTCAGGATTTTCATGAATGTGGATTTGCCGGCGCCATTGGGGCCGGTGACGGCATAGCGGCGCCCGGCCATGAAGGTGCAGGTGACGTCTTCAAAGAGGACCCGGGGTCCGAACCGCATGGAGATGTTATTGACTGTGAGCATAACCCTCCCATTGTAGCGTGAAATTGTTACGCGCGCTTGTCACAGTTTGTAGTAGCCAGTAGATTGTTTGCGGATGAAAGAGATGATGAATGCGACGTGAAAAAGTGATGCAACGAGGATGAAGAATACACTCGGCAAAGCGGCGACGTCGCTGGCGCTTATCGTGATCGTCGCGATGGGTGTGCGGGTGGCGTTCGCGTGGCACGAGGCGCGCAAAATTGCCAAAATAGCGCCGGGCGCATTGAGGGTTGTGCCGTTTCAACAGGAGACGGGGAATATTGCTTACGCACTCTCGCAGGGCAAGGGGTTCAGCAATGTATTTCGAACGGAGACGGGGCCAACGGCTTGGCTGGCGCCGGTTTATCCGTTGATTGTGGCCGCGACATTCAAATTGTTTGGAGTTTTTACGGCGCGGGCTTTTTTTGCTTGCGTGGCGCTCAACATTCTTTTTTCTTCGGCGGCTTGTATGCCAATTTTCTTTGTCGGCAAACGGATTGCCGGATTGGGAGTTGCGGCGGGAGCAGCGTGGCTTTGGGCCGTTTTTCCGAGCGCAGTGATGATGCCGTTTGAATGGATTTGGGATACGTCGCTCTCGGCATTGCTCGCGGCTTTGATTTTGTGGGCTACTTTGGAGCTAGCGGAGTCGGAAAAGTGGTTGGACTGGGTTGTGTACGGAGTTTTGTGGGGTTTGGCGTTGATGACGAATCCGGCGCTGGGCTTACTGCTGCCATTCATGCTGGGATGGGCGGCGCTTCGCGGGCGCGGGGAAAGCAGCTTGCGATGGAAGCGCGCGGCGCTGGTGGCTGGCCTTGCGATTTTGTGTTGCTTGCCGTGGACTATTCGCAATTACGTCGCGTTTCATCGGTTCATTCCGGTGCGGTCGAATTTGCCGTTTGAATTATGGCTGGGGAATAACGACATTTTTGATGAGCATGCGCGGGGCGGCCGGAAGTCGATCACCCGAACGGAAGAGGCTCGGAGATATGCGCAGCTCGGCGAGGCGGCATACATGGCGGAGAAGTGGGAGTTGGCGACTTCTTTTATTAAGACGCATCCGGGGTTGGAGTTGCAGCTGGCGGGGAGGAAGTTTGTGGATTTTTGGATGGGAACGGAGTCGCCGCTCAAGAATTTTCGGGAGACGGATTCGTGGGTGATACGCGCGATTTTCTTGTCCAGTTTTCTGACCGGGATTGGCGCGTTGTGCGGCATTGTGGTTTTGTGGGTACAACGGAAAAATATAACGCAGAGACGCAGAGTGCGCAGAGCCGGCGCAGAGATAGAGCCGGACAAAACTGAGGAAATGACGAGCCCGCCGGTGTTTCCATTGGCTGTGTTTCCGGTGGTTTTTCCGTGTTTGTATTATTTGACGCATGCGGATTTGCGGTATCGGCACCCGATTGATCCGATTGTTCTGCTCCTGACCGCTGTCGCTGTTGCTGGCGTGTGGGACAGGGTGGTTGACGGGGAAAGCAAAGGCGGCGAGCGGGTTGAAGCGTGAAAAAAAGAGTGAAACGCAGAGGCACAGAGTTCGCAGAGACGAGAAGCGAAAAGCAGATCGCTCGCTACGCTCGGGATGACAAATTTTTGGTCAGATTGAGGTGGGCGGAGTGGTAGGTTGCTCGGCTTCGAGGGCGTTTGATACAGTGACCGTTCGGTTGGAAATGATTGGTCGAAGACGGAAATGGAGAGTTGCATGGCGATACCCAAAGAGTTGCTGGAGATTTTGGTTTGTCCGATTTGCAAGACGCCGGTGAGGCTTACGCCGGACAATTCCGGGTTGAAGTGTGAGACGTGTCGGCGGGTTTATCCTGTGCGCGACGACATTCCGGTGATGCTGCCAGAAGAAGCGAAGATCGAAGAAGCGAAGTGAGCAGTGGGTAGTGAATAGTGTGTAGTGGATGGCCGGAAGTTGGTGGCCATGCGAAATCAGTATCATTCAAAGATCCAAAATTCTAATCAGAACGAGAAAGCTACAGGCGCGCATGCCGACTAACATTTCTGAATCCATTCCACGATTGAAGCGATTGATTCCCAAGTTGCGCGGGAAGCGCATCGGTGTGCTTGGGGATTTGATGCTGGACCGGTATTTGTGGGGCGATGCGAAGCGGCTTTCCCCCGAAGCGCCGGTACCGGTGGTAGATTTCGTTTCGCAGAGCGAGTGTTTGGGCGGGGCGGGGAATGTGGCGGCGAACCTGGCGGCGCTCGGGGCGCATGTCGAGATGTTTGGGGCAATTGGGGCGGATGAGGCAGGGCGAGCTTTGCAAAAGTGTTTGCGAGCGGAGGACATTGTTGAAAAGGGAGTCGTTCCTGATACCAAGCGCGTGACTACCGTGAAAACGCGGATTATCGCCCGGCATCAGCAGGTGGTGCGCTTGGATCAGGAACGGCGGGAGGCACTACGGCCCGAGACGGAGAAGAAACTTTTGGGAGTGCTGTTCAACGCTCTGAAGAATTTGGATGGGCTTGTGCTTTCCGACTACGACAAGGGATTGATCACGGATGATTTTGCGGACCGCGTTTTGAGCGCGGCGCACCAATTGAAGGTGCCAGTTTTTGTGAAGCCGAAGACTTCGCGGTTGTATGCGTATCGAGGGGCTCGGGCGATTGTTTGCAATAACAAGGAAGCTTGGATGCTCCGCGCTTTGGGCAACGAAAAATCTCTCGAAGAAGCCGGCCGTGCGCTTCTTGCGCATTTTGGCTGCGGGGCCGTGCTGATCACCGAGGGTGAGAAGGGAATGAGCCTTTTTGAGGAGTCGTCGCCGCGGCATTTGCAGATTCCGGCTACGAGTTTTGAAGTGACTTACGCGCGGGTGGGGCTGAGCGGAGTGGAGCGCGGAGCGACCGGGCGGCAGGTGTTTGATGTAACGGGGGCGGGGGATACGGTTTTGAGTGTGCTTTCGCTAGCGGTGGCAGCCGGGGCATCGCTGCCGGACGCAGCGGTGCTTGCCAATACCGCAGCGGGAGTCGTCGTTGGAAAGCTTGGGACGGCAAGTGTTAGTCCGCAGGAGTTGGAGCATGCGTTGGAGGATATTCGGCGGTGACGGTCAAGAACGGAAGTGCTTTTGTGGCACAGGCAATCCTGCATGTGCGGTTTTTTTGGAGCCCTAGTGATGTGGCGCACAGCCAAGATTGGCTGTGCCACTTGAATTTGTGACGCCGGCCCCAAAGCAGATTCCTCGCTGCGCTCGGAATGACAAAACGTTGATGCCGTTCACAAAACGGCGCAGCATGCTGCGCCACTACAAGAATTGGAATTAGCTGCGGCTATGGCGGGAAGCTGAAGGATTTATCTTTGGTGTCGACCCAGACGTTGACGACTTTTGTTTTTTGGCTTTTTTCGGGCTCGTTATTGGCGATGGGCATCGGAGAGAACGGGCTAATCGCGACACGGATTTCTACGCTAGTGCTGGAGCCGGTCGGCGATTTCGCTTTGAGGATGCTGTAGCTTTTTACGGGGCCGTAGTAGCCGGTGGGGCCCCAGTCGGCGACGAAGTCCTGCATTTTGTAGCTGGAGCCTGGGCCGGGTTTCCAGAGATTGTAGGCGGTATTCATGTCTCCGGCTACGACGGCGTTGAAGAATTGCTCCGCGGCTTTTTTTTCTGGATAAAAACGAAGCCAGAACCATACGGCGATGATGGCGATAATGAAAGCCGCCGTCATCGTGAAGATCATGGCCCGAGATTTTTTGTGTACATCGGCAGGCGGTTCGAGAAGTGACATTCAGTAGTCTCCTGCCCTGCGAGGCAGATTGAACGTATGTTGAGCGTATCTAAATTAACCTTTTCTGGGCGGGATGGCTAGGGAAGCGTGAAAGTGAGTCGTGAGTGGTCGCCAGTAAATTCAGCGAAGCGCCAGGGACCAGCCGCCGCAGCTTCTGCCACCAGAAGTGCTCCTTGCTAACGCAGCAAGGAAACCACCTTTTGGACCATCGCTTCGATTATGGCCGCGCGGTCGAGACTGAGATCCCGGAGTTCGCCCGACGCGATGGCGTCAAATGTGCGTTCGGTTGTGAACAGATGAATGGCATCCTCCTCGCGTGTGCGTGGAGGAGCACCGATGTTTGCGCGAAGCGCTGCCATCAAATCGAGCTGGCGCCTGCGCTGCTTGCGATAGAAACGCCCCACCCCGGCATCTGCGAGAACCAGTTCATGCAGCGAGGATCTCAGCCCTCGCCATCGAGTATGAAAGTTGATGGAAAGCGTGACAAGGCGGCGCGCAAGAGCGTCTGGCGTGGCACCCGGAGCGGAGAGCTCGGTTGCGACGGCCTTCCATTCCGAAGCGACCCAGGCTTCGTAGGCCGCTAGGAAAATTTCACGCTTGTCTTTGAAGTGTTTGTAAAAAACTCCTGTTGAGTAGCCCGCGTGGCGCGCGATACGGTTCGAATCCGTGCCATGGTATCCAACATTGTTGAAAAGACTGGCGGCAGCTGCTACGAGGCGTTCGCGGGTCTGCGCGGGTGAGCCGCGCCTTGGCCGTGCGGATTTCAATTTGTTCTCCAAGCGAGTCAACATGGCATCCTCTTGACCTCCACTGAGTGTCCATGATACATCTATCACCTATAGTGATATAACATTCACTAACGAAAAGGGGCGTGAAAGATCACACGCCTCGGGGGCCGCGATTCCAAAGGAGTTCATCACATGCGTTATGTGTATCTCGTGGGTAGAGTCCTTTTCTCTCTCATTTTTATCACTGCCGCGCCACGTCACTTCACCCATGAGGGCATTCAGCATGCTGCGGAGCTGGGTGTGCCCTTCGCGTCGCTGCTCGTTCCTATATCGGGAGTGATGGCCCTTACTGGTGGACTCAGTATCGCCGCCGGTTACAAGGCGCGATGGGGCGCGTGGCTCTTGGTTGGGTTCCTCGTGCCAGTCACGGTAATGATGCACGCTTTTTGGACCTTGCGAGACCCGTTGATGATCCGTTTGCAGCAAGCTATGTTCGCGAAGAACATATCCATGCTCGGCGCGGCTTTGTTGATCACCCAGTTCGGCGCTGGCGAGGTCAGTTTCGATAGCCGCAAATAACGGTGAGAGTGAGTAGTGGGCAGTGAATAGTGAGTAGTGGTCGAGGCCGGCGGATTCAGTGAAGCGCCACGGACCAGCCACCGCAACTTCCTCCACCTACGTTCGGTGTCATCACAAGCGTGTCCAACTTAGCGGCGGCGCCGAGCCTCAACAGAATGCTGTCGGGTCCGAAGACATCTCCCCCTGACGTGGCTCCCGCCTCAATTTGTAGAACGTAGACTCCGTTCGGGATTTCGCGAAAAGCGAAGTGGCCATCACTGTCTGACACGGTACTGTATTCGGCGTCGTTACTCGGACTTTTCAGCGTGAGCTTGGCGTTGCTGATTGGTGCGTCAATCTTGTGCGTAACATTCCAAATTAGCGTGCCGCCCTTGCCCAGTTGGGTGACTTGTAGCCTTCCGGCGATCTGGCGCGTGCCAATAGGCATATCGCCCCACTCAAACTTAAGTGTTTTACGCGCTTTTCTCGAAGCGTGTGGGCTGACGTGGAAGCATGTATACGCAGCAGAAATCCCTAGAAATTCCGCGCTGAGCCAGTAATCGCCGGACGAGAGTTTCGAAACGTATACCCTTCCGTCGGCCCCGCTTCCTAATTCATTCTTGGTGCCGTTGCCGATGATTTCGACTGTAACTCCAGAGAGTGGCTTATCTTGATGCGTGATCCGGACGACAAAATCGGGTCGCACTTCAATGCCATTATTAAGGCAGCCAGCCGCCGAGCAAGCGACTAGTGAACGTGGGAACGTCGCGACCGAGACTAGAGCCGCAACAATTACTAATGCCTTCAACTGCCGCTTCATGCGTCTGAGGATACATAGCGCCAACATGGAATTCCAGACGCAAAGTAAGCCGCCGCGCCAGATTCTGGCAAGCTCAGCCTTCGAGGGCGCCGGCGGAGCCTGCTGGTAGTTCGATGGCGTATTTGGTGCGGGCTTTTTCGGCGTGTTGTTCTAGGGCTAGTTCGATGAGTTTGTCGATGAGTTGGGGGAAGGGGATGCCGCTGGCTTCCCAGAGTTTGGGGTACATGCTGATGGAAGTGAAGCCGGGGATGGTGTTCACTTCGTTGAGATAGATTTTTCCGCCTTCTTTTCCCAGGAAAAAATCGACGCGGGCCATACCGCTTAGTTCGAGGGCGCGAAACGCCAGGACGGCGAGGTGCTGGAATTTTTTGACTTGGGCCGGTTTTAGATCGGCGGGAATGAGGAGTTTTGTGCCTTCTTCGAGATATTTTGCGGCGTAGTCGTAGAACTCGCGGTGAGGGACGATTTCGCCGGGGATGCTGGCTTGCGGATCGTGATTGCCGAGAACGGAGACTTCGATTTCGCGAGCGTTGACGGCGCGCTCGACGAGAATTTTCATGGCGAATTCGGAGGCGAGATTCAGCGCGGGAGTGAGCTCCTGGCGCGAGTGGACTTTGGTCATGCCAACGCTGGAACCGAGCGTGGCGGGTTTTACGAAGAGCGGATAGGGGAATTCTTTTTCGATTTGATGAATGACGATGTTTTCGTTGCGTTCCCAATCGTGCCGGTGGACGCAAAGCCAGGGGACGACCGGAATTTTTGCTGACTGGAGCAATTTTTTCGCGACGTCTTTGTCCATGGCGACCGCAGAGCCGAGAACGCCCGCGCCAACAAACGGGAGGCCGGCGAGGTCGAGGAGGCCTTGGATGGTGCCGTCTTCGCCGAAGGTGCCGTGCATGACGGGGAAGACGACGTCGATGCGCTGGCCGCCTCCGCTGCCGTCGAGGCGGACGAGCGCGGCGTCGGTGGGGTCGGCGCTCATGGTGACACGCTGGCCAGTGCGGAGAACTTCGGGAAGCATCTTTTGCGCGCCGCCGCCGATGAGCCAATGGCCCTCTTTGGTGATGCCGATGGGGACGACTTCGTATTTGTCGGGGTCGAGGCCGCGAATGACTGAGGCTGCAGAGGCCAAGGAGACTTCGTGTTCGCCGGAGCGGCCGCCGAAGAGGACGCCGATGCGTAGTCGTTTTTTGTCGGGGGTCATGGGAATCGTCGGTTTATGGGCTTGGGCGCCAGTTCTTAGTTATAGGGGAAAGATGAGGAGTTGTCGCGGGGGAAGTGGCGGACGCGTGCCGGAGTAACAACGGAGAATTAGCGAAAGTTTAGATCGAAAAAATCTTCAGGACTGACGGAACCTTCTGAGACTTTCATCGTCTACAGAAGTGCGGGATTGTGGCAGGAGGTCCGTCGTGTCTCAAACTGGGAATGGTGGAACGCCGTTTTTGGAGAATTTCCGGCGGGACGTGCGTTACGCGATGCGCACGCTTTGGCGGGACAAAGGGTTCGCGGCGTTTGCGATATTGATTGTAGGGCTTGGGGTTGGGGCAAGCTGTACGGTCTTTAGCGTGGTGAATACGCTGATTCTTCGGCCGCTGCCGTTTCGCGACCCGGGCAGGCTGGTGTGGATCGCGAACCACCAGGACGAAACCAACGACATGTCCGGGAAAACCTCGCAGTCCGACTATCTGCTCGACATGCGCGCGCGGAACCAGTCGTACGAAGATCTCGCCGCCTACTTTGCGTTCTATGGCCTCGGAGATGCGAAGATGATCGGCGACGGACAACCGGAGAGATTGACGAGCGTTCCGGTGACGCAGAACTTTTTCCCACTGCTGGGCGTCCAGCCGCAGATTGGCAGACAGTTCAGCGCGGAAGAATGCAAACAGAACGGGCCGCGCGTCACGGTGTTGACCGATGGGTTGTGGAGGAGAAAATTCGCGGCAGACCCCAACATCGTAGGGCGAGCCTTGTCGTTTGATGGCGGGCCGATAACGGTGGTGGGCGTGTTACCGGCGACGTTTGATTTTTCGACCGTGTTTACCCCGGGAAGCCGCGTGGATATGTTCGAGCCCCTGCCGCTGTCGCCAGAAATGAACCGCGAAGGGAATACGATCGCGATTATTGGGCGTCTGAAGCCGGGCGTGAGCGTCGAGCAGGCGCGGGCCGAAACAGCGGTACTCGGGAAGCTGTTGCAACAGGAACACAAAGACAGAAACGACTTTGAGCCGAAAGTTTCCGGCCTGGCGCAACACGTCAGCGGCCAGTTGCGGCCGACGCTACTCGTGCTGGCTTGCGCCGTAGGGGTGGTGATGTTGATTGTGTGCGCGAACCTCTCGAATTTGCTGCTGGCGCGCGGGGCGACGCGGAAAAAAGAAATTGCGATTCGTACGGCAATGGGAGCGGGGCGCGGCCGGTTGATTGGGCAGATGCTGACGGAGAGTCTGGTGCTGTCGTGCTGCGGGGCGGCGGTGGGATTGTTGCTGGCGTTTGTAGGCACGCGTGCGCTCGCGCATCTGACGTCGGTTAGCATTCCACTGCTGAGCGATGTGCGGATCGATGGCAGCGTGCTGGGATTTACGTTAGTGGCAGCGCTTGCCACCGGATTGTTGTTTGGATTGGTACCGGCGGTGCAAGTGCAGGATTTGAAATTGCACGACACGCTGAAGGATTCGAATCGCGGATCGAGCCAGGGTCGCGGTCACGCGTGGATCCGCGGCGCACTGGTAGTGTCGGAGATTGGGTTGGCGTGCGTGCTGCTTGTTGGCGCGGGCTTGCTGATACGAAGTTTCTTGCGCGTGCTGGATGTGAACATGGGATTCCGCCCGGAGCGAGCCGCGGCGCTGCGCATCGATCCGAACTCTTCGTACAAAACGCAAGAGTCGCAGAATGCGTATTACACCGAGGCCTTGCATCGAGTAATGGAGATCCCGGGAGTTGAGGGCGCGGGACTTTCGGATTCTCTGCCTTTGGGACACAACCGGAGCTGGGGCGTTGCGGCGAAAGGCGTGCAGTACACGCCGCAGAATTATCCGAATGGGTTTCCGAGAATTATCAGTGATGGATATTTCCATGCGATGGGGATTCCGTTGAAGGCCGGACGCGATTTTACGGAGCGGGACACCAAGGGCGCGTTGAACGTGATTATCATCAACGAGACGCTGGCAAAGAATTTATTCCCGGGAGAGGAACCGATCGGGAAAATCGTGCGGGCGGATAATCCCGAACGGACGGTAGTAGGCGTCGTCGGCGACGTGCATCACATGGCGCTGGAGGAAGGGTCTGGCAACGAGTTTTACATTCCGATGCGCCAGACGCAGGATTACGGAACGGTGGATCTGGTGGTGCGAACGTCGATGCCGACGGCGGAGCTTGCTTCGAGGCTGCGAGAGGCGCTGCGGCCCATCGAGCCGGATTTGCCGACGGCGAATATGAGGACGCTGCAGACGATGGTGGATCATGCGGTGTCACCGCGGAGATTTGTGGTGTGGTTGCTCGGCGGATTTGCGGGATTTGCGCTGGTGCTGGCCTCGCTGGGGATTTACGCGGTGATTTCGTATTCGGTGAGCCAGCGAACGCAGGAGATTGGGATTCGCATGGCGCTGGGGGCGTCGGCGGAGGCTTTACAGAGAAGCATTCTGTTGCAGACGCTGGGCCTGGCTGGGATTGGCATGGTTGTGGGAGTTGTAGCGTCGTGGGTGTTAGCACGGACGCTTAGCGGGCTATTGTTTGGAGTGACGTCGAGCGATCCGGTAACGTTTGCGGGGATGTTGGTGATCCTAACAGCAGTGGCAGCGTTGGCGGGATATTTGCCGGCGCGGCGGGCTTCGCGGATCGATCCGATGGAGGCGTTGCGAATTAGCTAGAAGAACTGCCTGGTCCAAGACTCTCTCGCCTCGATTTAGGGCCGCTCGAAATACACGCTCCTTGACCTATGATATTGCCTGCAATATCATTGTGGAGTGGCACTAGCTTACGTGCTCGACACGAGCGTAATGGTGGCAGCCTTGAGGAGTAGCCGAGGAGCATCACGCCAGCTATTGCTAGGTGCGTTGACCCACCGTTTCGAACTACTTCTCTCGGTTCCACTGCTGTTGGAATACGAAGCGGTGCTTACGAGAGCGGAGCAGTTAACTGCTTTCGGCATCGGCCGGCGGGACGTTGAACGCGCTCTGGACGACATCACGTCGGCAGCTAGAGCGGTGCGGCTTTCTTATCGCTGGCGGCCACAGTTGTCCGATTCCAATGATGATATGGTGCTGGAGACCGCGGTAAATGGGAATGCCGATGCCGTGGTCACTTTTGACCAAGCAGATTTCGCACCGTTAGGCGAACGATTCGATTGCCGAGTGATGCTTCCAAGGGAAGCACTGTGCGAGTTGAGAGGAAAAACCAGATGAGGCGAAGCAATTTTGCGTTGCGGCTTCAGCCGTCGTTGATGGAAGAAGTTAGGAAGGCGGCGGAGGCCGAAGGAGTGGCGTTGAATCAACTCATCAATGTCGCGGTGGCAGAGAAGGTTTCGGCCTTGAGAACAGAAGAGTATTTTCGGGCGCGGTCGGTGCGAGCGAATCGTGAGGAGACAATGCGTATTCTTGCGCGCGCTGGACAAGACAACGAACCCATCGACGGCGACGAACTGCCAGAGGACGTGAGTGATGTAGCGCACGAGACGAAAAGAAAGCAGCCGCCGGCCAGTGGGAAGTCCCGCCTTCGAGGAAAATCGCGAGTGAAAAAAGTTCGCGGCTAGACGAGGTACAACCACAGAATTACAGGATTTTTTTGCCGAGGGCGGAGAGGACTAATTCTACGCCGAGAAGCGCGGTGCGGTTGTGTTCGTCGATGATGGGGTTTATCTCGACGACTTCGAGGGAGACCATGGCTTCAGAGTCGGCGATCATTTCCATTGCGAGGTGCGCTTCGCGGTAGGTGACGCCGCCGCGGACGGGGGTGCCAACACCGGGCGCGTCGCTGGGGTCGACGAAATCCATGTCGAGGCTGACGGCGATGCCGGCCGTGTCGTCCATGGCGTACTTGAGGGCGTCGGACATCACTTCGCGCATGCCGCGCTCGTCGATGTCGCGCATGGTGAAAACGTGGATGCCGGATTTTTTTGCGATTTTGCGTTCCTGGGCGTCGAGATCGCGCGCGCCAACAATGACGATGTTACCCGGCTCAGCTTTGGGTTTGAAGCCCATGAGATCGACAAGCTCGGTGGGGCCGTAACCCATGATGCTGGCGAGCGGCATGCCGTGGACATTACCTGACGGAGAAGATTCGGGCGTGTTCATGTCGCCGTGGGCGTCCAGCCAGAGATAGCCGATTTCTTTTTTGTCCTTGCGATAGTGGGAAGCGACGCCAGCAGCGACGCCAGCAGCAATGGAGTGATCACCGCCGAGAACGAGGGGAAGAAAACCTTCGCCTAGAGATTTTTCGACGGTGGTGGCGAGATCTCTGCAAGTTTCAGCGATTTCCTGAAGATACTTGGCGCGTTTTTCGCCGACCTGCATTTCTTCGGGCTGCTTCACTTCGAGATTGCCAATGTCTTCGACATTCACGCCGATCTGCTTGATGCGCGCCTGCAATCCCGCGCCGCGAAGGGCGGAGGGGCCCATGTCCACGCCGCGGCGGCTTTGGCCGAGGTCCATGGGTACCCCGATGATTCTGACTTTTTGCGCCATCTGAGTCTCGTGTTCCGTGATCCGTGGCCCGCGTCCCGTGAACAGACGGAAAGTCACACCACTCGCAAACATGCGCGAGGCACAGATCACTCGAAGGGTTAATACAAATTACGTGCGAGAGACGCCATTGCGGCGCCGAACTACCCCACATTAAGGGTACACGCGGTAAAGCATGCGGGGGAAGGGGATGACCTCCCGGATGTGCTCGGTTCCGCAAATCCACGCGACAGTGCGCTCCAGGCCGAGGCCAAATCCGGAGTGAGGCACGCTGCCGTAGCGGCGCAGGTCGAGATACCACTGAAAGGATTCTTCGGGCAAGTTGTGTTCGCGCAGACGCTTCAAAAGCAAATCGTAATCGTGGATGCGCTGGCTGCCTCCGATGATTTCGCCGTAGCCTTCGGGAGCGATCATGTCGAAGGCGAGAGCGAGTTCGGGACGCTCGGCGTCGGGCTGCATGTAGAAAGCTTTGATGGCGGACGGATAGTGGTGAATCAGCACCGGGCGATCGAAGGAGCTGGAAATGATGGTTTCTTCGTCGCCGCCAAAATCGTCGCCGAATTTCGCGGGGTTGCCGCCTTTGTTTAAAACGGCGACAGCGTCTTCGTAGCTGATGCGCGGAAAGGGTGGCTTTATGTTTTCGAGCTTGCTGACATCGCGCTTGAGCGTTTCAAGTTCGCGCGATTTGTTTTTGACAACACCTTGCACGATCGCACTGACAAGCCCTTCGGCGAGTCCCATCACTTCGTCGAATTCGACGTACGCGGCTTCGGGCTCGAGCATCCAAAATTCGGTGAGGTGACGTCGCGTCTTCGATTTTTCAGCACGAAACGTGGGACCGAACGTATACACCTTGCCGAGAGCCATGGCGATAGCTTCGGCATAGAGTTGGCCGCTTTGTGTCAGATAAGCTTTTTGATCGTCAATGTAATTCACCTCAAACAGAGTAGAGGTACCTTCGCAAGCGGCGGGCGTGAACATCGGCGCGTCGGCAATCGTGTAACCCTGGCCGTCCATGAATTCGCGCGCGGCGCGAATGGCTTCGGCGCGAATGCGAAGAATGGCGGCCTGGCGTGGCGTGCGAATCCAGAGGTGGCGTTGGTCGAGCAGAAAATCGACGCCGTGCTCTTTGAGCTGGATGGGAAACGGCGTGGCGTCGGGGACCTTTTGGACGATCTGAATCTTGCTGACGCCCATTTCGAAGCCGCCCGGCGCGCGTTGTTCGGCACGGATTTTGCCCGTGACTATCACGCTCGATTCCTGCGTCAGGCCTTTTAAAGCTTCAAATGCTTCGGGACTTTCCTTGAGAGCGCAGACACCCTGAATGATGCCGGTGCCGTCGCGAAAAATGGGGAACATCAATTTGCCGGATTCGCGCAGGTTGTAGAGCCAGCCGCGAATCGTTACTTCCTGTCCGTCGTACTTGCCTGCTTGCTCGATAGTGATGATCGTCATAGTCCGTTATTTCAGTTGGTTTGCAAAAAAGTAGTTTATCAGAGAAGGGAAGAGATTGGCCCAAACTGGAAATCCATCAGAGCGATCAGCGATTGGCCATGGTGCGCATGATGCCGAGGCCGAGAAGGCGTTGGTCCGCAGTGACAAGAGTAAGGTCGAGCACTTGCGCTGTAGCGGCTATAAAGCGATCAGCGGGATCGCCAGGAAGGGGAAGCGCGTCTGACGCGATGGCGATCTCATGAGTGAGAGGAGCTTCTTTAATTCCAGGCGACGATTGCCGGAGCCAGGCAATGAAATCCGGTCGCAACCTGAGCCGTCCTTTTCGTTGCAGCATCAGCGCTTCCCACGTGCTGATTGGCGAAACCCAAAGTTCATTGTCCGGGTTAACAAGCTCTCGCCGTATGGCAGGGGCAAGATGTTCAGGGCTTTGTAGGAACCAAATCCAGATGTGTGTATCCAGCAGGAACTTCAATCTCGAAGGACCTCCCACTCGTCTTCGTCGGTCGCCGGCGAAATAATGTCTCCTAGAATTTCGATAGAATTCCGCATAGAACCCATCAAGCTAGCTCGGTCAACCTCGGGAGCCGCCGGCACTACTTCGGCCACGGGCTTGCCGTGGCGAGTGATGCGCACAGGCGATTTGGTCTTTTCGACCTGATCGAGAATAGCGAGGCACTTGGCTTTGAATACGGAAATGGCAATCTCTTGCATTTGCTTCACCTGACCACATTATAGACCATAGTCAGAATAGTGGTCAATATGAGGGCGAGCGCGGACCTAACTCCACTCACGTTCAAAGCGGTCGAGAGATGCGCTGGCAGCTGTTAACTGGTCGGCAATGGACGGGGCGTCGTGGCCGGTTTTTTCTTTTAGCTCGAGGGTGAAGGGGAGATCCCTTTCAGGCGCTGACTTTAGAGTTTTGACGGCGGATTCCCAATCGATTGTGCCGTCATAGGGCGGGAGGTGCTCGTCTTTCTCGCCGTGATTGTCATGGATGTGCGCAGAAACCACTAGCTCGCGGAGGGGTGCGAAACCCTTCTCAATACGCTCGGCTTCGGGGCCGTCAGCAAGATGTGCGTGGCCAATATCGAAGTTGAAGCGAAGACCCGTCAAGCGCGTTTCGTCCACGAATGCTCGCAGATAGGTGGGATCTCCCATCTCGCTGGTGGTGTTCTCGACGGCGATGGTCACACCGCGATGATGAGCATGCAAAACCAGATGTTCCAGCGAACTAAAAGCTGCATCGCGCTTGCGCGGGTCTGCTGTCTCGCGTGATCCGCCCATATGTAGAATCAGCCTGGAAAAGGGCAAGTCTTCCGCAACGTCGATCACGCGTTTCAATTCGTCCATGGCTTCGATGCGGCGAACGCGTTCCACCTCGGTGATGGAAAGCGGTGTGCCACCCTCGCGCGTAGCACTCAAGTCGCGGCTCGTCGGAGCGTGCAGGGAAGCGAGCGTCATCCCATGCTGCGAGAGTGCGCTGGCGATCGCCTGAATTTCCTGCTTGGTGGTGTAATCAAAATGGCCACGCGTGCCGAAAATCTCGACGGCCTCGAACCCAGCCTCTGCAATCTGGCCGAGAAGCTCCGCGGTCAACTTTCGCGATACGAACATATAAGTGGATAGGATTCTTCGCATAGTCCGTTCACACCGCTCTTAGATGAAAAGCCACGCGCCGACCTCCGGATGGTGCTGGAATAAGTCCAGGAGAGGCCGAACAAAAATCGTTTAATAGCCGACGGCCGCCCCGTTATCGCGCGGGTCCGCCGCGCCGAGGCGCTCACCCGTTTTCGGATCGATGCCGATCGCGTTTACCAAACCAATGTGCCCGCGCCGCCGCGTTTGGTAGCCCTGCGCATTCAACACAGCTTCCAGACTCGCCGGAAAATCTTTTTCCATCAGAATCACGTCCGGCATCCATTGGTGATGGAAGCGCGGCGCGTTGATGGACGCCTGGGCGTCCATTCCCAGGCGCAACCAGTTTAAAACGCTAAGCAGCGTCGCAGAAATAATCGTAGGGCCACCGGGCGAACCAGTTACGAAGCTGAGTTTGCCGTCGCGTACAAGAATCGTCGGGGTCATGGAACTGAGCGGTCGGTGGCCAGGAGCAATGGCGTTGGCTTCAGATTGAATCAATCCAAAGAGAGCATTGGGGACGCCGGGCTGCGTTGTAAAGTCGTCCATCTCGTCGTTCAGCAGAAAACCGGCAGTGGAGGTTACGCCCGAGCCGTAACTGTTGTTGAGCGTGTAGGTGCTAGCGACCGCGTTGCCTGCTGCATCAACGACTGAGAAGTGCGTAGTGTTTGGGCCATCGTTGAGGCTAACTGTTTCCGGGGCAGAATCATTCGCGGCGGAGACTCCACAGACGTGCGGCGTGCCTGCCTTTACTTCTTTACTCGAAGTAGCATGTTGCGGATCGATGCTTGCCACCAGTTCCTTGGCGTAGCAATCGCTTGTGAGCCCTTCGACCGGCACTTTGGAAAAATCGGGATCGGCGAGGTACGCGGCGCGATCTGCAAAAACTCGCCGCATCGTTTCCACTACCATGTGCACGCTTTGCGCGTCATCCCAGCCCTTCAGCGAGACACCCTGCAACATGTTCATCGCTTCGATGATGGCCACGCCGCCCGAGCTCGGGGGAGGCGAGGTGATCACATCCCACTTATGGCCGTCGAGTTCGTAATTGGCGTGCAACGCCTGGCGTACTTTCGGCTGGTATTGCGCTAGATCCTCGAGCGTGATGAGGCCGCCCATGCGCTTCATGTCGTCGACGATCATTTGGGCGGTTTCGCCGCGGTAAAACTCGGCGGCCCCGTTTTTTGAAATGCGCTTCAGAGTGGCGGCCAGTTCGGGCTGCCTAAACGTGTCGCCCGCATGAAACATTTTTCCGTCGTTCAAGAAAATGCGCCGGCTTACTGTGAACTGCTGCAGCACGGGGCGCTCTCCGTCCAATTGCCGCGCAAGCTTTTCGCTGACCGGGAAACCGTCTTCCGCGAGATGAATCGCCGGTGCGAGAACGTCCGAGAGCTTTAGCTTGCCGTACGTTTTCAGTGCGAGTTCGAGGCCAGCGACGGTGCCAGGAACCGCGACGGCTTTATAGCCGATGACGGAAAGCTCTTTGTCGAGCGTGCCGTCTGGCTTGATGTACATATCGCGCGTAGCTTTTCCGGGCGCAACTTCGCGGTAGTCAAAGAAAGTTGTGCGTCCATCGGCTAGACGCACAAGCATGAATCCGCCGCCACCGATGTTCCCTGCCGCGGGCTCGACGACGGCGAGCGCGAAGGCCACCGCTACGGCACCGTCCACAGCGTTTCCGCCACGTTTCAGAATTTCGATGCCTGCCTGGGAGCCTAATTCCTCGTCGGAGGCGACCATCCCGTGCTCGGCTCGGACAGCTTGCAGCGGCCAAGATCCCGCCGCTTGCGTGTGGTCGCGATATTCCGCGGCAGCCTGCCCACGCGACAGAGGAGCCAAAAGGATGAGTGCGCTGGCTGCCGCGCAAAACGCACGCAAATATTTTTTCATCGAGGACACCATCGCAAGGAAAAGACACTAAGTGATTAAGAGGAAGGCGTCAAGAAGGGTGCATGAGACAAGTCTCTTGTCTCCAACAAGCCGATTGGATAAGACTAGGCCGCAGACCAAGGGTTCGGTTCTCACTCTGGGGGATTGGATAAGCGCTACATGTTCGCTCGTCGTCTTTACATCTGCTTGGCCCTTCTCCTCTTCGGCACTTGCCTGGCGCGAGCGCAAGACCTGGTCGAAAACGCGTTTCGTATTCCCACGAAGGATGCGGGTAAGAAAGGCCTCGAAGCCGTGATGGTGCGGCCAAATGAGCCAGGCCCGCACCCACTGGCCGTTCTGACTCACGGCGCTCCTCGTGAGGCTAGCGATCGCCCGGGGATGTCGCCCTGGCAGATGGTTCCGCAAGCGAGGGAGTTTGCCCGACGCGGATGGACCACCGTCATCGTGATGCGACGCGGCTACGGAGATTCCGGGGGCGGTTTTGACGAAGATGCAAGGGCTTGCTCAAGGCGTCCGGATTACTACGATTCCGGCAAGGAATCCGCCAGGGATTTGCGCGAATCCATTGCCTATCTTTCGAAACTTCCCGAGGTCGATCCCTCCCGCATCATCAGCGTTGGAATTTCTGCCGGAGGATTCGCCACCGTTGCTCTCACGGCTGATCCGCCTCCGGGGCTTGTCGCCGCGATTAGTTTTGCTGGTGGGCGCGGATCGAGGAGGCCGGACGAGATTTGCAACCCAGCTGAGCTTATCCGTGCTTTCCACGAGTTTGGAGAGAAGTCACGCATACCCATGCTGTGGGTCTATTCGGAGAACGATCATTTCTTTGGGCCACAAATCGCTCAGGGCTTTTATCAAGCGTTCACGCAAGCCGGTGGAAAGGCAAAGTTCATTCACGCGGCACCGTATCACCGCGATGGGCACGGACTGTTTTCGCTTGGAGGAATCTCCATCTGGACCGTGATAGTTGACGATTTCCTGAAAAGCCAGAATCGCGTCTTGCGAACAACTCTTCTCTCGCTGCCTCTGCCGCCCGATGTTTCTGCGCCCGGTCAGCTCAATGCCAGTGGACGTGAAGAATTTCGCAACTTTCTGACTTTACCGCCCTACAAAGCTTTCGCGGTCTCGACTGAGGGCCATCTTGGTTTCGCGTTTGGACGCCGCTCCGAAAAAGACGCGGAAAAACTGGCCAAGGAACATTGCGAGGAGAACTCCTCCAGGAGCGACCCTTGCTCCCTTGTCTCGGTGGATGTTCCGTCCAACGGAAAACCCTCCGGCAGCAACTGAGGTTGATGGCGTGCGGCGCGGATATATTGAGTCGCCCTACGAAACACGCTCATTCGAGGGCCTTTTGTGATTTAATCCTCCCGGACGAAATCGAAAGGACCAGAAATATCCAAATGAAAAACGCGCATTCCTTTTACCCCCGATTCGCGATGTTGTTTTTCTTGTGCGCATCCTTCTTGCACGCCCAGAGCGGCCCGCCTGCTGATCTTGATGCGTATGTTGCGCGGGACATGAAGACGTTCGATGTGCCTGGAATTGCGATAGCCATTGTTAAGGATGGCAAGGTCGTGCTCGCGAAGGGGTACGGCGTGCGAAAGTTGGGAGACGCCACGCCTGTCGATGAGAACACACTTTTTGGGATTGGCTCGAACACAAAGGCGTTCACCTCTGCGGCGCTGGCATCGTTGGTAGACGCGGGGAAAATTTCCTGGGACGACAAAGTGTACGAGCGGTTGAAGGGTTTCGAGATGTACGACCCATACGTTTCGCATGAAATGACCATTCGCGATCTGCTAACGCACCGCAGCGGTATGGGCCTTGGCGAAGGTGACCTGCTTTTTTGGCCGCATACGACCTATACACGCGACGACATTATTTATCGATTGCGATTTATGAAGCCAGCCTCGAGCTTCCGCAGTCACTATGCCTACGACAATCTGATGTACATTGCCGCGGGGCAAATCATTCCGGCTGTCACGGGGAAGCCTTGGGAAGAGTACATTCACGAAAGGATTCTCCTACCCTTGGGAATGAAGACTTCAAACTTGAGCACGAATGCATTTAAACCGGGCGACAATTACGCGTCGCCGCACTCGAAAGTCGACGGGAAGCTGCAAGTCGTGCCGTTTATGGATTTAGACAACGCAGCGCCAGCGGGAGCGATCAACTCTTCGGTGGCGGAAATGTCCAAGTGGGTCATGCTTCAGCTCAACCATGGAAAATTTCCGGGGAGTGAGGAGCGGCTCTTTAGTGAGGCGCAATCTCGCGAAATGTGGACGGGTCAGACGCTTCTACCAATTGGAGGTGCAGATTCTCCTTTGGCGTCTCTGCGTCCGAAATTTGCCGCTTACGCCCTTGGCTGGGGAGTACAGGACTATCACGGACGCAAGCTGGTCGGGCACTCGGGAGGCGTCTCCGGATTTGTGACACGCGTGATGCTCGTGCCCGAAGAGAACCTAAGCGTTTTGGTTTTCACGAACGCGGAAAGCGGCGCAGCTTTCGAGTCCATCCTCTTTCATATTTTGGATGCGTATTTTGGTGTGTCACCGACTGACTGGACGGCGGTGATGAAGGCCGCAACGGACAAGGGAGAAAAAGAAGCGCAGGAGATGCTCGCGACGAGCAGCAAAGGCCGCGCAGCGAACTCGAAGCCGTCCCTCCCCCTCGAAAAGTTCGCGGGAGTCTACAACGACGCATGGTACGGGCCGATCACGATCAAGCAGGAAGGTTCAGGTCTCGTCTTCAGCATGGATCACACACCGAACGCTGTGGCCGACCTGCAGCATTGGCAGTTCGACACGTTCAAGGCTCATTGGCGCGATCGAACCATTGAGGACGCGTTTGTAACCTTCACGCTGAATCCGGACGGCAGCATCGACCACTTCACAATGGCCGCCGTTTCTCCACTGGCTGATTTCAGCTTTGACTATCAGGACCTGTGGTTTACGCCGCAGCGGCAGCCTGCGCACTGAGGCTGTATTTAACCGTTTGGTAAAATACGCAGGCTACTTGGAGTGATCCCCCGGACGAAAGGTTTGCGGAATGGCAGCAGCTCGCAACTCTTCGAACAAGGGTGCGAAATCGCCTAAGTCTTTTGTTTTTCTACTGTTCGCTGAGGAATTCGACATCCGGCGGGCCGGGGAGAATGCCGGCCGCTGTGCCGCGTTCGATCAAGGTTTTGACCGCTTGCTTGCCACGCTCGCCGTAGCCAAGGGTCCAGCGGTTGACGTACATGCCGACGAATTTGTCCGCAATTTCGGTTTCCATGTCGCGGGCAAACTGCATAGCGTAGTTCAAAGCTTCTTCGCGGTGTTCGAGACCGTATTCGACGCTATCTTTAATCGTTTTAGCAATTTGCAAGCCCAAGGTAGGTCCCAGCGCCCGGCGTACCGCATTCCCGCCTAGCGGCAGGGGAAGCCCGGTTTGTTCGTGCCACCAGACACCTAAGTCGATGACGCGGTGCATGCCCAGTTGAGGGAAGAGCAGCTGCCCTTCATGAATCAGCAGGCCGGCTTCGACGACCTCGTTCTTCACGGCGTCGAGGATCTTATCGAACGCCATCACAACCGGTTCAAAGCCCGGTTCAAATAATTTGAGGGTAAGGTAGGCAGTTGTCTTGAGACCTGGAACGCCGATCCGTTTTCCAGCCAAATCCTCTTTTCTCATGGGTTTAGAAGAAACGACGATAGGTCCGTAATTTTCCCCGAAGCTGGCGCCGCAATCGAGCAGCACATACTTATCGCGCAAGCTCGGGTAGGCAGCAAAGCTCACAGCGGTCACGTCGTAGGTTTCCGTGAGGGCGGCTTCGTTCAGCGTCTGAATGTCGGAAAGAACGTGAGTGTATTTGTAGCCGGGCGTCAAAAGTTTATGGGTCGCCAGCGCATAGAACATGAAGGCATCGTCGGAATCGGGGGAATGCGCGAGTTTGATCTCGACGGTCTCTTTTTCCGTCTTCGAAGCTGTTTGTGTACCGGACATGGGCTTATCCAGTTCCTCCTGACGGCCTAGCTCCGAGGGAGCCGGTTATCGAATAGCCCGGGCCGCTCGTTTGCTTTCTCCGGAGAAACCCTTCCCCCTTGGGAGAGCTCTGCTGTGGAACGGTAAGGAGAGAACGTTTGCGACGCAGGGACTTGCGTGGCACTTGGCCAAGCTAATTTCAGCAAGGCAAAGCCTAGCACAACCGAAGTTCCTCGACAATCGATACCGCCGATAAAAACGGGTGGCCCGGCACGAACAAAGGGCATCCTCATTACGAACTGGGCTTACAATCCACGAACAGGAGGTAACGCAATGACCGAGAAGACCCCATCACGATTAGCAGTTACTCGCAGGCAAATGATGAGAGCCAGCGGATTCGCGGCAATTCCGGTTTTGGCTCCGTCCGTGTTGAACGCGCTTGTTGAGCAACAGCCCATGACTGCAAACGGAGGGAGCGAGCCTTACCCAATTCCATGGCTAGACAAGAACGGCAGCCATAATCAACCTGCGGGCGCCAACTTGGAACCTTCCCACATTTATCACTTCAAGGGGCGCGTCGCCCGGTGCAGCACCTTTGCCGGTATGGGAACGGATAACAAGGGAAATCGAATCGCATTTGGCAGTCCGACCACCGATTATGGCGTCATGATGGGGGACTATTGGGCCGCGCGAACAAAACAGAGTGGGACATTTACACATATATGACTCACGCTCTTCGGGGGACAGGCTGTCCCCGCCGACCAGATACACGATTTCCATCCGCCGATTGCAATGTCGGGACTCTATTGGGTCGTTCCCGTTCCTGACAGTGGTTTAAGTATCAGCGGCGACGGGAACACCTTTGCGCTGGAAATGCAAAACGTTGCGGTGGCCGACCAGCCACGCTGGCCTGCATTGGACTCAGTAGCCACTCCTGCACGCATGAGCTTCAAAATGGTTTGGAAGTCGACCGGGGAACCGGCGAAGTATGAAGACGCCGCCAAACATTTCCGCTTTACGGGGACGCGGGCGACGTGCCAGATGGAGGCGCAAGTGGAGGTACCGTCCATCGGGTTTTCGTGGAAATCGGATCCGCTGAACACGTCGAAGTGCGACTTTGCGATTATTGGTGAGGAGACCAACGGACGTTATTACGACACACCGTAGACTTTCACGTGGCATCGGCTTAAAGAGAAATTTTCTGGAGTGCGAAACCGGCGGCTAAGGTATCGCGCTGAATCGAGGATCTCTGCCGAGGAAGTTGGCAGAGTTACTCGTGGCGCAAGGCGACGACGGGATCGACGCGGGTCGCACGACGAGTAGGCAAGAAGGCGGCGAGTGCCGCAACCAGGATTAGGACGATTGGAACGGCGATGTACGTGGCCGGGTCATTGGGCGAAATTTGGTATAGCTGGGTTTTGAGCAGGCGCGCGAGGGCGAACGCCGCCACCATACCAATGCAGAGGCCCACGACGGCGAGGGTCATGCCTTCGCGCAGAATCATGGCCCGAACACGAGAGACTGAGGCTCCGAGGGCCATCCGGATGCCGATCTCGTGAGTATTCAGTGAGACTGAGTAGGAAATCGTTGCGTAGAGGCCGACGGCTGCCAGTAAAAGAGCGAGCGCGGCGAAAGCGGTGAATAGAACAGTAAGGAAGCGATCCTGCCAGGAGACGCGAGCGATGATCTGCTCGAGGCTGTAGACGCGGCTCACAACAATATCCGGGTCAAAACCAACGACGCGAGCTCTGAGGGCCTGCTGGAGTAGCAAGGGATCACCTGCGGTGCGAACTAACAGGGCATTAGGCGTGATGTCCGAGTTGTAGGGGAGATAAACGCTGGCGCGGTCTTCGCCCTTATATGCGGCGTGCTTGCTATCGGCGACCACTCCTACGACGGCGTGCCACGGCTCATTGTTTTTTGGCGGCCCGAAGCGGATGCGCTTGCCCAGAGCACTTTCGTTAGGCCAATTCTTTTTGGCGAAAGTTTCGCTCACAACGACAATGCGGGGAGAATCGAAATCGTCCTCCGTGAAATCGCGGCCCTGGAGCAGCGGGATGGCGAGTGTGTGGAAATATCCGGGCGTGACAACGATGTGGTTGATGAAGGTCATGTCCTTGAGGTCGACGGGATGATTTTCGATGGAGAAGATGCGGCCCCAGCCATCGCTCAGCGGAATGCCGGAACCAAAGGAAGTGGAAACGACTCCGGGAAGGGAAGAGACTTCTTCCGTGAGGCGGCGGAGCATCGCACGGGCGTGTTGGCCATCGGGATAGCGACTTTCAGGATAGTCGATAGTCATCGTCAAGACATTTTCAGGGCGGTATCCAAGGTCCTGCATGCGCAGCGCCAGGAAACTGCGAATCATGAGCCCCGCTCCGGCGAGCAGTATCACGGATAAGGCGACTTCACCAACCACGAGCCCATTGCGCAAGAATTTGCTGCGCACTCCGGAAGTCCCTCCGCCACCGCCCTCTTTGAGCGAATCTGTGAGATCGCTGTGGAAGGAACCGAAGGCCGGAATGATGCCGAAGCCAAGAGTGGTGAGCAGAGAAATAGCAAACGCAAAACTCAGAACACGGTGATCAGGGGAAAAATTCATCCACAGCGGAAGATCAACTGGAATGAGCGAGAGCAGGGCCGGGATTCCCGTATAGGCAAGGAGCGCGCCCAAGGCGCCGCCGGCCACACCGAGGATGAGGCTTTCCGTGATGAGTTGGCGAAGAAGCCTGCGGCGCGTCGCGCCGAGCGCGGTGCGAACGGCGATTTCACGGACACGCGCTGAAGCTTTAACGAGGAGAAGATTGCAGACATTGGCGCACGCGATGAGGAGCAGCAGACCGACCGCTACCAGGAGCGTGATGACAGCCTTGCGATACGATCCGGCAACAAAATCGCGGAGAGGGATCGCGCGGGCCACCCAGTTGTTATTGACGGCCGGATTTTCGAGGTGAATCTGTTCCAGGAGCGACTCCAGTTCGCTGGTTGCCTGTTCCACGGATACGCCCGGCTTGAGACGAGCCACGGCGCGCAGAAAATAATTCGTACGCGCGGCTTTTGCCGGGTCCATCTGAAGGGGGAACCAAAGCTCCGCGCGATCAGGAAAATGGAAACCCGCGGGCATAACGCCGATAACAGTCGGCCGCGAGTCGTCGATTTGCAAGCTTTTGCCGAGGACGTGAGGATCGCGGCCGTAGCGCCGCTGCCACAGCTCTTCGCTAAGGACGACGACTTTCGGACCGTTCGGCAAATTATCTTCGCGTGAGATGGCGCGGCCCAGCAAAGGTTCGACGCCAAGCACGCGAAAAACTCCATCACTTACTACTGCTGAGGGGATGCGCTCCGCGGAACCTTCTCCTCTGACGGCAGATTGCCCCGAATCGTAAACTCCGATGTCATCAAGAAGGTGAGTACGCGAGCGAATATCGAAATAATTGGGGAAGGATATCTGCGTGGTTTCTTTGGGATCTTTTGGGCTGGATTCCATAACAGCAATGATGCGCTCCGGTTGCGGGTAGGGAAGCGGGCGCAAGAGGAGACCATTCACGAGACTGAAAACGAGCGTCGCGGAGCCGATGCCGAGCGCGAGAATCAGTATCGCGGCGGCTGTGACGGAGAGATCTTTGCGCAGAATACGAAATGCATAACGAAGATCATGAATGATCATGTGATAGTGCTCCCTTGGTGCTTGATAAAAAATTCCCAAGATGGCGTGAAGCCAGACGAACAGCAAACCGGTGATCGATCGTTCCTCGCGCCAGCGGTCGAGAAAGGCGAGGCAGAGTTCACGGCGGTATTCGTCGCGAAATTCAGCCGGGTACAGCCATAGAAACGGCTGATAGAGGCGGAGAATGCCAGCTTGCGAGGTGTGGAAACGAGACATAGCTCACGCTCGTTTGCGTACTAAACCGGAAGCTCGAGCGTCCGAGAGCAATTTCTCCAGATGACGAGCTTCTTCCATGGCGGCGCGACGGCCGGTCTTGGTGAGACGGTAATAGCGGCGGCGTTCGTCATCGTGCTCAGGATCGGGACGCTCTTCCAATTCTTCGATCAAGCCTTGTTCCAGGAGGCGTTTGATAGCGCTGTAGAGCGTACTGGGACTCAGGCGAATCTCTCCGTCCGTTCTCTCGGTGATTTCTTGCATGATGGAATAGCCGTGGCGGTCGCGATCGGCGAGCGCCACGAGAATGTGGAAAGTGTCCCGGGAAAGAAGAAAGGGTCGCATGGGCAGACTATATCAGATTTCGCTATAGCCGACAAAGGAGTATCTGTGACACGCCTTTGGCTATGCCCGTAGTTAATTCGAAGAGCTGCGGCAATTTCGAAGTACCGTCAAGTCCCATTCATGCATCGAATCAGTTCTTCCGTGAAAAGAAAGCGAGCCGCTCCAAGCTAGGATAATTAAGGTTGTCACTCCGTTGCTTGGGCCATCTGTCGAAAAGAATTAAAAATCTGCCTCGGAAAGATACTGCTCGTGGAAGCCCCGAAGTTTACCCAGCAGGAGATGGCAGGATTAATTGCAGAAACTGTTGCTTGGATGCACCAGCAGCGTGACAAATACCGTCCGGTCTGCAATGCACTTTCGGAAGGCGTCAAAGTAAAACTTCGGCCGTTTTTTCCCGCGGAAATCCTAGATAACCTACGATTAAAAGATCTATCCAAGGTGGGTGAGACGATTCCATACCCTCCTTTCTATGAACGCGTTCGCGCGGGTGGGGCGCGTGTCGTGCCGGATGCCGCGCACATGACTGCGATTCCGTTCATCGATGTCGCCCTCTTCAATCGGCAGCCGACACTGAGAACGGTGTTCCATACT
Source organism: uncultured Acidobacteriota bacterium (assembly GCA_963740015.1). GTDB lineage: Bacteria > Acidobacteriota > Terriglobia > Acidiferrales > UBA7541 > Acidiferrum. The sequence goes on along the minus strand of CAVUCM010000042.1, from coordinate 3,685 downwards.
CTGATCCACGTTACACAATTTTCAATCGTGGGCCTGGAGAAGGTCCTGGAAGGCTACTTCCAAGCATTGAACGACTCTGGCCTCTGGATGGTCGTGCCCTACGAAGAACAAGCTTACAAATTGGACGCTCGCTACACCAAAGATCCTGACGACATATTTTCGGTGGAAGCGGAAGTTCGGGAATGGCTGCACAACGGCAAGTTTTAGACCCGCACAAAATAAATCCAAGCTCATTCCGTTCGTACACGTGGCTGAAGGCGTTACAGCGCGGAAACCATGCGGGCGATGGCGTCGTCAAACGTCGATTTGCTATCCAAATAGGGCTGCCAGAAGCGGACAAGAATTTGAAAATAGGCGTTCCACCCGCGCTCGTAAAGTCCTTCACGGATGGCGTAGGGCGTGTAGATTTCCCGGGGGGCGGGGCGCGCTCCGTTAAGATTGGGACTGACCATGTCCGACGGTTCTTTGCTGGCGGTCACCAATAGGGGTCTGATCACTTCGCCGGTCGTATAAAAGATGAGCGCATGCCAGAGGTCTCGGGGAATGGCTTTATCGCGCTGGTGGCATTCGCGAATGATTGCCGATTCCACGGGCTCGGCGATTCCGTGCGATGCCTCGTGGAAGAGCACTTCAAATGCCGCGTCGTTCTGGTTACGCGGATCGGTGCTGGAAATGGTGACTCGGAGCGGGTCGAGGGTGGTGTACGCTCCCGAAGAATTGGCGTAGGCGCACACATCCACGCGAATTTTCACCTTTGGCCATCTGGTCTGGTAGATGTCCGCGAGGCGCTCGGAAATTCCGACACCTTGTTCTTCGATGAGAGGAGCGACGCGCGCGACCCAACGCCGGTTTGCGCGGTCCTGGTCGGCCCAAAGATGCGCGCGATAGACAGCTGCGGCAGCTTCCAGCACGTGGGTTATCTTAGGGGGCAGTCCGGCGTCGCATGTTTTCTTTCGCGTGCCGGAGAGCTCGTCGCAATCCTCAAAATCTCCAAGCTGGTTTTTTAGCAGGATCAGGTCGTTGTTAAAGAGCAAATCCTTGTTCGCATAGTTGGCCACGTAATAGTCGACTGAACTGTCCCACGCGAGGCGCTCGGCTGGGGTCAACGGAGTGCCGCCATCTTTCATGGTTTTCAGCTTTAACACGGGGATTCCGTTGGTTTTTGGAGCGGGCGCAGGTGGGGTTTCGCGCAGCTTGGCCTCGTAGTAGAGCGTGTGGTGCAGATTGATCCAGAATCCGCTGTGGAATTCGAAAACGGGAAGTGGCCCGTAAGCGGAGCTGGATTGTTGCGCCATAGCCGCCAGCGGAGTCAAAAGCGTAAGACTCAGAAGCAGGCAGAGGTTTCGTATGAATGCTGGGCGCATGGGGAATCGCACGATAGTAGCGCCAACTCCATCGCCGCACAAATCCGGGATTCTTTCTTTTCCCTATTTCGCAATAGCCGATGTAATATGCCCGCTTATTTTGCGGACGATTGCTAACGGGAGAAACGGATGACGAAATTGTGTTCAGCGGGCTGTATTGCGGCGCTCTTGCTTGTGCCATGCGGACTGTTCGCGCGGCAGTCGCCGCAACTTCCAGCCTTGAAACAGGAAGCTGTAGTGGAAGTGGACAAACTCCAGACACTGACGCAGCAAATGGTGGACGAAATTTTCAGCTTCAGCGAATTGGGATTCCAGGAATACGAAACGTCACGCTACGTCACGGGCATCCTTGAGAAAAATGGATTTCACGTCGAGCACGGCGTGGCGGGTGTTCCCACGGCATGGGTAGCCACTTATGGAAGAGGCAAACCGGTCATCGCGTTTATCACTGACATCGACTGCATCCCTCGTGCTTCGCAGAAGCCGGGAGTGGCTTATCACGATCCGATCGTGGAAGGCGCGCCAGGTCATGGAGAAGGGCATAACTCCGGAATGGCAGTCAACGTTACTGCGGCATTGGTCTTGAAGAAGCTGATGGACGAGCATCACATCGCAGGGACGATCAAGCTTGTTCCTGGCGTTGCCGAGGAATTGCTCGGCACAAAGGCGTTTTATGTTCGCGCAGGATTGTTCAAGGATGTAGATATAGTCTTAGGCGCGCACGTGGAGTCGGAATTTTCGACGTCGTATGGTACGGGGAGCGGCGAGTGGAGCGGGCTTGTATCCGTGCAGTATTTTTTCCATGGCAAGGCAGCACATGCAGCGGCGGCGCCGTGGGAAGGCCGTAGCGCGCTGGATGCTGTCGAGCTAATGGATACTGGCTGGGATTTTCGCCGGGAGCACCTGCGCCCGGCGCAGCGTTCTCATCGCGTCATTATCAATGGCGGCGACCAGCCCAATGTCGTTCCTTCCGAAGCGGCAGTTTGGTATTACTTCCGCGAGTTGGACTATCCGCACATCAAGGATCTCTACGATTTGGGAAATACAATTGCCGATTCGTCAGCAAAAATGACGGGCACGACCGTCGATCATAAGCTGGTGGGATCCGCATGGCCGCCGTACTTAAACAAAGTGATCGCGGAGACGCAGCAGAAAAATATCGAAGCTGTCGGGATGCCGAAATGGAGCGACGCGGATCAGACGCTGGCGAGGGCTCTTCAAAAAGATATAGGCGCGAAGGTGGAAGGGCTCAAGGAAAAAGTCGACCCGCTCGAGGAGCCGGTGAAGAAGCCCACGGGCGGAGGCTCCGACGACATCGGCGATATCTCCTGGAACGTGCCGATGGTGTATTTGATGTATCCGGCAAACATTCCCAATCTGCCGGGTCATAGCTGGGCGAATGGTGTGGCTATGGCCACGCCCATTGCTCACAAAGGATCGACAGCGGGAGCCAAAGTGCAAGCCATGACTGCTCTCGACTTTTTGCTTCAACCGCAGCTCGTGCAGCAAGCTTGGGATTATTTCAAGAATGTTCAAACGAAGGACATTCATTACGAAACGTTTCTCAGCCCCGATGACAAGCCAGCTATCGAGATGAATAAAGAAAAAATGGAGAAGTTCGCTCCGCAATTGAAAAAATATTATTACGATCCCGCGCGGTATAAGACTTATCTCGAACAGCTCGGGATTCAATATCCAACGGTCAAGACTAATCCGTAGCTTCTAAACACGGATGCAGCTGGTATCAGTGCTCTGGCAATTTTGGATCCGATGAGGACCCTACTGCGCCTTGATGGTCCGCGGCCCGCAGAGCCCCATTGGAATCGCGAAAAAAGGAGCGGTGGCCCGTACGGCCATAGGTCAATGGCGTCGCGGCGAGCTCAAACTTCCCCGGCGCGCCCAGCCCGCTGGCGCCGACAATGACGTAGCGGAACGAATATCCATTTCTCATTCCGGCGGCTGATCGGCTTCCATGAGTCCAGCGGCGGCTCTGTTCGCGGGACCATGCAGCGGAGGCCCGAACTTGAGAGAGAGTTAGGCAGCCGTACATATTTTGACGAAAGCCTCGACGGCTCGTCGATGTCCTTGAGAGATTCGATGGCGGTTAGTTCATTTTTGTCCGCTTCTGCGGAATCCCATTCTAGTTCCAGGGAAGGCAAATCGAGCAGAACCACGCCGAGCGAGAGGATCTTCCACTCGCCGTTTTCCCACACCAGGCCCATGGTGACCTCGATAGCGCTGGCGTCGGTCGTATCCGTCGCATCGCGCAAGCCCGCGGGCGTAAACGCAGCGTTGTCACGAGTGTCGGCGCCGCCGATCTG
>CAVUCM010000041.1:0-21755 GCA_963740015.1 uncultured Acidobacteriota bacterium | reverse complement strand
CTGCCCACAAGTTTCGCGCGCCCGGAATCCTGCATGCCCGCCGCAAAGACTTCCGCGGCGCTAGCCGAATACTCGCTCACGAGAATTACCATCGGGCCGGAATATACCTGCCCTCCATTCTTGCCTACAAAAACCTGCGTTTCTTTGGTGCGGTGGCCGTCGCGCTCGGAAGCCGCAACCTGTTTCCTGCTCATTCTTCGTTCGAACAGCGTTTTACTGTCGAAAAATAATCTCGCCATGGCTTCCAATGTTGCCCCAACGCCGCCACGGTTCCCGCGAAGATCCAGAATCAGCCCTGGTGTAGCGCGCAGATTCTCGACGGCCGCCTTAAAATCTTTCACCAGCGAAGGATGAAACTCGTCGAAACGGATGTATCCGAAGCCCGAAGACAATTTTGCAGTAGTAACGCGAGGTTCCGTGGAAAGAGTCTGCCGTGCAAATTTGACGTCCAAGGAAGAACCATTAGCCCGCTCTAGACTTGCAGTAAATGGCGAATCGAGCGAGCCTGCAAATACATTGCTCAGGATGCGCAGCTTGGTCACGCGTTGGGTGGAAGAGGGCAACACTTTCGGTGCCACTTCAGCCAGGCGTTCAGCAATCGGCTGTCCATCCAGCGCCGTCACGATCATTCCCGGCTGAATCCCCGCGTGCGCAGCGTTGCTGTCGGGGAATACATCTAGCACGGCAATCTTGTCTTCTACATAACCGGCCCGGAAACCGACGCTTACTCCCTGATGTTTCTTCCGATTCTCCCATTGCTCCGGCGAACTAAAACGCGTGTGCGCGTCGTGCAGCTCCGCGGTCATGCGGTCGACAATCGAATAAAAATCCTTGTCATCTTTAGCCGCCTTCACCAGCGGCAAATAACGCTGGTGAATTTCCTGCCATTTCACGCCGCCGAACTCCGGATCGTAATAATGCACATCAATGTCTTTCCAGACTTTTTCAAATATTTGCTCGTAGTCTTTAGGGGAAAGGCGGCGCGCAGTCCCGCTCGTCGCCATCGAGGAGGCTTGGCCGAGGATCAGGACAGCGAGAATCGCGTTACGATACACGAAGCTGGGCAGCACGTGTTTCATGATTTCCGCGTTCGATGTTTTTACGAAACCCACTCAAACAGAAAAGGTCGCGTGACTGGTTCGACAAATGCCCCAAGCGCCCGGAAATAATAACAGCCTGGACACTTTGACGACGAAGCGCATAAAAGAGTTGGCTAGGAGATATGGGCGGTTTTCCAGTTCATCTCTGCAGGCCCACCTGTCCGCCAGCGTTTCTCGCCAACAAAGAGCCAAGCGCCAAGAATCTTTAGTAGGGGTGGGGATTATTTAATCTTTAAGGGCCCCGCCCTTCGCGCCTGATGAGAGATGCACTCTAGTTCGGATGATCGTGCGAGTCGCGGTTCAGTTGCTCCAGGTTTTCGCGGGCTAGTTCATTCTTTGGGTCGATCACCAAGGCACGTTCGAAATGCAGCCGCGCTTCTTTCAAGTTTCCCGTCTCCGCCAGCGCGCTGCCCAGATTTGCCTCGGCACCTGCATCCTGAGGATTCAGTCGTACCGCGGCGCGGAAATGCAAAAGCGCTCCCGCGAAGTCGCCCTGCGACGCGAGCGCATTCCCGAGGTTGTAGTGCGCATCGAAATAATCGGGACGACCCACAAGCGCGGTCTTCAAATAGCCTATGGCTCCGTCCAGGTTGCCGCTCGCCAATAGCACGGCGCCGAGCGCATTGTTGGCGGTCGGATCATCGGGGCGCAGGCGAACAGCTTGCGTGAACTGCAGCACCGCTCCGGAGAGATTCCCTTTCATTTGAAAAAGCGCCGCGAGGTTGTAGTGCGCTTCGAAATCCCCTGGATCATTTTGGATGTGGTGCAGGGCCAGCGCCTCCTGGACCGCCACGCGAGGATCGCTGGCGCCTCCGGCAGATTCCTTGGGTAGCACCTGCAGCCACAAATGCGCCATCTCATCGCTCGCTCGGTTGCCCGCCAACACGCGTTTCGGCGGCTGGTTGGGATTCCGAATATTGTCCGCCGAGTTGTCATACGTGAAGCGCATCGAAATCGTCGTTCCCGCTGGCAAGTCCACGGGCTCGGAGTATCGATAGACCGCCTGCCAATTCAAATCCCAGTTCCCGATGTGAATCAGAGTTTTCTTCGTGCCGTCCGGCAGAGTTGCGAACCCGAGCAGATCTTTTCCAAGATAGTGCGCGTGCGGATAAATAGCCAAAACGCTGGCATCCACGGGCAATGTGAAATCGTCGGAAACTAGAAAACTTTTCTCACCTGCCGGAATGTCCAGCATGCGGTCATTATCAAGCTGCAGCAGGATGGGATGCATCGTCGCCGGCTTGTCCGTGAAGTAGAGTCCCAGCGTCGGTTGCATCGGTTCAGGCTTCCCCGAGGGCTGGAAATGCGTGTTCAAAACCAGATCGGTGTTCTTGTCCAGCCGCAATGCCATTCCATCCGGCTCGACATACGGCGGAGAGCCCGGCTTCCAGAAAAGAAAATGGCTGTCCGGATCAAACGCTTCCGACTCAATGACAAGTTCCATTCCGCCAAATCCCGCCCCTGGCTCCTTTTCAAGCCGGCGCCCATTTTCTTCGCGGTCTACCAAAACGTTCGCATGATGCACAAGCCGTTTATCGCCGGGCCGGATTTCAATTGCCTTTAACCATCGCGAGCTATGCACCGGCGTCCGAAATACAAAATTCCAATACGAATCGCTTCCGCCCGCTGGAAGCAAATACGGTTTCGTGGCTCGAACGATCACGTCCGGTTTGCCAAGCTGCCAGCCTGCGCTAAAAATCGGTTGAGGTGGAAGATCCGATGGATTGCCTTCAATCTCGCCCTGGTCAACCCATTTTTGAATCGTTGCGATTTCCGCGTCAGTCAAGCGAAGTTCGTCAGCAAACTTCAACTCGCCGGGTTCCGGAAGCCACGGCGGCATGATGTGTTTGCTTGTGACGAATGCAATCTGCCGCCCGTGCGTTTTTACGTCCGCATAGCTAAGCAGCGAGAAAGGTCCCGCCTCGCCAGGATGATGGCACTGCGCGCAATTTCGAAAAACAATCGGGGCAATATCGTGGTTAAACGTAACTTGTGTCTGCGAAGCGGCAGGCTTCAGCGATGATTGACGCTTAGCTGCGCCGTGGTGCGCCGCAAACGCAGCAGAAGCCACGGCGAACACAAACAACAATCCAGAAAGGGTTTTCGGCGGGCGCGTCATCCCACGTCCGAAATGTAACATCCCACGCCGTGAGTCGCTTCCACAGCCAAACTCTTGCCGCTGAGCGCAGCAGCAATCGCATCCTCTAACTCATGCGTTGTAGCAACGGTGCGTGCTCGCCCAATATCCTCATATAGATTGTCAATTCTGCCGTGGTAGACGAGATGGCCGCGCGGGTCAAACACCGCAACTTCTGGCGTGATTTCCACCTGGCTCTCTTTCACCAACACATGTTGCGGATCGCGCAGCGCCGGAATCTTGTAGCCATACTCCAGCTCGTGTTTGCGGATCATTTCCGCGGATTCCGATTTGCTCGGATAAACCAGCCAAAACACCACTTTACCCGCCAGTGATGCACTTAATTTTTGGATTGTCGGCGCATAGCGATTGGAAACTGGGCAATCCGTACGCACAAAGACCAGCGCGACAACCTTGCCGCCAGTCGATTTGAGCGGATCCACAGGATTTCCCGCGAGATCAAAAACAGTGTTTTGCGCGCCGATAGAATTTGAATCGAACGTAGCTAGCCAGACCGCAGCAATAACAATGAGTGGCAGGGGAAGGACTCGAAAGGCGTACCAACGGCGGCCCATAGTTGCCCGCACCAATCGGGCCTGCAAATTTTACTGCGCCCTGAAACCGTTGTCGAAGAGAATAGCGAAACTTCCCCAGCTCGTTACAAGAATTCAGAAGCGCTTATCGCAGGTCGCCCGGTTCCACACCCTTCTTGCGAGCTTCGTCGAGCAGCGCATCGATCTTGTCTTGAAGCTGCTTTTTCTTATCCTGCAATCCCGTAATTTGCTGGTCCACCGGCTCGCGGTTGTAGCCTTTGTTGATCTGGTAGCCGCTGGAAGTAGTGGCTGCCTTCCCTTCGCTGAAGTCCTTAAGATCCGCAAGCTGCTTGTCCGCGTCATCCAGCTGTGACCGGAGCTTCGCAAGTTCTTTCTTCGTATTCACAATGTATTGCGGGTCTGCCTTTGCGCCGGTGCCCGTTTTCCCAAGGTTTTTTGAATTTCCGACCACCGAAATAGGGCCAGTCAATCCGTTGACGTCCTCATTCGTCCAAACTTTCTTGGTCTTTTTCGCGTCAGGTGTGCCAGACGCCGTCGGATCCGTCGTCGGGGTCGGCGATATTGCCGGGGCGGGACTCGATGCCGAAGAGTTCGCAGAAGCAGGATTCTGCGCAAAGCACGTACAACAGCTAATCATCCCGCAGAACGCGAGAGCACACCAAAAATTGCATAACCGGGTCATAAAGCCTCCGATGGTTTCGAGGGCCGGGGCTAGTTCTAGTACCTTAAACCCAGTATACAGGACAAAGTTTCAGCGATCTGCGACGGGGCCACCTGGCTTGCCTAATTCGGCACGAATCATCGCCAAGGCTTCTTTGGGAGGTCCAATGCGGCGGTATTGGCTATAGAAAGTCCGTTCGTGGAGGGAAATAGTGCTGAAGAGCTTTCGGCCGTCGAAGTCGTACTGAGAAAACGAGGGCATCCACAAACCAGGGAGCATTTCATAACGCTCCTGCATGAAGTGGCTGCCTTTATTGACTTTCGCAAGGAACAACCCGACCGTGATGTCGCCGGTGACTTCGCCTTCCACGCGCGCGAGCTGCCCCGCTTCCGGATCGATCCACACAAACCCGCGAACCTTCGCAAAAATAGCGGTCGTGCGCGAAGTAGCCTTATAAGCGGGATTCGGTTCCATGCTGTATTTGTAAAGCACGCGGCCCGCTCGCGTTTCTGTGGATAGATAGGTGTAGAGGAAAGCGGTGCGCGTGGCGTCAATCAGCTCGTCGCGTTCCTTTTGCTTCTTGGCAATTTTGTCGTAGGCGTCATGCTGGGCGTGCCCATCGTCCCCAGCCCAAGAAAGTGCCTTCTCGAGCTTCACAAGCTCCGCGTGATAAGCGTCAGGGTCCGCAGGCTTGCCGTCCGGGCCGATGGGAATGTGGTCGACACCAGTGCCTGCGGGGACGACTCGGGATATCTTGATATCGCCAGGCTGCGGATCACCCAGGTTCTTAAGCAGCTCAACCCGTTCCACACGCTCATAGAAATTCATCGCCTGGTCGCCCTTTTTTTCATTCACTAGAACCAGGTCCAACAGGGCTACCTTTTCGGCCTCCGTTTGAGGAGGGGCAGGCACAGCGGCCTCCTGAGCCAAAGAAGTGGCTGCAAAAGCCGGGAGCAGGCCGGCGACGAGAATAAGGGTTCGCAAATGCATACGGCGAAACGGGAAGGTGCCCGCTAGCGCATCCTAATTCTGATTCTTAGCCCAGGACAATTGTTGCACTCCAAACACGAAATGGATCATTCTCCGAGTTACCTGTAAGTCTCGAAGAACAAAGAATATCTGCCGCACTCGTCCCTTTCGGCCGCTGTGCTCAGATTATGGCTCGATGGCTCTTCTAACAGTTCCTGGCGAGCGCAGTCTAAGTCTTTTAGAATGAGTCGAGATCCAAAGTTGCCAAGATTTAATGAAAGCAAACAGCCCCTGCAAACGTCTATATATCGGGAACGAATCGACCCTCTTCCCCGTATTACCTTATGCAAGCGGAGGTCTGTTTGGGTGTAGCACCTATTGAGCGACTTGGAAGCATCGGGCGACTGATCCCGCAGACAACCACGGCGCCTTTTTCTCTGGGCAGATTCCGTAGAGCGGCTGTCACCGTGATGGAGACTTTCAAGCTATCTCTTGACGCCCTCCGCGCCCATAAGCTACGTAGTTTCTTGACGTTACTTGGAGTCATCCTCGCCGTCACCACCCTCGTAGCGGTCATGAGCGTCGTCAACGGCCTCACTTTCTACGTTGCGGACAAAGCCGCCAACCTGGGCGCTAACGTCTATGTCCTAACCCGTTTCGGCATCATCACCAGCAACGACGAATGGATCAAAGCGCAAAAACGCCCTCTTCTTACGATGGACGAGTTCGCCAAGCTAAAAGAGGGCATGCGCACCACCCGGCAGATCGCAGCCGTCCTGGGAACCTCCTCCGACGTTCGCTCAGGCAACGAACTCCTCGAAGATGTAAACGTCGAGGGAGTTACGCCAAACTATTCCGACGTTCGCAATATAGTCGTGGGTTCGGGGAGATTCCTTACTGAAGCGGATGAAGCGCATCACTCGCCGGTAGCCTTCATCGGCGCAGACCTGGTAAGAAAATTCTTCTACAACGTGGACCCCATCGGCAAAACAATTCGCGCGGGCTCTCACAGCTACACCGTTATCGGCGTCGCTGCCGTCATCGGAAGCGCCTTCGGACAATCGCAGGACCGCTTCATGTATATCCCTCTTGGCACCTATTCCAAGGAATGGGGCAACCAAAGAGATTCACTCACCCTCTTCATGCAGGCAGGCAACGCCGAAATGATGGCTTCGTCCGAGGACGAAGCGCGCATGCTCTTGCGCGCCTGGCGCCATCAAACCTGGGACTCCGCGGACGGCTTCGGAATCATTGGCTCCGATTCCATCATGGGTCTTTTTAAACAACTGACGGGAAACATCTTCATGGTCGCCGTTGGCTTGACGGCCATTTTCCTGGTCGTCGGCGGTATCGTCATCATGAACATCATGCTCGCAAGCGTTACCGAGCGCACGCGAGAGATCGGTCTGCGGCGCTCTCTCGGCGCTAGAAAGAAGCACATCGTCCTTCAATTTGTAACAGAGTCCTCTGTCTTAGCAGCGACCGGCGGCCTGCTCGGAATTGTTTTGGCTTACGTTCTCGTCGCGGCAGCGCGCGCCGCTACGTCGATTCCCATGCGCACGCCCATGAGCGCCGTGATTCTCTCGCTCAGCGTTTCGACGGCGGTAGGACTCTTCTTCGGAATTTACCCCGCCATGCGCGCGGCAAAACTTGATCCGATCGAAGCACTGCGGGCAGATGGCTGAGGACATTGACACCTGAAACCGGGGTCACATAAGACAACAATGGCACAGCAACACGGCGAAAATCTAAAGCAAGCCATGGACACGCTCCGCGCCCACAAACTGCGCAGCTGCCTCACCGTTTTTGGAGTTGTTCTAGGCGTTAGCGTCATCATGTTGGTTGCCGCTCTGATCACCGGCTTCGACGCGCAAGTTCAGGAAAACATCAAGCAGTACGGCGCAGATACGGGATTTGTCTCGCGCTTCGAGCAAGGTCCGCACAACGGCGGCCGCCGTCCCAAGGACGAACGCGAGCGCAAGCCTCTAACGCTTGAAGATGCTGTGGCCATTCAAGAGCGCTGCCCCGCAATTAAAGATGTCACGGTCTTCCTCACCTGGTGGGAACAAGACCACAAAGTGCGCACAAAATCCGGCGAAGTGACGTCGATCGATTTCCGTGGTGTGCAACCGAATTTCGGCCAGGTCTACGCAAATGCCTCGACGCTCGAAGGCCGCTTCATCAGCGAAGGCGATGACCTGCATCGTGAAAAAGTCGTCATGCTCGGCGAAAACGCCGCGCCCGTGCTCTTTCCCGAGGGTTCGCCTGTCGGAAAAGACGTCATGATCGACGGCTCGCCGTTCCGCGTTATCGGAGTGGTCGAAAAGCCCAAAGGCATGTTCGGCGCGGACGATGAAGACAAGCGCGTCCTGATTCCCTACAACACGTTCCACAAAATTTATCCTGGTGCCTACGAAAACCAGATCCGTTTTCAAGCCTTTCCGAACCAACTCGATCAAGCGGTAGATCAAGCAACGGAAGTTCTCCGCCGCCGTCGCAACGTTCCCTACGAAGGCAGAAACAATTTTTCGATCAACACTTCCCAGCAGGAGATCGAGCAGTTTCACAGCATTCTCGGCATGGTTGCTCTCGCCACCGTGGTTCTCAGCGGCATCGGCCTGCTCATCGGCGGCGTCGGCGTGATGAACATCATGCTCGTTAGCGTGACGGAACGGACGCGCGAGATTGGCATCCGCAAAGCCATCGGCGCGAAGAGCAAAGACATCACTTGGCAATTCCTGCTCGAAGCCATGACGCTGACTGGAGCCGGTGGCGTCATTGCGCTCGTTCTGGTGAACGGATTGGTGATCCTTGTGCGTCTCGGATTGAAGTGGCCCGGCAGCGTGCCGATATGGGCGGCAGCCACCGGCATCCTCGTCAGCGTAAGCATTGGGCTAATTTTTGGAGTTTGGCCGGCGATGAAAGCGGCGAAGCTCGACCCTGTCGAAGCGCTTCGCTACGAATAATCCATCACGCCTAATACCGGTTTTTCCTCGAGATAATCGAAGGTTTTTATAATCCAGAATAAATTGGACTGCTATCGAAGCGGAGATCGCTCCAAAAGAGGATCAATGGACGAATCCTCGCGTGCCTGGGGCACTGAGTTTGTCAAATTGTGCTTCTGGGTTGAGGATTTGCGAATGGGTTTCTGCGGAATGTTCTCGATCGCTGCAGGATTTTGCGGATTCGATGGACTCAGGTCATGCGTCGCCAAACCTGCGTCTTTCGAGGAATTCGGAACCACCGAAGCAATGGCCGGTGTAGACCAAGCCCGCATCCAATCGCGCAGAGAATCTGCGGCGGTCGCAGCGCCCACAAGCAGCAGTACCGCTGACGCGATGGCCAGTAGATCGCGTGGATGCGCCGGGCGCATAAACCAGTAGGGACGTTTCGGCTGCGCGGAGAGTTTGTCGCCGGCACGGGCGACTAGATAAAGCGCGCGAGCCAGATCGTTCCCAGACTGGTAGCGCTCATCGGGGTTCTTCGCAAGACACCGCGCAATGATTCGATCAAATGCAGCTGGAATGGACGGATTGCGCTTTGACGGCGGAACGGGATTGTCAGTAAGGATTTGCGCGCAAATCTCTCCGAGCGAATTTCCAGCAAATGGCCGCACACCTGTGATCATCTCGTACAGGACGACACCCAGCGAAAAGAGATCGGAGCGCCCGTCCTGCTTCTGTCCTTCAATTTGTTCTGGCGATAGGTAAGCCGGCGTACCGAGCACGCGGTCGGACCCGGAAACCTGGGAAGCAAATCGTGCGACGCCGAAATCCACGAGCTTCACTTGCTCATTTTCGGTGACGCGAATATTGCTGGGCTTGACGTCGCCATGAATGATTCCCGCCCGATGAGCGTAGGATAGCGCGGATGCGAGATCGGCGCCCCACACAGCCGCTCTGGAAAAGGATATCGGCGATTGTGCGAGCAATTCTTCGAGGTTTTTCCCTGAAACAAATTCCATCACGAGAAAAGGGGACCCGCCGGTATCCGTGCTGACGTCATAGAGCTGGGCGATCGAGCTATGCGAAAGGCGCCCAATCGTCTGCGCCTCGCGAAGGAATTGCTCTTCGCCGTTTTTGCCGAAGCCCTGCAGAAACGATTTCAGAGCGACGGTGCGGCCAATGAGCGTATCGCGCGCCTTGTCGACCCGGCTGGTCCAGCCGCCACCGAGAGTCTCAATGATTTCATACCGGCCAGTTTGCAGAGTAGGGCTCATGCGGAGCGCAGCAATCGAGTGGCACGCTCGCGGAAACTAGTGTGTTGTGCCTGCACCGGCGCGGCAAGCTTGCGGCGGGCCAGGGGATACAATTCGGTGGCAAGTAGATCCGAGGACTGATAACGGTGCGCAGGATCTTTTTCCAGCGTCTTTGCAACAATCGCGTCGAACGCTGTCGGAACGGAAGGATTTGCCTGCGAAACCGGAAGCGGCTTCGAGGAAAGCACACGCGTGCAGATTCCCTGTAGCGAATCGGAATCGAAGGGGCGCTTGCCCGTCACCATCTCGTAGAGAACCACGCCAAGCGAGAAAATGTCGGAGCGCGCGTCCTGCGGCCGTCCCAAAATCTGTTCTGGGCACCAATAAGCCGGAGTACCGAGCAGCGGCGTGTCCTTCTTGTCGTGGCTGGCGAGGCGCGCCATGCCGAAGTCAGTGAGTTTTACGCGGCCATCATCGAGAATCAAAATGTTCGCGGGCTTGATGTCGCCGTGAATCACGCCTCTGCGGTGCGCGACATGCAGAGCCGAGGAGATCTCTCCGACCCACGCGCATGCGCGCGGGAGGGGAACAGTCCCCTTGGCGAGAATTTTGTCGAGAGGCTGCCCTTCCATGAATTCCATCACGAGATAGGGCGTTTGCGTTGGCTCGTCGATTCCCATGTCGTGCAGCGTGACAACGCAGGGATGGGAAAGCTGCCCCACTACGCGCGCTTCTTGCAGGAAGCGGTCGCGGCCCGCGCCTTGCGCCAGAGCTGGCGAAAAGAGTTTGATGGCGACGATGCGCCCGATCATAGGATCGTGCGCGCGCACGACTTTGCTGTTCGCGCCGGCGCCGATTACATCGATAACCTGATAACGGCCTACTTGCATGATGGCCTTTCCCTCAGAATAACCTTGCCGAGATGTAGGGAGGATATCGAAGGGGGTTGTTCTATTAAATGAAGCAACCGTGCTACTGAGAAGAGTACGAAGGTACTAGAGCAAAAGATTTAAATAAGCAGGTTCTAACATATGAGGCATGACTTCTGTTCTCGTCAGCTACAATTTGTGCGCGCAATCAGGCCCGAGATCGACCGCCTCATTTCTCGCAGAGAAAGCTTGCGAACTTTTTTGAAAAGGAAAAGCGTGAGAGTACCGAGTACCGCGAAGGAGCGAGACACACTTCAACATTCGAGCATCACTCTTTATTTTTGAATAGCGCAAGAGCCGGCGCAGTGTTCAAGCGCGCGGGAAAATCGCGGACGAACGCAGCCATCGAAGGATGCCACGCCCCGTTGAATCCGAAATAGTACATTTCTTTCAGAGCTTGATCCGGCGGCAATTTTTCAAATGCCATGCGGTACGTGGCGACAAAAACGCCGGTGCGGTCATCGCCGTAGCGGCAGTGCACGAAAACTTTCTCCTGCGGATTGTCGCGGAAAATTGCGAGGAATTGAGCAACCTGTTCGTTGGCCGGCGGTGACCAGCCCGGAACCGGGATGTGAACGAAGCGAATACCCAATGATTCGGCACTTTTTTCTTCCCAGCCGAAAGTTTCCGGATCTTCGCTGCGGAGATCTACAATCGTGGTGATGCCGAGTTTCTTCAGCCCGAGCAATCCCGGATCTCTTGGTTGTGCGCCGCGATACAAATGGTCGTTGATCTTTCCAGCGTTTGGGACGCCGGCGATGTGAAGTTTTTCGCCGTACGCGGAGTGCATTTCGGACGGAACGGAAGGCTGGACTTTTTTCTGCGCGGAGAGCAACGCGGGAAGAACGAAAGCAAGAATCACTGAAATGAGGAGCCGAGCGCGCTTCATATTGGGTTCGATGCAGTCAGTGTAGCGCGCCAAGAAAATGCGCGAAAGTCGTTGCAAGGCAAGTAGTTGCTCAGAAAGGGCACCACTACAAATAGACGTGGTACGAAAACGTCAACCACATTTTGCGTTTTTCTCTTGACAGGAAATTCACACACGTTGATACTTCGATTCCAGATTCGGGGAACGTGGAAGCGCCAGGCGGACCGAGTCGGGGATGTTGAATAGGTCCGTAATGACTCCACGTAGCCAGCCGGGTTCTAAACAAAAAAATCGAGCGCGAAGTTCAGCTCCGCGCCCGTAATTAAGGCGCGGGGTATGCTGCGAGGCTGTGTGAGACCCACCAGCCAGCGGCAGAGCATTGGCGTTTCGTACAATTTTTGATCTTGGCCGCGAAGCGGTCGATGGAAAGGTCGGCTGCCGAGCGGTCGCCTTTTTCTCTGTTGCAGTGAACGGGCCCAGGAATTCGATTTGAAGTGAACTGCAAGGGCATCCCAGCACCCTGCAGAGTACGGCTAAGTAGGGTTAAAATAAGGGGTTCCCCCGCGAAGAGTGGGAGCCCGAGGTAGTGGAGGAACGGGATGGCTACAGTGAAACATGCAATGACTGGGAATTCCCCGATCACGGATACGACTCCGGAGACTACGGGAGCGGCAACACACAAAGGCCTTCCTTTTGAACGGTATTTTACGGACGGAAAGATTTCCCCGTTCGACGCGGTGGAATGGGAGAAGCGCACGGCCCTGATCGGAAACGAAAAGGGCGTGACGATCTTCCGCCAGGAAGACGTCGAAGTGCCGAAGGGTTGGTCGCAGACGGCGACGAACATCGTCACCAGCAAGTATTTTCACGGCAAGCCTGGCTCGAAAGAGCGCGAAGGCTCGGTGCGGCAACTTATCAGCCGAGTGGTGAACACCATTGTGCGCTGGGGCCAGGAGGGCGGCTACTTCGCTTCCGACGCTTCGCGTGACGCCTTCCGGGACGAGCTGACGCACCTGCTCGTCGAGCAGAAGATGGCTTTCAATTCGCCGGTGTGGTTCAACGTGGGCGTGCAGCCGAAGCCGCAGTGCTCGGCATGCTTCATCAATTCCGTGCAAGACAACATGGAATCGATCATGGGCCTGACCCGGACCGAAGGAATGCTCTTCAAGTGGGGCTCCGGAACGGGCACCAATTTCTCTTCGCTGCGCGGCAGCAAGGAAACTCTTTCGGGCGGCGGCATCGCATCGGGTCCAGTGAGCTTCATGAAGGGCTTTGACGCCTTCGCGGGCGTGATCAAGAGCGGCGGCAAGACCCGGCGCGCAGCCAAGATGGTCATCCTCAATATCGATCATCCGGACATCGTCGAATTCATTGAATGCAAGATGAAGGAAGAGCGCAAGGCACAAGTCCTTATCGAACAAGGGTATGACGCTGGTATCGACGGCGACGCTTACGCTTCGATCTTCTTCCAGAACGCGAACCACTCAGTCCGCGTGACGGATGACTTCATGCGCGCGGCAGAAGAAGACCGCGATTGGTGGACACGCAAAGTAACCGATGGCCAGCCCGCGGAAAAGATGCGGGCACGCGACCTGCTTTATAAGATTGCGGATTCCACGTGGCACTGCGGCGATCCGGGCATGCAGTACGACACCACGATCAACCGCTGGCACACTTCGAGAAACACAGCGCGCATCAACGCCTCGAATCCCTGCTCGGAGTACATGTTCCTCGACGACACGGCGTGCAATCTCGCTTCGCTGAACCTGATGAAATTTCTCGGCGCCAGCGGACAGTTTGATGTGACCGCGTTCAAGCATGCCGTGGACGTGACCATCACGGCGCAAGAAATTCTGGTAGATAACGCCAGCTACCCGACCGAGAGAATCGCGAAGAATTCGCACGAATTCCGGCCGCTCGGCCTGGGATACGCCAATCTCGGCGCGCTGCTCATGTCCCTGGCGCTGCCTTATGATTCCGCCGAAGGGCGCGACATGGGCGGAGCGATTACCGCGCTGATGTGCGGCGAAGCATACGCGCAGTCCGCGCGCATCGCGGAAAGAATGGGTCCGTTCCCCGGCTACGAAGTGAACCGCGACCCGATGCTGGATGTGATGCGCATGCACCGCGACTCGATGCGCGGCATCAAGCCGGAGCACGTGCAGACAGAACTCTTCATGGCCGCGCAGGAGTCTTGGGACACCGCGCTGGCACACGGGGAAAAGTTCGGCTACAAAAATTCGCAAGTCACCGTGCTGGCACCGACAGGCACCATCGGTTTCATGATGGATTGCGATACCACGGGAATCGAGCCGGATCTGGCGCTGGTGAAGCACAAGAAACTCGTGGGTGGCGGCGTGATCAAGATCGTCAACAACACCGTGCCGCAAGCGCTGATGAGGCTCGAATACACGCCGGAGCAGACTAGCGAAATCGTTTCTTACATCGACAAGCAGGGAAAAATCGAAGGCGCGCCGTACCTGAAGGCCGAGCACCTGCCAGTATTCGATTGCTCGCTGGCACCCCTGGGCGGCGGGCGATCCATCGCGTGGACAGGACACGTGGGGATGATGGCGGCAGCGCAGCCGTTCCTTTCCGGCGCGATCTCCAAGACCATCAACATGCCTGAAGAATCCACGATCGAAGATATCGGGAATGCGTACATCGAGTCCTGGAAGCTGGGGCTGAAATCCGTGGCCATCTACCGGGATAACTCGAAGCGCTCGCAGCCGCTCAACGCAGGCGGCTCGAAAGACGAGAAGAAAACTGAATCCGCGGCGGCGACAGCGGCACCCGAAGAGCCGATGCAACGCGAACTCTTTGCGCGTGCTGTTCGCGAGAAAATGCCGGTAGAACGCGCATCTATCACGCACAAGTTCAGCGTGGGCGCGAACGAAGGTTACATCACCGTGGGCATGTATCCGGACGGACGCCCCGGTGAAATCTTCATCAAGATGTCCAAAGAAGGTTCGACGCTTTCAGGCGTCATGGACGGCTTGGCGCTGACCGTTTCACTGGGCTTGCAATACGGCGTACCGCTCAAAGTGTTCGTCGACAAGCTCGTGAACACGCGGTTTGAGCCGTCGGGTATTTCCGCGAATCCGAATATCCGATTTGTTTCTTCGGTGCTGGATTATCTCGCACGGTGGCTGGGTGGGCGATTCATCTCGTCCGACTATCTAAAGCTGAACACCGACCAAACCGTGACCGTTGCTCCGGTGCAGCCTGTTCAGGCAATGATGGACGCTGCGATGGCTTCCCTGCCCGCGGCGAACACCTCGTCTAAACTGCGCGACGCGCATGAAGGCGCGCCGACCTGCTCCGAGTGCGGCATGCTGATGGTGCCGAACGGGGCGTGCTACAAATGCGGAAACTGCGGCAGCACGAGCGGCTGCAGTTGAGGACATTCATCAGGCCGAGGGACACGACACGATGAGCGTACACTCCTCCGGTTCAGGGCTGGCCGCAAGACTGGCCCCGGAAAAACCGACGACGCGCGGATTTCTGCACATCGTTCGGCATGGAGGCGGACCCAGCGCCATTTATGTCGTGACCTACCATCGACTTGAGAATCGGCTGGAGAGCGCCCTGCAGGACGAGCCCGCACATCCCAAACCGGCGCTAGCTGAGGGTGCGCAAGCCTTGATTGAACTCCTCGAGCGTATCGGAGTGGACTTTCACCTTAAGGAAGTGCGCGGCGCGCTGGAAGACATACTTCGGCTCGGCTCAGCCAATATCCCGGATCTGTGGCTCAGCGACGAGGAGATGCTGGAAAAAGGACTCGTCGAGGGTTAGAGACCAGAATCACCATCAAGAACGTAGACGCCGGAGGGCTTGCCAGTTTCCGGCGCTTTTTTTTGTCCCGCTGAAAATACCCCCCCCCTGTTTTTGCAAAAACGTGCTCAACTGATTGATTGTGCAGGACTTGCGAGCGTATTTCCTGTTCTATGGCACTTGTAAGAATTAGAAAATAAACGATTTGTTTGCTCTCTTTTTGTTCGCTGAGAGAGCAGACGGAGAGCAGCGAGTTTGCAGCTGGGGCCACAGCAGGAAAATCAGGGGAGAAAGAAAAAAGCGGCAGCAGAGCTGCCGCAGTCCAGAAATCTCCAAGGCAAAGATTACCAAAACGGGTAGTACCGAGTCAAGAAAATTGGAGAGGATGCCGAGCGCCTTTGCGAACTGCGATGCCTGGGGGGGCGTGAAATCCGCGGAAGTGTAGCACAGCAGCGAAAAACTCAATCAATGGTTGAGCGTAAAGGTGACTTCGATGGTGGTGTCGACTTCAACGGGCTGACCCGTGAACAGTGTGGGCGTATAGCGCCATTTACTGACCGCTTCCACGGACGACTTGGCCAGTGAGCAATAGCCCTGCAGAACGACCAAATGACTGACGAAGCCGCCTTTGTCGATGATTGCGTGGAGACGGACGGTTCCCTGAAGATGTTCCTCGCGCGCGATTGGCGGGTATTGGGGCTGAACTCTGTTCACCAGCTTAGCGGCCTGCACGCTGCCGCCCTGGCGAATGCGCGTAGCAGGAGGATCGGAATCGCTCGAACCACCTGACGCATCCGGATTGCGAGCGGGGCGCGGACTATACGGAAAGTGGTTTGGTATTTTAGGGGCCAAAACAAAACGAAAGCCGCCGTCGACATAGACGAGCGCAAACATGCGCAGGAAATGGTCGCCGTTCCGGAAGCGGAGTTCATAGAGCGGGATGGGCTGGATGCGTAACTGAAGTGTACCGAAGGCGGTTTCGCCAGCATTGTCGTCGCAAGTTTCGGTGAAACGGGCGGCGGCTACATCCGTGTTGTGATTTTGGAGGGCTCCGAAGAAAAAGGTGAGGATTTCCGCCGGGAGACGATTTCGATCGGCGGCATATTTTGCGCCTTCGTCATTAGCGATGCCAGGACCAAAGGTCTGCAGGTACCACGCAGCGGGATCGGGAAGAATCATGGTTTGAGCCAGCGCCGACGCGCGAGCGGAGTCGCCATCCTTCTGTGCCTTGAGAATTTCCTTAGCGAGATGTTCCAACCCGCTTGTTGAGTCGGGAAAGTCCAGTTTCATGGGGTTGGTGGGACTCGTGGGAGTTTGCGTGGCGGCAGTCACTTGGGCGCACGAACAAGCCACGCCTATATGAAGGAACGCAATCGCGAGGAACAAAGCTGCGCGGGAAGTGGCGATCACGGCCGCATTTTGTACGGCAACAGCATATTTGGCAAGTTTTGACGATAGCCAAGCACAAGTCATGTTGTGAAAGCTGTAGTGGCCCAAGATGTCGAATCTAGCGAGGGCGCGGGCGAAGGGGCGGGCGCGCGGTTAGCGGGCGGGGGCGCATGCGGAAGCGCGGGCTGAGTGGCGGAGGAACATTGCGGAGGAAATCGCCACAGCAGGGACAGCGTCCGTCGTCGGCGATGGGGCCGGTGGCATCGGCGCGGAGCCAGTGGCCGCGTGCTTCACACATAGGATTGATGCATTGCACGGTGAAACCGGGCAGATACTGCATTGGCGCTCCCTCAGTGGCCGCTAGCTCTGCGGCACACATACCGCGTGTGCGACAGAAGCTCCCTTGGGCGGCCCAGACAGACTTGTTGGCGTGGATTCTGCCGTTAGCGAGCTGTGGTGTCAAGAGAATTGAACACAATGGATTGTGGTGGGGTTGCAGGGGAGGTGAGTAGAGAGTAGTGGGTAGAATCTGTCTCATAATGACTTAAGGCGTGGAACAAAGAGTTTCCTCAGGGGCGGAAGCCCCCGTTTTTCTGGACGTTAATGTCGGAGCTAAAGCTCCGACCCCTTAGAAAGTATTTATGAGCTGACTTCTAGTGGATAGTCTACGGCGACTCAGCTAGATCGAGCGGAGTTGGCGCGAACGTATGGCGTAGGCGGAGACGAGAAGTGCGGCGGCGAGGGCGATGTAGATCAGGGCGTAAGACGCGGTGTGTGCGCCGCTGGCGGCGCCAGTGAAATCGATGCCGGGCGTGTGATTCATCGGGCCGACGTACCAGATGGCGGTGAGGAGTCCTTCGAAGGGCTTGCCTGTGCCGCTGAAGGTGCCTAATGCAAGAGCGAGAGCGGGGAGAAAAAGCGCGCCTGCGCTCCACGCAAAGAGGCCGGCGAAATTGCGGGCGAGGAGCAGCCTTACGCCGGCGCCAGCGCCGGTGAGGGCGGCGACCGTGAGACCAGCTAGAAAACATGCCACCAATTGGCGTGGGAGAATTTTGGCGCACGAGAAGAGCAACGAGCGTGTGCTGAAACGAGATTCGCGCGAACCCATCGCCGACCAGACCATGACCGGCCATAACCACGCCACGGCGAGAAGAGGACCGCGGGATATCTGGAGCGGTGATGCGAACTGTGCGATGAGCAGTCCGGCGGCGATGGCGTACCACCACCAACGGAGACCTTTTAAAGCGAGGCGGAGTTCGGCGGTGAAAATACGCCTGAACGCGGTGGTATGGGCATTTGCAGCGAGCGGGGTGAGATGAACGGCGCCGCGAGGTTTCGCTGCGGCTGATGTCCCGACGTCAGATTGTTCGGCGAGACGCGCGGGCGAAGCCTTTTTCGATTTTCTTCCAGCGGGGAAGAACCAACTCACAGGATCGAAGCGATCGAAGAACAGCGCGGCTAGCAGAACGATAGCGACGGCAGCCACTGTCCAGTCTACGCGCAGGAGAATCATTTGGCTGGTCCACGGAACGCCGTGCCAGCGAAACGTGTCTATGATCTTGACGGGGGAATCGGCGATGGTGAGCGAAAAACCGTCTTTATATCCCGGGATGTAGGCGCGCGCGCCTTCCATCATGCTGTCGGCAACAGTCATCAAGCCCATGGGATCGAGCCAATGCTTGCCGGTCACTTCCGGAAGGGCGAGGCCCAGAAAGGACCATACAAAAAACCACGCGACGTTGCCGAAGACGCCGCGCAGAAGCGGAAGCGTCTCGAACAAAAGCGCGAGCGCAGCAACGAGGGCCATGGCGGGTAAAGCGATGACGATGAAAGGAGCGAGCAAGGCGATGGTGTCCAGGTGGGGATCTTCGGCTGCGAAGAATTGCATGGCGACGGC
Source organism: uncultured Acidobacteriota bacterium (assembly GCA_963740015.1). GTDB lineage: Bacteria > Acidobacteriota > Terriglobia > Acidiferrales > UBA7541 > Acidiferrum. The sequence continues at coordinate 3,279 of CAVUCM010000041.1, read as the reverse complement.
GGCCACGGCGAGGACAACGACCATGGAGGAAAGAACGGCGAGATTGCTGAGGAACTTGCCGAGAGCGTAGGAAATCTTCGAAAGCGGGGTGGCGGCGAGGATTTGGCCGACACCGGTTTGACGGTCGCGGTCGATGGCGTTTTTGACGATGTAAAAGCCGACGAGCGAGACGAAACATGTAGTGACGACGGCTACTAGGGCGCCGATCCATGCGGAGGTGTACACGCCGCGATAATCACCAAGATGGAGGGTGATTCTGCCGGTCGCGGCGGCATAGCCGAGGAAGACGGCGAACAACAAAGTGAGAAGGAAGCTGTAGCGGCGCGTGCGCTCGAGAAAATCGGCGCGGGCAATGGCAAAGATGGCGCGCGGAGCGTTCACGCAGCGGCTCCAGCGGTGCTGGCAGAGCTGCGTTGCGTGGCGAGGACGGCCAAGTAGGCGTCTTCGAGCGACGGCTCAAGCTGGCGGGCCGCGTTGGATGGCGCAGCACCGGCGACGACACGCGCGTGTACGCCGTCACTACGGTGGGCCGTGCTGCTGACTAGGTGCTTTTCTCGAAGCGCGGGAAGCTCGGCGCTGGGGACGACGACTTCCCAAATTTTTCCTGCAACTTGGGAGAGGAGAGCTTCCGGAGCGGCGTGAGCGAGAAGCTGGCCGTGCGCGAGAATAGCGATTTCGGTGGCAACGGCTTCGATGTCAGAGACGATATGGGTTGAGAGGATAACGATGCGCTCGCCGGAAAGCTCGGAGAGCAGATTGCGAAAGCGGACGCGCTCTTCGGGATCGAGGCCCGCGGTGGGTTCATCGACGATGAGTAGCTGCGGATCGTTGAGAAGCGCTTGCGCAATGCCGACACGCTGACGCATGCCGCCGGAATATCCACCGAGAGGACGTTTGGCGACGTCGGCTAAATTTACGAGTGCGAGCAGCTGAGAGATGCGCTCGCGTGCTGCAGCGGCGGGAATGCCTTTGACTGCGGCGAGGTAGTCGAGAAATTCGATGGCGCTGAGATTGGGATATACGCCGAAGTCTTGCGGAAGATAGCCGAGTACGCCGCGAAGGGCATCGGGATCGCGCGCGATGTCTTTGTCATTCCACATAACGCGGCCAGAGGAAGCTTGCGTGATCGTGGCAAGGATGCGCATGAGCGTCGATTTGCCGGCGCCATTGGGGCCGAGCAGTCCGAGGACGCCTGGCTTTAGCGAAAGCTGCACGTTGCGCAGCGCTTGCACACCACCACGATAGTTCTTGCTTAGACTTTCAATCGTCAATTGCATGGGAATCCGTCCCGCGGAAAGAACCGGCCGCTTGTTCTGGAGAGAATACGCGGAAAAGGGGCAAAAAGTTTACGGGAATAGCGAATAGAGATGAGAGTAGCGGGAGAAAAGCGGGCCGGCCTGTATCCAGATTCCAGATTATTGTCGATCAGAGTTGCGGCGGAGCTGGTGGCTTTGCCGGAGCAGCGGTGCCTGCCGATCCCAAGAGCGCTTCGAGACGCGCTTTCAAAGCCTCGACCGTCTGCTGCTGGCCTGCAAGTTGTTGCGTAAGATCGTCGAGCTTGGCCTTGCCTGCGGTGTCGCTGGCGGAATTGGGTTTGGAATAAACATTATCCTGTTCCAACGAGAGCTCACGCTGAAGGAGGTCTAACTCTTTTTGGGCATCGGCCAGTTGCTGCTTCTCGCGGGCTACCTCCGGGGAATCCTTGGCTTTTGGGTCGGCATCCGAGGCGGGTGAACCTGGAGCGAGCGCGGCCTTGGCGTCTGCCGAACTGGAGGAATCCGCAGCAGATGGGGCTGAAGCGGCCGACGAAGGTGCTGGAGCTGCTTCCGAGGATTGCGTGGGTGCAGTCGCGGGAGCCGGTGTGTCGGCGACGGGAGCGGCTGGCTTCAAAGTGTCGTTGGTAATGACCGGAGATGGCTGCTTATCGGCAGCTTTCTTTTGCTCGCGCGCCCGGCGTGCGGCATCCGCAACCGACTGAGTTTGCGAGTCCTGCGATTGAGCGCGCGCTGCCAGCGGAATGATGGCAGAGGCAATCAGAGCGGCAAGGGCCAAGCGCAAAGAGATGCATCGTGACATGGTTTTATACCTCTTTAGGCTACGGGGAGGGTCAACCCCAAGGATACCTCCTCAATTGGCTACCGACAATTCCTGTGGGGCCCGATGATGCGAATATGGCAACTGGTAGGAGCTGGGGGGATTATATAGAGCAACGGCAAGTGTTCTCGCCAGTCCTGGGTGGGTTGAGGCGTGGATAGGAGTCCCGCCGGAGTAGAGGCTCGAGCTTAGCGGGCAGACGCCTGTTGTGTGGGGGCTACGTCGTGGAACGAAAAGTGGGTCTGAAGGTTTTTCACTGGCTGCCCGTTGATCTCCGCGTAGGGGTAGATGAAATAGTTGAGCGGATCGCCTTTTTGGTCGGGCGAGAGGCGGATGTCGCGGCCGTACGTGAAAAAAACGCGGTTTACGTCGTGCGCGCCAAAAAAATAATCGTGCTTGGCGGGATTTTTCCAGGCTTCCGAGGCGTCGACGGGCACCCATCCCACGCCATTCAGATAAAACTCAGCCCAGCAGTGGTAACCGGCGATATCGCCCTCGGTCTTGCCTTCTGGGATAGGGAAACCAATTTCGAAGCGCGCTGGAACACCGGAAGAGCGCATCATGCCGATAAAAAGAGAGTGAAAGTCTGTGCAGTTTCCGCGCTTCGCGGTGCAAGCCCAGACGGCGTCGCCACGGCCCCAGCCTTCGCCGGTTTTGTCGTAGCGCATCGTGGAGACGACGTACTCATAGATGTGACGGGCCTTTTCGATTTGCGTGGTGTCGCCGGCGGTGTGCTCTTTGGCGAGTTCGGCTATCGTGCCGTTCAGGGGAACGAGTTTGTCGGGTTCGAGGTAACGAGCGAACATCGGATCGGAGGAAGAGACGGCGACATTGTTCGCGGTGGCACCAACGAGAGCGACTTTATGCTCGTGGCGCGTCGCGGTGAAGTGCAGAGTGACTTCAAAGCCGGCCGCGGCCTGTTGGGCCGTGGGCTTAAACTCGGCAAACGTGTTTTTGTATTCAGAGTCGCGGCCTTGCGAGTAGGCTACGGGGCTGTCGATGCGCTGGCTGCTCACATCCTGGTAGCCGTCGGTCTGCGGCAAAGGAATCCAGAGGCGCACGGGGCCGGCGGGATTTTCCGTGGCGGGGAAATGAACCTGGTAGGTGAATTCGAAAGAGCGCGTGGCGGTTTGTGACGAAAAGTTATCCGCCGTGCCGTGGTCAGCATTTGCAGCGGTGCCCACC
>CAVUCM010000040.1:0-16084 GCA_963740015.1 uncultured Acidobacteriota bacterium | reverse complement strand
CTTGAGACAGCCCTCGGTGAGCAGGCCGAGCAGCGCAAACTGAAAATTTTGTCGGAAGCGCGGAGTTTGTTGACCGCGCGTAATTATGAAGAGTGTTTGGCATTGCTCGCCAAGCTGCAGAGCCAATATCCAAAAGACAATGACATCGCAAAACTAATCGAAATTGCACGCGAGGATCGCGCGGAGCAACAGAAGCAGCGCCAACTCGCGGACGCCAGAAATCATCTGGCCGCGCGACGATTTGCGGACGCCATGGCCGTGCTTGATGCCCTTCGCGAGGCTCACCCAAAGGATGCCGGAGTCATCAAGCTGCGAGCTCTGGCTCTTCAAGAAAAGGAAAAACAGGAAAGCTTCGAGCGTTTGCAGAGCGAATTAAAAGCCTTGAAGAAGTTGGTCAGCGAAAAGAAATACATCGAGGTTCTCGCCCAGTCAGAAAGAATCCAGAAGGAATTTCCCGGCAATACGGATCTGAGCCGGCTCATTGAATTTTCGAAAGCCCAGCACGCGGAAATCGAGCGTGAAGCGCAACAGCAGAAAACTCTCCAGGAGGTCAAGAAGCTCTTTGATGCGGCCCGTTTTGAAGAGGCATATCAAGCGGCGCTGACGGGTCTCAAGACATTTCCTGACAACAAAGAACTGCAGCTTTTGAAAGAGCAAGCCGATAACCAGCAGCGGAAGCTGGAAACTCGCCAGCACATCGAACAGAGAATTCGCGAAATCAAGGTAAAGATCAACCGGGGAAAGATTAGCGATGCGATAGACCTGGCCAAGCAGACGCTCATGACTCTGGGGCCAGACACTGATGTAAATCAATTGTTGAATTCCGCCCGGGTTGAGCTCGAGGCTCGCGAGAAAAAGAAAGACCAGGAAGAAAAGCTGGAAGCCGTTCGCGCTCTGATCGCCGCCGGGAAACTGGTCGAAGCGACAAAAACTTTGGACTTAGCCGTTGAGGCGAGGATTCTTGAGGTCTTTGACCCTCGCGTCCAGCGTGTCTGCGAAGAGTTGGACGCCGCCAAATCGGCTGCAACGGCCGCCGCCGCAACCGTGATATCCCCGCCACTCATGAGCCGGTCCAAAGAATACGCGTGGTTGCAAGGACCGCCCGAGCCAGAGGTCGCTACCCCCGAGGAAACGCGCCCTCCAACCGAAGTGCCGGAAGCAAAGGCGTCTGCGGGCCAGTCAGTGTTATTGCCTGCACAGCCGGTAGTTCCACCGCCAGTTCCGCCGCTTGTACTTCCATCGTCTCCACCACCTGCGGACATCGCTCCCCAAGTCTCGGCGCCTCCTCAGCGTCCAGCGAAACCGCTTCCTAAGCCACCTGCCGAACGGGTTGTTGAATCCGCAGCTCCAGTTGCGTCTTCTCCAGCTCCTACTCCAACCGTTGCTTTGCCGCCACCTCCTCCGCGAAGGGAGATCAAACAACCGGTTCCTGAAGTCTCAATCCCCGAAGCCACGCCTGTTACAAGGACAGTTTCGCCTCCGAATCGAAAGAAGACCGCGCAAATTGGCGTTTTGGTTTTGTGCGCGGCGGGGCTGATTTGGGGGCTAATACGTGTAACTACACTGCTCCGCACGCGTGAAACCGTGTCCACTCCGGCCGTCGCCAAACCGCCAGCCAAACCCGCGCCAAATCCGCTCGAAGTTCAGCAGCGCGACGCTCTGAATGCAGCGGATAAACTGGTTGCTGCGAATGACCTCGAAGGCGCGCTGAAAATCCTTGCGGCGGCGGCGGATCTGAATGGTCCGTTGACTGCCGATATCAAGAAAAAGCAAGCTGGCATCGAAGAGTCGATGCAAAATCAGAACCTGCGTGACCTCCGGCGCAGGGAAGAGCAGCTGTGGCAGCAGGCGAACGACGATGTCACCGCCGGTCGCTTTACGGATGCGGAGAAAAAACTGCATCAGATCCTTGCGCTGGGCGATGGAGGTTTGCGCAAGAACGATGCGCAGCAAACCCTGACGCACATCATCCCTGATCGCCAGGCCGAAGAAAAACTATTCTCCCAAGCGCGCCTGGCCGCTCAAAAAGGCGATATAAACGGTCTCCAAAGCGCCTCTGATATTCTTAGCCGACTCGCTTCACGGGACGATCCGCGAAAGCCCGAAGCCGAGAAAATGCTGCAGGATGTGCGGGCAAAACTATCCAGCGTTTACATAAGCAGTGCTCGTCAGGATTTGCAGCGAGGGGATTTCCGCTCCGCCCGTCAGAAGGCTGGTCAGGTTCAGCAGAATGGCGGGGATGCCGGGACGCTCACCACAGAGGTCGATCAAGCCGAGCAAGGCCGCCTCACCCAATTGGAAAGCCAGTTTAACCAGCTTAGGCAGAGCGACGATGACGCCGCGGCCCAGCAGCTTAGCAACCTGCAGCGAGGGTTCCAGACGATTGCTGATAGCGCGGGTCCTAAGTCTGAAGAAGCCAAAGGTTTCGTCAATAACCTGCCCGCAGCCATACGCGAAGTGCATGATCGCGCAGCGGGTAAGCGCGCTGATGCCTCCTATCAGCAAGTCGTATCCAAGTATCAGCAAGCATCGAGCGCTAATGATAAGAGCGGCCTGGAAGCCGCCCGTACCAGTTTCCAAACCATAGGGCAAGCAGGCGGCCCTCATGCTAGCGAAGCCCAAAAATATGTGGATGACATCAACACGAAGCTTGCCGCGCTAAACGCGCCTCCGCCCGCTCCGGTGGCTCCTGTTAAGCCCGAAGTGATTCCCGCAACGGCCGATCATGATGCCGTCGTCGCTCTGGTCAAACGCTACTCCCAGGCATATGAGCAACGAAATGCCGATGCCTTGCGTCAGATTTGGCCAAATATAGGGAAGCGATACACTGGGCTTAAAACCTCATTTGAAAGCGCGTCTTCCATCAAGATGCAATTGCAAACGGAAAACGTGAGCATTGCTCCTGACGGCAACACGGCTACTGTTATCGCCGAATTTGCCCAGGAATTTACTCCGCAAGGGAAAAAACCACAGAACATAAAGATCCGAGACGTCTTTCAGCTCGCAAAGTCGAACGGGTCTTGGGTCATTTTAGACGTGCAGTGAGCCGAAACTCGCAACCAGCCGTCTTAACAGCTTGACCAAAATAGACTGCGTGGATAAACTCGGCCCAACTGACGATCAGGTGATATGAATCGGCCACAAAAATCACTACCTTTTGCCCAGCTAGTCTAATCAGGCATCGAGCGACGAAGATTAGGCTGAAGAGGCGTAGGACTAGCTTAGGGACGCACGGGTTCTGTTGAACGAGAGGGGAAAGACAAATGAAGAGTTGGAAGCTGGTCAGTCTCGCGAGCCTGTTGCTTTTCTTCGCGGGAAGCGCCTCGGCGCAAACCTGCCCGTTGAACGGCACGTTGAGCAACAAGCTGGTCTGCGTAATTCCACAGGTATATGGTCCGTTTGGGTTTGGCACTACCACGGACCCCACCCAGTCGGTGTTGTTCACCGGGGATCATCACCAGGCTCACTTTTCGAACGATTTTCTTGCCACATTTGCACCCATCAATGAAGCAGTCGGCATCCAGGCTTCACAATTGCCGCTTGCTTCGCCTTCGTCCGGTATTACTTTCGTCTATGACCCATCGCTCAAAACATTTGCGCCTTCAACGGACGAAAGTCTCGGACCAATCATCGGCAATCGTGCGACCACCATCGGGAAGCATAGGCTCTTCGTCGGCTTCAGCTACCAATATTTTAATTTCGGCTCGATCGACGGACAAAACACGAGCAACATTCCTACCGTCCTCCAGCATCAACCGTTTCCTGTTCCAAATCCCCAAAACATCCCGTCGTGCGACAACCAAACGGGGCTAACTGCTGCCAATGGATATGCCGGGGACCCGTGTTTCGTGCGCGACTTTATCCAAACAACGAACAATATCGACCTCACGATTCATCAATACACAATCTATGCAACCTACGGCATCACCAATCGTCTCGATTTTTCCGTCGCCATCCCGATTTTGAATATTCAGATGGGTGTCACTTCGCAGGCCACGATTATTCCCAATTCGGCAGCGCCTGCAGCGGCGAATGCCCCCGGCAATGTCTGGCATTCTTTCAATCCCACCAATCCAGTGCTCACTTCCCAATGCGCCACGCAGGTTCCATGCTTGAGTGCCACCTTTTCCGACTATAACAGCGCCTCGGGAATCGGCGATGTCGTACTGCGCGGAAAATACACCGTGTACAACGGAGAGCGGTGGGCCGTGGCAGCCGGCGTGGACGTCCGTCTACCCACCGGAGATGCATTGAACTTTCTGGGTTCCGGCGCCACAGGAGTAAAGCCCTTCGGAGTCGTTTCGTACAAGGCCCGTATCTCTCCGCACGCGGAAGCGGGTTTTGAATGGAATGGAGATTCCAAACTCGCAGGAACCAACATCGTGCCCACGGCTGAGGGCGTAACGCCGACAGACACGGGCAAGCTTCCCAACCGGTTCATCTACATTGTGGGTGCCGACATTCGCGTCGTGAAACGTCTGACGGCGGCGTTTGATATCTACGGTCAGCGCTTGTTCAACAGTCCGGAACTCGTCTCTCAACCGTACACCGGCCTTGGGAACTGCTCCGGCCCTACTGATCCGACCGGCGCCACCTGCGGAACATACACGGCTGGTACGACGCATCCCGACATTGCCCAAAGAACGACGGATGTGAATATCACCGAAGCGTCGCTTGGTTTGAAGTACCGCATCGTTGGCCGGCTTGTAGCTACCGGCAACGTGCTTCTTAAGCTGGATTCTGGCGGACTTCGAAGCACGGCCATTCCTCTTGTAGGTCTTTCCTACACTTTCTAACGCTTCAATAGCCTAAGAGAAGTGCTGCGATACTTCGACGGCAGCCTTGTTTGTCGTCATGGTAAATCTTCAGGGGATTTGAACGCGGCTCGCTCTGTAGCTGGTTTTCTAGAATGAGCGGCATTCAGCAAAAAAGGGCCGGGCAACCGTGCCAGGCCCTTCCCATCTCAAACAGCAAACTAAATCAGAAGTGGCAGGAAGCCACCCCTCGCTTCTGCAGATACTTCTGGTGATACTCTTCGGCGCGATAGAATGTGCCCGCTGGCGTGATTTCAGTTGCGATAGGCCTTTTTAGCTTGCCGCTGGCTTCCAGGGCTTCGCGAGACTTCTTCGCGGTAGCTTCCTGTTCCGGCGTATGAAAGAAAATTGCCGTGCGGTATTGCGATCCGAAGTCCGGTCCTTGCCTGTTCACTTGCGTAGGATCATGCACCTTCCAGAACACGTCGAGCAATTGCTCGTAGCTCACTTTGGCCGGATCAAACGTCACCTGCACCACTTCCGCGTGCCCCGTCTCATCCGTGCAAACATCTTTGTACGTAGGGTTCAGCATCTCGCCGCCGCTATACCCCACAGCAGTTTCGATCACTCCAGGCACCTGCTGAAAAGCCGCCTCAATTCCCCAGAAGCATCCGGCTCCAAACGTTGCAATCTCTGGCATCTACGTCTCCTTGCGAACGAACTTGTTTTTTCGCAACCGTGGTTAGTTTGTGGTCAGTCTGTCGTACGCACAGCTATTGGATGCTGACTCTCCCGCGTAGGTTTCGGCGACTTCTCGAAGCTGATTCTCGCGCTCCCATTTCCCAAGATCAGCTTGGGTCCGCCACTTGGACTGTGACTCGCTTCTGCGTCAAGACTACTTCGCCGCCGTCTTACCTGCCGTCTCAAACGTCTTGAGCTTGGCCTGCGCCAGCGCCTTGTAAGCGCTATTTACCGACGCGGACTGCGTGAACGCGTCTTTCGCCTCGGCATTCTTCTTCAGATTTACCAGCGCGAACCCCAGCCGGTACTGATTTCGACCATACGCGCCGTCATCCGACTTCAGCAACGGCGCGGCCGCTCTGAAGTTCTCTACCGCTTGCGCATTATCCTTTTTCTGAATGTTGACCTGCCCCAAGGAACTCAGCGCCAGCCCCTTTTGTAGTGAAATTTGCTGCTGCCACTGTTCGTCCGTTACCCCCTCCGGCTTCTGAGCAGTCCCCAACAGCGTAACTGCTTTTTTGGCGTAGGCTTCGGCTTTATCCAGTTGCTCTCCCTTTTCGCTGTAATAGTCAGAAAGAAAAAGCAGCATTCCTACATTGTTCGGGTCCTTAGCTAACAGTCCGTTCGCTACCTCCAGCATTTTCGGCACGTTCTGCGCCTGCTGATAGGCGCTCGCCGCCACGACGAGCGCAGGGTCGGCGTAGACAGAATCCGGGAAGAGTTGCGCGAAGTGCGTCAAGAGCGCGGCCCGTTTTGCTTGGTTCGTTACCCGATAGGCCCCAAGGTACATAGCTTGTTCGATGTAGAGGATATTGTCCTTGTTATTGTCCAGCGTCTCTTTTAGCTGCCGTTGCCAACTGGTGGCATCGACTCCTTCCGGGGCCGGCGTCGCCTTGAATCGTTGCAGAATGCCGGGCACTTTCTCTCCATACGACATTAGTTTATCTATGTCGCCCTTTTCGCTTGCCGCGCGGACCATATTGAGGGCGTTGGCAAAATTGTCGGGATCGAGCGCAAACAGTTTGTCGCCGTATTCGAATGCCTTGTCGTAATTCTTCTGCGCGATGTAGTAATTCACGTAGAGATCGTCGGCGACGATGGCCATGTCGCCCTGGCCGAGAGTGGTTGAAAATTTATCGATCAACGCCAGCTTCTGCGCAGGATCGGTCGCAGCGTTGATTTCCGTCAGCGCATGGTCCGCATCGGACCCTGCGGCGATGGGCACGTACTTTCCGATCGTTTGGCTGCTTACCGGTTGGGCCACGAGAACCAGAAGAATTAGAACCCCAATAATCCAGGCTATTCGCTTCATGGACGCCTCCACAGGAAGGAAATTGCCTGCATCTTAGTGCCGCTTGGCTCTGCACGCAAACGAAATCCTCCTTCAAAGGATGCAGGCCTCGACTGCGCGCCCCGCCCCGCCTTTTCGTTTAGAATGTAAGAGTCTTCGACGGTAGTTGCAGGGAGGAGTTCTTGGCAATGTTTGAGTCGCGGCATATTTCGTCATCGCGTATAGGGGCGATCTTTGCAATGACGGCAGTCTGTCTTCTCGCCGGCTACGCGCAGCGGACAAGCGCGCAGACCGCAATGACCTGCCATTCTATGGATACGCAAGAGGAAGTTCCTCCCGAAAAACTCTTCCCACCTCAGAAACTCACCGGCATCGGTAATTCTCACATCCGCATCACTGCGACTCCCGAGGCGCAAATGTGGTTCGACCAGGGTTTGAATTTATTGCATGACTTTTGGGACTACGAATCCGTTCGAGCCTTTGAGCAAAGCGTCCGCGTGGATCCGCAATGCGCGATGTGCTATTGGGGAATCTATCAGGCGGAGAAATTTCGCCACAGCAACTCGAAATACTACGCCGACCAGGCATTGAACAAAGCCGTCAGTCTGAAGGGCCACGCCAGCAAATTGGAACGTCTCTATATAGACGCGAGTGTCGCTGCCGAGGCCGATGAAAAATCCGAAAAGGAAGAGAAAAAAGCAGGGGACTCGAAAGAAGTGCAAATCTACCGCAAGCTGGTCAAGCAGGATCCTAAAGACATGCAGGCGCGCATTTTCCTGGCCGAGGCGGTTGGAGATGGCTATGACGATAACGATCAGCCACGCGCCGGCCAAACGGAAGCTCTTGCCATATTCCAAGCCATTCTGAAAGAAGACCCGGAAAACTCTGCTGCCAACCACTACTGGATTCATGCTGTCGAAGCGAGTCAGCATCCGGAGCAGGCTCTGCACAGCGCGGAAATCCTCGGCCGCCTCGCGCCGACTTCGGGCCACATGGTGCATATGCCCGGCCACATTTTCTATCGCACCGGCGATTACGCGCGTGCGAAGGAATCCTTTGCCGCTTCGATGCGAGCCGATGAGCAATACATGCAGGCGCAGCATGTGCAGGTCGACGACGATTGGAACTACGTACACAACCTAATGTATGCCATCGCCAATTTGATGGAAGCCGGCGAATTGAGTGAGGCGACGGCGCTCTCCGGGAAAGCGCGGGAGGCGCGCGGCCAGCTAGAAAACACGTTGTATCCGTGGTCGCCGCGTGATGCGATGTCGCGGCTCGATCCGCGCCTTCCGGTTGCGTTGCGCGCGGCGGATTGGGCCGCGGTTCTCGAACTCCTGAAGCCCGGCGATGCGCCGGCGACGCTTCCGAATCTTCAATTCCTGGCAGGCCAGTTAACGCAATTCGCTCTTGGCATGCAGGCCTTGGATGAGCACAATCTGTCGCTCGCGGAAGCGGCGTCTGCGCAGTTCGATGCGGATCTCTGGCGGCTCTCCAATCGCTTGAAAGATGAAGCAGACGCCAAGTCCAAAGAAAAAAACAAGGACGAGAAAAAGTCGGACGCTGCTCCGCCAAAGTTGCAATTGATGCCAGACGCAATGCCGAAGCCCCTGCTGAGCAACCTATCCATCATGTCCCTGGAACTACGTGCTGGTTTGCTCTTGGCGAAGAAGCAGGACGAGGAAGCAAGAAAACTTTACGTACGAGCCGCACGGGAAGAAAAAGCGCTTGGATACCATGAGCCTCCCGCCTACGTACGGCCCGTTGGCGAGACGGAAGCCGCGGCGTACATGACTGCTTCGGATTGGGCCGCCGCAAAGGCAGCTTACGAAAAAGCTCTTGTCGAGCGGCCGCGCTCCGGTTTTCCGCTCTTCGGCATTGCTAAAGCCAGCGAGCAAGCCGGCGACACTACAGCAGCCGCCACCGAGTACGCCGAATTTTTGGCCGCATGGAAGTCAGCCGATTCTAGCCTGCCGCAACTCGCCCACGCTCGCGACTACCTCGCCGCCCACGGCTCCGCGGTCGCTGCCACTAAATAGTGCACGTCGGCGATTGCGGCACCCGATTTCTGAAGCGGTCGCCGATACTGCGAACCAGTCTGGAGTGCGGCAGCTCTGCTGCCGCTTTTCTCGACTGTGAACAGAACTATCTGGCGATCCTCAATTATCGCCCCGCGCCTTCGCCCAAAACTCCGCCGAGGTCACCACCGGCACAATCTCAAACTCCACCAGATCCTCCCAACGCCTCACCCACTCCTCCAACAACTCCGCCCGTTCCGCCTCCATAATTTGAAAGCAACGCCCGCGCGCCTCATCCACCCAGCTCACGTGGTACGTGACGCCAGACGTCAGCATGCGTCCTTCACGCACGAAACGCTCGCCTATAGCCTTGGTGTCGCCATTCTTGAACCGCTCAATCACCATAAACAACATGCCGCAAGTCTACCCAATAGCTTCCGAACAGCAAGCTCGTTGCCCATTCGCGCTCACAGCGCCGTCACCCCGGGGTTCTGCAGGTTCATCACTGCGCAACTCATCTAGAATCAGGCCCCCCTCAAACCCGTGGACCCCAAATCTTGCGCCACCCACAGGCGGGCTAAGTCCTTTAGACGCAACGCTTACAAAAAACAGGGGGAGGGGCCGATTATTGTTAACCAAACTCCGCCTGCCGAACATCCGATACTCATTTGACCCGCAACGTATTTCAAGAGACGATGCCAAGTTTGGACGAGGTGAAAAGTTGGATCTGGGATTACAGGGACGTGTAGCCATCATCGCGGCGGCCAGCAAAGGGCTAGGCCGAGCCGTCGCCGAAGAACTCGCGCGCGAAGGCGCCAGCGTAGCCATTTGCGCCCGCACCCCATCCGAGCTTGAACAAGCCGCCGCCCAAATTCAGGCATCCACGGGCAGGGAAGTCTTCCATCAAGCCGTCGACGTCACAAATCCAGACGCCGTTTCTCATTTTTTCGGCGCTGTCGAAGACCGCTTCGGCCGTCTCGATATTTGCGTCACAAATTCGGGCGGTCCGCCGTCCAAACTATTTGTCGACACAAGCCCGGAAGACTGGCGCGCCGCCGTTGATCTCCTGCTGATGAGCACTGTTCTTTTCGCCAAAGAAGCGTTGCCGCGTATGCAGAAAAACAAGTGGGGGCGATTTATCACCATCACGTCTTCCGCGGTGAAACAGCCTGTGGACGGTCTGTTACTTTCTAATTCCATTCGCGCCGCCGTCACCGGTCTGGCACGCACTCTCGCGAATGAGTACGCCGCGCACGGCATCACCGTCAACAACGTTTGCCCTGGCTATACGCGGACCGCGCGTCTCGATGGTCTCGCTGCGGCCATTTCCGCGCGCACTGCCGCGCAGCCGGAAGCTGTCTTCGCCGATTGGACTCGCCAGATTCCCGCGGGCCGCATCGGCTCCCCTCAAGAATTCGCCGCCGTCGTGGCATTTCTCGCTTCGGAGCGCGCTAGCTACGTCAACGGCACATCCATCGCAGTCGATGGCGGCATGGTACGAAGTCTTCTATAATATAAACTGATGAATCTCTCCCAGCGTCACTTTCAACTTTCGATTCTGTCTGAAACCTTTGCCATTGTAGGACTTTCGCCCGGCACAAGCATTCCGGGCTGGGCCACGCAAGGCTCCTTTTTCTCCGTCACCCGCACTCCCGACGAACTCTCCATTGTCGTCGACGAAACCCTCGTTCCCGCCGGCGTTCAATCCCAGGGCGGCTGGCGTGTGATGAAAGTGCACGGTCCTTTCGTCTTGGCGGAAGTCGGCGTATTAGCGTCGCTTGCCGGACCTCTCGCCGCCGCGAAAATCAGTGCGTTTGTCGTCTCCACCTTCGATACGGATTACCTGCTCGTGGCCAATGAAAATCTGGCCCCAGCCATCTCCACGCTCGAAAGAGCAGGACACACATTCCAAAAGGGCCCATCTGAATGAACCTTTCATTTTTCGCAGGTTTTCGTAGTCGTCCGCGTCGCCGGGCGGTGTACCTCGCCGTTGCCGGCTTGCTCGCGATTCTATTCCTCACACTGCATCTTCTTGCCGATGAGCCCTACGCCCGCAGCCGCGACTACGACCTTCAGCATTCGCGCATCGCCCTCCGTTTTGATCTCGAACAAAAGAGAGTCATCGGCGACGTAACCCACTCACTCATCGTCCTCCGCGATTCGACCTCGAAAATTATTTTTGACTCCGTCGGCCTCACCATCCAAAGCGTCACTGTGAATAAATCCCCCGCAAAATTCGAGACCAAGGACGACAAGCTCATCATTCCGCTAGCCACTCCAGCCCACGCCGGGGAAAAATTCGACGTCAACATTCGCTACGAAGGTAAACCCACCAAGGGCCTCTACTTCATCCTGCCAGACAAGGATTATCCCGACCGCCCCAAGCAAGTCTGGACGCAAGGCGAATCCGAAGACACGCGCTACTACCTACCGACGTACGACTACCCGAACGACCGCCTCACCACCGAAACCATTCTGACCGTCCCCGCTTCCTGGGTCACTGTTGCCAATGGCAAGCTCATCGGTGTCACCGACGCCGCCAACGGCATGAAGACTTGGACGTGGAAAGAATCTGTTCCCAGCTCGACCTATCTCATCACCATCGTCGCCGGCGAATTAGACGAGGTAAAAGACACCTGGCGCGGCATCCCCGTCACGTACTACGCGCCCAAAGGACGCGGCGAGCGCCTCGCCATCAACTACGGCCGCACTCCGCAGATGATCGAGCTCTTCAGCAAAAAACTTGGGGTCGACTATCCCTGGGAAAAGTACGCGCAATCCATGGTCGATGATTTCGTCGCTGGCGGCATGGAAAATTCCAGCGCCACGACCAATACCAGCTCTTCGCTCCAGCATCCCAAACTCGCGCCCGAATACCTCACTGGCCAGGATGACCTCATCTCTCATGAACTCGGCCATCAATGGTTCGGCGACATGGTCACCTGCAAGGATTGGGGCGACATCTGGCTCAACGAAGGCTTCGCCACATTCATGGAAACGGTTTGGAGCGAATCTCATTTCGGCAAAGATCAAGCCGACTACGAAAGATGGCTCGCGGCACGCGGCTGGTTTGAGCAGACCAATCTTTTTGACAAGCCCATCGTTCGCCACGACTTTAACGATTCCGGCGAATTTGACGGCAATACTTACACCAAAGGCGGCTGGGTCCTCTATATGCTTCGCTACCAGCTTGGCGAAGACGCTTTCTATCGCGGCCTGAAGCACTATCTCGAAGTGAATCGCGGCAAGAACGTAGTCACGGCTGATCTCGCGAAAGCCATCGAAGAAGCCACCCATACGAATGTCGATCAGTTTTTCAACCAATGGCTCTATGGCGCTGGCGCTCCCAAGTTCGACTTGAGCTACAAGTATGACGACGCGAAGCACGAAGTCGCGCTCACCGTTAAGCAAACGCAAAAAGTGGAAGGCCGCGTCGGCCTTTTCCACGTTCCTACCGATGTCGAAATCACCACTGCGTCTGGGCCAAAACTTTTCCCCATCACGGTTTCGAGTGAAAAAGACACTGCGGTTTTCACGTTGCCAGCCGATTCTGCTCCGCTCATGGTTCTGTTCGACAAAGGCGGGCACGTCCTCAAAACCGCCGATTTTCATAAAGAGAAAAAGGAATGGCTCTATCAGTTGAAGAACGCCACCGAACTCGCCGACCGCGCCGATGCGATTACGGCTTTGGGCAAACTCAAAGGCGATGAGGATGTTGTCGCCGCCCTTGCCGATGCCCTCCGCAACGACAAGTCTTGGGGCATTCGCGCAAACGCGGCAGATGCGCTCGGCCGATCGGGCGGCTCAGCTGCGTCGAAGCAGCTCCTCGATGCGTTAAATACCGCCAAGGAACCGTGGGTGCGCAATCGTATCGTCTCCGCGCTCGCAAATTTCAAGGATGACCCTGCCATTGTCGCCAAACTAAATTCCATCGCTGGCGATGACAGCTCCTATCGAGCCCGAGGCGCAGCCCTTCAAGCGTTAGGCCGCCTCAAAGCACCAGGCGCTCTCACTACTCTTGACGCCGCGGTTGCCGCCGATTCTCCTGACGGCTTCCTGCGCAACGCCGCGCTGCGTTCCATGGGGCCGCTCGGTGACGATAAAGCCGTGCCGCTCCTGCTCGAATTGTCAGCTCTGGGTAAGCCCATCGAATCGCGTGAGGCCGCAATCGCCAGCCTCGCTCGCCTTCAAAAAGACAACAAAGACATCACCAAACAAATCGCCTCCTATCTCAATGAGCCGCACTTTCCCATTCGCATGGCCAGCATCTTCGCGCTGGGCGCGCGTGGCGACGCCTCGGCCGTTCCTGCTCTCGAAGCCTTGCTCAAGAGCGACGATCTCAGCATCGAGATGGTCCCCATGATTAAAGACCAAATCGCGGCGCTGAAGGCCCCCGCCGGCGAAAGACACCACCAGCATGGTGAAACGTCCGGAGAGGATGAGGGCGCGGACGCCGCCTCACCTGCAACTGGAAACGATCAAGCCGCCGTAGCAAAGCGACTCGACCACCTCGACCATCTGATACAGGAAATGAACGATCGCCTGAAGACGATCGAGACGCGTCTTCCGCCTCCGAAACAATAGCTCGAACTCGAGAAATAGAATTGAGCGGAATAGATACAGCTCCCGGCTTCACCGAAGGCGCTCGTCCGAATTTGCGGCGAGCGAGGGCGGGGCAAGCCCCGCCCCTACAGGAATCTCAAACCAACATTCCACAGTCCTCCAGAAACGCGGAAACTCTACGGCAACACCCTGATGGGATGATGGTAGCGGAGTGTGTTAGTGTGATTTTCTCAATTTCATTGGACCAGGACGAGGCGAACGATGGCGAAACCGAAGGTGCTGGCGACACGGCCGCTGTTTCCTGCCGCGCAGGAGATCTTGAACGCGGCGTGCGACGCCGAATATTGGGCCAAGCCAGAATCAATTCCAAAAGATGAATTGTTCAGGAGACTCAAGGACAAAGAAGGATTGGTGTGTCTGCTGACCGAAAAGGTGAATCTAGAATTGCTGAGCGCTGCTCCGAAATTGCGGATTGCCGCGAACGTGGCGGTGGGATACGACAACATTGATGTGGCGGCTTGCACCAAGCGTGGAGTGGTGGCCACGAACACACCGGGCGTTCTGGACGAGACGACGGCGGATTTTGCATGGACGTTGATGATGGCGGCAGCGCGGCGGTTGGTAGAAGGCGACACGCTGGCGAGGTCTGGGAATTGGAAAGGCTGGGACCTGGATCAGCTTGTAGGGACGGATGTGTGGGGCAAGACGCTGGGGATCGTGGGCTTCGGAAGGATTGGCAAGGCCATGGCGCGGCGGGCACTCGGTTTTCAGATGAAAGTGATTTACGCGGACGAGAAGCAAGCGCCGGAAGCAGTGGAGAAAGAGCTAAAAGCGGAATATCGCGGAATGAATAGTCTGCTTGCAGAGTCGGATTTTGTGAGCCTGCATGTGCCACTGTTGCCGGAGACGCGAGGAATGTTTGATGCTCCGAGATTCTACAAGATGAAGCCTACGGCCTACCTCATCAATACGTCGCGCGGCCCGGTGGTGGATGAAGCGGCCCTCGTGCATGCGCTGGAGATTGGGAAGATTGCTGGCGCGGCGCTGGATGTGTTCGAGAATGAACCTTTCATCCATCCCGGATTGAAGAGGCCAAACGTTGTACTGGCGCCTCATATCGCTTCGGCCTCGATTGAAACGCGGACGAAGATGGCGTGCATGGCAGCGGAGAATGTAGTGGCGATGTTCAAGGGACAGCGGCCGCCGAATATGTTGAATCCGGAAGTCTTGAAAGCGGGTTGAGGGAACCCGGCGACTCTTCTATGGCGGAACTGAAGCAACTTGCCCGCCGAATTTTCCAGGAAACCATTTCGGCGATCGACATTCCCGAGGCCATGCAGAGGAAACTGCGGCGCGCGGGAGCGGTTTTGTGTTTCGATAATGTGGAAGTGAGTTTGCCCGTATTTGCGAATGTGCGTGTGATTGCGATTGGTAAGGCGGCGCACGCCATGGTGGAAGGGCTAGCTAGTTTGCTTGGCCGAGAGCATCCCCTGGAAGGGATTGTTGCAGCGCCTACGCCTCCTTTGGTTGCCGTAGCTGGGATGAAGTACTTCGTTGCCGGACATCCGACTCCAGATATTCAGAGCTGGAAAGCGGCGGAATCGATTCTGGCTCTGCTCAGAGAATGCGACGAGAAGACCGTAGCGTTTTTTCTATTGTCAGGCGGGGGATCGGCGTTGGTGGAGTTGCCGCTCGATGGCGGGCAGACCTTGGAGGATGTGCGCCAACTACACCGCGCATTGGTAACCTGCGGGGCGCCGATCGAGGCAATAAATACGGTGCGAAAGCACGTTTCGGCGGTGAAGGGCGGTAGGCTCGCAGTGGCTGCAGGGCGCGCGATGAAAATTACTTTGGCTGTGAGCGATGTGCCGGTGGGAAAAGAGTCGGCACTGGCTTCCGGACCGACTCTGCCGGACCCCACGACGGTCGCGGACGTGCAGCCGGTCGTCGCAAAATTTGCGCTGAGGGATAAGCTGCCTGCTTCGCTTTTGCGTTGGATGGATGAAGGGCAAATGCCGGAGACGCCGAAGGAGGGCGATGCTGCGTTTGCCAACGCACATTTTTCGCTTTTACTGGGGCTCGATGATTTGTTTCATCCGGCGCATCACGCTACGGAAGCGAAGGGATTCGTGGCATGCTGCGACAACACCACCGATGATTGGCCGGTCGAGAAGGCGGCGGAATATTTATTGGCGCAGCTTGAGGAAGTGCGCCGGGCGAATCCAGGGAAGCGTGTTGCGGTGATTGCGGATGGAGAGGTTAGCTCGCCGGTTCGGGGCAAAGGAATCGGTGGGAGAAACGCGGCGTTTGTTCTGGCGTGCGTGAAGAAAATTGCCGGGAAGAAGATCGCGGTGCTTAGCGCAGGGACGGATGGAGTGGATGGGAATAGTCCGGCAGCAGGAGCAGTGGCCGATGGGGAGACTTTGGAGCGGGGGCAGGCGATTGGGTTGAATGCGCGGTACATGTTTCGAGAGAGCGACTCGTACTCTTATTTTGCGAGGTTGGGGGATACGATCATTACCGGGCCTACCGGAAATAATTTGCGGGATTTAAGAATTTTGTTGTCGGACGCTGAAGAGAAAAAACAAAAGAACAGGGTTTAAACCATAGGCGCGTTGGGGACGGAAAGCGCTGAGAACCAAGGGTCGTGACAATCCCCAGGCAGGCTCAGCTCGCTTGCCCAAATTCACTCGCAGAAAAAAACTTTTTTCCACTTG
>CAVUCM010000039.1:0-13283 GCA_963740015.1 uncultured Acidobacteriota bacterium | reverse complement strand
GGGCTTTCATCTACGGCAAGGCGGTAGGCCAATTCCATTAATGCGGTGGGCGCGCCGGTTTCCGGCGAGTGAATTGTGCCCGTGATGTAGTAGACGGGAACGGCTTGCGCGACGATGCGGTCAGCCTCCGCGTCATCCAGTTTTATCGTGCGCGGATCAGCGAGCTTCGCCAACTGCGCGCGGTTGGCTTCGAGGTTTTTCAAATTCTCCGGCGAGGATACTGCCACGGCGATCATCTCGCGGCCTTCTTCCGTTTTGCCGATGGAGAAAACTTTTACGCGGGGACTGGCCTTTTCGAGCAGGCGCATGTATTTGTACACGTCCTCGGCGTAGGGAAAGATTCCGCGCGCCCCGGCTACATCGCCGAGGACAACTTTAGGGTGGGGACATTTTTCGAAGCGGGGAAATAGTTGACGAGCGGCGAAGTGAAATATGGCTCCGTGGTGTACTTCTGGATTTTCGCGGTGTAGGCCTCGTCGACGGGCTGCTTAAGCATCGCGAGCAGGCGCCGTTTCACCGTCACCTAGGGCCACCGGCTGCGACGGAAAGAACGAAGAGCCAGGCAAGACTTCGCAGGATATTCATGCGATTTTCTTATTACGAATCATTTGGTTCCCCCGAAGTTATGAAGTGGAAGGCGGATTGTATCGCTGCTACGGTGCGGCGACAAATGTTAAGCACACCGGCGAAGGTACTTCGACCGTCTGTCCCGTCGGCGTGAGGCTTCCGGTTGCGGGGTCGATGTGGAAGATAACGATGTTGTTCGACTCTTCATTTTCGGCGAGAAGGTATGAGCCTGTGGGATCGATGGCGAAATGGCGGGGCGTTTTGCCGCCGGTCAGGACCTGCCCAAGAGATCTCAGCGTTCCCTTCTTTTCGTCGATCGCGAAAACCGCGATGCTGTCGTGACCGCGGTTTGAAGTGTAGAGAAATTTTCCTGAAAGATGCACGGCAATTTCAGCGGCTTCTTTGTGACCAGAAAAATCCTTCGGAAGCGCGGAGATGGTTTGCAAGGACGTAAGTGCGCCAGTCTTTGGCTGGTAGGAAAAGACCGTCACCGACGACTCTACTTCACTCAACACGTACGCAAACTTGCCGTCGGGATGAAACGCGAGGTGTCGGGGGCCGGCGCCGGGCTTTACCTTCGCAAAGCCGGATAGCATCGTCGTAAAAATCCCCGTACTGGAATTAAAGCCATAGACGATTACTTGATCGAGGCCCAAATCGACGGCGAGAGCGAAACGATTGTCCGGCGATGTAGCAACCCAGTGGGCGTGCGGCCCTTCCTGGCGCTCTTTATCGGGGCCGGAGCCGGAATGCTGGACGAAACCGCTGGTGGTGCCTAGACTGCCATCAGCTTGGACGGGAAAAGAGACGATGCTGCCGCTGTCATAATTCGCAACCAGAACGAATGCGCCAGTTTTGTCGAGGGAAACGTAGCAAGGTCCTGCGCCCCGCGTGGGCACTTGATTCAGAAACTTGAGCGCGCCGGTTTTCGCATCAATGGCAAACGCACTGACCGCGCCACTGGTTCCTCCGTTGAAATTGCCGATTTCATTCACGGCATAGAGATACTTTCCGTTGGGGTGCACAGCCAAAAACGAAGGATCGGTGGTCTCCGCGGCCACGCCGATAGGCGTGAGTTGGCCCTTCTCTGAATCGAACCGGAACGCGTAAATCCCTTTGCTGTTTGTTTTTGACGTGTATGTGCCGACGTAGGCGATGTACTGGCCCGCCGCGGCAGGTTTTGCCGGCGTTTGTGCCTGAGAAAGCAAAAGCAGGGGCGCAGAGAGAAGGAATAGGACTGCAAAGAACCGTCGCGTAGTTTTCATAAGGGAAAAGATTCTAACACTAACTATCGGAGTTGTAGGGGCACAGCATTCCTTCGCCCGCGCTCAGGATAAAGCTGCGCCCCTAGAACGGCAGAGCCAGAGGCCCGGCTATTTCTTTTCTTCTTCCTGCTCTTCCTGCAAGACAGCGGCAGCCGCGACGGAATCGTCTTCTTCGAGGCGCAACAGGCGAACGCCCTGGGTGGAGCGGCCCGCTTCGCGAATTTCGTTCGAATGGACGCGGATCACTTTTCCGTCGTGCGTGATGATCATCACGTCGGACTCTTCCGTTACTTGAAGCGTAGCCACGACAGAGCCGTTGCGGTCGGTGGTCTTCATGTTGACGACGCCCTTGCCGCCGCGCGAAGTGATGCGGTATTCCGCCAGCGGTGTGCGCTTGCCAAAACCCTTTTCCGCAACCGTGAGCATCAGGGTCACCAGCGAATCCTTGATCTGTTCGTTTTCGAGTTCTTCAAGATTCTGCGTGGTGATCTTGTGTTCCTTGGCAATGATTTCAAAGTCCGGCTGGACGGCATCCATGCTGACGACGTAGTCGTCCTTGTCGAGGTCCATTCCGTTCACCCCGCCGGCGTTGCGGCCCATTGGGCGAACTTCCGTTTCGCGGAACAGGATGGCTTGGCCTTCGTGGCTGGCAAGGAAAATCATTTTCTTGCCGTCGGTAAGTTTGGCGCCGATCAGTTCATCCTTGCCATCGAGATTGATGGCGATAATCCCCGTCGAGCGCGGATTCGAAAATTCGGTCAGAGTCGATTTTTTAACCGTGCCGCTTTTCGTGGCCATAAAGACGAAGCGGCCCTCTTCTTCGAGATTTTGTGCCGCGACGAGAGCGGTCAGCTTTTCGTCTTCCTGGAATTTAACGAGACTGGAAATCGCTTTGCCTCTGGTAGCCGCAGCGGCTTCCGGCAGTTCGTACACCTTAAGCCAGTACACGCGGCCCTTTGACGTGAAGAGCAAAATGTAACTGTGCGCCGAAGCAATGAACATGTGCTCGACGAAGTCTTCTTCCTTGGTGCGCGCGCCGATGCGGCCCTTGCCGCCGCGCGACTGATGCCGGTACGTGTCGGCAGCGGTGCGCTTGATGTAGCCGGCATGGCTCACCGTGATCAGCATTTCCGTATCGGCGATCAGGTCTTCGAGTTTGATCTCGTCGACCTTATCCACAATTTGGGTGCGCCTGTCGTCGCCGTAAGCCTTCTGGACTTCGCGCAACTCGGCGGTGATGACCTGCTTCAGCTTTTTCTCGCTGGAGAGAATTTCCCTCAACTCCGCGATCTGCTCGCGGATGGACTTCAATTCCTTGAGGATTTCATCGACCGAGAGCTGCGTGAGGCGATGGAGTTGCAGTTCGAGGATGGCGTCGACTTGAACTGGCGTCAGGCCGTCAGAGACAGACCGTGTGATTTCGCCTTCAAGTGAGGCAACTCGATATTTCCTGCCGTCCAGCTTGACGCCTTCGATCTTTCTGGACTTTCCGTTCTCTGTGATCGTGGCGTCTTGCTCGGAAAAATAATTGAGCAAGTTCTGCTTGGCATCGGCGCGGCCCGAAGAACCGCGAATGATGCGGATGACGGCGTCCAAATGATCGAGAGCGACCTGGTAGCCGACGAGGATATGCTCGCGCTCTTCAGCTTTGCGCAGCTCGAAGCGCGTGCGGCGCAGCACGACGTCGCGACGATGCTCGAGAAACAACTTGATCATCGGAATCAGGCCCAATTCACGCGGCTGGCCGGCGACGATGGAGAGCAGGATCATGCCGAACGATTCCTGCATCTGTGTGAATTTGAAAAGATTGTTGAGGATGAACTGCGATTCCTCGCCACGCTTGATTTCGATGACGATGCGCATGCCTTCACGCGAAGATTCGTCGCGAACGTCGGAGATGCCTTCGATCTTTTTGGTCTGCACCAGTTCGGCGATGCGCTCGATCAGCCTGGATTTGTTGACCTGGTACGGGATTTCGGTGACCACGATATTTTCGCGGTCTTTGCCAACTTCCTCGATGGCGGCCTTGGCGCGCATCATGAAGCTGCCGCGTCCCGTTTTGTAGGCGGCTTCGATGCCCTCGCGGCCGGCGATGTACGCGCCGGTCGGAAAATCCGGGCCGGGCACGATCTTCATGATTTCTTTCAGTGGTGTATCCGGCTTGTCGAGCAGAATGATTGCGGCTTCCACGATCTCGCGCAGATTGTGCGGGGGAATGTTCGTGGCCATGCCAACGGCGATACCGCTGGCGCCGTTCACTAGCAAATTCGGAATGCGTGAAGGAAGAACGAATGGCTCTTCGCGTGTCTGATCAAAATTGGGAACGAAATCGACAGTTTCTTTTTCGAGGTCAGCGAGAATATCTTCGCTGATCTTCGCGAGACGCGCCTCGGTGTACCGCATGGCCGCCGGAGGATCGCCGTCGACGGAACCGAAATTCCCCTGGCCGTCGATCAACGGGTAACGCATGTTGAAGTCTTGCGCCAAGCGGACGAGCGCGGGATAGATGACGGCTTCGCCGTGCGGGTGGTAGTTGCCGGAAGTGTCGCCGCATATCTTGGCGCATTTGCGGTAGCCGCGGTTCGAGGCGAGGCCGAGGTCGTTCATGGCCACGAGGATGCGGCGCTGAACGGGCTTCAAGCCGTCGCGCACGTCCGGCAGCGCGCGCGCGATGATGACGCTCATCGCGTAGTCGAGATACGACTTCTTCATCTCGGCTTCGATATCGACCGGAAGGAGTATCGACTTGTTTGTTTCGTCCGCCATTTATCCTCGCTGGTGCTTAATTTCTACGTTGTAGGGGCGCAGCATGCTGCGCCCCTACAGGCAATATCTATCGTTTTGCTGCGTACTCCAGCATGTAAGCCTTTACCGTATCGAATGCATCGGCTGCGTTGGTAAAGCGCCGTGGCGCAAAGTGCTCTTCGAGTTGCTGCACAAAACTGTCGCGTTCGACATCGCTCGCAAACTCAATCGCCACGCCTCGCTCGCTGTCTGGTGTATTCGTCGGCGTCGCGCGAAATTCGCCGCAACTCAATCCACGCAGCCCCGGCAACGTCGTCCAACCCAACTGATAAATCATTCCGCGGCTTTCGCTTTCGGCCGCAATACATAAAAAGCGGCGATGCCGATGGCCAGCACGACCAACACGCCGATCAACTCGACGTTAAGAACCCTGTGCCAGCCTTCTGCTGCGGCAGGATCCCCGAGAACAAGAGCACCTCGCCACGCTCGGAATTCGTTAACAAGCCGCGGTAAACGAAACGTGGCAGTGGCAATTGCCGCTAACAGCAAACCCCAACGGATAGCGTTTCGAATGGAACCTGCATCCGCGTTGTCCTGCGCGGCCACGGACTAAATATCCAGGTTCACGACTTCAAGCGCGTTTTCTTCGATGAACTTGCGCCGCGCTTCGACGTTTTCGCCCATCAACGTAGAGAAAATATCCTCGGCGGCGACGGCGTCTTCCAGTTTTACCTGGAGCAGAGTTCGTGTGTCCGCGTTCATTGTGGTGTCCCACAATTGCTCGGCGTTCATTTCGCCCAGGCCTTTGAATCGCGTGATCGTGAAATCTTTCTTGGCGTCCTCCACGACGTAATTGAGAACGTCGTGCACGTTTTCCATGCTCGCCTTGTCGCCGTTGCGTGCCACGGTGAAGGGCGGCTTGTTGTACTCCTCGATCTGCTTGGCCAATCCGCGCAGACGTTTGTAGTCGGCGGTCGAAGCCAGCGCCCAATTCACTTTTTGATTGTGCGGCAAGCCGAACTGAATTTCGTAGAGGCTGTGCTCTTCGTCAAAAGCAACTTTGCCTTCGAGCTTGAGCTTGGCTTTGTCCACTTCCTTCAAAAGTTTGTCGAGCGCTTTTTTGTCCTCGAAATCCGTCTTTTTCTCGAGGCCGCTTTCCGCAAGCAACTCGACCAGGCCGTGTTCGCGCAAACGCCGGCCGAGTTTCGCTGCAGCAGCTTCGTACTCCTGCACATTGAGGAGAAACTTCGTCAATCCCGCGCCTTCCAGCGACACGCCTTCTTTCGCTTTCACGACGTGGTCTTCGGTGGCGCGTTTCATCAGTTCGTGCGCGAATTCTCGTTCATCGCGGATATATTTTTCTGTTTTGCCGCGCTTCACGCGGTACAGAGGCGGCTGCGCGATATAAATATGGCCGCGATCAATCAGTTCTTTCATGTGGCGGAAGAAAAACGTGAGCAGCAGCGTACGGATGTGCGAACCGTCGACGTCCGCGTCGGTCATCAGAATCACTTTGTGATAGCGGAGTTTCCCTGCGTCGAAGTCGTCTTTCCCGATGCCGGTGCCAAGGGCAGTGATGATGGCGCGAATTTCTTCGTGCCCCAGCATTTTGTCGTAACGCGCTTTTTCGACGTTGAGAATTTTTCCTTTGAGCGGCAGGATTGCCTGGAATTTACGGTCGCGGCCCATTTTCGCCGAGCCGCCGGCGGATTCGCCCTCGACTACGAACAATTCGCAGCGCGAAGGATCGCGCTCCTGGCAGTCGGCAAGTTTTCCGGGCAGACCGCTTGAATCCATCGCGGACTTGCGCCGCGTCAGTTCGCGAGCTTTGCGCGCGGCTTCGCGAGCGCGAGCAGCATCGATGCACTTGGAAATGATGCGGCGGGCCACCGTGGAATGCTTGTCAAACCATTCGCCCAGCTTTTCGTTCACGAGTTGCTCGACGTCGCCCTTGATGTCGCTGTTCAGTTTGCCTTTGGTCTGTCCTTCAAACTGCGGCTGCGGCAGGCGAACAGACACGACCGCGACAAGGCCTTCGCGAACGTCGTCGCCCGTGATAGTGACTTCATCTTTTTGTTCTTTCAACATGCCAGCCGACGGACGCGAAATTGTTAATCGTGCGCGTCAGCGCAGAACGAAAACCGGAAAGGTGCGTGCCGCCGTCCACCGTGTTGATGGTATTCGCGAACGCAAAAACATTTTCGCCATAAGTGTCGTTGTATTGCAGCGCGATTTCGATTTCGACGTTGCCACGCTTTCCTTCGATGTAGACCGGTGAATCGTGCAGCGTGGTTTTGCCGCGGTTCAGGTGCTTTACGAACTCGCCGATTCCTCCCGTAAAGCGAAACTCGGCGGTTTTTTCCGAACGTTCATCGGTAAGCGTAATTTTCAGGCCTTTGTTCAGAAAGGCGAGCTCGCGCAAGCGTTGCGAAAGCGTGTCGAAGCTGAAAACCGTCTTATCAAAAATTGTTGGATCGGGATGAAACGTGACACTCGTGCCGGTCTTTCGCGTTTTGCCGGTTTGTTTCAGCTTCGTGGTGGGCTTGCCTTTTTCGTAGGACTGTTCCCACACCGCGCCGTCGCGAGAGATTTCCAATTCGAGCCGGTCCGAGAGAGCATTGACGACGGAAACGCCGACGCCGTGCAAACCGCCGGAAACTTTGTAGGTGTCGCTATCGAATTTTCCGCCCGCGTGCAAGACGGTGAGTACAACTTCCGCAGCGGGACGCTTTTCCGTGGCGTGCATGTCGACGGGAATGCCGCGGCCGTTATCAACCACAGTGACCGAATCATCGGCGTGCACAGTGACGTTGATTTCGTCCGCATGGCCAGCCATGGCTTCGTCGACGGAATTGTCGACTACTTCCCACACGAGATGATGCAGGCCCATGTCACCCGTCGAGCCGATGTACATCGCCGGTCGCAGGCGTACAGCTTCCAGGCCGCCGAGCACTTTGATCGATTTGGCGTCGTACTTGTGTCCGGCTTGCGGCGTTACGCCAGCGTCTTCTTTTTCGCCCATGAATTCTCCCTTAGCCGAGGCTCCGAGCCGAAGAGCGCGATCCTTGCACTCTATGTGCGCAGAGATCGACATGCTTGCGGCTCAAAAAATTGCTCAAAATTTTTGTGAAGCGAGGAAAGGCGTGCTCGCGGACTGCTCCGTACGTCGCCTTACCCTTTGATTCCGGATTCATCGAGCAAATCCAGAACTCGTAGGGTTCCTGCTCCATCCCATCTCGCGCAGCGAGACGTGGCGAAGACTTCTTAACTCCAAGCTATCGGCTCCTTAGCTCCTGGCGCGAAGCTAAATTGCAAAGCCGAATTTACCTGGCCGACGTGCCGATTTGGAAGGTTACCGAACTGCGAATCGACAGCCAACAAAGTGTACCCGATCTGACTCCGTTTCTCAAGGCCAGAAGAGGTCGCGAACGATCTGTAAGGCATTTATTTTGTGCTATTTAGACTTGCCTTGCCAGGCTGAGGAGACTTTGCGGGTAACTCAAGTCTGGTGTGAAATCCGATCGCTTTCTTCGCTGGAATCGGCGTTTCAAGCATGCGGCGAATCGTCTCAAAAACGGCCTGAAATCTCGCGTCGTAGCGCTTTTCCATCGCGTCGATTTTTCGGCGTAATTCTTCGTGCGTTGCGAGCATTTCGCGAAGACGAACGAATGTTCGCATGATCGCGACGTTTACGTGAACGGCGCGCGAACTGCGGAGCACGCTGGAAAGCATCGCTACACCTTGCTCCGTGAAAGCATAGGGAGCATAGCGACGGCCGCCTCGGCCTGGTTTTGAGGTTCCAGACTGGAACCCCAAACTTTGTAATTCCTTGGGCGTGAGTTGAAACATGAAATCGGAAGGAAAGCGGCTGGCGTTTCGTTTGACTGCTTTGTTCAGATTTTTTGTAGCTACTGCATACAGGCGGGCGAGATCGGCATCCAGCATTATCCGAGTGCCGCGCACAAAAAAGATTTTCTGGCTAATGAGGGCGGTTGGAACGATGGCGTTTTGCGAAGGCATTTGCGTCAAGGCGCATATTTGAGGTTCCAGTTTGGAACCTCAAACGCGGCAAGTCGCAGCATATATTGTTCGTTAAGTTAAATCAAGGTGTAGATAATTCAGTGGTAAAAGAGCTCACCGGAATGCGCACGGCTTGCTCTCTATACTGAATCGATTCAGATGCGCATGGGCATGATGATGTAGCGGTAGCGGTAGGATTCGTCGGCCAGCGGGCGCATCTGGCCGGCGGATTGTTCATCCTTCAGCTCGATGCTGATGGGGCCATCGGCGGCGGCGGCAAGAAAATCGAGCATGTAAGAAGAATTGAATCCGATGCTGATGGCGTCGCCCTTGTAATCTTTTTCAATGTTTTCTTTGGCTTCGCCGTATTCGGGGCTCGACGCGGAAATTTCGATGCCTTCTTTCGAAACGGCCAGTTTCACGGCATGCGAGCGCTGATCCGCGAGTTGCGACACGCGGCGGACCGCATCGCTGAGCTCGGCGCGTTCAAGTACGACTGTTTTGTTGTTGTCGCGCGGGAGGACTGCTTCGTAATTTGGAAATTGTCCGGTGAGGATGCGCGAAATGAGCAGGCGGTGGCCAACTTGAAAGAACAAATGGCTTTCGTCTTTAGCGAACTCGATAGAAGCATCGGAGCCGGCGGCGCTTGCAAGCTTCTCCACTTCGTCCATCGCCTTTTTCGGAATGAGCACTTTCACTTCGCCATTTAGCCCGGCAAGCTTCTGATCGGTTTCGGCAAGCGCCAAACGGTGGCCGTCTGTGGCCACCATAGCCAGAGTATCCGGCTTCAAGATGAGCAAGCCGCCATTCAATGTGTAGCGTGACTCTTCCATCGAAATAGCAAATTTTGTTTTGGCGATCAGGCTCTCCATGACTGGAGCGGAAATCTTTACGAGGGTATGCGGCATTGCTGGGAGCGCCGGGAAATTCTCCTTGGCCATGCCGACGAGCTTGTATTTTTTCCTATCGCTGGTGATCTCTACCCAGTGATTCTCGAGCAGCCTAATTTTAATCTCGCCTTCGGGCAGCAAGCGCACGAGCTCCAGCAGCTTTTTTGCGGGGATGGTTCCCGCGCCCTCTTTCTTGATCTTTGCTTCGCAGGACGTGCGGACGCTCAGCTCGAGATCCGTCGCAGTAATGGTCAGCTGGCTGCCCTTGGCTTCAACCAGCAAATTCGAAAGAATCGGGATCGTCGTCTTGCGCTCGACGACACCTTGCGTGGTGCTCAGTTCATTCAACAGCGCTGATTTTGTAACGCTGAATTCCATCGATTGATGTTCCTCGCGTGCGGTTCCTGGTGCGCTCATTCGGGTTCCTCGCCACTTTCCACCGCTGCCGTACTGTACTCGCTTTTGCCCAAAGTATAAAGCCCACAAGCCACGTAAAACCTGTGGAAATACGTCGGAATCAGAACTCTCTTACGTGGTACCGGAAGGTGATGGCGCCTGCATTTTATCCACAACCAAAACCACTATCACAAACACAAGAGCAATAAATAATTTCCAGAAACTATAAAGCTTGTTGTTGTGATGAGTGCGGTGGAATTGTGGAAAGCTTGGCAACCACTTTTATCCCAGTGGTCTAGCGTTGAGTGTTCCAAGTGGCCAACTGTGGGAAACGGTGAAACAGAAGCATTAGTCTCACCCTCAACCCAGTAAACCAAAATATCTTCCTCCGTACTCAACAGATTTTCCGCATCTTCTCCAATGTCTATTCACAACGTCTCCGCGTACAAAATTACAGGCGTCTGTGCACGAGCCGAATTACGAGTACATTGCAATTATGAGTCTGGGAGACACAGGTCTCGCAAATTTAAAGGGAAGCTATGCTTGGAAATATTAAAACAGATTGAATGAAAACGAAGCGGCTACTGCAAAGTATCCATCAAGCGCGTGATGGTGCGGTTCAGATCTTTGTCCGAACGCCGCATTTCCTCAATTTTGTTGATCGAGTGCAGGACCGTGGTGTGATGCTTGCCGCCAAATTGTCGGCCAATTTCTGGCAATGACGCCGTCGTGAGCTGCTTCACGATGTACATCGCCACCTGGCGCGGAAATGCAATGGCGCGCGTGTTGCTGCGCACCTTCAAGTCCTGCTCGCGCATATTGAAATGTTCGCTCACGCGCTTCTGAATCAGGTCGATGGTGACGCGCTTCTCCTGCGAAGCAATGATGTTGCGCAGAACTTGCTGGGCGGTTGACAGAGAAATGGTGGCTCCGGTCAAGGAAGCATACGCCATCAGCCGAGTCAGCGCGCCTTCCAACTCGCGCACGTTGGACTTGATGGCCCGCGCGATGTACTCCGCCACATCGTCCGGCAAGCCAAACCGATCGTTCTCCGCTTTCTTCTGCAGAATCGCGATCTTGGTTTCCAGATCCGGCGGCTGAATGTCGGCGATCAGGCCCCACTCAAACCGCGAGCGCAGCCGTTCCTCGATAGAATTAATCTCTTTTGGTAGGCAGTCGGAAGAAATCACAATCTGCTTCTGCTGTTCGTAGAGCGCATTGAACGTGTGAAAAAATTCTTCCTGCGTTCGTTCTTTCCCTGCGATGAACTGGATGTCATCCACCAGCAAAACGTCGACGGTGTGGAAGCGATCACGAAAACTGGTCATGCGGTCGAAGCGAAGTGAGTTAATTACTTCTATAGTAAACTTCTCCGCGCTCACGTAACTCAGACGCATGGCGGGATTGCGCTTCTTGATGGTGTGGCCGATGGCATGCATCAAGTGCGTCTTGCCCATTCCTACTCCGCCATAGAGAAACAGCGGGTTGTACGCTTTCGAGGGCTGTTCAGCCACGGCGCGCGCCGCGGCGTGCGCAAACTCGTTGGACTTGCCGACGACAAACGAATCGAAGCTGTAGCGCAAATTCAGTTGATGATCGCTGCTCTCAAAATCGAGCTTTGCTTGTTTCACGCCGGAAGCTGCGGGCGCGGCGGGCACGGGTTCTTCCTCTGTGCAGACGTACTGCACTTTCATATTGGGCGTCCCAAGCTCATGGAATACGGCTTTGACGATCTCGCCGTAAGTCCGCGTAAGAACCTGCCGAAAGACCGTGCTGGGGATCTGTACAAACAGGTTTTCCCCCTCGGCGCGATTCAGCCGGGTGGGTTGAAACCACGTGGTGTATGTGTTGATGCTGACCCGGGACTTCACACGCTCAAGAAACCGCTCCCAGGAATTCGTCGCAGTAGTCATCGCAAGAGAAAATTTATCCCGGCAATTTCCACAGATGTGAATAAGCTGTGGAAAGCAGGTCCCTTCATTATCTTTATCGTTTTCAGGCTTCGGGAAATCATGGCCGTACCGGAGCGTCTTGCTTTCCCCTGGCGCCCGGTGCGCGGCCCTTATGGAATTGCCGGCCCCTCGAACTTACTTCCATCAGACAGCGCGGGATTGTCGCCGATTGGGCCGACTGGGGCAAGCGAAAAGTGTGCGAAGGGGCTCACCGTGGTGCACACACCCTGCACAGCTTTTCCACAAGCACCATTATTGTGCAACTCTGCTCCCCAAGGCGCATTTGTATGGGAATTTTCCCGAAATTTTCGAGCACGCACACTTCTTTGCACAGCTTGCATCCAAATCGCCCTGAGGATAATTCATCTATTGTTGAGATTTTTTATCGGGCCGGTCGAATTCGTAGACGCCCAGCGGGTCGCTTCCGATGATCAGACGGTCTTGCTCGATGAGAATCGTATTTGCTTCGAGCCGCGCTCCTGCGGGCGTGTAGATCAGGTAAGTTGAGCGGCGATTTCCTTCTTTGTCAAAGTGCAGCAGTTTATTGCCGAGCGCCATCCAGACTTCTCCGCTGGTGCGTTCCACTCCAACCGCCGTGAGAATGCGTTTGAACACGGGAGCGTCTCCGCGCTTCTCCTGCCTCTCAATCTCTTTGCGAGTCGCCTGTGCCGCTGGCAACGCGTCCACTCCCGTGTACTGAATATCCTGTCCCGCGTAGCCATAGCGGTCGTATTGCCGCACGGTCGCTTCCGGCAGGTAGGGAAATGCGAAGTACAGATGGTTTGCGCCGTCCGTCACTAACATTCCGATGTTTAGAAAGCGGTTCACTTCCGGCCTATCGGAGATTGTCTCCGGATCGCCAAACTCGCGCACGTCGCGTCCATTCTTATCGAACACCATGACTAAATGTTGTTCGTGCGTAGTTGCCACGGCGACTTCCCCATCCGGAAGCGCCGCCACCGCCACCGGCCCATTAATCTTCACGACGCGCTCATTTCCCTTGGTGTCCCAGATCTTGATGGCATTTGCGCCGCGATCCGCCACGTAGACGGTTCCCTGTGCATCTACGTCCAGGTCTTCGCCATAGGTAATCGTTGCCAGTTGGAGCGCCTGGGGATTGGGACTCTTGCCTTCTTCGAAGGCTGGAACTCTCCTCAGCAGTTTCCCGGCTGGGTCGAATACGGAGGCCGATGATCCCGGCGCGCTCAACACATAATAGTTTCCATCCGCCCCGTGCTTCAGCGCCCGCAGCCCTGGCCCAATTCCCGGGAATAGCCGCTTCTTGGCCGTCAATTCATCTTCGTCCTGGCCAATCGCGTACCCGGCAAGACACGCCAAAAGACACAACCCCGCAAGAATTCTCACGTTGAGCACAACCCCTTTGCACTGCCCCCATTTGTTATGAGTCTTCAGAGTATGACGGATGGATACAGGTTGCCCGTTTCAGA
>CAVUCM010000038.1:0-35029 GCA_963740015.1 uncultured Acidobacteriota bacterium | reverse complement strand
TAAAGGGTTTTAAGTCCAATGTTTTGAAACTGCTCATTCCATAGAGTTTACAGGCGCATTTTTGGAAGTGCGGATACTGCGGATCATCGGCGCGATGCTCTATCGATTTCCAATTGGCTAGTTTCGCTGCAGCGACTTAGCGCGATGCCTGCCAGCGCGTCGAGATGGACGCAGCGAATCGTTGGCGCAGATGGTTATTGTGCATGTGAGCACACCTTCTCCCCGAGTGAATTGATTTGCCGATAATCCGCGCCGTATCCTGAGGATGTCTAGTAGTACTGAACCCCATTCGCCCATGGGATGCGAGATTAGTCAGGCCCGAGCCATAGTTGGCAGGGAACGCGAGGAGAATAAAACGGTTATGAAAACCGCCCAAAAGACTTTATTTTTTGCGTATCTAACGGTGATATTGCTGGTTGTCGGCGCTTGCGCCGGACTCCCTGCTGGATCGGGAGGAACTCCCGGTGCCCCTGCGGGCGGTCCCTATACAATCGGCGGAACGGTCTCGGGGCTCGCGGGCAGCGGTCTCGTTTTGATGGACAACGCTAGTACTCTTCCGGTCAACGCGAATGGGTCCTTTACGTTCGGGACCACCGTTGCCAGCGGCGGCCTATACGCCGTAACGGTTCAAACGCAGCCTAGCAACCCGGCGCAGAATTGCGCGGTGACTGGCGGCTCGGGCACGGCCACCGCCAACGTTACTGGAATCACTGTCGCGTGCACCACAAATCCCGTCACGGCTACTATTGGTGGCACGGTTTCCGGTCTCGTGGCTAACACGAGTGTCATCTTGCAGAACAACGGCGGCGATAGCCTGACGATTACGGCGAATGGAGCCTTCACATTCAAGACGGCCGTCACCGGCGCGGATGTGTACGCCGTCACGGTTCTTACGCAACCGATCAACCCCAACCAGATCTGTACGGTCACAGGTGGAAGCGGAACAGCCAGCGCAAACGTCACCACTGTTGCGGTGAACTGCGTATTGAGCTACAGCATCGGCGGCAACGTCAGCGGCGTAGTCGGCACTGGCTTAATCCTCGAAAACAGCAGTGATTCTGAACTGCTCCCCATTAGCCCTGCCAATGGGAATCAGGCATTCACGTTCACAAAACTTGTTCCCACCGGAACCGCGTACACGGTATCCATCTCCGCGCAGCCTACCGGGCCGACACAGACTTGTGTGGTCGCCACTGGCACCGGCAGCGGCACCGCCACTTCCAACGTCACCACAGTCTCGATCACCTGCCCCGCAGTAACATATAGCGTCGGCGGTACAGTCGTTGGTCTAGCGGGGAAAGCCGCCACCACCAACGGCGCGCTTACGGACAACAGCTTCGCCTTGCAGAACAACCTGGGTAACACACTAAACGTAAGCGCCAACGGGCCGTTTACTTTTGCAACGCCTGTGGCTCTCAACGACCAATATGAGGTGTCGATTTTCACGCCTCCCAGCACCCAGTTCCAGGGCTGCACGACTTGGGATTACAAGGGGGTGGTGACGGCAAGTGTCACGAGCATCGTGGTTGATTGCGCTCATGACGATTGGACATGGATCGACGGAACAAAAACATCCGGGACAGTCGCCGCGCCTCTGTATGGATCGGTCGGAACGTCGTTACCCACCACATTTCCGAATCCCTATACCAACACTCCTGGCGGGCGATACGGCGCTGCCGGTTGGAGCGACAGTCATGGAAATCTCTGGATGTTTGGCGGGGAAGGGTGGGAATTGTCTGGCAGCCTCACACCCTCCACATTGGATGCCCCAATGAACGACCTTTGGGTATGTCCCATCGCTACTGATGAATGCCAATGGCAGTTGGTCGGCGCGTATGATCCGACAGTCATCACGGCCAACCCACCATGCACAGGCACCACAATTGGCGCGCAGGTTATTTGCGACGCGCAAACCGAGAACAACCTCGGTGCATATAACACTGTGGGAACTGCAGGTGTTCCGGGAGGACGCTATGGTGCGGCCACCTGGACCGATGCCGCGGGAAATCTTTGGATGTTCGGTGGCAATGGACTTTCTTCCAGCTCCAGAGGATTACTCAACGATCTTTGGGAGTTCAATGCCAGTACTTATTACCCGTCTTCCTACGATCAGTTGACGGGAGCACCCTTCACTTCCACTCCGGGCCAATGGACTTGGCAGGGTGGATCCAGCTCCACCAACCAAAAGGGCACTTACACAGGGGGCACGCTAGTTCCCGGCGCTCGCGTGAACGCCGTTACCTGGAAGGATAATGCCGGAAACATTTGGCTCTTCGGAGGATACGGCTTCGATGGAAGTTCGAACGAAGGGTTCCTGAGCGACCTCTGGGAGTACACCGGCGGAAACTGGGTTTTCAAGTCGGGCAACCAAACAACGAACGTGAATGGGATCTATGGCACGCAGGGAACCGCAGCATCGGCCAATTTGCCCGGTGGACGTCAGGAAGCCGTTGGCTGGGCCGATGCCAGTGGGAACCTCTGGCTCTTCGGTGGAGAGGGACTAGATACCACAGGCACACCAAACGGGATCCTTAACGATCTCTGGGTCTACAAAATCAGCACCAATCAGTGGACTTGGGTAGCTGGGTCCAAAACCGCAAACCAGACCGGAGACTATGGAACCCAGCCCTTCGTTGGTCCGCCAACAACTGTAGGCGCAGCTGGCACAGTAGGTTTAGCGTCCGGCGCGACCGGAACCTTCCCCGGATCGCGTTGGGGAGCCTCCGCTTGGGTGGATCAGGGCGGGAATTTCTGGCTCTTTGGTGGATGGGGACTGAATTCAACCGCTACGAATGGCAACGGCGCGCTAAACGACATGTGGGTCTACTCTCCAAACGCCACAGCTACTCAGCCTGGGACGTGGACCTGGATTAAGGGATCGAACACGGGCAGCCAGAACGGCAGTTACGGCGACCTGACGCGTCCCTACGAGACCTACTACATCTGGACACCTGGCGGGCGCAGTAACGCGACGTCCTTTATCGACAGCCTTGGCGAGCTGTGGCTCTTCGGCGGTGAGGGTTACGATTCCACGAGTACAACCGGGAACGGCTACCTCAACGACATGTGGAGATACTTGCCTTACAATAACTGATTCTCGAAATTGAGGAGTGATAGCAGCAACAGACAAATGACAGGTGATTAGTGTTAGGTGGCTCGTAAGCCTATAGGCTCAACAAGTCGCCCACTTTTCGCAGTCCAACTTTCCTACTCGCCCGCTGCGGCCAAGCCGCGGCGGGCGTTTTATTTTTGGGCTATGTGGGCGATCTCACGTGAGCCGACACACTTCACGTCATCGCGGACCGATGGCCATTAAGCCGATACTCGCCAAGAAGATCACCGAGAATCCATGCGGTTCCGGCAATCGCAAAGGTCTCAGCGGTTTCGCTCCAATTCGTGTGACTGTGGGGATCCGAAACAAGCAACGGTAGCCAGACGAATACTCCAAAGATCACGAGCATCAATGTCAGCAGGCGAGCCGCGAGAAGTGCCATTTGATTCGTAAGAAGAGCGACGGCCGCTAGTGCGAAGAAAACAGTCGTCGCTATCGCCCAAAAGTTCTGGCTTGGCGGAAGCCACTTCGGAACAAGAGTGGCCGTGGGGGGAAGATAAAACGCTTGCTCGAGAGTAAAGGAAACGGCACAGATTCCCACAAGAATGGAGCTGATCCGATTCCGCATCTCCGATGACCATGCCGAGGACAGGCGCGCATAAACCATCGCGGCTCCGGCGACGAGAGAAAACTGCTCGAAGAAGTTGCCCCAGCTATTGTAAACCCGGGGCGCGGCGACGATTCCTGGCAAACACTGTAAGACGAAGACAAGATAAACTGCACTGAGAACAGCAGCACCCGCTTTCGCAGTCCGACGGAACTGCATCGCAGCGCCGCCGATGATTAGCACAGCGGCGGCTGCGTGGACGAGGAAACGCGGTTGATGCCAGCCGTTGTAGTCGTGCCAGGCCAGCGTGATGAGGCCAAAGGCCATAGCCGCCACTCCGTACAGATGACGGCCGAAGTTCAAACTAGTCGCGTATACGGTCATTTCTTTTCAATCGCGTTCACGAACATATTTCACGATGCAGAAGAGCCGATCGCTGGTAGCGTTCATTTTACCAATCGGGCATCGCAACGGATGCAGCGAGCTTTATATAACGGGATCGATAGATCAAGCATAAAGTGCCACAACGCTGGAGTGTGAAAGGCGGCAATGGCTGAACCGACCGCTATCCCGAAGGGAGTCGAATTGAACTCCGGGCAGCCTTATACGGGGATGGGGTTGCGCTTGGCGAATTGGCGCTGGTGCCAGTATGGGTAGATGGGTTGTGTGGCGCTGGCGGCGTCGAGTTTGGCGATTTGGTCTTTGGTGAGATTCCAGCCGACGGCGCCGAGGTTTTGGCGGAGTTGTTCTTCATTGCGTGCGCCCATGATGACGTTGGCGACGGTAGGGCGCTGTAAGAGCCAGTTGAGCGCGATTTGCGGGACGGTCTTGCCGGTTTCTTTCGCGACTTCCTCGATCGCGTCCACGACTTTGTAGAGATATTCATTTTCGACTTGCGGGCCAAGGTCGGCGGTTTTGTGCAGACGCGAAACCTCGGGGAGTGGGCGGTTGCGGCCGATTTTTCCGGTGAGGCGTCCCCAGCCGAGAGGACTCCAAATGAGCGCGCCGACTTTTTGATCGAGTGCGAGAGGCATCAGTTCCCATTCGTATTCGCGGCCGATCAAGGAGTAGTAGACCTGATGGCCGACATAACGCGACCAGCCGTAGCGCTCGGAAACGGAGAGCGACTTCATGAGATGCCAGCCGGAAAAATTGGAGCAGGCGATGTAGCGGACTTTGCCGGATTTGACGAGGGTGTCGAGAGTCGAGAGAGTTTCTTCAACGGGCGTGAGGGCGTCGAAGCCATGCATGTGGTAGATGTCGATGTGATCGATGGCAAGGCGGCCGAGACTGTCTTCGCAGGATTGAATGAGGTGATAGCGTGAGGAGCCCGAGTCGTTGGGGCCATCCCCCATTGCGAAGGTGGCTTTCGTGGAGATGAGAACGCGGTTGCGTTTGCCGGCGATGGCTTTGCCGAGGATTTCTTCAGAGAGGCCGCGCGAATAAACGTCGGCAGTGTCAAAGAGATTGACGCCGGCTTCAAGGCAGATGTCGACCAGGCGCGTGGCTTCGGCAACGTCGCTAGCGCCCCAGGCTTTGAAGAATTCGTTGCCGCCGCCGAACGTGCCGGCGCCGAAACTGAGAACGGGCACTTGCAGGCCAGAGTGGCCGAGTTGTCTGAATTCCATGATAGCGGCTTGGATGCTTTGCAGGATGTGGCGGATACACGGTCTCAGAGAGGC
Source organism: uncultured Acidobacteriota bacterium (assembly GCA_963740015.1). Taxonomy (GTDB): domain Bacteria; phylum Acidobacteriota; class Terriglobia; order Acidiferrales; family UBA7541; genus Acidiferrum. The sequence continues at coordinate 29,688 of CAVUCM010000038.1, read as the reverse complement.
GGTTTGAACTAAAGAACTCGAAGAATGACGAGGGTCATGTCGTCGCTTTGGGGAGCCCCGGATGCGAAGGCGTCGGCGGCTTGCATGATTTTTGTAATGGAGTCTTTAGCGGGAAGGCCGACGCACGCCGCGATCGCGTGGATCAAGCGCTCTTCGCCCCATTCGGTGAGGTTGGGACTCATGGCTTCGCTGAAGCCGTCGGTGTAGATCACCAGCAAGTCGCCGGGGGAAAGAGAAACTTCGGCTTGTTCGTAGGCACATTCCGGCAATAAACCCACTACCGTTCCGCCTGCTTGATCGAGGCGTTCGACGGCGCCGTTTTTATCACCGCGTCGAAGCAAAATCGGCGGGCAATGGCCCGCGTTCACATAGCTGAGAAGATGAGTGGCGGGATCGTATTGGGCGTAGAAGAGTGTGGCGTAGCGGTCTTCGGTGGAGGCGTCATAGAGCATACCGTTGACGCGCGTGATCAGGCTGGCGAGGTCGTTGCCGGCACGCATTGCGTCGGCACGCAGGGAGGCTTGCAGGCTGGCCATGGTGAGCGCGGCAGCAATGCCTTTGCCGGAGACGTCGCCGAGGGCAACGCCAAGCTTACCGTCCGGAAGGGCAAGAAAATCGTAGTAATCCCCGCCGACACCAAGCGCAGTCCGGCAGAAACCGAAGTAGTCGAGGCCAGCGATTTCGGGGAGCCGCTGGGGGAAAAGGCGTTCCTGCACTTCGCGGGCGATCTCGATTTCGCGGTTTAATTTTTCGCGGCGGCCGATTTCGACAGCGATAGCTGAGGTCAGCTCGGCGTTCGAGAGGGCGAGGGCAGTTTGAGTCGCGACGGATTTCAAGAGACGTATGTCTGTGCTGGAGTAGGGGGCTTCCGAACGTTTCTCGCCGAGGCTGATAATACCGAGGAGATTTTGTTTTGCCATAAGAGGCAGCAACAATTGCGGCTGGAGAGATGCGAGATTGTGGCGTTCGTCTTCCGACATCGCGGAGGTGTTCACCCAGGACTTTTCGTCGTCGAAGTACACTCGGTCCGGGCTGGCCTCTTGCTTGAGACGGCGAACCGTGACTCCGGAATTGGGCAAATCGGCGGCGAGACTAGCAGTGAAGCCAAGAGCAAACGCGGGACGGTAGCTAACGCCTTCTTCCAGAAGCACCGCGACGCGCGGGATATGTAGCGATTCGGCGATTCTTGTCGCGACTCGTTCGAGGAGCGGGCGTTTTTCGACTATGGAGCGAACCTCTTCGATCAGGGCTTCGAGAATTTGTTCGGCATCGTAAGCGTCACGGAAGAATCGGCGGTCGGTCCACTTGCGGAGGAGACTGGCGCCTTTGCGGAGCCAGAGAACTGCCAGAATCAGAACCGCGATCGTGGTGATTTCGTTCGCGAGGCTCAAGTGACGGTTGCGAGCGAAACTCACTCCGGTGATTAAGATGACGCCTGTCAAAAGGACTTGTAATACTTGGATTCCACGGCTGGCCAGCGCATATTGCAGGCCCTGACGGACGACGACGCGGACGTCCATTGCGCGATGAACGACAATGACGTACGCCAAGGTAATGGGGAACAGAAGCATCAGGACAAGAGCAAACAGGACAAACCATTCGGGAAAAATCTGCTCGAGCTGGCCGCCCCTGATAGCTTGCGTCACGAAGAGGATGCACCCAGGGCCCATGCTGACGACCGAACCAAAGTAAAGCAATCGCAGGCGGCGCTTTGCGTCGGGAGTGACGGCTTTGCCCATCTTGGCTCCAACGCAAGCAAAGAACGCGCCAGTGGCCGCAAAACTTAAGACGAATTGAAGTTTCGCAAGGCGGTCCAGCACGGCGGACAGTGAAGCAACGGCGGCAAAATTTTCCAACTGGCCAAGCTGAACCACGACATTCATGATGGTGAAAACAACCAGCACAGAAATAACCAGGCGCTTGGACCATTTCCACGAAAAAGATTCCTTGCCGGGGAACGGCTCCGGAAAGTAGACGCCGAAGAGCAGCATGAAAATCGGCCAGGAGTTGCCGATGGCAACGCGATAAGTGCGCGCGATGTCCCGAACGATGGGGCCCCAGCTTTCCACTCCTGGACTGTAGAAGACCGAAAAAAACAGCATGATGACGCAAAGAAACCAGGCGGAAGGATCTCGAGGACGCACCGCGACAACCCAGAATCCAAGCAGAATACAGAGCACCGGCATCACCAGCTTAATACAGAGGACCGTGACAGCGGCCCAAGCGAAGCGCGGAGAAACGGCTTGCGCGAGGGGAAAGCTGGCGGTGCGCGGGGCCGCGTCGCCGGGATTCAAAACCTGCACGGTAAGAATATCGCCCGGCTTGGCTAGGCGCATGGCTTCGCCGAAAACAGCGAGTCCAGTAAGCGGGCGGCCGTTTACTGCGACGAGAATGCTGTTCTCCTTTACACCTTGCCGAGCTGCAGCATTGGAGACAAAGGAGATAAGGGGCCTGCCTCCTGCATAGTCCACCGAGAATGGATATGCAGCAATGTGCAGATGAAAATAATCAGGAAAGCTGAACATCGCGCTGCGGATTTGATACGCGGAAGCGAGAGCAAAGAGAAGAACGAGGCCGATGTACTGAAAGATAGGAGGGTTCTTTGCTCGCATGCCGTGCGACTCAGATCACTACAATTCGTGGTAAGCAAGGTAACACTGGTTTGGCGCGGTGGCAAAATTTCAGTTTACGTCGCTAACGGATGGTTCAGGATTCGGAGATGTGCGGTTGCGCTGAGGGCGCAGCGGTCTCGACGATTTGGGCGCGGCGCAATCGGAACCAGAGCCATAGGACGGCGAAGGCGAAGAAGGCGCCGAGGGAGTCGAGAAGGGAATCGTAGGGTGAAGCGGTGCGGCTGACGACGAAGGCCTGATGGATTTCGTCTAGGATGGAATAGCCGGCTGCGACGGAGAGAGCGGCGATGCCCCACGTCCAACGCCAGCCTTTGCGGTCGCCACGCACGCCTCGGTAGATCAAGATGCAAAAAATAAAATATTCTGTGAAGTGCGCGCTCTTGCGAATGATGTGGTGAATGAATCGGAATTGCTCTTCGGGGAGATGAGGAAAGAGCCATTTCACGAAGTACGAGAGAACCGTCGCGGTGTGCTCGGATGAGAAGGAATCCGTCGAGAGCGTGAAGATTACACCGGCCCAAGCGATGGCTGGCCACCAGGCGCGGAGCCATGCGGGGAGCAACAATTTGTGCAGACGGGGCTGCATTTCCGGTAATTGCGGGGCAGGGCGGGGATTGCGCCAGGGTTGGGTGTCAGACAAGTTAAGGGCTCCAGTTACCTTTTTTAGTTTAGCTTATTGACTGCTAACTTCCCGAGAGGAGTTTGTCGCGGGTAAGAATAGTCAACTGCCGGAACAGCCGGAGCAGAGCTCCCGCACCCCATGTTTATTCCATGCGATAGTTCGGGGCTTCACGGGTGATGATGACGTCGTGTACGTGGCTTTCGCGGAGGCCGGCGGCGGTGATTCGTACGAAGCGGGCTTTTTCCGTGAGTTCTCTTAGCGTGGGAGCGCCTACGTAGCCCATGCCGCTTTTTAGGCCGCCAACAAGTTGATCGGTTAGCGCCCCGAGCGAGCCTTTGTACGGGACGCGGCCCTCGACGCCTTCTGGCACGGATTTGCCACGCTCTTCCATGTCCTGGACGGTGGCGTATCGATCGGAGCCGGCGTCCATAGCACCCATAGAACCCATCCCGCGATAGGACTTGAATGTGCGGCCCTGATAGAGAATCGTTTCGCCAGGAGCTTCTTCCGTGCCAGCGAAGAGGCTGCCGATCATTACGCAGGAAGCGCCGGCGGCGATGGCTTTGGTGATGTCGCCGGAATATTTGATGCCGCCATCAGCGATGATGGGGATACCGGTGCCTTGCGCGGCGCGCGCAGATTCCATAATGGCGGTGATCTGGGGAACGCCTGCGCCGGTGACGACTCGCGTGGTACAGATCGAGCCCGGACCGATCCCGACTTTCAGTCCGTCTATGCCGAGCGCGATAAGATCTTTGGCGGCTTCGTAGGTGGCCACATTGCCCGCAATGATTTGCACTTCGGGAAGGCGATTGCGGATGGCTTTGATGGCGTCCATCACGCGCGTTGTGTGGCCGTGCGCGGTGTCGATGGCGAGGACATCGGCTTTGGCTTTGGACATTTCGACGGCGCGTTCGAGATAGTCGCCAGTGGCGCCAACGGCCGCTCCGACGCGGAGGCGGCCTTGTTCATCTTTTGCGGCGCGCGGATATTCGCGCTTTTTCTGGATGTCTTTTACGGTGATGAGGCCTTTGAGATTGAAATCCTGATCGACCACGAGGAGCTTTTCGATGCGGTGCTTTTGCAGGATGCGCTCGGCTTCTTCGAGGGTGGTGCCCACGGCTACGGTGACGAGATTTTCCTTGGTCATCACCGAGCCGACGAGCTGGGAGTGATTTTTCTCGAAGCGCAGGTCGCGGTTGGTGAGAATTCCGGTGAGGCGGGAGCCACGGGTAACAGGAAGGCCGGAGATGTGATACTTGTTCATGATCTCAAGCGCCTGGCGGAGCGTGATGTCCGGAGAAATCGTGACCGGGTCAACGATCATGCCGCTTTCCGAGCGTTTTACGCGGTCGACCTCTTCGCCTTGGCGGTCGATGGGCATGTTGCGGTGCACGAGGCCGATGCCGCCCTGGCGAGCGATCGCGATGGCCAGACGCGATTCTGTTACGGTGTCCATGGCCGCGGAGGCCAAGGGAATATCTAGCGATAATTTGCGGGTGAAGCAGGTGCGTGTGTCGACTTCGGCCGGCAGCACAGAAGATTTGCCGGGCAGCAGAAGCACGTCGTCGAAAGTAAGACCCTCAGGAATTGGACCTTCAATCATTACAACCTCGGTTCTGAAGATTAGCGCCCTAAAACAGCGCAGCCCAGCGCGCGGTCGCTGGGCGGTAAGTTGAATGCATCAGATTGCAAAAATCAATCACTGTGAAACTTCTATTCTAGGGGGCAACGCGATTGTGGTCAAGTTGGCCATCTTTGTGGGGGCGAGAAATTGAGCTGTGCCTCCCTGGGCTTAACGGCGGGAAGTTTCGGCATATTCGAGGTCGAGGGAAGCTACTAGCGATTCGTCGTCAGTGGGGATGGGCTCATTATGCTTTTTGAGGCTTTCAATGTAACCAGAGATAGCATTCGGGCGGCAGGAACCGCTACAACAAGGATTCCCGTGAGGATTACGGTCGGCGGCTTGCCTGAGGTGTAGCGCTGCTCTACAGTGAATTCATGGTTGAGGAGATAGAAAAGTTTGAGCCGCATGCCCTGTTGAAGAACGGTCATGCGATGACGATTGCGTCGGCGTTTGTTCGGCGACGGTTCGACCTGCCTCCCTCGGAAGAACGGTTATTTCAGGTGGATCCGGAATCCCGAATTCTGGGGCGTTGCCATTGGCAGCCGGGGAAGCGGCGCGACGTGCCGGTGATCGCGATTGTGCATGGGCTTGAAGGGTCGAGCGAATCGAATTACGTTTTCGGCATCGCGGAAAAGGCGTTCCGGCTGGGATTTCATGCGGTCCGATTGAACCAGCGAAATTGCGGCGGGACGGAGTCGCTCACGCAGACGTTGTATAACTCGGGAATGAGCGGGGATTACCGCGCGGTGTTGGAAGAGCTTTCGAACGGAGAAGGATTCAAACAGGTTTTCTTCGCCGGATACTCGATGGGCGGAAATCTGGTGACGAAGATGGCCGGCGAGTTTGGAGACGCCGCGCCAAAGGCATTGCGTGGTGTGTGCGTGGTTTGCCCGGCGATGGATCTCGGGGCGTGCGCTGATGCCCTCGAGCGGCGCGACAATTTTTTCTACCAGCGGCATTTCGTAAAAGGGCTGATGGCACGCTACGCGCGCAAAGCCAAGCTGTTCCCTCAGCGCTACCCGTTGAATGGAATCGGGCCGGTACGTTCCGTACGAGAGTTTGACGACAAGATTACGGCGCCGCAATTCGGCTACCGCGACGCTCAGGATTATTACGATGCTGTAGGGGCAAAGAAGCTCATTGCGCAGGTGCGCGTGCCGATGCTGATGATTACGGCCCAGGACGATCCATTCGTGCCCTACAAATTATTTCTACGCGCAAATCCAGCTCAGAACACCGCGATACAGTTCGTCACGACGGAGCATGGCGGACACTGCGGCTTCATTTCGAATCACGCCGGAGCGGAACGATTTTGGGCGGAGCAAAGAATCGTCGAGTTTTGCGACGCGCTTCGCCGCGCCTGAAATCAGCCCATAGGTTTTTCGAGCGACACCTGGAAGTTTGGCGTCAAGAGTTGCGCCGGGCCGTCAGCCATGATGACCATGTCGTCTTCGCAACGAATTCCAAACTCGCCGACAACGTAAATGCCTGGCTCATTGGAAAAAGTCATTCCGGGTTCGAGATTCGTCGTGCTGCCTTTGACAAGATAAGGATGCTCGTGCCCGTCGAGGCCGATGCCGTGGCCCAGTCGATGCGTGAAGAACTTGTATCCAGGTCCGTAACCGCCGTTGACGATGACCGCGCGTGCCGCGTCGTCGACTGTGCCAGATAGACGACCAGCGCGCGCTGCGTCCAATGCGGCATCCTGAGCTTTCCTCGTGAGTTCGTAGGCTTTCGTGATTTTCTCGGAAGGCTTGCCGAGTATCCCCATGCGCGTGACGTCCGAGGCGTAGCCATCGACGGCGCAGCCGCCATCAATCAATATGACATCGCCCTCTTTAAGTTTTTGCGGCTGTTTGGTGCCGTGAGGGAGAGCGGCTGATGCTCCCAACAAAACGAGCGCGCCGCCGCGCAATCCCATCTTTGAAAAACCTGCTTCGACAAGATGAGCGATATCGTCTTGCGACATCCCTTCTCGAATAGCGGCAAAAACAGTTTTATAGACGTCGAATGTAGCTTCGCAAGCAAGGCGCATTAATTCGAGTTCATGCGGAGTTTTTCGCGCGCGGCAGGCAATCGTGACAGGGTCAGCGGACACATACTCGAATCCCGGCGCAGCTGCGCGCAAGTGATCGGAATACGTGAAGTAAACGGTTTCTTCGACGCCGAGCCGCCCGCTGCGAACGCCTTGATCGGCCAAAGCGGCGGCAGCGAGCTTCGTGGGGCTTTCATCTTCCTGCCATACGCGGATCTCGATCGGGAAGCGTAGCTGTTCGCGCAAGCGCCCTTCTTCAAAGCCGGGGCAAACAAGAACAGGTTTTCCCACGCGAGGCAGCACGAGGCCGACGAGGCGCTCACTCAGGCCCCAGTGAATTCCCGTGAAGTAGTAGAGCGAAGTCCCGGGAGCAAAGAAGAGCGCGTCAAAACCTGGTTTCAGCTCTGACATCAACTGCTGCGCGCGGGTCATGCGGGCACGAAATTCGTCCGGCGTGATGGGTTTGAGGCGGTCGCCAAAGGGTTTCAAACTCGAAAAGTCCGCCTTAGGAGCGTCCTGAAATGTTTCCGCGGACGCCTTCCCTTCCGGCAAAAGCGCCAGGGAAGAAGCCGCGGCAGCACTCTGCAGAAAGCGCCTGCGGGTAGTTCCGAAATAGTTAGCCATCGATGTTTTCTCCATTGTGGAGAAGACCTTTATCTGGCGAAGGCATAGCTTGTCAAGCGGGATAAAGAAATAAGACCAGTGAGGAGAAGTAACGGGGAAGTCTGGAGCAAATTCTGGTGCACTACTCCATGCGAACGGCCTGAATCGCTTTTCCCTGAACTTTAAGTTCAATGCCGAGCGGCGGACGCAAGTCCGAGCCTTGCGCGATAGCGCCGCGCACCCAGACGTTGCCGGGCAGATTTGTCATTTTCGTGGGATCGTAAAGTGTGCGGTTGCAAGGGTTGCCAACCATGGGATGCTTCGCGGCGTTGAAGTCATATTCGCTCTTCAATTTGGCGAGGTCCGTGATGTACTCGAGCTGGCAATTCCCGTAAGGAGCATTCATTGAGAATGCCCAGTAACCGTTCGCTTGCGAAGCAGAGCTTCCAGGCAAACGAATGAGAAGTCCTGGGACATTTTCGCCCGTCAAACCATTGCGAATGAAGAACTGCTTGGAGGACCAAGTCTGAGCCATCTCCGCGATGGTGGCGATGCCAGGATCCTGTTGCGTAGCATGCGGAAGTGCTGCATTCGGATCGGGCGCTGGAGAGGGAACTTCAATTTGAGGAGGAGGTTCAGCCGGAGGAGCTTCCACATGCCGCGGTCGCAGAATCCATCTCCCACCAAGAAAAACAACCAGCAATACCGTGAGAAGTACACCGACCATCCGCACCGTAGGATTGTTCAACGGGCTGCGGCTCGAGCTCGGCGCTGCAATGCCGGGAATCTGCGGCATTTCAGCTTTGTAGCGGTCAGGTGGGGACTGGTCCGACATAGAATTTGTCGTGCTTTTATCTTTTGCCGAAAGTGTACTCAGCACCAGGGCGCCTTCGGTGGCAGCAGGGCTAAAGATGCATTGCCCGGGTATTGTAGAGCCATACACAATACCAAGCAACACAGGGTAGTCCGGAAATGGGTCGTGACGCAACCGTACCACGTATGCGAAGCGTCCAAGTTCGTGCCCTTCTTGACAACAGTGTGTTATTGAGAAGGTTACAATAAATGTCGAGAGACTTGTCTGTAGCTCGCGAGGTCTCTAGTCTAGTAGGAAGCATGGGGGAGAACCGGCTTCCTCGCCGAATAGTATGAGTCCCGAATCACGCGGGGGCGCGCGGGCTTTCGTCCGCAGCCTGAACATCTTACTCAAGTTCGCACGCCTCTATGAATTTGGCCACGTGCGGACCGCGGCGCAGTTTGAAACTGCGTGGAAAGAGCTCCGAAGTGCGCTCGATGAGAGCGTCGGAAGCGGTTTATTGCTGGGAGCCTCGGGGAATCAGATTTTGCTCGACGGTGTGCCGCTCGGCGCATCCGCGGGTGAAAAAAGTTTTGCGCAGTTGCTAACGGGCTCTGGTATCGCCAGCATTCACTTCTCTCCCAATTTGACGCAACCGCAATTTGCCCGCTTCGTACGCGGTTTTCCCAGCGGAAACGCCAAACCGTCCTCTCTCGCAGAACAATTGAAGTCTGCGCTCGCCGGCGAAACGAGCATCAAGGTCAACGAGATCCGCTACGTCGCTGAAGATTCTTCCGTGGCGGGGATCAAGATGGCCGCGCAACTTACAGCGAAGGCTCTCGGCGCCCAGGGCGACAAGTTTAAAGATTTCTTTGAAGATCCCAACAAACTCCTGCAGATGATTCTTGCCGCGGAAAGCTCGCGCAGCGGAGGCGGTGGTGGCGGAGGAGGAGGAACCGGCCCGGGTTTCGGTCCTGGTGGTGGTGGCTCCAGCGGAGTACCCGGCGGGGGCGGAACCGGCGCTGGTGGTTTTGGCACTGGCGGTGGCGGCGGGGCCGGAACACCTGGCCAAGGTGGCAGTCTTTGGGAAGGCAGCGGAGGCGGTTCGGGAAGCTCCGGTGGAGGTTTAGGCACGGGTAACGCCACGGGCGCAGGGCCAGGAAGTGGCCCAGGTAGTGGTCCGGGCGCAGGCCCGGGCTCCGGTGGCGGTGCAGGTTCAGGTGGCTCGGGGTCTGGCGGGGGTGCTGGCTCCGGGGGCGGCGGCGGAGGACTTGGTGGAGGCGGTGGAGTTGGCATTGGCGGAGGCGGAACTGGGATTGGCGGCGGTAGCGGAGGCTCGGGTTCGGGTGGCGGCTCTGGCGGCGGCGGAGTTGGCGGTGCCGGTGGCGGGGGAGGTGTGGGCGGCGGAGCCGGTGGTGGCGGAGGAGAGGCACCTGGCAAGTGGCTGACTGCATCGGCTTTGCTTCGCGGCAGTGCTCTCGGGGGCAGTGGCAGCACCCTGGCTGGCGGCGCAGGCGCTGGGCCTGGCACAGGCGGCGGCGCTGGCTTTAGCGTGGCGGAAGAAGATGTCCGCGCGATGCTCGGGCTTTTCGCTCAGCTCGGGAAATCCCGCAAAGATCCCGAAGCAAAAATGGATGTTCCGACGTTTCAGTCGCGCTTAAGCGCAATGCCCGTGCGCGCGCAATTCACGCTGCAGCAGGCGCTGGCTGGGTTGGCGGCGCAGGCCCCCTCTGAAAAAGCCGACAAGCCAATGTTGCTGAAGCTCGCGGAGCACGTGGCGATTCGCTTTGCGCTGGATAGCTACGAACGCGGCGAGCTGCGCGTGAACGCCGTAAAGCAGCTGCTGGACCGCATGAATTCGGAGATCGAAGCGCTGCGCAAAATTCTCGGTTCGCAAGAAGAAATGATGGCCCAGGCGGGCCTTTCGGTGCAGACCTATACCGAGCTGCTCGATCAAGAGTTCTGGGAACAGGTTCCCGAAGAAAACAAAAAAGAAGTACTCACGTCGGATGAAGCGTGGTGCGTTCCGCCGCGAAACGTACGTGCTTTCCTGGAAGATATGCTCCGCCGCGGTGAATTGAAAACCGTAAACGAAATTTTGATGAAGTACGCAGCGTGCATCGCGTTAGAAGCGCCGGAAGCGCGGCGCACCACGGCGATCGGGCTTTCTGATTTGGCTGAGCTGTATGGCAGCGGCGACGGCAGCGCGTTGATGGAGTCGATCCGGCGTCTGGGAAATCAGCTGGCGGTCGAACGGGAGCCGGAGCTGCAAACTCTGATTAGCGCGGCCTTCGTTCGCATGAGCCAGGAAGCCGCTTCAAAGCGTTGCTATCCCGCGATGCAGCAAGCGCTCTCTTCGCTCGATAACATCGAGCAGCAGCGGCCCGGATCAACACAGAGTCTCCGTCCGCGCATCGGCGCCGAGGAACGCCTGCCGGAATTCATCGAAGAAGCGTTACGTGGCGGTCACATTGCCGACGGCATGACCGAAATTCTGGGCTTAATGCCCAAGGCTACGCTGCACTACGTTACCAATCGCTTCGGACATTGCGGGTTCCGCGAAGATTGCGAAGTGCTCAGCCAAATTGTGCGTGGCCTGGGCGAAGATTCCACCCAACGTCTCTTGGAGATTCTGCAAACGGCGCCCGCCAATGAAGCTGCCGAGACGATCGGCTTGCTGAGCCATTTCGCTCCAGATGCAGTCGATAAAATTCTTCCCGTGCGGCTGAGCCAATGGCCGCGCTCTTCCCATGATCGCGCGGTACGCCAACTTTCCTCTGCCCCGCCCGAACAGCGCTCCAGACTTCTTGTCTCGCTCTACGATTCGCTCGACGCCCTGATCCGGCCGTTGGCAATTGACGAAATGGGCATGAGCGGCCAGCACGAATGCATTCCCAAGCTTGTGGAGCTGGCGCAGAACGATCACACACCTCCGTTCCACAGACTAAAAGCTCTCGAAGCGCTTGGGCGTTTGCGCGCCTCGGCTGCCAGCCCCACGCTGCAGCATATTCTCGAAGCGCGGCAGGTGTGGCGCTGGGTTTACCCCGCAGAATTGCGAATCGCGGCGGTTCAATCGTTAATGCGCATCGATCCCACCATGGCGCTGGAAAAGCTCAACTCCAGCGGACTCGAGCGCAAGGATTTGACGCTCGAACCCACCGATCCCGAGCCCAACTCTTCCGCGATGCGTCAACGGCGCTACGCGCGGCTGAAACTTTCGAAAAATCTGATCGCCGTCTCCACCAACTTGCGCGAAAATTTCCGCCTGTCGATTCCGGAACTGAACCTGGGGGGCGGAATCGGCGCAGGTCAACGCCATCTGGCGCCGGGTTCGCTTCTTTCTCTCAAGCTTTCTCACGGCGTGCGTAACATCAAAGCGCAAGCCATTGTGCGCGGCGCTCGTCCGCAGGCCATGGCGTTCGAATTTGTGGACATGGACATGGAAGATCGCTCGAGGCTGCGCAAGGTGTTGATGGAGCTCGGCGGTCTGCCGCAAGTTTCGGCCGTAACCAATCGCAGCAAACGTCGCGGCCGCGTAGCGCTCAACAAATAGTCAGCATAGTCAGTGCAAAGATTTGACGGCGTGCGATAGCGCGCGACCCCTCTCCCTCTCACCTGTACTCGCGTGGACTCAACCCGTCCGGGCGAGCAGGTCCCGCACCCGTCCTCCTGGTGGCTTGACATCAGCGACACATAGGACCTCTGTACCATTGCCGCTGACGAGCCATAACCCTACGGTACTAGACAGGAAGTCCTATTAAAGGACGGGCATCGCGGCGAATGATAGCGGATACCAAGTCGACTTCAGGGCGGGCCTTCGTAAGAAGCTTGAACATTCTCCTGAAGTTTGCCCGTTTGTACGGTTTCGAGCACAGCCGTACCATCGAACAGCTGGACATCGCCTGGCGCGAGCTGCATGCCGCCATCCCGATGGGCACGGATGCAGGCTTGATGTTGGGCGCGACCGGTTCTCAGTTGCTCCTCGACGGCGTTCCTCTCGAGGGCGCTCCCGCCGAAAAACAGTTCGCTCAGCTGCTTTCCGCCGCAGGACTAGCCAGCATTCAGTTTTTCCCCTCAGTGACGCAGGAAGAAATCTGCAGCTTCGCCCGGGCGTTTCCAACGGGCAAAGCGAAGCCCACCGAACTCGCCATCCAGCTGAAAGCCGCGCTTGCCGGCGCCAAGGGCATAAGGCTGAATGAGATCTGCTTTGTCGCAACGGACTCGCGCTTGAAAGATGCCAGCGTTGCTGCGCAACTCGCGGCAGCTTCCCTCGGCGGAGACCAGGACGAATTTAGAAAATGGCTCAATGATCCGCAGAAATTGCTGGAGTTGATTGCCGCGGCGCAAGGCTCGAGGGGAGGCGGAACGGCTGGCTCAGGTACCGGACCGGGCGGTTCAGGCTCCGGTGGTAGCTACTACTCTGGTGCTGGCGACGGTAGCGGAGGAATCGGCGGAAACGCTGATGGAGCAGGCGGTCCAGGCGCCGGAGGATCAGGGGTTGGGGGCTCAGGAATTGGGGGTTCAGGTGTAGAAGGTCCTGGCGGTGGAGGCTCAGGAATCGGAGGTCCGGGCATCGGGGGATCGGGTGTCGGAGGCTCCGGAATTGCAGGCTCGGGTGTTGCAGGAACGGGTATCGGTGGAGGCGGCAGTCTTCCGGGTGGACCATATGCGAGCGGGGTCGGCGGAACGGGAGTCGCCGGCCAGATTCAAGGCGTCACCGGTGCCCTTCTAGGGGCTGGGCCGGGAGGCGCAGGTAGCGGTGCGGGTAATGGCACCGGCGGCGGGCCGTGGCACGGAACAGGCAAGAGTGCCGGACCGAGCGAAGACGAGATCTATGGAATCTTGGGAGCGCTGACCAGCTTCGGCAACGTCGGAGCAGGCCAGGGCGGCGCAGCGGCGGCTGGAGAATTCCAGCAGCAGATGAATCAATTGCCGGGCACTGCGCAAGACACTTTGAAGCGCGCGATTGCCGGTCTTGCAGCGCAAGCGCCGGAGGGTCAGCCGGATGAATCCGTCCTCGTAAAACTAGCCGAACATCTCGCGATTCGCTTTGCGCTCGAACGTTTTGAAAGCGGCGAGGTCAAAGTCAACGCCGTGCGGCAGATGCTCGACCGCATGAACGCGGAGATCGAAAACCTTCGAAAGATCCTCGGCGCGCACGAAGACAAGATGACCGACGCGGGCCTCATGGTCGAGTCCCACCGCGAAATTCTCGACCGGCAATTTTGGGCAGCCGTTCCGGAAAGTGGCAAACAGGCCGTACTTCTTTCGACCGACGCGTGGTGCATCCCGCCGAAAAACGTACAGTCCTACGTGGCTCATTTGATCGAGACCGGAGACGTCGCGCAAGCCATCAGCATCCTGCAGAACTACGCATCCTGCGCCGACAGCGAAGAGCCAGATGCGCGGAAGAAAACCGCGATGGGCCTGTCCGAGATGGCCGAGCTTTATGCCAAGGCCGATCCCAAGCTCCTCGGTGAAGCACTCCGTCATTTGGGCTTGCGCTTGAACGTCGAGCAAGACACCGATTTGCAGACGCTCGTGAGTGCCGCATTCGTTCGGCTCAGTCAGGAAGCCGCCACCAGCCGGTGTTTCCCGGTGATGGAGCAGGCCCTGGATTTGATTTCCGGTGTTGAAGCGCAGCGGCCCGGCATCGGACGCACCTTGCGCCCGAAAATGGGCATCGAAGAACGCGTTCCTGAATTTGTCGACGAAGCCTTGCGGGCGCGCCAAGCAGTCGCGGGCCTAACCAACGTTTTGAAAATGCTTCCGCAAACGGCCATGGAGCAGCTTTCCATGCGCTTCAATCGCTGCAGTCTGCGAGAAGATGCCGAACACATCTCCAACTTGGCCTCTGATCTAGGCGAAGAAGGATTGCAATACCTGCGCAGCACTGTGCGAGGCGGGCCAATCACCGAAGCAGTCGAAATGGCCGGGCTCTTGAGCAAGCTGGATCCCGAAGCAGTGGAAGTATTCTTGCCGACGCGAATGAAAGATTTTCCACGAACGTCGCAGGACCGCATCGTGCGCCAGATATCCGCGAGCGGCGCTCCTGGACGCTGCCGGATTCTTCTTGAATTACTGGATCACGTCGATCCGTTGATTATGCCCCTGGTCATCGATGAAATTGGCGTGACCTCGGATCGCGAAGCTCTTGGCCGTTTACTCACCATCGTCGATGGCGACATGCCCACAGGCGGCGGGCCCTATCTGCAGGTGAAAGCCATCGAAGCGCTTGGCCGCATTCACGCGCCGGAATCCACGATCACGCTCAAGCGCGTCGTCGAGGCGAAGAAAATGTTTGGGTGGATTCATCCCCAGGAGCTGCGCATTGCTGCGCTGCAAGCACTCATGGGGCTTGATCCCGAGTGGGCGCGCGATTTCGTGGCCAAGAGTGGTATCGACCGGGAAGACTTGGCCCTCGCGCCGCTCGACGTTATCCCTAACTCAAAATTTGTCCGACAGCGCCGCCACACGCGTGTACGCCTGCACAAGCCGGTGACCGCCGTAAGCACAAACCTCAAAGAGAATTGCCGCCTCGAAATTAAGACGGCCAGCCTCTCAGGCGGGTTTGCCAGTATCAGCCGGCATCTCCCTCCCGGGACACATGTGCAGCTCAAGCTGCAGCTCGGGCTTCGCAACGTGCTTGCCACGGCACTGATGCGGGATTATCGCGCCCAGGACATGGCTTTTGAAATCGTCGATATGAGTCTCGAAGAGCGCAGCAAATATCGCCGCTTGCTCGCCGATAACCATTCGCAACCTTCCTCGGGCACCTCTGGCAAGAATACAAAGAGCCAGCCCGGACCCGCATCGGCCGAGACCCTGGTACCGTCCTAGAGTCCTCTCCCGCCGTGTCGCCGTTCTTGGCGCTGACGCATCCAAACAGATAGAATAGAATGTTTGTACTGGTTGCGGCGGGGCAGCCAGTGCGTTCAAGTACGCGGATCATCATTAGGAGACGGCGAACCCTTCATGGATGTTGCCAAGGCAGTTGACACAGTTGTCGCTCGATTTATCGGCACCAAACACGAGCGTGATATCAAAAAATTGCAGCCGCACGTTGTTGCTATCAATGCGCGCGAAGCTGAAGTACGCGCGCTCAGCGACGACGATCTAAAACTTCGCTTCGCCGCACTCAAGGCTGAAGTTCACGAGCAGCTCAAGGACGCCGACCCCAGCGAGCCCACCTACAAAGAACTTCTAAAGAAGGTGCTTGATCCAATGATCGTTCCTGCCTTCGCGCTGGTGCGCGAGGCGGGACGCCGTTTCCTCAATATGCGCCATTTCGATGTACAGCTGATCGGCGGCATGGTCCTCCACGACGGCAAAATCGCCGAAATGAAAACGGGCGAAGGAAAAACACTCGTAGCTACTTTACCGGCCGCACTGAACGCGCTGGCGGGACGCGGCGTGCACGTCGTCACCGTGAACGACTATCTGGCGCGCCGCGACGCTGAATGGATGAGCCCGCTCTATCGCGCTCTGGGCCTTTCCGTCGGCGTGATCGTCCACGATCTAGATGACGAACAGCGCAAAGCGGCCTACGGAGCCGATCTCACCTACGGCACAAACAATGAATTCGGTTTCGACTATCTGCGCGACAACATGAAGTACGACCTGGCGCAATGCGTCCAGCGTGGGCATCAATTCGCCATCGTCGACGAAGTCGACTCCATCCTTATCGACGAAGCTCGCACGCCCCTGATCA
The DNA here is from genome assembly GCA_963740015.1 of uncultured Acidobacteriota bacterium. GTDB lineage: Bacteria > Acidobacteriota > Terriglobia > Acidiferrales > UBA7541 > Acidiferrum. The sequence goes on along the minus strand of CAVUCM010000038.1, from coordinate 13,664 downwards.
TTTCCGGTCCTTCCGAAGAATCCACCGACAAATACGCCAAGATCGACAAAATTATTCCGAAGCTCATCCAGGACATTGACTACACCCTCGACGAAAAGCATCGCACCGCGACGCTCACCGAAGAAGGCTTTAGCAAGTGCGAACGCCTGCTCAGCCTCAGCAACATGTCCGATCCCGCCAACATCGAAATCATGCACCACGTGTACCAGGCGTTGCGCGCCCACGCCTTGTACAAAATCGATGTCGACTATGTGAATAAAGACGGCGAGATCGTCATCGTCGACGAATTTACGGGTCGTCAAATGCCCGGCCGCCGCTGGTCGGATGGCTTGCATCAAGCCGTGGAAGCCAAGGAAGGCGTCAAGATCGAGCGCGAAAACCAGACGCTCGCGACCATCACCTTTCAAAATTATTTCCGCATGTACAAAAAGCTTTCCGGAATGACCGGCACAGCGGAAACGGAAGCTGCGGAGTTTGGCAAGATCTACAATCTCGATGTCGTAGCGATCCCCACAAACCGCACGCTCATACGCACGGAACACCGTGACGTCGTTTACCGCACCGAAAAAGAGAAGTTCGAAGCGGTCGTCAATGGCATCCTCCAGGAAGATAATTCGTTCGCCAACGGCATCCGCCACTATAGTGAGCGCGGCCAGCCGGTACTGGTCGGAACGATCTCCATTGAAAAGTCCGAAGCCATCTCGGAAATCCTGAAGAGGGCCGGCGTACCGCATCAAGTGCTCAACGCCAAGCAGCATGAGCGCGAATCGGGCATCGTCGCGCAAGCCGGACGCAAAGGCGCCGTCACCGTGGCCACCAACATGGCCGGCCGCGGCACGGACATTCTTCTCGGCGGCAACCCCGAGCAGATGACCCGCGATTATTTTTTGAAAAATAAATTGGCTATCCCTTACGCCGCCGCGCCGGCCGTAATTCCCGCCGAAGCTGGCAAGGACGCGCAGCCCGCCGTCACCATGGTTCTTTTTCAACACGAAGGCAAAATTTTCCAGGTACCCGCGGATCAGTGGAAACCCGTCTACGATGAGTTTGCGCAGCAATGCAAAGCCGAACACGACGAAGTCGTAGCTCTAGGCGGCCTGCACATCCTCGGCACCGAGCGCCACGAAGCCCGCCGCATCGATAATCAGCTGCGCGGACGCGCGGGCCGCCAGGGCGACCCCGGGTCTTCGCGCTTTTTTCTTTCGCTCGAAGACGATCTCATGCGCATCTTCGGCGGCGAACGCATGCAGGCTCTGATGTTCCGCCTCGGTATGACCGAAGGTGTGCCCATTGAATCCGGCTTGATCTCCCGTCGTATTGAAAACGCGCAAAAATCCGTCGAAGCGCAAAACTTCGACGCCCGCAAACACCTGCTCGAATACGACGATGTGATGAACAAGCAGCGCGAAACGATTTACGCCATTCGCCGCTCTGCGCTCGAAGGAAAAGACCAGCGCGATTACGTTCTCGGCGTAGCGGAAGATGTTGCGCGTGAGCAGGTCGACACATTCTGCCCGCGCGAGCAGCATCCCGACCAGTGGAATGTCACGCAGTTCCTCGCGGAAGTGAACGCGCAGTTTGGCGTCGATGCTAAAGCTGCAGGCGCCGATCCCGCCACACTGAGCCACGACGAACTCGCCGACGCCACCGTCAAGGCCGTCACCACGCGTTACGAGGAAAAAGAAAAGCAGTTCAGCGCCGACCTGATGCGCTGGCTCGAACGCCGCATCATTCTCGACGTCGTCGACTCGCAGTGGAAAGATCACCTTCTCTCCCTCGACCACTTGAAAGAGGGCATAGGTCTCCGCGGCTACGGCCAGAAAGATCCGCTAGTCGAGTTCAAAAAAGAAGCCTTCGTCCTGTTCGAAGACATGATGGCGCGCATCGACAACGAAACAGTCCGCTATCTTTTCCACATCCAGGTCCAGCAAAACGAGCAGCCTCCCCAGGGCGGCCCAGGACAGTTTCCGCAGGGCGCGCCAGGAGCACCTAACCAGCCGCCCCCGGCCCAGCAGCCGATCCGCCAGCGCGCCGGAGCTGCCGTCGCCAGCGCCGCAGCCCGCGCCAGCGAGCCGCCGCCTCAGCGCCTTCCCGCTTTCGCTCGCGAAATGGAGCGCAAGCAAGAGCGCCAGCAAAGAGATCTGCAATATCAAACGGGCCCCGCGCAAGCCGAAGCCCCTAAGCCCGTCCGCGCCGGAGCAAAAGTAGGCCGCAACGACCCCTGCCCCTGCGGCTCCGGCAAAAAATACAAAAAATGCCACGGCACCGGCGCATGAGCTCCATCTTTAGAATTTTGTCATTCCGAGCGTAGCGAGGAATCTGCTTTTCGGGTTTGCGCATGGAGAGGACGTATTACATATACATTTTGGCTAATCGTTCTCGAACTCTCTACACGGGAATGACCAGCAGACTCCTCGAGCGAGTTAAGCAGCACAGAGACGGCACGTTTCCTGGATTCACAACCCAATTCCGCGTCTATCGCCTCGTTTATTTCGAGACGTATCGCGACGTCAAGGCAGCCATTGCTCGTGAAAAGCAGATCAAATCTTTCACCCGCACGAAAAAGATTGCCTTGATAGGGGCCCGCAATCCAACATGGGAAGACCTTGCCGCGGAATGGTTCGCGCCCTATCCGAGAAAAGCAGATTCCTCGCTGCGCTCGGAATGACAGTTTTTGGGATGGCTGAAGGTCTTTGATAGTTTTTGGTAGTGTTAGGTCAGAAGCTTTTTCGATACTTTTAGGTTACGGGCCGTTGAGTGGTCTTAGATTGAGAGCTACTACAAGTTTGAGGTTTTAAGCAAAATATTAAAAAATTGTCATTCCGAGCGCAGCGAGGAATCTGCTTTTTCTTTCTCTGGAGAATAAACGATGCCGCCAGGCCCAGCACCCATGCCGCAACCCGAACGCCACCCCATCCCGGGCGTAAAAAATCTAGTGGCCGTAGCCAGCGGCAAAGGCGGCGTCGGCAAAACAACAGTAGCCGTCAACCTCGCCCTCGCTCTCGTAAATCTCGGCCACAAAGTCGGCCTCATGGACGCCGACGTCTACGGCCCCAATGTCCCTATCATGCTAGGCACGCTCCAAGAGCCCCAAGCCACTGCCGAAAAACGCATCATCCCTGTCCAAGTCGCGGGCATGAAAATGATTTCCATGGGCCTGCTCAATCCCGGTGACAAGCCGATGGTCTGGCGCGGTCCCATGCTGCACAGCGTCATCACGCAATTTCTCCGCAGCGTCGAGTGGGGCGAGCTCGACTACCTCATCATCGACCTCCCGCCCGGCACCGGCGACGTCCAGCTCACGCTTATCCAAACGGTCGCCGTCACAGGAGCGGTCGTCGTCACCACGCCTTCCACTGTCGCCCTAGCCGACGTCCGCAAAGCCATCGAAATGTTTCGTCAGGTCAACGTCGAAGTCCTGGGCGTAGTCGAAAACATGAGCACCTTCCGCTGCCCCCACTGCGATAAGCCCATCGACATCTTCGGCCACGGCGAAGGAGCCAAAACCGCCATCGCCTACGGTGTCCCCATCCTCGGCGAAATCGAAATCGACCCGCGCATCCGCATCGGCGGCGACACCGGCAAACCCGTAGCCGGCCTCGGCGAATCCGCTCCCGGCACCCAAAGCCTCTACGCCCTGGCCCGCGCCGTAACCGCCCGCCTAGCCGAAGTCAGCGTCACCTCCAGTGGCCCGGCCGTTACCATCGATTGAGATTCTCCCATAGGGGCACGGCACGTTTACCCTGAGCTTCAAAGGGCCGTGCCCTCCGTCAACGCCTCCCTAAGACCAAGCATCTGTAGGGGCGCGATTCATCGCGCCCTAAGGTCGAGGCATGGACCCAGCGCTTGCGGCATTCTCTGATCGTGGTATACTCCGCCTTGGACACAGGCTTGTAAGGCGGCAGTGCGGCAACCCGGTTGCCGCATTTTTTGTTTGGGGATTGTGTCAGAGGGCCTATAGTGGCGGGTCTTTAGACCCGTTCTTTCGCTCGAATGGCGAGTCGAGTCCGCGTTCTCGTGATGACAGTCCCAGTGGGCTTAAGTCTTTTAGCTGCAACGCTTACAAAAAACAGGGGGAGGCCAAACCAAAATGTCCAGTGAAAATCTCGGCGCAAACCCCGTGCGCGGCTCGCTAGAACTGAGCCGCCAGCCCGACATTCGCCCCTACCGCGGCAAGCACCCGCAAATCGCCGCCTCGGCCTACATTGACCCCGCCGCCGTTATCATCGGCGACGTCGCCATCGGCGAAGACTCCAGCGTCTGGCCCTGTACAGTGATTCGCGGCGACGTCCACCACATCCGCATCGGCGCTCGCACCAACATTCAGGACGGCTGCGTCCTCCACGTCATGCGCGACGAGCACCCGCTAGTCCTTGGCGATGACGTCACCATCGGACACTCCGTCACCCTTCACGGCTGCACCATCGAGTCGCGCTGCCTGGTCGGCATGGGCGCGGTCATCTTGAACGGCGTGCACATCGGCGCCGGCAGCATCGTAGCCGCCGGCACGCTCCTCCTGGAAGGCACGAAAATTCCCGCCGGCAGCCTGGTAGTAGGCCACCCCGGCAAAGTGAAGCGCGCACTAACCGGCATCGACCAAGCCAGCATCGACGCCTACGCCCAACGTTACGTCGAATACAAAAATATCTACCGCCAAGAGTCCGGCGCGTAATGACGAGGCTCTTGGATATGTCATTCCGAGCGTAGCGAGGAATCTGCTTTTGATTTTGCGATTGCGTAGCGCCGGGCTTCAGCCCGGCATCTTCTGAAGGAGCAAGCAGTGAGCGAAGGCGCACAAAAAAAGACAGAGAAGCCGCGCAAATTCCAAGCCATCCGCGGCACCCGCGATTTGCTTCCACCAGACACCGCCCTCTGGAACCGCGTCGAACAAACCGCCCACGAAGTCTTCACCACCTACGGCTACGGCGAAATCCGCCCGCCGATATTTGAATCCACAGAACTCTTCGCCCGCGGCGTCGGCGGTGACACTGATATCGTATCCAAGGAGATGTACACGTTCGTCGATCGGTCCGAGAAATTGGAGCCAGACCCTTCGATCGGCAGTATGAATGTCTTTTTTCAGAAAATAAGGGAACTGTACAAATCTGGCGAAATTCCAACTGACGAGCAGGACGAAGCTGCCCTCAAGATTGCAGAAGACCAGTGGGAGATGGTCAATGATCTGTTGGACGGAAGGTTAAAGAGCGAGAGTGCAGGGACGGAAATTTATAAGTTGGTTTTGTTCTATGATGCGCTACGACTTGGCACGCGCATCTCTCTTCGTCCGGAAGCGACGGCGTCGGTCTGCCGCGCGTACATTGAGCACAACATGCAGCAGCTTCCGCAGCCGGTGAAGCTGTATTACATGGGGCCGATGTTCCGGCGCGAACGGCCGCAGAAGGGGCGTTACCGGCAGTTCTATCAGATTGGCGCGGAAATTCTTGGCGGGCCGGATGCTCCTGCGATCGATGCGGAGCTTATCGAAATGTTGATGACGTTCTTCGATAAATGCGGCCTTGCAGGCACCGAACTCAGCATCAACTCCATCGGACACGCTGCCGACAACTGCCGGCGCGGCTACGTTGCGAAGTTGCGTGAAGAACTCATCAAAGTGAAAGATAAGCTCGGCGCGGACTCCCAGCGCCGCATCGAAACGAATCCGCTGCGCGTGTTGGACTCGAAACTCGAACACGAGCAGCCCATCATCGCCACGCTTCCGCGCATCGCCGATCACCTTTGCGACGGGTGCAAAGCGCACTACGCCGCCGTGAAACGAGATCTCGATCTGCGCGGCGTCGCGTATCGCGAGAACTGGCGCCTCGTCCGCGGCCTTGACTATTACATGCGCACCACGTTTGAGATCACCGCGCAGGGCCTCGGTTCGCAAAACGCTGTCTGTGGCGGAGGTCGCTACGACGGTCTAGTTGAACTCCTCGGCGGCCCGCCCACCAAAGGCATCGGCTTCGCCATCGGCGAAGACCGACTGATCCTCTCGCTGCAAGAAGGCGGCAAAGCGCCTGCGGCACAAGGCCCTGACGTCTTCATCGCCTGGATGGGCCAAAACGCTTACGCCACCGCGATTCGCGCCGCCAAAACTCTACGCAACGCTGGCTTCCGCGTCGAGTTGCCCGCCATCGAACTGAAATTCGGCAAAGCCCTCGAGCGCGCCAGCAAGCTAGGCTCGCGCTTCGCGCTCATTCTAGGCGACAACGAACTCCAGAGCGGCGAGTGGACCCTCAAAAACCTCGCAACCAGCGAGCAACAGAAACTCTCCGAACAAGCTCTGCTAGAATATCTGCAGAAGTTGTAGGTGCCGGGCTTCAGCCCGGCCTTTAGTGGCACAGGCTTCAGCCTGTGCTAACCACATGATCTTGGTATTCTTGAGCCTGTGGGCTTGGAAGGAATTCGTGTTGCTGAATCATACTGAAAAGAGTCATAGCACAGACTGAAGTCTGTGCCACCGGAGAAGACCTTGTTGGATTTTCTAGGCAATCTGCAACGCACACACTACTGCGGCGCATTGCGCGCCTCCGACGAAGGACGCGACGCTATCGTCATGGGCTGGGTCTCCGGCCGCCGCGACCTCGGCAACTTGCTCTTCCTCGACATTCGCGACCGCACGGGCATCGTGCAGGTGGTCTTCAACAAGGAGTCGCAGCCCGCCGCGCACGCCAAGGCCGAGCAGGCGCGCAGCGAATTTGTGGTTGCTGTCGAAGGCAAAGTCATCAAGCGGCAAAAAGCGAATCCCGAACTCGCTACCGGCGAAGTCGAGCTGATCGCCACGAAGCTGCACATTTTAAACAACGCGAAAACGCCGCCGTTTCCGATCGAAGACGAAATCAACGCCGCCGAAGAAACGCGCCTGCGTTATCGTTATCTCGACCTGCGCCGCCCCAAGCCGCACCGCAACCTCGCGCTGCGCCACAAAATCGTCCTCGAAATTCGCAAGACCATGGACGAAATGGGCTTCCTCGAAATCGAAACGCCCATGCTCACGCGCTCGACGCCCGAAGGCGCGCGCGACTATCTCGTTCCCAGCCGCGTGCATCACGGCCAGTTCTACGCGCTCCCGCAGTCGCCGCAAATCTTCAAGCAAATCCTGATGATTGGCGGGCTCGACCGCTACTTCCAGATCGTGAAATGTTTTCGCGATGAGGATTTGCGCGCCGACCGCCAGCCCGAATTCACCCAGCTTGACGTCGAAATGTCTTTCCCGCGGCAGGAAGATATTTTCAACGTTATCGAAACGGTGATGGTGCGCGCGTGCGCCGTCGCGGGCATAAAAACGCAAGGACCGTTTCCGCACATGCTCTATAAGGACGCCATCCGCAAATACGGAAGCGACAAGCCCGACTTGCGTTTTGGCATGGAGCTTCACGAAGTCACGGATTGTTTTCCTGAAGAAGCGAAAACCAAGCTGGGGATCGAAGGCAGCGTGTTTGCACTCGCCGCTCCGGGCGCAGCCAGCTATTCGCGCAAACAGCTTGATGAGCTGACCGAAAAGGCAAAGTCTAACGGCGCGCGAGGCGCGTATTTTGTGAAGCTCGCGGCAGAAGGCACGACCTCGACCGTCGAAAAATTAATCGGCGCGGAAAACGTAAAGAAACTTGTCGACGCGTGCGGTGCGAAGACCGGCGATCTCGTTGTCGCCGTCAGCGCGAAGCAGCAAATTGCAGGCACGCACGCCGCCGCGCTCGTCGCTGGGCAAGTCCGTTTGCAACTCGGCGAAGCGCTGGGCTTGATTGACCGCACGCAGTGGAAATTTCTCTGGATCACGGGCTTCCCGCTCTTTGAATGGAGCGAAAACGACAAAACCTGGGTCAGCGCGCAGCATCCCTTCACCGGCATCGTTGACGAAGATTTGGAAAAGCTCGAAACCGCGCCGTGGGAAGTGCGCTCGAAAGGCTACGACCTCGTCCTCAACGGCAACGAGCTCGGCTCCGGCAGCATCCGAATTCACCGGCAGGACATTCAGGAGCGCCTCTTCCGCGCGCTCGGTCTGAGCGATGAGCAACTTCGCCGCCGCTTCGGCTTTTTCCTCGACGCGCTCACCTACGGCACGCCGCCCCACGGCGGCATCGCCCTCGGCATCGACCGCATCGCCATGCTCCTCGCCGGCGAAAAATCCCTGCGCGAAGTGATCGCCTTCGCCAAAACCACCGCCGCCGTCGATCTCATGGCTGAGTCTCCGTCGGACGTTGACACCGTGCAGCTCGACCAGCTGGGTATCGCCATAAAGGAATAAAGATTTGCGGTTTATGTAAGGGGCTATATATGAGAATCCCGGACACTATTGGACGCGGCCACATACTAGCTGCGATCGAGGAAATTGTGCGTCTGGGTGATAAGAGCATTCCCAAAAATCGCCGTTCCACCAAATACGATATTTCTCACAATAAGAGAAGGTTCCCCCCCAAATACGTCATTTGCTTGGCCAATAAGTACGTAAATAATGTCGAGCTTCCTCCTCGGTTCAATGGAGGTGCCCCGACAAATAACTTCTTAGAGGCACGACATTTCGTCATTGTAGATAAGGCTGGGAGGCCATGGGGATTTACAGTCGATGCGGAGGATGAATCAAAGATTTTTGAGGAGGGGAGTAGGAGATACAAATTACATCTGAGCGTGGAACGAGATAGTCGCGTGTCAAAGCTGGCGAAGGCCAAGAGATGGAAAGAAGCAAACTCGATGACATGTGATGTTTGTGGATTCGATTTTTACAGATTTTATGGCTATCGTGGATACCGCTACATTGAGGCGCATCACACAGTTCCGGTTTCCGAGCTGAAGAAAGGACAGAAAACGAGGCTCGAAGACATTGCACTAGTTTGTTCTAATTGCCACAGAATGCTTCATAAAAGCCGTCCATGGCTATCGATTCGTGATTTGGCTCAGGCTATTAAAGGCAGTGATTCCGAAAAGGCCTTGACGATTCAGTGAGTCGCATACGCATACTGCCGGAAGCTGTTGCAAATAAAATCGCTGCAGGCGAAGTTGTCGAACGTCCTGCTTCGGTAGTAAAGGAATTGCTCGAAAACGCGTTGGACGCTGGCGCGAAGACGATACGCATTGAAACCGAAGTTGGCGGCAAGCGCATGATCCGCGTCATCGACGACGGCCACGGCATGATCCACGACGATGCGCTGCTGGCTTTCGAGCGCCATGCCACCAGCAAACTGAAATCCGCTGACGATTTGCTTTCTATTTCGACGCTGGGTTTTCGCGGGGAAGCCCTGCCAACAATCGCCGCGGTCTCGCGGCTGCTCCTTGAAACGCGCGACGAATCCGAAGCTGAAGGTACGCGGCTAGAATTTGCCGGCGGAAAACTCATAAACGTAAAGCCTGCGGGGCTGCCTGCGGGAACGACTATCAGCGTTGCTGATCTCTTTTACTGTGTTCCCGCGCGAAAGAAATTTCTCAAATCGGATACGACCGAGCTCGGCCACATCGCTTCGCTCGTCACGCACTACGCGCTCGCCAACCCGGACAAACAGTTCGTTTTGACTACGCCGACACAGGAAATCATCAACTGTCCACCCGCTGAAAAACTCGCTGACCGTATCTATCAACTTTTCGGTCGCCAATCGATGGAAGAGCTGGTCGAAATTCCGCCGACATCGGCGCCGTTTCGCGCGGCCATCACCGAACCGGAACTCGAAGCCAACGAAGAAAGCGCAACACTGACGGTCCGAGGTTTCACGTCGCGCCCCGACGTGCAGCGACCCAACCGCAACGGCATCTACATTTTTGTGAATCGACGCTTGGTGCGCGACCGCCTGATTCTCCACGCGATTCACGAAGCCTACCGCAACATTCTCCCGCCAACAGTTTTTCCCGCCACGCTGCTATTCCTCGAAATGCCCTACGACGAAGTCGACGTCAACGTGCATCCCGCAAAAATCGAAGTGCGCTTCCGCCGCTCGCAATTCGTTCACGATTTTGCGCGCGACTCGATCCGTCAAGCGCTCATGAGCGTACGCCCTGTTCCAAGCTTCGCTGCCGCAGCCGCCAGCGCCTCGTCGCAAGGACTGTCCGCATCCCATGCAAACGCGCTCGACAGCGGTTCTACCGCTGCAGTAGCCACTGGCGTGCCGCGCGCGATCATTCCAACGATGGAAGAAATCGGCGTGGGTTCTGGCGTAGGCTCCGATGGTGGTTTCGATTTGACTTCCGATGCGCTTCGCCCCGTCGAGCAGCGCTTTGCGTTCCCGGCTGGTCTTGAGTCTCCCATTGAGTCAGGCATGGCTTCCGCTGCGGCCGCAGCTGCTCAGGCGTTTACTACGTCGAACTGGGCTGGAAATCTTGCAGCGCCGAACGCGAGCGCGCCAGCGACGCTTCCTCGGCCGGAGCAAATCGCCGATTTGAAACCGCTTGGGCAAGTGAGTTCGAGTTTTATCGTTGCGGTGAACGGCGAAGGTTTGTGGCTTGTGGATCAGCACGTGGCGCACGAGCGCGTGCTTTTCGAGCAGCACCTCGAAGCGCGGCGCGCGGGAAAGGTGGAAGCGCAACGCATGCTTATGCCGATGGTAATCGAGCTTTCTCCTCGGCAGATTGTCATCTACGAAAAAATTGCGGAAGAGTTGAACGCGAACGGCTTCGAAGTCGAGCCGATGGGACCGCGTAACGTGGCGATTCAGGCGGTGCCGGCTGGTGTGAACGCTCCAGACGCGGAGAAACTTCTCACGGAAATTCTTGACGGTATCGAACGGGAGAATGCGGCGATTTCGATTGACACGTTGCAAGCCAAAATCGCGGCGTCGACCGCGTGTCATGCGGCGATCAAAATAAATATGCCGCTCGATCAAACGAAAATGGAATGGCTGCTGGGGGCGCTGGCGAAAACGGATTGTCCGATGAGTTGTCCGCATGGACGGCCCGTGGTGCTGCGATATTCGGTGAAGGAGATTGAGAAGGCGTTTCATCGGATTTGAGGGTGGAACAGGGAATTGTTCGATCTGGTTTAGAGCTCGGTAACAGGAGAAGGTCGTTTTTAACACAGAGTTCGCAGAGGGCACAGAGGGCACAGAGAACAGAAAAGATAACGCAGAGGCGCAGAGCTAACAGAGATTCGCAGAGGAGAGAAGAAGGATGAGCGAAGGGCAGAAGACAGCGGTGATTTTTGGGTTGGCGAACAAGCGAAGCATTGCTTGGGCGATTGCGCAGAAGCTTTCGGCGGCGGGCTGGCGATTGGGCATTGCGTATATGAACGAGCGGCTCGGGCTGGAGGCAAAGGATCTGATCGCGGAGCTGCCGGGCGCGGATGGATTTATGTGCGACCTCACGCAGGATGATCAAGTGGCGCGCGTGTTTGAAGAGATAAAGGAGAAGTATGGAGTGCTACACGGATTGGTGCACAGCGTTGGGTTCGCGCCGCCGGATGAATTGAAGAAACCGTTTGTGGAGACTTCGCGCGAGGGATTTCGGATTGCACATGATATCAGCGTGTATTCCCTGATTGCGGTGGCGCGCGGCGCAGCGCCGTTGATGGCGTCAGGCGGCGGGATTGTTACGTTAACGTATTATGGCGCGGAAAAAGTTGTGCCGAATTATAACGTGATGGGTGTGGCGAAAGCGGCGCTCGAAGCGACTGTTCGATATTTGGCGTACGATCTTGGGCCGAAGGCGATTCGGGTGAATGCAATTTCGGCGGGTCCGATCAAGACACTGGCGGCGCGTGGTATTGCGAACTTTAGCGACATGTTGAAGACGCAGACAGAACGCGCGCCGTTGAAGCGTACTGTGGATCCCGGCGAAGTGGGTTCGACTGCCACATTTTTGCTTTCCGATGCGGGCTCGGGAATTACGGGCGAGACGATTTACGTCGATTGCGGCTACAACATCATGGGATTTTGAGTGGCACAGGCACTCCTGCCTGTGCGGTTTTGTTTTGCGCTAGTTGCGAAAAGGCACGCGGAAGAGTGCGTAGAGAAAAAGCGCACAGCCAGGAGTGGCTGTGCTACCCAAATGCCAAAACTCACGATTGCAATTGACGGACCAGCCGGCTCGGGGAAGAGCAGCCTGGCGAAACGCGTCGCGCAAATCCTCGGATATTTATATCTCGACAGCGGGGCGATGTATCGTGCGCTTGCACTGAAAGCGCTCAGAAGCAAGATCGCGATGGACAACTTTCTCTCTCTCGATGAGCTTGCCCGTACTACCCATATCGAGCTCAAACCTCCAACATCGGAACAGGAAGCGGCAGGCTCGAAGAATTGTGTTTTTCTTGATGGCGAGGATGTGACGCAAGCGATCCGGACCGCTGAAGTCGCGCAATCCGCATCGCGGCTGGCTACGATTGCCGGGGTGCGCGAAATCCTCGTTGCTGAGCAACAACGCGCTGGAGCAGGAGGAGGCGTGGTGATGGAAGGCCGCGACATCGGGACAGTGGTTTTCCCTCGCGCCGAGCTAAAGGTTTTTCTGGAGGCTTCGCCGGAAGTGCGCGCCGAGCGGCGCTGGAAGGAGCATCAGGAAAAAGGGGACAAGTTCTCGCTTCCGGAAGTGTTGGAGGAAGTTCGCGAGCGCGATTGGCGCGACCGCGAACGAAAAGTTTCGCCGCTGGTGCGCGCGTCCGACGCCGTGTTGGTGGACAACACAGCGATGGATGTTGAAGAGACGGCGCGGCTCGTTGTAATGTTGGCGCGCGAACGCGAGAAGGAATTGTCGAATGCGGCAGGCCGGGAAGCACGATTAGGCTTTTGTTGAAACTAATGCAGAAACGCTTCCGTTTACCTTCTTGGAACTTCTTCCAGAGCAGTCTCTCGAAATAGCGCGCCGCACGCTCACATCGAAAGAACTTTTCGACTCGGCACAAAACTCTCTATCCCGGTGTCTATTGCACAGTAGCAATTGAATTGATGCGAGGGACGCATGGGCGAATGGAACATGCTGGAGCTGTGGCGTTCTATGGGAACGCTGTGTCACGGAGTGGTGATTGTGCTGGCGATCATGTTTGTGCGATCTGTGGGAGTAAGTGCAAGCCGCGCTCTGCGTTATCGCTTGGCGCGCGAGCAATCGAAGGCATACATTTTCGAGACGGTAGATTCCTTTCGTGAAGGGAAGCTGGTTCAGGCGATTGTGGCGGCCGAAGGAAACAAGAGAAGCCATATCGCAAATGTTGTCGTCGCGGGTTTGCTGGATTTTCAGGCGGCACCAGAAGGAATGCCGGAACAACAGGTGATCGAAGGCGTGCAGAGGAGTCTCGAACGTTCGAGCGCGGAGACCAATGAGGAAATGAAGCGCGGGTTGAGCGGACTGGCGACGATTGCAGCAACGGCGCCGTTTGTAGGATTGTTCGGCACAGTGATCGGAATATTGAACGCGTTTCGTAGCATTGATGTGATGCATGCGACGGCGATTAAAGTGATCGCTGGATCGATCTCAGAGGCGCTGCTGACGACCGCGATTGGATTGTCGGTGGCGGTGCCTGCGGTGTGGTGCTACAACCTGCTGACCAGCCAAATGGATGCTTTTGGAGTTGAGATGCAAAACTGCGCGCTAGAGTTGGTGACGTATCTACGCGCGCGTCAGGTCGGTTTGCATAAAGACATGCGAGCGCCGATTATTTCTGGGTGAAAAGCAGCTTGGCTTCGCGAAGCTCGCAAAAGTCTGCGAAGCGTACTTCAGGCGCCGCGGAGGAATGGTGCGGCGAAGCGCTAAGTACTTGA
>CAVUCM010000037.1:0-160275 GCA_963740015.1 uncultured Acidobacteriota bacterium | reverse complement strand
GCGCCGAGGCGGGAAGTATCGTTCCGCACGGAACTGGTGGATGGCCAAACGGCCCTATTTGAAGCGAGGGTTTCAAGCAAAAATCGCGAGCTTGGCGACCACGAGGTGACGGACAGCTCACAACCGACTTTCGGTTCAGCTTTCGGACCAACATTCGAAGGGAATTCACGACAAGCTGAACAGAAGTAAGCAGATGCGCAAAGCGAAGGCAAAGAAATTGCACGCGGGCAATACACTCGGATGGGCGGGAGCGACCCCACTTTGGACGGCTTTCAGCCGCCCAAACCAAAGTGGGGTCGCTCCCGCCCGTCACGCAGGAAGCGTGACCATGTTTTGCCCACGTGCATACAGAGTAGCAATCGAATCTGATTGCAAAGTGTAAACAATCCTGAACACCAAAGAGGAGGGGACCGCGATGGCAGTTCTGAAAGCACCATTCAAACAACCGAAGACTACACCAATCCAACTTCGACTCGACGACCAAGCAAGAACGAATCTAGCGAGGTACGCAGAGTTCCTCGACAGCTCTCCGTCTTACGTCGTGTCCGAGGCATTAAAGCTGGTCTGTAGCAAGGACAAAGAATTCCAATCCTGGCTCACTGGCCAGCACAAGAACAATCACGAACCCATCACCAAGGGAGAAACGATTCAGCTAGAACTGAAGTAAAAGACTATGCACCGCCACCGCCAATTCGATATGCGTGAGAACCCAGCGTCCGACCGACGACATGGCTCACGCGCGTCAGCAGAAAATACTGTCGAAAGCACTTTCGCTATTGACGAAGGACAATTGCAACACCATCGCTCAATGGCTGCCCCAGGACAGTCATCCACTCCACATGCCGGTCCAAAGGGACCGGCCACAGGTGAAGAGGAGATAAGAGTTACTCACTGGAATGCGTTCAGGCTGCCATTGTTGCAATCAGATAGTCAATTCGAGCGATTGCTGCGAAGCGAAGAGGCTGCCAAACTGCTGGGCGACATCCACGTTAAAACGCTGCAACGTTACGCACGGCAGGGCAGACTCCCAGGATATCGGATTGGAGGACACTGGTACTTTCGCGCATCAGAGCTAGACGCATGGCTTCGTTCTCGGATAAATTCGTCACGCCATCCGTGCCGCTTAAATCAGGAGGAATCGGATGGAACATAAGCGGCAACGGGTTCAGTTTGGTTGGGTATGTTTGAAACCAAGAAAGAAAGGGCCAGACGTGTGGGTTCTGCGGTACCGCGAGAATCTGTCAAACGGAGTCTCGACAAGGCGGAGCGCGATCATCGGCACAGTTCAGAAATTCCCGAACGAGTCGCTAGCGCGCAAAGCTGCTCTGTCTTGGCTCTTCTCGATGAACGCAGAGATATATGACGGAACCACTGTTTCATTCGGTGCGGTCATGCGTCGGTATCTGGCGGAAGAGATTCCAGAGAGAAATTCAACCGCTTCGCGATACCGCTGCTGGCTAAAGAACCACGTTGAGCCGAAGTGGCGAGACTACTCCATGGAGCAAATCAAACCGTTGCTCGTTGAGGACTGGCTCAAGAAGCTCGACTTGGCACCGAAAAGTAAGTCTCATCTCAAAAACCTAATGCGTGTCCTTTTCAATGCGGCCATGCGATGGGATCTGATTCCGTATCAGCACAATCCCATGAGCTTAGTCCGTGTAAAGGACAGCTCGAAAAGACAACGGCAACCGAAGGCACTCTCAGTTGAAGAATTTCGGAAGCTGCTTGAACATGTTCCAGAGCCTTTTCGAACGATGTGCATTGTGGCGATGTGTTTGGGACTGCGGGTAAGCGAAATCCTTGGATTGAAGTGGAAAGACATCGATTGGGAAGGTTTGCGATTGGCAGTGCGGCAAGCCTACGTCTACGGACACGAGGGCGAGCTCAAAACACAAGCCTCTCAACGATGGATGCCTCTTGACAGGTTGCTGGCGGAGAAACTTCTGGAGCACAAAAAGAAGTTCGCTTCGCTCGCTAGTTGTGAGGCGTGGGTTTTCGCGAATCCAGAAACAGGACAACCGTATTGGCCGGGACGAATTCAAGAGAACTGGCTAGTCCCCGCGGCACAAAAAGCGGGGATAGGCCGGATCGGCTGGCACACGTTCCGACACAGCCATTCAACGTTGCTTCATGCTCTCGGAGTCGATCTCAAGGTGCAGCAGGAACTCTTGCGACATGCAGATGTTCGAACCACTATGAACATCTACACCCAGGCTGTTCCTAGTGCTCTGCGAGAGGCGAACAGCAAAGTCGTTCGCTTAGTGCTTCCTGCGCGAGTCGCCTAGCGTTAATGGCCCCTTGTGGCCCCTCGAGAAGTTACAAGCTGTTATTTATGAAAGAGATGTTGGTAGGGGCGGTGGGGATCGAACCCACGACCTTCGGCTTAAAAGGCCGCTGCTCTACCACTGAGCTACGCCCCTAAACTAGTTATTCCGCGGCATTTTGAAGAACATCATCCGAACTTGCCGCGGCACGGTTTTGACCGCCGTCACATCAAGTACCCATTGCTTCAAACAAGGATACCACCGCGACTGGAACACACATCATCCGGGATCGCCCTTCTCTTGCACAACCCTGAGGGCGCTCACCGCTGCAACACTTACTGGGACGTATGTGGGTTCTTCGTCCGCGAGATGTTCCACGTCCTACATTGTCAGTCTATCATGTCCAGCGCTAGTCCGTACGGGCTTGCCTCATGCCATCGATTTTCGAAGACCCGGCATCGGTCCTAAGCAAGTTAGTCTTTTGGGATGTTCAGCAACGGGAGCGGGAATGAGGCGAGCCAACCTCTACGAGTTCTTCCGCTTCGTCATGCACGGACACTGGCCGGGCTGAGGCCAGCGCAACCGCTGGAGTTCGGCTGAGAGAATATAGGTAACCAAGAACGGCTACGGGGAAAAGCACAGTTGCTCCCTGCCAAACCGTGGAACGCGAGAACGCGCCGCTAACAAGTCCCGCGAAAACCATGCCACCCATGAAATAGGGGAATACGCACTCGTAACAAATTCTTCCGACCTGTACCAATGACCTGCCTTCAACGAGCCCGATCACAGCAGAAACCAAAGCCGTATTAAGAGGTAGATACAAACAGCCCGCAAGAATTGCGAAAACAAGCGGCGAATTGGAAGCACTCAGTCCCAACAAGAAGTGCGCGCATTGAAAGGCAGCGCTGGCGCTTAAGACCAATGCTGCCGCGCTAAAAGCGACCTGAACAAGCCGGGGCCGTTTGGCTGCCCAAAGCGACTGCACTAAGGCGGCCACCAACGCCATCGCCACTACTTCCGAAAAACTGCAGCACAGCATGGCCAGAACTAAGAAAACAAAGTTCGGCGACATGGTGCTCTCAATGCCTGGAACGCGGAGCTTGAACATCGAAGAAACGGCCGCGAAACCCAGCAGCACCGAAAACTGAACGAGGCTGGCGGAAGACCACGATCTCGCTGCGAGGGCCAAGACTGCGGCTCCAGTGCATATAACCAGTGCGATGTAGACTTTAGCTTTTTGTGGCATCATTTACTCTCCGGTGATTTCCGAATGGCCCATACACCGGACTGACTAGTTGCCCCAAACCACGGAGTTACCCCAAACAACAGAGTTACCCCAAACGACGGAGTTACCCCAGACCACAGAGTTACCCCAAACAACCGAATTGCCCCAAACGACAGAATTACCCCAGACCACGGAGTTGCCCCATACAGTCGGATTCGTCCATACCGTTCCGGGAGCACCGGTGACGGTTACGCTCCCGGTGGCCGAGTTGTAAACGGCCGTGGGTGACATCGCAGAGCCCATAGTTGCTGGAGCAAGATCCGTGTTGCTGAGAGCGGCCGCAGCATCAACAGCGCCGGCGCCCACTGCAAACGCGTCCTGCTCAATCGTATAACTCACGCCCGTGCCCAAGTCTGTTGTCGTCGTATATTGGCTGAAGTTTTTCCAGGCTGTCTTCATCAGGCGGGCTTTCACCTGGTCTGGAGTGAGCGAGGGGTTTTGTTGAACAAGCAGAGCCACAACGCCGCTGACCACTGGCGTAGCCATGCTCGTCCCGCTCATTGTCATGTAGTTTGCGGTTCCGTACTGGGAACCACAATTTGTTCCGGACGTGTTGCACGGGAATACGGCGAGTGACGGATATTCGGTGATGAGCGTGGTATTCGGCGAGGCTAGCAGCGAAACCACGGAATTGCCTGGCGCGACGAGATCCGGTTTCACAATGTGGTCAAACGTCGTCGGGCCCTTTGAGCTGTAGCTCGTAATTGTCTGTGCCGCCTGCGTTCCCGAACCGTGCGTGTTGGTAGCACCAACTGTGATTACATAAGGATCGTTGCCAGGTGCGCCGATGGTGGCGTATCCCTGTGTGCCCGCACCGTTGTATTCACCCATGTTGCCTGCGGCGGCAACCACAACGATGCCCGCTTGCCATGCCGATTCCACTGCCTGGCAGAGAGGATCGAGCGTATAGCTCTCATAAACGCCGCGAGAGAGCGACAGGTTAATCACGCGAATGTTGTACGTGCTCTGGAGGGCGATGGCCTGCTGAATCGCAGCAATCACCGAACTATCGACGCTGGCTCCAGTGCCGTCCAGTACTCGCAAGCTGATAATGTTGGCTTCTGGCGCTATGCCGCGATATTGATTCGGGTAGGTCTGCAAGCTGGTGGAATCGTAGGCATTTCCTGCGACGATACCCGACACGTGCGTTCCATGACCGTACGCGTCCGTAATTGACGTATCACCCGGTACAAAACTCTGGTTATAAACGACACGAGAGGGGCTCGCATTTCCATCCGAATTCAGATCATCTACATAGCCGACGCCGCTGTCGATCACCGCCACACCTACACCTGCGCCATTCCAACCGTTGGAATAGGCGATGTCTGCGTTAACGGCTGTGACGACGGGGTCCATCGCGCCCCGTACCGTGCGGTTCGGCGAGATGTATGCCACATCGGAGTGCGAAGCAATACTAGTCAGATTGGAACCCTGAACAGTCACCAGCTGGGCGTGAATTAGTGACAGGTCAGACTTGAGAGCCGCCCCATCAGCGGTGAGGTCGGAGGAGGCCCCGAACTTCTTAAACTGCACGATGACGTCAACTGGCTTTTGGGGGTCGATCCCTCGGAGATCAGGAGCGATCTTGGCAGCGATTTGTGCCTGGAGGTTCAACCCACCGCTCGAGGCCCCGCCATTTGTAGGATCTTGTTGAGGAGCAGCTTGATTGCTTGGGGCTGCCGGGGTAGTCGACGGCAGAACCGCGTAGCCATTCGCTGAGTAGTTCGACTGTGCAGCGATCGAGGCCGTGCCGCGAACTCCATTATAAGGACGAAGTGTGGATTCGCCGTTCAAACCCTGCCCGCTGGAGCCAGCGCCGTAAGCGCTCCTCGCAGCCGACCCCAGAATCGGAGCCTGGCTGGGCGAAATATTTGCCGTTGTTTCAACGGCTTGTGAGCTTCCGTGAGGGAGGAAGACGTAACTGGTCAGGCCCAGGCCAGCGATCAACAGAGAAAGGGCGATGAGGGCACCCCAGGTGGTCGTCTTGAGGGGTCCACCTTGTTTGTTCTCTGGGTTTTTGCTAGGGCTGCGTTCCATTTTGTCTACCTCTCCTCGTCAGAGCTGGGTGCTAGGAGCCTGGTATCTATAGCGTCAGTTGTTGCTCCCTAAGTTTTAGCGGTTGGACGTGAATCCAGTCGATAGTACGGGAGTGGGGCAGGCCTAGTACCAACGTGGGCACAGTTTGGTACTAAATTGGGAGCGGGAAGCCGGGAATCAGGGAGTTTTCGCCAGATCCGGACAGTCCGCGCAAAGGAGAGATGGCCAGGAGTGCCTGTGCGTCCTTAGGGAGGGGCTAAGTTGAGAGAAAGGCGCCCTCCATAGGGTTAATCTTGGGACAAAACGCCCCAGTCGTACTATGGGCATTCATCTTTCAATTACAGACACTATATGTATCAAAAGGGACCAATGGAAATCTCGGCTGCAGATCGTAAGAAAGCATGTCCACACAAAGCGTTAAAGAGAACAATGGTTCCTTGAATCCTGCTCTCCCCCCTGAAGTTATGAGCGTAGGTTCGAGCGTCACTGACATCCAGAAATCATGGCTTAGCAGCGCGTTGAGTCTGATTGCCGATAAATATCGCGAGACTCGGGCCAGTCCCGCTCCGAAAAGGCAAAAGCAAAATCTCAGTTGGCCGGCGGCATCCTTCATCTTGTTGCAAGTTGTGGTTGGTCTTCCTCTATTACCCTACGCACTCTTGCACTGGAATCCAGAGAACCAACTGCGGTTCGCTTGTTTTTTCGGAGTCGCTCTCGCCGCATCCCTGTTTAAGGTACGTCTCCCTGGGATTGAGGCGACCATGTCCGCCAATTTCCTGTTCATCCTTGTGGGCATTTTGGATCTCTCTTACCCAGAGACGTTGCTTATGGGATGCTTCGGCGGGCTGGTCCAGTCGATTTGGCAGTCAAAACCCCGGCCGCGTCTGACTCAGATTTTGTTCAATTTTGCGAATCTCTCCATTTCGATCACCGCGGCAAATCTAGTGTTTCATAGCCGAGCTGCTTCTCATCTAGGTCTGGGCTGGCCCTTGTTGCTCGTATCTGCTTCCACGACGTACTTCGCGATAAATACGATGTCTGTCTCTGGAATCATCGCCCTCACCCAGAAGCGTAATCCTCTGCTAGTGTGGAAAGAATGCTACCTATGGTCGTTCCCCTACTACTTGTTGGGCGCGATGATCGCGGGGGGCATAAGTCTCATCAATCGAGCGTTCGGCTGGCAATTCGCCATCCTCGTCCTGCCTCTTGTGTACTGGATGTATCGTTCTTACCGCATCTATCTGGACCGCTTGGAAGCGGAGAAGAAACACACTGAAGAGATTGCTGACCTCCACCTGCGAACTATTGAGGCGTTGTCTTTGGCCATCGAGGCGAAAGACCACAGTACCCACGATCATTTGCGTCGCGTTCAGACTTACGCGGTCCAACTTGGAAAGGATTTGGGCCTCACGGATGCGGAGCTAAACGCCCTGCGAGCAGCGTCCATGCTTCACGACATTGGCAAGCTGGCTGTTCCGGAACAAATCCTCTCTAAACCCGGACGCTTAACTCCCGAAGAATTCGATCGAATGAAAATTCATCCCATCGTCGGTGCGGAAATCCTCGACCGGGTTCAATTCCCCTACCCAGTCGTTCCGATTGTTCGATCGCACCATGAAAAGTGGGATGGGAGTGGATACCCATACGGATTGAAACGTGAAGCGATTCCGATCGGGGCACGCATCCTTTCCGTGGTCGATTGTTTTGACGCACTCACTTCCGAACGTCCATACCGCCGTGCGATGTCCGCCGATGAGGCCATGAAGCACCTGGTTTCGGAAATTGATACGAGCTTCGATCCGCGAGTCGTCGCGGCCATAGAAAAACGGTACGTCGAGTTGGAGCAAGGAGTGCGCAGGTCCGAAACCACGAAGAGTCCTTTCCCCACTGTGACCAACGCCAATCGATCCGTCGCTCCTTCGGCAGGGTTTGCTGATGTGCCGAACGCCGCGGAAGTGCGAGCCACTTCTTTTCTGGCTTCGATCGTCTCTGCCCGGCAGGAAGCACAACTGCTGTTTGAACTGGCCCAGACACTTGGCAATTCATTGAGTTTACGGGAGACCCTCTCGGTCGTCGCGATTCGATTGAAGGAAATGATTCCCTACGACTTAATCGTCTTCTATGTGTGCCAGGACCAAAAACTGGTTCCGCGTTATGTCCACGGAGTCGACTACGATCTATTCCGCTCGCTGGAGATGCCTATAGGCCAGGGGATTTCCGGTTGGGTCGCGCAGAACAAGAAACCCATCATCAATGGAGACCCCATGGCGGAATCGAAACACCTGGGCGATCCCACGCGCGTATCCGTCTTGCGATCCACACTGTCCATTCCGCTTCAGGGCAGGGATGGGGTGGCCGGAGTCCTCACCCTGTATCTGAAAGAGAAACAGGCCTTCACGAAAGATCATCTGCGTATGCTTATGGCCGCCAGCTCGAAGCTCGGCTTGTCGGTCGAAAACTCCCTTCAGTTCGAAAAAGCGCAGGACTCGGCAAGCACGGATTTCCTTACCGGTTTACCCAATGCCCGTTCCATTTGCGCGCATTTGGATACCGAGTTGGCGCGCTCCGAGCGCAGCGGCCAGCCTCTGGCCGTCCTGCTCTGCGACCTCAACGGATTCAAAACTGTAAACGATAATTTCGGACATCTTGTCGGTAACAAACTCTTGGAAGAGATCGCCAGGAATTTCCGCACCGTTTGCCGCGAGTACGACCTCGTTGGACGTCTCGGCGGAGACGAATTTGTTCTGGTTCTCCCAGAGTTCACCACGACGACCGTCAGGGAACTTCTGCCCAGGATAGAACTTGCTGTGGTGGAAGCCGGCCGGGTCGTTTGTGGCAAGAAGGTTGTCACCGTCAGCGTGGGAGCGGCGTTCTATCCTCAAAATGGAGTGACCGCTGAAGAATTGCTTTCCGAAGCGGATCGCGGCATGTACGAAGCCAAGGAAAGCCACTATCGAGAGAAAGGCGTGCCAGCGGTTCCGCAGCTGGTTGTTCCATCACCTGGATGAAGTTGGGACGAAAGCGTTTCTCATTGCACAGCCATCATGACCCAATGGATTTCAAAACTCGCGCAGAGACTCCTTCTCCTGGCCGCGCTCGCGATTGTTGGAGCCCTGCTCTGCGCGACTATGGTTCGCTTCGCTCCGGGGTACGGCGTCGACGAGCGCGATCTTGATTTCCGGTTTTCTCAAGCCTCGCGCGATGCAATCCGGAACGAACAAAAATTGAATGGTGGAATCGTTCGCTATTATGGCTCCTACTTTGCTGGCCTGGTTCACGGCAATTTGGGAACCTCAACCTTCCTCCAGCGACCGATTGCTGGACTTCTGAAAGAGCGGGCTCCGCTCACGGCTCGGGCAGTTGTCTTCGGCTTGGCCACTGCGTGGATGGCGGCCTCGGCTTTGTCGCTGCTGACCATTCGCTTTCAAACTTGGATGCTGGAATATTCGGCAACCGCAATGACCGGACTGCTGATTGCCTTGCCCACCGCGGTAGTGGCCCTACTTTGTCTGTATTTGCGCGCGCCCGTCTTCCTCGGAATTGCTGTCATCACGCTTCCAAAACTCTTCCGCTATCAGTACAACATTCTCGCTCAGGCTCACGCGCAGCCTTTCGTTCTAGCGGCTCGCGCGCGCGGCGTCAGCAGTAATCGCATTCTCTTTCGCCATGTGATTCCCGTGGCATGGCAGCCTCTTATGGCTCTTCTCGGAATTTCCGCAAGCATGGCCCTTGGCGCGGCAATTCCCATGGAAGCTCTATCCGATTCTCCCGGCGTGGGACAATTGGCGTGGCTGGCCGCTATCAATCGCGATTTACCTTTGCTCACCAGCATCACGCTTTTCGTCACTCTCTTGACCGTGGGCGCTAACTTTCTTGCGGGCACTATGCAAGAGATGCAGTCGTGAACGCCCAACGCAAGCTTCGGCTGTTCTGCCGTGGCACGCTGCTCGTCATCTTTGCAGTGGGTCTATTCGCAGGGAGCTTTACCCATTATTCGTACGCACATCAGTTTCGTGAACTCCCCAATACCGCTCCCTCCGCAGCGCATTTACTAGGGACGGACGGGCTGGGACGTGATCTCTTCACTCGTATCGTTTATGGGACTCGCGTTTCGTTGCTGCTCGCGCCTGCGGCTGCGCTCCTCGCAACCATTCTTGCCGCCGTCCTCGGTGGAATTGCGGGACTCAGCGGAGGCTGGCTTGAAAAAATCATCCTCGCGTCCACCGATCTATCCATGTCGCTCCCACTGCTTTTCGTGCTGATTGCCCTGCGCGCCCTGTTGCCTCTCGATGTTTCACCCATTCTGTCTGTCGTCGCCACGTTCGTGGTCTTGGGCCTTCTCGGTTGGCCCGCATCGCTGCGTGTGGTCTGGGCCACCGCTAAAGCTTTGCGGGACTCGGACCACATCTTGCTTGCCCAAGCTCTCGGCTACCGGCGCTCCCAAATATTGTTACGTCAGGTGATTCCCTGCCTTCGCCCGATTTTTCTCGCACAGTTCTGGATATCAATCCCGCTTTTTATCCTGACGGAAGCCACACTGAGTATGTTGGGTCTTGGAGTGATGGAACCACTTCCATCCTGGGGAAATCTTTTGCGCGGCTCCGAGGATTTCTCTGCGATAGCCGCCAACCCGTGGCGGCTCGTTCCATTAGTTGTGCTTGTCCTCACCGTAATCTGTTTCCAGTTCGTTTTTCAAAGTTCGGAGGAACTTGCCTGATGCGCTTTTCTCGACGATCTACGCTTTTGGGACTCGCTTTCTTCACATTCGTATTTTCGGCACCTTCGGGACGCGCCCAGTCCGGCGCCGAATTGCATTTTTGTCTCCACGGCGAGCCCAAAACATTTGACCCAATTCTCGTCGATGATGAAGCCTCGGAAAACGTCCGCTATTTGACGGGTGGCGTGCTGATTCGCGTCAACCGGCAGACCCAGGCTCTCGAACCCGCTCTCGCCGAATCCTGGAAAGTGTCGCCCGACGGCCGCAAAATCACATTCCATCTCCGCAAAGGCCTTTATTTTTCCGACGGCACTCCTTTCTCATCCGAAGACGTGGCCTACACGATGAAGCTGCTGATGGATCCGCAAATCAACTCAGCCACGGGTGATGCCTTTCGAACGGCAAAGGGCACTTCTATCGACGTTCAGACTCCCTCTACCGATGTCGCCGTCATTTCGTTTCCAACTTTAGTCGCCGGCCTCGAACGCCTCTTCGATCAAGTCGCAATCCTTTCCTCAAAGTCCCCGAAAAAAGAGATGAGTGTCCTCGGCCCCTACTATGTTTCCGAATACGTCGCCGGCTCTCACGTCCTCCTTCGCCGCAACCCCAATTATTGGAAGCACGACTCCGAAGGCCATCCGCTTCCCTACATCGAAACGGTTCGCCTCGATATTCAAAGAAACCGTGACATCGAACTGATGCGCTTTCGCCGCGGCGAATTGCAACTGATCAACCGTCTCGATGCCGAGCAATTCGATCGCCTTCAAAAGGATTCTCCCGGCGTCGCCAAAAACGCTGGTGCCGGTTTCGATGGGGAAGAACTCTGGTTCAATCAAACCGCCGCATCTGCCCTGCCCGATTACAAAAAGAAGTGGTTCCAAGCCACCGCATTCCGTCAAGCCGTCTCCCTGTCCATCAACCGCGCCGACCTCGCGCGAGTCGTGTTCGACGGCTACGCCACGCCGGCTTATGGCCCCGTCTCCCCGTCTAACCATTTCTGGTTCAATGCTGGGCTTCCGGCTCCCAAGCATGATCCGCAGGCAGCGCTTCAGATTCTCGCGCGGGCAGGATTTCGATTCGAAAATGGCAGTCTCAAGGATAGCGATGGCCACCCTGTTGCATTTACGGTGATCACCAACTCCGGAAACACCGCGCGCGAAAAAATGGCCACGATGATTCAGCAGGACCTCTCAGATGTCGGTATCACTCTGAAAGTCGTCACCCTGGATTTTCCTTCGCTGATCGAACGGATCACGCATTCGTTTGAATATGACGCCTGCCTGCTCGGACTCGTCAACACCGATCTCGATCCCAACGGCCAAATGACTGTATGGCTAAGCTCCGGTGAAGACCATCAGTGGAACCCCAGCCAGAAAACTCCGGCGACGCCATGGGAAGCGGAAATTGATAAGCTCATGCAAGAACAAGCATCCACCCCGGACGAGAAACTCCGCAAAGCCAAATTCGATCGTGTCCAGCAAATCGTCGCTGAACAGCAGCCGTTCATTTATCTCATCAACAAAAACGCGCTGTCAGCCGTATCGCCAGACCTTGTCGGCGCATCTCCCGTCGCCCTAAATCCTCAGGCCTTCTGGAATGTCGAAACGCTCCGCCTGAAATCCGCCATAGACATGGGAGCCAGCAAGTGATTTTGCAAGACCCGCTCCTCGCCGCCGATCTCTCTGTGGACTACCGCAACAAAACCGGTGTCCTCCGAAATATTTCCTTGCGCATCGACCGCCAGGAAATCCTCGGATTGGTTGGGCAAAGTGGCTCCGGCAAAAGCACGCTAGCTCTCGCGTTGATGGGGCTCCTTCCTTTGAAGGGCGGCGAAGCCAAAGGCGAGGTTGTATTCCGAGGCGAAAATCTCTTAAAAAGTTCAGAAAAACAACTGAGAACAATTCGCGGCAAAGAAATCAGTATTGTGTTGCAAAGCCCGCTTGCGGCGCTGAATCCTGCTCTCTCCATCCGAGCTCAGCTAAAGGAAGCCTGGAAGGCACACGAGCGAGGGAATAATGCCCAGGGTTCGGTGGCAATCCAGTCTGCTCTAGCGAGCGTTAGCTTGCCGCATGACAAAGACTTTCTCCGGCGTCGCCCATCGCAACTAAGCGTTGGGCAGGGGCAGCGCGTTTGCATCGCCATGGCTGTACTTCATCGTCCAGCGCTTCTTCTCGCCGATGAAGCGACCAGCGCTCTCGATCCAATCACGCAGTCCGAAATCCTGAATTTGTTCGCACGCTTGAACCGCGAGATGGGAACCGCCATCCTCTATATCTCTCACGACCTTCTCTCAGTCGCTGCTCTCTGTCATCGCATCTGTATTCTTCATGAGGGCCAAATCGTGGAATACGGCACGCCGGACGCCATCTTCTATTCGCCACGACATGAATACACCCACAGACTAGTTGCCGCCCTGCCCAACGCTCCTGCGCGAAAAGCCGCCGACGCGAACAAAACGCAAGAAGCCGAGAGCACTTTTCTTGCAGTTAATCGTTACTGAAAACGCGCCATCAGGACAGCGCTTCGGCTGCGGGGGGCGCGGGGCGCGGGCGCTTGCGTTTCCATTCGTAATCTTTGCGCAGGCGCGATTGGTGTTTCTTCAGTTGTGATTCCATTTCGCTGAAGGCTTGCTTGCAACTGGCGCGCACATTTTCGCCCGTTCCGGTTGCATGCAGCGTCCCAGTAGGTAAGGCCAAATTCAGCGAGAATGAAGACTCCTCGCGATGCGCATTTTTTGAAAAGACGCCGTGCAACAACACCAAATCAGGTTCATAACTCTTCAAAATACGATTCAACTTGCTCGCATAACGAGCGACTTCTACTTCCGCTGGCTTGTGCGGCTCGACATTCTTGTAGCTGATGGAAAGTTTCATGGATGCACCTGTAGGAGTAGTTGCAGAAAAGGCGGGCGACGCGGAATGATTTCTTCCACCGCATCATGATTCCAGCATACCAGCGCGATTTGCCATCGGCAATTGTACCGAGACAATTTGTGTCATAGGGAGACTTTTCTGTGGGATTCCAATTCGCACTGCGTTGACAGCTGCGCCCCCTACGTGTTCTGGTAGCACAGGCACTCCTGCCTGTGCTGTTTCGCATCCATCGAGAACTGCACACAGCCAAGAGTGGCTGTGCTATCAAAATCTGCACAGGAATCAGGAATGGGCACAGCGTGCCGTGCCCCTACTAGAACACTCCAACCATGCCTCCACCGAAAAAATCCATCATCCGCGTGGGCCCAGCTGGCTGGTCTTATCCAGACTGGTTCGGCTACGTCTACCCAAAGCAGCGCGGCAAAGGTTTTCACGAAGCCAGCTACCTCGCTGAATTCTTTGACACCATCGAGATCAACACATCCTTCTACAATCCCATCCGGCCAGACCACGCCGTCCAGTGGATCGACCGCGTCGCCGGTAACCCACGATTCGTTTTCACCGCGAAACTCTGGCAAAGGTTCACGCACGAGACAACTGGTAAAGATGCGGACCCAGTAACTTCGGCCGGCGCCTCGTCATCCGCCATAGTCGCCGCCACGAAGGAAGACGAGCGCGCCGTTCGCGCCGGATTTAACGTTTTGCGCGCCGCCGGCAAACTCAGCGCGGTGCTGCTGCAATTCCCTTTTTCGTTCCATCGCACACCCGAAACCGTCGCGCAACTCTCGGCGCTTTTGAAACGCTTTGCCGATTACCCACTGGTCGTCGAAGTCCGCCATGCTTCCTGGCAGACGCCGGAAACTTTTGCTCTGCTTGCAGAATCTAACGCCGGATTTTGCAACATCGATCAGCCCGTGATCGGACGCTCCATTGAACCGAGTGCCGAAACGACGTCCCCGATCGGCTATGTGCGGCTGCATGGCCGCCGATACGACACCTGGTTCGCCGATGATCCTGGCATCCCTGCGCACGAGCGCTACAACTATCTCTACTCCACAGAAGAGCTCGTGCCGTGGGCCAAGCGCGTCGCTAAAGTTGCCGAACGCTCCCGCGAAGTTTTCGTCATCACTAACAACCACTACCAGGGCAAAGGTGTCGTCAACGCCCTCCAACTGATCAGCATCCTGAAACGGTCCAAAGTGAAAGTCCCGGAGCCACTGCGCGTGGGGTATCCCGAATTGGAAGCGATTGCGGATTCCCCACCCGCAGAACCAAGTTTGTTTCCGATGCAGAAGAGTGAATAGGGAAAAGTGAAGCCAGCAATAAGCAGCGCCTAGGTTCCGGGTTTCTGTAGCCTGGGGACGACTATCGAGATGCTGTGACCTGTTTTCTGGCTGAAAATAAGGTATTCGCCAGGAGCGGATTTCCCCAGTTCGTGCACGCGTGCCTTGGCTAGATCGAGCGTAGATGCTGCTTCTCGCCAGAGCGGTTGGCTGTCCTCTGTAACCTTGAAGATATCGAATGGGGGAATCAACACCGAGTCTCCATGTCAAATGCCTGCAATCCAGAGTCAGTCCGCTTAACTTGAAATGCGCGCTTAGTGCTGAACCGCAGAAACTTGATTGCTCTACCTCAGGTCAATCTCACCATTAAACAGCTGGATGATCTGATAGCACTCGCAGGCACACTTCTCGAGCTCTTTGCGATTTAAAATCTGTACGGAGCCGCGTGTGTAGTCGATGATCTCCTTCCTTTGTAAGTTCGCGGCTGCCACGCTTACGCTTGGCCTGTCAGTTCCGAGCATGGTCGCAAGGAAGTCGTGGGTCATTGCTATGCAGCCTTGATCAACTCTGTCTTGCGCAAGGAGCAACCAACGCGCAAGCCGGCGTTCGATGTCGTGGAGACGATTACATGCCGCGGTTTGCGAAATCTGCATCGCTAACACCACGGAATAGCGGCCCAACAAGTCCTGCAAGACGGGCGAGGAACGAAGTGCGCGCCGAAATGGATTCACTTTAATTCTGAAACCGTCTCCGGCGATCTGCACAACCTCGCGTATGGGACTTTTCAATAATCCGAAAATGGAGGGCACCCCGGCGATCCCCTCCCTCCCCAGAACCGCCACCTCGACTGTCTTGCGGTCTGACATGGCAATGACCAGAGAAATCAGCCCGCTATTCGGGAAATACACAAACTCAAACTTTTTGTTTGGCTCGTAAAGAATTCGATGGTGTGGCAGGGGAAGAAATTCAAGCCCTGGCCGTATGGCGCGATATTCATTGTCGGGAATCGCCAACAAGATTCGGTTGCTAACGGGCTTTCCTTGAGGGTTGGTGCGCTCTCCGGCTTGGACGACTCTGAAATTTCTCTTGAGCATGCCTGTCTTTCTTTGGGGATTTGATTGCAAGCGCGCGAAACAGAAGCGAAGCAAAAGACCACCATTGGTTATACGCTCTTTGCTCGATTCACCCTCTTATGTAGGTTACCCGACAAACGACATGTGCGAATCGTGGTGAGTGGGTTAGAGAGCACGCGCCGGGTGTAGACTGAGTGCCTATGAACAAACTTCTCAAAGTGACGCTTTTTGCTTTCGCGATTGGATTGGCGATTCTTTGTTGCTTTGCTCCGTGGACGACGACGCCAGCGGGAAGCGACGCGGCGCACAACTCGCTGGGGTATGCGGCAATTTGGTCGCACCAGTTTGCCGCGGTGCCGGGGGCGCGGGTCGACATGGGTGCGTTTGCGATGCTGGCCGCGGTGGCGGCGTTTTTCGCTATTGTGATTGGCGCGTCAGCGTACTTTTTCCGGAACAAGCGCGGCGCGGAACGAGAGGATGTCTAACGGCGTAAGCCGAATCTGTTCTGCATCGTACGAACCTGAGCGACTCCTCCGGCCGACATGCGCGATGATGGTCAGCGTGAACGCCACTCTCACACGGAGGAGAAGATGAGTACAACGGTAGCAACGTATTCCATACATGAATCAAAGGCAGTGCTGGCCATTTTCGTGGGCGGGCTAATTGCTGGAGCGCTCGACCTGACTTCGGCGTTTATTACATTTGGTTGGGGAGTGCCGCGCGCGATCGCTGGGGGATTGCTCGGGCGAACGGCGTTCCAGGGCGGCACGGGGACCTATGTGCTCGGCGTGCTGCTGCACTTTTTTATTGCGTGCTCCGCGGCGGCGATTTATTACGCTGCGAGTCGCAGGCTGGAGTTCATGACGGAGCATGCGGTGGTGTGCGGAATGTTCTACGGGATTGCCATTTTTCTGGTGATGAATCTCGTGGTGCTGCCGCTTTCGGCGCTGCACGTAAGAGGGCCGTTCCAGCTTAGGGGACTCATTCAGGGGGTGCTGGTTCACATGATTATTATCGGGCTGCCGATTTCGCTGAGCGTAAAGCGATTTTCGAAATAGAAACGGCGAGCGCGAACTATTTCAGGATGTCGTTGTACGAGTGGCGAGCCCAGCCGAGGTAATGCGTGTTGGAGCGATTGGCGTCGTCGAGTTGCTTGAGCATTTCTGGAAGATGATCGAGATAGTCGGGGGTGCGGAGAGCGATCACCATTTTTGCAAGATTTGCGCCGCTTAGGCCTTCGTAGGCCATGTTGAGAAATTTCTGACTATTGCTAATGGCCTTTTCTGCTTGCTGAGCTGGCGTGTCGCCATCGCCGGGACTGCTGAGCTCGTACATCATCAGAGTGACACGCGGGACAGCGGAGAGCAGCATTTTTCGTTGGCTGGCGTCGCCTTTGAGAAGTTTGTTCTGAATGTCGGCGTTGACGGTCATGCCAGCAGGCTCGGCCACTGCACGGACGGCGCGAAAAGCATCGGCCAGTCCGGGTAAGAAGCGCAAATTGCCGGGGCCTTTGTTTTCGGGGCGTTGTTGTGGCTCTACGTCGAGATGAATGCCGTCGAACCGCTCGGCGCGATGTTTCTGGTTGAACTCCACAATGCTCTGAACTTTTTCGACCAATGAATCCCGGTGTTTGCCGGGCTCGTCGGCATCGGTGCTGGAAAGCAAGGCCTCCACGCGAATATTGGAACGATGGAGCTCGGTGATGAGGTGAACGAGCTGGCTCTCTTCGGCGGCTTCGGTGCGTGGAGAGATGGAGACATACACTTCATAGATGCCCTGGGATTTGCAGAAATCGCGGAGGGACTCTGCGGCATGAGGAGCGGCAAGGACTGTGGGACTCTTCCAAACCCAGAGACCATGGATCAGGTTGGAAGATGTTTGCCCGAAGGCGGGGAAAGAGGTTGCGGCGAATAGGAGCGCGAAGAACACGGAGTTGCGAATGAGGGGAGAACGAATCACGATGGCCGGGACTGATAGAGGCATGGCGGCTCGCTCCTGCGATGCGGAACTCGCTAAATGAAATGAGGAGTTGAATATACACTGAGGCTGAGGCATGAGGTACATCGAGTGCCCAGTGCTAACAGACGATGGCTGGGTGGAACTTTTTGGAGCGGGGGACGTAGTATTGAGCAGGGGTAGTGTGGCAGGAGGGCAAAACTATGTACTGCGATGGCTGCGGGACACCTTTCAACTCCGGGACAATTTACTGTAGTTCGTGCGGAAAGCGACTGATGGCGGCACCAGCGTCACAGGCCGCTCCAATGGCGGCGGTTCCAGCGGCCGCGACTGCCGCGGGAGATGGGCGCGTCAGGCGAAACATCAATATTGTGGCGGCATTTTGGTTGGCGAACGGTATCTTGCGGTTGATGGGGCTTGGATGGTTGATGATTTTCCGGCGCTTGTTTTTTGACGGTGGATGGGGCTGGCCGCTGGCGAATTGGGAACCGGGGCTTCAATCCTTGATTCGAGGTGGTCTATTCTCGGGCGGAATCTTTCTTGGCTTCTTCGGATTAATTCATTTGTTGCTGGCTTGGGGACTTTTTGAAAGGCAGCCGTGGGCGCGGATCTTGGGGATCGTGGTTGGTTTTCTGGCGCTGCTGCGTTTTCCATTTGGAACGACTTTGGGGATTTATACTTTGTGGGTGTTTTTGCCGGAGAGTTCGGGACGGGAGTATGACGCGATGGCGGGAGTTGGCGGGCGTGTGAATACGGCCCGGTATACGGCTTGAGGTATTGTCGACGGAATTGATGTTCGGTTGGCGCACGGTTTTAGTTGCGCGAAAGAACAGAAAGCAAAGAGCGGGGCCCTTCGAAGTTCAGGGTAAACAAGCCCGGCCCCTACAAGAGTACCGCAGGGCTTCAGCCCGGCATCCTTCTTCGATTCGCTCGCCGTCTCGAGATTGTGTCATTCCGAGCGATGCGAGGAATCTGCTTTTCTCTTTCCTCGTTTGTGAGTTAGATTCCCCCCCAAAAGATGGCGTTGAAAAGCAGTTGGAAAGTGCCTTCGGTTTGGGCGCGGTGTTGGACGCGGAATCCGAACATCACGATTTTGCCCTTGCCTCGCGTGAACGCGACGATGGCGGCTTTGCGTTGGAGACGTTCGGCGCCGTGGGCGTAGCCGGAGACTAGGATGTCTTTGGCGTCGTCGGGATACCAAGCGATGACGCTGCGCTGGATGTAGGGTGGAGGCGCGGAAGTTTGGAAGGCGATGGGTGAGTCGACAAAGGCGGCGATTTCATGCGGCATGCCCGCGCCGACCGGATGATTGGTGTCGACGTAAACGCGCAAAAGGGAGCCGGGGATGTTGAAATCGGAGGCTCCTGCGGGAGCTGCGCCGCGTCCTCCTGCGCCACCGCTGGCAAGCGTGTTACGAACCGGTAGATTAAATTCCTCGCCGTAGATCACGTCGGAGGCGTTCGCTAGCGTGATGAGCGTTCCTCCCTTGTCGACGAAATCGCGGAGGGCGTGGAGGCCCTCTTTGCCGATGCCGCCGACATATTCGGGTGGCATCTCTTCGAAGTAGCCGCCACGGCTTTCTTTGCCATCGACGATTACTTCGCGGCTCGAATCGGGAAGAATGATCACGTCGTAGGAATTGTTGAGATTGCCTGCCTTGACTTCCTTGTTTTCAATATTTTTTAGCTTAAAGCCATATTGCTCCAGGAGGAAGCGCGTCCAGCCTTCGTCGTGCGAGGGGATGAAGGGTTTGTAGAGGCCGACGCGGGGTTGTTTGAGTTGCGTGGCGCCTTGCGGAAGATCCGCGCGAGACTGCAGCTGCAAATGAAATTTCTCGGCGTTGGCAGCTAGCTGTGCGTGCGCAGCGAAAATAAATTCAGGCGATTCGTTTGGTTTCTGAGAGAGGAAGACTTGCCCACCGGCGGCTTGCATGGCGTTGGCTAGTGCGAAGACATTGTTCTGATGATCGGCGATGGAAAAATATTTGCCGGTGCCGGCAAGTGCTCCCACGGGCCACGTGACGGTATCGAGTTTCAGCGAAGAATTTTGCACGTCGGGGGTGATGGTGACGCGTTCCGCTTTCACACCCATCATTAGGGGGAGCGACCACGCGGCGACGTCGTAGGGTTCGAGGATGCCGCTGTTGGGCGCGGGACGGACTTCGGGGTAGCGCTGGATGCCCATCATTTCGTCGACGAAGCGGCCATACGGTTGCGCGGTGGGAATAAGGAATAGTTTTTTGTCGGCATGCCAGCGAACCTCAACGCCGTGCTCGAGGAGCAGCGCGGCTAGGCGAGTGGCAACGATGGGATCGCGCTGACCGTCGAGCGGGATGCGCCAGTAGACGGCGGGATCGGCGGTTTGAACCGCTTGCGTGGCCATGGTGGCGACGCCGCGGAGAAGTTCCTGGCGATACTTGCTGACGGTTTCGAGAGCAGCGCCGGAAACTAAGAGCTCGTAGTCCATGATGTCGCGCAAACGCCACGTACCACCGGGCCAGGGATTTGGGAAATTGATTTGTTGCTCGTAAGTTGTGAGACCTTTGCCGCCGCCCTGGAGTTCTGTGGATTCAATTTCGAGCGGAGTGGCAATGCGGGCGGAGGCGACTTCGGTGAGCACGCCGTACATGTTTTTCCACCAGCCTGTATTGCGCGTGCCGCCGGGCCAATAGGCATCGAAGGAATATCCAAAAATCACGCCGGACTTCCCTGCTTCTTCGAGGCGCCAGCCCATCGCCGCTCCCATGAGATTATTCCCACGATGGACGAGTGGATTGACGAGCTTTGCGACGGGATCGGCGTTCGGCGGGATGTAGATTCGCGGACCGTTTTCGCCCATCTGGTGTTCGTCGAGCCAGAATTGCGGAAACCATTCGTGGTAGACCATGCGGTTCACGTTCTTCGTTTCGATTTGCGTGAGCATGAACCAGTCGCGGTTGTCGTCGTGCCCGACGTAATGATGATAGAGGTAAGGCATCTCGCCGCCTTCGTACTTTGTGCCGAGATATTTTCTGTACCATTCGGTGACCATGATTTCACCGTCGGGATTGAGCGAAGGTACGAGGAGGACGATGGAATCGTTGAGGCGACGGAGAATTTCAGGGTCTTGCGACGTTGCGAGGTTGTAAGCCCACTCCATAGACATTTGGCTCGAGCCGATTTCGGTGGAATGAATGTTACAGGTGAGAAGGAAAATGGTTTTGCCGTCGTGGGCGAGCTGATCGATTTGCCGCGAGGTGAGGCCTCGGGGGTCGGCGAGCTTGCGCGCGATTTCCTTGTACTTGGCTTTATTGGCGAGATTTTCTGGCGTGGAGATCACGGCCATGAACATGTCTTCGCCAAGAGTGGTTTTGCCCAGAACCTGGATTTCCACGCGTGGAGAGGCCGCGGCAAGCGCTTTGAAATAAGAAGCGATCTGGCGATAGTCAGCAAGCTTGCGGTCGGCACCGACTTCAAATCCCAGAAATCCGCTGGGCGTGGGAACCGCGCCGCTCTTTTCTTTCTGCTGGGCTTGCGCAAACGAGGACAGCACAAGAATCAACGCGCAGGCGAGAAGACTTCGCAGTTTCAACATCATCAGCTCCTTTGGAAGAGGAAAAGCGTAACAGTATGCACCCGGCAGGCCGTTTTTGCGAGTTGAAGGAACAGTTTGTGGCGGGCAGTTCCCGAAAGACAGGAGAAGAGTTTCGTACAACTTTTCGCTTGTTCATTCGCGGGACGGTTTCTCCGATGCATGCTTACGGTCAGGATTTGGCTCGCGATTGCATGGCCATAGCCACAAGGGCGCCCATGAGAAGCGCAGGACACAGTTGGCCGACGACTGCTTCACCGAGGGTGAGCGAACGGGCGAAGGGATGCACCGGAGCGATGTCGCTTCCCAAGCTGGTAAGTACGCCAAAACTAAAATAGGTAAGCTTCGACGTGAGTTGGTCGATATCCACGGGCGCGATGACGAAGTGTATAGAGCCGGGGTAACGCTGCTCTACGAATTGATAGGCGGAAGCCCAGGCCATGCCTAGAAGAAGGTAGGCGCATACTCCGCCCTGAACGCGGCTCCAAGTAATGGGGCCCTTACGAAACATGACGAGCAACACGATGCGCACATAGAGAAGTAGCGTCAGGGTGGAGAGAATACTTCCGAACTGATGAAGAAACGGAGTCGGGTGGATGCGTCCAGCCCCTAAGATCGCCGCGTCTGCAACGACAATGAAAACTACCAAAAGATTGGCAATGCGACTCTGGTTTACGGCCAAAGAGCCGGAAATCATCAGCGTGACCATAACGACGTCAAAGAAGAGGCGGCCAGGAAGTCCTGCTTCGCGAAGTGGGGTGATGACAAAGATGAGAACCACGAGAGAGATGGTTACGAGAGTAAGGCCCAAGTCGCCAGACCAGAACTCACTCATATGCGTGTTGAGAACTGCGCTTCTGGTCGGATGCGAATCGTTGGCCATGAAAAGTACCCTCCGAAGACTGCCAGCATGTAGATGAACGAAAGTATAGTCGGGAGGATATGCGAGCCAAGAGGAAAATAGTTTCAAGGAGGGGCGGCGACAATAGGAACTTGGTAGCGCGACGCTGCGGCGCTTCACAAAGAAGAGAGCGCGCGCCAGCGAACTATTTCAACGTTGCGGAACAGCACGACCTTGAGACAGAGCAGAAAGGCTAGCCGACCCGCGTACGGCGATCAGAAAAGATTTATTTGGGTGCAGCAGGGTCAGGAGAGTTATGGGCGACTGTTTGATCCGTCACGGTTGCGGCGGAAGTCACAAAGATTTCGTCGGGAGGGGAAGAGAGACGATAGGTAAGCTTGGCGTGCTGGCCCTCCATGTCGCGCAGAGCGCCGGGGTTGGAAACTTTTAAAGTCTTATGATCCTTGTCACAGACGAAAGTCTCCCGGTCTTGGCTGATGGTGCCAGTAGCGGTGAGGGGCTTTTTGGAATGACTGTCGTCCTGAGCGAAAAGGGGCATGGCGACGAGGAGAAGACCGGAAACGGATAGCAGAATGCGCTTCTTCATGTTGAATCCTCCGATTTTTTGCCGGGGCCGTTTGACCTGCTTTGAAAGTTTCGCGGAGCCACTCGCGGGGCTCCGTTTGAAAGGATTCTGGACCCAGACAGGGGCGGAAGGCCAACGCAACGTTTGCATCGGCAATATCGCCAAAACGTATTCTTCCTGATTTGCCAAGCGAAGGCACAGGGGGAGCGCTCGACTCGCAGGACAGAAAATCCAGAGGGATTAAACGGTGCCCGCACTAACTCACAAACTATTTCTTGAAAAGGTCCTCGAAGGCCTGGCGGGCGTCGTTGGTTCGCGGCGGGGGAGCAACGGCAGCGGCAGCCACTTGAGCAGGTTGGGCGTAGGAGGTCGGAGCGGTGTCTTTTTCGATGGTCATGCGAAACTCATAAAACTTGCAGTCGTTCTTTGTGTCCTTGGGAGTGATGCGTTCGGGGATGGGTTGCGTGCACTCGAACTGGGCGCCGGAATCGAAGAAGCGGCACTGTTTGCAGCTGTGAAGCTCAAACTGGCACTTGGGACATTGGCCGTTAGGGTCGAAACCCGCAGTGAGGACGGCGCCGCAGTTGGAACATCGGCCGCGGGTGACGGTGCCGACCATTCGTGGCGTGCGCGGGCCGAATTGATCGGCGCGCGGACCGCCTTGCGGCGGCTTCCGCTCATGCTTTTCTTTCTTATCGCCTTTTTCCGTGTCGCGGTAGCCGCGATGACCGTACTTTCGATCCACAAACGCCTCCGTCCGGACGCAATGCCGGACTGTGACTATGACTGTCTAGACTTCCACGCTGATGCGCACTTTGACCTTGGTATGTATCAGACCGGATTGTTACACTCGGCCCACAGCGCAATCGTTACCCAGAGGATCAGAACAGGATTGGCTACGTCCAAGCAGGAGATGCTGCATCTATGTTTTTAGTCCTCTGGGAGTTCGATGTCAAGCCAGGATGTGACCAACGGTTTGAAAGCGTATATGGGCCTGGTGGAGATTGGGCCCAGTTGTTCCGTCGAGATCCTTCCTACCAGCGAACTCTCTTGCTGCGCGATCCCTTTCGTGACCGCACTTACGTAACGTGCGACTTCTGGGAATCCGAGAAAGCTTACGAAGCATTCCAAGAATTGAACTCAGCTGCTTATCAGGCTCTCGACTCAGCCTGCGCGAATCTGACGCTTGCGGAA
This sequence comes from uncultured Acidobacteriota bacterium, assembly GCA_963740015.1. Classification (GTDB taxonomy): domain Bacteria; phylum Acidobacteriota; class Terriglobia; order Acidiferrales; family UBA7541; genus Acidiferrum. The sequence goes on along the minus strand of CAVUCM010000037.1, from coordinate 136,596 downwards.
CGCAAAATCGGTGCGTTCGAGCAGCTTGGCGATTCCGCCTGAAGTTTGAAGCGAGTTAGCTCTTTGCCCACAAACCGGCCAGTCCGTCAGGCTTCAAATCAGGTTGAATATACTGTCGCGGCGTTCCTTCACCGCGCAATATCGCTTCTGCGGCAAGGTAACCGCTGCGAACCGCGCCCTCCATGGTGGCGGGCCAACCTGTTGCGGTCCAATCGCCGGCGAGGAACAAGCCGCCGATGTTCGTCTGCTGCATTGGACGCCAACGGTCGATGCCGGGTTGCGGGGAAAATGTGGCGGCTGCTTCTTTGATAACGGTGGCTTTCAGGAGGTTCGCTTCGCGGGCGGCCGGGAGCGCGTGGCGGACTTCCTTCAGGCAGAGATCGATGATTTCCTGGCGTGGCATTTGGAGGAGGTCGTGGGAAGCGCTGATAACGAGTTGCAGGTATTGGCCTTTGTCTGTCGGGGGGGCTGCGCCATTCGCGCCAGCATAGAGGGCTGTCTTGTTGAAGATCCATTGTGTGGTGGTGTCGAGCAGGCTGAGAAAAGGCTCGGTCATCACCTGACGATCGAACCAGAGATGAACGCCGGTGATGGAAGCATCGGTGATTTTGTCGAGATTGCCGAGCGCGGTGTCCGTGCGTTTGAGGCTTTCGGGAAGAAGCTCAGACACTGTGGCATGGGGAAGGGCCAGGACGTACGCATCGGCGGATTCTTCGCGGCCATCATCGAAGAGCGCGGCGAGCAACTTGCCATTTTCGATACGCAGGCTGCGGAGGGGAGAACGAAAGGTGACTTCCCCGCCCTTTTGTTCGATGGAAGCGCGGCAGCCTTCGTAGAGCTCGCCGAGCGCGACAGTGGGGACTCCCATGCGGTAGCCAGTCTTGTTGGAGAGAACGGCTTTCCAGAAAACGTCGATACCATAGCGCGCGTCGATGCGGTCGAGTTCTTCAGAAAGAGCGCTGACTAAAACGACGCGCCAAAAGCGGGAGATTGCAGCTGGAGTTTGTTTGTGGCGGCGGAGCCATTCGAGCATCGAGATGCCGCCGGGTTCGTCGACATCGGACGGATGGCCACCGCTTTGCAAAATGGCATAAAAAGCCCGGGCGATGCAAAGTTTGTCTTTCAGTGCCAACGGAGAAAACGTAAGGAACGAGCCAGTCATATGAAACGGCGCCGGAAGTATGCCCGCGTGCATTTCGCCGCGGCGGCCTTGAGGATCAAGAAGAACCATGCGGTCGAAGAATTTGATTTTGCCTGCGGAGCCGACGCGTCGGTAGAAGTCCTCGAGGTTGGTGCAGCAGCCGAAGGTGACGTGCTGGCAATTGTCGACGTGTTCGCCATTCGGCAAGACGTAGGAAGCCGAGCGTCCGCCAAGAAATGGGCGCTGCTCAAAGAGTCGAACGCGCCAGCCCGCTTCAGCCAGCGCGACGCTGGCTGCCAGTCCCGCCAGCCCGCCGCCGATCACGATTACGCTTTTCAAGAATATTCTCTTCCGAGAGGCGGCCGAAGCGCGCCTTTGCGATGAACAACATTTTTTCCGCTTTCGAGAGCCGCACGCGTTCGCCGAAAACAGCGAAGTCGAGGGACTCGATGCGGGCTAATAAGGCGCTATACGTGTAGACCAAAAGCCATAGGGCGCCGCGGCTCTCCGGGTCGATCAGACCGAAGAGTGCGGAGCCTTCTTCATAACATTGCCAGGCACGGTCTGCCTCAAACCGCAGGAGTTCACGGACGCCGAGAGTAGCTTCGCCCTTGCCGAAATCGTGCAGGGAGACTCCGTAACGCGCGAGGTCTTCTTCGGGGAGATAGACTCGGCCTACAACGTAGTCCTCGTGGACGTCCCGAATGATGTTGGTCAGTTGAAAGGCCAGGCCGAGTTTTTCGGCGAGATCGAGGGCCCGGGGATCTTGGAAACCGAAGACGTGAGTGCAGGTTAGGCCCACAGTTCCGGCAACGCGGTAGCAATATTCGCGAAGGCGGTCGAAAGTTGGGTAGGAACGGAGAGTCAGATCCATTTCGGCGCCGCTGATTAGATCGTGGAGGTAGCGCGCGGGCATTTTGTAGCGCTGCATGGTGTCGACGAGAGCGGGTAGAACTTCGATTGCGCCGCTGGGAGTTGCGGAGTTAAGCGCGGCTGAGCCGTCAACCAGCCGATCCTCACCAATTACGGCATCGTCGAGGGCGGCGCGCCAATCCGCCAAGCCCCGCTGCTTCGCAGCGAGATCGTTGCCTTCGTCAGCGACATCGTCAACCAAGCGCATAAAGGCGTAGAGCGCTGCGAGACCATCGCGCTTCGGCTTAGGCAGTAGGTAGAACGCGTAATAAAAATTACTGTTAGCGGCGCGAGCGATGCGATGGCATTCGGCGTAGGAGTCGGGTACAGAGATGCTTTGTAGTGGCGCAGCATGCTGCGCCACTACCGAGGCGACCTCGCCGTGTGTAGATCCGGGCCGTGCTGGTTTGTGCAAAAGGTGCGTCAAAAGGGACCGGCCGAGGAGGCGGACTTGTTTTGCTTTGCTGATGGCGGGACGTTGGTGGAGCGTGTCGTAACCCATCGCTTCGATGGCGTCGAGAACAGCGACGCCGCCGAGGCTGAACATTTCGAGGTCGACGCTTAGGCGGCCATTGACCATTTTCGCTAGCGGCGCGCCTTGCTCGAAGAGAACGCGGGTGCGCGCGATCAAATCTTTCATTAAGTTGACGTAGTGTTCGTCGAAGCGGCGCTCGACGATGTCGTCTTCTGTCAGGCCGTGCAATGCGGCGACGTCGAGCGGTATGTAGATGCGTCCTTTTTCGAGGTCGCGCTCCACGTCCTGCCAGAAATTTGCTAGCTGGAGCGCGGTGCACGTGGCATCGGACATTGCTTGGCGTGCTTCGTCGCGATAGCCGCAGAGGTAAAGGACCAGGCGTCCAACCGGATTCGCCGAATAAACGCAATAGCCAATCATGGAATCCCAAGTGGGATAACGCTTTACGTTTTGGTCTTGACGGAAAGCTCGCAACAAATCGGAGAAAGGCTGCTTGGGAATATTCTTGGCGAGTATGGTCTCGCGCAGCGCGATGAAGACAGGGTGAGATGGGCGACCATCGTAGCAAGCATCCAGTTCCCGCTCCCACCAATCGAGAAGCTCCAGGGCACGCTCTTTTTGCGGGACTTCGTCGCCAAGATCGTCGGCCCAGCGGCAATAGGAGTAGAGATTGTAGAAATGTTGATGCAGATCTTTGGGAAGCAGCCAGGAAGCCACATTGAAATTCTCGTAATGATGCGTGGCGAGCCAGCGCGTGTAGTCCTGCGCCGCTGCCGGGGAACAATTGTTCGCCGGAACACGTTCGGCAATTTTGAGTTCACCAGGGCGCAACATGAAAAAGCAGATTCCTCGCTTCGCTCGGAATGACAAAAGCTACTAGCACGACGTAAGTTGACACTGGAGAACTGGATCGATCCGCTTTGGCTCGCCTGCGCCGAAAGCTGCAGCTTGGCTGCCGCACTCCAAAATCAAGGCCGGACGGCCAGCTTGATTTCGCCGCTGCGGATTTTCATGCGCTCGAAGGCTTGCGGCAGTTCAGTCAAACGGATCTCTTCCGTCACGAAGTCTTGCCCAACAATATCGCCGCGGCGAATGGCTTCGAGAGCTTCGCGGATGAAGCGCGGCGTGTGATGAAAGGGCGAAATCAGCTTAATCTCGGAATAGTGAATAGCTGCGGGATCGATCGCCACGTTAGTTCCTGAAGGCAAACCGCTGAAGAAATTCACGACGCCGCCGCGGCGAACCATGGCCAGCGCCTGCTGCCAGGTCGCGGGATTTCCTGCCGCTTCGACGACGGAATCCGGTCCTCGGTTATCTTCTGTTAACGACTTCACGGCAGAGACGACGTCCGCTGTTTCCGTGACGTTGATCGTGGCAATCGCACCCAGTCTGCGGGCTACATCCAAAGGTGCAGAGCGGCGCGCCAAAGCGATCACACGCACACCGCGGCGCGAAAGCATGCGCACGTACGTCAATCCAATCGGGCCGCAACCAATGACGGCAGCGGTATCGCCCGCGCGGACTTCCATTTCGTGAATGCCGCGGAGCACGCAAGCTAGCGGCTCGACGAGCGCCGCGCTTCCGTCATCGACGGAATGCGGCACTTCCAGCATGTTCTCCATGGCGATGCGGCCGGGGATGCGCATGTACTCGGCGTAAGCACCGTTGTTGAAGAGCAAGTCTTCGCAAAGATTTTCCTGGCCACGGCGGCAGTGATAGCAGCGCAGGCACGGCGCGGAATTCGCGGCAACGACGCGCATGCCGATACGCCAGCGCGCGTCAACGCGCTTGCCCACGGCCGCGATATCTCCCACCACTTCGTGGCCGAACACAGCGGGGGGTTGAATCATTTTGGCGTGGTAGCCGCGCTTCCAAACTTTCAGGTCGGTTCCGTCCGTCAGTGCGAGGCGAACGCGGAGAAGCACTTCGTCGGCGGCGAGGTGTGGCACATCGATCATCTCGATACGCAGATCTTCGCTGCCGTATAACACGGCTGCGGTCATCCTTGAGGGTACGGCGACTCGCGAGACGGCAAATTTCACTTCATCTCCGGCTTCCGTTTTCTTTGTCGTGGTCGTTTTCATGCGTGCGTGATCAGAATCTTCAGCGATTCAGCCGTGGGCCTGGCTGCCAGCTCCAGACCTTCCTGGATTCTATCCAGTGAAAAGCGGTGCGTTACGATTTCCATCACGGGAAGTTTCTTTCCTAGCACCAGAGCCGCAGCTGATTCTTGGATGTCTGCTGCCGCGCTATAGCTGCCCAGAATCTCTTTTTCGTCGATCCCCACAGCCGCGGCAGGAAACTCGATCTTTGTAACCGGGTCATTTGCCGCGAAGAGCAAGATGCGCCCACCGGGCCGCGCCGTTGCCAAGGCATCCGTTACCACCGACGGATGCGCTACCGCGACAAGCACAGCGTCCGCTCCCCTGCCGTCCGTTCGGGCCCGAACCTCTTCTATTAGCTTACCACTGGTTGGGTCAAACGACTCCAGCGCCCCGAGGGAGAGGCTCTTTTCTCGCCTCTGTGGAATTGGATCACTGGTATATAGCTTGGCGCCTTCGAGCTTGCTGACCATAAGCAACTGCAGGCCGATGGGGCCGCAGCCCAGGATGAGAACAGTCTCGCCCGCTACGATACGCGCCTTCTGGACGGCTTTCACAATGGTGTTGATGGGCTCGATGAAGGTGGCTTCCTCGAAGCTTACGCCGTCGGGGAGCGCCACAATGCCGCGCTCTGCGACCCACGGCATAGCTTTCACGTACTGGGCAAAGCCGCCGCCGTTTGGCGTGAATCCCGCGGTTAGGCCTGTCGTTTTGTATTGGTTGCACTGAGAGAAGAGCCGCTTTTCGCAGTAGAAACACCGGCCGCAGGGCGTGTGGTGAAAGCTCATCACGCGATCCCCGGGGGTCCACTTGTCTACGCCGCGACCGACCGCCACCACCGTGCCTGCGAGTTCGTGGCCAAGGATTTGAGGCGGCTCGACGTAGCGCTGAAAGATTTTCTTAATGTCAGTGCCGCAGACTCCGCACGCCGCAACTTTGATGAGTACTTCGCCGTCGCCGACTTCAGGCACGGGAACTTCTTCGACGCGTACAACTCCCTTATCGCGAAACACACCAGCGCGCATGGTTTTCGGGATCGGCCCGATCGAGGTCAGAGTCTCCGATGCAGTTCCGATGCTGCTCATGTTGCCGAGACCTCTTCTATCTTCGGAGGCGCAACCCGCGCCCAGTTTTGTGAGATTGCGTAAATGTAGCGATCCAAAAAGTCCGCCAAAGATCTTCCCGCGGCGCGGCTCTGCCGGCCAAATTGAATCAACAAGGGAATCCGGTAAGGACTGAAACCAACTTCCTTGAGCAGGCCGCCCATTTTCAGATGGCCATGGGAATCGAGAATGCGGCCAAAATCCACGGGCATATCTTCATCCGCGGCGTCGCTGATAGCACGGACGGCCACAGCAGGAACACTGCATCGCGCTGCAGCTGCCAAAATGTAACTCGACTCCATCTCGACGACACTTCCCTTTCGGCTCAATTCTTCCTTCTCCTCCGCGGTTCCCACAATTTTCTCTGAAGTAAGGGAGACATTCACGGCCTTTGCGCCGTAGGTAACGGCCAGATCGAGAAGTGCTCGGTCACTTGAGGCTCTGCACTTTTGGTCCAGCGTTTCTGCAGTATGCGCCACAACTACGTCCCCTGGCTTCAATGTGGAGTCCAGTGAGCCAGCAAGCCCAGAGGAAATGCAGACATCGTGAATATCTACAGGGATGGAAAGCATCGCCTTAGCAGCGTTGTCGCTGCCCATGCCAGTGAGAAGGACGGTCACTTCGTTTGGGCCGATGTTGGCTTTAAAAAGATCGAATTCGCGACGGCGCTCCCAATTTTCAAATTCATAAGGGACAAAGGGATGGCGAGAGGACCACGGCGAGAACTCTGCTTTGATGGCGAAGGTGACTAGGATGTGCATGATACTTGAAATCTTCTGTAAATCTTTGATGCCGGACAGAAGCTCATAGCTACTACTTTGATGTCTCACGATACAGGAGGGGCAAGCCCCAATTCCGCTTACTCTACGCGGCGGCGCGCAGCATTTTCTTGGCGCGCCCGGGTTTCACATAGCCGTTTGCCTCGTACCAGCGAACAGCGCGTTCCAAGGCTGCGGCTACCGAGCCCGGCTTAAAACCCAACTCCCGCTGCGCCCGTTGGCAGTCCACAAACATCATGTGCTGCGCAATTTTCACGCCCTCGACAGGAATTTGCGGCTCTCTTCCGATGAGGCGCGAGAACGCCGTATTCATGTAGGCTACACCTAAAGCCAGTCCGTGAGGAATCTTCAGGGTTGGCGCGGGCAAACCCGTTATTTTGGCTAGCGTGTCCAACATCTGTTTGAGCGTCAAGTTTTCAGCACCGAGCAAGTAGCGCTCTCCCACTTTGCCTTTTTCCGCAACGAGCAAATGTCCCGCCGCGCACTCTTCCGCCCCGACAAAATTCAAGCCGGTTTCAACATAGCCAGGCATTTTTCCGTTTAGAAAATCGAGGACAATTTTTCCCGTGGGAGTTGGTTTCCAGTCTCCCGGGCCCACTGGCGTGGTGGGCATGGCTACAACGAGTGGCAGTCCTTCTTTCGCCGCGTTCAGTGCTTCGCGCTCGGCCATCCACTTCGAGCGTTTGTAGTGGCCGACCATCTCTTCCAGCCTGGCGTCGGTAGCTTCCGTCGGTAATTCAGGCCGGTCCACGGCGATTGTGGCTACAGTGCTTGTGTAAATAAATTTTTCTACACCGGCGCGCTTCGCGGCGTCGAGCAGATTCTTCGTGCCCCCGACGTTGGAATCATAAATGTCACGCGACTTCTTGGCCCACAAGCGATAGTCGGCGGCCACGTGAAAAACGGTCTTTACGCCAGCCAGCGCACGATTGAGAGAAGCGGCGTCTCGCAGATCGCCGGTTACATATTCGAGAGAAAGATCTCCGACAGCGCGGTTCGTACTCGAAGCGCGCATCAACACGCGCACCGAGTCGCCCCGAGCGACTAGTTGACGCGCTACGTGGCTGCCCAGAAACCCCGAAGCGCCTGTAACTAGAGTCGTCATCCGGCTTCGGCGCCTTCCTCAAAATCGCCTGCCTGCGCCTCCGGAAGTGGCTGGCGATCGATCTCGCAAGAATTTGGCAAGGCTGCCTGCAGCGATGCCGATTCCACCAAGTCCGATAGCAGCGCCCAGCGACGGCTCAGTAAACGGCGGCGAAGCTGCTTGACGGTCGACTCTAGCTCAGGCGAAAGTGCCGCGCGCGTGATCAAGAATCCATCCAGGTCGAGTCGGCGAATCTCTGCGTGAAGCTGCTCTATTTCGCTCGGCGCAGTTTCTGGGTGAAAAACCAGAAGCGCACAAGTAAGAAATCCTGCCAACCTTGCCATGCGAATCGCTTCCAGGCCGGCCGCGAACGCACCTTCACGCGCGTTGCGCTGGTCGTGCGAAGGCGCTAGACCATCAAACCGAACGGTGAAATAAAAACGGTCAGACGGCTGAAATTCATGCAGACGCCGCTTCAATAAGGCTCCGGAAGTCTCTAAGAAAACGCTACGCCCGGAGGCGGCCAGCGCGTTGGTGAAGCGCGCGACTTCGGAAAATTCCAACGGCTCTGCACCGGAAATCCAAAGGATGGGCGAACGGTATCGTGAAACCACTGCGTCCGGTTGCGAGGAACCGTTACCACCTTGCAGAGTGTCATTGGAAAGTGAAGCTGAAATCGTTTGAAAATTAGCGTCCGGGGAAAGTTGCAAAATGGGAGGATAACCTTGCTTCTTGCCAAACGCGCGGGCAGCCAGGGCAAGAGTCAGATCCGCGGTCAGCCGCAGAGAAAACGTCATCGCGGGCTCTAGAACCCGCTCCGCAACCGGAATTCTGCTGGTTGGAATTTCAAGGCGCAGTATTCGTGCGGGCCTTGGACCTGATTGCGAAAACGCGCAAGCGCGTAAAGTGGGAAGGAATTGCGGTAAAGGTGATACTTCAAATAGAACACGCCAGGAAATCCGGTGCCGGTAAACTCGGCTTCGCTCCATGAGCCATCCGTATTTTGCCCATGGATGAGATAGGAGACGGCTTTTTGAACTGCGGAATCATTCGGCTGTGCACCCGCGAGCAATCCAATCAGGCCCCAGGCCGTTTGTGACGCTGTGCTATTGCCCTGCCCCTTGGTAGTCGGGTCGGTGTAGCTCCACAAGGATTCGCCGAAACTACCGTCAGCTTTCTGAACGTCGCGCAGCCAACTGACCGCGCGCTGGCAGAATTCTTTGGTTGTAAGCGAAACGGTTTCGAGAGCGCGCAACGCGCCGCTCGTGCCATAAACGTAATTTACGCCCCAGCGCCCGAACCATGAGCCGTCTTCGCACTGATCCCTGAGCAAAAACTTCACGCCGCCCTGAATCGCTGGATGCTCTGCCGGCCAGCCGAATCGGCCGAGGCATTCAATAACCCGAGCCGTCACGTCCGCTGTGGATGGATCGATCATCGCGTTGTGGTCAGCGAAAGGAATATTGCACAAAAGTTGGCGGTCATTGTCGCGGTCGAAGGCGCCCCAGCCGCCGTCCTTATTTTGCATGCTCAGCAGCCACTGGATGCCAAGACGGACCGCCGTTTCCATACGCTCAGGCTCTGGATGCTTTACGCGCTGCAGCGCCATCAAAACGAACGCAGTATCATCGACGTCAGGGAAAAAATCGTTGCGAAACTCAAATGCCCAGCCTCCAGGCTCGGCGTCTTTATTTTTGAACTGCCAATCGCCAGGACCGAGAACCTGCTTCGAGAGCATCCAGTCCGCAGCTTTCACAAGCGCGGGATGATCGGCGGGCAGCCCAGCTTCTTCCAAGGAAACCATGGCAATGCAGGTGTCCCAAACTGGAGATACGCACGGCTGCATGCGGATGGTGTCGCCCTCCTCCATCTCGAAGCGCGAAAATTCGCGAATCTCGCGAGAAGTGATCGGATCTCCCGGACCGTGCCCCAGCGCCATTAACGCGAAAATCGAATTCATCATCGCGGGATAGATCGCCGCGAGTCCTTCGCTGCGCTCCATGTGCGCGAGCATCCAAGCTTTCGCTTCGCGAAGCGCGCGATTTCGAAGTGGCTTCCAGGGAAGTTTTTCGTAAAGCTTCAAACCGCGATCGATAGCCAGGAAAACATTGCGCCAGGAGATGAGCTGCTCGCTCCAGTCAAACGCAGCAGCCTTGTGCGAAATATCTTTGAAGAGTTCGTCGACGCGAGCGCGCTCCGGCAAACGCCAATCCGGCCGCAGCGCGGAAAGTATTGCCATGGGAATGACGATGCCGCGCGTCCAAGACGACATTTCATAAATGTTGAGATAAAACCATGTCGGCAAAAGCAGCAGTTCCGGGGGAATCGAAGGAACAAGCTCCCAGCCAACCGCGCCAATCAGCGCGAGATAAAAACGCACGTAAGAATTTGTAAGTTCTAGCCCGCCAAGACGGTGCACTGTCTCGCGCGCTTGCGTCATGTGCGGCGCAGCGGTGTCATCGCCGGCGAGTTTTAGTGCGAAGTACGCTTTGCACGTTGCATTGAGATCGGAAGGCCCGCCGGGGAAAATATTCCAGCCGCCGTCCGGCAGTTGGCGCCTGCGAACATAATTCGCGAGCTTGGCGATGCGGATGGGATCGGCTTTGCCGAGAACGTACAGGTAATAAATGTAATCGGATTCGAGGGTGGTATCGGCTTCGAGTTCGCCAAGCCAATAGCCTTCTTCGGCTTGCAGAGACAGCAGATGATTTGCGCCGTTCTCGATGGCTTGTTCGAGTGGGCCGGACAGGTCTTTCTCCTGCCAAATTGGCGGTATGGCCGGGGCAGGTCTATCCAGTCCTATGCGTGTACCTGTTGCCAAAACTAGTCCCCCAAGTAAAGTCTACTGAAAAGCGGGCGAATAGAATTCAGCCAATTCCGGCTAATCCGACCTAACTGCTGTGTTCCGAGCCACTTCCCACAACGTCCGACACGAGCGCCGAACCCTTTTAAGACCGAGTAACACCAGTACCAGTCAATTATCGCTGTCTTGCACCACGGGGTCAACTTCTAAGATGCGGGAGCGTGACCAAATCGTTGCAGTTTTAATCAGATGGCGATACTTGCCGGGGACTGTAACACCCTCTCGATGAGCACGTGCAGAGGCTTGGGTAGAGCTTCCCCCTCGAGCTGAGAGACCGAAGGCTTGGTACGCAGCAGATTGGCTGGGAGCTTGATCCAGGATGGAGTGGCGGCAGGATCGTCCATCGAGCCGCGGAGAACCAGCGCATCGGCGCGGTCTAGGGCGACGCGTGCGGAGTTTTTAAAGTCCTCGCGGGCTGGATCGATTACCGCGAAATAGAGGCTCGGTTTCAGAAATTGCAGAAGCGAATTGCTTTCGAGAATTAGCGGAGGAGAATCTTCTTCAGGGCTCGAGAGTGATTGTTTGAGAGCATCCCGCATCAGCGGCAAGCCTTCGGCCAGAAAACCTTGCTTAGTTCTCAGCCAGAACGAGTGCTTCGCCCCGGCCGCTAAAAATCTGGCGCTGTCCGTTCCTGACTGTGGATGCGCTTCCCATTCGATGGCGCAAATGTGTTCGTCGGGGGCGCAGTCGCAATCGTTGCCGTTCTGCGCGCAAACGCCGTGGCCATACTGTGTTATTTTGCCCGCGATCCAGTTGGCTTGCGGGAAAGCGCTGATGATGTCACACACCAGTTGCGTCTTGCCGATGCTGCGGGTGTGGCCGCCAACTACGATCACACGCCAGTGCGGAGTTGCGCTCACCTCACTTCCCTTCCAGCTTGGCTTCGAGTTTGGCTTCTAATTCTTTGATGCGCGCGGCCAACTCCGGTAGACGCGCTTGCCAGGCGAATTGTTCTTTGAACTTTTCGAGCGGGCGGGCTGGAGTTCCCCACACAGTCTGACCGCTGCGTATCGTTTTGCCGCCGAGAACGCCGGATTGACCGCCAATCACAGCACCATCTTCCAAGTAGCATTGCTCTCCAAAGCCGGCTTGGCCGCCGACGACGACATGTTTGCCGAAATCGCAGGAGCCGGAAAGACCCACTTGCGCAGCCATCACGGTGTGCGCACCGATCTGGCAGTTGTGGCCGATGTGAACCAGATTATCCAGCTTAACGCCTTCGGCGATGCGCGTGTCCTCGAGCGAGCCGCGATCGATGGTCGTGTTCGCGCCGATCTCGACGTCGTCCGCAATCTCCACGATACCGACTTGCGGAAACTTCCAGTAACGTCCCTCGCCCTGCGCATAGCCAAATCCGTCCGCGCCGATGACCGCGCCGGAATGGATTTCCACGCGATGCCCTAGGCGAGTGCCCGCATAAAGAGTGACGCGCGGGTGAATGCGGCAGTGCTCGCCGATCCAGCAGCCTGCGCCGATTACGCTGTGCGCACCGATTTGTGTCCCTTCGCCGACGCGTGCGTCTTCGCCGATCACCGCAAACGGCCCGATACCCGCGCCTGGAGCGACTTTCGCGAGAGGCGCGACGATCGCGGTGGGATGAATGCCCCTGGCAATGGGGGATTTTCCGAGGATTAAGGCGGCTGCTTTTGCAAACGCAACCTTCGACTGCGAACTTCGCAGAACGGTCTTCCCGGGTAGAGCAATATTTTCCGCCGCAATTACGCATAGCGCGGCCGACGCCGCAGCGCGATCCGCATGCTTGGCTTTCTCGACGTAGATGAGATCGTGCGGGCCGGCGCGTTCGGGAGCCGCAACGCCGCGCAACTCGATAGCGCCGTCGCCTTCCAGCGTTGCGCCAACTGCTTCCGCCAACGACTTCGCCGTTTGCATCATCGAAGGACCTCTCTCAAAAATCATACAGCGCGGGCTCGCCTTTGGGCCGTGTCTTCCAGCGTTTGTGAACCCAAACCCATTGGTCCGGGTGTTTGCGAATAATCTCTTCGATTACTTTGGCAAACCGCTGAGTGTTCTCAAAGACGTCGCGCTCGGTATCGCCGGTGCGAATCAATTCCACGGGGGGTTCGAACCGCAGGCGATACTTTTGGGTGGTTTCATCCCAGTAGGCGTAGCCCGGCACGACGGCCGCGCCAGTGTGCAATGCCACTCGCGCGAGGCCGGTTGTCGTGCAAGCGAACTTGCCGAAGAAATCGACAAAGACACCTTCCGCCGGCAACGTGTTCTGATCCGCGAGAATACCGACAGTTCCCGAGTCTTTCAGAATCTTTAGCATGACGCGCGCGGATTCATTTTTGAAAATGGGCCGGTTGCCCGAGGCGCAGCGGTGTTGGTTGACGAGCGCGTCGAGGCGCTTGTTATCGAGAGGGCGCGCCATGTAATGCAGCGGATAACCGTAGAGCGCATGCGCGAAGGAAGAGAGTTCCCATGCCCCAATATGGCCCGTCAAATATAGGACCCCTTTGCCTCGCCGTTGTCCCTCCAGGAAATTTTCGTGCCCCTCGAGAATCACAACGTCTTCAATGTTTTCTTTCGTGAGACGCGGGAGGCGCGCAAATTCCGCGGCCATCCAACCTAGATTGCGGACCATTTTGCGCGTCACGTTTTTGCGTTGCGCATCGGTCCAATCAGGAAATGCAAGCCGCAGATTGAACTCCGCAGTCTTCTGCAACTTTGGCTGCAAGAAAAAAAGAAAACTTGTCACGGAGGCCGCAAAGCCGCGCGCGACGCCGCGCCGTAAAGCGCCTAGAGCCTTCAAGATCAGCCAAACGGGGGCGTATTCGAGCCATTCCTTCATAGTTTGCCAAAACGACCGCGAGCGGCCGACGCGCGACAGTATGCAAGAGGTGCCCGCTTCGAAGATAGAGTTTCAATGCTAGACTTTCCGCTCCGTGAGCGAATCGCCTACTGCCATCGCTGAGAAACCGCAGTCCAGCCCTCTAGCCCGCATCGGCTGGGCCGTTCTAATCGTAGCAACGCTGTACGTTTGTTATTTCAGCCACCTGGGGGCGATTGGCTTTGTCGGACCGGACGAGCCACGTTACGCGTGGATTGCGCGCGACATGGCCGAGACAGGCGATTGGGTTACGCCTCGATTGTACGGGAAGCCGTGGTTCGAGAAGCCGCCGCTTTTTTATTGGGGCGCCGCGCTTTCCTTTAAACTCTTTGGCGTGAGCGAAGCAGCAGCGCGCCTGCCGAGCGCGATTTCTGCCTTGCTTGCAACGCTCGCGCTAGCGTGGCTGGCATTGCGTCTCTACGGCGCGGAAACCGCACGCTGGTTATTACTGCTCCTTCCCACAACCGTCGGCATGATCGGCTTCTCGCACGCCGCCGCCACCGACATGCCTTTCAGCGGCATGCTCACGATCGCGATGGTCTGCGCCGCCGTCGTCCTTGGCCTCACTCGCAATGAAAACTCTCCGATACTCCCACGAACGCCATGGCTCGCCCTAATCCTGTTCGGCTTTTTCCTGGGCCTTGCGGTACTAGCGAAAGGGCCTGCTGGAATTATTCTTTGCGGCGGCGCGGTTTTTTTCTGGGCACTCTTCACAAAACGCTGGCGCGATGCCTTCCGCCTATTTCATCCTGCAGCCATCGCCGCATTCTGCCTCACCGCACTCCCCTGGTACATCCTCTGCGCCCGCCGCAATCCCGATTTCTTCCGCATCTTCATCATCGAACACAATTTCAAACGCTTCCTCACTCCCGAATTCCAGCACATCCAGCCGTTCTGGTTCTATATTCCCGTGATCTTACTTGCTTTGCTGCCATGGATCTTAAGCGCTGCGAGTCTTGTCGTAACCTCGAAACTCCGACCGGGACCTGAAAGTTGGCTAAATTCGTCAAGGCTCTTCTTCGCTTGCTGGGCGGTGTTCCCTGTGGTGTTCTTCACTCTCTCCAAGTCGAAATTACCGGGTTATATTTTGCCGTCAATCCCTGCGCTTGGGCTTTTGATGGCGCAAAACCTTTCACTCTGTATCCGCAAAATCCTCCCGGGTGAGCAATGGATTAAATTCGCCACCGGATCCACTTTTATTGCTCTAGGAATATTTGGCCTTGTGCAGATCGAGCGGACTGACTGGGTTTGGTCTGCGCTCGCCCTGGCTGTTGGTGGATTTGCAATCCTGGTTTCAAGAAATCTAGGTCTCGGACTCGCGCTTGGCGTATGCGGTTTAATCATCGCCATCGTTTCGTGCTTAACAGGAAATACGCGGGCAGTGTTGGACCAATTATATTCGGCCCGTAGTGCACCCGAGGCGGCACGAATTGTCTGGACCGATTTCTCTCCGAACAGATCGTCTGCATACAAACTTACGCGATCATTTCAGTACGCCCTGAATTTTTACTTTCATCGCGAACTCTCTGAGTGGTTGCCAGATCGGACTGCTCCAGGTTGGGTGTTTGCGCTTGCCAAGGATGAGAGCGAACTGCGGAGCCGAGGGCTAAGCTGCCCCTTCAATGCTCTCAGACATGCTGTAATTGTCTGTGAAGATGCGGGTCTACCGGCTGGGAGTCCCAGTAGCGGGCAACCTAAGTAAGAAGAAGCTGACCACGCGATTCTCATAATCGCGCTTATCCGCGTCATCCATCGACACAAAATTCCCATGTGGAATGATGATCTGATCGCGCGGCTCTGGCGCTTTCACAAACATCTGGCGCGTAATCTCGGCAAGTTCTGGGTCGTCAGAAGGCTCGATGAACAGTTTCGGCACTCCCGCCAGCGTACTCAACTTTTTCGAGATCGGCGGATCTTCGCGGTACTTGTAATTCAGCCACGTAAAACTGAACGCCGCGGAACGCGCCATCAACGGAAATCCGCCGAGACCGGTGCGCTCCACGCCGATTTTCACCATCTGTTGCGGCTCGTCGTAGACCGAGTCCAGCACAATAGCCTTGATGCGATGATCGTTTTCCGCCTCGCGTAAGGCTGCGTAGGCTCCCAAATTGTAGCCCCACAGTCCAATTCGGCCGGGATCGACATCATTTCGCGCCGCCACGGTGTCCACCGCCGCGCGCACTTCGTCTGTCTCCCGATAGCCAAATGTGGTGATTCCTTGATTCCCGCCGTGCGCCGCAAAGTCAAAAACAAAAACGTTGTACTGGTGGTCCTGCAGAGCCGACACCAGGGTCAGCAGCTCGCCGCGGCTCGATCCATAGCCATGGCACAGAATAATAGTCGGTGCTCCCCGCAAACCCGGAAAAAACCAGCCATGCCGTACGCCAATTTCCGGAACCGTAAAGTCCACGAGGTCCGGCTTCCCCGGAAAGCTCTCCATATCAATTTCGCTGCTGGTGCGCTGCGGTTTAACGATCCGGTAGACGAGAAATCCCGCAATGGCGACGGTCGCGAGCACGGCAAAGAAAACCAGCGCCAGTACGGCTGTCACCAGTTTCATATACCACTTGGTTGGATAGCGTAGTTCGTAAAGGATCGACATTCTTTGTCTGCGTACTGCTGCGGCCAGCGCCGCCGATTTTCACTCCCTACAAAATAAGTACGATATTCGCGATGTTAGCACACCTCTTCCGCATCATTTCCGGAAGCCTGCGCCCGTTGTGTCCGAATTGTATCGTCGCGCCGCCCTGCTTGTTTGTGCGGGCTCCGATTCGGCTATCATAGAGCCTGCGGTCAGGGGCCGCGGGACAGTCCTCTTTATCCATGAATATTGTCGACTTGCGCCAGACGACCGTCCGCCAACTCGAGCCGCTTCTTGATGAGGAAGCGCGGCACTGGCGCGATGAACTTCATTGGGATTACCGTGGCGCTCTGGAATTGATCAAACGATTCCTGGACGCGCACGCCCTCGCTGGCTGCGTCGCCTTCGAAAATGGCAATGCCGCGGGCTACTCCTTTTACGTCCTCGAAGAGCAAAAGGGCCTCATCGGCGGCCTCTATGTTTCGGCAAAATTTTCGCAAGCCACCATTGGGCAGCGCCTGCTCGACGAAATGCTTTTCTCCATGCGCGCGATTCCGCAGCTTTCGCGCATCGAAGCGCAGCTCATGCCCTTCAGCGGCCCGGTGGAAGTCCCACTCAGCGAACAGGGCTTCCGCCTCTACTCCCGCCAATTTATGCTGCAGGATCTGCAGAAACTACCCGAAGGCAAGGCTGGAGCCTCGGCGGGGATGCGCCTCGACCGCTGGAATGACCGCTATTTCGAGCCTTGCGCCAAGCTGATTTATCTGGCCTACGCGAATCACATCGACGGTGAAATCAACGATCAGTACCGCAGCCGCTCCGGCGCACTGAAGTTTTTGAAGAACATCATTCTGTTGCCGGGCTGCGGCCATTTCGTGGCCGGAGCCTCTTTTGTGCTTCGCGAACCAGGCAGCGACGAACTCATTGCAGCCGTGCTCACAAGCGAAGTCTCGCCAGGAGTAGGCCATACCACGCAAATCTGCGTTCTCCCTGGTTACCAAGGGCATGGCATCGGCCGCATGCTCATGCAGACCTCCGCCGAAACGCTGCGCAGCATGAAATTTAAGGAATTAACGCTGACAGTCACTTCAGAAAACTACGGAGCCGTTCAGCTCTATGAAAAGCTGGGATTCACAACGATTCGAACGTTCACCGCTGGCGTTTGGCCGCGCTAGAAACACTCTGGATACGCGCTCACTTCTTCCCCCGGTCCTTCAATAAATTCTTCAGCTCAGACATGAATTCCTGCACATCCTTAAAATCCATATACACCGAAGCAAAGCGCACATACGCCACCTTATCGAGCTTTTTCAGCCGATGCATAATCATTTCGCCGATTTCAGTGGTGGTGAGCTCCCGCTCCGTCGCTTCATGGACCACGCTTTCGATCTCATCAACGATACCTTCGAGCTTCGGCGTGGCCACAGGCCGCTTCTCGCAAGCCTTCAACAATCCCTGCAAAATCTTTTGCCGTTCGAATCGCTCGCGCCGCCCGTCCTTCTTGATCACCATGTACGGAATTTCGTCGATGCGCTCATATGTAGTAAAGCGGCGGCTGCACTTGAGGCACTCCCTCCGCCGCCGAATCGTGTCTCCGGCGCGGCCCTCGCGCGAGTCAATCACTTTATCGTCCAGATGCGCGCAGAACGGACACTTCACTCGGTCTCTCCAGTGGGCGAGCTCTCCAGTGACTTACGCTCCGCCATCTCTCTCAACTTCGTCAACGAAAGCCCTTGGTGGAGCAATATCGGCAATCCAATCACCGTAACCGCAGCAAAACTGATGAGCCAAATTACTATGGCGATTGCCGTAGCAAGCTCAGGTTCTATCCCAAATACCTTTGTAAACACAAGAATAGACGCCAACTGCGAACCGCCGCCAATTCCCGGTAACTGCACGATGGAGCCCACCAGCGAGAATGCCATCACCAGCATCGCGTCGCCTATCCTGAAATCCGCCAGGCTTCCACCGAAGGCTCGTATCACCCACAAATACACAAACAAAACGAGAATCCAGTGTAGCGCGGAGTATATCGTGGCTAACGCCAAGTCGCCCCAGGTTCGAATCGTTTGCACGCCCCGAGCGAATCCCATCAGAATTCGCGCAACGCGAGCCTTCCAGTTATGTGCACTAAGCCACGGCGCTAGACGACGTTCTAGTAAAGCTGTCCCGCGAACCCGAAGGAACACAAGGAAGCCGATTGCGCCCGCGACGCCTACGGCAAGAAGCGCACCAGCCGCTTGGAACGCAGGCACGAATTTCCCGGCTGTTTCACTAGACTCGCTGCCCGATTTGATCAGCAACAAAGCCAATGCCGCGATAACTAAAGTGCTGGCCGTATCGAAGATCCGTTCCACCAAATAGATCCCGAAAAGGTCCGCAATAGGTAACTTTTCTTTGCGCGCTAGGAGCAGGACGCGGACTGGCTCCCCGGGCCGCCCTAGCGCAAGTACAGCAGCAAAACCAGCGAGCGTCATGGCGTATATTTGCCAGAAGCGGGATGGTCCCAAATTGCGCTGTAGCACCTGCCATCTCAGAGCGCGAATGGCGTAGCAGGCGTAGATGGCGATTGTCGACAGTGCGAGCAATGCGGGATTCGCGCGGCGAACAGCTTTGAGCAGGTTTGCAAAGAAATCCCCCGAATGAAGAAGGCCGCTCGACCTATAGATGACGAAACCAATTACTGCTACCGCGATCAGGATGTAAAGTAGTTTCCTCGACGATGAACGCATTGGCTTGTCAGACTAACTGTCACAATCACGCAGGTCAAGGCACGCTTAATTCGCTGGAGAAGCTATCCACGACCCCCAGGTCGCAAAGATCGTTTAGGGACTGCCCTTGTGCTAAGCCCAACTCCCCGAGTAAGATGCCCCCACTCGCGGTCGGTCGCCCGGGCCAGAACTAAAGGGAACTTTTCGAGAGCAGTTTGCGTTCCATAGTTGCAGGCCGAAGTTGGCTCCATGCAACTTTTGGGGCAAACTGGTCACCGTAGCGGGTTTCGAGGCTGATGATACGTTGGAGCAGGACGCCCAACTGGTCCAGCAATGCCTCCAGGGCGACGGTTCGGCCTGGGAGGAACTTGTGCGCCGTCATACGCGCCGCATCTTCAACATTTGCTACAGGTTTACCGGCAACAGCACCGAAGCCGAAGACCTGTCGCAAGAAGTTTTCCTCCGGGTGTATAAAACCATTGGGAGCTATCGATCCGCCTATGGCGGCTTTGCCACTTGGATGACCAGCGTGACGCGCAACCTTCTTATCGACCATTACCGGCGTACCAAGCGCGACCGCATCACGGACTCGCTAGACGACGCCATGCCGGTCGTCGAAAACAAGGAGTCCGCGGGACGCCGCCCCGATCAGCAGTTGCTGCTCGGCGAACTCAGTGCCCAGGTCCAGACGGCGCTAACAAAGCTTTCGCCGGAACTTCGCGAAGCCGTTATCCTCCGCGATTTGCAACAGCTCGACTACAATGAGATTCGTCAAGCATTGGATGTACCAGAAGGAACTGTGAAATCAAGAATCAACCGCGGACGAATCGAACTCGCGCGTATCCTGCAACAAATGGGAGTGCGCCCGTCATGATTCGTTCATCTAATAAGTCCCGCATAATAATGCAGTTTGGCGATTTGGAGTGCGGCAGCTCTGCTGCCGCTTTCTCACCAACTCGCACGACTCTTTACTCGGCGAGACTCAATAAATGGGACCATCGGCGGTACCCGGCGCGGAGTATGTCATGACTTGGACCTGCGAAAATATCGAAGCACGCCTTAGCGACTATCTCGACGGACTTCTCAGCCCGGACGAGCGCCGCGAATTCGACATCCACGCGAGCTCCTGCGAAAACTGCGCTCAAATGGTCGCGAGCCTTTCTCAGATGGTGAGTAGCCTACACTCGATGGAGCAAATCGAGCCGCCACCGCAGCTGGTCTACTCCATACTGAATGCGACTCTCGGCCCGCGCGAAACCAAAAAAGGCTGGCGCGGCGCCTTCGACTGGTTCAGCGGTTTGGCTTCTCCCCGATTCGCATACAGTGCGATCTCCGTTGCTGCCACGCTGCTGATTCTGCTCACGGCTTCCGGCTTCTCGTGGCGCAAACCCAAGCTCGCGGATCTTTCCCCCGCCAGCGTTTATCGCAATGCGAACAGCAAGGCACACATCGCCTATGGGCGCACCACAAAGTTCGTCAGCGACCTTCGCGTCGTTTACGAAATTCAATCTCGCTTGAACAAAGACAACGAACTTCCCACGACGCCAGAGAGCACTGTTCCGCAATCCGCTCCTGGAAAAACTCCGGGGAGCACGGACGGCTCTAAGCCAGCGACTCCGCGCCAGCAAAATCGTGCCAATGGCATCGGCAGAGAGATTGAAATCCTTGCAGCGGAAGTTCCGGTGGTCAGTGGCCAATTCTGTGGCCAATTGCTCGGAAGGAGAATTCCATGAAGTGTGCCGTCCATCCTGATGTGGACGCAACCGGTTACTGCCGCAATTGCGGCAAGCCCATGTGCTCGGCGTGTATCCGCCCGGTGCGCGATGTTCTCTATTGCGAGGATTGCTTGGCAACGATTCTAGGACATCCTGCGCCGCCCGCAGTTCAGCCCGCAGCCTCGTCTGTTCCAAACGGAGTACCATTTCAAGCTCCCATTGCAGCCGTGGCTCCTGTTCTTCCACCCGGAGTAGGGCCCAACCCCGTCCTGGCTTTCTTCCTTGGATTCCTGCCGGGTCTTGGTGCTTTTTATAACGAGCAGTACGGCAAAGGCATGATTCACCTCGCCATTTTTCTTCTGCTGTTCATCACCGGCGTAAACGGTCTGGACAACAGCGGTGCAGAAGCCGCGCTCTGGATTTGCGTTGCCGCGCTCTGGGTTTACATGCCTATCGACGCGCTTCGTACCGCGCAAGCCAAGCGCGCTGGTTTACCCTTATCGGACCCGCTCGATAATTTCAGCAAGCAGAAACCCATTGGTCCGATCATATTGATTGGTGTCGGCATCCTGCTCTTGCTCAACAATTTTGAATGGTTTCAGTGGTACCGCATAACTCGGTTCTGGCCCCTCATTCTCATTGGTGTAGGAATTTTGATGTTTCGGAATCGCATCGACCGCCGGCCGTAGGAGGCTCCTTCGGGAGGTTGAACATAGATGAGCGATCGCATTCGTTGCACCTGCCAGCGTTGCAGCATACGCGGCCTCATGGGCCCCGTCGTAGTTGTCACGGTGGGCGTACTTTTTCTTCTGGCGGAAATGCGCGGCGGCTATTTTGACTTCGGTAACACCTACCCGGTCATCCTCATCGTGATCGGGTTAATCAGTCTCGCCTCGGCTATGGCTTCTTCCGAAGGCCATGTCTCCTTGACGCCACCCATGCCACCGGCGATTCCCCCTGTTCCCGGCGTGCCTCCCGCTTCATCGACCGGCACCCCCACTTCTTATCCGGGACAAGGTCAATAAATCCATATGGCCCATAGCCGGCATCGCACCAGCGGAATCTTCCCAGGGCTCGTTCTTATAACCGTTGGCGCTCTCCTCCTGCTCCACAACTACCGCGGCTTGGAGCTGGGAGACGTGCTGCTGCGCTGGTGGCCGCTCGCACTCATCTTCCTCGGCTTAATCAAGATTTATGACAGGACTGTCGCCAGCCGTTCCGACGATCCCGGCGCTGCTCGTATCACTGGCGGCGAAATCTTGCTGGTCGTCGGCATGCTCGTCCTTTTGAGTTGTGTCGTCGCCGTGGATTACGGTAGACGCGCCATCGGCGGAAAACTTCCCATTGAAATTTCGGGCGACTCTTACCCATTCGACTTGGATGTCGCTCCGAAACCCGTCCCTGAAAATGCTCGCATCACTGTCCACGGCGGCCACGGCGACATTACTGTGCGCGCCACAGACGTTCCGGAAATCCGTGTCGCAGGCAAGAAAAACGTCCATGCCTGGAGCGAAAACGACGCTTCACGCCGCGCTGGCCCCGTTTCCGTTGAAATCGTTCAGAATGGCGACGGTTACGAAATTCATCCCACGGGCGTGAGCGCAGGCGATTCTCGCATCACCTTAGACATGGAAATCCAGGTCCCGAAGAAGGCCTCTGTCATCGTGCGAAATGAAAAGGGAGACATCACGGTTTCCGACATGGCTACGCCCGTCTCCATAACCAGTGCGAACGGCGACGTGGAAGTCCGCGACACCGCCAGCGACGTGAATATCGAAATGCACAAGGGAGACGTCAAAGTCTCCGACACCAAAGGCGACATTAAGATCTCGGGGAAAGGGACGCAGGTCGACGTCGCGTCAGCCGCAGGAAGTTTCACACTCGACGGCGAATTCTACGGCCCCATCCGCGCTGACAAAGTCGCCAAAGGTCTTCGCTTCATCTCTCAGCGCACCGATCTCACCCTCACCTCGCTCACCGGCCACATGGAGGTCAGCTCAGGCAATCTGGAAATTGTAGACGCACCGGGTGACATCACGCTGCGGACGAATCGCTACTCCGTGACCATCGAAAATGCCACCGGCAAAGTGAAAGTCGACAACCGCGATGGCGACGTCGAGATGCGCTTCTCTGCCCCGCCCAAGGCAGATATTGACGCCACCAACACAAACGCGAGCATCTCGCTCACTCTTCCCGAGTCCGCAAGCTTCAACATCGTCGCCGACTGCCATTCCTGCGATATCGATTCTGAATTTTCTGCGGACACCCTAAAGAAAACTTCTGCGGAATCCGGCGACTCTCATCTAGAAGGAAAATACGGCTCAGCCCGCGGCCCTAAAATCACTTTAAAAACCAGCTACGGCACACTCTCCATCAAAAAAACCAGCTGAAGCACGAAACGCGAAATTCGTAACTCGAAATGCGGCACTCATAACACGGATCTCGCCGCGGCTTTTCTAATTTCGAATTTCCAGTTTCGATTTTCGCCTCTTCCCTACCTCTCCGCCAACCTATTCAAATCCTCAAAAAAGCTCGGATAAGAAACGCCCGCGCAATCTGCATCGCGAATCACGGTTTCTCCCTCCGCGGCCAGCCCGGCCACGGCAAATGCCATCGCAATCCGATGATCCCCATGCGGCTCAATCTCGGCCCCATGTAGTTTTCCCGCGCGCCGGCCCTCCACCTTCAATCCATCCGGCCGCTCTTCGACAGTCGCGCCCATACGCCGCAAATTTTCGACGAGCACAGCGATGCGGTCGCTCTCTTTCACTCGCAGTTCCCCCGCATTCCGAATCTCAATACCTTCTTCTGTAAACGGTCCCAGGGCCGCAATCATCGGCAGCTCATCGATCACCAGTGGAATCGTCTCGCCTTCAATCACTCCGCCTCTTAGCGAAGCGCCTTTCACAGCCAGATCGCCAATGATCTCTCCATGCGAGCTCTTCAGCGAAAGCATCTGAATCGACGCTCCCATTCCTGCGAACAAATCCAAAATCGCCGTCCGTGTCGGATTCAACCCCACATTGTGAATCGCAATATTTGAATCCACCAGCAACGAGGCTGCCGCAATAAAAAATACCGCCGAGGAAATATCTCCCGGCACATCCAACGATTTCGCCACAAGCTTTCCCGATCCATTTCCGCCAAAAAGCCCGTGGATCTTTGTCGTTCGCCCCTGCCGTTCGATCGCCGCCCCGAATTCTTCCAAAGCTAATTCCGTGTGGTCGCGTGTGCCAGCAGGCTCCGTCACGCTAGTCACGCCTTCCGCGTAGAGCCCGGCAAGCAACACCGCCGACTTTACCTGCGCGCTAGCCATCGGCATCTGATAATCAATCGCTTGCAAACGCGCGCCTTTGATTTCCAGCGGCGCAAAATTATCGTCCTTCGCGCGAATATCGGCGCCCATTTCGCGCAGTGGTCCCACAACTCTCTTCATCGGCCGCTTTTGGAGCGAACTGTCGCCGGTAAGTTTTGTGGTAAATTCCTGCCCCGCCAAAATCCCCGTCAGTAACCGCATGGTCGTTCCGGAATTCCCTGCATCCAGCGCACGCCAACTGCTCTTCAACCCCCGCGGCCCTCGCCCGATAACTCGCACCAAATCTTTTTCGACTTTCACTTCCGCGCCCAGCGCACTCATGCAGCCGAGAGTGCTATGGCAATCCGCCGCCGCCGAAAAATTCCTCAGCTCGCTGGTCCCTTCTGCTAGACCCGCCAGCATCGCGTAACGATGCGAAATCGATTTGTCTCCCGGCGGCTGCACGCCGCCTGTCAAATATTTTGCCGGCAACACTGTTTGTTTTTTCACCCCAAGATTTTAGCACGCTCCGCACGTCAGTCTCGAAACACCCTCCACGTCCAAATTTTGCCGTCTCGTCCTCTCCATCTATTTTTTACTTCATTACGTCATTATTCCTCGCTTCCTCTTTTCTCCCTGTCCCTCCGTACAGTTTTTTCTCACGCACCAAGGAGCGCCTTCGCTGATATTTCCATCCAACTCCTTGCGTATTATTAAGTGAGGAGAATCGTAATGTCAGCGCGTAGAACGTTGCTTCATCTTGCCGCAAAAACCGGCATGCTTTTCGGAGCCATCTTTGTAGTCACCGTACTGCTAGTTGCCACGCCCGGTCACCACGCGCCCAGCACGCAGAATCCCGCCGCGCAGGAATCCGCCACTCCGCAATCCAAAACCATGCCCGGCATGGACATGGGCGATGAAAAAGCCAGTGAAAAGGCCGCCGTCCAAGACATGACGCCGGGCCACAACGACGCGCACAGTCACCACATGTACATGACTAGCATGCGCACGCAAACTCCCGAGGATATTCAGCGCGCCAACGAAGTCGCTACGCAGCTTCGCGCCGGGATCGGGAAATATAAGGACTACCACGTCGCTCTCGCTGACGGCTTCAAAATCTTTCTTCCCAACGTCCCGCAACCCGAATATCACTTCACCAGCTATCGCAACGGTTTTCTCGAATCGCTGACTTTCGATCCCGCGCGTCCCACTTCCCTTCTCTACAAAAAAACCGCCACCGGATACGAACTCGTCGGCGCGATGTACACCATGCCCAAGCGCGCCACAGAAGATCAGCTCAACGAGCGCGTTCCGCTAAGTGTCGCCATGTGGCACTTGCACACAAATCTTTGCCTGCCGCCTCTCGGCCAGATGCGCTCCGCCGATTGGACCAAGTTCGGCCTCAAAGGCTCCATCATCACCGAAGACGCCTGCTCCGAAGCCGGCGGCCGCTTCCACCCCGTCGTCTTCGGCTGGATGACTCACGTCTATCCCTACAAAGACGGCCTAGACAACATCTACGCCATGCACCACATGGACTAAATCAAAACGGACTGAGAAAAACAAAATCAAAACACCCACGTGTAAAACCGACACGTGGGGCACCCGCGGGACAACCATTTGTAGGGGCACGATTCATCGTGCCCTCTTTCTTTTTCCTGTCATGCTGCAATCTTCAGCGTGGAGGACGCGCCAGACTTCAATACAGAATCGAAGGCAAATAGGCGCCTGCGGGTTCGTTGTAGAGTCCCATCGTCATTAACGTCATCGGCTGCACGACGCGAAGCCCCTTCTCGAGGCACCAACAAAACAATTCCGCATTGCGGCTAGGCACGAGAATGCCCGGCCCTTGAAAAGCCGCCGCTGCGGCAATCAACGCCTTCAAATCGTCGTTCGTCTCGCCAACCGAGTGCCCGGAAAACGCTATCGAAGAGGCATATCCGGTTACGCGCCCATCACGCTCGGCGACAATTGCCGAGCCATGCTGAATCGCATCGTGTAGCTCGCCCGCACGGTTGTGGCCGTGAACTCTAAAACATAAGTCATTGCAAGCTGCTAGGTCTCCAGCCACTGCAGGCCGAACCGAATACCCCGGCAGGATTTTCTTCATCGCCGGCCCCTGCATGCAAGAAAGGGGCTCGCGCACAACGAAACCAAGCTTCGCATATAGCGACAGCGAACGGTTGTGATACGCCGCCTGCACCAGCCTTACTCCTGCAAATTTCCGTTCCGCGGCGCGTGTCAGCACTGCCTGCATCAACGCGCGCCCTGCCGCGCGATTCTGCACCGACGCGTCTACCGTGACCGGCCCAACACCGGCAATAGGTGTCCTCTCATCCAAACAGTTGCTACCGACGATTTTCTCGTCCTGTTCAGCCACCACGCAATAAAACCCTGGATGCGAGAACATCGCCGAGAGCACTCCAATGGAAACTTCCGGCGACGGCAAATCAGGAGGAAAATTGTGACGATTGGCAAGCGCCGTAAAAGCCTCGAAACAAATTCTTCCGCACACTTCAGCGTCCGCCGCAGACGCCCGTCGAATGGCCACGGATGGCTCGCCGGATTGCACCGCTTGTGATTGTCCTGTCATGGCCGTTCACTCCTCGCCGTAATCCCCCTGGAACCCAGGAAGGCAATATATGCGCCTGACTGCCTGATTGTCCCGCTACTTGATGATCGATTGTCCCGCTTCTTGAGGATCGCTATTCAGATCAGCGCCGCCATCCTAACAAAGAATCCTGCCGGAGGGACTCACCCGGCAAAGCGCATTCCCCGGTTTCCCCACCTCCCCTGTAGGGGCACGATTCATCGTGCCCTCTTTTTTTCTTTTCTCGCTTTTCTTGTAGTGGCGCAGCATGCTGCGCCCATTCTTTGCAATTACTCCGGCACTGCATAATTTATTTTTCTCTACCAAACATATTCCGCAAAAAAGTGAACATTTTTCTTGCACTCTCAACGATACGCGTTACTCTCGCAAATGCAGTTCAAAAAGGAGGGCCACAATTGGCCACGCTCAACGTCAACATCCCGCGCTTCTACTGTCTTCTCCGCAAAGAATTTCTCTACGACGGTCTTTCTCACCACGGTGAATTTCTCAATGTTTGCGTCTTCGCCGCCTCGAGCATCAAGGGCCACGCTCTCGGATTCCACGCGCTCACCGACAGCGGCGCCGTCATCTGGCGTCTCCCCATTCACGCCTTCTGCCACAAGAGCGAGGCCCCCATCGTTCCGCTCGACTGGCTCCAATTCTGGGATTGCTTCAGCTATGAGGTCTGCTGCACCACATTCGACCGCCTCCAGGACGCCCGCGTCCGCGTGCAAATGAAAGACCGCTCTTGGGAAGGCGGCCAATATCTCTTCACGCTCGATTGGTTCGCCAGCGAAGACGCCGAAGAAGCCGGCGATGGCGGCCACAAGTGCGCCCACATCATCGCACTCGACAACGGCAACTTCGCTGCCCAGCCCAACAACCGCATACAGTGGTTCTGCCCCGCCTTCATCACACCCTTCACCGATAAGCCAGACTACGTCACCAACACTCGCGTCTGGAAAGTGGAACGCGAAACCGAAACCACCCAAGCCTACTTCTACGATCCAGTAGACGCCTCGCCTCGCCCTGCCCAAGTCGCCCTACACGCAAAGGGTTTGCGCACCGACGATCCGCCGCCCCGTCCCGTGCCGCCCTTGTAGGGCCGCGATTCATCGCGCTCTCTTTCTGGCGAGCAGTTATGGAGGGATCCGGCCCCCACCCCGGTTTTTCTGTAAATGCTCATTCTGAAGGGCTTTAAGTCCTGTGTTTTGAAACTGCGTATTCTAAAGGGCTTACGGGCATGTTTTTCGTAAATGCGGATTCTAAAGAGTTTAGAGGAAAAAACATGGGTGGGAAAAGACTGCGGGCTAAAGCCACCGCGCTACAAAGGCAGAGACGGGCGTGGCGCGAGCTAAACATGGGACATGGTAGCAGGATTAGTTACTATTTGTCAATAGATATTTTTATTACTGACTGATTCATTCGAACGGGCAGGCCGGATTGGGGTGGGATGGAGGCAAATCCAAGGGAGGCAAAGAGTGGTCGCGGAGTGGTTAGTTTGCTGTGCTGTCGAAAAGATTGGAAAGGTCAAAGGCCCCAGGTGCAAAACCGGGACCCGGGGCGCCCCCATCCCCCCTACTCACTACCCACTATTCAGCACTCACTGTCGAGGAGAAATCGCGCTGCTGCGGCATCAAAACCAGCCGCCGGACGGCTCGATGCCATTGATGCGCAGATACGTGACGAGATTTCCGTAATGCAAGGCGTCATGATTTCCGACTTGCGTCAAGATGAACATCTTGTTCGTCTTGAAGCCGAAAAAGTCCGCCGGGTCATTGAGGTGCGCATCGGTGAACCCGGAGTACACGCCATCGCAGTAGTCGAACGAACCTTTGAGGTAGGCAATGATCTGGGGCTTCGAACTCTTCTCGGTAGCCATGGCGGGGGGCGCTTCGCCCTTGGCGTTTGAACACAATGTGTAGGATATATCCGCCAGATGAGTCAGGATCTCTGCAAACGAGCGAACGTCCTTCGTCGGCCGGTAGCTGTACTTGGACTCTGGCATCGCTTCCGCCGACTTCATGATCTTGTCCTGCATATTGCTACGAAAAATGGATAACGTCGTCGTCAGCGGGTTCGGCGCCTTGATCGGATTGGGCAGGTTCGGCGAGATTTGGGCGTTGGCCAAGGACGCCAAGACGGAAACAGATGCCATGACAACAGGAACCAAGATGCGAGCAATAGATCGGAACATAAAGAACCCTCCAAGATCTCCGGGTGGACACGTGTTGCACGGTTCTGTGGGGATGCTGCAGGTATAGACGGAGTTGGATGGGAAAACGTTTGGTGGAACCAAATCTTTCTGGGGATAGAGGAAGGCGATCACGGAGTTGGCTTGGACAGCTAACAACGGGTAGCCAAGGGCAAATGAATCGGGGACAGACGAGTCAAAACCCGCAGCCTTAGTCTGTCGCGTCCACCCGCCCGAAGTACGCTGCGATTCCTCGCCCTATGAGAAAGTCCACGGAATAGCCTCGCTCCGCTACCATCAAACATTTGCAAATCTAAGGAAATGAATGTACAGACAGCCGCTCCCAAACTGCCACACTGGGGACGTTGGAGCATTTTGTTGCGCACATGCGATGTATTCGAATTCTTACCCGATGGCGATGTGCCTCGGAATGAAACGAACGCCACTCGCCAGGCACTATCTATCTGTAGGCACTGCGCCTACGGTCAGTAGGAAAATTATGAAATCACCATCCCTCTTCAATTGGTACTTCATTCTACGAACGCACCATCAGTGGACAATGTTCCAAGCAATTCGCTATGCGCTGTGGCTCGCACGTTAGGTGTCCAACCATCGATTCGCGCCATCACAGTACAGGTACTCGATGTTTTATGAATGCCTAACCATGTGTGCAAAATTGAACGGTATTGTCCATCGCCGCATGAAAATACTTCAGGGTGAAAAAGTTAGACCTGCCCCCGCAGCACCTCGTCTCGGTCCCTTGTCTGCTATGCGCAGTCTACACTGGGCCGAATTGCATACTCTACTCAGGTGACTTACGCTCGAAGCCACACCTCAACCAGAAGCTCGCTGCGGTTGAGGGGATTGAAGCAAAGAGAATCACTCCTGTTTGGGCTAATTCCGCGCAGGTCTAGCCTGTCTGGAGGGAAAATGGCCTGTAGGCATTGCACGTCTACAGAGCAGCAAGACCTGAAGTTCGAACTGGTGATTTTCCCAGAGATAGATAGGCTCAATCGATCTCCAGTCCGTATCCATCAGCAGACAGTAGTCTGCCTGGGCTGCGGAAGCGCAGAGCTTGTTCTCTTCGCAGCCGACCTGCAAAAACTTAGGAAAAACTTATCCACATTGAACTTGGACATTGAAACCGTCAACTGAATATCCGCTCGCAGCGATTGCGCCTCTGTTCCTGTCAAAGTCGGCATAAAATTCGGGTCACGGCAGACATTCTTGTGGGAACCAGCGCATTCACGCCGAAGGTTGGGTTGGCTTATTCTATCCCGCGGCAGCAGTTGCCGCGGCCGATTCGCCGAAGGACCTAACGGCTGCAGCTTCGTCTTCCCTAACGTCAAAGACTGTGTGCAGCTTGAAAAGCTGCATAACGGCCAATACTCTTTTCGTAGGATTGAGCAGCTTTAAGTCCCCTCGTTGCTTTCGCACGCTAACCAAGGAACCGATCAGGTACGCAAAGCCTGCGCTGTCGATGGAATTGACGCCTGCGAGATTAAGCAGAATCCGATTATGTCCCAGGATTAGGAGGTCACTGATTAAATTTCTAAGTGCGGTACATTCTTCACCGAGGACAATCTCGCCACTGATGTCCACAATTGTGACGAAGCCTATTTGTCGGGTTGTCGTTGTCATTTTCATCGGAAATCTTTCTACAACGCTTTGGATCAACATGAACTGAGCGGATCGTTGCTCGCTGCAGAGCCGCTTTGACAGCTTTAGTCGAGGGGGAGGAGAAAATGGATAACTACGTATACTGCGAACATGATCAAACCGGCGATGCAGATTATCAGCGAGACCCTCACATTCGTTGACTCGCTGGATTTGCCGGACTGGCTCAGCATCATTCCACCTTGCTCCTACTTGACTATTGCTAGATGGCATCCGTCATTTGACGGCGAGAGAATGTCTCTTTGGTTTAGCACCGTCCAGTGTCAAAAGTACCAACGGCCCCGCAAACCCCTATCCCACCGTGCCCGGTTAAATATTTTCCAACCAGGCTGGCACAATCTTTGGTTTAAAGAGGCAAACTCGGATATGGCGAGTCGCTTGTGATGTTCAACCACAGCCTCGTTTAGGTGAACCTTATGGCTTGTAAATCATGCACTTCGGAGAACCAGAAAAAAGTCAGGTCGGAGATGATTGTCCATTTTTCGGGGCTGAAGAATGTGGACGCGCCTCCGATCTTTGCATCCCCAGAGCTTTTGGTTTGCATGGATTGCGGGTTTGCAGAACTAGACCTTCCAAAAACCACGTTGTGTCAGCTTGCAAAAGGCTTTTCAAGTGGAACCAAATCATCCCAGACATATCTCTCTTTCTTACGCTCCTCGTCTGCCAATTAAATACCCTAGTGCCATAATCTGATTTTTCTTCTCCGTGCTTGATCCGAATGAAGGGATTTGATAGCCAGAGGAGCCTTTTCTATTGCATTGTGCGAGCTTTGTCGCGGTCATGATTTTCTCAGAAAACGGGAACGGTCATCTCAATAATCCTTTCACTCGATTGCCGATTACTTCACGAGCAAGCTTCTCGGGAATAAGGCCCCTCAGCATTCCCAGATCAGCGTCCACCGTAACGTCCTGGTCAGTGACCGTTACCGTTCCTTCTATCGGTGTGCTCAGTAAGCCCCACTTTGCCGTGAGCGAGAAAGTGAGCACCGATCCTTGCCAACTTCGCTGCTTAACAAGCAACCGCACCGGAAATCCTGGGGCCCCTTCGAACAGATCGTCGAATGAGCGATCTACGGCCTTTATGACTTCTGCCTTGGAGCTATTATGTGAAATTGTGATTCGCATGTTCCGTCCTCGCGCCAATGCCGTACAGCTTTTTGACCGCTACTGAAAATAAAACGCCCCGCGTCCAGAACGGGGCGTTGGGGTGGAATATGCTCTTTCTAGTCGAGGATAATGTTAAGCGCGCGGGCCCATGCGTGAAATACATCAAATGCCTTATTTCCGGATAGGTCTTCCTGGCCACACGGCCAATTCCGGAGTGGGTGGGGAGTGGATAGTGGATAGTGAGTAGCGCTTTCTGCTCTAAGGCTGCGGGCTTTGACCCTTCCTCGCAGTGCCCACGCCGCGTCGAGGCAATCGGGTAGAGGCTGCGATGCTATACTCACCTGCGAAGTTCGGAGGCGGTATCTGATAAAAACTAGTCGGATGGCTATTCTGTGCATTCTTCTTTTCACAACCCCGATTCTTGCGCAGGATAAGCCGGTCAGTGTTGCTCTCAGCCCAGCATCGACAACGCCAGCCGCATTCCTGTTGGAGAACTTTCAGAAAGCAGGATGTGCGAATGTTTCCATTGTTACCGATGAATCGAAGGCGGACTATGTTTTGGAAGCCCACGAAGGAGATTTTGAAGGTCCTAACGGATCTGAAGGACCACATGGACCACGACCGCCGAGACCGAAGGCGCACTACACGCTTTCCCAGGGTGGCAAGATCGTTTTCGGAACCACTCCAGTAAAGGAAAAGAGCGCGGTCAAAGACGTTTGCAAATACCTGCAAAAAGGTTCGACGTAGACATCGGAACTACATTCGGGAATAGCTTCGACTTGCGCCTACCACTAGGAGATCAGTTATGCCCGTCACTGCTATCCATCCGGGAGAACAGCTCGCCGAAGAACTGGAAGCGCTCGACATGAGCGCCGCCGAACTCGCGCGAAAACTCGACGTGCCCACGAATCGCGTCACGCAAATCCTGAATCGCACGCGCTCCATCACGGGCAACACAGCTCTGCGGCTCGCTCATTTCTTTGGCACCAGCGCCCAGTTCTGGCTCAATCTACAAACTCTTTACGACCTCCGCCTCGCGCAACAAAAAACCGGTAGAGCCATCAAGGCCCTTCCGCGCCTGAAACGCCACGAGCCCATTCACGCATAAAATCCCTCAGCTTTCCATTGAGTGCTTTTGGCGGTCACGCGCTCCACGCATCGCTTTCCTGCGTGGGGAATTTGACTTTTCCTCGAACCGGGTGACGGACGAGACGTTCTCTATTGCGTTGTGCTAGCTTTCTGTCGCCGCGATGATTTTTTCAGAAGGCGAGAAGGTTCCTGTCCTCAATTTCCCCTGAATTCCCATAGGTGGTACAAATGGAAACGCTCATGAGTAACGACAAAACGCAATCGGTTTACGACGTCATCATTTCCGGAGCTGGGCCCGTAGGACTTTTCCTGGCGTGTGAACTGGCCTTGGCCAAATGTTCCGTCCTGATACTGGAAAAGGCGGAGAATCCGCAGTCGCCCTTGAAGCAACTTCCTTTCGGGATACGAGGACTCTCGGCGCCTACTATTGAAGCGCTTTACCGTCGCGGGTTGCTAAAAGAACTTGAGATACATAAACGCCTTAAGAATCCCCATCAAAATGCCGAACAAGGGCCACGTCGTCAGGTTGGGCACTTCGCCGGCATTCCATTTCGTGAGGGCGATATTGATAGCTCGCAATGGAGATATCGCCTGCCAAGCTCGACCGACACCAGTTTGATTTCTGAAATCCAGGAGCTTGAAACGGTATTCGCCCGCCGCGCAGAAGCGTTGGGTGTAGAAATCAAGCGCGGGTTTGCCGTGACTGACTTTCAGCAAACCGAGGATGGAGTCACGGTTCAGTCCGGGGACCAATCTTTTCAAAGTAAATGGCTCGTGGGTTGCGATGGAGCCAGGAGTGTTGTTCGCAAAGCGGGCGATTTTGAATTCGCCGGCACGGAGCCAGAATTCACCGGCTACACGACTATGGTGGACATTGCCGACCCTGAGAAACTCAAGCCCGGTCGAAACGTGACATCAAAAGGCATGTACCTTCAGTCCCAGCCAGGTTACGTACTCATACAGGATTTTGATGGCGGTGCGTTTCACAATTCCGAAAAGCCAATCACACGTGAACACGTGCAAGAAGTTTTACGACGCGTTTCGAACACCGACGTGACGATCAACGCTTTGCATGTTGCGACCACGTGGACTGATCGGGCACGGCAGGCCACAACCTACCGCAACGGACGGATTCTTTTAGCTGGCGATGCTGCGCACATTCATTCGCCTTTGGGAGGCCAAGGGCTGAACCTTGGACTGGGCGATGCCATGAACCTGGGCTGGAAGCTCGCTGCAACCATCCAAATGAAAGCGCCGGAAGGCTTGCTGGACAGTTATCAGACGGAACGTCACCCAATTGGTGCACAGGTTCTGGATTGGTCGCGCGCCCAGGTTGCAGTCATGGGAACTGGCCCACAGGGCCGCGCGTTGCATGCAATTTTCCGCGACCTTATGAATACGCGCGATGGCGCCACCTACATTGCAGCACGGGTGTGGGGCGTTTTCACGCACTACAATCTCGGTGGCGATCACCCTTTAGCAGGCCACAGCGTTCCCAACTTTGAGTTCGAAGACGGTGCAAGAATTGGCAAGCTCATGCGCGATGGCCAAGGGATACTGCTTGATTTTGATTCGAATGCCTCACTTAAAACTTTGGCGAGTGAGTACAGCGAGCGAATGAAGTATGTTTCTGGCCGGGCGAAAGAACAATTGGGCTTGAACGCTGTACTGATACGCCCTGACGGGATTATCGCCTGGGCATCTGACAGCGAACCTGACGTGGAATCAACCAGACAATCTGTTGCTCTCTGGTTTGCTCTATAAAGCTCCGCGGGGCACTTGACGCTTGGGCAGGCGCGGTTCAGCGCTTCTGGTACGGGTGGAAGATGTAGTCCTTCGCCTTCACGGGCGTATGGCAGGCGTACCCGCAGTCTGAGGGGCTACCAGCATCGGCCGAGAATTTGTCCGATGGGGCATCGTAGTTGAACACCGCGTATCCCCACCCGCCGCTTTTCGCAAATCTTTTGCTGTCCTTTTCCATCAGGAAAGCCTGCTTAAAGACGTCTGGCACATCCACAACGAAGGGGGCCTCCGTGCTCTTCTTTGGCTTCCACTGGAGCTTCGCGATCATGGAGCCCTCCGGGAACGGCTGGCCGTTGCCCGGAATGCCGGACTTGTAGGCCTTGATCATGGTCGGATTGGCGACGATCACCTTGAGCACTTCGTCGGTGCGGGCGGAAGAGACCACCGACCAGTCCTCGTATCCCCTGAAGTCGGAGAACGCGATTCCACTTGGCGATTTCAGCGAGTACTTGTCCTGCGCGTCCCGCGCGTGGACGGCCGCGGCGCCCAGGACAGCGAGCACTGCCACGACTATCGCGATCTTAAGTTTGCTTTTGCGTCCCATCGTCGTGCGTGTTTCTATCTTTTGTTCTTGTTGTTCTTGCGCCACAGATTTCGTCACAAGTTCCGACATGGTGTGTTCTCCTTCGCAAAAAACTTTCTAAACCCTATAGACGTGCATCTCGAAACATCGCGATTAAGCCAGACGTGAGGAGGCAAAGCTATTGGACTATGGTATTGGCCATACCTTCGTATCGGGTGTACAGGCCGGAAAGACGTTATAACGGGTTGCTAGTGTAGGAGCGATTCCCAGTTGGCTGGCACTCTTCCCGCGGGTCCAGGTGCGGGCTGATTTTTTGGATGCGAATGCGGCGGGAGCAACTCCACCCCCTTGATCATCCCCTGCTTGTCGTAATCGTAGAACCAATCCTCACCAGGCTCGAAGCTGGCAATGATCGGATGTCCTGTCGCAGCCGCATGCTTGGATGCATGCTGACTCGGAGAACTGTCGCAGCAACCGATATGCCCACACTCCGCACACCGGCGGAGATGAAACCACCAAGCTTTCGGTGACGCCAGGCATTCCACGCACCCATCGCCACTCGGCTTCGAAGCGGGGTTGATTCCGCGCAGATCCTTTTTCACTTCCGATTTTCCTTTCGTGACCTCTTTTCGCGCGTCACAGCGCCTTTGGCTGCAGCCTCTCTTCTATTCTTTTGAGGATGAATGCCCAGGTCGCGCCATGACGTTTCCGAGAGGTTGACGTCGTAGTAGTTTGCAGCCCTCTCGATGTTCGCGAACGCCAAAGCACGGTCGGCTTGGGAGACGTCGATGACTTGATCGAATCGCGCGACTGCGTTACGCACATGTCGTGCGTCGGTAAGTGGTTCTTTGCGCTGCTTCGGAAACGCGTAGACGCTGTCGGGCAAATCGCTCTGTTTTGTTAGCCGTCCGTGTTTCTCGTGAGGCTTCCAGGTCGCTTTCGGCATGTTTTTGCTTCCTTTCTTTGAATATTTGGCCGGAGGACGAGCGGACTGTCGTGAACCCTTAAGGTTGGAATCCGTCCGTCATCCATTTAGCGAATAGCTCAATGCGAGATTGCGGCCAAGGACCCTCTCCCTTTGGGGGTGGGGGCGGCATTACCGCTCCTCCGATCCCCCGGATGCGATCGTAGATGGCAGCAGCGTGCTTTTTGACGTCATCGTAACTTCCCAGGTTGAACGCCTTGCTCATCCCGCGAATGTCTCGTTCCGTAAAGAGCGGGCGAATGTCAGTTTGAAAGCTCGTCGTTTTCGTCATTGCGCCTCCCAACAACTGGATTACTCGAATGCCCCAGTCTTCTTTGTGAATCTAAAACTACCCATCTCTTGGCCTCAAGGTATAGGCTTTTCGTTTCAAGTTTGAACCGGACAACTCCAGGCCGACCGAATCGGCCCCGATGCAGCGATTACACCGGAGGTGCTCCGGCGAGTCAATTGGACGATGGTATTGGCGATACCTTGGTATTGTGCCCCGAGGGACAGTCGCCTGCGACCCCGCCTAGTCCTTACTTTGCGCGGACCAGGTCGATGTGGGCGTGGTCAGGCTTATCGGCGGGCGAAATGTACGTCCAGTCCTCGGTGTGATGATCGGCGTCGATGATCGTGAAAACGGCTTGGTGCATGTGTCCGTACTTTGTGCCGCCAGAAACGTCGACAAAATCGAATTCCACGGTCTTGCCATCTGGCGACAACTTGCCCGCCATCCGAGGTCGGTTCTTCCCGGAGTCGCAATAATGGGTAAGGAGCAGGCGATCGCCATCGATGTAGAACATTGTGACTGGATCGTCCGCACCATTGCTCGGGTCATCGGCTCTTCCTTCCGGCACCATCTCGTGCAGGAGAGCGTCGCCACCGGAAGTCACGCGCAACGACACGCGCACGGGAGCGCCCATTCCGGGCTGCGGCCCCATCGCTGCTTGCCCTTTCCAATTTCCCGCGAGAGTTTTCAACCGAGCAAACGCCAGTTCAGCCGACGACTGTTGCGCAGCCGCCTGCGTCACGGCAAACTTTTGACCATTTGCTTTCAGCATGCCAGCTTGCGACCAAGCGATCGTTGAGAGGAACAGCATCACGGCGCATGTTGCAAATGAAATGGCCTTCATATGCCCTCCTGCGAGGCGGCAAAAAATCACAAATAGGGGCGACCACATTCTCGATTGTTTTGAACCAGGAGTTCATCGCTCTATTAGCAGACGCCACGTAGGAAAAATTCTTAACAAAGGACGGATGCCGCAGCCTTGGCGACTCGGGGACAAACGAGAAGTCTTCCGATTCTCCGTTCCTGATGGCGGGCTATATCAGGGAAGCTCTCCGACTTCGACAATCTGTCCGGGCCTAAGTGACTGCAGCCTAGTCAGCATTTCGGGCAAGTGGGGTCGAATATCATCGATGTCATTCGAGGCAGCGCGGATAACCAAAATCGCGATCCTGCGATTTGTAATATTTTGCTGGTGCTTGAGGTTCTTATCTACGGTAATCAGGACGTCAAATCTTCCCTCTGCTAGCGATAGCAACTCACCATTTTCCTTGCCGCCGAAACCTGCTTCTCGGACCGTTTCGCACTGGTGCCCGCTCCCGGAGAAAAGAAACTTCACCTTTCGCGGCAAGCACTCGTCAAGCAATAACTTCATTTCAAGGCTGCCACGAGGCTGATTCTGGCTTCCTCAAGCGAAGCGATGGCGTCCTCGCGAGTCACGCCGGGAAAGTCTTCGAGGAATTCCGTCAGGGTTCGCTCGTGCTCCAGGTAGTCGGTGAGACACTTGAATGGCACGCGAGTTCCCCGAAAGACCGGCTCCCCGCTAAGAATCCCCGGATTGCGGATGATGACGCTTGATGACATAGCGCTAACCCTCCTCCGTAAAGTTTAGCCCATTCTTCCTTCTTCTCTGCCCTACTCCGCCGTCTTCAGTTTCAGCTTGCTCTTGTTCTGCTCCAAGAACTCACGCAATTCCGCCGCGATATCCAACAGCCGGATCCACTGCTCGTAATACAGCGTGACTGGAAAGCGCCCCAGTCCGTACACACTGACTCCGCCTTTTTCTCCCACACGAAATTCCAGCGACCCTTTCTTTCTCGACCCCGCCTGCTTTTCCAGCTCTGCGATGCGCGCCAGTAATTCTTCTTTGCTTGGTTCTGACATTTTTCGTGCCCCCCTTTTTCGTGACTCGCCGAAAATTCAACTCCCTGGACCGCTCGTCGCATCCTACCAGTTTTAACTCTTCCAAGTCTCCGGCGAGGCTCGCGAAGCGGTTTCCCCTTCGGACTCCGCTTCCATCTCCGCTCGTTCCCGTTCCGACACACCACCGTTGCCTCTGCCTTCTGCTCGGTGTACGATACGGCCCAAGATCGTCTATCGTCTCTGTGCGACAGCCGTTCATCGAATCCGAAAAGGTTAGGTTTATAAATGAAACGGTTCGCATCTTTCGCTCACCAATTCCTTGGGTGTGAGGAGCACTTTCTTATGTCACGACTCGTACGTCTATTTTGCATTTCATTCTTAGCGATTGCGCCCTGCGCGGCACAGCAGGCAGCGGCTCCGGCCGCTGCACCCGGAGCGGCACCAGCCGCGGCTGCGCCAGCGGGACCCAAAAGACTGGTCGCCGTAATGAATTTTGACTACGGCACAGTCAAGACGGTCGTTGCTTCCATCTTTGGCACCGACCAGGACGTCGGCAAGGGCATCACCGACCTCATGGTGCAAAAGCTTGTTACGGACGGCAAATACCGCGTCATTGAACGCGCCGCTCTCGACAAGATCATCGCCGAACAAAACTTTAACAATAGCGACCGCGCCGATCCCTCCAGCGCGTCGAAAATCGGCCGCATCCTCGGCGTCGACACAATCATTCTTGGCTCCATCACCAAGTTCGGCCGCGACGACAAACAAATCGGCGGCGTAGGCGGCGGACATAGCGGCTGGACCGGCGCCATTGCCGGCATGGGTAAAAAAGAATCCAAAGCTGTAGTGGCCATCACGGCTCGACTCGTGAATACCACTACCGGTGAAATCCTCGCTTCCGTAACTGGCAACGGCGAATCTTCACGCTCCGGCTTGATGCTCGGAGGCGGTGGCGGCACCGGCTACAGCGGTGGCGGCGGCGCTTTCGACATGAGCAGCAGCAACTTCTCTCAAACCATTCTCGGCGAAGCCGTAAACAAAGCAGTCAATGATTGCGCCACGCAACTCGACGCAGCCGCCGGAACCTTGCCCATCATTAAAGCCACCTATTCCGGTCTAGTTGCCGACGTCAGCGGAAACGTCATCATCATCAACGTCGGAAATAAAGTCGGCGTGCGCGTTGGCGATACCATTGACGTCAGCCGCGCTGTACGCACCGTCAAAGATCCCACGACCGGGAAAGTTCTTAAGACCGTCACCAACAAGCTCGGCAGCGCCACGGTGACCGACGTTGACGCGGACTCCGCGACGGCCACTTATTCTGGACCAACTCCACCTAAAGTCGGCGACGTTGCCTCCACGCCGGCCGCCACAAATCCGTAACCCGATACATCGCCGCATTTGCGGCACATTCATGATTTGCTTTGATATCCTCTGTGCTTGATTGAAGTAGGCGAGGCAGCCTTTTAAACTTCCTCGCCTATTTTCTTATTTGAAGGGAGCGACGTAATGAGCCAGGACTACACGGTCGGACAAAAGCTCGGTGATTATGAAATCCTCGGCATTCTCGGCGCTGGCGGCATGGGCAAAGTCTATAAGGTCCGCAACACCATTTCCGACCGCGTCGAGGCCATGAAAATTCTCCTCCCCGACCTCGCTGGCCAAAAGGATCTCGCCGACCGCTTCCTCCGCGAAATAAAAGTCCTCGCCAGTCTGCATCATCCGAATATCGCTTCCCTGCGCACTGCACTCACCCTCGACAATCAACTCGTCATGATTATGGAATTCGTGGACGGTGTGACGCTCTCCTCGCGCTTGCATCAGGGCGCCATTCCTCCGGCGCTGGCCGTCAAATGCATCGACCAGGTTCTCGACGCCCTCAGCTACGCCCACAAACAAAACATCATCCATCGCGACATCAAGCCCGCCAACATGATGCTGACCGCCGACGGCACCGTAAAATTAATGGACTTCGGCATCGCGCGCTCTGCCAGCGATCGCAGCCTCACTATGACTGGGACCACTCTCGGATCCCTCAACTACATGCCGCCCGAACAAGTGAAAGGCGACCCTGCCGACAATCGCTCCGATCTCTACTCCCTTGGGGTCTCGCTCTACGAAATGGTCACCGGCCAACTTCCCTTCACCGCCGAAAGCAACTACGCCATGATGGCCGCGCATCTTCAGGAAGTGCCCAAGCCTCCCATCGTTCTCCGGCCCGGCATTCCTCAGACGCTCAATCAAATTATCGTTATGGCTCTCGCCAAGGATCCTGGCCAGCGCTTCCAATCCGCCGATGCTTTCCGCGGCGCTTTGAAAAGTGTTCCCGCACAAGGCGCGGCCACTCAAGCTGGAGCCGATCCTCGCGCTTTCGTTCCATCTGCGAGCGCTGGGAGTGCTACGGCTCTTTTCCACGAATCGCCGGCGTCGCAATCTCCAACTACCGTGATGGACACACCTGCCTTCCCGCAAACGCCACGCCTGGGGGCTGTCGCGAGCCCTGCTGCGACCGCCGCCGACGCTATGCCGCAAACCCCTGCTCCTCCGGTCAGAGGTAAAAGTCATCGCGGCCTGTACATCGCTCTTGGAGCTTTCATCGTCGTCGCGGTGCTGTTCGCCGCTGGGCTGTACCTCCCGAGCCGCATCAAGACACTCGCTGGCGCTGGCAAGTCTGCCCCGCCAACGCAACAAGCTGCTTCGTCGGCTACCACTCCGTCGCCTTCGACTCCACCAGCCTCCGCTGATGCCATGACTCCGAGTACACCTACGCCCGCTTCGACGGATCCCAACGCGCCAACCTCCGCCGGGGCGGCCACTGCCGCCGCCAGCACGCAAGCTGTACAATCTGGCCAGTCCTTGCCGGACTCTTCAAACGCGTCGTCTACGACGTCGACCGATGTCGTGCCTGCGTCTTCGGCGGCGTCCAACTCAGGCGGCGCTTCCGCGCAACCTGCAAAAAAGCCTTCTCCCGCAAAATCCAAAAAAGATGGCCAGACCTCACAAGCGGATGCTCAGGCTAAAGCCGACGAAGCCGCGGCCGTCGAGGATAATGAGCACCGCTACGACGACATCGACAGCCGCTCCGCCGCCGTCTCGCAATCCTTGGACAACATTCAGCGCCAGCAAGCGGCCGCAGGTTACGGCCTTCGCGGCGACATAGTCTCCGCCCAACAGCGCATGAAGACCGATATCTCCAAAGCCCAGTCCGCCATGCAAAAGCATGACACCCAAGGCGCGAAGAAATATCTGGACATGGCCGAAGCGGAACTCACAACCATCGAGAAGTTCCTCGGAAAATAAGCCCCCCTCACGCATCGCCGCGTAGGACCACAGCAGGCCGTGGCCATTTTGACGAACGTTCTGCTGGAGCTCGCTCGCGGAATCTCCAATCCTTCCCCATCTTTCCCCTTGCTTACCGAGTGGAGTGGATGTACGCTGCTCTCGGTAACCGAGGAGACTGCATGAGCAAGCCTTCTGATCTTGTCCAAGGCACACTGGATTTGCTGCTGCTCAAAATTCTGGCGCTGGAGCCTATGAATGGCTACGCCATTAGCCTGCGCTTAAAGCAAGTATCCGGCGAGGTGCTGCAAGTCAGCGATGGGTCGCTCTACCCTGCCCTGCACAAGCTGGAGCAGGAAGGCTGGATCACCGCGGAGTGGAAGCCGACCGAAAACAATCGTCGCGCCAAGTTCTACTCGCTAACGCGGCTGGGCAAAAAACAGCTCGAAAAAGAGTCCGCCAATTGGAGCCGTCTCTCGGACGCGATTTCCAATATCGTGAAACTCAAAGAGGCCTGAGCGAATTTCTTTTTGCAAGGAGTCATCATGCACCCCAAACATTGGTTCTACACTTTGCCGCTTCGCTTGCGCTCTCTTTTTCGGCGCGAGCGTGCGGAGCAAGACCTGAGCGAAGAGCTGCAATTCCACCTCGAGCAAAAAACACAGGAATATCTCGCAAGCGGGTTGACGCTCGATGAAGCACGCCGCAAAGCTCAGCGCGAATTCGGCGGCATGGAATTATCCAAGGAAAATTGCCGCGACGCGCGCCGCGTCAGCTACCTACAAGATCTGATGCAAGATCTTCGCTTTGGTGTGCGGATGCTTCGAAAGAGTCCTGGTTTCACGTTTATAGCCGTGCTTACGCTGGCCCTCGGAATTGGCGCCAACACCGCCATCTTCAGTATGGTGAATTCCTTTTTGCTTAAGCCGCTGCCCGTCAAAGATCCGGAGCAGATCACCGTTCTGGCTTTTCAACTCAAAAAAGGTCCGTTGCAAAACAATCTTTCCATTCCTGAACTGGAAGATCTGCAAGCGCAGACAACTTCCGTATTCTCCGATGTAATTGGCGATCTTTATGGCGCGGGCGGCCTCACGGTGAACGGAAAGACCGAGCCCATATACGTGTACTTCGTCTCGGGTAATTATTTCACCGGCTTGGATGTCAAACCGTATCTTGGCCGCTTCATCTTGCCCTCAGAAGGATCTCCGACGGCTCTAAGCCCTGTCGTCGTCCTAGGTTACAACTACTGGAAAACTCGATTCGCTGGTGATCCCAGCGTCGTTGGGAAGACAGTCGCCTTTGACGGCCATCCGGTAACCGTCATTGGCGTAACGCCAAAGGAATTCCATGGTCTCTACTCCATGGCGGACATGCAGGGGTACATGCCGCTTAGCATGGAACAGGTGGATAGCGCCTATGACAGGACCACGCCGGTCAATCGCGAATTGAGAAGCGTTTTTGTATACGCGCGATTGCTTACGGGCGTGAGCATCAATGCGGCCCAGTCGGCTTTGGATGTCATCGCCAGCCGGCTTGCTGCTCAGAATCCAAAGAGCGAAGAAGGTATGACGCTCGCCGTCTATCCCGAGCGTTTTTCGCGGCCCAACCCCGACCCGGATAAAACCATCTTGAAGATCGCGACATTGTTTCTGATTCTTGCGGGGCTCGTTCTTATTCTCGCGTGCGTGAATGTCGCCAATTTCCTGTTGGTGCGTGCCACGGCGAGGCAGCGCGAAATGGCTATTCGCACTGCGCTGGGCGGTACTCGAGGGCGCTTGATCCGGCAACTGCTCACCGAAAGCATCGTTCTTGCTTTATGTGGAGGAATTGGCGGCGTCTTTCTCGGATTGGCGGGGAGCGGTGCGCTCAGTTCGATTCGTCTGCAGACCACCCTGCCCGTCCTGATCGACTTTCAATTTGACTGGCGCGTCTTCGGGTATGCGCTGAGTGTTGCGTTACTCACCGGCCTTATCGTCGGTACCGTGCCTGCGCTGCGCGCTTCGGGACGAAACATGATCGAAGTGATTCGCGAAGGGGGCCGATCGATGAGCGGCGGCCGAAGCCGGTTGCGCTCGGCTCTCGTGGTAATTCAAGTAGGCGGATCGCTTATGTTGCTTATCGTCGCCGGATTGATGGTCCGCAGTCTGTCGTATGCGCAGCGCTCGGATTTGGGTTTTGATCCCCGCAACGTCCTCAATCTCTCGCTCGATCCCAATGGCATCGGCTACGACAAATCAAAAGGACTGCAATTCTACAAGGAGCTCCTCGAGCGTATCGATGCTTTGCCGGGGGTAGAATCTTCCTGTGCGGCTTTCACGGTTCCCTTTGGATATTTCAACGATAATGACTTTCTTGAGGTTCCGGGTTACGAAGTTCCGCAGGGAACGACCGTGCCCTCAGCCGGATTCAATATGGTCTCGCCTGGTTATTTCCGTACTCTGCACATCCCACTTCTTGAAGGCCGCGATTTCACCAATGCGGATCAGGAAGACTCGCAATGGGTGGCCATCATCAACGAGGCAATGGCCAAGCGCTTCTGGCCTAACGGGAGCGCCCTCGGCCATGAGTTCCGCATAGCTGGTGACCGTGTTCACTCGCTTCGCGTCGTGGGAGTGGTGAAAAACAGCAAGTCCGTCAGCATGATGGGGCTGGTTCGAGAATATTTCTATGTTCCATTCGCGCAACAATACACTTCGATGGCTACGGTTCAGGTGCGCACCACGTTCCCGCC
Organism: uncultured Acidobacteriota bacterium; assembly: GCA_963740015.1. Taxonomy (GTDB): domain Bacteria; phylum Acidobacteriota; class Terriglobia; order Acidiferrales; family UBA7541; genus Acidiferrum. The sequence goes on along the minus strand of CAVUCM010000037.1, from coordinate 92,876 downwards.
CGAAACTCTGGTGACTTCGATCCGCGAACAGGTGACAGCGATTGCTCCCACTATGCCCATTTCGGAAGTTCGGCCTATGTTGCAGGCGCTCTACACTGTGAATGGGCTACTGCTTTTCCAGTTTGCTGCTGGACTCACGGGCTGTCTGGGGCTTCTCGGGTTGATCCTGGCGCTTGTGGGCGTCTTCGGCGTTATTTCGTTTACGGTCAGCCAGCGCACGCAGGAAATCGGCATTCGCATGGCCATGGGCGCAGCACAAGGCAGCATCTTGAAGATGATTCTTCGCCAGGGAATACTAATCGTTTTTGCCGGGCTGGCGGCGGGAGTGCTTCTCGCTTTGGGTATGGCAAGTCTCGTCGGAGAATTCGTCTCGGGAGTAAGCCCGTACGATCCGCTTACCTACATCTCAGTTTCGGCAATGCTTGTGCTTGTGGCACTCTTTGCGTGTTACGTCCCGGCGCGACGGGCTACGCGCGTCGATCCGATGATCGCTTTGCGCTACGAATGAACGACTTCTGAGTGCGGCCTGCGGCGTTACTTCGCCAGCAGTATCTTCCAGCGCTCCCAAGACTCCGTCCGCGCTTTCTTGTCGGCGTCTTTGGCATCAGGGGCTTCGCCGGCGCGCATGAAGCCGTGTCCTGCGCCGTCGTAAGTCACCGGTTCGAATGTTTTCCCGTCGGCTTTCATGTTGGCAATCGCATCGGGAATCATTGCGCCAATGCGCGCGTCATTGCCGGCGAAGAAGCCATAGACGGGAGCTTTGATGCGCATCATCGCATCCTTGTCTGGCGGCGGTCCGTAGAAAACGAACGCTGCTGCCAAGTCGCCGCGATTCGTCGCGAAGCGGAAGGTCTGTCCCCCGCCCCAGCAAAATCCGCCAACGAACAGTTTTCCGTTCGATGCGGGAATCTTGTTGCCATAATCCGCAACGGCGTTCAGATCGGCGGTCACCTGATCTGGATTCAGCTTGCTTACCGCTTCCATCGTTTTGCCTTCGGCGAAAGACGAGCTACGCCCGCCGTCGGGTCCCATACCAGAGAGCAGATCCGGCGCAACGGCAATGTAACCGGCGGCAGCGACTTGATCCGCCAAGTCCTGAACCCAGTCTGACATTCCGAAAATCTCGTGAATGATGATGACGACCGGCCGTTTGTCTTTCGACTCTGGATAGACAACGAAGGTATCCACGGACCGCCCATCATGCTTTACCGTCACCCACTCACTGTGCCGCGGCGATTTCGCCAGCGTGGCCTTAGCCCAGTCCTGGGCGGAAACTGTCTGCGCAATTCCCATAATCATCAAAACTAATAAAATCCGCTTCATTTATCCCCCTCAGCCTTGCATTGCGGCTTGTCGCGCTTGGGCCGGGTGCGCTGCCGCAGGGTGGCATCATATATGCTCTGCTGCCGCTACTTCAATGCCTGCAAACCGGTAAACGGACAAAATAAGAGCTATGCAGGGAACAAACCAAGTGCCACTCTCGTCGTGACTTATAGTGGAACGGTCAGGCTGCGTGGCATATTCTTTGCCCAATAGCCGCAACCGTTTGCGCGTGGGGGTACTTCCATGGACTCGCTCTGGCAGGACTTCAAATACGCTCTTCGCACCCTCGTAAAAAACCCCGGCTTCACCCTGATTGCCTTATTCACCTTGGCGGTCGGCATCGGGGCCTCAACGGCTATCTTCTCTGTTGTGGATGCCGTGCTGCTCCGTCCGCTTCCCTATCCGAATCCTCAGCAAATCGTACGGGTGTGGGAACAGGCTCCCGACGGCCATCGAATGAACTTGTCGGACCCCAATTTCGACGATTTTCTTACACAGAACAACACGTTCTCGAGTCTCGCGGCATATGGATTTGGACAGACGTCCATATCCGGAGGCAGCGAGCCCGCGCGCGTCGACATTGCGGTAGTCTCGCGTGATTTCTTTAGAGCCCTGGGAGTCGAGCCTTTTCGCGGTCGCGCTTTTGCTTCGGATGAGCAGCGGCTTCACGGCGCGCCGGCGATGATCGTGAGCTATGGCTATTGGCGGCGATATCTCGGTGGTGCAACGGATCTTTCCAAGTTCCATTTGGCGATGGAGGGACGAGTCTATCCAGTTGTTGGAGTAATGCCGGCGGGATTCGATTTTCCGCCCGGCGTCGCCGCTTGGACTGCGCGCGAGTTGGACGATGAAACTCCGAGCCGCACAGCGCATAACTGGCGAGGTCTGGGCCGCGTCCGCGATGGGCTTACCGTCGCTCAGGCGCGCGCGAATCTCAGCGCGATTGCTCACCGCATAAAAGATCAGTACGGAAAAGAGGTTGATCTCAACAATGCTGCGGTGGTGCCTCTTGCCGACGCAATGGTCGGAGATGTGCGGACCGCTCTCCTAACCCTTATGGGAGCGGTCAGCCTCTTGCTTCTCGTTGCGTGCGCCAACGTCGCCGGCTTACTTTTGGCCCGCACATCCGCGCGCCGCAAGGAATTGGCTGTCCGTGCAGCCCTCGGCGCGGACCGTGGCCGTCTTATTCAGCAGTTCCTTGCCGAATCTTTCGCGCTGTCGTTCGCTGGAGGAATGTTGGGCATTTTCATGGCGGCGGGTGCGGTGAGAGTACTTCCTGCAATTCTCCCGACGAATCTCCCGCTGCAACAAGGTATAGCCGTTAGCACCTCGGTTTTGTTATTCGCTTTGGCCGCAACTGCATTGGTCGCCGTTTCGCTGGGGCTCTTTGCCGCTTGGCGCGCCGGTGCTGGCGATCTACAGGAATCATTGGGATCGGGCTCCCGAAGTTATACTGGCGGTCGGGGCAGCCAGCGGCTACGCAGCTTTTTAGTCGTCGGCGAAATTGCCACCACGCTTGTGATTTTGGTCGGAGCGGGCTTGCTCGGCCGCAGCTTCTTGCGGCTTATTTCCACAAATCCTGGATTTCGGCAGGAAAACCTGATCACCATGGAGTTTTCTCCTCCGACCCCGCAGGGACAACGGGGGACGGACCTGTCCGCGATGGCGCGGCAAATCCATCAACTGGACGATATATTGGCGCGGCTCAGCGCGATTCCCGCGGCAGAAACCGTCGGTTTGGCGGGGGCCATTCCGGTCGCGGCCGGCGACGATCTGGCCAACGGTGGTTTTCTAATCCTCAATGGCCAAGAGCCACCCGAGAACTTCGACGAGTGGGACCGCATCGCTCAAAATCCTTCGCAGGTCGGGGACGCCTTATATTTCGTTGCGGGCGAAGGGTATTTCCGCAGCATCGGCATTCCGCTTATCCGCGGACGCATCTTCGGCGACCAGGATGACTTGAATTCTCCAAATGTTGCGGTGATTAGCCAATCCTTGGCTAGCCAACGCTGGCCGAATCAGGACCCCATCGGTCAAATGATTGATTTTGGCAATATGGACGGCAACTTGAAGCCGCTTACTATCGTTGGCATCGTCGGCGATATTCGCGCGCAAGGGCTTGATCGCCCACCGAGCCCGATTATTTACGTTGATTACCGGCAGCGCGGAATGAACGGCAATTCGTCGCCGACAATCATTATGCGCAGCGCAGCACCGCCAGCGCAGATTATTTCCGCCGCGCGAGGCATTTTCCGAGATCTCGCTCCCGATGCGCCCGTCAAGTTCTCGACATTCGAGCAGGAAATGGGAGGCTGGCTTGCCGACCGGCGTTTTCTGCTTCTTCTTGTGGGACTGTTTGCGGCGGCTGCACTCGCTCTCGCTGCCGTCGGCATCTATGGAGTTGTGGCCTTTTCTGTGGCGCGCCGCACCCAGGAAATTGGCGTTCGCATGTCGCTGGGCGCCCAGCGTAGCGACGTTCTACGTATGGTCCTAGGCGAAGGCGCACGCATGGCTGGTCTCGGTGTGGTCATCGGGATCTTAGTTTCGGTGGCGATCACGCGCGTGATGTCTACTCTCCTTTTTGGCATTAGCACCACGGACCCGCTGACGTTCGGCGGCGTCGCCATGCTGCTTTCTCTCGTCGCGTTGTTGGCTTCCTACATTCCTGCTCGACGCGCAATGCGTGTCGATCCCATCATCGCTTTGCGGTACGAATGAGTTTTGCATCACTGCGTTTCAGATAAATGACCCCACATTGTCACTCTGAGTCTGGCGGCAGCCCTGCCCTGGTAATTTTCAAATTTCTGTTGCGCGCGCGCCTCGTTTCCAAGACACTCTGTCCTTTGTTTCTTATCTGTCGGAGGAGACATGACTCGGCTTCGCACGCTCTTACTACTTCTGGCGCTGTGCATTCCGCTTCCCGCGTTAGCGCTGCCTCCGCAAACGCCGGCTCCGCTAAAAACCGCCGCGCCTCCCGCAGCCCCGGAAGCAAAGACAACTCCCACAAGTCCATCGGCCGTGGCTCACCCTCTCGAGAAAGCCGATCTTGAAGCATTCTTCGACGGTTTAGTTCCCCTCCAGATGGAGCGCAGCGATGTCGCCGGCGCCACCATTCTCGTCATGAAAGACGGCCAGGAAATTCTGAAAAAAGGATACGGCTACTCGGACGTCACGAAAAAAGCCCCCGTCGATCCAGACACAACGATGTTTCGCCTAGCCTCGATCTCAAAACTCTTCACTTGGGTTTCCGTGATGCAGCTTGCCGAGCAAGGCAAACTCGACATCAATGCCGACGTGAACAACTATCTCGATTTCAAGATCGCTCCGGCATTCGGCAAACCCGTCACTCTCCGTAACTTGATGACGCACACGGGCGGATTCGAAGAGGTCGTTCATGACATTCTTTTTGTCGATCCGAAAAAGGCCACTTCTCTTAGAGACTTCCTGATCAACAACCAGCCGCGGCGCATGTATCCTCCGGGCGAAATCCCGGCTTATTCCAATTACGGCGTCGGTCTCGCAGGTTACATCGTCCAGCGCATAAGTCTCGAGCCCTTCGAGCAATACGTTTCCGAGCACATCTTTCAGCCCCTAGGGATGAAGCATTCCAGCTTCAATCAGCCGATGACCGCCGAACTCGCTCCGAATGTTTCGGACGGCTACAGAGTCACCACAGAGAAGCCCGCCATCGGTTTTGAAATTTTCCAGCCCGCTCCCGCTGGCGGCGTCTCCTCCACCGCAGGAGATATGAAAAGATTCGCGCTCGCTCTGCTGAACGGCGGCGAGCTCGACGGCCAACGGATCCTCAAAACCGAAACGCGCGACGCCATGTGGACGCGCCAGTTCGACACGAACGATGCTCTGCCCCCGATGTGCATGGGTTTCTACCAAACATGGCGCAACGATCTGCGCTTCATCGGTCACGATGGAGATTTAATCGCCTTTCACAGCATGTTTCTAATGGAGCCCACGCAGAAACTCGTGGTGTTCGTCTCCTACAATTCCGCCGGTTCCTCAGGGCGCAACCGCGCTGAACTTTTGGATGGCTTTGCCGATCGCTACTTCCCCGCGTATACGTCAATGCCTTTTCAAGCCTTCCCCGTCGATCAACTTAAAGACATCGCTGGCAATTACCAATCCACGCGCCGCGCCGACAGCACCAAACTGGCAATTTCAAATCCCGCCGGCCAAGGGGTCGCCAGCGTCGACAAAGACGGCGTCTTGAGCGTAGATGTTTACAAGGATTTGCGCGGCCACACACGCAAGTGGAAGCCAATAGGAAAGGACCTCTGGCAAATCGAAGGAGAGCAGGGGCGCCTGTTTGCCATTCGAGACTCGTCGGGAAAAATCACACGGCTCGCCGTCAGTTTCCCCGGAATGCAGTTTCAGCGTGTTCCGTGGTACGAGCACAAAACTTTTGTGGGAATCGGCGTGGGTGTAAGCGTGATCATCCTGCTCGCGGTAGTCATCGCCAGCCTGCATCGCCTGGGGCGAAAGCTCTTCCTCCGTAATCGTCCGCCGGTTATGCCTCAACCCGGCACGCTACGGATCAGCGCCGGTCCACGGCTGGCTGCGCTCTTTTGGATCTTGGTTCTTGTGTGGATCGCTTTATTGTCGTTACACCTTCAAAACGAGGCTTTGCCATCGTTTCCTACGCTCGTGCGATATTTTTGGCTGATCAACTGGTTCTCAGTTGCGGCGGTTTTCTTCAGCATCTTCGCTCTAGTGGCGGGAATACGTATCTGGCGTCGGACGGATGTGCGAGTAATCTCTCGCGTGAAATTCTCGCTGGTAGCGGCGGCTTGCGTTTTTCTGACGTGGTATTCGATCCACTGGAGCCTGATCGGCCCCGTTCACCGGTTTTAATTTCGTTCGGAAGGGCACGGCCCTACGAAGCTCAGGGTAAACGTGCCTTGCCCCTACTTTAGAGTTCCCAGCCTTTGCGTCGTTCGGGCTTCACTAGCTTTTGCGCTGCTTCTGAATTTGTGACCTTCAAGCCCGCGCGATCCCAGTGCAACCTCTCTCCGGTGCGTGACGCCACATTGCCCAACAGCAGAGTCTCCGTCACTAGCCCCGAAAATTCGAAATTCCCACCTGGCTTTACCTTGCCTCCCTTGCAGGCGTCGAGCCATTCGCGTTCATTGCCCGGCGACCGCGGCAACGTCTTTGGTGGCTGCTTGTAAGCATCCATCTTCGTCTGCGGAATCAATTTGGGATGGCCACCGTTGAAATCACACAAAATCCTTCCGCGATCACCCACAAAGAGGAGCCCTTCCTCCTCATCCTCCTCTCCCTTTAAAGGCCGCCCGTCCTCTAGCTCCTCTGGCCGCGCCGGCTTCAATCCCCCGTCATACCAATTGAATCTCACAGCGGGCATATCCCCGCGCGCCGCAAAGCTATATCGGCAGATCGAAGCCAAGGGATAAGTCTCCTCATACCGGTCGCTCGAGCTGGCATCCACACTCTCTGGCGCCTCGAGTTTTAGCACGCGAAAAATTGTGTCGTAGCTGTACGAACCCATATCGCCAAGGGCTCCGCAACCGAAATCGCCCCACCCGCGCCACACAAAGGGCAAATACGCCTGATTGAACGCACGATCCGGCGCGGGGCCCAGCCACAAATCCCAATCGAGTCCTTCGGGTACCGGCTGCATCTCCTTGGGCCGCTCAATTCCCTGCGGCCAATAGGGCCGGCTCGACCAATTGTAAACTTCCCGCACCGGACCAATAGCGCCACTCCAAATCCATTCGCACAAAAGCCGCGTCGCTTCGGAAGCCTGATTCCCCACCGCAATTTGCGTTGCAACTCCGGTCTCGCGCGCCACCTCCGCCATCCGACGCGCTTCATAAATCGTGTGCGTCAGCGGCTTCTGACAAAAAACATGTTTGCCCTTCTTCATGGCCGCAATGGAAACTGCCGCGTGCAAATTGTCGGTAGTGCAGACGACCACGGCGTCCACATCTTTTTGCTTTTCGAACAACTCACGAAAATCCGTATAAGCCGCGCAGCCATTGTAGGTTCCCGAGCGCTGTTGCGCTCCGTAATATCCATTCACAATTTTCTGGCAAGGTTCGCGCCCCGCCACGCCGCTGGTCACGCGAAGCGTGTGCGAAAGCTGAATAGGCTGGTCCGGACTCAGCCAATCCCACCCGCTATCCACTCCGAGCAATGCGCGCACCGATTTGCAAAACTCGTGCTCCTCCCATTGTGGATAATTCGCCGAACTTTTATTGGAATCGCAAACTGCCACGCCCTGTACGTCAGGCTGTTTCAAAAAATGCAGCATTACGCGCAATCCCTGGGCTCCCACGCCGATAAACGCAATGTTCACTTTGTCGCTCGGCGCCATAAATCCCGGTCCGCCTAAAACATGCCGGGGCACAATCGAAAATCCGACGGCTGCGGAAGCGGTCTTTCCCAAAAATTCCCGCCGCGAGACTTCGCTCTTTTTTCCTTCATTCAATCGTTTCAACTCATCCATTTCACACCTCGTCGCCGCAATTCTACATGCACTCCTGCAAAACGTCGATGCTTCCGTGGATGGATTCCTCGTACGGCGTTATTCGCCCTTCGTCATACGTTTAGACCGTTCGTGTAAACTGTTAGACGGATGAATGCAGAAGTTGAGCGCCGCAAAAGCTTACCGACTCTCGCCATGAGGCCAAAAAGATGACGCCAGCGCAGAAAGAGATACTTCAGGAACTACAGAATTTTGCCCAGACCGCCCCAACGGTGCAATCCCTCATGGAGCAGATGGCCAAGCGCCTGCACGAGAAGATGACGCGCTACAACTGGACAGGCTTTTACCTAGTCGATCCGGCAGACGCCGGGTACCTCATTGTCGGACCTTACGCCGGAAGCTTTACGCCCAACACTCGATTCCCCATCACCAGGGGGCTCTGCGGCGCCGCGGCCAGTAGCGGTCAGGTAGTAGTCGTGCAGGATGTGTCCACGGATCCGCGCTACCTCGCGGGATCGTCCATGGTGAAGTCTGAAATAGTGGTCCCCATCCACGTGGATAAGAAGCTTGAAGCAGAGCTCGATATCGAAAGCTATTTTTCGGACACGTTTACTAAGTCAGAGCAGGAATTTGTCGAGGCCTGCGCGGGCGTCATTTCCAGCTACTTGGCAAAAGGATAGTGACCTGAAATAAGTCCACGGAAATGCCCATCCCCCGGTACTTTTGACAGTGGAGGTGTCACTCGATAATGGAGAGGATACGGGGGCCACTAAAATAGCGTCGGGAACAAAGACAGAATGCTCCATAAAATGGAATGGGAATATAGATGCAGGGTTCACCCAGTCCTAGAACACCTAGTCTCTCTGTCCTACCTTTCGGCGCTCCGGCGGTCCAATTGCTTCCCCGTACCTCGCCGCGTATGATTGGCAATTCATGCTCTCGGTCCGGCCTATCCTGTCCATGACGCGCAATGTCTCCCGCTTCCTACTTCTGGCAGCCTTGGCGTTTGCCTTAGGGCCCACCATCGCGCCGTCGTTCTTCACCGCGCAAGCCCAAGCCCCTACCACCACTGAAATCATTCCGCTTAGCCAAGTCCGGCCAGGGATGCAAGGCTATGCTTACACCATCTTCGCGGGCGACCAGGTCGAGAAGTTCGACCTCGAAGTCATCGGCATCATGCCCAATTTCCTCGGGCCTGGCCAGACCATCATTCTTGTCCAGCTCAAAGGGCCAAAAGTCGAGCATACGGGTGTAGTCGCCGGGATGAGCGGCAGTCCTGTCTATTTCGAAGGCAAACTCGCCGGGGCGCTCTCTCTAAAACTGGGCGTTTTCACTAAGGAGCCCATTGGCGGCGTTACCCCTATCGAAGACATTATTCACCCTCCGCAGCACGCCTCGGCGCAGAACGTCCCGTCCGATGCTCCCGGCCAACAGCTCTCACTCCCCCAGGAGGCGGCCTCCCGTACGGGTCTGCCGACCGGCTCCGCCCTTGAGCCCATCGAGACCCCTCTCGTATTCTCCGGGTATCAACCCGGAGCCCTTCGCCAATTCGCTGGCCAGTTACAAGGCTACGGTTTCGTCGCCGCCCAAGGCGGCACCGCCGCACCAAAACCTGATGACGGTCATCTCCTCCCAGGTGATATGGCTGGCATGGTCCTGGTGCAAGGCGACACCTCGATCAGTTCCGCGTGCACTGTTACTGCCATCCGCGCAAATCAGGTTTATCTCTGCGGGCATCCATTTCTGAGCCTCGGCGATGTGCAATTCCCCATGGCTCGCACGGAGGTCGTCACCACGCTTTCCTCCGAGCTCGCTTCCACTAAGATCATCAATGTCGGCGGCTCGATCGGCACAATTACCGGCGACCATCTCACGGCCGTGACCGGCAAGCTCGGCGCTCCTCCGCCGATGATTCCGATCGACCTGACACTGGCTATGGGCGGTGCCGAAAAGAAGCTGCACTTTGAGATGGTCAACCACCCCAAGCTAACGCCGCTCCTTGTTGGGCTAACGGTTTTCAACGGGCTAACGCAAAACTCGCTCTACGGTGAAGGCACCACGCTCCATCTTTCCGGCGAAGTCCTCGTCCACGGCCACGCGCCCGTTCTCATCGAAAACACATTCGCGCCCGGCGACGCCTTTTCGCCTGACGGTCTACCCATCGCCATCAACATGCAAAGCGTGTTCAACCGCCTCTTCACCAATACGCGTGAAACTCCCGTCTTCGACCGTATTTCGCTTCGCGTGGAGAGCGTTCCCGGCCGCCAATCCTTCAGTATCGAAAGCGCCTGGCTGGAAAAGGGCGAAGCCGCGCCAGGAGAAACTCTTCGCGTTCGCGTCCTGCTTCGCCCGTATCGCGGTCCCGCGCGCGTGGAAGAAACCACAGTGCGCGTGCCTGACCAGGCCACGCGCGGCACCACGTTGCGCGTTCTCGTCACCGACGGCGACATGCTCAACCGCGCATCACGCGGCTTCGCTTTTACCGGGGCAGGCGGCAGCAACGCCGGCCTCGATCAACTGATTGCCATGCTGAACCGCGAGCGCCGCAACGACCGTCTCTACGTCGGCCTCTTCGCACCTACGCCGACTATTCTTTGGGACGACAAAGAACTGCCGAATATCCCGCTCTCCCAAATTAATGTCATTGATGGCCGGCCCACTCCCGGCAGCGTGCAAGTCCTGCGCGAATCGCTGGCTAGCGAATCTTCGATAGCGCTAGGCGGCCCCGTTTCCGGCGTTATCTCGCTAAATCTTCAAATCCGGTGACCATGCAAATGCCAAGTCGCAAGCAGACAGACTCTAAGACGCACAAGCATCGCTTTCAAATCGTGGCGCGCACGTTCGCACGAATCGCCTCTTTGTCATTACTTCTTTATTTCTTTACATCATCTTTCTCACCCCTTCACGCGGAGCATACTCGCCGCTGGCTCCAAACCACTTACGAGGAATTTCTCAGGGGGACCGCCCACGGCGTAGCCGTCCGTAGCGACGGGCGCCTGGAACTCGCTCCAAAATTCACTCTCCTCGCCGACGCCGATGCGTCCTACCTCTGGTCGCTTCGCCTCGATCCCAAAGGAGCGCTCTACGCTGCTGGCGGCTCGCCCGCAAAGGTGTTTCGCTTCGATAACGGCGGCAAACCAACTACCGTTTTTGAATCTACCGATTTAGTCGCTCAGTCGATTGCCTTCGATTCGAAAGGTGCTCTCTACGTCGCCACTTCGCCTGACGGCAAGATCTATCGGGTCTCCTCTTCTGGCGAAAAATCTGTGTTCTTCGATCCCAAGACAAAATATATCTGGGACATCGCCTTCGGGGCCGACGGTAACCTCTATGTCGCTACCGGAGACAAAGGCCAAGTCTTCGCAGTGGCGCCTGACGGGAAGGGTGAACTCTTCTACGCGAGCGACGAAGCCCATATCCGCGTACTGGCTTTCGACGCGCAAAAAAATCTTCTCGCGGGCACAGAGCCCAACGGCCGCATTCTCCGCATTGCGCGTCCCGATGCAAAATACCCCCGCAAAGAGAAAGACGCCTCCGGAGCCGCTGCCGAAGGATTCGTCCTCTACGAAACGTCCAAGCGCGAAGTCACTTCCCTAGCTGTCGCTCCCGATGGCTCCATTTACGCTGCCGCCATCGGCGAAAAACAACACGGCACGTCCAGCCCTTCCACAACTATCATCAGTTCGCCGCAAGGAACCACGACGTTCACCAGCAGCTCCGGAGGCGTTACAGGAACTATCTCGGGACAGGTGCAACAGGGAACGCCGTTCGTCGTTTTTCCGCCAACGCTTTCCAGCAGCATCTACCGACTTTCTCCGGAAGGTGCGCCGGACGAACTCTGGACTTCTCGCGATGACGTTGTCTATTCGCTTGGATTCGCTTCGGATGGACGCGTACTCGCAGGCACGGGCAACAGCGGTTCTCTTCTCGCCATCGATGGTCACGGTGTTTTCGCGCAGCTCGCCAAAGCCGGCTCCGCGCAAATCACCGGCATCGCGCGCAATGCCGCTGGCAAGGTCTTCTTGTGTACCGCAAATCCGGGAAAAGTATTTTCTGTTGGTCCCGAGTACGAAGCCGAAGGCACTTACGAATCGCGTTCTTTTGACGCGCTACTCTTTTCACAGTGGGGACGTCTCGATTGGTGGGGTCCTCCGCCCGCAACTGCGACTGGCGCGAAAACCGCAAGCGCCTCGGGTGAGCCACGCTTAGAATTTTTCGTTCGCTCCGGCAACACGGAAGATCCAGGCAAAGAATGGTCTCGCTGGTTCGGCCCCTATTCGAAACCCGGCAGCGCCGTCGAGGCTCCGAGCGCGAGATTTTTCCAGTGGAAAGCCGTCATCCACGACGGCCGTCCCGGCGACGGCATCAACTGGGTCAGCCTCGCTTATCTGCCGCGTAATGTCGCCCCGGTCATCGACGCCATCGTTCTGCAAGATCCCGGAGTGCGCGCGCAAGGCAATACGATCATCTCGACCGGGCAGGCGCCAAGCGTCGCTCTTAAAATGCCGCCGACACCGAACACTCCTAACGTCTTCATCGCACAGAGCGTCACGCCATCAAAATTCGAACAACCTCCGCAAGGTTTCCGCGAAAAAGGCTATCAATCCGTACTGTGGAGCGCCCACGATGACAACGAAGACGACCTCCACTATTCGATTTACTATCGCGGCGAAAACGAACATGAGTGGAAGCTATTGAAGGACAAGCTCGACCAAAAATTCTATTCCTGGGATACCAGCGGTCTTCCCGATGGCTCCTATTATCTAAGGATTTTCGCTAGCGATGCTCCGTCGAATCCGGCTGGCGATGCCGGGACCACTACGCGCGAGAGCGAACGATTCGTGATCGACAACACCCCGCCGGTCATCGAACATCTGGAAGCATCGGTATTCACGACGCCCCCAAAGGCGGGTCTTGTCACACTGGAATCTTCCCTCGTCAAATTCGTCGCACGCGACGCGACCAGCAGCATTGACCGTGCGCAATATAGCGTAGACGGAGGTGACTGGACTCTCGTTGCTCCGGTCGGTAAGATCAGTGACGGTCTCGAAGAACACTACGAGTTCTCTCTCAAGCAAGGACTTGAGTCCGGAGAACACACAATTGCTGTCCGCGCTTACGACCGCTTCGAAAACGTCGGCAGCGCAAAAACCACTTTTAACGTAACTCTGCCCAAACCCTGAGCCGAAAATTTTCTGCCGAGTTCCAATTTGTTTGAGATTGAGAGTGTTCTTCAGTTTTCGCTAAACTCGCATCCTGCCCCGAATTTCCGCGATTTTACTTGGGAGGGCAGCATGATTTCTGGCGCTCACGTAATCGTCTACACAAAAGATCCTGGGGGGGACCGCGCCTTCTTCCGCGATGTTCTCGGCTTCCCGTCCGTCGACGCTGGAAACGGGTGGCTAATCTTCGCGCTTCCGCCGGGCGAGGCCGCATTTCATCCTTCGGAAAAGAATGGCCCGCACGAACTCTACTTCCTGTGCTAAGACCTCAATCTCGAGATGTCAACGTTGGCAAAAAAGGGAGTGACATGCTCTGCAGTTCAGGAAGAAAGGTGGGGATGCGTTACGAGGATTCCACTTCCAGGTGGCGGGACAATCGGTCTCTACCAACCGAAGCACACAACCGCTCTAAACCTCGGCTGACGACTAGTTTTTCTGAATTTTTGACCTAATAAGGTCCCTAGGCTGGGCATCATGTCCGAACGCTTAGGACGTCCAGCGCTCGGGCGCTGGTGTCGAGCTAAATTTCACGATTTCGGCCCCAAACCCGATGCGCCCGTCGCCATAGGCTTCATTTCGAACGTGTACGACTCGCGCCGTGCAATGCATCTCCTCGGTTAGGCTCCCACTCACTTCCCCGGGAATCCGTATAGTCACCTCGATGGGCATCCCGACCTGCAGGGGTGCCGAGGAGGCGAAATAAAATCCGCCGCGTGAAATATTTAGGGCTTCCGTGAAATGGTCGCTTTTATCCGCAGCCACCCCTGTCGAGCGAAATCGCAGCGGGGTGCGATGATTGTGGCGAGTAAGTTGTCTACGTTCTGCACCTGGCATAATGTCCTCCTCTAGGCGAGGGAGGTGATGACGCGGCCCTCGCGTCGTACGAGAAGGGGTTACTAAGCGTAGCAGAGGCAGAAGCCGGGTCAAGCATCAATCCATCGTACTAGTGGTACTCCAAACTCTGGAATCCACAAAGGCCTTAAGCCGACTCTCAAACCACGGTTTTAGGTGCCTGGCATGGCTTAAGTCGTCCAAGCTACCTGCCCGGCCTCAAAACTGGGCACACACCATCCACGAGCACATAAGATTACACCCCTTATATCCGCCCAGATCATCGAACGGAAACGTCGCCCATTCATCTTCGCCCAGAGGAGATAATCCATGATCTTTGGCATGACGCCCTATACATTCTTTCACGTACTTTTGAGTCTAATCGGCATCTTCACCGGATTCATTGCATTATTGGGGATGATTGCCAGGAAGCGCCTCGATGGCTGGAACGGGATTTTCTTGCTGACCACCGCGTTGACCAGCATCACGGGCTTTTTCTTTCCGTTCCACGGAGTGACGCCGGGAATCAAATTGGGCATCATTTCGCTGATCGTGCTCGCCGTGGCGATTCCTGCTCGCTACCTCAAGCACCTCGAGGGAGCATGGCGCAAGATTTACGCCGTAACCGCTTCCATTGCTCTCTATCTGAACGTATTCGTGTTGATTGCGCAGCTCTTTATGAAGGTGCCTTCCCTGCATGTGCTCGCGCCCACGGGTTCCGAACCGCCCTTTTTGATTAGCCAGGTCGTAGTGCTGGCCATTTTCATCGTGCTGACCATCGCCGCCGCCATCAAGTTCCACCCCGAAGCCGTCCACGCTTCTTGATCGATTACAGCTCCGGGGATAAAACGGCAAAAGCCGCCGTAAGAATTGTGCTACAGCTTTGCGGACGCCTTTTCCAGTGCTTCGTATTGCGCGCGCTGCTGATCCACTGAGGCGTGCGGCGTTGCAACCAGGTGCATTACCGGATAGCCGTCTTTTGCGGAATACTGAGGCCACTGCGGCAGTCCCGCGCCATTTGGATTTCCGGTCTTGGCAAAATTCGTCCAGTAGGAACCCATCTGCTCGGATAGCGCATAGTCCGCGGGTCGCCACGGAAGTTTCTTCGAGTCGAGCATTCCAAACACAAATTCGATTTCCGCGGAGTGGTAAGCTCCCTGACTTTCCTCCGGGGCTGCGCCAGCCACGGGAGGTGCCGGCGGAGGCGCCTGATCGAACTCATATCGGTAGACGGGGGAGCTACCCGTTTTCAACTGCATCTCGATCCACTTCCACGTCCCATAGCCGATGAAATTTGCGGTGGACAGCAGATCGGCCGAAGTCTTGGCTTGTTCGTCCGTTTCTGCTGGAAAAGCCTTCAGAACCTCCGGCGACTTGTCTCCATACGTCTGGCTGACTTTCTTTACGAAGTTATCCTTGGTCGGCGCGTCGGCTCCGAAAAATATGTGGTAATTCCCTTCGTCGTGGTTCCATCCCGCGAGCAACGCAACATGCGCCTGATTTCCCTTTGCAAAAATCTCGGATGGACTCTCCGGTAAGAAGTATCCGTCGATGTTTGGATCAAAGCGGAATGCGTTTTTATGCTTCCAGGCGGCGTCGAGCGTCTCCTGCGAACTCATCGCCCGCAATTTTTCCAGAGTGTCGGCTCCAATCGACGTCCCGAATTTCGCGCCCTCCTGTTCGCTTTCCGCAAGCGGCTTCGCGGTAAGCGTCCTGCCAAAAAAAGCGCCGCTTTCTCCAATGGCGCGATGGATCAATCCTTTGGAAGTCGGCGAAGCCATCAGCGCGCTAACGGAAAACGAACCCGCTGACTCTCCAAAAATTGTTAAATTTTCGGCATCGCCGCCGAACGCAGCGATGTTTTTGCGCACCCATTGCAGAGCGGCCGCCTGATCCAGCAATCCATAATTCCCCGATGCGTGATGCGCCGATTCCTTGGTCAGCTCGGGATGCGAGAAAAACCCAAAAATTCCCAACCGGTAGTTCATGCTCACAATCACGACGCCTTTGTGCGCGAGGTGTTCGCCATCCTGCCGCGGCTCGGACGTAGCCCCTGCCTGAAAGCCGCCGCCGTGAATCCATACCATCACGGGAAGTTTCGCGGCCGAGGACGCATGTGGCGTCCACACATTCAGATAAAGGCAGTCCTCGCTCGGCGCCGCGTCGCGAAACACCATGTCGTCATATACATTTCCTTGCATACAGCGTGCTCCGAATTCCGTCGCCTTGCGCACGCCTTGCCAGCTTGGAACTGGTTGCGGTTCTTTCCAACGCAAAGCGCCAACGGGGGGCGCGGCATATGGAATCCCTTTGAAAATTTGAACCTTGCCATCCGTGCTCGTGGAACCTTCCACGCTGCCGGCGTCCGTGCGCACTTGTCCCTCCGCTGCAACGCTCATTCCCGCCAGCAATAGCGAGGCAATTAAGGCTCGCTTTGCGCGCTCGACGCTCTTCGCATGAATTCTCATCGACTCACCTAGGCTCCCTGGATTTCCCCTCGTCCTGGACCGCGGAGATAGTACCTCCCAACAGGCGCGCTGGACACACTTCATTCTTCGCAAATCGCATTAGCGGGTTAGCGGTAATCGCACGCCGCGTGCCAGCATTTTTTCACCAACTGCTGAGCGCCTCGCTTTCGTTCGCGGCCACATTGGCCTGCTCGTGCCCTTGGAGCTCACCCCAGCAATGGTTCGGGACATCCCTTCCTTGTGCAATAATGTGCTTCGTATCGGACTGACGCACGCAGTGCCACAGAATCATCCCGAATGCAGAAGCTCAAGGCATCAAGGTATCTCATGAGCACAGTGCCACAAGTCGAATCGACAAGTTTTCAGCCGCCAACCTGGGGCGACATTCGCGAAGCACATGCGCGCATCGCTCCGCATATCCACCACACACCTATTCTTACGTCGCATTCGCTTGACGCGATGGCTGGCGCGCAATTTTTCTTCAAGTGCGACAATTTTCAAAAAACCGGCTCGTTCAAGATTCGTGGTGCCGCGAACGCGATTCTTTCGCTTACCGAAGCCGAAGCTGCGAACGGCATCGTGACACCATCGAGCGGAAACCACGGCGCCGCGGTGGCTTGCGCGGCGGCCTGGCGTGGCGTGCCAGCCTATATCGTGATGCCGAAAAATGCGCCGTCTGTAAAATGCAGGGCCGTGGAAAGCTACGGCGGGCGCATCACCTTCTCCGAGCCCACGATCACTTCGCGGCAAGAGAGTTCCGCGCGGGTGCAAGCCGAAACCGGAGCCATTCTGATCCACCCTTACGACAACGACCGCATCATCGCCGGACAGGCTACTGCTGCGAAGGAACTTCTCGAAGAAGTCCCGGACCTCGACGCTGTGTTCGCACCTGTCAGCGGCGGCGGCTTACTCAGCGGCACCTGCCTCAGCGCGCACGCCATCCGCGCGGACATACGCGTTATTGGCTGCGAGCCGGCCCGCGCCGATGACGCCTACCGATCCCTCGCCAGCGGCATTCTTCAGTCGCTCGATTCAAGCGACACGATCGCCGACGGCCTCAGGGCCTCACTGGCACCGCGCACCTTTGCCATCCTGCGACGTCACCTCGACCGCGTCCTGCTGGTCAGCGAGGAAGAGATTATCGCCGCGATGCGGCTCGTCTGGGAGCGAATGAAAATCATCATCGAGCCGAGCAGCGCTGTCGCCATCGCCCCTTTGCTTCGGCCGGGAGCCGTCCCTGAGCTCAATCTGGCAGCTCGCTCTGACGGAAAACCGCCGAAACTGGGAATCATCTTCTCCGGCGGCAACGTCGACTTTTCCGCGTTACCTTGGTAAGGGACACAAAGGGCAGAAGATACGTGTGTTTTGTCGGAATAGGCCCCCAATTTTTGCGACCGTGAACCCGAGCATGCCACTGGACCCAAGAAGAAAAAAAAGCCAGGAAAGATTTACACAGAAGATACTGAGGAAGACCCAACGAAGCCGGGGTAGAAGCCACGCTCCGAGAAGAGAAGGCTTGCAAGCCAGAGGAGTTGGAGGTATGACGCGGGGAGGAACTCAGGCTTCGACAGGAGAAATAATTTCTTTGTGGTGCGGCGAAACAAATGGGAGCAAGCTGGGTTAGGTACTTGTTATAAGCGGACTTCCGAACCGTTGCTTGGAAGCCGCGGGAACTTCGCGAGAGGTTCCGCGGAAGTAATAATGACGGAACAACGGAATAAATGTGAAACTGTTGCGGTTCCGTTGTTGGGACTTGTAATTCGTTGTGAAGTTCGAAGATGGACCGGGGTAATAGGCAAGGCAGTCCTGAGGGTAATGCCACTTATTCATGTTCGGTAGCAAGTTAGTGGTAAGGCTGTAAACGGTTTGTGGTAACCTCTCCTGCAGTTTCTTGGGCGTATTCGTTTTCGGGCCAAGCCCTGCCAAAGCAGCCAGTTTGTATAAGGGTTAATCCTTTACAAATGAAGTTGCACCCTCTGGACCGATGGCGAATCCCTGAAATACACACCAAATCTGCACCGTGGGCGGGTTATGAAAAAGACTAGTACTCTCATTCTTCGGAATTCCCTTCTGTTTTTGGCCTCCCTCTTCACAATTTTCAGCCAATCGGCAGCAGCGCAGACGAAACAGGCCGCGGCGCGCATCACCCAAGCAATCGATGAGGCGAACCTCGTCCCAATGCATACAAAGGTGCATCCTCTGGCGCGGGCCGGATTCGATCAGGGCGTTGTGCCGGACTCGCGGCCGATGAACCGCATGCTAATGGTGTTGAAGCGAAGCCCTGATCAAGAGACGGCGCTGCGTGCTCTCATGGATACCCAACAAACCAAGAATTCGCCGAATTACCATGCTTGGCTGACACCCGCACAATTCGCGCAGCAATTTGGCGTAGCCAGCGCGGACATACAAAAGGTGACGGCCTGGCTGAGCCAAAAGGGATTTACGGGAATCAAGCCTAGTCAAGGCGGCATGTTTATCGAATTCAGCGGGACGGCGGGGCTGGTGCGCAGTGCGTTCCACACAGAGATTCATAATTTCCTGGTGAACGGACAAGCGCACGTGGCAAACGTGTCCGTGCCGCAGATGCCCGCCGCGCTGGCGCCCGTGGTATCAGGAATCCACTCACTGCACAACTTCCGCAAGAACTCGTATTTGCATTATTCGCAAGCGCTGGCTAAGGCCAAGGCCGAAGGAAAACTGAAGCCCGGATTTGGGAATGGTGCAGGATTGTTTGCCGTAGCGCCGGGAGACTTTGCAAAAATTTATAACCTTCCGCCCACTTCAGGAGCGGGAGCATTGGACGGCACGGGCCAAACGATCGCGCTAGTTGCCCGTTCAAACATAGCCGTGTCGGACGTCAATCAATTCGGAACTGGATTCGGCATATCTAACCTGATCAATTTCACCGCAGCCAATAATATTATCTTGAGCGGACCTGATCCGGGAATTGAGCAGCCGGATGACGGGGAAGCCACACTGGACGTTGAATGGTCAGGTTCAGTAGCGCCAAAGGCAAATTTATTGCTTGTGGTGTCCGACAGTCAGGAGACCACATCAACAGACGGTGTCGATCTTTCTGCCTTTTACATTGTGGATTTCAATGTTGCGCCGATTATGAGCGAGAGCTTTGGTTCCTGTGAGGCCGCCTTGGATGATGCCTTTGAGAGCAGCCTCTGGGAAGAGGCGGCAGCTCAGGGTATCACGGTCATGGTATCCGCTGGAGACACCGGGTCGGCCTCGTGCGATCCAGACAATTACACGAACGCGTCGGATGCTGGGTTGCAGGTCAGCGGAACGGCCTCGACACCCTTCAACGTGGCTGTGGGTGGGACGGATTTTAATGATGCGACGAATCCACTCACTTACTGGAGTGACACTGCAGCGTTGGAGACGGCAAAGTCCTATATTCCCGAGATCCCGTGGAACAGTGGCTGCGCGAGTACAGCGACCTCGGCCACTCTGAATACGGTGTGCGCGGGCATCGACCCGAATGATACTAGCGGAGTGGATCTGTTGGGCGGGGGCGGAGGTGCAAGCAATTGCGGAATCCAGGACTCGAATTTCGATTGCATCTCGGGCTATCCAAAGCCTGTCTGGCAAACTGGGACTGGAGTACCGGTGGACGGCGTGCGCGACGTCCCTGACATCTCCTTGTTCGCAGCGGTGAACAGCGCGAGCAACAATTTCTATATCATGTGCCTCGCTGATTCCGTGGCTCAAAATGGCCAAGCCTGCAGTCTGACGGGACCGAATTTGAACTACACCGGCGTTGGAGGCACATCCGTGGCATCTCCGGCGTTTGCAGGAATCGTAGCACTGGTGAACCAAAATGAGGTTAACGGCACCAGGCTGAAGGCTGGCGAGGGCCAAGGAAATATAAACTACGTGCTGTACAAGCTGGCGGCTGCGCAAGACACGACACCGGGCACAGCTGCGTGCAATGCCTCGACCGCGGCCCCCAATACCGCCTGCACCTTCAACGACATCACCGTAGGAAACAATTCGGTGGCCTGCCTGGGCAGCTTTACTGTTGCAAATGGCTTCGGCAACCTGAACAACCCGGATTGCAGCACACAAGCCTTGAATGCTATTGGCGTGCTAGTGGAGCCGTCGGCAACGACCAAGCCGGGATGGACGGCAACCGCAGGCTACGACCTTTCTACAGGGTTGGGATCGGTGAACGCGGCGAATCTGGTGACGAACTGGCATACGGTAACGAGTAACTTTGCCGGGTCGACGACGACGATCACTGCGCCTGCTTCGGTGAATATTGGGCATGGCGCGACGGCGAGCTTTACAGTCAAAGTGGCCCAAAATTCGGGCGCGACAGTCCCAACCGGCGACGTTTCCCTGATAGCCGAACCAACCACAGGACCACAATTTGGCGTAGACTTCGGGACATTAGGGGCGCCATCGCCGGCTGGTCAAGTTGTTATCGCCACGAACGATTTGCCGGGGGGAACCTACCCAGTCATCGCGCATTATGCGGGCGACGGAACTTTTGCGCCGAGCGATTCGGCACCTTTCAATGTAACCGTCTCGAAAGAGAACAGTACTACTCAGACTACGCTACTCGCAGTGGATCCAATATCCGGCAATCTTTCAACTGTCACGAGCGTCCCTTACGGCAGCATTTATCTGTTTCGCACAGACGTGATCGGCACGCAAAATGGAGACAACCAAATCTGCTCACAAGCCCCACCCCCGGGAATTCCCTGCCCTACAGGCACAATTACTCTGACAGACACGGGGGGAGTGCCTATCAAGGATTTCCTAAGCACGGCTACGGGGGGCTCTACTAACGTGGCGACATTGAATGCGATTGGGTTCCAAGAAGACCGACTCCTCGGAACCACCGGACTTACCGGAGGCGCACACAGCTACACGACAGCGTACTCTGGCGACAGCAGCTACAATGCAAGCCAGATAAGTTTGCCAATCACTATCGCGGCAGCCTCCACAGGAACCGCCGTGACAGCAAACGGGAGTCCCACGGCAACTGTGACCGTGGGGCAATCTGTGACCCTTACGGCCACAGTCTCCGGGTTCTACTTCAGTGCGGCGGACAACGCCAATTTCCTAAGCGGGGGCGCTGGACCAACAGGCTCCGTTACATTTTCGACCTGCGGTTCGGCAGCGTCTTGCACGGTGACAGTAGTGCCGATGGCCTTTAATTCAACGTCTGGCGCGGGAGCGTTTGCGACGGCGGCCCTGACCACTACGTTTAGTACGGCCGGGCCGGTGACCATCAGTGCCACGTTCACGACGGGCGACACCAACTACACTGGATCTGCCTCATCGGGAGCAGGTAACGCGACCGTGACGGTGACCGCAACGCAAGTTGGGAACTTTACCGTGTCGTATGCTCCGCAGCCATTGGTCCTTAGCTCAGCGACCGGGGCCGCTACGCCACTCACGGTCACAGTTACTCCTAGCGGCGGGTTTACTGGCATCGTAGCTGTTACACCCACGGCGGCCACTTTGCCGCCGGGTGTGACCTGCACGCCATCTCCGCTGAACATTACCGTGACCGGGGTAACGGCTGCCACAGGCCAGCTAATGTGCTCTGTGACGGCTGCCTCGACAACTCTGACGGCTTCTAATGCAAGTGAGGACCGTATGCTGGAAGCAAAGACTGTTCCTCCGACGACCGGGCGAAAGGGATGGTGGACGC
Source organism: uncultured Acidobacteriota bacterium (assembly GCA_963740015.1). Classification (GTDB taxonomy): domain Bacteria; phylum Acidobacteriota; class Terriglobia; order Acidiferrales; family UBA7541; genus Acidiferrum. Next base: position 70,898 of record CAVUCM010000037.1, on the reverse strand, counting down.
TGAGCGCTGGCACGGGCTTTGCGGCGCTGTTCTTGCTCTTCCTGCCAGGCGGGCGCAAGAAGTATCGGGTAGCACTTGGGCTAGGGCTGGTATGCATTCTTGGACTTACTGCGGGATGCAACGGCGCTGGTGGAGGAGTGGTTCCTCCGCCGCTGACGCCCACAGTTACCAAGTTGACCGTGACAAGCGCTACAGTAGCTTCGCCCAATACGTTCACGTTCAGCGTGGCAGTAACAGGCGGCACACCAACCGGGTCTGTCCAGCTGTTCGACGGTACGACCATGATTGGCACCGCGGCAAACGTGTCTGGGGGGACCGCGGTACCGACGGCGCCGGCATTGGCCGTTGGCACTCACGCGGTCAGCGCACATTACCTGGGCGATGGGACGACAGCGGCGTCAGCCAGTGGTACGCTCAACTTAACAGAGACGGGAGCCACGACCATCGCTATTACCACAAACCCACCGGCTTCGCCGGTTGCCCCGGCGATCAACGTGACGGTCCAATAGCCGCCACGCAGAATCAGAAAAACATCGAGCGGCCCCGACTAAAGTCGGGGCCGCTTTTTTTGCAGTAGGGTGTGGAAAGGGCGCGAAGAACAAATCGCGGATTTTTACACAGAGTTCGCAGGAGACACAGAGCGCACAGAGTCGGGAGAGATTCCTAGCCTCGCTGCGCTCGGCTGGGAGCCGACCCCAGCTGGATCGTCAGTTAACGTCGGGCGGAAAGAAGATGCCCCAAAAATTAGGCGAAGGCGAGGTGAACTCGACCGGAACTTGTGAGCCTTCGTGGCTGGTCTGCGGTGGACGCACCACGCGCGCTTCGACCTTGCTCTGCGCTTTGGGATTTTCGATAGTAACCATGGTTCCTTCAGGAAGTGGTTCCGGAAGAATGAGCATGGCGCCGCTGGCGCTGACCGTATGCGTATGGCCTTCGAGCGTATTCGTTTTGCCGGTGATATGGACCACCACGCGAATCCTAAGAAGAACGCGCTGAGCGCGACGGCGCTCTTCCGCGGTGGGCGGACGCGTCGAAACCACTCTTGGGGCCGCGGTGACTGGTTTGACGTTCGGTTGAGGTTTTATCAAAGCTCAAGCCCCCAGAAATCCATCTCCGGCGCGACGAGTTCGACGCCGTATTCCCAGCCATCCGGGCGTGGAACCCCGCGCCAGACCACTACGGCTGCGTTGCTAGTGTCCGTAGCAAGATTTGTTAGGGCAAGGCGATGTTCCAGCTTGAGTTCCTGCTCAAGGACCACCATGCAGCCATACGGATTGACGACCCGAGTGTGGGCTTCCACGGAAAAGCGCTTTCCAGCGTCTCCATCCCACTCCAGGCGAACCGGCACGCGGGAGTTCATGCGGCGGCCGCGGCGTTTATCGCCGTAGCGCTCGCCTAGCACCCTTGTCTCTCGCGTCCTAACTGGCGGCATTTTTGCCTCTGGAAGCCATGCTAAAGTTGAGGGGAAAAAGGGTCAATGGTACGGTCGAGTGGCGGCACTCGAAAGGATAGCTGTACCGAAGTACAGGCTGGAACCACGGAACAGGCGAGACTTGAGAAACCTGATCGTAAACGCGGATGACCTGGGGTGGACGGAGGGCGTCAACCGGGGGATAGCCGAAGCGCACGGCAACGGCATTGTGACGAGCGCTTCCCTGCTGGCCAATGGAGCCGCGTTTGCGTCTGGCGTTGAACTAGCCCGGTCGGCACCCGCGTTGGGAGTTGGGGTGCATTTGAATTTGAGCGATGGCGAACCGGTCGCGGATCGAGAATTGGTGACTACCCTTTTGAACGACCGGGGGGAGTTGGAGGGCAAACCCGAGAGTTTGTTGCTGAAGCTGGCACGTCGCAGCGTGTTGCTTGACGAAATCGAGCGCGAATGGGATGCCCAAATCCAGAAGGTGCGCGACGTTGGAATCGAACCCACGCATCTTGATGGGCACAAGCACGTACAGATGCTGCCGGGCCTCTTCGAGATCGTGCTGAAGCTGGCCAAGAGGCATGGGATAGCAGCCGTGCGGATTTCGCATGAAGAATCAAGCTTGCGTGCTGCGCTCTCCTCGGGAGCAAAACAAAAAGGCACCGCAGTGATGAAGCAAGGAGTGCAGGCGCGAGGCCTGAAATTCCTGGCGAGAGATGCGCGCGAACAGGCGGAACGCGCGGGAATTGCCGCCGCGGATTATTTTTGCGGCATTGCGCAGACGGGCGAGTTGACGCGTGAAGGCGTTTTGCGGTTGCTCGAGATTTTGCCGGAAGGCACGACTGAGTTGATGTGCCACCCGGGTTACGTCGACGCGGATCTGGCGAAATCAGCGACGCGGCTGCAAGCTTCGCGGCAGACGGAAGTGGAGATTTTGACGAACACGCAAATACGAAATCTTGTCGCATCGCAGGGGATTCGGCTGGTAGACTATGGCTTCGCGGCCCAAGAAGCCTGAGGAAAGTCCAGAACTAAAAGCATGAAGAATGATCCGCCTATCCGCTACTCGATCGTCGTTCCGTTTTACAACGAACAGGAAAACATTTCCCCATTGTATGTGAAGTTGACGGAAGTGATGGATGCGATCGGCGAGCGCTATGAGCTGGTGTTTGTGGACGACGGTAGCAAGGACAAAACATTCAAGGTCTTGTCCGATATTTATGAGCACGATCCGCGCGTGAATGTGGTGCAGCTGCGGAGGAATTTTGGGCAAGCTCCGGCTTTAAAAGCAGGATTTGATTTTGCCCGCGGCGAAATCATTATATCGATGGACGGCGATTTGCAGCACGACCCCGATGAGATTCCGCGGTTCCTGGAAAAAATTGAAGAAGGCTACGACCTGGTCAGCGGGTGGCGCATATCGCGTACCGATCACTGGTTGACAAGGCAATTGCCCAGCCGCATTGCCAACAGAATGATGGCGAAACTTTCCGGCGTGGACTTGCACGATTTTGGAACCACGTTTAAGGCCTACCGCCGCGAAGTTTTGTCGGAGATTCATTTGTACGGAGAGTTGCACAGGTTTATTCCGGCACTTGCTAGCTGGGCCGGGGCGTCAGTGGCGGAAGTGCCGATTTCGAATATTGCGCGAAGAAGTGGCGAGTCCAACTACGGGATATCGCGAACCGTTCGAGTATTGCTGGATTTGATGAGCGTGAAATTCTTGCTGGATTATTCTACCAAGCCGCTGCAATTTTTTGGGTTACTCGGGCTTGCATGCTTGAGCGGTGGAGCTGGTATTGGTTTATGGGTGTTCGTCCGCAAGGCGGTTTTGGATGAAGGGCTGTTGGCGAATCACGGGCCGCTCATGCTGCTGGGTATGGCGCTAGTGATGGGCGGGATTCAGTTTATTGCCACGGGCCTGATCGGCGAAATGCTGGCGCGCACGTATTACGAATCGCAGAATAAGCCGGTCTACAGCGTGCGCGAGTTTCGCAGCCGGCGGGAAGCGTTGGCCGGTCGCGATGAGCCTCCCCGAACAGCGGGAGCCGGGGGCTGGTAAACCCGCGGGAATTGCACACAAATTCCAACATTCATTTCGAAGAAACGCGGGGCGAAGCTCAGCCCGAAACCGCGCCCAAATCCATCCATACGCGTGCTGGCCGCACACTAATGTTTGTACTAGGGATCGTGCTCTATTGGGCGTTGATCTATATCCCTGGCCTGGCCTCGCCGCCGATGATGGACGACGTGGATTCCGAACACGCGCAGATCCCCGCGGAAATGTTGCAGCGCCACGATTACGTGACCATGTACGTGAACGGCGTAAGGTATCTCGAGAAAGCCCCCCTACCCTACTGGATCATGGCAGGAATTTACTCTGTCGCTGGCGTTTCGGAATTTTCCGTTCGATTGGAGCTGACGCTTTTTGCCCTATTAACGTTCCTCGCCGTGTTCTTCCTCGCACGCGAAATCGCGGGCGAGGAAGCGGGCTTCTATTCCGCTCTGGCGCTAGCGACTGCCATTGGTCCTTACATTTACACGCGGTTCATTATCCCGGACATTATAGTCTGCTTTTGGCTGACGGTGACTGTGTATCTGTTCTGGCGGAGCCTCGAAGAACCACAGCCGTCGCGGCCATTGTGCTGGTCGATTGGAGTGGTCACCGCTCTGGATGTGCTGACGAAAGGGCTGATCGGATTGGCATTCCCGATCGGAATTATTGTCGGATACCTTTTGATCACCCGAAACTTGCGGCACCTGCTGAAGATGCGACTTGCGTCAACCACCGTCGTGTTCTTGGCCGTAGCTGCCCCATGGCACGTTCTAGCCACGCTACGCAATCCGCCCGTGGGAGAGGCCAAGGGATTTTTTTGGTTTTACTTCATCAACGACCAGATTTATCGCTACCTCAATCTGCGCGTGCCACGGGACTACGACAAAGTTCCGCTGTTGGTTTTCTGGGGCCTGCTCCTGGTGTGGACCTTCCCGTGGTCGTTCGCGGTGGTTAAGAGCCTGAAACAGGTGCCGTTGCGCATCCGAGACTGGGGCGGCAAGCTGGATAAGCCATCGCGAGCAGCATTGTTGCTCGCGGTATGGGCTGCGTTCGTCTTGGTCTTTTTCAGTTTTTCCACGCGACAGGAATACTACGTTTTGCCGGCTTTGCCCGCTCTTGCGGTGCTTTGCGGCATGTGGCTGAAGCGAGAAGCAGATTCGGCACCAGACAGCGCACTCCGGCGGAGCGCGGTTCGGGGAGCGTCAGCCTTGCTGGTGCTCGGCGTAATAGCGGCTGTTGCAGCTGGCTGGTTTGCAGCTGTGGCGCCGGCGGTCCCTCGCGACGCAGACTTCGGAGAAGTGCTACGCAGAGTGAACAGCATGTACAAGCTCTCGATGGGCCATCTCTTCGACCTGACGCCGCAGGCCATGGGCTTCTTCCGGTGGCCGCTGATTCTGACGGCTATAAGTTTTCTGGCCGGCACAGTGTTGCATTGGATTCTTCGCAAGCGCGGAGCTTCGATGAAAGCCAATCTCGCTCTCGCATCGATGATGGTGATACTACTTTATGCAGTGCATTTGGCGCTGGGCACGTTTAATCCGGTGCTGGGATCGAAACCTCTGGCCCTTGCGATCCAACGTTACTACAAGCCGGGCGACACCATTGTTGTTAATGGGCAGTATTCGCGGGCTTCGAGCATTTTGTTCTATACCGGAATCCAAATGCATATGCTGAATGGGCTGACAAACGACTTATGGTTTGGCTCGCTTTACCCGGATTGCCCCAAGGTATTTGAAGATGATGCTTCGTTCGCACGTCTTTGGCGCGGCCCAGGCCGCGTGTTCTTTTTCATACCGAGTGACCTGGACACCGACCCGCTGCAGAAACTGGGCGCACCGTATTATCTTGTGGCGAAGGCGGGCGAGAAGAGCGTCTACAGCAACCAGCCCGTGCCTGTCGCTGCGCCGAACTGAGTACGAGGCGCTTTTTATCGGGGATTTCCTTCTTCCAAGGAGGCGTGCGTGAATCGAGAACAGTTTTACGCAATTATGGGCGGCGACGGGACGCTGGACTACGAGGTGTACCTAAGCACGAAGACGCTGCTTTCCTGCCAACTCGATTACGACAAGCTCTGCAACGCAGACGAAATGCAATTCCAGATCGTCCACCAGATCGAAGAGCTCTGGATGAAACTGATGGCCTATACGCTCCTGGACATCGACGAATATTTGCAGCAAGAAAATACGAATCGCGTAGTTACGCTTTTTCGGCGTGTCCATACCGCGCAAAAGCTCATGATTCAGCAGTTGGCCTTACTGGAAACGATGTCACCGAAGGAATACCAGGAGATTCGCAAGAAGCTGGGAAATGGAAGCGGCCAGGAATCGCCGGGGTTTCGCGTGTTGCTGAAGATGTACCAGCCGATTTGGAATTCGTTCAAAGCGAATTATTTGGACAAGCATGGACTGACGATTGAGAAGATTTACGATTCGGAGTACAACCATGGCGATGCCTACATGGTGGCCGAACAACTCGCGGAATTCGACGAGCTGTTTCAGAAATTTCGCTACGAACACATGCAGCTGATTTACCGCACGATTGGCTTCGGTTCGAAGTCGCTGAAAGGCCGGCCTGTCGAAATTCTTGAGGACGGCATGCGGCATAAGTTTTTCCCCGAACTTTGGGAGATTCGCGGCCAAATGACGGATCGCTGGGGCGCGGAATACGGAGTAAAAAGGGACTCGCTGGGGGGCGATTGAGCGAAGCCCCGTTTGTTGGACTCGCGCCGAAATTCACCAAGCGTGACGGACACAAATTTCTTGTCCCAACGCGAAGTTACTTTCTTTGCTTTAGACCTTCAACTCTTAGCTTTCAGCTCTGAACTGTCAGCTGTGAGCTACCGGCTGTCAGCTATCCGCCTTCCTCAGCGAGGCGGAGCGATTTGGCGGTAATGGCTGCGGAAAAAGAGTAATGGTTCACCTGGAAATAGATCAGCGCTTTGTACTTCCCCTAAGAAAATGGTGTGATCCCCTGCGATGTAGGAAGCGACAACTCTGCAGACGATTTGGGCAATGGTGTCTTCGAGGAGCGGAATGCCCTGTTGCGTCCAGCGATAGCGGATGCCGAGCTTGGCTCCCGCTTCCGAGGTTTGCTCCGACTGCGCAAAATAAACCGACAGCGCCTGTTGCTGTTCCTTCAAGACGTTGACGCCAAAGAAACGGTTTTGTTTGAGAAGGGGCAGGAGATGGCTGCGCTGGTCCACGCAAACAAGTGTTAGGAACGGGTCGAGCGAAACGGAAGTGAAAGAGTTAGCAGTCATCCCGTAAGCTTGGCCAGGGGCTCGCGGGGCGGTGATGACAGTGACGCCCGTAGCGAAATGGCCGAGCGCGTGGCGAAAGTCTGTCGCGGTGAGAGGAGTAGCAGTCATATTCGAAGTTTTTGAAGATACCATATTGCGAGGCACGTTGCGAAAGAGGCGCGCGGCGGGTGCAACAGTTTATGGATTACGCGGTTGCGCTGGGCTTTCGATGGTTTGCAGCGGGCGAACCATTTCGGGCGCCGCAATCCCCTGGTAGTCTGGTGTGAGCAGCCCGAACGTTTCAACGTCATCATACTTGCGCGTGACGCCGCTTGATTGCGTTCCGTTGAGCGCCCAGTAACTCCAGCTCAAATCATTGTCCCCTAGGTATTGAATAAACCAACGGAACCATTGGGCTTGATCCCCGCATTCCAGCGTTTGGCATGCGCCGAATTCACCGACCCAAAGAGGCACACCGGGCTCGGTGTGAAGCAAATACCCGGCTCGTGCATCGTAGGCTTGCTTCAGTTCATCATAGTTCTGAAAGGTATGGCCTCCAATCGCGTAGGCGTGCGGCGAGTAAACAACACGATTCGTAATTTTAAGTATCACCGGCAACTTCCCGAACGCCGTGAGGTCCGTTGAATACTCAGGACCCTCAACCATGATCAACAATTTCGGATTCGCAGCCAGTACCGCATTCCCGCCACGCTCCGCGGCTGCGTGCCAGTCCAACAACGGATTATCGCCGCCCCACTGCGCGCCACTCCGCAGTTCGTTCCGCAGATCGGCTCCTACGACCCATAGCTGATTCTTGTAGCGCCGAACAATGGTTTGCCAATCCGCCAGCCACTTTTCTTCAGGATATTCCGCGTTGTACCAGAGGCCATTGCCATCGTCGTCTTTGCAGCACCAGTCCGCCCGGCTCACGTGGTTATCGAGAATGATCATGAGGTGCGCGCGCGCCAGAGCGGCAATCACGGCATCCATAACGTCCATCGCGTGCTTCCCACGAAATTGTGGATTCGCCTTTACGGCGTAGTCAGGGACAAGCGGATTGCGCTCGAGAGTTTCATTGGCCCACGGAAGCCTCACCGAGTTGACGCCGATTTCTTGGATTTTCGAGATGATCGCGGCAAGCGGCGCGTGGTCCATTCCGCCAACTACAAATTCTTTTTGGTCAAAGCCGTACCAGTTGACGGAAGTGAGCCGCACCAAGTGCCCGGCGGAATCCAGGATGGCGTGACCGCTTGTATGAAGCGGCGGGCGAATCTGCGACTGCGCCGAAATCGCCGAGGGAAGCGCCAGCAACAAGGCGAGGAAACAACGATTGGATCGAAGGGCTGAGGGCATTATGCTCTCCTGCTTTCCCGTGTGGCGGCATCAGCGAAAGCCATGAAGTGTTATGAGACTCCAAAGCTGATTTCTTGGCAATCCCAAACACCGATTCGAACCGCCCCTATTGAAACCGAACGCCAGGTGAACTAGGCTCCCATCATTCACTCGGTTCAAATCGGACGCGGCCGTAAGATGTTTGATTGCCGCAAAGCAGAATCGCTTCCGGGGAGGAATTCATGCAACGGCATCAATTGAAGTTCAGTCGCGTGTTGTGCGGATTATTGATTGCAGCGGTGATATTGGTGGCATGCCACTCCACGTTTGCACAGCAACCAACGGCCACGCCCGGCGCTTGGCAGCCCACCATTCTCTACGGTGCTGCCTATTACAACGAGTACATGCCCGAGGATCTGCAGCCTGGCCGGCTGGAAAAAGATGTCGCGCTAATGAAGTCTGCAGGCATCAGCGTGGTTCGCATGGGCGAGTCCACGTGGAGTTTATGGGAGCCAAGCGACGGACATTTTGAGTACGCCTGGATGGATCACATCGTGGATGCGATGAGCAAGGCCGGAATCAAAGTAATTATGGGGACGCCGACGTATTCCATACCGGCGTGGATGGCGCACGCGCATCCCGAAATTCTCGCCCGCCCGCTCGGCGACGGTTACGTCGGCTACGGGATGCGACAGAACATGGACTTCGATAATCCCAAATACCGTTTCTATGCCGAACGTGTCATCACAAATCTCGTGAGCCATTACAAAGACAATCCCGCAGTCATCGGCTGGCAGATCGACAATGAAACCAGCGGCTACGGCGCCTCGAATCCCGACGTTTTCACTGGATTCGTCGAGCATCTCAAGAAAAAGTTTGGAACCACCGACGCCCTCAACAAAGCGTGGTTCCTCAACTACTGGGGCCAGGATGTGAACGACTGGGCCGACATGCCCACGCGCGACAATGCCACCAGCACCAGTTACAAACTCGAATGGAGCCGCTGGCAAGAGATGCGTGTGGCAGATTTTCTTGGATGGCAGGCTGCGCTGGTCCGCAAGTATCGCCGGCCCGATCAGTTTGTCACTCATGATTTCGGCGGAATGATGGGCGGAGGAACCGATGAGCCCACAATCGCCGCTGTTCTCGACACTGTCGCAAACAATCCCTATCACGGCACGCAGGATCACATGGATGGCGCGTGGCAGGCGCTGCAGGGAGATTTTTCGCGCTCGCTCAAGCACAGCAACTTTCTCGTGACCGAAACGAACGCGCAAACGCTCGGTTGGGATTCCGCCGGCCAGTTTCCTCCCTACGACGGGCAATTGCGCCTCGACGTTTATACGCATGTATCGAGCGGGGCCAACATGGTCGAGTATTGGCATTGGCACTCGATTCATGCCGGCCAGGAGACCTACTGGAAAGGCGTGCTGAGCCACGATCTCGAACCGAATCGCGCTTATGCCGAAGTCAGCCGTGTCGCTCACGAACTCCAGAAGATCGGCCCCGAGCTGGCCAACATGAAAGTCCACAACGACGTTGCGATTCTTTACAGCGTCGATTCCTCGCACGCCATCAGCTTCATGCCCTACGAGAGAATGCCGGAAACCGGCTGGACACCGGGCCGAGCGACGCATGGCTACGCTGCGGTTCTCGCGCAGCTGCACAAGTCACTCTATTTCAGCAATGTAGGCACTGATATTGTTTTTTCAGGCGTGACCGCAGCGGAACTTGCGCAATACAAACTGCTCATCGTTCCCTGCCTTTACGTCGCAGACGATGCCCTGCTGAAGAAAATCTCCGACTACGTCCAAAATGGCGGCCACGTGTTGATGACTTTCAAGAGTGGCTTCGCAAATGAAAACTCTGCTATTCGCTGGGAGATGGCACCTGGGCCGTTGCGAAAAGCGGCGGGATTTACGTATCAAGAGTTCTCGAATTTGGAGAAACCACTAGCGCTGAAAGGCGATCCATTTCACGTTGGCGAAGAGAACAAAGTCGGCACGTGGGCTGAATTTCTCCAGTTGGAGACGGCTAAGCCGCTCGCCTATTACGAGCATCCATTCTTCGGGCGCTGGCCCGCCGTAACTACCAATAGTTTCGGTTCTGGATCGCTTACTTATGAAGGCACAGTTCTGTCCGACAAACTGCAGCAGGCCATCGTGTTGAGTGCGCTACGCGATGCAGGTCTTGCCGGCTCCGACCAACAACTCCCTGCGAGCGTCCGCGTCAAAAATGGAGTCAGCCAGAACGGCCGCAAACTCCACTACTATCTCAACTATTCCAGCTCACCAGCAGCGGTGGTCTATTCCTACGCCGCAGGTACTGATCTGCTGACCGGCCAATCGCTCACGCAAGGCCAGCAGCCAACCATCGCGCCTTGGGACCTAATCATCGTGAAAGAGAATTCTCGAGATCATTAAAAACGATCCCAAGTAGTCTGCGACAGGAATTTACTAGAGAGCGAGGATAGCGCGGGCAAGCTTGCGCTTATCCGCGCGCGTTTTCATTACTGTGGGGAGGACTGCGACTTTCATTCCGAGAGCGCGAATGGCGGATTCCTGCGACGCGTCACGACGGTCGATCACAAAGGTGCCGGTGAAATCTGCGTAGAGTTTGGCGACGGCGGAGGCCGAGGAGCCACAGCCGAGTTGAATGAGCATTTTGTCGCTAGGCCCTTTTAGGGATTTGCCACCGACGATGGGGCACACGGCGATGACGCTTTCTTTGCGGGCGCGCAATTGTTCGCGGACGCGCGGCACGGCAAGGATCGGGCCGATGCTGATGAGCGGATTGCTGGGGCAGATGATGACGCGGTCCGCATCGCAGATGGATTCGAGGACGCCGGGAGCGGCGTGAGCGTGTTTTATTCCGGCAAAGTGGATGCCGCGGACTCCCGGCTCAGTACGATGCTTGATGAGATATTCCTGAAAATGCATGTTCCCGTCGCGGGTTTCGATGATCGTAGGAATGGGCTGGTCGGACATAGGCAGGATGCGGGATTTCACGCCGAGAGCAATACGGATCGATTCCGCAGCCTGCGTCAGAGTCTTACCGTGCGCAAGCAAGTCCGTGCGATGAATGTGCGTGGCAAGGTCGCGATCCCCGAGATTGAACCACGTTTCGCGCCCGTAACCGCCGAGCTTCTTAAGGAAATGAAACGTTTCGCCGCGCATGCCCCAGCCTGTGGCGGGATTGACGACACCAGCGAGCGTATAGGTAACGATGTCGAGGTCTGGAGAAATTTTTAGGCCGTGCAGGACGATGTCGTCGCCAGTGTTAACGATCACAGTAAGGTCGTGCGGATCCATTGCGCCGTACAGGCCAAGGAGCAGTTTTGATGCGCCGATGCCACCGGCGAGAGCGGTGACCTTGAGCTTTTTTGTGGGAGACATAGCGAAATAAGGATGCTGGGACGCGAAGATTCCTGCAAGTGGAAATCGTTCAGCGTGAGCAAGAAACTAAACTGGACACAAGGCCGGCACATTAACGAAAGAGATCTTCGCTAGCCGAGCGGATGATGCGCGCCGCGGGATCTTGCACGAAGCGGTAGCGATAGCCGCGAATCAGAACTACCGGCGTGCCTGCCGATTTGTCCATGAGAAGCCCCGCAGCGGCAGCGAGTTCATCGGCGACTGCAAGGATTGTTGCGCTAAGAAGTTTGCGATGGCGGTCGCGCGTGCCTCGTAGATCAACCAAAGCGGGAACGCCGCACGCGCCGATAGCCACGTTGATGAGACCCAAGCGCCATGGACGGCCAAACGTGTCACTGATGATGACGGCGAGGCGTTTACCAGTTTCCTTGCGCAAACTCTCGGCAAGCCGACGTGCGGAGCGATCGGGTTTTTTCGGCAAGAGCGTGACGTAATCGCGGCCTCGAACGTTCGAATGGTCCACGCCTGCATTGGCGCAAACGAACCCGTGGTGCGTTTCGACGATGAGCACGCGATCCGCGCGCACGATGCGCCGAGATTCGCGGAGGACTACTTCGATGAACCTCGCATCGTTCGAAAGCTTCTTAGCCAACTCATTGGCTTTCTGCGAAGGCCGGACCGTCGACAGTCGGACGATGCGGCCTTCCGCTTTCGAAATTATTTTCTGGGCGACCACCAGAATGTCGCCGTCTTCAAAAATGATTGACGCGCGCCGGGCGGCCAGAGCGATTAATTTAGGCAGGCTATGACCCTTGCGAATTTCCGGAAGGCCGGGAATGACGAACATCGAAATCGGCGATAAAGCGGAAGACGCTAGCTTCGGTTTCGACGGGCGTGAAGTTTGGCGTGCCATACTCGAGAGAAAGAATCTTACGCGAGAAGCCCCGATGATTTCACACAGAAGCTAAAATCATCCGGCGATTTGGAGTGCGGCAGCTCTGCTGCCGCTTTTCTCACTCACACACACGACCCCATATTGGATGAGCGCAAATGAGTCGGGCGGGGAGCCCGCCATTTAGCAAGCGCCCCACCCGAAATCCCAACCCGAGAACGACGACTATTTGTCCTTCTTCGGAGGCTTGTCTTCCTTTGCGGGCTTCGCCGGTTTCGGAGGATTCTTCTTCTCCGCTTGTTGTTGCTGCTTGAGTTTCGCCTCTTCGGTGTCGTGTTTTTTCTCTAGGTCTTCGAGCTGTTGCTGGTGCTGCTGATTGAGCTTTTGCTGAGCTTGATCATCAGCGGCCTTCTTCGCCAGATCGGCGCGTTCCTGTTGTTGTTGCTGCTCAACTTTTTGGCGTTCCAAATCCTGCTGAGAGCGTAGATCCTGCACTTGCTGTTGATGTTTCTGGTCAAGTTGCGGATTTGCGGTGGTCGTGGTGGCCGGTGCGCTAGGCCGCGCTGATGGCGGACGATTAGGATTGTTCGCGGGCGGCGGAACGGGCTTGTTTGGACTGGGCTGAACGCCTTTTGCCTGAATCGCTTGCGGCTTGGCCGGTGGAGCAATTTTGATATTGGAGTGAACTTGAGTCGCCGCGGGCTGTAGCTGACGAGTCTCTGACATGGCTAGTGGCCTGCCGCCATTGGCCTGAATCGCTTGCTGTTGTTTGGCAAACGACGGAGGTGGCGGAGGAGGAGTCGTCTTCGCAACCACTGCGCGGGTTTGCAGTGCCGCTGGTGGATGTACCGTCGCGGTAGCGCCAGAGCCGAGAACAGCCTGCCGCGAAGGGGCAACAGGTGGCGTCGTAGCAACAACTGGGGCTGAGGCCACTTCCCGCGCGTCGAATCTGACCGAGTTCTTGGAGACCGATTGAGCGGACGTAAACGCTTGAGGTGTCGTGACCGACACGGCTCCAGTCACGCGCTGATTGACGTAGGTAACGTTGGTCACCGTCGTCTTGTTAATTACCGTGGTGTTGTAATAGTTGTTCACCACGGTTGTATTGACCGTGGTGTTCGTGATGTTGACGTTGTTCACGTAGACTCGGCTGACGTGATAGGACGGCACATACACTTCCCGCGGGCCGAGCGGAAACCATCCTACGCTGACGCCAGCTGCAAATCCGCCACCGCCAACTCCGACACCAACGCCGAAGTGCGGGCCGCCAACCCACGCGACGAGAGCGGGCGCATAAACAGGCCGAACGTAAGCTACGCCGACAACAGCCACCGCAGGCCGCGCGGGTACCCAACCCCAGACGCCACCAACAGTTACCCAACGCCCGTAATGAAAGGGCGCAAATCCCCAAGGCGCATCATCGACCCAGGTATAACCCCAAGGCGAGATATAAGCCCAGTGACCGTAGTGATACGGAGCCCAGCCAACAACGGCAACGTGCGGGAACCAAATGGTGCCGTAATCCGGAGTGGGACGCCATCCGCCGTATTCGTCGAGATCTTCATAGCCGATGACGTCGTTCGAAACGTAGCGTGCAGAAATAGAGTTGTCGATGCGCGCATCGCGCTCCGCGCACCAGGTATCAAAATCGTCGCCGGAGTTGTCCCACGTTTCGACGTCCGCGTTAATTTGATCCGTGCCGTTGAAAGTGCCGACTTCCTGAGGATGGATAGTGTAAGCGGAACCGCCGCCAGTGACTTCGCCTTGGCCATCGCGAACAATCACGACGGTAGCGTCGCCAGCCTCGTTGACATTGACCTTGTAATTGCCTGCATGGAGCAGGGTGAAAGCAAGGTTAGGAGTGTCGACTTCAAACGTTTCGTCATCGCCAAGACGGCGTACCCGGATGTTCACAGTACCTTCGCTTAATTGAACCTGGGTCATGTTGTCGGTCAGATTCAAGAAAGAAATGCCCGTATTGCTGTTCAAACGGATCGATGCGGAGCCGAGATGCAGCTCCGAAAAAGAATCGGCATCGTTCCAAAGTTTATCGCCTGTGGTCAACGGACGATTCACGACCGCCGAAACCCAGTCTTCGGTTCCTGCAGGTTCGAAGGAAACATTTCCTCGTACAAACCCAAGTCGCGCGACGCGGCCCGGCGGATCGTCATCGTCGGCAGCAGCTCGTTGCGGCATAAAGCAGGCCAATGCCAGCGCGAGACTGAGCAGGCTCACCAAGTGCATGGTGTATTTTTTCATTTGCGATTCCCTCTCTCCTGAATTGCCAAGGCCGGTATTGGCCCTTTGTTGTGCGGATTTGCGTTCTTGAACCCCGAATCTCCGAGTGCTGGTCTCAGGGGATTCGGCCCCATTGCTTAACTCTAACGATAGCATCCTGGTGCTAATAGCCGGGCTTGAACGGCAAATGCTTTGTCGAACTTAGAAACGCCCGTCGCGAACTACTCATTTAACCCACGCGCACAAAGAGAGTTGCGGAGCCGCGCGCTGGATTGGCTAGGGATCCCAAGGATTAAGAAAACAAAAGGCCCGCCGCATTTGAAAGCGACGGGCCTTTTTGAAATATACTGATTTCGCTGATTTTAACGATGGCCGTGAGAACCGCCGCCACCGCCATGTGAACCTCCGCCGCCACTACTGTGGGGTGCACTTCCTCCACCGCTAGCATGAGGTGCACTGCCGCCGCCGTAGCTGCGGCTCGGCGCAGAGTAGGTTCGCGTAGGCGCTGGGTTACCGCCGCGAGCACCTTGTGGAGCATAGCTGCGGCTGTTGGAAGACGCGTTCCCTTGCGGCGTGTAGGAACGACCGCCAGCATTGGCGCCGTTAGCCTGGGTGCCGGAACCAGCCCACGGAGGACGGTTATTCGCACCACGCGCGGTCATAGTCGAGTTGTTGGAAGCGCCGCGATTATTGGAGCTGCCGAAACCATTCGGGGCCTGACCGCGATCGGTCGTGTTGCCCTGAGCGCTCCAACTGCGCGAGTTGTTTGCCCCTGCTGATGGCGGACGGCTCTGCGAAAGCTGGTTCTGGCGCGCCGTCGTTCCCGCATTCGCTGAATGCCCAGCGCTCAAACCGTTCGTGTTAATCGTGTGTACCGGAGTGTGCGAAGCGCCCGCGGCCGGCGTTGTACGCGCCATCACCGAGCGGTTCTCCACCGAACTAGGCGGACGGCTGACGTTGCTTCTTGCGTTGGCAGCGCCGAGCGCGCTTTGCCTTGTGGGAGAAAAACCCGCTTTGTTGGATACCTGTGCGCCGCGGAGCGAGGCTTCATCGATATGAGCTGCGCCGCGATTAATGGCTTGGCCACCAGTAAATGCAGTGCGCGAAGCGGCCGTTACAGCGTGCGTGTTGTGCGCATAGGCATAGTTAAAATTGCCGTTAGAGTGAACCGCGTTGACATTATGAATGTAAGTGTTGTGAACGTTTATCCGGTTCACGTACCCGTAGCCCCCGTGATACCAGGGATGGAACGGTTCGCCAAAGCCCAGTGGAAACCATCCTACGCCGAAGCCGACGCCAAATCCGAAGCCGAAGCCTCCACCGAGGAAACCGACAAACGCCGGACCGTAGATCGAGAAGCCCACTCTTGGACCGGGGTACCAACCCCACCTGCTTCCGATGTAACCCCAGCGGCCATAATGAAATGGAGCAAAGCCCCAAGGCGCATAGTCCACCCAAGTCCAACCCCAAGGAGCGACATAGCTCCAATTGCCGTTGCTGTAAGGAGCCCATCCAGGTGCAACTTCCGAGGGATACCAAACAGGGCCATTGGCGCCGTCCTGGCTCCAGGTGCCGTTGTTATCGAGGTCTTGTGTGCCAGGCATGTCCTCTGGAACGTAGCGCTTCGAGACGGAATTTTGCTCGCCGAGGTCGCGTTCGCTGGCCCATTGATCGAGTCCATCCGCAGGAGGCGCTTGCGGCACGACCGTGGACTGGACACTATCAGTCCCGCTGTAAATGCCGCGTTGCCCTGCTTGGAGATCGTAAGTCTTTCCGCTGGCAGTCACTTGCCCTGCTCCGCGGATTACGGTGATACCGGTGTTGTCTCCGTTTTCGTTAACGTCAATGCGGAAAGCCCCGGCTTGCGTGATCGTGAAAGCGAGATTGGGAGTGTCTACTTCGTAAGTGTCGCCCTCGCGAATTTCTTTCACGCGGAAATTGATGGAGCCCTCAGCGAGGCGCATCTGAGTAATGGCCTGATCGAGATTCAGAAAAGAGAGTGCAGTCATACTGCCCAGATGGATGGAAACGACGCCCGTCTGCAGCTCAGCGCGGGAGTCTTTGTCGGTCCAAATTTTGTCGCCGATGGTCATGGGGCGGTTGCGCGCTGCATTCCCCCAGTCGCCCTGGCCGCCAGGCTGAAAAGAGACGGAACCGTCTACGTAACTGATGCGAGCAACACGGGTAGGCGGGTCGTTGGCATCGCTTGCCGCGGACGGATCAACGGGATCGGCTTGATTCGGCTGATCCGCTGGAGGCGCTTGATCCGGCTGCTGCGCGCGAACCTTTGGAGCTGAAAAGCAGAGAAGACCTATCAGACAAAGAAGCAGGCTAAGCTTTGGCTTGCCAAAAAAAGTGGTCTTCAGCATGGTTAGTCACCTTGTCCCCGGTCCGGACCTTTGGTTCCGGCCGACGGGAGTCTTCCTTCAGTATATAACTCCCATTGGGTAAAACCCGAAAGTGGAAAAGAAGTTGCTCATGGCGGACGAGGCAGCACAGGAAGCAGATCGCTCCTTGTAAGGAGGCGCGCATATTCAACCAGCCGTGGGCGTTAGCTCAGACCGAAACTCTAGCAAGTGCATTGTCTTCTATAAGTTATAGATAAGTGTCTACTGAGGTGACAATCTCGAACGTCGATTCCCTGTCCGTTCAGTACCTCCTCGGCCCTCTGGCCAGGAGGTCGCACGCCAGTTTGCCGAGGCTATCCGAGGAAGGGCCTTAGTTGTGAGCGGCCTGGCCGCCGATTTGGTACCCGACTCCCCGGATTGTGCGGATCAAGGGGCGGTCATATCCGGAATCCACCTTGCGGCGTAGGTAGTTAATGTAGACGTCCACGACGTTAGTCATGGTGTCGAAGTTGAGCTTCCAGACCTGCTCGACAATCGCGGTTCGTGTGACCGCCTGGCCTTCGTGACGCATGAGGAACTCAAGCAGAGCGAACTCCTTTGGGCTCAGTTCGATGGAGTTACCTCCGCGCTGGACCGCGTGCGCCACGCGATCGATCTCCAAATCGCCCACTTTCAGGACAGCGCGACCGGGGCGGCTGCCGCGGCGAAGCACAGCACGAATCCGTGCTGCAAGTTCGGCAAACTCGAAGGGCTTCGCCAAAGAATCATCGGCGCCGGCATCCAGCAAACGGACATGATCCTCCGCATGGCTCGTTCCCGTAACCATAAGGACGGGTAGATCGGGTTTCTTCGCGCGGATGTGGCGCAGAACGTCCAGGCCGCCTTCCGCAGGCAGATTGAGATCCAGAATTACAAAGTCGTAGGGCTGGTCAGACGCAAGACGCTGGGCTTCCCCACCGTCCGCGACCATATGTACAGAAAATTGTTCCTGCTGCAACCGTTGATGGAGAAACTCCGCCAGCGGCGCGTCATCTTCAGCGACAAGAATGCGCATCGGCAAACACCAGACGATTAAATTTGGAAGGGGTAAGTCCATACTGAGCGTCATGCCGAAGTGTGTCAACAAACTATCGAGGACTGATGGCGCAAAGGATATCCCGACAGCGCTTGTGCGAGCCTTACGTAGCGCCGAGCTTCAGCCCGGCATCTTCGCGACTTTCAGTTTTTCACCATTTCTAAATTCTATCGAAGCGAGAATGGAATAAATCGCGCACTCAGAAAAATCGCGGTCCTTCCATTTCCAATCATCGAACTACACCGCAGCGCGTGTGTCAGGAGTCTTCACATGCTCGGGACGGAAGCCAACTCCGACCACCCGCGCTGGAATTCGCCGCAAAATGGGCCAGCGGCGCATTAACTTTAGAGGCCACGGAAGCGCCAGAGCTTTGGAGCTACCAAGAACTTTCCGAATCACATTGTTTTGTATAGCGATCTGCAGCCGCTGCGTAGCCCAAGTTGGAAAATTTCTGCGCTTCTGGACCGCCTGAAGTTCGATTTCAGACGGAGCCTTCCGCAGAAGTATTGCGCCAAGTAAATTTGCCGTTGCCACCGCATCCTGAATTGCCAGATTGATTCCGACGCCTCCGATGGGCGACATGGCATGCGCCGCATCCCCAATGCACAAAAGACCAGGCCGGAACCATTGCGCAAGCCGGTCGATGGCAACCGTAAGAAGACTCACGTCCTTCCAGTCCGCCAATTCTTCCATCCTGTCGCGCAAGAATGGCGCCAATTCGGCGATATCTTCGCGAAAAGCTGGCAGCCCGCGCTGCCTGATTCGATCGGCCTCGCCTTTGGGGATGACGAAAGCACATTGCCAATAGCTCTCGCGATTGATCATCACAAGAATTTTTCCTCTGTCGAAGTGGCCCAGAGTTTGGCCAGGATCAGAGGCGCTCCGGCTTATCCGCATCCACATCACATCCATGGGAGCGCCGAGGTCGATCACTTCAAGCTTCGCCCGTTGACGGACGACCGAGTGCCGCCCGTCAGCGCCAATACTCAGCGGGGCGCGAATTTCCAATGAGCCATCAGAAGTTTTTGCACGTAGGCCCACAACACTACCCTTCTCTTCCAGCAGATCTGTCACCTCAGCATTCACCCTCAAATGAAAGGTGGGATAACGGCTAGCCTGCTCTTTAATAAAGTCGAGGAAGTCCCATTGCGGCATCAAAACGAGAAATTTGCAGTGAGTAGGCAGATGCGTGAAATCTCCCATCGTAACGATGTCATTGCCAACCTGCCCCGAAAGCTCGCGCACTTCGTCATGCGGGCGTTTAAGGAACTCGTCCAGAATACCGAGTTCATGCATAAGCTCGAGCGTCGACGGATGAATCGTGTCACCCCGAAAATCACGCAAGAAATCGGCATGCTTTTCGAGTACGAAAACATCCACGCCCATGCGGGCTAGAAGGAACGCCAGCATCATGCCGGCCGGGCCGCCTCCCGCTATGCAGCAGCGTGTGGAAATTGTCTCGTTCATGACTGCGCTTTGTTGGGTTCGCTGATCTTTGTCGCTTGCCACGCCACGGCTTGCCACCGGCCATTACGCCGCAGAAACGTACCGGTGTTTCGATAATGCGACATCTCCACCTTTCCGTCGCCGTGCTCCGTGCGACCCTCCAGACGGAAGGCTACAATCACTGTGTCGCCGTACTCATGCATTGTAATGTCTTCCGCTGAATACGTGCTCTTCCCTTCTGATGCCGCCGCCGGTTTTCCCAAACTCTGCATGATGTCGGCCTTCGTGATGACTACGCCCGTCGCCCTCGTATAAATCACATCGTCGGCAAAGAACTTTTCAAATATCGCGCGATCGCCGCTGCCAGCGCCTGCCATGAACTCACGCAAGAGCGCAGTGACTTCTGCAGTCGCGCTCCCATTAGTCTGCGCCCCAGTTCTCACCACAGCCATTGAGGAAATAACTGCCGCGATCATCACGACTCTCGCGAATTTCATTCTCTCTCCCTTTCCGCTCGCGCTCGCTTCCCGATTTTCGCCGGGCGGATTGTTCCTGTTAGGATAGAACGATTCAGGGGCTTTGAAACACATCAATGGAAACCGCCTTCATTTGCGACGCCATTCGAACGCCCATCGGCCGCTATGCCGGCGCGCTCTCGTCGATCCGCACGGACGACTTAGCTGCAATCCCGATCAAAGCCCTCATCGAACGCAATGCCAAAGTGGATTGGAACGTGCTGGACGACCTCATCTACGGCTGCGCAAACCAGGCCGGCGAAGACAATCGCAACGTCGCCCGCATGGCCTTGCTGCTCGCCGGACTCCCGAAAGAAGTCCCCGGCGCAACTGTGAATCGTCTCTGCGGCTCCAGTATGGACGCCGTCGCCACCGCCGCCCGCGCCATTAAGAGCGGCGAAGCTGAGTTGATCGTTGCGGGCGGCGTCGAGAGCATGTCCCGCGCTCCATTTGTAATGGCAAAGGCAGACTCGGCTTTCTCCCGCGCCGTTAAAATCGAGGACACCACCATCGGCTGGCGCTTCATCAATCCCCTCATGAAGGCCAAATACGGCGTCGATTCGATGCCGGAGACGGCCGAAATTGTCGCCGAAGAGTTTCACATTTCGCGCGAAGATCAAGACGCCTTCGCGCTCAGAAGCCAGCAGCGCGCCGCAGCCGCGATCCGTGACGGGAAACTCGCGCAGGAAATCGTGCCGGTCACGATCCCTCAAAAAAAAGGCGACCCCGTTCTGTTCAGCGTCGATGAACACCCGCGCGCTGACACATCTCTGGCCGCACTGGCGAAATTGCCTGGCATCGTGAAACCCGGCGGCACAGTAACAGCTGGAAACGCTTCCGGCGTGAACGACGGCGCCTGCGCCCTTTTGCTGGCCTCGGAATCCGCCGCCAAGCGCCACGGCTTAACTCCCAAAGCGCGCATAGTCGCCTCCGCTGCAGCAGGAGTAGCCCCGCGCATCATGGGAATGGGCCCCGCGCCCGCCTCGCGCAAACTCCTTGCTACGACGAATCTGTCGATCGGCCAAATGCAAGTCATCGAGCTAAACGAAGCTTTCGCTTCGCAAGCCCTAGCTGTTCTTCGCGAACTAGGCGTCCCCGACGACGCGCCTCACGTTAATCCCAACGGTGGCGCGATCGCTCTCGGCCATCCCCTCGGCGCCAGCGGCGCGCGCCTAATCACCACAGCGATGTACCAACTCCTGCGCACCTCCACAAAATATGCCCTCTGCACCATGTGCATCGGCGTAGGCCAAGGCATAGCCATCCTCCTCGAACGCGTATAACGCGCTTGGCCACGGTCGACTCCTATGGATACAATCCTGACCGAAGCCTGTCATCATATTCACGACGAACCGCGCTGCGTCAGAGGTCGCGATGGACAAGAACGCTTCGCCGAATGCACATGAGTCTCCGCAGACGTCGCCTGAGGCTCCCTTCACAACTTTTATTCAATTGGACGGGAGGTCCTCCCTTCCATCACAGTTTCGTGTTCCGGGGACTTTTACGATCACCCGGCTCCAGTCGCCGGCTGGGCTTCCTGACCGAATCACGAAGCTATCTCCTGTTCCGGCTCTGCTAGTGTCGATCTCCCTTAAGTCTTTGCCCTCATCGAGCTATCAGGTGTGGACAGAAGACAAGCTCATCGCCACATCCACCGTTCATCCGTTTCGCTCCAATGTCATCGATTTCGATTCACAGCCCAGGTGCTGGGCAGGAAGTGCTTTCGATTATGTTCACTATTCTGTCCCCCGCAGGGGACTAGACGACATCGCGCAAGATCTTGGTTTTGGCCGGGTAAATGACTATCGCTTAGCCGTGCTCGAAGATGATCTGGTTGTGGCCCAGATGACCAAAAGCATCCTTCCATTTCTTGGGCGGAGCGACTCTCTCTCTATGCTGGCTCTCGATCAATTCAGCCTCATCCTCGGAGCGCATCTCATCCAGGAGTACGGAGTACTCCAGAAAGCAGCGCGGCCTTCAAAGGGAGGTCTGGCGGCATGGCAGAAGCGACGAGCGTCGGAACTCCTTCATGAGAACAGGCATGGGCGCATCAGGCTTTCCGATATTGCAGGCGAATGCGGACTTTCCGTCAGCCACTTTGCCCGCTCGTTCAAAACCTCTTTCGGCATCTCCACTCACCAGTGGCTGATTCAGCGTCGCATTGACCACGCCAAACAACTGATGAGCCAGACCAGCCTATCGCTGATCGACATCGCGATTCAATCGGGATTTAATGACCAGGCGGCGTTCACGCGCACCTTCCATCAACTCGTCGGGGTCAGCCCCGGAAGATGGCGCCGGTATCACGCGACACCGCATTCTCGAGCCTAAGACCCCATTCCCCGATCTTTCAGATAGTAGTGTTTGCCCGCCGACAGGTCCGGCTCGTTTTAGGCGGAAAACGACAAAATCAGCAAAATCCCGCAAGAGAGTTCGCGCACAAGAGCCTAGGATTGCCCGCGGACATGTTTCCTATTGTCCAATTCTCTCGAAATAGAAATGCGTGAAAGGAAAAAAGGAGAGCAACTATGACGATCAAGAACGTGGTTCTGGTCCACGGCGCATTCGCCGATGGGTCCGGCTGGGAAGCGGTTGCTAACATTCTCAAGAATGATGGATACAAGGTGTCGGTTGCGCAGCCTCCCGAGACCTCATACGCCGACGACCAAAAGTACACGAAGGCCGCGATCGACGCCATGGACGGGCCGGTGGTTCTCGTGGGTCACAGTTATGGCGGATCCATCATCACGGAGGCCGGCAATCATCCAAAGGTTTCGGCGCTTGTCTATATTGCTGCATTCGCGCTGGACACCGGGGAAAGCTGCGCGACGATCGAGCAAGCCCTACCGCAAGCCTCCAAGGCGTTCAAGCCGGACAGCAACGGGAACTGGTGGATAGAACAGGACCAATTCGCGGCCGACTTCGCAGCGGACATTCCGCCAGAGAAGGCGTGGTTCATGGCTGTGTCGCAGGTGCCAATCTCCACGGACTCGTTCACCCACCAGGTCACGTCACCCGCCTGGAAGACCAAGCCCACCTGGTATATGGTGGCCGCCCAAGACCGGTCGATCAATCCGGACCAGGAGCGCATGATGGCGAAGCGCGCCAAGGCCAAGACGGTCGAAGTGAATTCCAGCCATGTGGCGTATGTGTCCCATCCCACGGAGACAGCCAAGCTTATCGAAGAGGCCGCCACTTCTGCGGCTTCCATGCATGCCGTCGGCTGAACCCCGCTGGCTCGATAGTGGGCCTCCGCCGATCCAGACGACGACATCGGTGGAGGCCTGGGTGAACGTCGTCTGAGGAGAACACAATGAAGGATCGCATCACTATAGAAGGACATGACGGCGCGTTCGCCGCCTATATAGCAAGACCGAAAAACGTGCCGGCTCCCGCAGTCATTGTTCTGCAGGAGTTGTTCGGGGTAAACGCCGACATCCGCAAGCATTGCGACGAACTGGCAGAACAAGGTTTCCTTGCAGCCTCGCCAGACCTATTCTGGCGGCAAGAGCCGGGCGTCGACCTCACTGTTACCTCCGAGGCCGATTGGCAACACGGCCTTCGTCTGTACGGGGCTTACAACAGAGACGCGGGCGCAGAGGATGTCAAGGACACCGTCAATGCCGTACGCAACCTCCCGGAGTGCAACGGCAAGGTCGCCCTCCTCGGCTATTGCCTTGGCGCGCTGATGGTCTTCCTGACAGCCGTGCGCTGCCATGGTGTCAACGCCGCGGTCGCTTATCACGGCGGCGATACTGAAAAATATCTGGGAGAGGTCGATGGGCTTAGTGCGCCCCTTCTAATGCATCTGGCCGAGGAGGATGAGTTCATTTCCAAGGCTGCACAATCTGCAATTAAAGTGGCACTCGCTAAGAAATCAAACACGACAGTCTACAGCTATCCGGGTCAGAATCATGCCTTCTCTCGACATAATGGGACGCACTACAATGCCGCCGCGGCAGCGCTTGCCAACGGTCGGACAAGCGAATTTCTACATCAACAACTGGGATGACCTTCGGGCGCGTGACAGTACTTCGAGTGTATCTGCGATCCCAAAGCAAGCCAGGAATCGTTTTCTGCCACGGACTCTGGGCCGATGGCTCGCGCTTCAGAAAACGTGGTATACTTGGGTCAGGCATCTTTGTGACTCACAACGCGGCAATCTCCTTGCCGCCTTTTTTATTTCCGGTCGGCAAGAAATCTAAATCCTGACCGCGCGTAAATGTGGCGGAGGGCGAAGCACTGCGGCTTTTCCGATTCTGCCTGAAGAAATACCTTCAGGCAGACAAAGTCCGATATCTAGTTGCGCTAGTGCACGGGACCTCGATACCAGGCTCATTTTTCTAACTCCCTTAGAATCAGTGTTTACAAGACCTTCGTAAGTATTGATTCTAAATCACTTACGAAAGCGCTAAACCCTTTAGATACAATGTTTACAAAAAAACGGGGACCAGCGCCTTGACCCTATCAATCTGCGCCTAGTCTGCGCACGCGCAGGAACACCCGCAACTCCAATGTGTTCATATGTTTACTCACAATTCTCTGGATAACGGGGGTGGGGGGCTAACCTGGGGCGCGGTCCAGGAAATGGATCACGGAACAGACCGGGAGGCTTCCTGATGCCGCGAACAGAAGTACCAAAGCTGGAACTCACAAGGCCCGAAGTTGTCGCCGAGCGGTCTACCGACAATGCGCGCACACAGCCGTAATCAAGAGGGCGCAAGCCAACGCGATCCAACGCAAACCAGTGTCTTATTACGATACAGTTTTGTTTCCATCGCAGGAGTGATTAAACTCTGCCCATGAACCTGCTTGACCCCTTGTTTCGCTCTCAAGCCGTGGAGAAGGTCTTCTCCAATCGCGCCACGCTGCAGGCCATGCTCGATTTCGAGGGCGCCTTAGCACGGGCCGAGGCGCGCGCAGGTTTCATTCCGGCTTCCGCCGCGCCGGCCATTGAAGCGAAATGCCGCGCCGAACTTTACGATATGACGGTTCTCGCCCGCTCCGCAGCGAGCGCCGGCAATCTCGCCATTCCTCTGGTGAAACAGCTCACCCTGCTCGTCGCCAAAAAAGACAAAGACGCCGCCCGCTATGTGCACTGGGGCGCCACAAGTCAGGACACCATCGACACTGGACGCGTGCTTCAACTTCGCCAGGCGCTTGCTCTGATCTCTTCGGAACTCGATCTCTTCGCCGTCGTTCTCGGCGAATTGGTCCACAAAAATCGCGCCACTCTGGTGGTAGCTCGCACCTGGATGCAGCAGGCGCTTCCCACGACGTTCGGCCTCAAAGCGGCTGGCTGGCTCGATGCGATCGACCGTCATCGCACGCGTCTCGCGGAAACGCAAGAGCGCTGCCTCGTGCTTCAATTTGGGGGCGCAGTAGGCACGATGGCGGCTCTCGGCGCCCGCGGCCTGGACGTCGCTGCCAATCTCTCCAAAGAATTGCAGCTTCCCTTGCCGGAACTTCCGTGGCATAGCCATCGCGACCGCATGGCGGAAGTAGCCACTACGCTCGGGCTGTGCTGCGGCACGCTTGGCAAAATCGCACGCGACATTTCTCTTCACACACAAACGGAAGTCGGTGAAGTATTTGAACCGTCGGCCGACGGTCGCGGCGGCTCCTCCACCATGCCTCACAAGCGCAATCCCGTTACGTGTGCGGTCGTTTTATCCGCCGCCGCGCGTGTGCCTGCTCTCGTCAGCGCCATGCTTGGCGCAATGGTTCAAGAACAAGAGCGCGGTCTGGGCGGTTGGCATGCCGAATGGGAAACTTTGCCCGAGATTGTCCGCTTAACCGCAGGCGCCTTGCATCACCTGACTACTACCGTCTCGGAACTGGAAATCGATCAAGAGCGCATGAGGCAAAATCTAGGTATTACACACGGCTTGATTTTCGCTGAAGCTGTTGCCATGGCTCTCGCTGAAAAAATGCCGCGTTCCGAGGCTCACGAACTTGTTCAATTGGCTTGCAGACGCGCCCAAAGCTCGCGCCGCGACCTCCGCTCCGTCCTCGCGCAAGATGCCATTATGAAAGCGAATCTATCCGATGCCGAACTTGACCGCCTCTTCACTCCGGCCAACTACTTAGGCGTCGCCGACCAGTTCATTGATCGGGTGCTGGCGTCGAGCACGGAGCGTCGCGACCAGAAAAAACCACGGAAAAAGTGAATCGAATGCCCTTCGCTCAATTAAAAGATGTACGCATCCACTACGATCTTGCCGGTCCAGCCGACGCACCAGTCCTTGTTTTTTCCAACTCGCTCGGCGAAACGCTCTCGATGTGGGATCCGCAGACGCAGGTATTCCAGAGGCAATATCGCGTCTTGCGTTACGACACACGCGGCCACGGGCAATCCTCCGTTACGCCCGGCCCTTACACCATAGAGCAGTTGGCGCGCGATGTTCTCGCCCTGCTGGATGAATTGCACATCGATCGCGTTTATTTTTGCGGTTTGTCCATGGGCGGACAAACAGGAATGTCGCTGGCGCTGAACGCTGCAAATCGGTTCCACAAACTGGTGCTCTGCAACACCGCCGCCAAAATCGGCAGCCCGGAAATATGGAACCCGCGTATCGAAGCCGTTCGCAAAGGCGGCATGAAGTCGATCTCCAGCGGCGTCATGGAACGATGGTTTTCCGCGGAGTATCGCGCTAAGTCACCTGACGTCGTCGCCTCAACCAAACTCACATTCGAGGGTGCGAATCATGAAGGTTACGTCGCCAACTGCGCTGCTATTCGCGATTTCGACGCGCGCGAAACAATCTCTGCGATTCGCATTCCAACTCTCGTGATTGCCGGAACGCACGACGTCGCGACTACTCCCGCCGAAGGCCACTACTTAGCAGACCACATTGCGAGTGCCCGTTACGTGGAACTTAACGCCGCCCATCTATCCAATATCGAGAACCGCGATCGCTTCAACACTGAGCTCAGTACTTTCCTGCTTTCTTAAGCAGGGATCGTCATCCGCCAAAATGTCTTTCCGTATTTTTCGCTCTACGGAAGTGATGGTACGCGCGCTCCAGCGCATTCTTTATTTCGCTGGCATACGCTCTTTGACTTGCTTCGAGAGCGCCTGAATCTGCTCCCTCGTGATTTGCCCGCCTCCCCCCAGAACGACGATCAGCCGTCCGCCTCCTCCATCCTTGAACTCAGCATTCTGGAGGGAGGCATGTCCTTGAATGGCAGGCGGAAGCGTGGCGCTCAGGTTCGTCCCTTTTTCCATCGCAGAGAGAATCGACGTCCGTATCTTGTCGCGAATCGCGTCGCCGAGTGTTCCGGAGCGCAGCAACTCGCCCAGTGACCCATCCGCTTCAATCTTTCCGACTTCCGGTACCAACCTCAGTTCCGTATTGTTTTCCTCGATCGTCGGCGTGAGTTTCACTTCAATCAAAGCATTTCCGCCCACAAGCTTTTTCGTTTTTTCCTTGCCCAAAACTTTCGCACACGCCCATCGTTCGTAGTGCAGTTGCACAACGGCAAGGCTAGCAGGTGGAACGGGCGCGAGGTCTGCGTGCTCGATGGCTATCCGCTCCCCGCAGGCATCATCCTTATCCAACTGGGAAGCCAGCAGGGTCGTCATATTTTGCTGCAGCTCACCGAGATCGGCAGTCAACTCCAGCTTGAAGATGCTCATTTCCTGGTCTTTCGAGTGCATGGATACGACTGCTGAGGCTGTGATCGTAACCGACTGTTCCTTGATCTTGAGCGGGATCTTTACCGGAGGAATTTTGAAAGTAACATTCTGAGCGCGGACAGCAATAGGTGAGATAGCCGCCGCGAGAACCAAAACCAATCCGCCGACCGTTCTCCAACGAAAACCGACCGAAGTGACTTCTCTGCTCCGAAAGATCAAACGACGCACATCTCTAAGAAAAGATCTCCAAGCAAACCGGGCCTTATTTTTCAACAATAGTTCCCTCTCGTGGTTTCTCAAGCTTCTTGCAACTCGTCCTGGCATTTTCAATGACGCACTAATGATGCCGTCTGATAGATGAACAAGTTGCTTCGGCGGTTGCCGGGCCTTATGGCTGACTAGAAGCTTAACCGTTGATTCCTAAACGTGCCTGCGCTCCCGTTTTGACCTCAATTTTTCAATACTGCCACAAATTTTCGGTAACCTTTGGGCTTCTCATACGTCGAACCAGGTAAAGCTCAATGCTGTGGCTGTCGACATTGTGGCTTCCATGTAGAGGTGTGGACAGCAGCAGCGACCTGCGAGGGGGACGCGGAATTTCCTGTCGAGTTTTGCCTTTTTGCAGTTAAGGGGTCCCCGAGTATGGGTGCTTTTGGCAGAAGTTACCTGCAAGAACAGACCTCAGAACCCATCCCTCCAAAGGTCCTCGGCTCAACAGAAAATCTGCGTCTTAGTCTGCTTTCAGACCCACCTGGAATTGTTGAATACCCTGGTTCGCCGCGAGTGCTGGTTTCCCTCCATGTTGGAACATCCGTCGCAGTCGACTGCCGCCGCGGCGGAGAAAGACATCGAGGAACGGCGATTCATGGAGATCTCGAAATCATCCCGCCAAATCTTGGTGGCGTGTGGGAGCTGAAAGCTCGAGACACAGCATTGGTGATCGGGCTTAAACTGCGAGTCCTCGAAGCCATGGTGAAAGAATCGGGCGGTGATCCGAGCAGACTGCGAGTCTTCAATCGTTTTCAGGCGCGCGATCCGCAGATCGAGCACATTGGGTGGGCTTTGAAAGCTGAGATGGAAGGCGGCTATCCCTCTGGCCGAGTGTATATGGACGCGCTGGCGACAGGCCTCGCGGCGAGGATCGTGCGGAATCACAGTTCCTTGGCGCGCACCCCACGCGGTTTTAAAGCTGCGATGCCGGGGCGCAAATTGAAAGATGTTTTGGGCTTTATTGAAGACAATCTCGGTCGCGATCTTGGGCTAGACGAAATTGCTGAGGTTGCGGGTCTAAGTGTTTCACATTTTAAAACGCTGTTTCGCAAGTCGCTGGGTGTGCCTCCACATCAGTACTTGATTCGCCGGCGAGTGGAGCGGGCAGCCATGCAATTGCGCAAAGGAAGGACGCCGATTGGACAGATTGCTCTTGAGAATGGCTTTTGCCATCAGAGCCATCTTGCGCTGCACACGCGCCGCGTGTTGGGTCTGACGCCGCAAGAGCTTAGAAACACGTAAGAAAGGCTCACGTGAACGAAACACGAAATGCCTTTGGGCGGCGACTGATAACACTTTTTCGTGCATCTGCGCTTGAGAATCGAATGCGGGGCTCGGACATATTCACCCGATTATGCTTGGTATTGTCCAATTTTGAGCGACAGCGATTTTTTCGGGAACCATGATCTCTTTGGGAACGATTTGCAGCTTATCGGAAAGATGAACGCGCATTTAGCGGAGAGTTGAAGTTGGTCTTCCGCTCGGGACAAATATGAACGACTTGTTTGGGGCCAAATTCGTCGCAAGCGGACTGAAGGATACGCACGAGGAGACCGAAACTTCGCCCCCGATGCCCGCCAGTCACCCTGCGCCGGCTGAAAACAATCTCAAAGTCGCGGAATTCCGTCCGTTGCCTGAACCGCCGATGGTGAAACCGATAAAAATCGCCATTAAAACTAAGGGGAAAATTCTCCTGATCCATCCCGGAGATATTCTCGCCGTCGAAGCAGAGGGAAACTACGTATTGTTGCGACGCCTCGAGGATTCCTATTTGTTGCGAGAGTCGATTTCAACCATGGCGGAGAAACTGCAGGCCTATGGCTTCGTTCGTATCCACCGATCGGTCCTGGTAAATGCATCGTCGGTGGAAGAAATTCATCCCGGAACCAGCGGTGAATACGTGTTGCGCATAGCTGGTGGCAGGGAATACATGGTCTCCCGAACTTATAAAAATAATCTGAAGTCGCTCGCTAACTCCTGGATCGGCACGGATTCTTTCTTGGATGAGTGATGGTCCTGGGAATTCTCGATGAACCTCAGGCCACTGCGCGCTGAAAGCTGACAGCCTCTCCAGTGGGTTCTCCTCGACATCTCACGCTTTTTGCGGTTTCGAGTTTTCACAATTCGCGGAGATGCCAAGCTGAATGCATATTTTTAGAATAAATTTAGTTCTCCTGGAATCATTTTAGAATTTACGGTCAGGAACTTATTTCCGATTTCCGCAGTAAGTAGCCCAAGTCTCCAAGATTTGGAATGTAGCGAGCCTATTATTTATTGGGGACGTTCCAGCCTGCGATCGATACAAGCAGTCGAATAAGTGGTGCGAAGTCCAGACATCTCGCGTCGAACCGAGTTGAGCGATCTTCACGAATTCATATTTACATTGGGTCGTTTTCCTCGAAGTCGTTGAAAACAAATTAATACAAAGAATTTTCCGATTGGCACGGCGCTTGCACTTGGCTGTTCGACTTAGTTGCGGCGCGAGTGCCGCACAATTTCCAAAATTCCGTACCTAAATTCTGATTTGTTTGCGATGCACTCAAATGGAGGATGCTAAATGTTAAGTAAACGATCGCTGTTTGGGATCGGCTTTTTGTTCTGTCTGTTGGCATTGGTTCCGTCGGCGCTTTTTTCGCAAAGCGCGTCGACGGGTACGGTCGCGGGAACCGTCACGGACCCTTCGGGAGCTGCTGTGGCTGACGCGACGGTCACATTGACTGACAAAGCGACAAACAATCCTCGAGTGGCGTCGACCAATGAAAATGGCCGATTTATCCTCGTCGATGTGCCTGCCGGTACGTACGACTTCACGGTTAGCAAACAGGGATTTCGGATTTCCCGGCTTACCGGTCAGGCAGTGAGTGTCGGCTCGGCCCTCACTCTGAATGTGACTCTCGAAGTTGGTTCGGTTGCGGAGAGCGTCGAAGTGACGGCTACGAATGCGGAACTCCAGACTCTGAACGCCACGGTGGGAAACACCATCTCGGGAGCCGCACTAGATTCGCTCCCGAGCATTAGCCGCGACGCCAGCACTTTTTTTACTCTGCAGCCCGGCGTCTCTCCTGATGGCAGCGTCGCAGGTGTGGCCATGGATCAAAACTCCTTCCAACTCGATGGTGGTCAGAACACTAACGACATGGACGGCAGCATGAACATTTACACGCCGAGCTTTGCCGGCGACGTAACTGGCGGACTGATTTCAAAAGAGGTCACGGGAAACGCCGGCGGCGGTCCGACCGGTGTAATGCCCACTCCAATCGATAGCATCGAAGAATTTAAAGTGAGCACGACGAACCAGACCGCGGACTTTAACAGTTCGGCAGGTTCGCAAGTGTCTATGGTGACGAAGCGCGGTACCAACGCCTGGCACGGCACGGGTTACGAATATTATTTAGACAACAACTGGTCTGCGAACACGTTCGACAATAACGCGGCAGGTGTTCCAGTTCCAAGCTACCACTACAGCCGTTATGGCGGCGCCGTCGGCGGGCCGATTATTCCCAAGGAAATTCTCGGCGGGAAGACCTACTTCTTCGCGAACTTTGAAGGGTTCAGCTGGCCCAATTCGGAGACGATTAGCAGAAACGTACCCACAGCTTCGATGCGCCTAGGATTGCTCTTTTTCGGCGGACAGTATTACAACCTGAATCCAACGCCAGTGACCTTCCAGGGTGTCACTTATGCCGGAACAAATCTCGATCCCAGAGGCATCGGAGTCAATACCACGGTGCAGCAGATGTGGGCAACTATGCCGATGCCGAATACTGCCGGATGTAACGGTCTTTCCCTTTGCGACAATACGCCCGCTGGTGGAAATGTCGGCGTCTTCACTGGCAACATGGCAGTTCCGCAGAGCAGCAACTTCGGCGTAGCCCGCTTGGATCACGACTTTGGAGCCAAGTGGCACTTTATGACGAGTTACCGCTACTACAAGCTCAACCGTGTAACGGACAGCCAATACGACATCACTGGCGGCACACCGGTTTCTCTCTCCGAGCGGCCGCAGGTGCCGTGGTTCTATGTAGCGGCTCTGACGACGAATATCACTACGAACACGACAAACGACTTCCACTACAGCTTTCTGCGAAACTTCTGGCAGTGGGGCTCAGGTGGCGATAATCCGCAGCTTACCGGACTTGGGGGAGCGCTTGAACCCTTTGGCGAGGCGGGAGCTGCAGCAGGATATGCGCTGACACCGTATAACGTGAACACGCAAGACACGCGTACCCGATTCTGGGACGGCAAAGATAACATGATTCGCGATGACGTGAGCAATCTCCACGGCAATCACCTCTTCCAGTTTGGCGGCACCTACCAGCGCAACTGGGACTTTCACGAACGCAGCGACAACGGCGGCGGGATCAACTATCAACCCGTCTATCAGCTCGGCACTTCCACGGGCGCCGGAATCAACCTGACTGGCATTATTCCCGGCACTGTTGCTACCGCAGACCAAACAAACTTTGGCCGGGACTACACCGCCGCGCTTGGAATCGTATCCATCGCGCAAACGGCTTTCACGCGCTCTGGACCGCAACTGACCCTGAACCCACCACTGACCCCTGCGCAAGACATCAGCACAATTCCTTACTACAACGTGTACTTCAGCGATTCATGGCGGATTAAGCCTAGCCTCACCGTCACTTACGGTCTGGGATGGACCCTCGAAATGCCTCCGGTCGAACAACAAGGACGCCAAGTTGAGCTTGTAGACCAAGCAGGCCAGCAAATCGACTTGCAGGCTTACCTGAACGCGCGGCAATCCGCGGCGTTGCAGGGTAATGTCTACAATCCGGAAGTTGGTTTCGCTCTCGTGGGCAACACCGGCGGCGGGCAAAAATACCCGTACGATCCCTTCTATGGCGCGTTCAGCCCTCGCATCGCTGCAGCCTGGAATCCAAGCTATAACGAGGGAATCCTGGGCAAGGTGCTTGGCCAAGGCAAGACGGTCATCCGTGGCGGCTACAGCCGAATCTTCGGCCGTCTCAACGGGGTGGATCTCGTGCTGGTTCCTTTGCTTGGCACAGGTCTCATCCAACCTGTGCAGTGCGTCGGCGCGCAGAGCCCGACCGTGGGCATCGCTAATACGCCCTGCGCCGGCTCCGGCCTTGCTACGCCTAGCAATGCTTTCCGCATCGGCACCGACGGCATGACTGCCCCGATTCCCACTCCCAGCTTGACTCTTCCCCAGCCTGACTTTCCGGGCATTAACGCCATCGCGGCAGGCGCGGGCGAAGCCTTGGACAAGAATTTCCGGCCGGACGAATCGGATCAGTTCGACCTGACCATTCAGCGCCAAATTAACAGCAAGACGATGATCGAATTCGGCTATATCGGCCGCAAGATCAGCCACGAATATCAGCCCGTCAACATTAACGCAGTGCCCACCATGATGACACTTGGCGGGCAGTCGTTCGCCAAGGCCTACGCAAACCTGGAATTGCAATACTGCGGCGGCATTGCGGGTCTTTCCGGCGGTGGTTGCACTGGCAACGTAGCGGCCGTGACGGCACAGCCGTTCTTCGAAACTGCTCTCGCAGGGACCGGGTATTGCACCGGCTTCGCGAACTGCACGCAGGCGGTCGCCACGAAAGAAGGGGCAGCCGGCACGGGGAACCTACAGCAACAAAACGTTTGGAACTTGTGGAGTGATTTGGACAATGGCGGGTTTAACTTCGGCCGCACCATGCTGAATACTCCGCTTAACTGCCCGACGGGGACGGAAATCGGTTGCAGCGGTCAGTTGACCTCCGGCGTCGGAGTGAACGCCAGCCTCGGCTACGGTAACTACAACGCTGGATTCGTCACTCTTAAAATGAATGATTGGCACGGGCTGACCTTGCAGCAGAATTTCACCTTCAGCAAGGCTCTGGGCACGGTGAGCAACGTTCAGGCCAGCAGCGAAGTTACCGTCGTGGATCCGTACAACATCGGCGCAGGCTATGGTCTACAGCCGTTCGATCGCAAATTCGTTTACAACATATTGGCGGTCTACCAGCCACCTTTCTTCAAGGCACAGCACGGCTGGGAAGGCCGGCTACTTGGAGGATGGTCGTTCGCGCCAATTTTCACGACTGGCAGCGGCCTTCCGCTCGAAATCAACACCACCAATGGCGACAGCCAGGCGTTCGGAGAAGGCGATTCGCAAAACTTCTTCGCTGACGAAAATGGCGTTCTCACCTGCGCAAACAACTTTGGCAGTTCGCGCCACAACAATGTGACCGGCTCGAACGGCGTGGGCACAGCTGGCAACGTCAACATGTTCGCCAATCCCGCAGCGGTATTTGCCTGCGCACGCAACCCGATTCTGGGCCTAGACGGCGGTGCAGGCGGGGCCGGCGTGCTTCGCGGCATGCCGTTTTGGAACGTCGACTTCCAGGTCAAGAAGAACATTCACATCAACGAGCGCTTCAGCGCCGAATTCCAAACCATCTTCACTAACGTTTTTAACCACGATCAGCTCGCCGACCCCGTTCTGAATCTTGGACAGCCCGCAAGCTGGGGTGTTGAGAGTACTCAGGTAAACACGCCGCGGTCTATCGAACTGGGTATTCGTTTCCGTTTCTAACTTTTCCGGCCTCTTTCAGACTAGCCGCAAAAACGGGGAAGGCCAGTTGGCCTTCCCCGTTTTTATTTCTATCGCGCTTCCTGGAGCTGCGACCGCTTGCGTTGTTTCGCTGCGGCGATACTCTTCACCACAAACAAAACCGGATCTCTACGGGAGATCCTTGCTTAACCGATCAACCACCGCCTTCGACTCGGTCACCGGCGGGTTGTTCAAATACTTTCCAAAAAATACGAGATACCTCTGCCATCTATCCTGAATGTGGCGAGGTTCCACAAACCCATGGTTTTCTCTGGGATAAGTGACGTACTCCACCGGAATCTTCCGTTCATACAAGGCACGATAAAACTCCTCGGCCTGCGGAATCGGCACGCGCGTGTCCGCTTGTCCATGCAGAATCATCGTCGGCGTTTTCACGTTTCCTATGAATTTCATCGGCGAATGATCCCAGTATTCCTGATAGTTGTCCCACGGTGCTTTCGCGTTGAAAAACACGGTGAGATAACGGTGAATGTCGGTTTGCGAATACATGGAATAAAGATCAGGCAGACCCGCCCCGGGAGAAATTGCTTTGAAGCGGTCGGTCTGCGTATCAATCCACATGGTCATGTAGCCGCCGTAGGACCAACCGAAAGCGCCCAGACGGTCTGGATCGGCCCAGCCCTTGTCCACCATGGCTTGGACGCCGCTCATGTCGTCCTTGAAATCACCGTTTCCCCAATCGTTCTGATTCGCGGCCTCGAACTTTTCTCCGCGACCAGTGGACCCGCGAAAATTGGGCTGCAGAACCATGTAGCCGTTCGCTGCCATGATCTGCTCGGTCGGGCTGAAGGAAAGCAGCGAAGCGCCCGTCGGGCCTCCGTGCGGATTAAGCAAGAACGGAACTTTGTGAGTTCCGTCGAAGTCGACCGGCTTGGTGACGATACCGTCAATTTCCATTCCGTCTTTGCTGCTCTTCCAGCGAACGACCTCGCTTGCGCCTAACGCGTAGTCGGCGAGCCAGGCATTTTGGTTTGTGATGCGACCGAGCGAACCAAAACTCAAATCGCTGCGGAATACATCGTCGGGATGTGTTGCATCGCCCCACGTTCCGACAGCGGTTTGTCCGTTTGCGCTGATTTCGGCAAGACTGACTACCGTCGCCGCATCGGTGAGAGGCCGAACTGTGCCTGCGGCCACGTCCACGGAGAAAATTCTGTTGGCTTCGTGATCGTCTGAACTAAAGAAAATCGTTTTGCCATCCTTCGACCAGACTGGCTCTCCCGCATTCAGGTCAAACTTGCCGCTCACTTTTCTGGGCGAGCCACCGTTGGCATCGACAACAAATAAATTGACCTGATAGACGACGAGCCCGGAGCTGCTCAGATAGGCGATCGACTTTCCGTCTGGGGACCAACGCGCTGTTTGCGTGGGATCAGACGTCTCCACTAGCTTTCGTTGCTTCCCGCTCGTCACATCCAACACCCAGGCTGTTTGTAAGGAGATGTCGTCCAGGCGCGGCGTGGGGTTTGTCGTGAAGGTGACGCGCGCTCCATCGGGCGACCAGCGTGCATCGCCTACGGTAAAATCTCCGTTGCTGATCTGCTTCTCCTCGTTTGTGGCGATGTTCCACGTCCAGAGCTGCGACATTTTGAAATCGCGATCCACGACCACGGCATCATCCTTTTGCTTCCCGCGCTTTTCTTCGTCCTCACTTGGGGGAACGGTCGCCGTCAGGAGCAACGTTTTGCCGTCAGGAGAAATCTGAAATCCGCGCACGCCGGATTTGTGCTTCGTCACTTGCCAGGGCTCGCCGCCATCGGCGTACATGAACCACACTTGCGGTTTTGCGTCTTTTTCATCGCCGGCGTCCATTGTGAAGGCGAGTAATTTTCCGTCGGGCGACCATGCCACGTTCGAAATGCTTTTCTCGCCGCGCGTAAATTGCCGGGCTGATGTCGCCGGCCCGGCAGTTGGCACTACCCAGAGATGCGTCACGGTTTTCCACGCAGTGTCCTTCTCTTTATCCATTACGTTCTCGGCTACCAGATAAGCTACACGCGCACCATCCGGCGAGATGCGCGGCAAACTCACTCGCGCTACACGCAAGGCTTCAGCTGTGCCGAATAGTTTTTTGCCGTCCTTGCTGCGCGCTGCCGATGTCTCCTGGTTCGAAGAGTTTTGCCCAGCCCCTGCAGTGAGCGGCGACAGAAAAACTGCCGCAACTAAAATCCCGCGTATCAATTTCGTCATCGCAATCTCCCTCATAGATGCCCCTCCGACCGCTGAAACGTTCGTTTCACTTGGCAGTGCCGCGAAGTATATTGGCAACTTCCTGCTCACGCAAGGCAAACGCGATCGCTGCCCGTTCCATTGCGGTTCTCTGAAACACGCAGTCGAATATATCCGCCGCGAAGCAGCATCTATAGGTCAGCCACGGCTGCCAAACGACTGGAATTGTTTTCAATGGAAAATGTACTCAGCTGCGCTCTGTCACCCTCGACTGTGGATGGTCATCAACACGCGAAGCGATGCTCAGAATTAATCTTGGCGCAGAGCGATGACCGGGTCTACGCGGCTGGCGCGCCGCGCCGGCACAAAGCTTGCAAATAGTGCGGCAAGCACGAGCACTGGAATGGTCATGGCAAAGGTGGAAATTTCGATGGACTGCATGCCTTGCACCAACTGCTGCAAGACTCGCCCTGCCGCCAAGGCCGCCGCCGTTCCTAGCGCAACACCGACGAAAATCATTCTGAGGCTCTGGCGCAGCACTAGCCAAATGACACTGTTGGGCTTGGCCCCCAGCGCCATTCGGATGCCGATTTCGGGCACGCGCTGTCCCGTCAAGTACGCGAGCACACCGTAAATGCCAATGCACGCCAGCACTAAAGCCAATCCTGCGAACACGCCAAACAACAATAAAAGAAACCGCTGCCGCGAGAGCGAATCGCTGGCCAATTGCTCCATGGTGTGAACGTTGTAAAGAACCTGATCTCCGGCGGCTCCCTTTAGCTCACTGCGCAGCGGCGCGATTAAATTCAATGGAGGAATTTCGGTGCGCACCGCGATCGACATGAGCTCCGACCATCGGTGGATGAAACTATCGGGAAGTTGCGAAAACGGATAGTAAATTTGTGCGCGAATTTTGGCTTGATCGTCGCCAGCCAAGCCCCAATGACGCACGTGGCCCACCACCCCCACGATTTCAAATACGTTTGAAGCGTAGCCCATGTCGGGGATCCAGAGCCGTTTCCCGATGGGATCCTCTTTACCGAACGCGTTTTGAGCGAGAACCTCGTCAATGACAATGACCGGCGTGCTGCCGAGATCGTCGTGTTCATCGAAGAATCGCCCGCGACGCAATGGGATTCGCATAACGTCGAGGTAATCGGGAGAGGCACTCGTCATCAACGCGAACGGCAATTTGTCGTTAGGTGGCAAGTCCGCGCTCGTCCAGTAGGCTTGTTCGTTGTCGCCTTCGCGCATCGGAAACGTATCGACGGTGGCCACGGATTGCACACCCGGCAAACGCCGCGCCCGCCCGAGAACATCCTTCCAGGCCGCGCGCGTCTTCGCCGGATCAGCAAGAGTGGCCGGTGAAAGCGCTGTCCGTGCGACCAAAACGTTGTGAATGTCGACTCCTGGGTCCAGCGACGCCAAGCGAAGCAGCGTCCTGCCTAACATTCCCGCCGAAACCAGAAGAACGATCGCCAGCGTAATCTCTGAAATTACAAAAGCGCTATGCAAACGCTTCGAGCCGCCAGCAATGCTGCGCGCGCCGGCCCGCAGTGTTCGTTCTTCATCTTTGAATGGGGCCCGCAATGCAGGCGCGATGCCGAAAAGCAAACCGCTCAAAACGGAAACAGCGAGAGCAAACAACAGCACGCGCCAATCTAACTGCACTTCCTCTGCGCGCGGCAGATCACCCGGCCAGAAAGCCACAAGTGGACGAACGCCAAAGGTCGCGAGCAAAACGCCCAGAGCCCCTCCCGACAATCCAAGCACGATGCTTTCGGCGAGACATTGGCGCACTAGCCTGCCTCGCGTCGCTCCGAGCGCCACGCGCATGGCAAGTTCGCGCTCACGCGAAACAGCGCGCGCGAGAAGCAAGCTGGCAACATTGGCGCATGCAATCAGAAGCACAAGACCTACCGCTCCCAGCAGCAGCCACAGAGTGGACCGCACATCCCCCACCTCAGGACGGAGCGGTTCCGCAATTAATGTTCGTCTGCCGTTTGTGTCCTTGAACGCTTCAGCGAGATGTCTGCCGATCAAAGCCAGTTCAGCCTGCGCCTCCCCCAGCGTATTCCCCGGCTGTATGCGCGCCACAACGTGAACGGGATGCGCATCCCGATTCTGCAGGTATCGGGCCGTGTCCTGGCCAATGGGCGTATATACATCCGCTTCTTGGCCGAACAATCGGAACTCTGCCGGGGCAATTCCAACGATGGTGTAACGCTTTACATCAAGCACCATCGTGGAACTCAGCGCGTCGGGCCTTCCGGCGAAGTGCCGCCGCCAGAAGCTGTAGCCCAGGATGGCCACGGGTGCGGCGCCCTGCTTGTCTTCTTCGGGTAAGAAATCGCGCCCAAATAGAAGCGGAACGCGGAGAACGGAGAAGAGTCCCGGCGAAGTCTCACGCAGGTCAATGTACTCAGGCTCGCCCGGTTGGCTGACCGTTCCGCCGTTGAAGAGTGCGGCCGCAAAGTTAAGCGAGTGGCTAGAACGCGTGCAATCAAGAAAATCCAGGTAGGCGACGTTTTGTCTGCCAAAGAGTTCTGTGTTCCATTCAACGGATTGTCCGTGAATAGCAACCAACTGGTCGGGACCAGGAAAAGGCAACGGCTTCAGCAGAACGCCATTGACGAGCGTGAACATCACCGTTGTTGCGCCGGTTCCCAAGGCGAGCGTCAGAAGCGCTACAACTGCAAATCCGGGGCGCTGACGAAGCATGCGCATCGCATAGCGAAAATCCTGCCAAAAATCCTCCAGCCACCTAGTACCGCGCGCGTCGCGGCATTCTTCCTTCACTTGCTCTGGGCCGCCAAGAGCCATTCGCGCCCGCCGCCGCGCTTCCGATGGAGTAACACCGTTGGCGATCAACTCGCTGACATGCTGTTCCAGGTGAAAGCGCATCTCTTTTTCGAGTTGTTCTTCCATCCTGTTGCGTCGCAACAGCCGATGCCACCAGTTCATTCCGCACCGCCTTCTGATAATTTCAGAATGAGAGCGACGGCCTCCGTTAGGCGCTCCCAACTAGCGGCTTCGGCTTCAAGCTGCGCGCGCCCTTTTCCCGTTAAACGATAGAACTTTGCTTCACGCCCGGTTTCGGTGTCCTTCCAGTCCGAGGCCAAAAGTCCCCGGTTTTCCAAGCGATGCAGCGCAGGATACAGCGACCCTTGGGGAACTTGCACCACGTGCTTCGACACCAGTTCCAGCCTTTGCGCAATGGCATATCCATGCACCGGGCCCAATGCCACGACTTTCAGTATTAATAAGTCCAGCGTGCCTTGGGGGAGATCCGATTTCGGATTCAATACCTATACCTCCGGCTTCTGCATATATAAGTATAGACGTGTAGAAGGTCAAGGCGTTTCCGGCATTCTAAAAGGAGTTTCCCCTTCTGATTGAACTCTGACCCTCGTCCGCCTCGTTTGGATAGGGTTGGTTGGGGTGCGAGCGTGAGATGTTGATAGCCCTTCCTCTCTCAAATTTCCGATACATGAAATGCGATTTTTTGGTGAGCAGTCCGCGGCCGGGGTTGCTATCGTGTCCCGATGACGGCGGCGCCTATGTGTCTTTCAGACCGAGGTCTGTTCTCCGGGTACACGGCAGGACCCTTTTACGACGAGATGTTCGCCTCGCAGGGGCAAGCCCGTTCCCACTACGCCCGTCTGTTTGAAAAACTCGGCGTCATGGCTCCGACCCAGTTCGAAGACCGCCGCAAACACGCCGACCTAAGCTTCCTCCTGCAAGGCATTACGTTCACTGTATACAGCGATGGCCGCGGAACCGAACGGCTATTCCCTTTCGATCTAATTCCCCGCATCCTGCCGCAGTCCGAGTGGGCGCGCATCGAATCCGGCCTGAGCCAGCGCGTGGTAGCACTGAATCTTTTTTTGCAAGACGTGTACGGCAAGCAGCAGATCATCAAAGACCGTAAAATCCCAGCGTCCCTCGTCTATTCCTGTCGTCACTTCCGCCGCGAAATGATTGGACTTGAAGTCCCTCACGGCATCTACACACACGTCTGCGGCATAGATTTAGTTCGTGATTCCGCCACCGGCGAATTCCTCGTATTGGAAGATAATGTCCGCACCCCGAGCGGCATTTCTTACGTCCTGGAAAACCGGCTGGTCATGACCCGTACTTTCCCCGAAGCGTTTCAGGAGCACGAGGTGCTCCCGGTAAATCACTATCCTGCGGAGCTTTCCCGGATTCTGCGGACACTCTCGCCCCGTACAGACCCCGATGCTCAGATCGTTTTGCTAACGCCCGGAATTCATAACAGCGCCTATTTTGAGCACAGCTTTTTGGCACAGCAAATGGGTATCGAGCTGGTTGAGGGCCGCGACCTGATCGTGGATGGTGTGGTCGTCTACATGAAAACGATCTACGGCCTAAAGCGTGTTGATGTCATCTACCGGCGCGTTGATGATGATTTCATCGATCCACTTTGTTTCCGCTCGGACTCGATGCTGGGAGTTCCCGGTCTGATGGGGGCTTACCGCGCCGGCAACATCGCGCTCGCCAACACGCCCGGCAACGGCGTCGCTGACGACAAAGCCATCTACGCGCACGTCCCAACGATGATTCGCTATTACCTGGACCAGGACCCCATTTTGCGAACCGTGGAAACGTTTCTCTGCGATCGCTCTGACCATCTGTCGCACGTGCTCTCCAATCTGCACAATTTGGTCGTTAAGAGCGTCGGAGAATCCGGCGGATACGGCATGCTTATGGGCCCTACCGCCGCACGCGCCGAAATCGAAGCTTTCCGCGATAGAATT
Source organism: uncultured Acidobacteriota bacterium (assembly GCA_963740015.1). Lineage (GTDB taxonomy): Bacteria > Acidobacteriota > Terriglobia > Acidiferrales > UBA7541 > Acidiferrum. Next base: position 29,501 of record CAVUCM010000037.1, on the reverse strand, counting down.
CTCGCTGAACCGCGCAATTACATCGCGCAACCGATTGTGCCTCTCTCAGTTGTTCCTTCCTATGACTCCGCTACGCAATGCATGGCTGGACGTCACGTCGATCTGCGTCCCTACTGCCTCTATGACGGCCAAAAAGTTACTATCGTCCCCGGCGGTCTGACGCGCGTCGCTTTGCAGCCGGGGTCGCTCGTCGTTAATTCCTCACAAGGCGGCGGCAGCAAAGATACGTGGATCCTCCGGGGAGAGTGCTGAGATGCTCTCCCGCATCGCCGATTCCCTTTTCTGGCTGGCGCGCTACATCGGACGCGCCGAGGACACCGCGCGCATTCTCGACGTCACTTTTCACACGCTGCTGGAGCAAGCTCCGCAACCGCATGGCGTTCGATGGGAGCCAATTCTTTCGATGGCCGGCGAAGAAAATCTTTTCCGCCAGCTCTACACAGAACCAACTGCACCAAATGTTTTCCAATTCCTGGCCTTCAGCCCCGACAACCCAAGCTCCATCATGCAGTGCATCACCAAAGCCCGCGAAAATGCCCGCACTATTCGCGACCGCATCTCCCGGGAAATGTGGGAAGACCTCAACGGACTCTACTTCACGCTAGGCCGCTTCGATCCCCAGGAAGAATCCGCGGCCGGTCCTCATCGTTTCTGCGGCCGAGTCATTTTCGGAAGTCATCGTTTTCATGGCGTCAGCGATGCAACGTTGCCGCACGATGAAGGATGGGATTTTCTCCGCGTGGGCTGGGCTCTGGAGCGCGCGGAAATGACAGCTCGCCTTGTCGACGTCCAGTACCGCAATCTTCTCGCGCTCACTACCGTGGGAAACACGCCCGATAGCCATCAATGGATGGCCGTCCTAAAATCCGTCGGCGCCTACGAGGCTTACCACCGGCAGTATCATTCGCCGATCGAACCTGCGCGCGTCGCCGAAATGCTTATTCTCAATCATCAGCATCCGCGCTCCATCCGTTTTTGCGTAACGGAAATGCAGGCCGGTCTGCGCGCCATCAGCAATACTGCGCCGGGCTCGTACGCCAACGAAGCGGAGCGTCTCACGGGCAAAGTTCTCGAGCGCTTGCGGTATAGCCGCATCGACGAAATACTGGACGACGGTCTTCACGCCTACCTCACCGGCCTCATCCACCAGTTCAACACCATCGGTGAAGTTATCGCGCGCACTTATTTTTACTACGCAGGAGTGGCATGAACCGCTTTCATCTTCTTCACGCCACGGAATTCATCTACGACGGGCCCGTCTACGAAAGTTACAACGAGGTCCGTCTTCGTCCCATCCACGATGATCGACAGAGTTGCCTGTCTTTTCGCCTGATCACCACACCGGCCTCGCGCGGTTCCTCTTATAAAGATGGGTACGGAAACTGGATTCATGTCACGAGCATTTTGCCGCATCATCGCCGCTTGCGAATCGAAGCCGAGTCCGTTGTACTGGTTCACGAAGCCCCCGGCCCCGAGCCGGGCAGCATGCCCCTTGGTGAACTCGATGCCATCCGCGCCGATCTCTTCGAAGAGCATTTCGATTGGATCGCTCCCAGTGCCTACGTCCCATATCTCCCTGAGCTGGCCGAAATTTCGCAAGCAGCCGAAGCGGCTTGCGACGGCACCGTTGCCGGCTTCGCGCAAACAGCGTCCGACTTCATTCACAATAGTTTTGTCTACATGAAGGGCGCGACGCATGTGAACTCGTCGGTCCGCGATTCGCTCACACTACGCGCAGGCGTCTGCCAGGATTTCGCTCATCTATTATTGGGAGTCGTCCGCATGCGCGGTCTACCCGCGCGCTATGTCTCCGGCTATATCGTCTCCGGCAGCGGAATGCCAAGCACGAAGCAGGAAGAAGTCATCGGCGGCCAAGCCTCGCATGCGTGGGCGGAGGTTTACTTACCGGGCAGCAGTTGGATCGGCTTCGATCCCACACTTGGCAAGCCCATTGAGCTTCGGCACATTCGAGTAGCCTACGGTCGCGATTACGGTGATGTTCCTCCGGTTCGCGGCGTATATAAAGGACGGGCGGGCCAGAGCCTTTCCGTCGACGTTCGCTTCCGCCCCGCTTTGGACGAAACCGGGCACGAACAAATCGCCGAGCCCAAATCCGAATCTGACGATTCGCAAGAACCAGTCCCCGAACGCCAGCAACAACACAGCCAGCAATAGTTGCTATCCGCAATGCGTCATGCGCGCGATCCTAGAAATGCCCAAGGCTGCCGATTCTACTCTGTGTTATAAAGTACTTGACAACAGGAAGCGCCGCGCTATTCTGAACTTCACTACGGAGGCCCAAACATGGAAGCCGCCCACTCCAACCAATCCCAATCTGTCCCCAATTCCCCAACCGGCCCGCTCCGCCCCTACCTCGCCAACGCCATCCATTTCTGGGAGATACGCCGCCTCTTCTACAATTTCGCTCTTGCTGCCGCCGCGCTATTCTGGCTGATTGCCACCTGGCCCCATTTCCGCCCCGCATTCGCTCTTGTTTATCTTCCGCCACTCGCTTTCCTGGCGTTAATCGCCAACGTCTGCTACTGCGTCGCTTATCTTGTTGATATTCCCATGCAGATTTCTTCTCTCAGCATCGCCTGGAAGCGTAATCGCTGGATCCTCTGGCTAGCCGGAACTCTTTTCGCGCTGCTTCTGGCAAATTACTGGATCGCCGACGAGATCTATCCAGACTTTCATTGATCCAAGCTCAGATTCCACTCAATTGTTCAGAATATCTGGCGCTCCCGCCAAGAAGGCAATGGCGCAAGGCGGAACAGAAAAGCCTTCAGCTGCTCTCACCGCAAAGGCGTAGGGCTACTTGCCCACCACCAAAATCGTAAAGGTATCCGGCACCATTGTCCCTCGCGCAGGGCGCTCTCCCGGTGCCGGCGGAGGTGGCGGAGTAAATTCCGCTGCAATCAGCAAAATGTGCCCGGTCTTCCCATCCAAGGTCAGCGTCTTCGCGCTCTGCATCGTCTGCACCGTCTGCTCAACTACAAAGTTTGTCGGACTATTTTCCTTAATCACTGTCAAGGTCCCATCGCGCTGTGAACTAAACGCTTCCATTGTCTGGGGATTAAACACCGCTCCATCCACGCCTTTCCCTATTGGCAAGCTGGTGATAATTTTTCCGTCCACCGAACTCAGGATCACCATCACTTGCGGCTCATGACATGCCGCGAACAAAACATGATTCTTTGCATCAAAAGCCAGGCCGCCCGGCCCGCCGCACTTCCCCGCCAAATCATAATGCGCGGTCACGGTCATTGCCTTCGCGTCCACCACCGCGATGTTGTCCTTGTCTTCGATGTCCACATAGATATGACCAGCCCCGTCCGTAACCGCTTGCTCCGGCGCTCCCCCCAGATCAATCGTGCCGGCGATTGACCCATCCGCCGCGTTAATCACCGTCGCATTCGGGGCGCGGTGACTGAACACGTACACTCTCGCGTTGAATGGATCAAATAAAATCCCATCGGGACCACCTTCCACATCAATTGACTTGATCGTCGCCAGCGTCTTCGTGTCCCACATCACTACGGGCTTGCTGCTTCCAAACCCATGCCCTGACTTCGGGTCTACCGCCGCTCCCCGTGCATTCGCATTCGCAATCGTTCCAACCGATGCTAGTGAATCCAAATCAAAAACCGTGATCCTCGCTCCAGTCTGACCCGTTCTCGGTATGTACAAGCGGCGTCCCGCTTCGTCCGCGTAGACATAGTCAAACCCGCCGTCCCCTCCTACTTTCGCCGTCTTCAAAACCTTGTAGGGCCATGGATTAGCCGTCTGCAGCGCCATTCCGCTCACATCCAAGATCAACATCGCCACTCCCACCGCCACTGCTAACCCCAAGTAATTTCTTTGCATAAAATTCCTCCAACACACTCAGAATCCCATTCACCTCAACCGGCTGCGCCGAAGCATATACACCTCCACCTAACTGCCAGTTAAACGCAATCTCCCTCTACTCTGACCGCTGTCCCTCCAGGGCAAATTTACTTCACCCCTATCATTCGCCCTTACACGCCTGCGCGTTGGGGCAACAGCGATCTTTGCACTGTTATAGCAATGAGTAAGTCTATGGGACTATACTACGCACGCAAGGAGGGCGTTCCGATGACCAACCAAAAAGAAGCGCAGAGGGCATTTGCCGCGAGGTGGTTTGAAGAAGTGTGGAATAAGTCGAGGCGCGAAGCTATCGACGAAATGTTTCCCGAGGGCTGTGTACTTCACGATGGGCAGAACGTGTATCGCGGTCCCGAGGAGTTCAAGCTTTTCTATGATGCGCTTCGCGCACAATTGACCGACGTTCGAATCACTTTGCTCGACGTGATTGCCGAAGGAGATATGGTCTGCCAAAGGTGGTCTAGCACTGCCACAGAAGCAAGCACTGGCAAACGTGTCGAAGTTACAGGCATGAGCTTCCTGCGATTCGAGAACGGGCGTTTTGTCGAAGGGTGGCAGAATTGGGACCAGTACGGCATGGTACAGCAGCTTGAGCGAAAGGCACCCGAAGCCTTCGCTCAAGCTGCAGGGTAGATAGCAGGCTTTTCCGCCAAGAAATATAGTCTGCTATTACGCAATAGCCGCCCCCCTTTTTATTCCTCAGGGAGGATACTGATTACCGCCGGCGCGCGGCTCGCTTGATGGTAGAACTCGCGCGACGCAAGCCGCGCCGGGCGACCTTCGCGGCCTTGCTTCTTTTCAGATTTGCAGCGGCCTTTCTGGTTTTGCGCGCGACTGTCTTGGTTCTGCGTGCAAGCCTCTTGCCTTCTCGTTCCACAACATGGGCCGCGCTGCTTCGGGAGATAACTTTTTGAGCTGCGTTGGCCTTCGCCGCGATAGTTCCCAGCGCTGACCCGATCGACTCCGCTACGGTAGTAAGAAGCGCGGTATTCTTGGTGTGTTTGCGTGCATTTGCCTTCATTTGCTGGCTCCTTTTTGTTCTGTTTATGCGGTGCTCCGCGGCGCATGGGGCTTGCTGCGGTCCCCATTTTCTGCCGTTTCCTGCGTGGACTAGGCCTGGAAAGATCTACGCTCTCTTGGCCTGGTTATAAGCGCTGTCGCCGGCGTCGATCGCGTCCTGCACTTGATCTTTTGCCATGTCCACAACTCTTTGTGCTCGCCGCTTCAAATCTTTGCCGGTGCTGCGAACTTGATTGACGCCGTCATTCACGCCGTCAACAATATCGCCTCGCAATTCCTCGCCTGACTTCGGCGCAAAGAGCAAAGCAACCGCCGCACCTATTCCCGCTCCTACAGCAAAAGTTAAAATGGTTCCTGGAAGCTGTTTTCTGTTCATCATAAATCCCTTTCCGAGACTGTTTTTTCTTGCTATTCAAAATTGTTTTAGTAAAAAAGGAGGAAGTCAAAGATCGACTTCCTCCCGGCTAGATTAGGATGAAGTCCGCGCAGCCTTGGCGTCGCGATCCACCGAAGCTTCTCCGGTTGAAGTAACATCTTCCGCGCCCGTGGACTTCAGAACTTCTTTGGCGCGCTTGACGTCGTCCGACGTGTCGCAATGTACGGAGAGGAGAATCCCGCCATGCTGGAGACGGCCTTCGTATCGCTTCGCTTCGAATTCAGGAATTCCCGAGCCGATGAGAGCTCCGGTAACTCCTCCTACTGCTCCACCAACGCCGAGCCCAGCTAGTCCTGCCATGATCGGGCCAGCGGCGATGAAAGGCCCGAGGCCAGGGATCGCCAACAAGCCGACGCCCGCCAGAACGCCAAGCGCGCCGCCAATCACTCCTCCTGCTGTTACGCCTGCTGTCGCACCCTCAGGCGCTTTGGTAGCTTTTTCTGTACCCATTTCCTTGGTTCCCGCAAGATTTTCCGGCAATAGCACCGAAATATCTGGAGACGGGAAGCCCGCCCGAACTAGCGCATCTACTGCGTTTTCAACCCCCACGCGGGTGGAGTAAATTCCGAATGCACCAACTTTTTTTCCTGACATTTGTATTTCTCCTTTTCGATTCAACTTTTAAATTAGTGGCTGATCGCTACTACATCGTTATTTCGACGGCGCAATTTCAAGCTGATCGGTTACGTTTCCTTGTCCCGCAACAGCGACGGCTTTGGCTTCAATGTTGTTCTTCTCGTCCTCGGACCGCACTGGTCCTCGAAGAGTTACTTTGCCATTCTGCGAAATAATCTTGATATTGTGCGCGTAGGTCGAAAGGGTGGTGTCGTCATGGATCGCCTTTCGAATCTGCTGCGTCAGAGCGCGATCAGCCGGATTCATCTTCTGTTGATCGGCCGTGGGGTTCGTCTGGTCCTTATTTTGTTTGGTGTTGTCGGGCGGTGCCTGCGGGTCCTGATACCGAGACGCCGGTCCAGCCACAAGAGATGCGCAAAAAACCAGCGAACCCAGTGGCAAGAGCAACCGCGATACTTTGATCAAACTTCCATTCATATCTATTCCTCCTTTTGAATTGTGATTCTGGTGTTTCTCAAGAACGTGATTACGCTCGCGCAGTCTTAGTCTTCCTCGGCGCGGCGTTGCCTTCCTCTTCCTCTGACTCGTCTGAGCCGGCGGCCTCCAAGTTGATGCTCTCCGCCAGTTCTGTCAGTTTCGAGTCGGTCTTTTTTTCTTCTTCAAGGGTTTCCCGCAAGAGCGACTCTGCCTCGTCTTCGCCTAGAAGCTTCGCGTAGGTACTCACGCAGCCATATCCGGCTATTTCGTAATGCTCCACGCGTTGCGCGGCCGAGATAAGACCTGCGTCCAATTCTTCTGGAGCTGGATCTTCCTCGATCATTTCGCCGCCTTCCTTGATGAGCCCTTCCATGCCCTTGCACTTCTTTCCCTTCGGGCTTTCGCCGAGAGCCTTGAAGATTTCTTCGAGCCGTGAAACATGGCCCTTCGTCTGTTCGAGATGCTCTTCAAAACCCGCGCGCAAATCTTCTGATGTCGCGGCCTTGATCATCTTGGGAAGCGCTTTAACCATCTGGTTTTCTGCGCTGTACAAATCCTTCAACTCCTCGACGTAAAGATGCTTCAACCGGTTTGTTTCCATGGGAATCTCCTGTCGGGCCCAACTTCGCCTGGTCTCCGTGATCTTTAGTGCGAACATGCGCCGCACCTTCATTTGATATAAACAATTTCAAGCGGATAGCCGCCATAAGGAGAAACGGGTAGGGAGTGACTATTAAATCGTGTAGCGGTTTATAGGTGTCCGACGGGAGAGGCAATCTTTTCAGGTTGGAGAGCGATATGCTTCAAGATCTGCGGCAGCGTTGTGAACACTTCGTGGCCCCTGGACAGTTTCAGGCGGATTGCCGCCTTTTCTGCATCTCCCTCGAAATGCCAGAGACAAATCGCAATATCCAAAGCCGGCGATTGCGCCCGCAATTTTGCATATAAGGCTCGCGCGTGGTTCATGGCGAACGGGGGCAACGCCGAAATACATACAACCGCTGGGTTTAGCTCGGCCACTTGCGCCACCATCTCCGTAATTGTGCCGATCGCTATGCCTTGGGCTCGGTGCCCCTGCCGCTCAAGAAGTTGCGCAAGCAGCATGGCTACAACATCATCTGCATCGTCTCGAGCGGGAATGCAGAGCACCTCGAGGCCGCCGGTTTCATCGAAATCGCTTCGAGACGACCCTGACGAATCCTCCGATGCACCCTCCGCGCTCTGTGAGGGGGCAGTATCTGCCAGCTCTTCGATAATTTCCCGAGTGCTTTGATAGATAAAATTCTGTTTTTCCTCATCGAGTTCATTTCGATGCCGGTCTTGTTCAGCAAGACTTAACGCCGGAATCAGCACCGTGCTATACAGTTCTTCCAGGTTATTCTCCTTGAGGTGTTGTTCTAGGACTTGCCTGGCTTCGTTCTGATCCGTTGCCAAAAGCCGCTGATAATATTGCGCGTGCGGCGGCAGTACAGGTTCGTCTCCCAAAAGCACGTTCAGGAAACTAAGCCTCGGAACGTAACGCCCCATGACGACCAAGCAAACCGTTAGAGGAGTTGCCAGCACAAGGCCAGGAAATCCCCAAATCAGTGTCCAAAAGACGGCAGCCACAAGAATGGCCAACGGCCCAAGCCCGAGGTGCGCGCCGTAAAGAAGCGGCTCAACAATATTCGCTACGATTATTTCCAGAATCAAATAAAGTCCCGCGGTCGCGAGGGCGTGTTGCCATCCTGGAAAAACCGCCAGCGACATCAAAATGGGCATCACCGCGGCCAATGGCGCTCCGATATATGGCAAGAATCGAAGAACGCCAGCGGCAAGGCCCCAAAGCGCGGAATTCGGAATACCAATAAAATGTAATGCTGCAAATACGATCAGCCCATAAGCTGAGTTAACGAGCAGCTGCAGGAACAAATATCTGTTTATTCGTTGCGTTGCCTCATCGAGCGCCTGGGTCATCATATTCAATCGACCGCCGCCGGCCAGACGGATGAGCCGATTGCGCAAGTCTTCCCTGCCCGCAAGAATAAAAACGGTAAATAGGATTACCACTCCCGCGTTTCCGAGTGGACCTAGCAAGTTCTCGACGGATTCGAGCGGGTTAGCGGGAGCGACGAGTTCCACAGCCATCGGTCGCGCTGCAGAGGAGCCCGGAGGCGGAGCTGACTTTTTCGTTTGATTGGAAGGAGGTATCGACCCGGGACTTACCTCGCTTATTTCCTTCGACAGCTCTTTGACGGTGTCAGAAGCTTTGTTCAGACTCTGACTGCCCGGCCCCTTCAACGAGCGTATTTTGTCTTCCAGAGTATTCCTATAAGCAGGCAGCTGGTCCGTTAAGTCGACGAATTGCTGAGAAGTTTTCCAGCCAACCAGGCCCATCAATCCAACCATCAGGATGACTACCAGAGAAATGGCAAGCGCGCGTGGCAGCTTGATTCTTTCTAGGAACGCAACGGGCGGAGACAATACAAGCGCAAGAAGCAGGGCCAGTGCGAGGGGAATGAAAACAATTCGAGCAAAATAAAGAGTGGCGATCACCACCACCGCGGCAACGATTCCCAGAAGCCGCGAGTTTTCTGTCGATCCCGATGCTCGTTTTAGAGATTTTTCCATGAGAGACTATTCGAGCTCTCGGCCATCTTCTCCCAAGGAAGGATGTAGGGGCATACACAATTCCCCTTACGAAGTCAGTTTGACAGCAGCTCCGCTCAAAGTCTGTGCAAATGGATACATTCCAATTGCCCAGTGGATGGCTGTGTTAGCGGCTGTCTTTCAGGATGGGTGCGGCAAAATCGGAGAGATTGGACCCGCCGCGAACGCAAAACTGTTGCGGGCACGATCCCAGTCTCCGCAAGATTCAAGTCTTTAATCTACGAATGGCCCACCAACAATGGGGCCTGGCACGAGTGGAACAAGGCTGTTGCGGCACCCTACGCACTCAACGGAATTGTTCTTGGGGTCACCTATTAATCCAACGTGCAAAATCATTTTCTGACCACACTGCGGGCACTCAATCAACATGCTGACGTGGGCTTTCCGTTGGATCGGATTCGAGCTTATCTCAGACATCTTAACCTCCGCAGCTTTCCGGCGGCGCACCAGTGACATCTGATCCAAAGGCGGACGGGCTAGTCATCGTACATGCGCCCGATTTGGATTGATCACTTGTTTGTTTCCCGTCTTGTGGTCCAACAAGAGGAATTCCCCAGGGCAACTCCCCGCTAATTCGTGGATACGTGTTTTGGCGTGATCGAGACTTTCTGCTGATTCAAGCCACCGGACGCCCGCCCGGTCCAATCGGAAAATGTCGAATGGCTTGCTCATCTTCTTTCCCTCCACGCGTTGGCCGTCATAGCTTCCAAGAGGTCAGTTTCCGCATCCCGCTCGTCGGTTACCGGTGAATCCAGGGCGGCTCTTATGCTTTCCAGCCGCGCGTTTTCCGCAATAATCTCTTTGATCATTTCTACTGATATCTGCTCGAAGTGTGTTTTTCTCTTGAGCGTCATAATCACTCCTTGCAACTACAAAAAAACTAACAGGCTGCAATTCGTACGGGTCATATCTTTAGAACTTTTTTTGAGTTTTGTCCTTTCCCGTAAGACGCTCGAATGATCCCGCTTAGCAGAGCAAAGCGAACCGCGGCGCTGTCGTATCGCGCCCCCTCGCCTTGCGCTTTTGCGGCCCACGTTTTTTACTTGCAGGACTCGTTACGATGAGATACGGTAAGGCTACGCTTGTTTAAGGTTTAAATTCCTTTTAGAGGACGAGATGGCCATGCCTCAAAACAAAAAAGCTGCGATGCATTTCAAGACCATGGTGCAATCCGACGTGCCGCAAGGACGCAATGGAAAGCACAAATTGATTGTCACGATCATCCTTAAAGATCTTGATGGGCTGAAGGCTGGGGCGGCCATCAAGGTCCCGCTTGCGGAATTGGCGGAATCAAAAGAAAAAGTCCGCTCTGCTCTGAATCGCGCCACGCGTAAAGCGGGGCGCAAGGTTGCCACCGCAACCGACGCGAACTTCCTGTATGTCTGGAACGTGACCGAGTAGCGGAAACTATGTTTTCCTTCAGTGACCTTCGATCAGAAAGAAGGGTCATCAAGAGTCACTTTTCCACGTACGATCAGTTGTCTATTTTCAAACAGAGTCGAAAAACTCTGTTCACTTCCGCTTTCAGCTATTGGCGGTCGATCGGAATGCCGCGCCTTCGAGGAGCGGTTGTAGGCTGAGCAACACTTGGGGAAGGTCGGCCGCGAGCGTGGTCACTGTCAAAACCCCAACCGATGCGCCGCTTCGCGCATAAATCCGGCGATAGACGAGCTCCCTGCCGTCCTTCGTCCAGTGGCGAACATCAACCGCCATGCTTTCGTCGGCTCCTCCCACTCGTGGTGGCATCGTCGGTTCAATCTTAGGATCACGGAGATAGCCGCGGAGCATGCTGATTTGCGATTCCACGAACTGTTGCAGGGTAATTCCGCCAAGCAATTCTTCGGTAGCGGCTAAGCTACTTGGAAATTCCTCGTTTTCTGACTGCTGAAGTCCAAAGCCCTCTTGCACTTGCCATCGGGCCGGCGCGGCAGGAAACGACCAGCCCATCACGGTGAATGCAGAGCCTTGCAGGCTGCCGTCGCCGCGCTCAAGCGGTCCATCGCCAAACTTCCGCGCAATGTGTGAGGCGACACCTACCGGTGGCGCAGCAACATGCGGCGGTTTCGCTGTAGCGCCAGTAGAGACTGGAACGTCTGGAAGTTTCAGCGGCTCTTGCGCTCTAATTTTTCGAGGAGCTGGTTCGGCAGCAGCATTCGCTTCGGGACGCGAATCTCCAGCTTCGATCACATCGACGGATTGCATGACCGGCGACGGAACATTTGCAGCCACCGGACGCACAGGGTTTTGCGGTTTTAAAGCCTCTTCACGAGCAGGAGATGGCTGCTGGGGGGCGGGCGGCAGCACAACTTCCTGGGGAGGCATCATGGAAGCAAGTTTGGCGTCGGCAACGATTTTCACAGTGAAAACCGTTTGGCCACCCTTGATTTCATCGCCGTTGGCGAGCATCGCCTCGTGGACACGCGCGCCATTGAGTAAAGTGCCGTTGCTGCTCTTACGATCCTGGACGCGGCAACCCTGCGGCGCGCACTCGACGGCAAAGTGCACGCCGGACATAAACGTGTCGTCGGGAAAGGCAAATTGCGCACGCCCCGCGGCTCGCCCGACGAGCAGAGTGTGGCCGGTGAGAAGGGCAATTTTTTGGCCGGCGAGCGGACCGGATTTGACTTCGAGAACGACTCCCATCGGCGGGTTATTTCCTCGAAACTACATCTGGCAACGACATACCCGTTGAGCAAAAGTTTCTTGAACCGGCTGTCAGCATAGCGATTGACGCGCGTCCATCATAGACGAACGCAGGGCCACGCGAAATGGGACTCAGGAATGCGTTGCTAGCGCTGCACTCGAACCTTTGCCTTAGCTCTAGCGAGTAAAAGTAATAGCAGATACGACGGAATCGTAGAGGGGTCGGACGGACGGAAGATCCTTTTCGAGTGTGGTGAGCGTGAGGACTCCAACAATGGAGCCGCATCGGACATAAACGCGGCGATAGTAAATGGGCGGGCCGTCTTTGAGGCTGTAGCGAATTTCGAGTGCTACCGTTTCCTCCGAGCCGCGAATGGCGGAAGGGCTAGCAATGTCGATTTTTGGATCACGCAGATATTCGCGAAACATTTTCGTATGTGCGTCGACATAGTGCTGAAGAGTGAGACCGGGACCGAGAGGTTCTTCCATAGCGCCAATAGTGGCGGGAAAAGCGTCCGTGACGATTTGTTGAATGCCAAGACCTTCCTGAATTTTCCAGCCGTCGGGAATCTTGTGAAAGGCCCAACCGCCGATGGCCAGAGCGGGCAGTTCGCTGGGCTGCGACGGGCACGCTGCACCAGGAGTTGGCTGAGGCACGGCTGGCGCCGACGGCAGTTTGCTGGGCCGGTCTGCGAGTACGGGACTCGGAACCGGAACCTCGGGTAGACGAATCTGAGGGGGAGGCGCACTGGGCATTTCTCTTCGCGTCGTGACCTGCGGTTGCGCTGTCGCTTGTGGGCTGGCTGAGATTCCCGCGAGCGGGTTGTCGGGCACGATGCGGACGACGAAGATCGTTTGGCCCGATTTGATTTCGTCGCCGTTGGCGAGCGCTGCTTCTTTTGCACGCGCGCCGTTCAGAAATGTGCCGTTGCTGCTTTTCAAGTCGCGCAGGCGGCATCCCTTTTCATCGCATTCGACCGCGAAATGCGCGCCGGACATTTCTTTGTCGTGGGGAACGGCAAATTGAGCGCGGTCCCGTGTGCGGCCGATGGCGAAGGACTCACCCATCCGAATAGTTACGATTTGGCCGGCAAAAGGACCGGATTTTAACAGGAGAGCGATGCCCATCGCCGCATTATTTCCAGTGGTCCAGATAGTTTGCGAGCCGGTACAGTTCCTGCGCCAAATCAGGATCGAGTTCGTCGACAGCGCGGCTGGCCATGACGCCGAAAGAAAGCTTTTTGATCTGCTCGTCCGTTGGCCGTTTGCCACCGCGCGTCCAATCAAAAACAAAAGAAAGCTGACGCGCAATGGACTGGAGAAAAGCGTCATCAGGATTAGCAAGGTTGAGCCGATTGATTCCGGCGCGCGCATGAGCGAGCGCGGCGTCAAACTGTGCAAAGTTTGAGATTTCACTCATGGTTTGGCCGGCTTGAACAAATCGCGCGTGACTGAATCGACCACCATTTGCGTGCCGCCTCCCTTGGTATTGATAGGATTTTTCGGATCGGTCCAATTGTCGACGATGGGCGCGGCGGTAGAACGCAGCGCTTTGCCTTTGGGTGTGGCGAAGGCTTTCTGTACGCGAATATTGGGATCATCGTTGAGACCAAGTTGGTCTCCTGTCTGATTTCCGAGAGGATCAAAGAAATTGCCGGGCTTGCCGCTGGTCTTTCTCACATATTGCGACATTTGAGGCGGAGGCGGAATATCCACGACATGGACAGACTTATTGAGATCGATACCTTTGAGGTCCTGTGAAGCGCGATCAGGGCCGAGCCCGGGTTTGCCGTTGTAGAAATCCTGTACTACTTTTTCGCGGGCAGCAATTTGATCTGGCGAATTCCCCGGAGCCGCAGCCAACGCGCGATCGGCGTCGGTGACCGTAGGAGCAGCAGCGGACGGCGGAGCGGCGGGTGGCGCGGTAGCAGCCGCCACGGCGGGTGCGGCAACGCTCGGGAGCGATGGAGCAGAAGGGGCTGAAGGTGCGGAAGGAGCAGGTACGCCGGCTTCACCAATCATGACGGTGAAACAGCCAAGGATGATTACGCCACCGTGAGCCGTAGGATCGCCGATGCGAGCTGCCATGAGGCCGCCGATCAAAACGGTGGGCGAGCCCATCACAATGATGTCAGGGGGACCGACGCAGGTGAGCATGTCTGTGATGCGCGCAGCGGGAAGAAAACCGATAAGGACGGTTGGTTCGCAGGGCGGGAGGATGGGGCCGCCGACGTGAGGAACCAGCACGGTGACCATCGGGCAGACATGCATGTCTGATACGCGGGCTGCTGGGGGCATTCTTTCTCCGCTCCAAGACTTAAGATTCGAACTTGCCGGTCAGAAAATTACTTCTTTCCATGCGATTCGCGTATAACTGCGAAAGGCCATATCACCGCGGGCCAGGCTAAAGCCCGGCATCTACATTTTGCCTCCCTTGCTGCCGTCATCGGCAGTGTCGGGATCTTTGGGATCCTTGGGACTCGTCGGGCTTGAGGGGCTGCCGGACCCGGCGGCTCCTCCGCTATTTATCAGCACCAAGGTGCCGGAGATGGCGACACCGGCGGGACCGATGTTGATGAAATTGCCCGAGGCCATGATGGTCAGCTCCAGGCCGGCTTCGATGACAACATTCATGCCGGCTTTGAGGTGGATTTCCATACCGGCCTCGTGAGCATAGTTCTGACCGGATTTTTCCTGCAAGTTTTGGCCGACCTGCAGGGACATGGTCTGGCCAACTTGCACGTTTTGATTGCCCGTGACATTTAGCGAGGCATCTCCGCCAACTTTTTCATTTTGGTCATTGGCGATCTGAATGTCCTGCTCGCCCCCGATTTTTTCTTTTTGGTCATTTTGCACGATAAGGCTGCGGTCGTTGCCGACAAATTCACGGGAGTCATGTTCGACGCGAAGATCCATGTCTTTTTCGGCGTTCATGAAAATTTGCTCGTCGCCCTTTTTGTCTTCGAAGCGAAGCTCGTTGAAGTTGCTTGATCCACCGCCCTTGCTGCTGCGTGTGAGGAAGGTCGTGCGAGTCATGTTGTCTGGGAGAGTGTAAGGCGGCATCTGCTCGTCGTTGTAGACGCGGCCGGTGATGATAGGGCGATCGGGATCGCCTTCAAGAAATTCGACGATGACTTCCTGGCCTATGCGAGGAATGTTGATAGCGCCCCAATTTTTGCCGGCCCAGGGCTGGGAGACGCGGACCCAACAAGAACTACTCTCATTCTTTTTGCCCAGGCGATCCCAAAAGAACTGGACCTTCACGCGGCCGTATTTATCGGGATAGATCTCCTCGCCGTCGGGGCCGACGACGACGGCTGTCTGCGGACCCTGAATCACGGGTTTGGGCGTGAGGCGCTGAGGACGAAAAGGCACGGCGAAAGGCATGCAGGTGAAATTATTGCTGTAGGACTCATGGGAACCACGGTCCGCGCTGGTGTAGGTCTCTCCAACCGACGCGGCGTGTGTGACTTCCGTGAGGAGATAGTCGCCGTTCATATCCTGGCGAGCGTGTTCATCGACATGAAATTTGTAACCGGCAGCGAAAGTACGGCAACTTCCGGAACCGGCGATGACTTGGTGAAGGACTTCTTCTTCCTCCATGCGAAGCTTGGTCACTGTGTCGCCTTCGGACTTGCTGGTGTAAATGCCAGGGTAGTCGTAAATCTCGTATTTGGTGTTGCCGCCGACTTCCGCGACAGTCTGGACATTGGCCATAAGGGACGTGTTCGGAGTCTGGAAATTGTAGTCCGTAAGAGCATACTTGCCCGGCCGCAATTCCTGCTGCGCGTCCCAACCGGTGACGAAATCTTCGTCCTCCGACTCCACGCCCACATTGAAATTAAACCGGACTTTGTATTGTACGGGGCAGTTTTTGCTCGCTTGCGGTTTATCGGCGAAGATCAGCTTGTGGCTGTTCTCGTCATGCTCGAAGAAATAAAAGATGCCGTACTCCTCCATCAGGCGGGAGACAAAATTAAAGGCCGTCTCGCGGTATTGAACGACATATTCGCGCTGTACGTAGGTTGCCTGGGTGCGGTCCGTGAAGTCCTGAAAGCCGTGATCCTGAAAGACTTTTTTGATGATTTCGGGAATGGTTTTTTGCTGGAAGATCTGGCAATCCGCGGTGCGGGTGAGAAACCAGAGCCAGGGAACAACCTGGATCTGGTACCGGGTGAAGCGGGTGTCGCGTCCCGCATAAGCAAAGCGGCTAACGTACCCGTTCCAATACCTTTTCCCTTTCTTCGGAAGCTCCATTTCGATGGTGACTTTTTTCCCAATGATTTCGCTGAGCGATATGGAATGGTTCTCCGAAAAGAGGTCCGCGGAGAAATGGAAGAGCTGGGATATTCCTTCAGCACCATGGAAATCTTGGAGCAGCAGCGTGTTTGCACCTAGCGGCGTCTTGATAGAGATCAGATGATTTTCTTGCGTATAAGCCATAGTTTAGCGCTCCCGTATTCGGCTTCTTACGTGCTGCATTCCAGTCGCATCCTCAGGTTCTCTCTACGCCCGCTGGCCTGCGCCGATTGCTCTGCTTCTTCCGGACTTCCGCCAGCGGGAACCGCTGCTCCGGATAAACCTTCCGAGGCGGCGACGGTCCGGAGGCACGCACTGTCGACCAGATTACGTTTTGATATGCGCCGTAGCCCCGACCCACCCCTCTGGAGGTCCTTTTTGGCTGTAAGGCATAATTCGGACATGAACCCCTTCTTTCAAGTATCCACGATGGATCATTTCATCCCGGTCCTGGGGAAGTATATGGACACAGCCATGAGAATGGCCGAAGAGCGCGGTAATTGAGTCTCTTTCTAGCGGGAGTCTCATGTAGGCCTCGTCCTGCGGAGTCGTGTGCACGTAGTAGGGAGTTCGTTTTCCGTGGCGCATGAGGTTCCACGACCACTCGCCAAAATCATTCATTATCCAGGTTGGACGAAGTTTATTGTCCTTGCGGTATGCGGCCTTGTGAAACAAAGCTAAGTCGGACTCATTAACAACCGGAGGGTCACCATCCCTTGCATGGAAGTCCTTCGACGCCTTGGTCCATATACCGTGCGGGCCATTCGCGTTCTTCCAGACGTGGTGTTCGAAATATTCAACGAACCCGTGACTATCGAAGCGCAGCGGGGCGCCGTAAGGTATGGTGGACAGCGGCCAACCAAGCGTCGTGTGATGCTGTTTGGGGCCTAAGGTGAAGAGCCCCGAAGGAGTCTGACCTGCCGTGTGCCCGCCGCCGCCTTTTTGAGGCTTTCCCGGCGGCCCACCGACCGCCTCGTAAGATTCGCCTTTTCCGCCCACGATATATAAGCGGCCCAGCACGGTCTTTTCGTCCTCATCCAGGATCATCGTGTGGCCCTGCCGGGAGACTACAAACCACCGGCTGGCGCCCATGTTGGGGTACAGAACCAGTGTGATCCTATGATGATGATGTGCGTGGTGCCGACCGGAGCCAATGGAACCGAAGAGGCGAGTTCCGCCTTGTTCATCAAATCTGGAATCGCCATGACCATCGTGTCCGGCGGGGCGAGCCGATCGATATTGTTGCGATCGTTGAGAAGCCACTAGCGAATTCCTTTCCGGTTCTAGAGTTTGCACCGGGCGGGGGCCACGAGGGCAAACAAGCCCCGATCCGTCCCATTTGAGACTAGGCGTAGGTGAAGGCGCCGTTTTCTCCGACAGCGACATGGATGGCTGATGGCTTCTGGTGTTCGGCCATGCGGCTTAGAAGATAGCGCGAGACATCCGGGAGCATGGAATTGGTAAGGATGTTGTCGACATTGCGCGCGCCGGACTCGACTTCCGTGCAGCGTTTGGCGACTTCGGCGACGACTGCGGGATCGTAGGTCAGCTCGATTTTGTGATTTTCGCGGATGCGGCGTTGGATCTTCGCAAGTTTCAGGGTGACGATTTGCTTCATGGCTTCGTCGCGCAAGGGAAAATACGGGACGGTTACCAGACGGCCCATGAAAGCCGGTTTGAAAATTTTGTTGAGTTCAGGCTTAAGCGCTTTGGCCAAGCCGTCGGCGCTGGGAGTGGTTTCGGGATCGGCGGTCAGCTTCATTAGAAGATCGGTGCATGCGTTGGAAGTGAGAATGATGATCGTGTTTTTGAAATCGATTTCACGGCCTTCGCCGTCTTCCATCATTCCTTTGTCGAAGACCTGGTAGAAGAGCTCCAGCACGTCAGGGTGAGCCTTTTCGCATTCGTCGAGCAAGACGACAGAATACGGGCGGCGGCGGACCGCCTCCGTAAGTACACCACCTTCGCCGTAGCCGACGTAGCCTGGTGGCGAGCCTTTGAGACTTGAAACGGTGTGAGCTTCCTGATACTCGGACATGTTGATGGTGATGAGATTGCGTTCGCCACCATAGAGAAAATCGGCCAGGGCAAGCGCGGTTTCGGTTTTGCCAACACCGCTGGGGCCCACAAGCATAAAAACGCCGACGGGTTTGACGGGATCGTCCATGCCTGCGCGGTTTGTGGAAATGCGCTGAGCGATAGATTCGAGAGCGTGGTTCTGCCCGATGACGCGAACGGCCATGAGATCTTTGAGATTGAGAACTGTATTGATTTCGTCTTGCTGCATTTTGCCGACAGGGATGCCGGTCCACGCCGAGATAACTTCTCCGACGATTTGCGTGTCCACGCAAACGCGCATAAGTGGCGAATCGCCTTGCAACGCATCGAGCTCGGCATTCAGTTTTTCGAGTTCCGCCCGGAGCGCTGGGGCATCCGTTGCGGGCTGAGCAGCTGTGCCAGCGGCCGCGGCTGTACTTGATGGCGCGGCAGTGGGAGGAGCGACCGCAGCTTCGAGTTGCGTGCGGATGTCGCGGATCCGGGTGACGAGCGCCAACTCTTTGCCGCGTCGTTCCTCTAGAGTTTTAAGGCGCGCGGCGACTTCTGTTCTCTGCTTGGCGATATTGGCAAGCCGTTCGGAATGATCGACACCGACAGCGGCTTCGCGTTCGAGCACGCGCTGCTGCACGTCAAGGTCATCGACCATGCGCATCGCGTCCTCGATCAGGGGCGGAGTGGCATTTTGTCCAAGGGACAGTCGAGCGCAAGCGGTATCCATTACGCTGACAGCTTTGTCCGGCAGCTGACGGCCAGCGAGATAGCGATGAGAGAACTTGGTTGCGGCGTGGACCGCTTCATCCAGTATCCGCACGTTGTGGTGTTTCTCGAGCGACGCGATGATGCCGCGCAGCATGACTCTGCATTGTTCTTCGGTGGGCTCTTCTACTTTGACGACCTGAAAGCGGCGAGCGAGCGCGGCGTCTTTCTCGAAGAATTTTTTGTACTCGGACCAGGTAGTAGCGGCAATGGTGCGGAGTTCGCCGCGAGCCAAGGCCGGTTTGAGTAAGTTCGCTGCATCGCCCTGCCCTGCCGGACCGCCAGCGCCGATCATGGTGTGGGCTTCATCAATAAAAAGAATGATGGGAGATGGAGAGGATTTCACTTCCTCGATCAAGCCTTTGAGACGATTTTCAAATTCGCCCTTGACGCCGGCGCCCGCTTGCAAGAGCGCGAGATCGAGCGAGCGGATGCTAACGTTCTTAAGCACTGGCGGAACATCACCGGCAGCAACGCGCAGTGCGAAACCTTCGACGACGGCGGTTTTTCCGACGCCCGCTTCGCCAGTGAGGATCGGATTGTTTTGACGGCGGCGCGTCAGGATGTCAATGATCTGGCGAATCTCGTGATCACGCCCTAAAACAGTGTCAATCTTTCCGGCCTTGGCATTCGCGGTAAGATCGATCGTGAATTGATTAAGATTTTGCTGTTTCCCAGCAGCAGGCATACCGACGGCCTGCGGAAGACCCTCGCCCCCGATGGGAACGGCTTGCGCAGTTTCCTGATCCTCAGGCGAACCAGCGACGATGCTCCAAAAATCTTTGTGGAGCGTTTCAGCACTGATTTTTTGAAACTCGCGGGTGACCTCGCGCATGAGCCGCGAAAGATCTCCGGAACTCGCAATCGCGAGGATGCAGAAGCCGGTGCGAACTTGCGCGGAGCCGAAATCGATGGAGCCGATCGTCCAGGCTTCGGAGAGCATATCCGTAAGCGTTGGACTGAAAGCGGGTGTGCGGGCGTTTCCCGATTTCAATTTATCGAGACTGCGTGTTAGATCGCCGGTGAGGCGCGATTTGTCTACGCCAAACTGTTTGAGAATCCGCGGAAAATCGCTGTCAGTTGTGTCAAGCAGCTTCAGAAGAAAGTGTTCGACCTCAATGTCATAGTGTGTTCGCGCCAGGCAAAAACCAGCGGCGGCTTCGAGAGCATTCCGGGTAGTGTCGTTGAGCTTTCCGATGAGGCCTTTTAAGTTTGCCGTCATAACATCCTCGCTTCGCTAAACATTGAAAATGGTTTCTTCCGGGTGGCGCTCCATGGATTTTGATTTCATCCATGTGACCCAGCCAAGCTGCGGCGCGCCATCACCCTCGCCGCCGAGCTGGCAGGGCGGCACCTCTTCCCGTTTGAGAATGAGCTGTACTTCGAAATCGATTTCCTCGTTCGTCCAAAAACGCAACAGAGCGCGGAGCGGTTCGTAAGCTGAACCGTTAGGCAGAAAATCGAGATAGTTTTCCAAATTGAGTGGCCCAATGCGAATTCGCGCGCTCGCCTGCTGGTTCCACACTTCGTCGCCGACCACAGCACCCATCCCCAATTGCTCAGAGGGAGTGGAGCGCTCGCCGATGCAGCATTCCGTGGTGTCATCCAAACGAAACCAGCCGCCGACTAGCTGGATCACTTCAAAAGGGACTTCGAAATAATCGTTAAGGAGCAACTCGAGAGCGTGCGCGGAATGGGGGCGCTGGCCGAGAATGCCGGCAAAAAAAAGAAAAGCATCGTCGGGAACCGCAAGACGCTCCTGCAATCCAGCGGTGCCGAGACCGATCAGATCGAGCAGGTGATGGGAAAAGCGATCTCGCTCTCCGCGTTCATAGGAAACGGCAAAGCGGTATTTTTCCCAGGCCTGATAGAAAAACGAGAGCATGCGGTGATGAAAGAGATCGAGAAAATCGCGCAGCGTTTTATCGCCGGAGCGCAGGCGGGAAAGAATGAGGGTCGTATAGAAGTGCGGCAGAGGACCCTGTGGGCCGGTGGTCCCCATGAAATTCACAGCAAGAGTGGGCGCTTTCCCCTCGGGCCAATCGATGGACTGAATTTCGCTCGCAGGAAACGAGAGCGATGGATGTGCTCCGAGGCGCGCCACTTCATCGGACGGATTCGTAAAACGGCCGAGAGGCTTGCGATCGGGCGCAATGCGCTCAAGCAAGCGAATAGCCTGGAAGAATTCGAAGCGATAAGGTGCGCTGCGAAGCAGCTCCTCCACTTCCGAAAAATCTACAGGAGAATCACTTCCCCCGCCCTCGGTGGCCATTGGCGCAGAACCTCCTTTCTTTGCTGGGTGCGGACGACGAGCTGGCTGAAACTGTTCAGCGAAGCGTATTGCCCCAGAAAATATTCGAGAACGCTGGCGAAGAGAAAGACTCCTCCGCCGACGAATTGTTCTTCGTCGAATTCCATCTCGACGCGGTGGCCACGAACAAAGCCGATGCCATTTTCCGAGATGACGCGGGCGAAATGGCGCGAGCTGGATAATTTCATCAATCCAGCGACCTGCCGTTCGTTATAGCCGGATTCTCCAAAAGTATAGAGGCGAAGAATTTCCTGCAGGGATTCCCTGCCTTCTTCGACGATGGAAAGATAGTTGAGAGAAAGATGGGAGATAAGGCGCCAGAGCATGCCCTTTCCCGTGGGCGGGCGCACGGAAGCGGAGGGCTTCCGCAACGCCACGATGCGTTTGATGGAAGAGATGCCTTCGAGTTCAAAATCGCCGCGCTCGTTGCCCATCGGGAGGCGGTGAGGCAAATCGCGATTCGAACATGTGCAGTGGATAGTGGCAGAGTCCGTGTCAGGATGAAGTGGGCGACCGCTCAAGTCCAAGAACGAAAGATAGACGTCTGTGCCCTCGTCATCGCGCCGCGTCGAGGCCTGTCGGCGGGAATGCCAAAACCCTTTAGGCCGTTCGCGATGGCGAGATGTGGTGTGCCGAAAACGATAAAACGGCTCGAATTTCAGGACTTCGTGAGTCTCTGGATCTGGAGAGATAACTTCTTCGATGGAGAAAATTTCCATGGCGCGTCGGCGGCGCACATCTGGAGTGATCAAATACTCGGTGTGAGTTTGATCGAGGCGAATCGGTTCGGCGGTATGGGGAAAAAGATTGATGGCGGGCGAGCAACCCAATCGAAGAGTTTCTTCGGAAACGTTGAGTTCGAGGGTTTGCTGGCGCTCGCTGCGCTCGAATCGCGAAATGAGAAAGACAACCTCGATGCGCGGTCCAAAACCCGAGGTGCGGAGTTCTTCTAGGCCTTTTAGATCGACAAAGAAAAACTTTTCGGGGAAATGAAAATATTCCTGGAGAAGCCGGTAGCCGGAAAACGCCCGGCGCGGGTAAGGCAAGAGAGCTTCAGCATCGGTGAAGCCCGCGGGCTGAAGTTGGGTGCCCGCTAGAACGATGGGATGCTTTCGCGTGTTCGGCGCACGGTCGCGAATCAGGATTTGCGTGCAGTTATTGCAGAGCAATTCGTAGAGAGTGTGAATGAGCGTGCTCTCGCCGTTGAGGTAGAAGCGGAGCGAACTCAGTTCCAATTTATCGAAAGTCACATCGGGAAAGCATTCGAGCTCGAGGCGCAGTGCGGCTACGGCGTCCTGAGATTTGACGGCGGGACGCAGGCGGTCAGGCGTCACCCACTGCGCGGCAGCCATTTTTAACGGCCAGAGAGTCGTGTCAAAGCAAGTTTTGAACTTACAGGGATAGCCATCAACAGGCTGAGAGTAAAGCATCGAACCGCGCGGGATGGGGAGGCCGGTGGTAAGTTTTCCCTGCTCCGGGTCGAGGTGAAATTGCACGATGGTGGACGACGGGATGGGACGAATATAATGCGGGTAGAGAACACTGAGCAAAGCTTCCGTGATTTCCGGAAATTCATCGTCGATTTTCAGATGAACGCGCGCAGCCAAAAAGGCGAAGGACTCGATAAGGCGTTCGACGTGAGGATCTTCGCAACGGTTGGGCTCGAGAAGCAAACGCGAAGCGACCTTCGGATATTTCTCCGAAAATTCCGCGCCCATTTGTCGCAGATAGGTTAATTCGCGCTCGTAATATTCGAGCAGCTCGTCACGCACGGTCATCTCCGGAAATCTGAACCTCGAGGCTGGTTAGTTCGATGGATGCGTCGTAGACGACGTGCTCGGGAAGCGGATCGATGCGAAGCATTCCGTCAATCGCAAAACGGAGGACGCGCGACACACCGACTGCGGGAACGAGAGACACTCTGACGCCATCGAGCCTCCCTTCAAATGTTTTCACAGCCGTCTCGATCGACTGGAGCAATTTGTTTTGTTCGTACAGAAAATTGGCGGGCATGGAGGTGATGTCGGGAATCCCGTAGTAATAGACGGAACGGAGAATCTCGACCGAACCCTCCGGAATAATATCGGGGGTGCGGCGCGTGTTCAGGAGGTTTTCGAGGTCGCGCCGGACTGCGATCTTGAGCCTGGCCAGAGATGCACTGCGCGTCAGGGGAGCTTCGGACTTGACCTTGGGCTCATCGTCCAGGAGGCGGTCCAGGAGCGGCAATCGCATGGGCGCGTTTGAGTCTTGGTCCTGCATCGGCTACCTCAGAGCCAGCGCTTGTCCGGGATCGAGCCGGCAAAGCTTCTGATAAATTTTTTGTTTTTCGGCATCGTCGCGGCCCAGTTTTTCGGCGCATCGATAGAGCAATGCCAGCGGCTGCGCGACAACGGCCGCGTCTTCCCATTCCTCGAGTTTGCGGCGTTCAATTTCTTCCGCGAGTTCGACGAGAATGGGATAAGCGATGGCCTCATGCTTGGTCGAAAGAAAAATGTTCGCGAGTTGAATGTGCCTCTGGAACCGACCGCGGCCGGTGCGTTCGTTGTTCATTTCGCGCGTCAACATGCCGATAGCTTCCTGCACCTTGCCCGCGCGCGCGGCTTTCATTGCTAATTCGATGACGTCGGGAGCTTTTTCACCATTGCCAGCATCGGATTGCGGGCTGGCAGGCACGACCGCGGCTACAAATTCCGGTTCGCTGGGAACCTCTGGAGCTGGAGGCGGTGGAGGTGGCGGCAAAATATTTTCTCTGAGCCAGGTTTGCGTTTCGGCGTTGGCGGAGGGCGTGTCATCCATGAGCGAAGAGGTCAAGCAGATCAGGATAGTCGGCAAGGAGCGTCTTCAACTCTGCTCGAATCCCAGCTGCCACGGGCTCGTAATCCGAGCCGAGCGATTCGCACGCACGCACAGCATAGCGCTGCAGATCGAGCCAGCCGATGCCGCAGGGCAGGCTCATGGCCAGTTCGGCGTTTTCCAGAACTCCTGCCCAATCCCCATCCATGGACATTTTCTTGATCAGCGTGCGCTTTTCCGTGGGTGGAGCTTCCAGTATCGCGGGATTGAGAGAAGTGCCCGCAGCGCGAAGCTCTCCCCAGCGCATCGCTCGAAGCAACAAATAAGGAACAGGATTCTGCGGATTCTCATGGCGCAAAAAGTGAGCCACGATCGTCAGGCGCTGCATCGCATCGTCGCGATCGGCAGGCTCGGCCGTAACGGATCGCTTCTTGGCGGCAGGCGCGGCTGAAACACCGGCAGCTGTAGCGACTGGATTCCTCGACAACTTCTTCGGGCGCTGTTTCCGCCGGCCTCCTCTTCTACTTCCGGCGCAGCAGGCTGATGATAGTGCTTCACTACGTCCTGCAAGTCTTCGAGTGCGGTCCGGAGGTTAGCGAAGTTGGGAGCTTCCCGGCCGAACTTCTCATCGCTCAAGGTTTCGAGCGACAGCACCGATTCGAGAGCGGCGACGAGATTGGCGGCCAGCTTTTCGTAGAAGGCGTCTCCCGTCGCGCGGACAGCCTCATCGAATTCTTCCCCGGTGCATTTTTTTTCTTCGATGGCGGTGGCCCGCTCGGCCGCTTTCATATCGCTAGCCGCGGCATCCGCTTCATAACCAACGCGGCGCGATTCCTGAAATTTGAAAAAGTCCAGCTTGTTCTTGGTAAGAGGAAGCCGGCGCACGGCGACATCAAGCTTGGAACCGACCCAAGAAAGCGGCGCGGAGCGAAACTCCAAATCGTCGTCCTCAATTTCCGGATAGAGCGTATCCCAGAACGTTTCCATAAAGCCGCGAAGGAGGTCGAGCCCTTCGCGCAGTCCCGCGACGTGATCGCGGAACAGAATCGCTTCGGTCAGCCACGCGGCGATCTGCAAATCCTTGGTTTTGGTGGAAAGCGCCTCGGTGGCCAGCTTGATAACGAGCGGAAAATCCGCCTTCTTTACTTCGCGCGACCAGTCTCCCTGCGGAAGGACGTCCTCTTCGCGGCGCGCTTCGCGAATCTTGTCGTAGACCGGGTCGTAGCGAAGACTCTTTCCGCTGGGGTTATCACCAGGAATAGGGTTGAGCAGACCATCGGGCAGAGGCATAGCCGTCAAGAGGCCGTCTGGGCCATGGTGATTTGCACGCTGCGGAGATCCAGAAGCGGCCACTCCTCATCGTCGGCAAGCAACATTTTTTGGCCTACGGGATAAACTTCGCCTTCGGAACTTTCTTCCCAGAGCGTCGCCCGGCCCAAGCGTACCGCCGTATCGGGATGCTGCGCTGCAAACGGCGTCAAAACCGGAAGAAGGACCTCGCCGAGTTCCCTCTCCGCGTATTTATCCGAAGTTCGTACTTTCGCGGGAAGCCAGAGAAGATCGCGGAGCCGCTTAGGAGGATCGATGTCGATTGAAGTAAGCAGGGCAAAAGGAATCCACATATAAGCCCCCGCAGCGAACACTTCCAGGTTCGCTCCAATGCGTGGATCAGCATCGACAAGGGAGTGATACAACTTTCCGTTCACTTTGATGGACAACTCGCCCGAGGCGGCTTTATGAGGCGAAGGATACTCCTTCTTGCCGAACATCTCGTGACGCGTTCTCTCGGCGTGCAGCGCCGCATGATAAAGGAGCGCGCCCATCTCGGCGGACTGGCTGCCTTGCGCAGCGAGATCCAAGTGCTTTTCAGCGCGAGAGAAATCCCCGGAGAAACAAAGAAGCTCAAATAAGAACGTTCGACGCTTGACGTCCTGCGGATTATCGCGCACTTCGGCGCTAACCGCCGCAATGGCTTCGTCAAGCTTTCCCGCTTGTAGTAGCTGCTGTGGGGTCATAGAGCGTCCGTGTGGCGCTCGAAATGAGAGCGCAAGGCAGGGCCAAGAAGAGGATGCTCGGCCCTCATCGCGAAGGCCGAGCGTAGCCCCAAGTCAATCGATGGCAACTGCGGGGTTTAAGCCGCCTGTGCTTTCGCAAGATCGTAGCTAATGGAGCCGGTAGAAGAAACCGTTCCCTTAGACGCATCCTGCACGAAATACTCGTAAGTGATCTTTGAGAAATTCAGAGAGAATGAATCTACGAGTGCCTCGCTTCCTTCTGATCCACCGCTCTGGTAAGACGAAACCAGGCAGTGCTCCAGCGTAATTTTGAGAAAGTCGTATGGCTTGGTGTCACCGCCAGACTTGCGGCAGCTCAGAACGCCCTTGTCGATGTGCGAGCCCTTGGTGCACGCCTGAATGAGTTTCGGCGAGGCTTTGCTGACCATGGCCTGCAATGATAGATCAGTGGACGAAAACTTGCCCGAACCTCCACCCGAACCGGCGGCGAAAGTTCCACTATTGTGTCCACTCCAGGACCAGCTCACTACCTCGATCTCTTTCGTGTGGCCTTCCTTTTGGGATTCACCTTCGCAGCCGTCCAGCTTCAAGTAAAAATCCGTTGCCATGGCTTTTACTCCTTCCTCTTTTGATCTATCAAAACCTGGAAAGCGTGGACTTCAGAGCTTGCGCTGTGAAACCTCGCTCACCAAAAATTACCCTCGGGCCGACTTCGGCAATTCAGCTACAAGCCGCAGGGAGACCGTCAGTTCATCCAACTGAAAGTGCGGCCGCAAAAACGCCATGGCACGATAAACGCCTGGCTTGCCCGCCACTTCTTCTACGTCGACGCGGGCTTCACGCAACGGATATTGCGCTTTCGCCGCCTGGCTCGCGGTGTCGTCCAAAACCACATACTGGCTGATCCAGCGGTTTAGAAACTGCTCGCAATCCTTGCGTGACATGAAACTGCCGATCTTGTCGCGCATGATGGCTTTCAGGAAGTGTGCAAATCGGGAGATGGCCAGGATATAAGGCAACTGTGTGGAAAGCCGCGCGTTGGCGTTGGCCGCGGCTTTATCGTATTTCTTGGCCTTGTTGCAGGATTGCACGCTAAAGAACGCGGCGTAATCGGTTCCCTTGCAGTGCACCAGGGGAATTAGCCCCTGATCGGCAAGTTCTTTTTCGCGGCGGTCCGTGATAGCAATTTCGGTCGGGCACTTAAGTGCCACGTCGCCTTCATCGGTGTGAAATGTGTGCGCAGGGAGCCCCTCGACGAGCCCGCCGCCTTCCACGCCGCGAATCGCAGCGCACCAGCCATACTTCGCGAAGGCTTGCGTGAGCCGGGCGCCCAATGCATAAGCGGCATTGCCCCAGAGATATTTCGAGTGATCGGAACCGTCCACGCCCTCTTCAAAGTTGAAATCATCGATCGGCTTGGTTTCCTTGCCATAAGGCAGGCGCATGAGAACACGAGGCATGGCTAGCCCTACGTAGCGTGAATCTTCGCTAGCACGGTAGGACTTCCACTTGGCATATTCCGTGCTGTCAAAAATCTTCCCGATATCCCGGGGATCGCCGAGTTGAGCGAAGCTGTCAAGATTCAGAAGCTCCGGAGATGCAGCCGTTAAAAATGGAGCATGCGCTCCGGCGGCCACCTGCGAAACCTTTTCGAGCAGCTCGATGTCTTCGGGATGCTTGCTGAATTCGTAGTCCCCGATAAGAGCGGAAAAAGGCTCGCCACCGAAAATGCCGAACTCGTCCTGGTGAACCTT
The DNA here is from genome assembly GCA_963740015.1 of uncultured Acidobacteriota bacterium. Lineage (GTDB taxonomy): Bacteria > Acidobacteriota > Terriglobia > Acidiferrales > UBA7541 > Acidiferrum. The sequence continues at coordinate 1,808 of CAVUCM010000037.1, read as the reverse complement.
TTTGAACATCACGCTCGATCGAATTCAGGAGCGCGTTGCAGGTCGCGCAGCAGCTCTTTCTTGCTGACGTTTAGGACGCGGAGCTTGAGCATCGCGCTGGTTTCGCTCTGGTCCATGAGGTACTTGATCCCACGCCAGCTGGCTTCCAGTTTCTGAAAAGCGGGATGATGAAGGATTTCGTTCAGCTGGAGAGAGATGAGGTGATCAATCTGGGCGACACGAGCATTGATCGTGGCGTCGGCATCGCGCGAGAGCTTCATCTCGCCTTCGAGAACTTGCGCCACAAACTCCTTGACCATATCCCGGCCGCGATCGCGCGCGACTTGTTCGCGTCCAAACCGCCCTTGTTCGACTATTTGATCCAACAGGCTCGATTCAGTCGTTTTAGCTTCCGCCGATTGCGCGGCTGCCTTCTCCGGCTTACTCATCTGAGCCTCCCGCGGGCTTGTCCTTCGCTAATTCCTTCTTCAATTGGTCGGCTTTTTGCGTATTGCCCACCGCTTCCATCAAAAGGTCGTCGAGCTTGTCGTTGCCCTGGAGCGCGCCGGAGGTCGCCAAGCTTTTGGCGGAGCTCCAGCAGCTCGCGAAGCGGCTTGACGTTCTTTGCCACGCTAGCGGGGTCGAAAACATCCAAGCTCTTGAAGTCTATGTCTACCTTGAGCTTACCGGCGTCCGCTTCGTCGCTGAGTTTGTTGTCAACTTCCAGCGAGAGATGCGGTTTAAAGCTCTCAAGAACGCTGTCAAAGTTGTCTGGGTTGATCTCCACGAAGCGGCGGTCCTTCAACTTCGGTAGCGCTTCGGTGGGTTGGCCACTAAGGTCGGCCAAAATGCCCATGACAAATGGCAGTTCTTTCACCTCGATAGCATCGCCAACCTCAACATCATAGGTGACATGCACTCTAGGCGGACGGACCCGCTCCAGCTTCTTGTGGACGCTTTCTTTTGCCATGTATTTCCCCTTAAATTGTCCTCTCAGTGTGGGTAGTGGTTTGAGAGCGAGTATCGTTTCTCCAAGGCAGGTTACCTGATTGCATCGGCACGGTTTATCACGATTTCCGCCGTCCGTCAATTGGTTCTCTAGTCCTAGAACCACCCTGCAACCCGCTGCCTGCGAATCTCAAATCGAGAATCGCGATCCACTTGGAACTGCCTTGGCATGCATTACCGCGGTCCACAGTTGCTCTCCACGGCTTCAACATGCTGCGAAGTATCGGGCATCCAGCCGGCGAGAACAATGCACCGCTGGTGAACTACGGATAGATTGCAGGTGAACTGGCAACTTCGGGAAAAAGGCGGTGATTGAAGCATAGAAGGAGATATACGATTGAAAAGTTGCCGGTGCCCTTTGGAGGCCACAATTCACCTGATAAAGTCTGGCATTCGTGAGAGTTCAGAGAATTGTCCCCGCCAAGGGGCGTCGATGCATCCGACCGCCGGAATTGCCATCCCAATCTCTTTTGACTTTCACGCACTTCACCTGCTAGCTTTAGCCGCAAGCCATGCGCCAGCTCCAACCTGTCATCTGGTCCAAAGGCACCTTCCTCACGCCGCAACACTTACAGACGCGCGACCGCTATGTCGAGAGCTGCCTACAATTTCGCCTGGAAGGGCTGAACTTCCGCCCCTGGGGATTCCTCGACCTGCAAATCAATCAGGAGGCCTTGACCGAGGGCAATTTCGCTCTAACTCGTGCTTCCGGTCTTTTTGCGGACGGCCTCCCCTTTGAGATTCCAGAATCCGACGCCGCCCCGGCGCCGAAACCTCTTGGGGTCTTTTTTGAGGCAGAGCAGACCACCCTGGATATCTAC
>CAVUCM010000036.1:0-14689 GCA_963740015.1 uncultured Acidobacteriota bacterium | reverse complement strand
CCCGATATCGCGCGCGCTCACCATGAAAAGCTCAACGGCAAAGGCTATCCGAACAACCTCACAGCTGCCGAGATTCCAGTGCAAGCCAAGATGATGACTATTTGCGACATTTTCGATGCGCTCTCCGCATCTGATCGTCCTTATAAAAGAGCTGTTCCGACCGATCGCGCTCTCGAGATCCTCAGACTGTGCGTCCGCGACGAGGAGATTGATCCCGAGTTGTTCCGTCTCTTTCTTGATGCCCAAATTTATCGACTCGTTTCAAAGCCAGCGCCGTAGACGCACAGTATTTTTGGACGATTACTTCTTGGTTTGTCTGGTCGCCTTAGGTCCCTTGCAAGGTTCTGGCTCTTTAAAATAAATACGGGGCACGACATGTGGATCTTCGTTCTTGGGCCGTTTCTTTCGCTGCTCCCCGAGCGCTGGCGCAAAGCGCTGCCGTTCTACCAATCCGTGCACTGGCGTTCGGCCGCCGTCCTCAGCGGTCTGGCGGAATCCGTTATCGCCCTTGGCGGCCTTATGTATTGGTATTCGTACTCCGTGACGACCTGGGTTTCCCGCGGCCTCGATAACACGCTCAGCAAGAGTGCACCAACCGAAATCACCGACCATGCGATAGGCTTTGCAGCTCTCCTCATTTGGGCCACTCACCCGTTGACCTGGGTCATCGCCTTTTTCGGTATCGAGGGTACGGCGCGCACGTGCGCGGCATTTACAGATACCGTTCTAGGCGTCTTTCCACTTTATCTGCCGGATAAAATCTACTCGAAGATTTTTCGCCGAGGAGCGCCTGAGCCACCGGGAACCGTAAAGTTTTCGCAAGGCCACGTCTCTTCCTACGTGGGCACTATGAAGGAAAAAGTCTTGATGGCCACGCTTCCGCAAGTTCCCGATGAGCTCTGCTTTGCAAAAAATGCCGAGGAAGAATCTCTTGAAATCCGCGCCTGCCGTCCGAAAATGGACTGGACTCCGCCGCGCGTGGTTCGTTATGAAGGCCATTATTATCGGTTGGAAGAATGCGCTCGAAGTTCTGCGCCGCGTCCGTTTGTCTATAAATTGCGGCGATTGGCGGCGGGCGTTCTCGGCCGTGCCGTACTCATCTATTCTCCAGACGAACCGCCCGTCACAGCGAACCACTGAGATGGCTTGCTGACCCCGCTGTTCCTCGCCCTCCGTGTAATGTTTCCCAGCTTCCTCATTGCAATACCTCTCGACTACAATCACTCCATGCTTCTACGCCGTCCGCCGCCTCTGCTCGTTGTTCGAAGCCTTTCCCTCGCGGTGGCATTCCTCGCGCTTTTTTTCTCGGCGTCCGCACAAAAGTCTCCTCCCTCCGCAGCCGGTCGCATTTTGCTGCTGCCGCGGACCATCATCTCCGGAGAACGGGCAACTCTCGCCGTGCTCGACGCGAATGGCCGGCTGACTCCCCGCGCCCCCGTTGTGTTTTCCAATGGCGATCGTTTGCTCACAGACGCAACAGGGCGCGCGCTGTTCGTCGCTCCTCTGAATCCCGGCGTTATGCGCGGCTCCATCGCCGGCCGCGAAGGACATATTCCCATAACGATTTTGTCACCCGATGAAACTGCTGCCACTGCCATCCAGGTCACGTCAGTCCCTAAAATCGCGTCACTCGCGGACCGATTCGAAATTGCCGGCCGCGGTTTTTGCGGTGAGGCCGACGCGAACCAGATTACTGTCTCTGGCGACCCTGCGTTCGTGCTCGCGTCTTCTCCGACTTCGCTGGTTGTGCTGCCACCGCCAGATTTGCAGCCGGGCCGCGCCTCCGTCGACATTTCTTGCGCGAAGCGGAATGGGCCGCCCCTTGAAGTTGTCTTCGTGGCGCTCACTCTGGAAGCCGATTCTTCGCCGCTCGCGACCGGCGTGCATCGCCAGCTCACCGTTCGAGTGCGCGGCACAACCACGAAAGTTAGCCTGGAAGCCACAAATTTGGCGCCAGAAACAGCTGAACTTACAGGCGGCACTCCTCTAAAGGCTTCCAGTTCGGGTGGCGCAGAAAACGTGGCGCACTTCGAGGTAGTAGGCCGCAAACGCGGCAACTTCATGATTTCGATCCGCTTGCTAAGCTCGGCGCCGCCCCCACGCTAATCTTTGCAGTTAGGCACCGTCCGCCACAAATATCTCGTGGGGGCACGGCACGCCGTGCCCGTCTAGTTTTCTTGAGGAACTACGCTCCGGTCTTCGCTCCAGTCGCTGCCGGAAGCGCAAGCGTGCCCTGGCCATTCTCAAGAGACGCATCCGCCGCGCTCGTCCCAACCAAAGAATCTAGAGTATTCTGCGTTTTTTCCAGCCGCTTGTCCGCTTCCCCGTAACTCTGCTGCGCGTTCTTCAAGTGCGTCCCGAGTTTTTCAAACACATCGGTAAAGGTCGACATGTTCTTCTGGATTCCCGAGAGCCCCGCGGAAATTCGCTTGGCATTTTCTTCGATTTGCATCCCCCGCAAACCCAAATGAATCACGCAGAGATGCGCGTACAAGGTGTTTGGCGAGACGGCGATAATATTTTTGCCGCGGCAGTAGGAGTCTAACGCGTCGCCCTTGCTGTCCAGCGTCATCAGCATTTCATAGTAGACGGTTTCCGAAGGCACAAACATCAGCGCCAGATCCAAGGTGCCTTCATTTGGCACAATATATTTCTTTGCGATAGAGTCCGCGTGGCCCTTCACGGCCGTCGCGAACGCTCGCTTCGCCTCTTCTCCCTCCGCGCTGATTCTCCGAAACGCGTCGAGAGGAAACTTCGAGTCGACCGCCACAAGTTTCTTGTCGCGCAAAAAAATCACCGCATCCGCAGCCTCGCCGCTCGAGAACCGATACTGAACGGCATATTGCGAAGCGGGCAGGGAATCCTCCAGCAAACGTTCCAGTGTCACTTCTCCGAGCAACCCGCGCGTCTTCGCCCCGCCCAGGATTCCCTCGAGCGATTTTGTCGCGGAAGAAATGCCCCGTCCTAACTCCTGGAATTCCCCGAGTTGTTTCTGAATATGGCCAATCTGCTCTCGCGTATTCTTCAGTTCGTTGGCGATCGCCGTTTGTCCCTGCGTAGCAATCTGCGCGGAGTTGGAAACGCCGTCCTGCAGCGCCTTGGTCACGCTCTCCAACCGCTGTGAAACACTCTGGCCAATCGTGGCCATCTGCCCCGTACTCTGCGCCTGCGCCGTCCCAATCGTCTGCAAATCCCGCCGCAGTTCATTCAACTGGCCTTCCAGCGCCGCTCTTTTCTTCTGTTCCTGCGAAGTCTGCAAGACCAGCCAAAGCACCAACCCTGCCACCACAATCACTACCCCGATGAGCACTACATTCATTCTTTCTCCAGTCCATCTTCGGGAAACGGTCTCTCTACTCTACTCGCACTCCTGCACTTCTGAAAACTCACCCCGCGGTCCCTTGTAGGGGCGCAATATATTGCGCCCCAGCTTGGCGGGCAGCAGGCGCATATGGCAAGCTGCGGACTGGGTGGCAGGCGCCCAAATCAGGAGCAGATGCTATGACCGATGAACCTAGTCAGACGACGCCACGTCCCATTCTCAGCTCTATCTCGGCACAACTCTTCGTGGCGAACATCAAGAATTCCTGCGATTTCTATACAAACAGGCTAGGCTTCACGGTGGAATTCATCTATGGCGATCCGCCATACTACGGGCAGGTCGTCCGCGACGATGCACGACTCGCGTTGAGGTTGGTCTTCGAACCTGTGTTCGCTGGCGATGTTCGCAAGCGCGAACACCTACTCTCCGCTTCCATTACGCTTGCCACCGCGAACGAAATCGAACAACTGTTTCTGAGTTATCAGGCTGCAAGAGTTTCCTTCCATCAGGAACTTAAGAAGGAGGCATGGGGCGCCAAATCCTTTATAGTTTCGGATCCAGATGAGAATCTCGTCCTCTTTGCTGGCCCGGCAACCGACTGAACTGTTCCGATTTGTAAATGAGGAACTGCAGGCTCAAATCTGCAAGTGGCGCTGAACTAATTTGCGAAGCTTTTCGCGGTCTTCATCTTTCATGTGCACGAACTCGACCCCACCGCCGTCCGGACCGAGATTCCTCACTACAGCAGTAAAGTGAATTTTGCGAAGGCCCGAGCGAACTTCCAACTTGATGGAGTCTCCCACGCTGAGTTTCTTGGGCGATTCGAGGTACGCCCCGCCGAGGCTGATGGTTTTCACGCGCGCTAGGCCTGCTTGGGAGCCGTCAATCTGCGCTCGCAGCGGTGACTCTAGCGGAACCCGTGCATATCTTCGGGGAATCACATAGCTGACATTGGTCTGCGGGGCTGATTCAAACGCCGCGCGCGCTCGCGTCGAAGACGGCCGGTTTTCAATCATCGCCAGCGCATCTTCCGCCGCCGCGCGCAATCCCGAAGGTTCGGCAAACGCAAGCCCTTCGCGCCCTTCCGCCAGCATACGCAGCAATTCGGCCGCTTCGCCCGCGCGCATGCGGCCGATCGCTTCGATTGCTTTGATGCGCACAAAGAGGTCGCGTAGCACTTCATGCTCGCCCGCGGCAATCTCCATCAACTGCGGTACGGCAGTGGTTTCCTGCGCCAATCCGATTTGATCGATCATCATCGGAACGACCAGCGGATGCGCATCCGCCAAAATTGCCGAGAAAACAAACGCCGCGCTATGCGACGAAACGGCATTGGCAGGCCGCGAAAGTTCGCTTACCGCAAGATCCTGTAAATTCCATTCCCAGCTTGCCAGGGCTCGCGCCAAGCCGCGCAGCAGGCGTTCGGGGTCCGTTGCGGCCAGCAGCTTGATAGCTGCGCTGACGCGTTGTCTCCGCGCTTCGTACAACCGCGTCTCGAGAAGATTCAGCGCCGGGACGCCGATTGTTCGCAGCAGCCGCGCCATCGCGGGCACCATTTCCGGGCCGCGTGGTTCCGTCAAGAGCAGCGTAAGGCGGTCGAGCAGCCTCTCCGGGTCGCGCTGCAAAAGCCGCGGCAAAACCGGATCGAGCGGCCGGTTAGCGAGCGACGCATCCACCAAGAGCAGCCAACGGTCTTGCGCCACCAGCCGGTGCGCTAGAGCCGACATGTGATCGTGTTCTTTGTCTTTCGGCACGCGTTCCAGGCCGATCAAAATGTTTTCGAAGCCCGCGTAGTCCGCGCGAATCACTGCGACGCGACCCAGTGTCTCCAGGAAAGCCGCAAGTAGCGCTGCGGTCTCTGGAATCGTTTCCTTCTCCAGGGCTTTCATCGTTCCGCGGCTCAAATCCTCCGGCAATTGATTGGGCCACAGGGATTCGATGATCCGCGTCATTTCATTCAATCCCGCCGCCACCGCGCGCCGCGCCGATACATTCTCGTTTTCCAATCGCCGCGAGTAATTCAGCAGAATGTTTCGCGCCTCGCGCCTTGGAGCATCCGCTCCCGCTTCCGCCAAAAGCCCAAGCGTTCGCTTCAGCGCTACAACCGGCACGCACCACACTTCCGCACCTCGCAGCACCGAGGATTTTTCCCTGGGCGGAAGTTCCAGCCAGAATTTTTCGACAATTTGTTCTCTGTGTGTGTCGCTGGCCCAGGTAGTTGCCAGCAGCGTCAAATGTTGCGAAGAGTGCGGCCCCGTATATCCGCCCGAAGAAACCAGCACATCGCTCAGTTTATGAAATGTTTGGCGCACGTTGGCCGGCGCAAGCGTCCCTGCGGAGAATTCCGCTCCGAGGAACTCGAGAATCAAACTCACGGAAAGACGCAGCAGGTATGGCTGCGGTCTTTCGCCCTCGCGCGGAGCATATTGCGAAATCGAACTGAGCAGCATGCGCACCGTTTCGCGGCTCGCATCTTCCATCGCTCCGTGAATGGCCCGCGCTGCTTCTTCTGGCGCTAGCCCACGTGCAGCTTCGAGCGGCGGTGTCAGGCGTCCAATCAAACGCAGAGCGCCTATAAGGTCGTCGGTCTCCGGGGGCAAAATGGGAATTTCGTTGACTTCGCGCGGTGAGTTTCCGCCGTAGGCCACCAGCGCGCCCATCAGGCTGGCCAGAACCGTATCCACTTTGCGTTCCGTTTGCGTGTTAATGGAAATCCCTTCCACGCGATTCTCCAAGAACCGTGCGGCCCACCAAGCGCTTCCGCCGCGCTTTATAGAGTCCTCCGATCTTAACAATGATGCTTTGAAGAGTTGCGCGAGCGTGTCCAGTTCGCCTACATGAAATTGTCTCGCGAATGCCAGCGATTGAATTCCCGCGCGCTGTAAATCCTGCGCCAGGGACTGCATTTCGCCGCGCACATCCGGCAGGTGCGCATCGCTGAGTTTTGGCGCGACCAGTCCACTGCGCTCGATGTGGATTTCAATGCCGTTCAGGGCGCCGGCGAGATCGTGCAATGTCTCGTACGAGGCGTCCAGACTCTGCAGCCTACGAGGATGGTTCCTGTCGTACAGTCGCTCCGAGCGGAATAGCAGATGAAGGCATCGCAGAGAGTGAATGAGGCCGGCCGTGCGCGCGTCCGGAGTTGGCGTGCTCACCACAGGCGTTGTGCCTGAGAGCTGGCGCGATCCGTTCCGCACCTGCGGCTCGGCGTGCGGGTGCGACTCAGCGTCGTAGCGCTGCTCCTCCACCGGCACAATAGCTCGAAGTACCAAGGCTTTCCCCACTTGCTTCCGCCGCTCGTATTTAACCGACCGGTTAAATACGGACCCCTGCCTTGTACCACCCAGAAGAAAATGCGGGAGGGCAGGGTACCCTTACCTATAAAGCAAGCACGCTGCTGGCCCGCTTGTTCGAGATCTAAACTGTTTGTTCTGAATGGCTTGATTTCCAAGTCCTGGGACCCGCTTGGTAGGATGGTTACAAAAAGTTACGTTCTTAGTAGGGTGAAATCTGGTTTAGAAGGCATTCTGTAAGCGTCTATTCCATCCCAGAAGCACGGGCTTGGAAAGCTGCGCCTTACTTCGGCTGCAGCGTTACGTTCGTGATGTCGACCGTGCCACCCTCGCTGGCCTGAATGGTTCTCCTGACCTGCAGGTAGCCGGTGAGCCGGAGGGTCACGGTGTGGAGGCCAGCGGGAACTTGTACCCGCGCGGGCGTCGTTTGCCCTGTCGTTGCCCCATCTACAAAGATCTCCGCGCCCTTGGGGCTCGTTTCCACCTGAGCCCAAGCCACTTTAACGGTGGATTTCTCCCTCAGCGTCACGTCAAGCTGGGTCTGAATATTGTCTTTCACTTGCACGCTACCGGCATACGCGTCATAACCCGGCATCCGCAGCACCAGGTTGTAGGAACCAGGTGCAAGGGGCAAGGTTACGGGAGTCTGCCCGGATTGCTTTGCTCCGTTAATAAAGACATCTGCGCCTCCCGGTTTGCTGGTGAGGAGCAAGCCTTTCGCGAGCGATTCCAGCGTCACCTTCTGGTCGACGACACTTCCCGCTTTCACTTGAAGCGCGGTCTGCATCGGTTGGTAGCCATCTTTCTGTACTGCCAAGCTGTACTGCGCAGGCGCTAACTCGTTGAAGCTGCATGGCGTTTGGCACTGATTCACTACACGACCTGCGGGCCCGCGCAGAATTGCGGTGGCGCCAATTAGATCTGTGACCACGTGAATCGCTCCACGGCCTCCTGTCGGAACCGGGTGCCCGCCGTCCGCGTCATGCCCGTTCTCAGCGACCGGCGCGTCTTCGTACTCGATATGATCGACGACGCGCACGCTCGCTGGCGCGTCGCGCAAGAATTTCAGCAATGCTCCATGCTCCGCGGGACGCAGCTTTCCCGCCAGAACCAGCGTATTTCCGATAGCTTGCACTTTAGCTCGTCCCGTTAAACCTTTTTCCGTGATGGCTTCTTCAATGCGCCCTTTGTATTCGGCTGCTTGCGCGCTCACAACCGGTTCAGTCTTCTTCGGGGTGGGCTTCTCTATAGGAGCATCGACCGGTTTCTTTTCCGGTGCAGCTACATCGGGGCTCGCCGCAGCCGGTGATTCATTTGCAGTAGGAATCGCCGCCGGAGCGGTGTTTGTCGCTGCATCTGTCGGCGCGCCTGCCGCAGCGGAATCTTTATCGGCGCGTTTCTGTGCGGCGTTGATCTGGCGGGCATCTTCAATCACGGGCCGCAGTTTTTGCACTCCATAGGCGATCACGCCAATCAGGACCAGTGCGATGAAAATGCTCCCAATGACGCTCTTTTTCTTCGGTTCTTCGACCAGAGTAATCGGTTGTATCGGCCCTGTACGGCGCACGACAGGCGTTTGGTTGGGACTAGAAGCTCGCGCATTCAGTGAGCGCGTCGTTGCCACGGTCATAGGATCTTCCGCATGGAAGCTGCGGCCGCCTTGCGCTCCCACTCCCGTCCCAGCAAGTGGAAGCGTGGCGTTCGGTGCGCTCATTCCAGGTAGACCGCCACCGACCATGGTCTTATCTGGGCTTGCGCCTGGGGCGATACTGCGGTAATTCCGCAGATCCTCGAGCATTTCCCTGCAGCTCTGGTAACGCGTTTCCGGTTCCTTAGACAACGCTTTCATCACTACAGCGCTGATCCCGGGATGAATGGACGGATCGATCTGCCGCGGCGGGACTGGCTCTTCGTTCACGATCTTGTAGATCACAGTGGTGATGTTCTGCCCGGGAAACGGCTTTTCTCCCGTCACCATTTCATACAACAAAACGCCCAGGGAGAAAATATCGCTCCGTCCGTCGACTGCCCGGCCTTTCACTTGTTCCGGCGACATATAGCTCGGCGTGCCCATGACGTGTGCTGTTTGCTGCATGGTGCCGAACTGCAAGATTTTCGCGGTTCCGAAGTCCGTGACTTTTACCGTGTCATCAGCCGTGAGCATGATGTTGGCCGGCTTGATGTCGCGATGCACGACGTTTCGCTCGTGCGCAAACTGCAGCGCGCTGCATGTTTGTTCCATAATGCGCAGCACGCGTGGCAGCGCAAACGCCATACCGCCATCCAGATGCGCTTGCAAACTCTTGCCTTCCACCAACTCCATCGTGATGTAGTACAGGCCGTCTTCTTCGCCCGCGTCAAACACCACCACGATGTTTGGATGGGTCAGCAAACCGGCCGCGCGCGCTTCCGTCTGGAATCGCGTTAGCAGCTCAGGGCGCGACAATCCTGTGCCTTCTTCGCTTAATTTGATGGTTTTTACTGCGACGGTACGCCCGATAACCGGGTCCGTCGCCTTATAGACGACACCCATGGCGCCGCGGCCGAGCTCGCCGATAATCTCGTAACGTCCTGCTTTTAAACCTGTTGTCATCGCTTTATTTGACTACCCGCCCACGCCATTTGGACTACGCTGCTTCGATAGCATCCGCCCGCATCTCTGCCAGCTTTTTTCAAATATCAGGTTCGCAGTCCATTGAGGACACGTTCGCTGACACCCGGGCACCCTATCATGCACAGTACCCACTAAATTTTCAGTTGGTCAACGCTACCAGGGTACTAGTGTTTCGCACTCGACACGTGCTCCGACCCGGCTGGGACGGTACTGACTCGTGCTCCCGACGGCAGCCGACGCTCTGGGAACGTACGTATATATATGTCAGACAAGCGGTTAGGGCCGCGGCAGTCCTTCACCTGGGGACATGCTCCGTTCAGGCGTCGGCACGTTGGTCTCCCGGATGGGCCGGTCCACCTCGCCGGGTCGCGCTGGTGCTTCGAGACCGTCCGTCAACAAGTAACCCTGCAAAGCCAAGCCGTTGGTCCATACGCCTTCTAGCGCGGCGATGTATTCGATTTGCAGCTCGTAAAGTTTGCGTTTGGCGTCCAATACACGAGGATAAGACGCCAGCATCAGACCGTACTTATCCACTAACAAACCGTAGGCCTTTTTTGCATGAGGCAGGATTTCGTCGCGATACTCCATGGCCATTAACTTGGCATTTGCATACTGATCGACCACAGAGGCCGCGCGCTCCCGCAGTGTAAGCGCTACGCGGATCTTTTCTTGCTCCGCGCGATCTATATCCGCAAGAGATGCGACGATGTTGCCCTGATTGCGGTTGAAAATGGGAAGCTCCACGCTTGCCTCCGCCAATCCTTCCCAACCTTTGGCCCAGGGCACGCTTCCCAATGTTTCGTGGTTATATTCCACCCCCGCGCGAACCACTATGTCCGGAATTGGTTCGCGCTGCGCACGCGTAAGGGCCGCTCTCGCGCGTCCCGTTGCTGTTTCCGCAATCTGCACGGCGGGACTCTGTTTCGCGATGCTTTCTACGGCTTCTTCTTCGTTCAGTTCCGGCCAACCGATCTCGAGATCGCCTGTGACCGTTGCGAGCGGCAAAGCCGGCTGTCCTATAACCGCTGCCAGCGAACGCCACTCTTCGCGCAACGTGTTTTCCTGCATCCGCGCCGCCATGCGCATGCGTTGCGCATCGACCTCCGCTTCCAGCACTTCAGATTCATCGGCCTGACCGGTATTCATCAATTCTCTTTGCGTCTGTGCTCCGTCTTGCGCAATTTTTGCCAAATCGCGCCTTGCTTCCAGCCATTCTTGCGCTGCCAGCACGCGCAAGAACGCCATCTTCACGGCGGTTGTGACGCGCGTTTGTTGTTCTTGCGCTTCAATCTCCGCCAGCTTGGACTCCGCGCCAAGAACCTCCCGGCTCTTGCCTAGCTTTCCGGCGGTCACGATTGTCTGCTGGACAAAAACTCCCTGCTTGCCGCCTCCGACCGACCCGCCCCGTATTTCATCCCCGATATAGCCGACGGAAGGATTCGGATACATGCCCACCTGTTGCTGGCGTGCTTTTGACGCGCGAATCTCGGCCACCGCTTGCCGCAACGTTGGATTCGTCTCGCTGGCCATTTTTTCTACTTGCTCGAGCGTGAAAAGCTGTCCGGCCGCATTCTCTTGGGCGCGTCCCATCCGCGGGTATTCCGCTTTAACAAGAGGCACATCGCCGTGATGGTGCTGCATTTGCATGTTCATCGGCATGGGTGGGGCTTTTTCTTGAGCTTGAGTTGTAATCACCAGTGTTGTTGAGCTGACCAATGCCGCGGCGATAGTCAAAGTTAGCGATAGGGTTTGCCGGGATTTCAACACAGAGTTCGCACAGGGAACAGATAAGAGGAACCGGAGCATGGAAGAAGAATTTTTCTTACGAGCCATGGGAGTGCTCCTTTTGTTCTGCGGTGCCGGCACTTTTTATTCGCTGCATCATCTCGTCGTACTCTTTGTCTGGCAGCACGCGCACCAGAGTCATCATGCCCATCATTCCGGCGCTCCAATTCTTTGGCAGGCCGTACGTCTCCGGTTTTTCGACGGCGTCATCCATGCCCATTTCCATGAAGGCATCCTGCGGGAATCCCGGCACACTGTTGGCATTCTCGGCGATCGGAGAATGATGCACGTGTTCGAACGGCACGCTCTTCGCCAGCGTTTCCATCTGGGCTAGCGCTTTGGCATCGGTGGTGTTCGCCGTCTCGATCGCGCGGTCCTTCAGAAGATCCATCATGCTGTTCATCATGTGGTGGGGCAGATGGCAGTGCACCATCCACGCCCCGGGATATTTCGCATCGAATTCGACTACGCGCGCCTGGGCTACGCCCACCAGCACTGTGTTCATCGGATACCAGGTCGATTCGGGCGCACGGCCTCCTTCCGTTCCCGTCATCACAAATTGATTTCCATGCAAATGAATCGGGTGGTGGTCCATCCCCATGTTGATGATGCGCAATCTCACGCGGCTGCCCAGCCGAGCGATCATCGGTGTGATTGCCGGCGCTGAAGCTCCATTGAAGGTCAGCCAGTTAAATTCCATCGCCGCCGTATTTGGAACGCTGTTGTTCGGCAAGACGGCCCACTCCTGCAAAATCATTCCGAAGTCGTGATCTGCGCGGGGCTTGTAGCTCCTTTCCGGATGAGACACGAAAAATCCAATCATCCCCATCATTTCCTGCATGGCGCCATGCGAGTGATAGAAGAACGTCCCTTCTTGATGCACGGTGAATTCGTAAACATATTTTTCTCCCGGCGCGATCGGCTTCTGGCAGATCCACGGCACGCCGTCCTGCTCGATGGGAACTTCCAATCCATGCCAGTGAATCGAAGTCGATTCCGGCAATTTGTTTTCGAAGACCACGCGCACGCGGTCGCCCTGTTGCACTTGAATCGTCGGGCCCGGGCAAGTGCCGTTGTAGCCCCAGGCGTCGATGGTCTTGAACGGCGCGATTTTTCGCTTCACCGGTTCTGCCACGAGCTTGAACACTTTCACGCCGCCATCCATTTCGTGCGGCAAGTCCGTGAGGTCCGGCGTGAGCATTGGCAAGAACGGGTCTGGCCCGACGGGTGACACTTCCCTCTTTTTGGGCTTGCCGTACGGGCTGTGATGGCGTCCTTGTTCGATGGCCCGCGCCGCTTGCGGATCGCTTACTTGTGCGTCCCCTCGCAGAGTCTCTGCCAATCCAAAAAATCCTGCCCCGAAAAACGCCGCGTCCTGAAAAAATCTTCTTCGCGTGCCGCTCATTCTTGCCTCCCTGATTGCTGTTCGTACTGATTGCGGTTTGGATTGGTGCACACTTTCTCAGCGAATCTGCCCTTCATCGAGCGCAGGCAGGGCTCGCGATCCGATGCGAGCCTTTCGTTCTGAGCGCGCCACGATAGCGCGTAGCTCACCTTCAATGTGAATAGACTTGGTTCGCAGGATAGATGCTAGGTAGAAATTCAGATACGAAGAATCATGGTAAAGAGAGGGGAATCCGCCGACCTCGATGGAGTTCGATGTACACCCCAATGCTCTGGATCTATATGCAGACTGCCAAGGTCCTGCTCGGACCAGCGACTAATCAACGATTGATCGGGATTGTTCCGCGGTCCTTGCGAGAGCAGAGTTTGATCGTCAACTTTGGCCAGCACCGCAGAAAAGTCAGGAGAACTGCAAATCTTGCTTGGCGCAACGACCCGTTCGCTGCCGTTTGCTCCCATACTTGTCATTTCGTGACATTGCCCTTGAGCCGTGTCGGAAGAACAGATTTTCGCAGCGCAGAGCGGCGCGCAAGTAGGCGCAACGATCAAAGACAGCACTGCGAAGAGGGCAAACACGACTGCGCTTGTGCGGCCGACTCGAGCTCGGATCGCTTGGTTCATTCTCGCCAGCTCAATGAGAGGCATCCTTATGTTCGCCAAAAAGCCAGCGACGTACACCTTTTGGAACTTTTGAAAATCGACCGAGTCCAGCCGCCGAAGCTACAGAGGATGCAGCCCAAAGCAATCGATAGGCGACCAAACCTAATACGAGGAGCACCGTAAGCGACGTGGCTATCAGCGATGACTTATCCATAGCGCACCTCGCGGATAGTGTACCACTGCCGGGGTGGCGCGTTAACGATACGCCTCTTACTTTGAATGGCCCGCGAGCGAATATTTAGAATGACTCGAATTTTGGGTAGAAATCTGGTGGGGCTGGCGAGGTTCGAACTCGCGACAACCGGTTTAGGAAACCGATGCTCTATCCATCTGAGCTACAGCCCCGCTCCGCCACATTATATTACGATCTGCGCCGCTCGCCTCAAATCCCTTGGATGCGCCGCCGCTGTTAATCAAGTCCCCCAGGAGGCGGCGGAGGATTGGGGTCGGGCTGCAAACCCGGAACAACTTTATTGAGCCGCAGGCTCTTAAAAATGCTCGGCCAATATTCTTTAAGCAGGTTGTTTGCGGCACCGAATCCAATTCGGATGCCGTAGCGCTCAAATGTTTTCGACGCAGTTCGTTCGTTGTCCGGAAGATAAGTGTTCGCCAGGCTCTCCGCCAAAAGCGGCCCCAAAATCCCGGGCAGGTTAAATCTCTCTACGCCTGCATCCGTTCGAATCACAACGACCCGGCGCAACGCGTGGCCGACTCGCCCCTTCCACCCGCCGTTCAGTCTCACAAAAAATCGCGGATCTTCATGCAGCGCCGCAGGCAAAACGAACGTGCCAAAAAATTGGCTCGAGGCGCCGGTCGCCCAGAAAGCTCCAAATCTTTTTCCAAAGCCTTCGCCACCCTGCCCGTAGCCCGAAAGAGTGCCTCGTGCTTCACTGATACCCGCGGCGGCCGCCGAACTCAGAATTTGCGGCGCGGCAACTGTCTTGCTCACAAAAAGTTCGAATTTCTCCTTGGAGGAAAGCGGTCCCGAGGAAGTCGCCAAGTCCGGATAAACGTAGGACTTTCGTGCAATCAATCCGAGAGAAGTCGACAGAGCGTTTTTCTGCTGGTTCTGATCTGTTGCGCCTGGATTTTGTTGTGCTTTCGGAGCATCCGGCAGATTGGATCTGTCGGGGTTTTCCTGCGCTCTCGCGGCGCAGCTTGCGAAAACAATGGCCGCGCTCGCCAGGAGTAGCTGGGTCCTCAGCGTCATGCTTGGCATTTTAGCACGCGCCCTTTCGGGCTTGTCCCTACCGTGTTTCCGGTACTTTTCCCCGCGAGCCATGGCATTACTACTTCGACGCGCGGTTGGGGCGCTCCATCGCCGGGCTCATCGCCGTCTACGGTGTCTTATTACTGATTGGTTTTTGGTTCCGAGGCAGTTTCTTCCTGCTTTTCGTCAGCCTTTTGCCAGCTAGGATTGATCTCGTATTCCTTCATGGATTTCGCGAGTGCTTCGGTCTTCTTGCCAAGGTCTTTCTGATAGACTTCACCGGTTTCGTTCACGACAAATGTCATGACGCCTGACGAGCCGTATTCTGCCGGGTAGGCCACGAAAGCGAAGCCACCCGTCACTTTACCGTCTGCGATGTAGCTTTTAGCGCCACCTGGTCC